>CAWITH010000009.1:0-197444 GCA_963838935.1 uncultured Acidobacteriaceae bacterium
TCGGAATCCAGTAACAATGCCCAAGTGGGCTGGCTGAGCGGGCGCACGTCGTCCAACAAGGGCAGCGTCTCGGCTTCCAAGCACTATCAGAAATCTAAGGAGCCGATCTTCGACGAGCGTGCTTTCTTTGAGCTCAAGAATGCACAGTCCATCGTGGTTGCTTTCGATGGAATCCATCCGCTTCCAGCCACCTACTGCTACCTCAAGCTGGACTTCCTGCCAACGGACATGACGTGGTTTGAGCAGGTGCGCATCAATTTTGATCCCAAACTGATTCAGAGGAGCAATCTCAGATGAGCTTCGACTTGATCCTGCCGTTCTTCCGTCCGATCGAGCACCTGCTGTTGAGTGACACAGTGAGCGAAATCATGGTCAATCCTGACTCGTCTGTGTGGATCGAGGAGGGTGGAGAGAAGGTCCACCTGCATAGGATTCGCTTCGAGCAGGGTGCGCTCGAAGCCGGACTGGAGGTGATCGCCAACCGCTTCGGGAAGAAGCTCGATGCAGACAGCCCGATCATGAACCTGCGCCTGCCAGACGGCAGCCGCCTAGCCGCCATCATCCCTCCAGTGGTGAACCCCCGACCCCTACTTACCATTCGGAAGTTCACTTCCCGGAAACTCAAGATGGACGACTTAGTTTCCCAAGACTTCATCACGTCAGAACTGGCGGCGAGACTTCAGGAGGCTGTCCATCGCGGCGACAATATCCTGGTATCCGGTGGAACCGGCACTGGCAAGACGACGCTCGTAAACATCCTCGCGAATTCCATCCCCGACGAAGATCGCATTCTGATCATTGAAGACACGGCAGAGCTTGCGATCCGAAAACCGCACGTCGTCTCCGCTGAGGCTCAGCTCGATACCCACAAGAGCACGATCACTTTCGACGACCTGCTGAAAGCCATCCTCCGCCATCGCCCGGACCGGATCATCGTTGGTGAGGTGCGCGGTGCCGAAGCGCGCACTCTCCTCGACGCCCTGAATACCGGGCATCGCGGTATGCTCGCGACAATTCATGCGAATAGCGCTAATGGGGCGCTACGTCGCCTCACCAATCTTGCCCTTCGTGGGTTGTCCAACCAACAGCAGCATCCCGTTGAAGCGGAGATAAGAGCCGGTATCGATGCCGTTGTGCATCTAGGTCGGGAACAATGCCGACGCTACGTCTGCGAAGTCTTGGACTGTTCGACAGAGCGGGGTTGACACCATCGGCAGCTTGCCGGTTTGCGATTGAGACTTGGGCCAATGAATGTGACTTCTTCTCAGGAGGACTTAATCCGTTGATACTGGCTAACGAGGGGGCACGAACAAAAACACGCTTAGCCGCACGTGTGTCGTGTTGAGCTCTGGATAGGAGTCAGTTTTGTATCCGGGGATAGAACTCCGCACCATGCGCTACATTCTCGCTGTCGGCAATGAATTGCACTTCACGCGGGCGGCTGAACGTGTGCATATCGCTCAGCCCTCTCTGAGCAAGCAGATTCGCAATGTGGAGGAAGAACTGGGCGTGGAATTGTTCAAGCGCACTCGCAAGAAAGTCGAGGTCACGGAGCCCGGACGAGTGTTCATCGAAAATGCTCAGCAAGCTCTCCTCTATGCCGACCGCGCAGCCTCCATGGCCCGAGCCGCGGGTGCCGGCCAACTCGGCAAGTTGCTGCTTGGTGTCTCACCTTTGGTTGACCTCCAACTCTTCTTCAGGATAAGAAACGCCTTTGAAAAGAGATATCCTGAGGTGCAGTTTCAGTTCGTCGCCGGGCTGGCTACCGAACAGGCAGAGTGGGTCATGCGCAGCGATCTTCATGCTGGACTAATTGAGCTCCCAGTACGGTGCCGCAGGCTCGCGATCCTGAACGTATCTCGGGAGCCTCTGCTTCTGGCCCTCCCACGGCATGACAAGCTGGCTGCAGTGAAATCCATCGCGCCACGACAACTCAAGAACCAGCGGCTAGTGTTGCTTTCCTCAACTGCCGACCTGGCACATGACAAGGTGCTGGAAGGTCTACGAGTCTGGGGCTACCGCCCGGAGAGGACACTCGATGTCATCACCTTGGTACAGGCGTTCGATTTCGTGGCCAGCGGTGAAGGGATAGCGGTCGTGCGAGCGAGTTCGGTGCGTTTTGAATCGAAGAGAATCGTTCTTCGCTCCCTTCCAGGTCTGCCGATGCTCGACGTTGGACTCGCCTACCGCAGGGACATCCGTAGCCCTTTGGTTCGGAACCTATTGCGAATCGCGCACGAGGTATTCGCGGAAGAACGAGCACAGATGATCCAAAGCAGTCAGAAATCCTAGTAGACTCCCAGGATCACGTGGCACCGCCAGGCAATGTCAGAGGCGGCGCATGAGTTGGCCGAGTGACAAATCAAACGCCAAGGCGAGGATTTCCAGGGAGCGGAGGCAAGGCTCCTTCTTGCCAGTTTCCAGATTGGAAATGAAAGGCCTGCCCAGCCCCGTATGAACGGCAAGGTACGTTTGGGTCCAGCCCCTTTCTTTCCGGAGCTTTCGAACACGCTTCCCGAATCGTAGGCAGACATCTTCAGTTGCCACGCTATAAGCATGGCGGTATTCTTTGGGCTACATTTCGCCTATAGGATACATTCGGCTTCAAGAAGTCACTATCAGCTGTGGGCTGGGCTGTGTTTGGCCGGAATTCTTGAGCCTGAGGGTCGTTCTTGGCGATAATGTGATTGTGCTGTCCATAGCCGATTCATTCTGGAGGCTGCTCTTCTGTCGCTGATCTCCTTTACCTTTCGTCGGCCATGGTCCACTGCCAATGGAGGTAACGAAGATGGCCACCCGATATCAACATCGGATCGGAGTTCGTGCCGAAATCTGCTTCGATCTAATCCTGGATATCCGAAATCCTACGCCCGACCAACTGTGCCATTTGGTGGCCGACGTTCTACGCCAAGCGGCAAACAGCGACGGAGCCCTCAAGTTGAATCCCCTACCCGGCGGGGCCGTTTATCCCGAGTGGAACAGCGTGGACACTGAAGTTGAGCCAAATCACGTTCTCGATCCGTCCACAACCCGAGCATTCGACTGTGTCGAGATCGACAGTATCCAGTGACTCCTGCAGCGGCCCTCCCGGAATCCGAGCGACACCTGTTTGATCTGCGATACAAGAGACGTACCTACTTCTTCTCGATTGGTGAAGCGGGACGATTCCTCTTACTGGCCTGATTCCATCGCGACAAAGCAACGAACGCTGGTTTGAGCGCAGCTCCCGTCGCTGTGAGCGTGTACTCAACGGTTGGCGGGATGGTCAGGTATTGAGTGCGTTGAACGATTCCGTCAGCTTCCAAGCCGCGCAGTTCGTAGGTGAGCGTTCCACGGTGCACTCCCGCCAGCAACCGGCGGAGTTCACCAAACCGCTTCGTCCCACCGAAAAGGAGGCAAATGATCCGGATCTTCCATTTTCCACCGATGACTTTGACCGCTGCCACCAGATCGGGCGATTCGAAAGACACCTCGGGGACTTCTGACTTCATCCTTGCGTCCGCGTTACGCTCAAACCATGAGACTCTAGGAGCACGTGTAAAAGTATGCCCGCGCCAGCGGCAAATTTGGCCACTCGCGACTCAAAATAAAGTCGCACCTTGAATGTCATAGTTGTGTTATAGAAAGTAGTCGCCTCCTGCAATTTTGTCCCCGAGGCAGCAGGGTGTGGTCGGACGAAATGAGCCTCTCTAAGCCGTCGTGCGAACTTCAATCCGATGACCTCTGCATGCTCTCCGACGAAGAGCTAATGCAGCAGGCTACGACCGGCCGTCACGACGCGCTGGCCATTGTTTTTGACCGTTATCACCGTCTTGTTTTCGATGTGGCAGTACGAATCGTGCGCGATTCAGGCGAGGCCGAGGATATTGTTCAAAACGTCTTCCTTGATGTTTTCCGTGCGATGGCGAATTTTGACTCCCACAAGGGCATACTCAAAGTGTGGCTCCTACAGTACGCATATCACCGGGCGCTACACCGGAAGCGGCATCTGGTCTCGAACCACTTCTACCGCTGGGAGAACTTGGAAGCTGCAATCGAGGTTGGCTCGGGTCGAGCGTTATGGGGCGAGTTGCCGGAGGCAGTTCGGCTGGCGGAACAAATGTTAGGAAATCTTAAACCGCGCCAGCGGCAAGTCGTTGAGATGACCTATTACGAGGGGCTGACCGCCGAAGAAATTGCTCGCCGCCTCGGCGAGTCCCCACACGCTGTGCGACACCATTTGCAACGGGGCGTAGCGGCCTTGCGCGCGGTATTTGGAAACGCCAATGAGAAAGGATAGGACACTCTTGGAGTCAGCAAGCAGGCTCTGGCCGACGAAACACCGCCGTTTTGAAAAGATGTGCACGCTGGCCGTCACGGGGCAGCTCGGCGGTGCGCAGATGTGCGAATTGGACGAGCACATCGCAGGGTGTGATTCTTGCCGCAAATTCCTCGAATCGATTGCCCAAGTCAGCGTGCAAGCGATGCCGTTGCTCGCCGAAAAACATGGACCAGCACCAAAGATTCTCCCGCCTCAAGGCATTCGGGAACGGTTTTTCGTGCGACTTGCTTCTGAAACGACCGGCAACGAAAATGGGAGAGCATTGTGTCCATTCCCCGCGCCCGCGGTGAACGCGTTGCCGATCTCGCAGGAACGAAGAACCGTCAAACTTGTCCCTGAAGAGAAACCATCGCCGCCGCAAACGTCAAAAGCAGTTTTCTCCCCTCGCACGTGGCGATGGTTCGCAGTTGCGACCGGATGCGTGATTATTGCAGTTGCTGCCTACTATGCCGGCACGCGTAGAAGTGTGCAGCAGCGCCTGCAATTGACACAAGCGCGGCCAGTGGTTGCGCCCAAGTCCTCGACTCTTGAGAGAACAGCTAAGCCGATTGACTCTGATCGAGTAAATGAGCTTGAGCGACAGAAGTCGGAATTAGAAACGAAGCTCGTCAGCATGAAGGAAGAGTTAGCGAGAGCTGAGAGCGATCGGAAGTCCTTGAGTAAGGAGTTGAGCGCTGCGAAAGAGAAGCTCACCATTCTGACAACTCAGGCTGCCAGCGGACCGGCACAGGCATCACCTGCAATCACTCAGCAAAGCGGTGAGCAGGTTGCGACTCTGCAAGCCCAAGTTGATCGGCTGAACCAGCGCCTGGCCGAGTCGGATGTGAACGTTGCGATTCAGAAGCAAACCAGTGACGAACTCGGTGCCCGACTGGACGCAACCTCAGCGGATCTGCAGCGGGAGCGCGACCTGAAATCCGCTGAGAGCGAGATGGGAGAACTCGTAGCCGCCCGGAACCTGCATATCGTGGATGTCTACGACGCAGATCCCAATGGAAAGCGCCAGCGGTCGTTCGGGCGAGTTTTCTACATCGAAGGCAAATCGCTCGTGTTCTACGCCTACGACTTGGATGATTCCCGTCAATTCAAGGCCAATGTCGTCTTTCACGTGTGGGGAGGAAAGGCTGGTGTCAAGGAAGTGACGCACAGTCTGGGCATTCTGCACAAGGACGATGCTAGCCAGAACCGGTGGGCGATGACTTTCGACGACCCAGGCGTTCTCGCTCAAATCAACTCCGTGTTCGTGACCGCTGAATCCGCCAACAAGCACTTCGATGAACCCCACGGCAAAAAGGTCCTATACGCGTACTTCGGAAGCCCCGCGAACCATCCGTAGCCCCCTTCGTCCCCACTTCCCTTTGTGGAAGACCGAAAGAATCTTTGCTCTTCTTTGGCGAATTTTTCCTACTTCGCGGGCATACCAAAGAAGAGGGGGATTACACCGCCATGAGAATGACGCGCCTGATGCGGTTCGCCTGTGGCTTCTTACTGATTGCTTTGTGGTTTGCACCTAGGGCCGTCGGGCAGACGGAGACGGCCACGGTCTCCGGGCTGATTACGGACTCTACTGGAGCCGTTGTGCCTGGAGCACAAGTAAAGCTCCAAAGTGTCGAGCGTGGAGCCGTACAAACCGTCACAACAAACAATACGGGCATCTACCTCTTCGCCAGCCTTCAGCCCGGCCAGTATCAGATCACGGTGCAAAAACCGGGCTTTAAGCAAGTTGATTTCCTTGGCCTGATCGTCAATGTTCAAGACCACATCGAGCAGAACTTTCGGCTTCAACTTGGATCCGTTGCAGAGAGCGTCACTGTAGAAGCCAACGCCCTAAACGTGGACACATCAGATGGTTCGGTGAGTACGGTGATAGACCAAGCATATGTCAAAAACATGCCGCTGAATGGCCGCAGCTTCCAGGATTTGATTTTGCTCACACCTGGAATTGTGACGAATAGCCCTCAAACGGGGGGTGCGGTTGGGCAAACTGGAGAATTCAGCGTGAATGGACAGCGCACCGATGCGAACTATTACACCGTGGATGGGGTGAGCGCCAACGTGGGTGGGGCGCCTGGGATCAACATGTTTGTTGGCCCGGCAGCGAGCGGGGGGCTTCCTGCATCGACCGCTTTCGGTACCACACAGGCCTTGGTCTCAGTGGAGTCCCTCCAGGAGTTTCGCGTACAGAGCTCGACATACTCGGCCGCGTATGGGCGCAACCCTGGCGGCCAATTTGCATTCGATACGAAATCGGGCACAAATCAATGGCACGGTACTGCCTATGACTACTTGCGGAACGGCGCTTTCGACGCCGAGGACTGGTTCAATGACTACTTTGGTGTTAAAGAACCCGGCGTGCGTCAGAATGATTTTGGGGGCACATTCGGGGGACCGCTCAAGATTCCCGGCGTATACAACGGTAGAGACAAAACTTTCTTCTTCGTGTCTTACGAAGGGCTACGACTCGTTGCTCCGCAGGCGGCGACGATCAACTTCGTACCGGACGCCGCACTTCGACTAAGCGCCCCCGCGGGCCTTCAGCAAGCGTTGAATGCCTTTCCCATACAAACCCCTGGGGGAATAGACGACACAGCGAACGGCATTGCTCAATTCATCGGAAGTTGGTCCAATCCGAGTTCGCTCAATTCCACTGGTGTCCGGTTCGACCATGCCGTAAGCGATAAGCTGAGGATCTTCTTCCGATTCAGTGATACAAGTTCCAGTTCAGCTTCTCGGGGAACGGCTGGTAACTCGCCCTCAATGAACACGACGAATGGTTATGGTCTGCGAACCTATACAGCTGGCGCTAGCAGTATTCTTACTAGTCGTTTCAGTAATGATTTCCGGCTGAACTATAGTTCGAACACGGTAACTAACGGTATCGCCGTCGACGGGTTTGGCGGGAGTACTCCCGCTGATCTAGTAGAACTTTCCGGTCTAAGCGCCGGGTCGGAATCGGGCATCGTGCTACTGTATGGTCCGTACTATGTGGCACTCTTTCAGCAGCAGATTGTGGCGAGCCAAAAACAATGGAACTTGATCGACACAGTAAACTTTTCTTCAGGTCGCCACCAATTTAAGTTTGGAGTGGACTATCGCCGCTTGGCTCCGTTTGCAATACCCCCAAATCCCGCCGCGCTATACGTATACTTTAGCGAAGCGGCAGTTCAATCCAATAGTGCTTTTGGCATAATTTCCAATTCTGCCCCTCTTTATCCGTTGTACTCAAACTTCTCGTCATTTGCACAGGACGAGTGGAGGCTGTCGCGGCGTTTACATCTTTCCTTGGGGCTACGTTGGGATGTCAACCCACCACCTGGCGTTAGGCAGGGATTGATGCCGTATACGGTTCAGGGGACCGGGCCCGACAACTGGGCATTGGCGCCACAGGGTACTCCGCTTTGGCATACTGCCTGGTACAACTTCGCCCCTCGGCTAGGTGCCGCGTACGTACTGAATGACTCTACTGGTAAGGAGACAGTTCTACGGGGCGGAGGCGGCGTCTTCTTTGATACCGGTCAGCAGCTCGGTTCCTTGGCGTACAATGGGCCAGGGCTTAGCTCGGGAGCGTTTCTGTCGATTTCGTTTCCAGGGAATCCGGCAACGCTTGTTCCTCCTCTCGTGAATCCACCGATTCCTCCATATAGCCTTACCCCATATGGTTTTGCCTCGCATCTCCAGCTACCGTATACGCTTCAATGGAATATTAGTGTTGAGCAGGCACTCGGCAAGTCCCAGGTCTTGACAATGTCATATGTTGGTTCCCACGGCTCGCGACTGCTCAGAGAGAATGAAGTGTCTACGCCTAGTGACCCAAATGCCGGTCAGTTCTTCTTCATTGAGAACGGCCTGACATCGGATTATGACTCGATGCAAGTTCAGCTCCGGAGGAGACTAAGCCGAGGATTGACGGCGCTGGCATCCTACACATGGTCCCATTGTATAGACTACGGCTCTCAGAACTTCAATTATGGCTACCAGCGCGGAAATTGTGATTTCGACGTTCGGCACAATTTTTCGGCGGCTTTCTCCTATGATCTGCCAAGCTTCGGGGATAACAAATTTGCAAAGGCTGCGTTGCGGCACTGGGGACTTGATGATCGCTTTACCGCGCGAACCGCCTTTCCAGTAACCCTGCAGGGCAACGCCCTCATACAACCGAATGGACAAGTGTATTATGCGGGATTGAATCTCATTCCGGGGCAGCCAATCTATCTGTACGGCGCGAATTGCGCCGCTCTTCTCCAAGGGTTGGGGGATCTTGCTCCAGGGCAAGGTTGTCCGGGAGGCCGGGCCATCAATCCCAGTGCCTTCGCTACCGTAACTTCTGGTTTCGGCGATGCCCCGCGAAACTTTACAAGAGGGTTTGGGGCTTGGCAGATGGACGTGGCTGTGCGTCGTGAGTTCCCGATTTATGAAAACCTGAAGCTCCAATTCCGGGTCGAGGCCTTTAACCTTTTCAATCACCCTAATTTTGGAAGCATCAGCACCACTGGCTCTAACTTTGGGCAAGCCACAACCACGCTTGCGGGTTCGTTGGGTGTGTTGAGTCCGCTCTATCAAATGGGTGGCCCGCGCTCGATGCAATTTGCGCTCAAGTTGATATTTTGAGGTGGCGATCTGTAAAGGGTCGTGCGCGTGTATCGCAGGCTCTTTCCCTAATTTAGTTCGTGAATGCAGCCGGCGAGCAACTCGCATCTCTGCAGCTATTCGCAAACACACTCTTATAAATAGGAGCGTGCAAAATGCCCAACAGATTCTCACGCTTCGCGTCGATCATGGTTTTGACTTCCTCCCTCGCGCTCACACCCTGCCAAGCGCAACAGGCGAACCCCTTACCCGTGGAGGAAGCGATTCGGGAGAACTCTTTCACTGGGGTGTCTCCTATCGAGTTTTCCCCTGATGGCAAATGGTTGGCATACGTCGTTGAAGGCCATGAAAGGGTCAAGCTTGTCGGAGAGGGAGCGACAGGGCGTAGTGGTGTTCCCGGCGACACGAGGGGAAAAGATATTTGGGTTCTAAACGTCGAAACCGGCGAGGCTAGGAACCTCACCGGCGAAAAAGGCAACAACTGGCTTGCGAAGTGGTCCCCCGACGGACACTTCGTTGCCTTTGTGTCGGATCGTGACGGGAGTGGGCAGACACGGCTTTGGGTTTGGGATAAGACGAAGAACAACCTAAGGAAACTGGCCGATACTAGTCTCAGCACAGCGGGAGCGGCGCAGATAGAATGGACACCGGACAGCCGGAGTATCTTTGTAACCGTGGTTCCAGAGGATCTGTCCGTTCTTGACCCACAAACTGAGAAAGGCAGGTTCAGTACCAATGGCCAGAAAGACGTCGTAGAAAGAGTGAAAGGTTCAACGGTACGTTTATATCGATCAAGCGCTGCTGGGCAGGACGACAAGGAAGGACCGAAATCTGATCCGTGGAATCTGAATCGGACGCTGCGCGATTTAGCAAGAATTAACGTTCTGACCGGCGAAGCTACCGTTGTGGTTAAAGGTCACAGAATCGAGACGTACAGGCTTTCCCCTGATGGTTCGCGCGTCGCTTATACAGCGTCGGAGCGCTTTGAGAGAGCCGGGAATGGGCAGACGCTCTTCGACCTTGTAACGGTAACACTCGCAACAAGTCAGGAACGTGTGATTGCGTCTGATATTCGGCTTAACATCGACGCCGCACAATTCAGTTGGTCACCGGATGGTGCGTTAATAAGTTATCACACAGGCGGCTGGGACGTGGGGATGATCGCCGACTGCTATATCATTAGCGCAAATGGAGGATCTCTCCGTAACGTCACGAAGTTCTCACCGCAGATGCAAGCGGATCTTGCTATACCGTCAATACCCTTGTGGGATAAAAGTGGAAATTACATTTATTTCGTGAAGGATGGGGATTTGTGGCAGGCTGCAGTTAGACAAGAGAAAGCCTTACGGATAGCTCGAATCCCAGATCATCAGATCAGGGGTCGGTTGATTCCGCAATTCAATAGTGTGCTGTGGACGATTGACGATGGCAGATCGACCATAGTTGTAACACATGACAATGTAGGAAAACAGGACGGATTCTACAAGATCAATTTGACGAACGGAGAGATCTCCGAGTTACTAGAGAAAGGTCAGTGTTATACGTGTGGGCGCCACTCAGATCCAGTTGCAGTGACTCGCGATGGACAAAATATAGCGTATCTGGCAGAAGATGCCCAGCATGGGTCTGATTTGTGGTTGAGTGATGCGTCTCTCAAGAATCCCAGGCGTGTCACGCATCTCAATCCTCACTTCGAAAGATACAAGCTGGGCGGTGCCCGGCTGATTGATTGGCTGAGTGACGATGGGGAGCGGTTGCATGGAGCATTGATCCTGCCGCCAAATTATAAGGAAGGAATGCGCTATCCGCTTATCGTCGGCGTGTACGGGGGAGCATTCCAATCAAATGCTTTCGATCATTTCGGCTTTGCCTATGCCGTACCGATGAACATGCAACTACTGGCCACACGCGGCTATGCAGTGCTCCTGCCAGATTCACCCTCCCATGAAGCAACGCCGATGGCTGACTTAGCAAAGACAGTCCTTCCGGGAGTGAACAAAGTCATCGACAGCGGGATAGCCGACCCGGAGCGACTAGGGATCATGGGGCACAGCAACGGAGGTTACAGCACGCTGGCTCTGATCGTTCAAACCAAACGGTTTAAGGCCGCTGTTGAAATGGGCGGAGCTGGAGATCTCGCGGGTTTCTACGGCGAGATGAATAAGGACGGCGACGCATATGCGACGACTGTGTTGGAGCACAATCAAAACGTGATGGGTGGCACGCCATGGCGGTTTCGAGACAGATATATCGAAAATTCGCCGTTCTTCTATCTCGATAGAGTCGAAACGCCATTGTTGATTGTGCACGGGGCCGAGGACGACGCAGTGGCGCCGTTTCTTGGCGACCAGATCTTCGTGGCCCTTCGGAGACTGGGCAAAGAAGTCGAATATGCGAAATACGAAGGCGAAGGACATGTACCTACCTCTTGGAGCTACGCCAACCAAGTAGACTTTTGCAGTCGCACGTTGGCTTGGTTTGACAAGTATCTCAAAGCTGGGCCCACAGAGGAGCGTTCGTCTTCAAAATCTCCCCTGCCGTAAACTCATCGGGAGTCGCCGCTCTCCATCGTCGTTGCGGGAGAATCCCCGAGGGCGGAAACTGCTCTTGAGAAGACTCCAGGAGAGCCGATTAAGTGAGATTCCTCAGTTCTACATGGATGAGAAAATCGAGGCAGGTCACAAGGGAAATAGAAGCGAAAAGGCAGTCGCCTTGCGCCGCTGAACCAGCCAGGGAACAAGAAAGTTGGGGCGTGGGAATGAAGCAACGGAGCAGTGCGATTGGTTCCGTTTCTGGCTTCAAGACGACGAAGGCCCCTTCCCCGCCAAAGCCGAGGAGTACTCCCGGTGGCGCTTATCCCGATTGGAACAGCGTAGATCCAGGACTTGAGCCGGATCGCGTTCTTGAACCCGCGAATATCAGGATCTTCGATTGTACGGAGATCAGCTGCGTACATTGAAAACGGAATCTGTCTGTCCGAAAACCCGAATGCGGTTAGCTCAATCTTTGCATTCGGCCAAGAGCAGTCCAGCCTCAGGAGCAGATCACGTCCCAAGTTGCAATGAGCTTGGTCGCTCGCGACTTGTCGACTTCCATCGAGACCAACGCGACCAAAACGGGCTCTAGTGCAGCCCCTCGGATAGTCAGGGTGTACTCCACGGTAGGCGGAATGGTGGGATATTGAGTTCGTTGGACAATTCGATCCGCTTCTAGGCCCCGCAGTTCGTATGTGAGAGTGCTGCGGTGGATTCCCGGCAGCCTCCGACGCAGTTCGCTGAAACGTTTCGTGCCACCAAGGAGAAGGCAAATGATCCGCAGCTTCCACTTTCCGCTGATTGTTCCCAATGCGGTGACCAGGTCAGAAGGCTCACAGTCCAGACGGGGGACTTTCGACTTCATACTAAAACACCGAGGGCCAAAGCTCGCAACCGCCCCCTCGGGGTCGCGAACAACAGAAACTCCCTCACTTCCTCAGTCTTTGACGTACTTGGGCGTCATTTTGTAGTCTTGCCGCGAAGGTGCCCGTTCTGTACCAACCACGAAAAGAAATGTTCTGGTGGACAATTGGTGGTTGTTCCGTACTAAACTGGCGTCAGAATTAAGGGTAGGCGTGGCGCAACTTGTCCATGCTCTTGACCGGATCACAGGCGTTCCTTCCTCCGCTCTTCCGCCGTGGCTTGTTGGCGTCAGGAAGTTCATCCCGGTCATCGTCACGAAGGACGATATTGGTTCTAGTTGGGTGGTGAATGCGTATCTCAACAAGCGCTTCAGGCAGGCGGCAAAAAGGCACAAGAAATATACGATCACACCGCTGGTTAGCCTTAGCGTATCCACTCTTGAACGGCTAATGAAAACATTAAAGGAGCTGTCCTTCGCTGAGATTCTTGAAGGCCGCATTCAAGAGGATAAGAAACTGACCAGGCCGTTCGAGGCCGCCAGCAAATACGCCCAAAGCGGAGTTCCCGGAAGGCTTTCCGTTCATATGGAGATCCTCCACGAGCTCATGGAAAGAATGACCGCAGACTTCGGCCTGACCGACCCTTCTTCCCCAGCCCAGGACAATCTCAAATGAGAGCTGGTGCTTACCCAACCGGGTGGGGTCCCAAAAGAAGGTCAAACTTGGGTCACGCTACTCTTAACGTCCAGGGTTTATGCGGCCTCGTGGGTTGTCATCTGCGCCGCACAGTTGTTGAATTTGCAGTTTCCCACGAGACTCATAAACCCAAGGTCGGAATTTACATTTGATAGCACCACGTGCGGACTCCCGCAATTCTAAAATCAAGAGCGCACCGTGCGAGACCGATACAGTGCAATCAAAACTTCAAGCGGCTCGGGTATATCGGCTTGCCTCTCTCATCAAACACAAGCTTGAACACCTCGTCGAAGTATGAATCCACAAGCTTATGCGCCGCCTCAACGGCGTTCGCGATCCAGCCACGCCACTGCTGCCGAGTCTTCCTGTACTCGGCCTCGTAAAAGAGCTTGAAGACCTTGCGCACCTTCGCGTCCGGCATCAGAGTGTAGAAGTTGATTGCATTTAAGCGCTCGATCTTGGTGTCGGACAGCCTCCACCTGTGAACGTGGCTGCCCCGGATCGCGATCCCCTTCTTCATCGAGTCGAGCACAGTCTCTTTGAGCACGCCGCACGCGGCCTTGATCTCCGGCAAGCGCGGGTCTCTCCTGTGCTGGCGCTCGATGAACGCAAGGAACTGCAGCAGCCTCTGTTGGAGGATGTAGAGCTCGTGCAAGAAGGCCTCGACCTGGAACTGGAGGTGCCGGTGCTTGGTAATCTGCATTTTGCGATATGGGAACCGTCCGATGTAGAACTCGACGTCTTTCATCGTATCGAGCGCCCTCTCAATCTCAGAGGAGTGGTGGGCTAGCCATTGAATGTATCTGCTGCGCCCGGTCGGCTTGCCGGGTGGAGTGGGAGGCCCTAGCTCGAATATCTCCTTGTGAATCTCGTCGAGCAGGAGCTTGGCCTTCTTCTTCGATCGAAGCCAGCGCATCATGTCTCGCCGTCCGCTGGCGACGAGAGCGTGCTGAAATTTGTCGAGCCCCTTCTGCGGCTTTCGCGCGGCCATCGCCGCTATGTTACTACCCTCTTCGGCGACAACCGAAACCCTGGTCTGGGGCTGCCATTCGAGGACGTACATTCATTGGCACACCCACCGTTAGAACTTAAACCGCCCAGCCGAATTGAAACGACACCCTGGCTAGGGTTGCAATTGGAGGGTTTACATTACGCCCAAACTGGCGTGATTCAGCAAGAATGAGACGGTTGAAGCACCACTCAAATGATTGAGTAGCAACAGAATCGGCTCCGCGCCCCCAAGTTCGGGACCAGGGTGTCAGAGGTTAAGATCCTCTCTGGCCAAGGGATCTCAGATCATTCGCCGCTTGGCCGAGGAATCGAGGGTTTACAAAAGGGTTTACGCACATGGACGGTAGTGTGGGTCTAATTCCCACTCTCTTTTCTGTATTTTTCTAACGGAGATCTTTGCAACTGGGAACGTTAGACGGGTTCTTTTGCCCAGCGATGTCTCCGTAGCAGTATCGCCCGGTTACCGTATCCAGCAAGATTGCATCGGGGAAAGGGTCGCCCGCCCGAACGAAACGTCCTGGCTGGGTAGGGTGAGCAAACTTTAGAGTGAGAAGTGAAGACGCGATAACCAGTAGGCCCGTGATTAGGGCAGTCCAGAGAGGTACGAAATGCTTCCATCGTGCGGCAGCGTCCATCTGGCGGTCATGCAGCTCAATGGCTGTTTTAATAAGCGTCTGCGTGAACTCCGCTGACAGGGGCGGGCGTTTCTTTGTTGGATCGCTAGGTTGTACGTGACGTGCGACAAGTGACAGTGGGTGCCTCGCCTCATCGGAAACTCGGAAAATCTCCGGATGCTCCTTGGCCAGCGCAACCCATCCGCCTGTCGAAGATACTGGTGGGCCCAGTTCCTTTTCGACTATGCCTGACTCGCTTCGGTGCGTGTCAGGATCAAAGGCCAGCACCTGAATTAGAGCAAGCACATCCCCAAGGCGACCAAGCTTTGTATATGTTCCCTTCGTCATTGGATCGAATTGTATGCTCTCACAACGCTTAACAGAATGGCTTCCATTCTTCCGGCGTCTTGGCTGTTTTCAAACCCGCTTTTGAGAGTCTTCGTCACCCGCACCCCTTCGATTTATAGGACTGGGCTATCAAAGCGAGCCGCGAAAATCTTGGACTGCAATGCACCTCCTTCGTACCGTAGGAACATGTGCCCCAATTCTCGGCGTCGGAAATCGGGATTGTTTCCCCTGATACGCTGGACGCGCTGCGAGGCGGAATGCCAGATGTCGTAAATTCAGCCAACGATCCGTCCCTACAGATACTAATGGAGCCCAAACAGAGCCAAGCATGCAGTCTCTAAACTGCGACGAGCTCCGAGTGATAGACTCAACAGAACTGGCGAAACGGCTCAACGTGCCAGAATCGTGGGTGCGGTCCCGGACGAACCGGAAACGTACCACCGATCCGATACCGCACTACAGACTCGGGCGCTACATCCGATTCAACTGGGGTAGTCCGGAACTGCACGATTGGCTTGGTCGTCAGCTGGTGAGTACGAACGGGTCAGGTCAAAAAGGAGACCTGAATGACTAAACCCGTTCGTTACCAAAAAGGGCAGTTGTATCAAGACCACGGTGCGTGGTTCGTGCGTTATCGCGACCGCGTGCGGCAGGAGAGCGGCACAGTCCAACTGCAGCGGAGAACAAGGCGTCTTGGCAAGGTGGAAGAGTTCCGGACCAAGTCCGATGTCGAACCGTTGCGAACAGCGTTCATGCAGAAAATCAACGCCGGCAGATTCAGTCCGGATTCAAGCATGACGTTGTCTCACTTTGTCGAGAGGGCGTACCTGCCGTGGGTGGAAGCGGAGCGTCGAGCCAGCACAAATAAGGGATACCGGGAAATCTGGGAGAATCACATCCGCGAACGCGTCGGTCAGATTCGCATGCGTGAATTCAGAACCGTGCACGCCAGCAAGATGCTTCGGACCATTGCTGACGAGTGCGACTTGACGAAGACCACTCTTCAGCACATCAAGTCTGTGCTAAGCGGGGTCTTTACGTATGCGAAAAATGAAGGCGCCTACGACGGCTTCAATCCGGTTCAAGGCGCAATGATCCCCGGCAAGGCACGCGAGCCCGAGGAGACTTACGCGTACAACATGGTTCAGATTCTACGGATTTTGCAGATCCTGCCATTGCTTCCCAAAGCCGTCGTAGCGACCGCGTCCCTAGCGGGACTCCGAGAGGGCGAGCTACGCGGGCTGGAATGGCCGGACTACACAGGCGAGGCTCTTGCGGTCAACCGTTCGGTCTGGAAGGGCGTTGTGAACCGACCGAAAACTCGCACCAGCCGGCAGCCCGTACCTGTAATCCCTAAGCTGGCCAACCTGCTAGATGAGCACCGCGCATCCATGGGGGACCCGACTACCGGAGCCATGTTCCACAACGGCAGCGGCGAAAGCATGGATATGGACAAGTTAGCCCAGCGCGTGATTCGTCCGGCAGTCGAAGCCATCGGGCTACCCTGGTTTGGCTGGCACGGTTTCCGCCGCGGGATCGCCTCCAACCTTTATCAGTTGGGCGCAAACGAAAAGATCGTGCAGCGGATTCTGCGTCACGCCAAGCCACACGTCACCAAAGACCGTTACATCAAGGCTTTTGATCCAGCGGTGCTGGAAGCGATGCAGCGGATGCAAGCCACGGTGGACGTGCTAGAGAAGAGTCCAGCAGTAGTCCAGCAGATGAACTAAGGCAGGCATGTTAAACTGGTGAAAACCAACCGCCGGAGAGGTGGCCGAGAGGCTGAAGGCGGCGGTTTGCTAAACCGTTATACGGGCTAACACCTGTATCGAGGGTTCGAATCCCTCCCTCTCCGCCATACTGTTTTCAATCACTTCCCGACAGTCATCATGGCCAGCGTGCAATGGCGTGCAACATGCATCCAATGCTGCATGGCCCTCAAACTCTATCGCCGCCATCGCACCGAATGCGAAGGCGCACACCCCGAAGACGCCCGCACCGGACAATTCGAAGAAGGACGGCGCGGCTGGAAAAAATGCGCGTGCCTGATCCACGTATCCGGCACGCTTGGCGGCAGTTTCAACCGCCGGCAGACCGGCAAAACCGATTGGGACGAAGCCAAGGCCCTGGTTGCGCTGTGGGAGAAAGCCGATTCATGGGACGGACGGGCCAAGATTGAAGAGCCTGTTTCCCTTCCTGCCGCTAAGCCCGAACCCGAGCGGATTAGCGTTGCTCGCGCCATCGCGGCCTTCACCGCCGAGTTTGAGGAATATGCGGCCTCCGCCACTCAAAAGAAATACAAGCGGCTCCTGCAGCAATTACAGATCTTCTCGGATGCCAGGGGTTACGCCGCGATTGACCAATGGAATCCGATTGACGTGCGCGAGTTCCGCTCGACATGGCCGGTCAGCCAGCGCACCGCCGCCCGCAACCTGAGCGTGGTCAAGGCCTTCTTCAAGTATTGCCGGTCGAATGAATGGACGCCGCGCAACCCGGCCAGCATGGTCACGAACCCGCGCGGACGCGATACCGCCGACTTGCGCCACGAACAAAAGTTGCCGTTCAGCGACGCGGAATTGCGCCGCATGTACGACGCCTGCGAAACCAAATACGGCAAGCAGAACATTGCATGGACGCGCGTGACCGGCGACCGGCACATAGATGTCAGCTATATCCGCCACAACCACACGTGGACGGGGCAGGACGTGGCGGACTTTATTTCGGTATCGGTTTATACCGGCCTGCGCATCTCCGATGTGTGCCTGTTTCACATCGACCGCATGGAGCCGGACGGCGCAATCCGGTTGCGGATGACGAAAGCGGGTACGCATGTGTGCACCTGGGTGCCCGAATGGCTGCAGGAACGCATTCGCGCCCGCGCCCGTGAGGTCGGGCCGTATATTTTCGGGGAGCATCAGACCAAGACGCTGGACGTTATCACCGATTTGTGGCGGCGCAAGCTGAAAAGACTGTGGTCGTTCTGCGGACCCTGGAAGGAGACACCGACGCCGCATCGTTTCCGGCATACCTTCGCAAGAATTTTGCTGGAGCGCCCCGGTGTGACCGTGCGCGACGTGGCGGAATTGCTCGGCAATACCGAACAGATCGTGAGAAAGCATTATGCTGCATGGATTCCCGAACGTCAGGGACGATTGACGGCGGTACTCAAGGCGGCATTCGAGACGAAGCCGAAGCCAAACGTTATTGCTATGCCGAAACCGGCGAAGGGGTGAGGGGAGAGTTTCACCGTTCTGTTCAGGCTCCCATGAGCAACCGCGTGTGAATACGCCGCGCGGCGGATTCTGGCACGCTATAGGTCGTATGCGCTTTTTTGCGTCCCTGCCTGATCTTGACGACACACGGATCGTCTTTGACGAGCTTGCGCACTGTCTCCCTGCCCAACCCCCACAGTTTTGCGAGTTCGCTAACACGATAGTGTTTTTCGGCGAAGCTGGAATCAAGAGGCATGTAACGCCGCTCCAGAGCAGGGGCGGCCTGGCTCGCGTTCTGGACTGATTGTTCGCGAATTGCCTCTGCGCCTATCATTGCTTTCTCACGTGAAACGGCTCGTCGATGCTGCTGGTCAAAATCAGAGACCGAAGCCTATGCCCATACCCATGCCTATTCCCAGATCCTTTTCTGGCTGCTGAGACCTGGCAGCCTCCTGCTGTAACGGTGCACGCGCCTGTTCCGGCTTGTGTGCGCTCTGGCGCGAGATGTCGTGACCAAGAGCCTGCGGCAGTTTCTTACGGTCGTTTGTGAAAATCTGTGCGTCCCACTGTCCGCGCGAAACAGAGACATACGCCATGCGGCTATTGAGCAGGTCCTTGGCGGCAAGCTCCGCATCCACGTGAATGAGTACGCGGTCGGCTGTTTGTCCCTGGCTGGAATAGCTGGTTACGGCATAGCCGTGGTCGAGATGCGGATGTCGCTGAGGCTCGTAGTCGATACTGCGCCCGCGATCGAGCTTCAGCCGCATCGCTCCATCCGGCGCGATGTTTTCCACTGTAGCCAGTTCGCGGTTCGCAATCTTCAACTCATGATTCGGCGCGGTGAACTGGATACGGTCTCCAACTGAGAATGCCTTCTCCTGCTCGCGATACACCGAGACGCCCATCTGGCGGCGAGGGTCATAGGTCGTTTCACTCCCATCCACCCGCAATACCGTCAGCCGATTGTTTTGCGCGTCGATGCCCTTCACGCGCGCGTATTCACCCTTCGCAATTCCAGTCTCCCGCGAACTGCGCGAGTAGCGCAAAATATCGTCAACTTGGTATTGCTGCGCCCAAGAACGATCTGCGCCGGTCATCTCCTGACGCGGCACAAGCGTTTGGACGGAGTGCTTTTCGTTGCTGACGATGCCGCGCGATTGCAGCTCTGCATGGATGCGCTGATTGATTTCCGTGCGGGACAGATTGTCGGGCGACACCACCAACGTACTTTCCGGCGATTTGGCATACTCGCGGGCGATGGCCGTGATGCGCTCCTCGCGCCCTTTCACTTCATGCACGCGGCCTTGCCTGTCAAGGCTGTCGATGGCCGCGCCAATCTGACCATGAGCTAATTGCTCGACAACCTGCTTCAGTTCCGGATCTTTCTGCCGCACGATTTCTTCGAGCCGCATCGTCCGCATTCCGGCTTCCTGAAGCTGCGCGAAAGGCCGGCCCGCTTCGACCGCCTCATGCTGCCGCGTGTCGCCGACCAGCAAAACCCGGTCTCGCGCGTGAAGCCGTTCCATGAACTCGTGCATCTGGCGCGTCGAGGCAAGCGAAGACTCGTCCAGCACATAGAACCTCTTCTCGCCTATGTTCGGCTGTTCTCCCCGCGCAAGATGGCGCTGCAGAGTCGAGGTCTCGATGCCCGCCTCGGCCAGCTTCTGCGCAGCGCGTGAGGTTGGAGCAAAGCCTTCGACCTTATAGCCTTCGGATTCCACTCCTTCCCGGATCACCGCCAAGGTAGTCGTCTTGCCACTACCAGCGATTCCATCCAAGCCGACAATCTTCTCGCGGCTCACAAAGATGTCATCGACCACCTCGCGCTGCGCCGGACTCAGTTCTGTATGGCGGTCTGCGATTGCAATCCGCAGCGAGGGCGAAACTAGCATCGGATCGCTGTAGGTGCGCCGATTACCGCTCTGCATCCGTCCGACGACATCCTGCTCCATGCGGACCATCTCAGCAGTCGTATAGAGCGGCGCGGCACGTCCTTCTACATGGCCAACGGCCAGAAACTCGCCGCGCTGGACTCGCTGCGCAAACTCATGCCGCACTTGTTCGTAAGTTGCTTGCGCCATGCTACGGCTGATCGCTGCCTGCAAAATGCTTCGCTCATCCTGCACGGCAGACCGCTCGAAGACATGATTGCGGGCATAGGTGACGGCATGCTGCTCGGCCTTGTTCGAGTGCGGCGCATGAATCTGTGTATGGTCGCGCGCCTGGGCTACAACGCGATCCGCCTGATGGCCGTGTTGTGCGGCCAGGTCGCGGTGCCGCTGCAATACCTCTTCCGGGGAGTGAATCTCCTTGCGGTCCCGAGTGCGATGGGCAGCAACCTGTGCCGCGCCAGCGCCTTCTCTTCCGATCTCCTGCAAGTGTATCTTGATCTGTTCGCGCCGCGGACTGGATGCATCCAGGTATTCTTGCGTGTAGCCCTTGATCTCCGGCTGGCCGTGCTTGCCGCGTTCGATCTCATAGCCGAGCCCTTGCAGCCGCATAGCAAGCTCGGAACGATACACGCTGGTCGCATACTGTTGCGATTGGAAAAGGCTTCGCTCCTGCAGCGCCCGCGCCTGGCCATTGTCGCGCTCGGTCATATTGAAAATGACGGCGTGAGTATGAAGTTGCGGCGCAGCATAGCCAGCGACTGGGCGAGCAGTGTCATGCTCGAAGGTGGCAGCAATGAACTTGGCCGTCGTCTCCGGTGCGTGGATATTGCCGATGCGCGCCTGCGTGTACCGCTCCAATTCGCCAAGCGCTACGCGGACACTCTCACGGTGCGCCTGACGCACACGCTCATCCCCGCCCACCAGCGCGGTGAGAGACACGGATTTCGGCGCGGAGAATGTCGCATCCCATCCGGCACGGTGTTCGACGCTGGTGATTTCCTTGCCGTACTCGTTCTCGTAGGTCCTTGCCGGCTGGTGCTTAACGAGCTGCGCGCCATTTTCAGGATGCTGTCCTTCGCTCAGCCGCGCGAATTCTTCGGCTCCAACGGAACCGCGCAGTCCCCACTCCAGGGCAAGCCTTCCCTGCCACTCGCTATGCACCTGCGCGTCACGGCTCCAGTAGTTCTGCTTCTCCGAGACAAACTCGCGCGCATGGTAAGTCCGTGCCTGCCCAGCCGACAATGGTTTGGAAATGGTCAACATGCGATTCAGCTCTGCAACGAGCGCGGTAATATCTCGCTCCTGTTTGTCGACTTAGACTAACCAAGCCTCGCAAAAGATGCTCACTGTTGTATTATTTGTTGCTGTATTATTCAAGGTCGTTCTATGTGGAAAACATATGTTTCTGTACTTATCTTTCTTTTGCGTTCCTGATTCGACTTACAATAGCGATCCGAACGGGCAATGCGTGAGCACGTTCATCGGCATTGCGAAGCGGGGGTAAAAGTGAGGCTAACACGCTGGACAT
Organism: uncultured Acidobacteriaceae bacterium; assembly: GCA_963838935.1. GTDB lineage: Bacteria > Acidobacteriota > Terriglobia > Terriglobales > Acidobacteriaceae > Acidiflorens. The sequence goes on from CAWITH010000009.1 coordinate 21,607, forward strand.
TGCTATCTATTGCCGCTGCTCATTCGAAACAAAGCGTGGTATTCGCGAGACTAATTCCAGGCAGATAGACAGAGAATGTCTGACCGGAAAGAAATGACATCCGGAGGCACGTTACACCATCTTATCAAGCACGCTGACGCGCGCTTCATGGGCGCGCTTGGCAGCCGTCAAAGTCGTGGTTTGGGGTCCTGCAAATAGCGCACATAAGTGCAGTCTGTTCGGGCTGAGTCTCTTGCGATTAGAGCGGCCATTAGCCCAGTCGATCCACTGCGATTCGTCCCAGCCTTCGGCCTTCTCGTTCCCAGCCCTTTGCCCCGATGCTCATGGATAGATAGTCTGCCTTTTGACGGGCTTCTTTGGAAGGCTGGAAGGGGTGTCTTCACCCCTGGTAGCGGACTCGAGTCCGCCGATTGAACTTGCGGCGGGGTGTGCCGCAATAGCCGCCGATTGCGTTGTGTTATCGCGACTGGTTTCATCTGCCAAAAGGATGTGATTGGCCTTGACGTTGCGATGGAGTTGGCGAGTCCAATTGCCCTCAGATGCCATACCGATCCGCCTTCCAATTCCGTTGGTAGACATTGGCGAACGACGCACGACGGCGCTATAGTTTCTCTCATGCACGGCCACAAGATTTGGAGAAAGCAGTGCCAAGCTACCCGCTCCATCCGGCGGCGCTTCGGCCTGAAGAATGCCCTGGACTATCTGGTGAGAGAGAAGCTGCTGAACTTCGCCGAAGCCACCGAGCAGCATCCCGAGTTTGCCGCCGAGCTGCCCAGATTTCAGGCTGCCGTGTGGGAGGTTTTTCATCCCTATGAACTCGCCGGTTACCTCGCCTCTCTGCGGCCCATGACCCGCAAGAAGCTCCAGAAACTTCTCTACGGGCGCGGTGCTGCGCCTGTGGCTGGCTGACCCAACCCCATTTTTCAATCACATTTTTTCTAGCTGGAAGCAACACAGGAGCGGAGAGGGAGGCCAGTCAAGGCCGCGCGCTTTTTGTGCGCCGCGTCAGCGGTCGGAGCGCAGCGCAGAGCCTTGACTGGCCTCCCGCGCGACGTACAATCTCCAGCGGAAAAATGGGAGTCCGTTCGCCGGTGCTGCTGTTGCCGTTGCCTCTGCGGCCTCGAAACCGTCCCGCGCCCGGACGCTTCGACCGTCTGGCCCGATTCCTCGATGAAAAGCCCCGACCCTTTAAAATCAACGTGTTTACGCGACGCGACCCCCGCAGCGGTTCTTCCGTTTACGAACGAAAACGGTGCGGACGCCGGAACACCCTTAAGTCGCCGCCACCGAACAAGTTTACGCGCGTAAACGCGCCCGCCGCTTCCGGTATCCGTACAGCTCCCAATCGGGGATGACGTGTCGTAGCGTCAACCCGATGCCGTAGGCAGCGTGCTTGCACCACCACACTGGCGGGACAGGCAGGGCAGCCGGCATCGAATCCGGCAAGATGCAGCGAATGAAAGAGTCGTACGGCGAAGGCCTAGCCAGCCACGCCGGCTCCGAGTCTTGCGGGCACGGTCGTAAGGCCGGATACGAAGCGTAGACAGGAGGAACTACGGGCCAGGTTATTGAGCCGCGAAATACCCCTAACTTCAGGACGCCGACGCCCTGACACAACGCGGAAGGCAACATCCTGCCAAGCGCCATTGCGAGCTTGGCGGGAGTCCTGCGCGGTCTATGACCCTGGCACGTAGGGACGCATCTTGCACGGAAGTTGAGAGATCCCGGGTTCCCCCGAGAGCGACCAGCGCCCTCGGGACGCATCGGGAAGTTCAAGGACAGGAGCCGATGATGAACGAACACGGGAAGTCGGACAGACCCATAGTACCGGGGAAGTCTCCGAACAAAACCAGAACACCGGCGGCGGAGGAGATGGAGGGAAGGGGTCTGGCCAAGGGGAACCTGAGCCAGCAAAACGCGTTCCGGACTCAGCGCCGGGTCGACGCGCCCAGTGAGCTGGCGCAGGTACGACAAACGGCAACATTGAACAAGGATGTAAAGTTCACCGCTCTGTTGCATCACATCTACCGGATCGACACTCTGCGGTTTGCCTACTTCCAATTGAAGAGGCATGCGGCGGCCGGTGTAGACGGGGAGACGTGGCAGCACTACGGCGAGACCCTTGAGCAAAATCTCCAGGACCTCTCCCATAGGCTGAAGCGCGGAGCGTACCGGGCGAAGCCGGTGCGTAGGGTGTACATTCCCAAGGCGGACGGGCGGCAGCGACCGCTCGGCGTCACGGCGCTCGAAGACAAGCTTGTTCAGCGAGCGACGGTGGAAGTGCTCAACGCCATCTACGAAACCGACTTCCTCGGCTTCTCTTATGGGTTCCGGCCAGGACGCAACCAGCATAAGGCGCTGGACGCCCTGTTCTGTGGACTCCATCAGCGACGTGTGAACTGGGTGCTGGACCTGGACGTGCGCAGCTTTTTCGACCGGCTGTCGCACACATGGCTGGTCCGGTTTCTCCAGCATCGGATAGCGGACCGGCGCGTCGTGCGGCTCATCCAGAAATGGCTGAACGCAGGCGTGCTGGAAAAGGGAACGCGAACGTTTGTAGATGCGGGCTCGCCGCAGGGCGGAAGTGCATCGCCATTGCTGGCGAACATCTACCTTCATTACGTCTTTGATCTCTGGGTTCAGGCATGGCGGAAGAAGCGGGCGCACGGCGATGTAATCGTGGTGCGCTACGCCGATGACATCGTGGTTGGATTCGAGTTCAAAGACGAGGCCGAAAGGTTCTGGGCGGAACTGAAAGAACGAATGCTGAAGTTCCAACTGGAACTGCACCCGGAAAAGACGCGACTCTTCGAGTTCGGACGCCACGCGGCGGCGAACCGAAAGCGCCTCGGTCTGGGCAAGCCGGAGACTTTCGATTTTCTCGGCTTCAAGCACATCTGCGGGAAGACGAAAAAGGGACGGTTTCTGGTGCTTCGGCAGACGGTTCGCAAACGCATGCAGGCCAAGCTGCAGCAGGTGAAAATCGAGTTGCGACGGCGCATGCACGACCCTGTTCCTGAAGTCGGCGAATGGTTGAAGTCCGTGGTGGGCGGGCATATCCGATACTTTGGAGTGCCGGGCAACCGGTACGCCCTGGCCCACTTTCGTTTCACCGTAAGCAACCTCTGGCATCGAACGCTGTGTAGACGAAGCCAGCATGGTCGCGTTCTGTGGGAGCGAATGAACCGGCTCATCCGCCGCTGGCTGCCTCCGGCCCGTATCTGCCATCCTTATCCCTCGCGCCGTCTGCGCGTCACTACCTGAGGCAAGAGCCGTATGCGGGAAATCCGCCCGTACGGATCCGCGCGGGGGGTACGGAGCAATCCGTATCCCTACCGCGACCCTATCCCTCCGACGCCGTAGGCGGCGAAGACACCTTAACCTCAACAAACCACCCTCCGGGAGCACCAATCTGCCGCCCTCACCTTGCCGGAATCGCCGCACTGACGGGTGGCGAATCGGTGGCAGGATCGGCACCGCAAAGCGTGGCGAATCGCTCGCAATCAGGCCACGGATCGGGACCGGAAAGGGCGGCTAAAGAGACCGGGAGCCGCTAGAGAAGGAACTCGTACCGGTCACGCGTAACGACGCAAAAATGTTGTTCGGACACAGTAGCCAATGAATATAAACTTGTTCTGCGAAATCCAGTCAGCAAGCGAAGGGTGATACGAACGACCGACTATGCGGACAAGCTTGAATGGTAGATTCCGATTGATTCGATCATATTGCGGATTACTGTTTCTCTTCTGCTTTGTTGCCGCGCTGACAACCGCCCCACTACTCAGCTCTGAGCAGCAGGGACACCCCGGCGGAGGCATACCTAAATCTCCGTTGCCCACACGGGTCCAGGTCACACAAGCCATTGCGCTTGCCGCAGGTTATCTGGAGCGATCCTGCGGGCCGGACGGCAAGTTCGTATATGAAATCACAACCCCTTTTGGCCAACGAGCGTCCTCGTACAATATCGTTCGACACGCTGGGGCGATGTATGCGCTCGCCATGTTGAATCGCTCCGCGTCAGACCCCAAGGCAGTGGACGCGATGGTGCGGGCCGCAACCTTCATGCGCCAAGACTACATCGCGCCGGGCCCCCATTCCGGCCAGTTGGTAGTTTGGTCGGAGCCGACAGCACCGCACTCCGAGGCGGAGTTGGGTGCGACGGGTCTAGGCTTGGTGGCGCTTACAGAGGTACGGAGAGTAGCGCCGAAATCGGTACCACTTGAGGAATTGCAGGCGCTGGGCCGCTTCGCGCTGTTTCTGCAAAGGGAAGATGGCAGCTTTGCTTCGAAGTACAGTCCCGAGACTGGGCCGAAGGACTGGGACAGCCTGTACTATCCCGGCGAAACCGCATTGGGGTTGATTGGACTGTACGAAATCGATCATTCTCGCCAATGGCTCAACGCCGCAGCCAAAGCGCTGTCGTATCTGGCAAGAAGCCGCGCAAAGCTTTCCCCGGTTCCTCCCGATCATTGGGCACTGATCGCGATGGCCAAGTTGCTTCCCTACTGCGACAAAATCTCTTGTCCGGTTTCCCGTGAAGAATTACTAGAATACGCAATCAAAGTCTGCGATTCGATTGTGCATGACCAACTGAGGAACCCTGTAGCGCCCATGGACGGTGCTTTCGACGCGACAGGGCGCACCGGGTCGGTCGCCACTCGCACGGAGGGACTGCTGGCCGCGCTGGAATTCTTGCCGAAAGATGAGTTCCGCGCGAAGGTCGAGGCGACGGCCGGACGCGGCATCTCGTTCCTATTGCGCGCACAGATCAAAACCGGCCCGTACGCGGGAGGCATGCCACAGGCGTTCCTTGCTGGAGCGCCGGGCACATCGGAGATTCGTATCGACGGCGTCCAACACGCTCTGTCTGCCTGGCTTCGGTACCAGAAGTCGCTCGGGAAAGGATCTCGACAAACGGTTTCTAAACAGTTTTTCTTGGGTTGCCCTTCGCAGCCCAACTTTCTTCTTAGAGCGCCCGCCACTGTCATTCATTGGCGGGGTCCGCAAGCTGCCTGCGGATTTCAAACCCAATTTTCTGGAGAGAATCGCCATTATCTTCGAAGCACCAGCCAAGCCCCCAAGACAATAGCCACCACGAGCACCGGACCCAGCGATAGTCCCATAAGAATCGCAGCACGCGGAGAAAGTGAACGAACAAGCCAGGACGGCAGTGGCAATTCACTTCCGTACCCCGAGATCAGAAGACCTATTGGCACCAGGAACTTCACCGTTACCAACAGCAGCAAAGCACTGGCGATAATAACAACACTCGCTGTCTTCAATTAACTCCCCCCCTAGAGAGGCGGGAAAAAATCGCACTTTACTGGAGTGTATTTCCCGAATTCGACAGTGACGAAAAGGAAGTCGATCCTCTCTCGAATTTCTGTTGCCGTTATTCTCCTGGGGCACGACAGATTCGCCCCGCATGTAGTTTTCAGCGTTTTCATGCTGAACTCTACCATACGATCCGGCAAAGTGTCGGTGCACTCACAGTTAGTCAGACATAATCCTTGTATCGGCTGTATATTAATCCCTTCACAGGTACAGTTATATGGACCGAGCTCAGTAATAACTGGTAATGCTTGGGTCAAGGCTGTGACCACCGGTACGACGACAAGCACTGGACAGGGAGCGGTGGACGCCGGCACGGATGCAATAAGGGCGCTCCCGCCTCCGGTACCGCAACCCAGCCCCGGCAAGAAACTGAACAGACTATCCACGTCCAGAGCCGAGCTGTTGAGCTCGCTTGGCAATCCCGGAGCCTCATCGCCTGACACGAATCCTGGCGGGCCTAAGATCAGCCAGACGGGTTCAGGGCCGCCAAAGTCATCCCCGCCGCCACCACCGCCCCCACCTCCACCGTCGTCAGGTTGATACCCACAAATAACATCATTTCCATCCGTGTAGCAGTCGCCAACATAATCGAGACCCCGCGGGTCAGTCGTGTTTAGCGGCCGGTTCCCGACGTAGGCATACCGGTTCCAGGTCTGTGGATCATTCGGGTCAACTGCCGCCAAACCTGAAGGATCAGGCGACAACCAGCGCCCTTGCACGAGGCTGTGCTCACGGTAAAGGAAATCATACAGTCCTCCCGCGCCGCCAGCACCGCTGGATTCTGTGTCCTGATTCTGACCGGTGAAGGATAGATCCTGTGTGCCCGAAGGTGCATAGTTCTCGCCGAATGGAGCATAGGCTCCGCTGTAGTAGAGGGTCCGGGAAGATGTCGAGGCCTTGACCGCCCATGCACGGGCGTATTTGAGCTCTAGCAGGCTGCGGAAAAAGGGACGCCGCGACTTAGATTCTCTCCAGTCTCCGTGATTTTGTGACTCGGGGAAGGGTTTTGGCTGCATCCGCTGGTGTCCCGCGGATTCATTTTCGGGCCGGCGAACACACTGCGACCTCGGCTTACGTCGCTTGCATCGCCAGATTCCTCATACGGACTAAGTTGTAGGCCGCGGCCGCGAAGGTGAAGACCCATCCCACCTTGAAGATTCCACGATGCCGAACCTTCCGCAATAGCGCGATCGTCTTCAGCCATCCGAAGCACTCTTCAATGCGCTTCCTTTTCCTCTGACTGATGGTATATCCGACGTGCTGCGTCGTGCGAGCATCAATCGCACTCCCACCGGGTCGCTCCAGGTTCTGTGCCACGTGCGGGGTGACCTTTAGGTTTCTGCACTCGGCCACGAAATCTGCTGTGTCATATGCCTTGTCGCCGCCCACGGTCACCTGTCTCGTGCCCGGAATCTGTTCCAGCATCACCAGCGCGGCATCGCGCTCCGCCGTTCCGTTGGCCTCGAATACCTCGGTGTTTACGATCAGACCGTGGCGGTTCTCCACCAGCAGATTCCCGTTGTAACTCAGCTTCGCTTCTTTGCCCTTGCCTTTGCGTGCCATCTTCGCATCCGGGTCCGTCTTCGATTGATGCGTCTGGTTCGACCGCTTCTCCCCATGGAAGTCCACCGTCGCATTGCCAGGATCGTCCGGCGGAACGGCGTTCTTAGCATCCTTGCGCTGATAACTCTTCACACTCGCCCACGCTTCCAGTAGCGTTCCATCCACGGTGAAGTGCTCGTCCGAGAGCAGACTCCGCTCGCGTGCCTGCTGGAGCACGGCTTGGAAGAAGGCTTCGGCAATGTCCCCATCGAGCAGCCGCTCGCGGTTCTTGGTGAACACGGTCACATCCCAAATGGCGTCGTCCATGTTCAAGCCCACGAACCAGCGGAACAGCAGATTGTAGTCGAGCTGTTCCATCAACAGCCGTTCGCTGCGCACCGAGTACAGCGCTTGCAGCAGGAGCGCCCGCAACAACTTCTCCGGCGCAATCGAGGGGCGTCCAGTTTTGGCGTACAGCTGGTTGAACCGTGGCTGCAAATCCCGCAATGCCTCATCGGTCATGGCGCGCAGCGAACGCAAAGGATGGTCCTGCGGCACTCGCTGCTCCGGGCTGACATAGCTGAAGACATCCAACTGCTGTTCGTCTTTTCCGCGCATGCCTTCTTCTTATCAGGTTGTGTTGTGGAAACAAGAGAGTTTTCTGGTACTGGGTCAGCTTCCCTAATCCGTCCGAATTGTTCAACAATTGAGTTGAGAATGGCGCTCCCTCCGAGCGCCAACATTCGTTGAACAGCCGGAACATTCCTCCAGGCATGGTCGTACTACTGTAGGCTATGTTTACCCACTGGATCGATGACGGGGCTCAGATGAAAATCATCCGCTCTTTATCCTTATCCTTAGCAGTCTTTCTCGCTCTGCAGCTTGTCTATGCGCAGGTACCAGGTGAGACGGTGCAGCCGCAGCCATCGGTTTTCGAGCAGAAGTTGCGTCAGGTCCGCTACGACCTGCGTATCGAGAACGGCAAACTTGTCGGCAATGCCGCGTCCGTGCTGGAGAGCGCCATCGCCGACGCGCAGTACGTGCTCATTGGTGAGGACCACTTTACCCGTGAGGTTCCCGAATTTGCGACCGCGGTTTGCAACATCATGGCCACCCAAGGGCTGTCGGATATGGTTGTCGAGGTCGGGCCACAGGTTGCGGAGTTCGTCTCGTCCTCATTTGGCAATCTGGATCGACTGGCGCGCATGGCCGCACTCACGCGGCAATACCCGGAAAGTGTCGCGTTTCTGAACATGCGGCAGGAAAATGATCTGGCGGCACATTGTGCAGAAGTCGCTCATAACCCTGATTTTCACCTTTGGGGTCTTGATCAGGAATTCCTTGGCTCAGCAGGCTGGTTACTGGACAAGATTCTGGCCACGCATCCCGGCCCAGCGGCAACCACCGCGATCACGCGGCTGAAAGGCGAGGAGCAACAGGACGCCATTCGCGCCAAGGAGACGGGCGATTCACACAAGCTTTTCCTGCTCGCCGCGCCGGATTCTGAACTTGCGGCCGTTGCCGCAGTGCTCGAACGCGATGGAAACTCTGCCGCGAATGCACTGTTCCGCGAATTGGTGGAAAGTCACGAAATTTATTCCAGATTTCTACAGGACTGGCGCGTATCGAACAACCAGCGTGCCCGGCTTCTGAAACGGAACTTCCAGCTGGATTTTGAGACGGCTGTTGCGGCCGGTCGTCCGCAGAAGAATCATCTGCGGAAAGTGCTGGTGAAATTCGGCGAATGGCACCTCTACAAGGGCTTTAACCCACTTCCCCAGCGCGATCTCGGCAACTACATCGCGGAGATGGCGGATGCGCAGGGAACCACTTCGTTGCATATTTGCGTTTTGGGAGCCAAGGGCACACGCAGGATAGACGGAGGCTACGAGCGCCCGGCTAAGCTTGAGAAATTCGTAATGGACGAAGACCACGGGTATCGCTGGCTAAAACCCGCTGTTGAAAACCAGCTTCCGAACGCTTGGACCGTATACGATCTTCGCAAGCTGCGCTTCACGGAACTCGGTCCGGTAGACCCCGACATGGAACGGATGGTCTATGGCTATGACCTCCTTGTCATCGTTCCGGAGCTGACTCCAGCCGACCCAGTCCAGTGACGCGCATTCTCTCTGAGAGATCCTCACTGCACTAAGGCTCCGAACGGAGTTTTTCCGCAACCTGCTAGAGGTGGAATGTCCTCGCCCTCCGCAGTTGGAAAAGCCTCTGCACAATAGGCCAAGCAACTGAAACAACACACCAAAGAAGAGGGATGTAGAGGTACCACAGGATTAGCAGCGCGAGCCCGATATAAGCCACTGGCGAGGGGTGTAGATAACTGTACAGAATGCAACCAGCAATCAAAAGGACCCACAAGCCCACGGCCACGAGAAGTCGCGTCAGAACCTGTCGAGCTATCATGCGTCCCCGATCGCTCATATTTCCCAAGTCGTACCAATTTCTCGTAAAAATTATTCCAATCGTTAAAGCGGACACACAAAAGCCCACTGGAACATTTCATCGGGATCCATTCCACACAGAGCGAAGCAAGCACAGTGTGCTGCTCGTGTACCGTGCTTATACTTCCCGTTGGTTGTGTCCCAGTCAGCTAGTAAGCATCCTCGCACACAGTTGTCAATTGGGTCATTAGGTGTGATTTTACAGAACAAACGAAACTTGCCAGGCGGGTATTTGTCGCATGCATTTCCCGGTGGTACGTTTGGTTGGGTGAAATCCAAAGGTTGTACGAGAGGAGGAAGCATCAAGAGGCAAGGAACGCCTGACGAGCTTGATGAGGTTCCGGTTCCCAAGAACCCTGCTGTTACGAGAGCGTTCCCTGCGCAATTCAACCCCGGCAGAAGGTTTAGCAGATCGTCCAACCCGACCGCAGAGGTATTCAACCCTGTCGGCGGCCCTGTTTCATCGCCCGACACGAACCCTGGTGGGCCTAAGACCAACCAGATTGGTTCAGGGCCGCCAAAGTCATCCCCACCACCACCACCACCGCCTCCACCGCCGTCGTCGTCAGGTTGATACCCACAAATAAGATCAGTTCCATCCGTGTAGCAGTCGCCAACAAGATAGAGACCCAACGGGTCAGTCGTGTTCAGCGGCCGGTTGCCCACGTAGGCATACCGATTCCAGCTCTGTGGATCATTGGCGTTCACAGCCGCCAGACCTGAGGGGTCGGGCGATAACCAGCGTCCCTGCACTGGGCTATGCTCACGGTAAAGGAAATCATACAATCCTCCCGCGCCGCCAGCACCACTGGATTCTGTGTCCTGATTCTGCCCGGTAAAGGAGAGATCCTGTGTACCTGAGGGTACATAGTTCTCGCCGAATGGAGCATAGGCTCCGCTGTAGTAGAGGGTCCGGGAAGATGTTGATGCCAATCGAGAGCTGCCCAGCCAATCGGGATGACGGTAGTACTGCAACCCAGAAGAATTGTAGACCGCCTGTGCGCCGCCCGGAAGCGGCACAAAAGCCTTGACCAGCGTTGAGCCGTTCATCAGGGCCAGCTTCGCGCCGGACGGGCTGTAGACAATCTCTGTCTCACTCGTCGGGCTGGTGGTGCACGCCGAACCCTTGTCCTGCTCAACGACCCGTCCCAGGGCATCATAAGTCTGACAAATCCCGCTCGACGTGCCAGAGTCGATTCCGGTCAGCTTGTTCTCGGTGTCCCAGCTATAAGCATGGGAGTTGTCGGCGGCCATGTCCCCATTGTTGCTGTTGTAGGTGAACGGCGACGAAGTGATCCGGTTGGTATAGTTGGTGTAGTCGTAGGAGGGTTGGAAGCTCGTTCCAGTACTGCCGCCAGGCACGGTCTTCGTGATATTGCCAAACGGATCGTAGCTAAACGTTTGGCTCCAAGTGCTCGCGCCGCAATTCGCACTGGCTACCCGGCCAAGGGCGTCATGTGTATAGTTGCAGGTTTGACTGTCGGCTGGATTCAGCTGATCGGTGATTACCAGTTCTTCCAGGCTGCCGTTGGGGTTCCAGGTCAAACTTCCGATGTCGGTTTGCGGCGAACTGCCGACAGTATACGTGTACTTTGTCATCCGGCCTGTATTGGGGTCAAAGACAAAGGAATCGCTGTCAGACGAGCCGTAGGTCAAAGCGGTTACGTGGCTGGAAGGATCATAAGTAATAGAAGAAGCGACCGGACTCTGGCCACTGCTCGCGGTCACTGTTGACATGCGGCCTTCACCGTCGGTTGAATACGTAATCGTGGGAAGACCGGAAAGATTGCTCAGCGTGTTCACTGCGCCGTTTGGCCAGTAAAGAGAACTGACTTGATAGTAGGTGTTGGTTCCCGAGTGGGGAGTCAGTTCCCACACACCTGAGGTCTGCCCAGTCGCGGAATAGCTGAACCCGAGATCGGTAATTTTACTGCTGCAAGTGCCGATACAGGTGTACGCCTCAGCCAAGCGAGTCTTAACGTTGGCCATGCTTGTTCCATTGACCGTGGCGGTATCGTAAACAAACTCCTTGGCGGGGGTGCTGGTGCTCGGATAGATGACGCTGCCCACGCGATGGTAGGCATCGTAGCCGCTGTAACAAGTGGCGTTCCCGGCGGCATCCAGCCGCTTAAGCATATTCCCCGCCGAGGTGATGGTCCCACAGGCCGCGTCACTGGAGAGCGAGTCGTAGCTGTAGGTCACCGCAGAATTGTTCATCTCCGGATTCGTTTCCGAAGTGAGCCGCCCCAGCATGTCGAAAACATAGGTTCGGGTCTGGTGCCCGGAGGACGCTTGAGCGTTCTGAGTGACTCCCGTCCGATCACCAAGCGCATCGTATGCGTACTGCGTCAGATAGCCAGTTGCCGACGTGTTCTGGGAACAGGAAGCACCTGGAAACGCCGTGGTCCCGCTCGTCACTTCACAAACCGAGGTCAAACGACCAAGTGCGTCATACTCTGACTGTTTTGCCTGCGTTGGCGAGGTCAGAGTCTGCAATACATCGTTTTCGTTGTACGAGTACGTGGTCAACCCACCACCACTATCCGAAACACTTAATGTTCGGTTCAGTGCGTCATAGGTATAGTCTGTTTGCGCCCCGGAACACGATTGCGTGTTCGAACTTTCGGCGGCGGCGCTAAAAGGCAGCGTCGTCGTATTCTTCCGGCCAAAACTGTCATAGCAGGTTGCAACCGTGTCGTAGTTGGTTGCGCTCGGGCCCTGCTTCGTTTGCTGAAAGATCGTGCGTCCAAAACCGTCGCTGGTCGTCAGAATGTCCACTATCGAATTACCGCTATTGAATGTACTTGCATACTTGCTCTCGGTCTGGAACTGCTGGTCGCTGGAATTCAGATAATAGAAGTAGTTGGTGGTGGTGCCCGCCTGGTCGGTGGTGCTGTAAGGCCGCCAGAATAGGTTGCTGTAATTTGAGCCACTGTAGGCCGTGCTGCTGGTGTTCCCGTTCTCGTCGGTGAGCGAGAGGAGCACGCCGCCGGTGCAGTTCCAGGTCATCGAACGGGACAGGCTCAGCGGCTCGGTGATGGAGGTCACAAAAGAATTGCCGCAGGACCCGGTGGACGAGTAGTTGTAGGTGGTCAGCGCTCCGTTCGTGGTGCTGGACGTGCTGACATCCGTGGAGGTCTCCAGATTGCCGGTGTCAAAGTACGTGTATGCACGGTATAGAGTCGTTGTCCCATTGGCTTCTGCCGCGACGCTCGTCAGATTGCCTCTGGAACCGGTGACAGCGACGTGCTGTGGCGTGCCAGTCGTGGCCGTCGGAGTTCCGGCGTCGTAACTATAGGTCGTGGTTCCCCCGACGTTGCTGCCAGAATAGATGGTGATGGTCGCCGTATGATCCACGATGCCATTGCCCAACGAAGCATAACTAGTAATCGTTTTCCGAATCAGAGACCCTACCGCACCACTGCCATACCCATAATTGTCTACCTCGCTGCTCAGCCCGTAGGCATTGACCGTGGTATCTGTTTCCGATTGCACACCACTGGCATTGGGGAGTTGCGTAAACACGGTTGTGCGTAGTAAGGGAGATGACACGGCGGTCGACGCGCAAGTAGATGGCGAAGTCACGCCGTTACCGTTGTAGCAGATGATGGTTGTGCTTAAGAGCGTTCCGGAGGTACCGCCCTGATACGCCAACTGCTGTGTCTCGTAAAAATTCGGGCTCGGGACGGTTCTGTTGCCATCTTGCTCAAAGTCTATGACGGTCACGTCGCTGGCGGAGCCTGAATTGACCGGATCGGGAGGCGACTTAATCTGGGTCTGCCAATGCGCTCCGGAAACCTGAGTGCGGGCGTACTGCCATTCTCCACCTGGCGTCAACGTCCGCGTGAGGCCAGCCGTGCTTCCGTCGCTTTCAATCCCATTCGACCCGCCGCTATACGTGTACGCGATTTCGCCACCTGTAGGCAAGGTTACGGAAGCGATTCTTGCGGTTACGCAATTGGAATACGTGCCAGGCAATGGATTGCAGGAGCCGGGTGTTTTCTCATACGTGAACGTGTAACTACTGTTGTCGGGTAGTGTAATGCTGCTGACCAGTGCCCCACTGAGCGGGCCGTACTCATTGACTCCGCTGACTCCAAAATTGGTTGCCACCGTGTACTGCGTGTAATTCACGGTGTAGGTCGCGCTGCCGCCCGTCGGAGCCGTGTAGGTAAGCGTAGTAGGGCTTGCGGGTGTGGCATTTCCCGCCTGAGTGAGGACAGGGGTGGTGCTGGATAGCGTGTCAAAAAACTGCCCGCTGGTGTTCGAGGTGATTTTGTTTCCGTTTGTGTCGGTATAACTCGCGCCAGGAGTTGCGATCACGCCACCGCGAGATGTAGCCCAAATACTCCCATTATCTTGGTAATAAACGGTCCAGCCGGAGCCGTCGTAGGTGGTTGATTGTTCGAGCTCGACGTCGCCGCAAGGATTTTCGGGAGTATTTACCCGATGGGCGGTACCGAGAGGATCAACGAAAGTAGAAATGAAGTAGCCATTTACCCATTGCCCCCCACCACCCCCTGTTAGAGGTACGCCTTCTGGCTTCGGGGGACCAAGGTTGGGACACCAGAAGGTAAAAGCAGTCGTTTTCACTGAGCCACCGATGGCGGGGCTTTCGACCGTCCATCCCCAGTCGCTGAGGTAGACCCAGGAAGTGACCCCGCTGCTGGTGGCGGGATACCAGACCGAGCTGTCGTAGCCAAGCGAATACGAAAAGGGGACGCCCCGCCCGGCCTTGTTGAGCACCGGAATGGAGAAATGCACATTTAGATTCCCAAGGTTTATGGTGTCGAACGGTCCCCCGCCAAAACTGGCGAGCGGCGGCGTGCCAGTAGCGACTTGGCCAAAGGAAGCCCCTGGAAACAGCGTGAGTGCTGCAAATAGGACGAGGCGGTGGATTCTTTTCACGTTCGCTCTCCTTAGTTTCTCAGCGAGCAGAAAACAGGCTGTCGGGAAGCCCGGAGTTAACAGCCACATTTGTGACTGTGAAATCCAGCAATGGATTGCCTTGCCAGAGCTTTTTGATGTGGAAAGGCACCAGAATGCCATTCACCTGTTGGTAGTCTGAGAACTCGATCTCGACAGCGATGTTGGTACTAGCGTCGTTATCGGGATGCGCGCTAAACGCGATGTACAGCGGTACAAGGGTTTGAGCATCGAGGTAGTAGTCAACCGTGCTCAGCTTTTGTGTCGTGGCAGTCTTTCGGGGAAACCTGTTGTTGGCACGATATTGGTAAGACTGGATGTGTTGAACAGATCGATCATTCCGAGTTTCTAGTCCAACGTAAACCAGCACGAACCCGGGCTGTGAGGGGTGGGACTGATCACCGTTCACCGCCGAGAGCGATGTCAATGCGGGGAAGAACCACACAGCATCCGTCCTGCAGTTGTGGATGGCGGAGGGCGTCAATTTCCCGCTGGCACTGATCCAAGCACCTCGCGGAGACCCACCGACGCTGGTCCGCAGCTCGCTACGGTTCCCACTGGAAAGAGTCAAGTCCACCCGGCTGCTTACGTTTGTCTTGCCATATGCCTTCGCGGTCCCGCTTTCGGTCCTCGCCCCTGAGGTCCATACCGCATTCCCGTACAGTGTCACATCGGCAATTGCTTTCCCGGTCGTGAGGGCGGTTATGGACTGGGACGCGAAGGAAATTGCTTGAGGATCGCTGGCGGGAGCCTGAGAGAACAGGAAAGTCGAGCCGACGAGAACAAGCTGGAATAGCAGAAAACTGCGGACAACGCGGACCTGCATACTCTCCCCTTTCCTAGAAAAACTGCGAACGCACTCGACCAATTGGGGGTGCAATCGCTCATCCAACCTGCTTGAGTACGGGCGAACGCCGGTCGTAACGGGAAGAATCCCGCCGAGAAAGTCTCAGAGAAAGCTGGAGATCGAAGTCTTTCTTGTGGGATTGGCAAAAAATTTAGTTAAGTTACAGTTCCGTGTCAAGAAAAAAGGAATGTAATCACACTGATGCGTGACAAATCTCACATTTGTAACCGCACCTTGATATGCCATCTGTCGCGCTTATCGGCACAACTAAGGGGAGATGCACGCGGTCTTTTCCCCTCCGAGATTAAGGCGCAAACAGCAGGGCGATAAGGTTGAGGGCACGGGATGCGCCAGCGTGCAATAGCGTGCAATGGTGCGTGGCGAAGGTGGTAAGTTTGGCATATGTGGCAATGTAGAATCTACAAGTTATGGGAGCGATTGGGCGGGCCAGGGTTCGAATCCCTCCCTCTCCGCCAGACCTTGCAATCCCAATCACTTAGGTCCTATTGAATCGTGGAAGGCTCAACGCTCGAACTGCTGTCTAGTGTCCCGTTAGTGTCCGATTGAATCCGATCCGCTTCTGCGATGTGGTTTTCCAGCTTCGTCATTGCGTCCCGAACGTCAAGAGCGGCAGTCTTAATGTAGTACGTCGCCGTGGTGCTCACGTTCGCGTGTCTGAGGATTCGCTGAATCACCATATCCGGCACAGCGAGACGGTATAGATTACTTCCCAGTCCGCGCCGTGCCGCGTGCCAGCCGTGCCACTCAGGGATGCGAGCGTCACGCTTGTACGGATGGTCAGCCTTGAGGTCGTCTGTCTCTGCCTTCCCGCAAGCCTCACAGCGATTCAGCGCGGGAAGGATAACGCGATTGACCGAACTGCTGAGCGCCATCGGCTTACCCAGAGCATTGGCAAAGATCGGGCCAGTTACAGGACTCCCGTAGCGCAGCCCGGCTTGCGTCGCACCTGCGCCCGATTATGCCATCTAGCGGGCGGAGAACTCGAGCAGATTCAGTTCTTGCTTGGACACGCATCGGTTCAGACCAACGAACGTTATCTCGGCTGCAAGCAAAAACTCAGCCAAGCAGTGAACGACAAACTCGGGTTGGAAGACACCTGATGGGGTAGTGATGGCCTCCAAGAGGACTTCGGGACAACTTTCACTCTCCCTAGTCGAAAACCAGCGGCCAATCCAGTGTCCGCCTTCGGATAAGTTCCGCATAGCCCGTCACTCGGGAGGACTCGCCACGAGCTGGGCCGGATTACGACAGCAGGCCGTGCTCGCGCAGTTTCCGGTATAAATTCCGCTCGCTGATTCCAAGAATTTTGGCGGCGTTTCCACGGTGACCCTTGCTGGCCTCGATCGCCAATCGGATGTACGTGCGCTCCGCCTCTTCGAGCGTGGGCAGCGGGGCGTCCGATACGAGAGGATTGGGGGACGGAGCAGGCATAGAATTCCGCAAGGAGACGGGCAGGTGCTCAGGCAGAACCTGCGATCCCTCACTGAGTACCAGCGCGGCTTCGACCACGTGCAAGAGTTCGCGCACGTTCCCAGGCCAGTTGTGCCGTCGCAGGAGTTGCAGGGCCGCTTCGCCGATCTGTTTGCTGGAGCCGAAGCGCTCGTTGAGCACGGTCACGAAGTGTTGTGCCAGCAGGTCCACATCGCCCCCTCGGGTGCGCAAGGGTGGAACCTCCACCGTGATCGTGCTCAGGCGGTAAAACAAGTCCTCGCGGAAAAGACCCTGCCGTACCATGGAGGGCACATCGCGATTGGTCGCAGTTAGAATCCGGACATCCACTTGAATCTCCTTGTTGCCGCCGACATGCCGGAACGTGGAGGTATCGAGCACGCGCAGCAGCTTGGTCTGCGTCGCTGGGCTCACCTCCCCGATTTCGTCGAGGAAAATCGTTCCGCCATGGGCTACTTCAAACAATCCAGGCTTGGCCCGGTCCGCTCCGGTGAAGGCGCCGCGCTCGTGGCCGAACAGTTCGCTCTGCAGCAGGCTTTCCTGCAGTGCGGCGCACTCGACCACCACGAACGGCCGCGGCCGACGGGAACTGCGGGCGTGAATTAGTTTGGCCACCCGCTCTTTTCCTGCACCCGTTTCGCCGGTGATGAGCACGGTCGAATCGCTGGGCGCCACCCGATCGATCAGATTAAGCAAGCGGTGAAATTCCGGACTGTCGCCGATGAAACTGCCGAGATCCGGGGGCGTCAGAACACGCTCGAGAAGATTCGCTCTCTGACGCAGTGACCGCCGTTCGATCGCCCTTTGAAGGCGGATGTGGAGTTCGTCCAGCGGGCACGGTTTCACCACGTAATCGAAGGCGCCGATACGGATCGATTCGATGGCGGTATCGATGGAACCGTGTCCGGTCAACATGATGACCTCGGTCGCCGGCGTGGCGGCCTGGATGGCCTTTAGCGTCTCGAGCCCTCCCATACCCGGCAAATGCAAGTCGAGCAAAACGACTTCCGGTTCCGCCGCTGCAACTCGCTGGATTGCCTCTTCACCCGTGCCCACCGCGTCCACTTGGTAGCCGAGACGACTCAGTTCGCCCGCCATCACTTGGCGGAATGCGGTATCGTCATCTACCAGAAGCAGGGAGGAAGACTTCATAGTCCATCCTTCGGTTGCGGAACGGGATGGATTGCGGGGATCACGACTTCGAAGATGGAACCCTTTCCCAGGGGTACTCTCAACCACGATGTTGCCTCCCCAGCTCCGGACAGCGTTCAACGACAGAAATAGACCGAGGCCAGTGCCGCCCTGGCGGAGGCTGAAAAAAGGTTCAAAGATCTTTTGACGGTATTCCGGGGCAATCCCGCATCCTTCATCAGTGACGCGAATGTGCACTGCATCACCGCCTTCGGTGGCAACGACGACCTTGCCGCCCGGCTTCGATGCCTGAATTGCGTTCAGCAGAAGATTGACCAGGAGGTTCTGCAACTCGGCTTCGTCGGCCCGCACGTGCAGAGTGGTTGCGAACGGTCGCACCGCGACGTCTACAGAGGCGGCGCGCGCCGTCGGATCGACGAGCCTTTGGGCGGCCGCGATGGCCGCATCCAGGTCCACGATATCTCCGGCATGCCGCTGTCCGCGTGACACCCGCAGGAAGTGCTGGGTGATGCCGCGACAGCGCAGGATCTGTTCGCGCGCGATCGTCGCATTCTCACGGATTCTGGCCTGATCCATTTGCCCGCCCTGCCCGGGAGGACTCTCGCGGAGGATTCCCTCCACACACATCAGGGTCGTTGCCAGAGGGGTGTTCATCTCGTGCGAAAACCCAGAGGCCAGCACTCCGACCGACGCCAGACGATAAGACTCGGCCAGCTTCGCCTCGGCTGCTCGCCGCTCGGAGATGTCGCGCCAGACCTCCACTACTTGACTCAGCCGCCCTGAGGCATCGAGAATCGGTGAAGCGTGGATTTCTTCCCAAGCCACCGTGTTGTTGCCTGTTTTGCGCTCGCAGATCCGGACCTGACGGCCACCCGACCGCAGGCAGGCGAGGGTAGGGCAGTCGGTCAGGTTGCATGGCCCCGGTCCGAGTTCGTAACAGCAGCAGCCCAGAACCTGCTCGCGAGAGACGGCGGCTCGCTGCAAAAAGGCGTCGTTGGCCGCCACAATCTTTCGTTCGGCGTCGAGGACTACGATCCCGTCATCAATGCTGTTGATCACCGTTTCCAGCCGCTCCCGCTCGGTGCGTACTTCGCCAACCAGTCCTGACACCGAGTCGGCCATGGCATTGAACTCTTTTGCCATCCACGCCAGCGTGTCCGACCCTTCCGCGGGCACACGCCGTTCCAGGTCGCCTTGGGAAATCAGGCGTGCCGTAGTTTCAAAACGCTTCAAGCGACGCAAGACCGACACCCGGATCACCAGGGCAATCGCCCCCACGATGACGAAGGTCAGCGCGCCGGTGCCGGCGACCATCCAGCGCAGGTCCCGCGTCATCGCGGTCCGGACCTCTCCGGCGTTGTAGTCCAGAATCAGGATGCCGTTGATTTTCTGGTTGGGATCGTGACATCGGTAGCACTCCTCGCGATTACGAATCGGCACCACGGTCCTTAGTATCGTTCCACCACGGGTCTCAATCACGCGGCTGGATCCACGGCGTTCCGGCGGATCCTTATGGCAGGCCTGGCAGGTAGGAGAGTCGATGTGAAAATCATTTCCCACGGCCCCCGGCTTACTCGAATAGCGTTCCACGCCATTGCGGTCCAGCACTAT
This sequence comes from uncultured Acidobacteriaceae bacterium, assembly GCA_963838935.1. GTDB lineage: Bacteria > Acidobacteriota > Terriglobia > Terriglobales > Acidobacteriaceae > Acidiflorens. Next base: position 40,945 of record CAWITH010000009.1, read on the forward strand.
GAGTTGTTCGACGCGCGACTGTTTGCCGAAGCTCTCGACCATTTGCGTGATCAGCGTTCGGTCATTCCCTACCATCTGGTGTTCGAGAGCGGTTCGGATCAATTCGCCTTCGGCAACCGCGCTGGTGTGCGCGGTTTCGAGAAGGCTTCGAAAGTGATGGACCGAGAAGACGTAGGCAGCGGCCGTGCAGGCCACAAGCACTGCCGCAGTGACACCGAGCGCGAGGCCAACCGTCATGCTGGCAAAACGCAGCTTCATCATGATGGCACAGAGATGGCGGGATGATGGCACACGCGCGGACAGCCGTCAACGACTGACGAATTGTCAGGTTCGACCTGACAATCTGGCAGTCCTCTTATTTCGTACTTCCTTGCCTTGTCTGAAGGAAAAGGAGTTAGGCCCCGGTCAACGCTGGCATACCACGTGCGATAAGAAATGTTGTAAGGAGGACTGCCATGGAAATGATTTTGATGGGCTTGTGTGTGGCCGTATTTGGGATGGGCGTCGCGGCGGTTGCGTTTGGAGCGGCCACGCGTTCGGTGTCATCCGATTCAGTGGTGCAGCCCCAGCTTCCGTTGGTCAAAGCGGCTGCCCCGGCCCGCTTCTTCTCAGACCGTGCCGCGGTCACGCCAACTGTGCCGCCGGTTGCACCCCGGCAGGTGCCCATCGAGGTCCTGCTGCTGCAAATCGAGAACCATGTTCGCATGGAGCAGGCTGCCGCCGAGGTGTTCATAGCGTTTCCCTCGCAAGCCCATTTGCACAGTAAAACAGCTTCGCCGTTTGTGAACTGAGAGAGTCGCCATGACGTATGAACTGTTGAATGGTCTCTCGTCCGCCGAGGCCGAGCAGGTCCTGAGACTTGGGACCAGGCTGATGGTTCCCGCCGGAACCGAACTGTTTCGGCTGGGAGACCCGGCCGATCGCCTATTCCTGACCGAACGCGGCCGCATCAGGCTTACCATGCCGATGCAGATCCGGGGCCGGGAAGAAGACATTTTCGTGGAAGAAATGGCTCCTGGTCAGACCGTGGGCTGGTCGGCCCTGATTCCGCCTTACCGCTTCACTCTCACTGCCATCGCGTCGCTGCATGAAGCGAGAGTTATCGCCTTGCCGCGGGAGGCGTTGCAGGGGTATTTTGCCGCGAATCCGGCGGCTGGGTATAAAATCGCTCTGAATCTGGCAGTCGTCATTGGACATCGTCTGCAACTGTCCCAGACGATGTGGGTGCGCGAGATGCAGCGAACTGTGGAAGTGCGTTCCGCCTGAACTCGGAACTGGGCCCATGAGATGATGATCCAGATCACGAGTGTTCCTGCGGCAGGAGGCGCAGTGAATGACCGCTGACCAACTTTCCCAACCCGAACCTGCGCGCCGCCGCTTGATTGCGTTCTTCCTCGGTGGCGGCCTACTCGCCTCTTTTGCTTCTTTCCTCTATCCCGTGCTGCGCTATCTTGTCCCACCGGCGGTGGCCGATCTCGGCGGGGACGAGGTTGTCGCCGCCAAGGTCTCGGAGCTGAAGCCGAATTCCGGCATGATTTTCCGTTTCGGCAGCCGCCCCGGCCTGTTGATCATGACCAGCGACGACACGTATCGCGCGCTCTCCGCCACTTGTACTCACCTCGGCTGCACCGTGCAGTATCGCAGCGATCTGCACGAGATCTGGTGTCCCTGCCACAACGGAATCTACGATCTCAATGGCCGCAATATTTCCGGTCCTCCGCCCCGGCCTCTCGATGTGTTTGATGTCCACTTGCGCGGCGATGAGATTGTCGTCAGCCGGAAGCGGGAGGCATGACCTTGTTCGCCGCCATCCGCCGCTGGCTCGATGAACGATTCGATTGGGACGACCTCTTAGCCCCGCTCCGCCACAAGACCGTCCCCACGCATCGCCTGTCCTACTGGTATTTCCTTGGAGGCATCACCCTTTTTCTCTTCGTAATCCAGGTGCTGACCGGAATCTTGCTGCTCCTCTATTACCGTCCGGGAGCCAACGAGGCCTTCGAAAGCGTGCAGTACATCATGACCCGGGTCAGGTTTGGCTGGCTCATTCGTTCCATTCACTCCTGGTCGGCCAATCTCATGATTTTTACCGCCTTTGCGCACATGTTCAGCGTGCTCTTTCTCAAGGCCTACCGCAAACCTCGGGAGCTGACATGGGTCAGCGGTGTGCTCCTTCTATTTCTGGTCATGGGATTTGGCTTCAGCGGGTATCTGCTGCCCTGGAATACGCTGGCCTTTTTCGCCACCACGGTTGGCACCGCGATTACTGGGCAGGTTCCGATCGTCGGCAGGCCCCTGATGATCTTTCTCCGCGGTGGTCCACAGGTGACGGGAGCCACGCTGACCCGTTTTTTTGGATTCCATGTCGCCGTTCTACCCGGAATTGCAACCGTGCTGATCCTGCTGCACCTGTTGCTGGTTCAACGCCTTGGCATGAGCATCCCCCCGAAATTGGAAGTGCAGTGGACGGCGAATCCGTCCGCCAGACGGGAAATGAAATTCTTTCCCAACTTCATGCTGCGGGAATTGATGGCTTGGTACGCGGCCCTGGGAGTGTTGGGAGTGTTGGCGGCACTGTTCCCCTGGAACCTCGGCGTCAAGGCAGATCCTTTTGCGTCCGCACCAGCCGGAATTAAGCCCGAGTGGTACTTCCTCTTCATGTTCCAGACGCTCAAGCTCATCCCCTCGAAAGTGTGGTTCATCGACGGCGAGGTTCTGGGCGTGCTTGGTTTCGGTCTGGTCGGGCTGTTGTGGCTTCTGCTGCCGTTCTTTGAAAGTGACCAACCCGCACACATGAAACGCTGGATCACTGGGCTTGCCGTCTTTGCTCTTGCGTACGTGGCAGGTATGACTGTTTATGGCTATCTTGCGAAATAGGCTCCGATCGTTCAGAGCAGCCCGCTCTGTCGGGTTGGCCGGCTTCCTCGTGCTCGCAGCGTGCTTGAGTTATGGGCAAACCACGAACTCCTGCCTGGATTGTCACTCCGCCTTGCCGGATCCATTGGGCGTAACCCAGGAAAAGTTCAGCCAGGACATCCACGCGCAAAAGGGTTTGACTTGCGCCAGTTGCCACGGGGGCGATCCAACCAGCGACGATCCCGACAAAGCGATGAGCCCGAAAGGCGGGCTGGAAAGGCAAGATCGACCGCAAGCAGGTTCCCGAGTTGTGCGGAAGTTGCCATTCCGATCCCGCTTATATCCGGCAGTTCGACCCCAGCTTGCGCACGGATCAGTTGGGCCAGTACCGCACCAGTGTGCACGGCAAGCGCTTCGCGGCAGGAGACACGAAGGTCGCGGTGTGTACGGATTGTCATAGTGTCCACGATCTCAGGCCGCCGAGCGATCCCCGCTCCACCGTGTACCCGGTAAACGTGGCCAACACCTGCGCTCGCTGCCATGCTGACGCGGATTACATGAAGGGATATTCCATTCCCACGGATCAGTTCGCAAAGTACAGCGCCAGCGTGCACCACCAGGCGCTGGCGGTGCGAGGCGATCTGAGTGCGCCAACCTGTTCAACGTGCCATGGAAACCATGGCGCGGTGCCGCCGGGAGTAGACAAGGTCCAGAATGTGTGTTCGAACTGTCACGCTTTCCAGGCCCAGATGTACGAAAAAAGTACACACAAGAAAGCCTTTGACGAGGCTTCTCTTCCGGGCTGCGTCGTGTGTCACAGCAATCATGCCATCAGGCATCCATCGGACGCGTACCTTGGCACTGGTCCTCAAGGCGTCTGCATGCGGTGTCATAAGCCCGGCGACCACTGCGATCAAGCCAGGGCGCAACTACTGAGTAGCCTGAGTCAATTGGACGAGGCCATCAAAAGCGCGAACCAAATTCTCCTTGTCGCCGAGGCTTCTGGCATGGAGGTGAGCGATGCTCGGCTGGCACAGGATCAGGCGCGGGATTCGCTGACCAAGGCTCGAGTCGCGATCCATAGCTTCCAGAAGAACTTGGTGGATGAGTATATTCAAGCCGGCCTGAAAATCGCCGCCAAGGACCTGCAAGCGGGGAAAGACGCAATGGTTGAGCGCAACTATCGCCGTCTCGGGCTCGGAATCTCGCTCCTTGCGATCGGGCTCGTGTTATCTGGCCTTCGGTGGTACATAAAGAAGATAGAAAGCTAGACCTTTAAGTGGGCTGGGAGTTGTGTGGGGATCCCCGTGGTTCCATCAATTGTTCCGGAAAATCCTAGTGACATGTCGTTCCGACGATTCCGGACGGATGGTCGGCAAACCGGAAACGGGCTTGTGGGAAGTGCGAACGAACGCTCCGAATTATCGACAACCAGAAAATACAGCCGCTCGAGACGATGAACCCGAACTCGTTGTGCCTTTTCGCAAGTCTGATGCCGGTTCATTTCGGTTGGGTTTGTGTGCCAGAAGCGTGCGAAGTCTGCAAGACCTTGTTCAAGGGTCTCAGGTCGCTTCCCGGCTGACTGTTTGAATGCTAAGTCCAGGAGGAGCACGTGGTGTAGAAAAGGCTGAACTCAACGGGAACGTTGATTCAGAAAACAACCACGGAGGCTCCTCAAGGACATATGTATTACATCGGGCTGGATGTTCACAAGAAGACGATCAGCTATTGCGTCAAGGATGCGAGTGGTCGAGTTCACCAGGAAGGCAAGCTTGGAGCAACGCGCTGCGAGCTGGACATCTGGATGAGAACTCTTCCGCAGCCCTGGACGGTTGCGATGGAAGCGACGATTTTTACCGGTTGGATCTACGATCATCTCCATCCACATGCGACAGAGATTAAGGTGGCGCATCCCCTGATGCTGCGCGCGATCGCAGCTGCCAAGAAAAAGAACGATCGGGTCGACGCCAGCAAAATCGCCGATTGCTTGCGCTGTGACTTCCTGCCCGAGTGCTACATGGCTTCGACTGAGATTCGGGACAGACGGCGAACGCTGCGCTACCGCTGTTTGCTGGTACGGCAGATGGTGCAGACGAAAAATCGGATCTCAGGTCTGCTCATGGAAACTGGGGTGACGTACAACAAGCGGCGGCTTCACAAAGTGGGATACTTTCGCGAACTGCTCGCGAGCAACGAAGAAGTGAATGAGAGTATTCGGCCCCTGCTCCGACTGAGCCGGGATACGATCGCACGACTACAGAAAACGGAACGGGCTCTTGTGAGCTCGCTGCAGCGAGATCCGCTCCTGGCCGAGAGAATCAGGCGGCTTAGAACTGTTCCCGGAGTTGGGCCCATTACTGCACTGACCTGGGCGCTAGAGATGGGCGAGATTTCGCGCTTCGGATCGATCCGGCAAGCGATCAGTTATTGCGGGCTCTGCGGTGACGAAAGAAGCTCAGCCGAGAAGTCGATTCGCACGCCGATTTCCAAACAGCGCAACAAGAATATCCAATTTGTGCTGATCGAGGCTGCGAAGTTGGCGCCCCGACAGGATCACGATCTTGCGTTGCTCTATGAAAGAGAGAAACAGAAAGGGAACGCCAATCGAGCGACGCTTGCGGTAGCACGCAAGATGGTCGCATATCTTCTCGCCGTGGATCGAGGACAACGGGATTTCGTGCCTGCAGAAGATTGCAGATGCGACGCGGCCTGAAAACCAGGCCAACGAATAGAAAAGCACTACACACAGCGCGCAGACTGCCAGGTCCCGCCACTGACCGACTGAGCAACGGAGATGAAACTCCCGAGGCTCCCTTCTGACTGTTTCGGGACTGGCAGAGAACACACACTCAATCTTCTGTAACGGCCTTTGGCCCGAGACAGTGAATGGATGTCTGGTTCTGCGAAAGCAGGGACCACCGCCGAGAGGCAAAATGCGAGCTGAGCGGTTCTGCATCCGAAAAATGCGCGCTCTCCCGAGCGCGCCTGAGCACCCGTGTTTTTCCTTGACAGAAGACTTACATGGATGTCGGACAGTCGTGGCTGACTAGTGTTTTTGAGATTCCTGGACAGGTTGGGTGCCGCGCTTGTGCCGGAGACCACCTGGGTTCAGAGGGGTCTCGTTGCGGTAAATGGGCAAATGTGAACGCGGGACTGACTACCATTGCTACCAAAATGTGCCCTATTTGATTTTCCACGAATACTGGTAAAATACGCATGCGCGACGGTAGCAAGCGACTGGTAGCGTTGGTCGTAAAGGCAGAAATTTGCCAGTGTCGTTGGCAAAATTAAGGCGGCGGATTCGAATCCCTCCCTCTCCGCCAGTACTTTAGATATCTAATACTCGTCGAGCCGGTGAGCCGTCACGCAGCCAGCAGGTGCGGGATGAGGTGAGTGAGATTTTCGTCTAGCGCCGAGGGTCCTCGCATTCCGTGCCAGCGCGCGAAGGGTGAGCTACCTCACGACTTCGCGACTTCTGTCACTGCTTCTTGTGAAAGGAGCGGTAGGTTTGAATTAGGAGGGCCCTGTTCTAATGGCTTACGTGATTGCCGAGCCCTGTATAGGTACGAAAGATACGGCCTGCGTCGATGCATGCCCTGTCGACTGCATTCATCCGAAGAAAAATGAAGGCGATTTCGTCGCGCAACCTCAGTTGTACATCGACCCGGTCGCTTGCATCGATTGTGGAGCTTGTGTGCCGGTTTGCCCAGTGTCCGCGATCTTTGCCCTCGATGATCTCCCGGAAAAGTGGAAACAATATGCTGAAATCAACGCGAAGGAAGCGCTGATCGCGGTGGTGTTAAGGGCGGAGCAAAGCTAGGTCCCCGGCATCTGGAGCGCTGGCTACACGTCCCACTCAGTTTGGAGCAAGTCGATCCGCGCCTTGTTCCCTTTATTTAAGGTGCTATGCTGCATGCGCCATCGGCATCCGCGCTTCTTCCTTCTCGTCGCTGGACGAGTTTACCTCGCCCAGGCCGTTTCCGCTTCTGGCCGCGGTCGGCCCGGACCCCAGCAAGTGCTAATCGACATTCCCGCAGGCCGGCCCGATCCATTTCGAGGTGAAAGTTGAGTTGGAACTCATCGTATGACCGCCGCCGTTGATAGTCATTTGCCCTGAACCCTTGACGCTTTCGGGACTGAGCGCCTCCATTTTTATAGTCCCTTCACCCTTCCCTCCGGAAATATTGCAAGCCATATGGACTTCCGCTTTACTGCTTGTGGAAGTGATGACGGTCTGAGTACATTCTTTATCGTCCTTGTTGCCCCAGTCCGACCCTTTTTCCAGTTTTTCCTTGGTTATGCAGCTCTTGTAGGTATTGGTCGTACTTTTCTCACCAGAGCTCGCCTTCATTCTTTCTTCGACCCTGGCCCGCTGCTCCGGAGTGAGTTTGGACAGCAGTTCGTCTGGGATCGGCACGGCGCCGCTCATGGTCGTGGTTGTGGTTGTTTCCCAAAGGCCGACTTTGACGTTCAACGGTTGAATTGTGTTGCCTGCCCAAAGGGGAACCGACAACAGCAAAATCATTCCCATGAAAGTAGTTCGCATCGCATCCTCCTCGAAGTTTTTCTTGCTTGCGGGTTCTCCACCGGTACGGCAGATTTCGTTCGATGCGGCAGGATGCGTTCGTTGCCGGGAGAAGTCAAAGGAACTCGTTGTTACTCCTATCTGACCTGATAATGCCTTGCGGTTCAATGGTTTAGTCGGAATTGCTGACGTACCGGAACAACCGTGCTATCATTCCACCCACATTTTGCAGTACCGGGGTCATGGAACGCGCCGCCGCTCCAGTTCACATTTTTCGTTTCGGTTTATTTGAGGCCGACTCTGCCCGCGACACGCTGACCCGCCGAGGTGTGCGCGTCAAGATTCAGGACCAACCTCTTCGGGTGTTGATTCTCCTACTGGAGCGTCCGGGTGAGATCGTCACGCGGGAAGAGTTGCGCCGAAAGCTCTGGCCCGAAGGTACCTACGTCGACTTCGACGGAAGCCTCAACGTCATTCTGAAAAAGTTGCGGGCGGCTATAGACGATGATTCCGATAACCCGCGCTTTATCGAAACTGTTCCCCGTCGCGGATATCGCTTCATCGCTCCGGTTTTTGCAAGTGAGACAAAGATCGAGCAGGCCTTGACGGGCAACACGGCAGAGCAGAGTCCCGCAGACCGCGCTCAAATTACACTTCCTCCGCCGAGCGTGCCGGAGAAACACCGGCCGCTTCACCTTGTATATACAGTTTCGGCAGTGGCCCTGCTGCTTGTGGTTGGGGGCGCGTGGCGTTGGCAGCAGTCCATCAACCAGACGCGCCATCTTGATGCGCAGACCACCGCTCCGGTTCCCATGCGTAAGGCCGTCGCGGTGCTGGGTTTTCACAATGTCACCGGCAGGGTCAACGACGCATGGCTGGCTACGGCATTTGGGGAAATGTTGAGCACGGAGTTGGCGGGCGGCGAAAAACTGCGGTTGGTGTCCGGGGAAGATGTAGCGAATCTCCGACTGTCGTCTCCGTGGTCGCAAACCGACACGCTCGATCAGGAGACAACGTCGCGGATTGGCACTGCGCTGAATAGCGATCTGCTCGTTCTGGGTTCGTACACGATTGTAGGTACCCCGGATCGCGGGCAAGTGCGGCTCGATGTGCGGATGCAGGATGCCAAGACCGGTGAAATCCTGGTCGAAATCGCGGAAATCGGCAACTCGCAAGATTTATTTCATGTTGTTTCCCGTGTGGGTGACAAGCTCCGGGGCCGACTGGGAGTTCCAAGCCTCGAAGAATCCGATGACGCGGGCGTGCTTGCGTCTCTGCCTCTGGATCGTGATGCGGCGAGATTCTATGCTCGCGGACTTGCCAAATTGCGCGAGTTCGACGCGTTGGCGGCGAAGGATCTGCTGCAACAAGCCAGCAAAGCGGATCCGAGGTTTTCGTTGGTTCATCTCATGCTGGCGCGGGCGTGGAGCCAACTCGGTTACGAGCAAAAACGCAAGGAGGAGTTGAAGAAGGCGCTGGATCTTTCCGCCGATTTACCGCGGATTGGGCGAATGCTGGTGGAAGGAGATTATTACGAAAGCCTGGCGGATCATGAGAAAGCCGCCTCCAGTTATCGCGCCCTATTCGAGTTGTTCCCGGACAGCATCGAGTACGGACTGTTATTTGCGACCGCACAGAATGCGGCGGGCCACGGGAGCCAGGCTCTGGAAACGATCGCTCGGCTACGGCGGCTTCCCGCGCCAGCTTCCGACGATCCGCGTATCGACCTCCTGGAAGCGCGCACCATCCCTGATAACAAGCCGGGTGCCCTGGTATTGGTTCGAAGTGCTCTGCGCAAAGCCGCGGCCCAAGGCAAGAAGGTGGTTTATGCTCGAGCACGAGAGGAAGAATGCATGAATCTGGTGTATGGAGAACATCCTGATCAGGCTCCAGCGCCTTGCGACGACGCTTACAACCTCTTCTTGGCCGCAGGCAATCGCCTGGGAGCCGCCGATACGATTCGACTGATGGGCGACTATGAAGGATCTAAGGGACATTACGAGCAAGCCATTGCGACCTACCAGAGGGCGCTGAACATCCTGCAAGAACTGGGTGAACATGCAAAGACCGGGACCGTCCTCAACAACATGGCAATCAATTTCACGAATGAGGGCAAACTCGACCGGGCCGAGCAGTTGTACCGGCAGGCCAAGACTCATTTCGAAGAGGCCGGAGACAAGCGCAATACGGCGACGGCCGTCGCGAACATTGCCGATATCGCTTACCTGCGCGGCAATCTGCCTGAGGCGGTAAAGCTCTATGAACAGAGCATGGAACTCGAAGCGCAGTTGGATAGCGGAGAACCCGGTTATGACATGTACAGACTTGCGGACCTGAAATTGGCACAAGGCCAGGTGCAGGATGCCTACCGCCTGGCGCAGCAGGCGATCGAAGCGATTCGTCCTATTCAAGGCGCCTCCCAATACCTGACTGGCGCCATGACGGTTTTAGGAGACGCTCTGAAAGCGCAAGGTGATTTGCCAGGTGCGCGGCAACAGTACCAGTCCGCACTCGATATTCGGCAGCAGATGGGCGAAATGGACCTGGTCGGAGAAAGCCAGGTGGTGCTGGCTGACCTCGCTCTGGAAGAGGGTCATCCGGACCAATCCGAACCATTACTGCGCCCCGCGATCGCTGAATTTGAAAAGGAAAAGGGAGACCCGGACGCCGCCAGTGCGTACATCATGCTGAGCCGTGCACTGCTGATGCAGGGCAAGTTGGAGGAAGCACGCAAGGCAATCCGACGCGCAACCGAACTCAGCCTTTCTAGTTCCGATCCTGCGCTGAAATTGCCCGCCGCCATTCAGCGTGCGCGGGTAGGGATGGCAAGCGCAAGCCAAGGTGGCGCCAGTCCAAATCTCAGTACTGCTCGAACCGAGTTGCGTTCCGTCCTGGGGACTGCCAGACAGCTGGGATACTACGGTTTCGAGTGTGAGGCTCGCCTCGCATTGGGTGAACTGGAACTGAAGGCGAATCCCGCGTTGGGCCATGCTCAACTCGCCACGCTTGCCTTGGAAGCTCGTAGCCACAATTTTGAGCTTCTCGCTCGACGGGCGGAGCAGGCTGCCACTCCTGCCACTGCAGTGCTGGCCATCAATGCGCCAGTCCGCTAGCCCTTTTCGGCAGGCCAAAATAACGTCAAGCTGATCTCACCGCTGGTCATCTGTCTATCCAAACCATTAAGTTAAGGCCACTTAGCTGGTCACCTCCATATCAGACTCAGTTCCTTTGACCCGAAGTAGCCGCTGGGGTATTCAAGCCGGAGTCCGGAGGTAGGCTCAGATGCGCACAAACTTGGCTTTGTTCTTAGTGGCGATCACCCTGTCTGGCCTTGGCGCTTTCGCTCAACCGCCGGTTTCGACGGCGCCCGTCCAAGGCCCCGTGATGACCGCGCCGGGGCAGCATCGACAACAGCCGCCAGGAGGTCGTTCAGCCTTTCCGGGAATCCTCGAGGGTTATGTTTATTGGGACACGAGCGGGGTGCAACATAATCCGCCGCTGAGTTGTAGCGGCTTGGCGGTTACGGTCAGCGTAGGGACTCCTCCAACTGGATCCACGCCGACGTTTGAACAATTCCAGCCGATCGGTACCTTTAACAATTTCACATACTTAAACAATGGCAGCACGTTGGGCGTATGTGCGTATGCGGTAGAGCACGTGCCAACGGGGCAGGATTTGCGGGTTCAAATCAGCACGACGCCGTCGGCGTTCTCTACTGCAGTATCGCCGGTCACGCCTCCCACAGCGAACGATCCGAATGGACCAATCAAGATTGTTGGCGGCCAATGTTCGAATCTCCCGCCTGCCGTGCCCTCGCCGTCGGTGTTGGGGTCGGGTTGGTGGACATGCGGAAACTACGCGTACAACGTGAACTTTGTTCTGCAGGCGTCGAGGGCCAATCCCTCGATAGGCGGCAGCGGTCAGAGTGCTCTATCGGGGGCTCAAAAACCGCTGACCAACCCCGATGTGATCCGGATGGTCAAGGCTGGCGTTCCAGAATCGGCCATCGTCACCTCCATTCAATCGAGTCCAGCGAAATTTGATCTGTCGCCTGACGGATTGCTGGCTCTTCACCGCGCCGGCGTGGGGCAGAAGATTCTGGACACCATGATGACATCGGGAACCAGCCAGCCTATGGGTGCGAACCCCGGCAACTCTCAGCCGTCCCCGCCGCACGGAACGGTTTCGGCTACCGGATCAGGAGCCACGCTGCAACCTACGCCGCTTCCTGGCGTCCAATCGCACAAATTACCCCCGATCAAAAGTAGTCCCAAGCGAGACGCCTCCCCTCCAGCAGACGAGGCCACGAAGGCAAGTATCAAGTCGAAGCTTGACGCACAGGTGGCTGCCTTCAAGAAAAAGATGCCAGTCGTCGCGAGTGTCCATACCCCCGCGGCCGGGAAAAGCGTTCCTGAGATTCAGGCCCTGGAGCGCCAGAAGGCTTCGATTGCGCAAGCCAAGGTTACCCAATCTGCTGCTTCCCCAATGATGCTGGGATCGGCTTCGAACGCTACACCCTCAACTGGTGCTGCGACTACTACGGCAGCGACGCCGATGCTCGCCAAAAATACGAGTGAGCCCGCTATGAAACAGGCGCCGACCTCATCCGCTCCACACCAGTCCACCAGCACCCCGCCCGCAATCGCAACCACACCCATCCTCGCGACAGCTCCGAGTGAGCCGGCTATGAAACAGGCGCCGACCTCCTCCGTTCCACGGCCTACATTTAATGGGCCGAATCCGAATGAGGTCGTCCAACCGCCAGCCGCCAGAATGTGCCTGACGGCTCAGATCTACAACGTCAATAACGCTACCAGCGGAGTGGTTTTCACCCAGGATCCCGCCTACAACGATTACCTCATCAACGGATGTGGTTTCGGAAACCAGGGCGGACAGGTGTATCTGTCTGGGGCTGTCACCAATGGCCGGATCAACATGGTCGTAAAGCAATGGAGTCCGGGGCAGATCGAAGTGGAGGTGCAACCCGGCTTGAGGGGAGTGCTCGATGGATGGCCAGACCTCATTGTCATACCCGCCGGCAACCCTCCTGTGAAATTTCCGAACTGCCGCTTTTACGCCCAGCGGCAGAGCGTGTCCCTGTCGACCATCTCACTCAATGCCGCGCGCCTGGCGAATGTGCAGGTCGGTGAAATTGATTACTGTCCGGTTGGAAATCAGTTGGGGGCATGTACGTACTGGTACTCCGGTGGACCTCTTTCGAGCGTTGCCAATGGAGTGGACCGGAATTCCGCATTGACAGGTTCTTCCTTTAATCCTGGGCAGGATCTGTATGACTTGAGCCAGATGACTCCCGGGTTCGTCATCGACGGCTTCGGGACGTTTTGGTATGGCGATAGCGCGACCATGTGCAAAATCTGGTCGCAACAAGCAAAGGTCGGCGACTCGTTCGATTATTCAACCCAGGGCTATTACGGTTCCTCCCTCAAGGGCGACAGCCAGATCGTCGTCGATTGGGGCGTGGACCACTGCGCATGGCATTGGATGGGTATCTTCGATGTCTCAGACTTTTACGGCGCCGGGTACAGCCTTAGCGTCTCTGTGAAGGGCCCGATTGGGGTTGATCCCTGGACAGGGAAGCCTGATTGATAAGACTCAATTACGGCACTCTAGGCGAGCAGTTGACCGCTCAGACATGGAAGCGGATGAAGGAGCTAAAGAAAATGACTCAACGAACTTTGAAAACCATAACCGTGCTGGCTGTCCTCGTAATCGCCGGTTGTCCGGCGTTCTTTGGACAAGCGGCGAAGAAACCTCTGACCAATGCCGACGTGATCAAGATGGTGAAGGGCGGATTGCCGGAGTCGGTGGTCGTTTCCGCCATCCAAGCCGGTCCGGCGAAATTCGATGTTTCTCCGGATGGGCTGATTGCTCTCCACAAAGCAGGTGTCACGCAGGGCGAAATGGACGCGATCATGGCGGCATCCGGCCACCCTCCTGCAGGCGCGACCACGCCGCCACCGGCGCCCGCCGCCGCTGCTCCTGCCGAGGCCAATGCCGCCCCGCCTGCTCCTAAGGGGCACATGCCGCAGGTTAGCGTGGTCAAGGGCGGTGCTCTCGTGAAAATGCCGCTCGAAAAAACACAAGTGGCGCAGACCAAGACGAAACCTACCTCGATGAAGACTCTGGCGGCCGATTCGGCGGTGACGCAAGGCATCGGCACAATGGCTAACGGACGTGGCATGGCGCATGAACTCCGGGATTGGAGGTTCGGCAGTGTCGGGGGCGGGAGGTATACTTTCCGGCACCTTGATGCGTCGCAAGCCAAACGTGACCTACGTTTGGGGGGTTCCCAGTCCCGCTTCGACTACTGTCTTGCAGACCACCTCGCCCGCGTTCTCGGTTGACTTCTCGAATGTAATGGGCGCGAACCCCGACGATTTTGAGCCCACCATCGTGAAGCTGACGCCGGCGCAGAATACTTGCCGCATTGTCGGAGCAACCCAAGGTAAAGAGGACGCGCAGTCTGGTTCGGCGGCGGACTGGGAAATCTACTCCTCGTTCCTCGAAGAGCGGGTCGCGGTGAACCCACAGAAGGTGAAACGGGGACAATACAAGATTTCGCCAGCTTCTCCGATCATGCCCGGCGAATACGCGATTGTGCTTCGTCCTGTTTCCAAGTCCAAGAAATTCTCTGGCGGAGATGTGGCGCGCGGCCAGGGAGACGGGTTGATGTTCGATGCGGTCTGGTCGTTCCAGGTTTCGCCTGACGCGGAGTAGCCGTCTCGCAGATTAGGGGCAAAACATGCGCATAGGAAACCGTTGGCGTATCGGCCAGTTGGCGGCACTTCTGGTGATTGGTGCTCATCTCCTGGCCCTGGCGGCTTGCAGTTCTTGCGGCAGAAACAAGAGCGGCACGGCAAGCTCGAGCCAAGCGGGAAGCGGAACTCAGGGGCGCCACAAAACCTGGGGCCTCCACGTCAAGGATCAGCCGGGATCCGTGTTTCATGTGGAGTATGCCGACAACACGGTCGTCATCGATCCCCAGACGGTATCCCAGGCGCTGCACGGGTTCAGCGAAGACCATAGCATCTTCCTTTTTGCGGATTCACCCTCGCTCCGTCAGAAGCTGACGCCGGGGAAAATTGTCTTGTTTGACGGGCTCGATCTGCGCAAGATCGACGCACTGGCGGTCGATGGCTCGGACCTCATCGTCGGCACCGAACCGGCTCCCTTACGCGAGGCCTTGAAGAACGCACAAGTTCAGTGGAGCGTCCCCGTCGATTTCAAGAATCTCTACGACCAACGTGCGGAGGGGCGTAGTCCGCGGCAAGAACCCCGTTCCCGCTTTGCGCTGCTGAATTCGCTGTCCGACGGTTGGAATGCGCTCGAGCCAAAGGTCTATGCCGGCTCGAACGGCGAACTCTCGGGCGAGAAGGAAATCGAGGACAGTGACTTTGCGACGTGGAAGGTCAAGTATCATCAGATCTTCAACTCTGATCACTCCTTAGACGTCGACGTTCAACTCCATCGCGAAGCCGCAGGCCTCAACGCTTCGATCCACGCCAAAGCCCATCTCACCAAGTTCACTCAAACCTCATCGATTCTGATGGCCGACGGACAGTTCAAGTCCGCCGCCTATAAGAACACCGGCTTACACGGCACCGTGGACTTCGACTGGGAAGTCTCGACCTCCGAGAGCAAGACGCCGATGAACGAGGTGCGACTCAAACTTCCGGGCAAGATATCCATCCCGCTTGAGGAAACGGGCCTTCCTATGTCCTTGCAAATTAGTGAAGCCCTGCTCTTCCATCCCGCCTTCACGACCAAGGGGGAAGTTGCTAAAGGCGGTTTCCATGTGAGCTATTCCGGCGACGAAGGTCTCAAGGTTGAGGGCTCGGACCTGGAGCCCGATGGCCAAGCCGAAGGCGACGGCACGATCGACCAGACAGTTGCGTTCTCGCCGCTCGCGGCCTATGGGTTGGTTGTGGCCATGGCCGTGCCAAGGGTGGAACTGAGAATGGGAACGGAGGAGATTTTCGAAGCGCTCGAAATTCCTCAATCGGTTTACCTGAAGGCGGGAAAGTTGCTGCAGAACTCACCAATTTCTGGATCATGGCTCCCCAAGGCGGGAAATCCTTTGTCCACTGAGGCCGCCGCTTATTTTCAGGTGGTCATTTCCACCACCGCCGCGCACTCGGGCATGCAGAGCCTCGTGGTATGCCAGCAGTTCACCATGATCGCAAAGGGTCAGGTAGGCGTAAATGCAAGCGTGCTTGGGGTCCTCATGGATACTCCCGCGAAGGACATTTTTACCAAGAATCTGGTTCAGCGGCAGCCCGACGCCAAGATATGTGGGGGCGGCGAATCAACAGGAACAAACTGAAAAGGAGAAACCAACGTGGCATTCTGCGCAAATTGCGGTGCAACTTTGAATCAGGAGAGCGGCTTTTGCGGCGGTTGCGGCAAACCCGTCGGGACGGCAGCGCAAGCGTCCGCTCCAGTTGTTCAGCCAACTCCAGCGCCCAGCGCCGGTGTGGCCAGTGGTTCCGGCCTCGCGCCGAACCTGGCGGGGGCGCTCGCCTACGTTCTTGGTCTCATCACCGGAATCATTTTTCTGGTGCTGGAAAAGAACGATCGCTTTGTGCGCTTCCACGCTATGCAGTCCGTTCTGTTCAGCGTGGCTACCCTGGTCTTCTGGATTGCCTGGAACATCGTCTGGAGAATTTTGTTCAGCATCAGCGGATTCTTCGCGTTCGTGGATCTTCCGCTGTCGCTGGTGATTTCGCTGGGGATATTCCTGTTGTGGCTTTTCGTGATGTACCAGGCCTACAGCCAGCGCGAATTCCATATTCCGATTATCGGGGCGATTGCGGCGAAGCAAGTGGGTTTGGGCTGATGGGCCAGGTTTCCACCACTGATTTCAGGGGGAGAGCCATGTGCATTGGCGGATGCAATGAACGATGGGTGGCCACGGCGGCGGCCATTCTGATTGCCACCGCGCTGATGGCGAGCTGCAATTCCACTCCAGCCAGGCACGAGCCGGACTCAGTTTCTCCTGAGCCAGGCACCGCAAGCTCCAATTCCAATTCCAATTCCAATGATCCGCCCTCCCTCGATGGAGCGATGAACCAACTGCAACACGCCATCGAAAAGCCGGCTTCACCATTCCACATTTCCTTCAAGAAAGTTCGGTCGGATGGGTTTTCCTACCAGTGTGAGGCGGACGTCTCCGCTGACGGTATCACCGGCCAGCAAACGGAAGTGAGTCCAGCAACAAAACTCGACAAGGATGTCTTCCCAGCCAGTACACAGGTAAGGACGTTGACCGGCACGCCTCTCGGCAGCCTGGCATGGGGAATCGTTCGAACCAATATCTTCATGGCATACCTGAACGGGCATATCGGTGACGCCCAGCAGGGGATGAAGTACGTAGGCGAGGAACAGACTGGCGGCTACGATGCTCGCCGCTACGACTTCGACTTGGCCAACGTCTCTTCGGATGCCAAGAAAGCATTGCAGTTGGCGAGCACTTTCGGCGGTGGACGTCAGCTCAAGGACTACAACGTAAAAGGTTCTGCCTGGTTGTCGAAAGATGACGGCCGCATGGTCAAGTTTCAGTACGACTCCACCATGCTTTTCAGCGACGGTGAAAACAACACGACCCACTACGAGGGGATCGTGACGAAGAAGTGATAACACCCGCGGCCTTGCGCCCAGCGCATGGTCAAACACAATTGAAAAGGAGCTATGCCGTGAACCTGAATGAACGCTCTTCAGCTAAAGTTGATCGTCCTTGCGATGGGCTTGCTGTTGGTCGCCGCTCCAGGATGCACTTCCCGGAGTTCCAAAACGACCCAGGAGAATAAAACGAACCAGTCCAATCCCGTCGTGGATCCTGCGGAACATTACTTCGACGGAGGGACATATTGCGTGCAAACCATTCATCCAGGGTCCGGCGCCTGCCACGCCGCTGCATTTCTCCAATAAGATCACGGAAAGCGACCAGACTTTGCATTCGAAGGACTATCAGGCAGACCTCGCGGGCGACACGCTCGACGTTATTTATCAGGAGCGATGGCTCGCGACCGACGATGATCGCAAGTCCTTTGAAGAGAGCCGCAGGTTCGAAGATCCGAAGGTTGTTGTACGGACCATCCAGGATGGATTCGCTAACACTACCTTCACAAACCACTACACGCGTTCGGATGCGTCGGGATGGAGGGGTGGCTTCGGCAGCATCGCGCAAGGGGGGACACCCTGGGGGTTGTTTATCTACAAGCCTACCGTGAACCGCGTTGGGACTGAAAACATCAATGGCTACGAGACCGTCAAGTATGCCGTGGATACGACTCATGAGAGCGAGCTTGAAAAATCCGCCGGAATGTTGCGGGGGCTGAAGAGACTACAACATCACCGGCACAGCGTGGGTTCTCAAAGATGCGAAGTGTGTTCTGCAATACAACATCGATGACGATCAGGTCGGCAAGGACGGCAAGGTCAGCAAGACACATTACGAGGGGACGGTCACGAAGAAATAAGCACGCAACCGGAAGATTTCGTTCACTGAAGCCCGGCAGCGCGGACTGGAGGAAATGGCATATATGAGTACTGTTTGCGTCAAGTGTGGAGCTTCCCTTGCTGATAGCCAGTTGTTCTGCACGTCCTGTGGAACGCGCCAGAGCACACCCGTGGCCGCAGAGTCGGGACCACGGTTTTGTGCGGGTTGCGGAGCTCCGTTGGCGCCTGGCTCCGGTTTCTGTACAAGATGCGGTACGCGCGCGGTCCCACCGGGCAGTGCGACGCCGTCGTCGCAGCCGGCGCCTCCAAGCTCGGCTCCCGCAATCCAAAATGCCGCCGCCTCTGCAGCCGCCAGTGAAGAAATCCACCAGTCTGGGGATGAAACTCTTCATTGCAGCAGCCTGCTTTTTCATGCTGATCGTGTTGGCTTTCGGAGCCGGTCTGGCCTACCTGGGGTACGTTGCCAAAAAGAAAGTCACAGCAGTGCAGCAGGCGTACAAGAAGGGTGACGTGGCGGGAATGGTGGACGCAGTAACCGGGGAAAGCAGCAAACCAGAACCACCGCCAGATTGGAAACCCGCTCCGGCTTCCTTGATCTTCTCTCCTGAGAGCAAGATTCCACTGCGAGTGTCCCTGAGTTGGGTGGAGACGGGACACGATGAAGTTTGGGGAGATTACGATTCCATCTACCAGGTAGATTCCGTTACCAAGGAAGCAGTCCACTTCCGCGGTTCACTGCAATACCCAGCCGGTAAAGGCCTGGAGCGTTTTTTGGGAGGGGGCTCGGACGATCAGCAAAAGGTTCACAAAATCGAGTGTAGCCGCACGCAGTACGTGGCGGACCTGCAGAACTCCGCCGAAGCAGATGTCTATTTTTGCCGTCAGGGAATGGACGAGAAACAGGCCGGCACGACGGCCGGGACTCTTTCGAAAAAGATCCTGACCGAACTGCGGTCGGCGGGGCAAGCGGAGTTTACTGCTCACGAGGATCCGCTGCAATCGGTACTTACGTCTTTCAAGAAGGCGATGAACTCGGCTCCAGGTTCTTCAAGTGATGCTGCCGCCAACGATCTTATGCAGAAGATGATGAGCTTTGCTCCCGGCAACAACCAGCACATCGAGACGCCGGCAATCAAATGTACCTTGCGCAGAGAGGGCGCCGACGTGGCCTTTCCGGTATTGCTGAATGACCAGCCTGCCGAGTTGCCCGCGATGAAACTGGTCACTAAGCGTCCTGACAGTAACGACGAAGGTGGCGCTCTTTACGTCCTCGATGATCCGGACAATCCACTCATTCTCGCTATAGTCGGGAAGTCAGGGGAGCACAGCCAGATCACCAAGATCAACTGGAACACCGAAACAACGTCGAGCGGCGGCGGTGCGGGCAGGGAGGGAGGAGGAGGCGGCGGCGGCGGTGGTGCTGCTGCTGGAGGAGGCGGCGGTGCAAGCCAGCTCGAAAACGAACTGGAGAAGAACGGACGGGCGAAGATCTACAGCATCTATTTTGATTTCCGCAGCGATGTCATGCGTCCTGAGTCCAACAAGGTTCTCACCGAGATAGCGCAGATTATGCGCAAACATCCCGACTGGAAGCTTAGCGTTGAAGGAAACACCGACAACATCGGCGGCGACGCCTACAATCTCGACTTATCCAAGCGGCGAGCGGCAGCCGTAAAGACAGCGCTGGTCGGCCAATACGACGTCTCTTCCGACC
The DNA here is from genome assembly GCA_963838935.1 of uncultured Acidobacteriaceae bacterium. Lineage (GTDB taxonomy): Bacteria > Acidobacteriota > Terriglobia > Terriglobales > Acidobacteriaceae > Acidiflorens. The sequence continues at coordinate 60,519 of CAWITH010000009.1, forward strand.
GGCTAAGCACGACGGGCTTTGGATTATCGCATCCCGTGGACACTAACGACACGATCGAAGGACGCGCTCGCAACCGGCGCGTGGAGCTGGCTCGGAATTGATCGACATGGGTCGATCCTGACTATCCTGACACCAGAAATTCGACCTCCTCCTCAATTGCCGAGATCGCGATGGGAGCAAAGTTCGCCTCACGCAGTTGCTGGTTGAGTTGCGCCAATCTCGTTTGCTTGAAGCCAGCCCACTCCGCGATCCGCGCCTTTACCTGCTGGCTTGATTCCTTGTAAACCGCGATCGCCTGCGAGGGCACGACGCGTTCTCCGTTTTCGACCACTCGCAGCGCGGAGGCGAGGCCTGTGTAGGCATCCTGCAGCCCGGGACCCTTTTCGGTGTCATGCTCTTTGTTCTTTAGAATCTTGCCGATTTCGGATTCAGCTTCCACCAGCGCTGCCTCGAGCGGCGTGCCTTGTGTTCCCAACTTCTGTTGTCCGCAGCTTCTGTTGAATGTCGGCAAGTTGTTTCTGAACCGAACCGATCTCAGCCAGTGCGCGGCGCGCTTCGATGGTTTCGCCAAAGATCTGCTGGCCCAGTTGCAATTGTTCAGCGAGCACCTCGGGAGTTGCCGCCGACCGCGGGTCCATGATGATTTTCAGTGCTTGCTCCTGCGTTTTTCCATCCACCGTCAAACGAACCTGGTAGATTCCCGGCACCACCTTCGGCCCGCTCGGATTGCGATACTCCGAGTCTTCGTCCGCATCCGGGCCGCCGGAACTTCCCCAGGCAAGATCCCAGACGAAGCGGTGCATCCCGGCTGTTTTCTCAAGTACTTCAGGCTTGGGAAACCAGCGCTCGGCGATAGGAAGCGGCCGGTGCTTCCGCGTGCGCTGACCTCCTGAAGCATCTTCGGAAGAAAACCGTCGTACCAACTTCTGTTGCGAATCGAAGACTTCCAGTCGAACGGCACCCGCCGTGGACGGCAGAAAATAATCAATCATCGCGCCATTGGGAGGATTCTCTGCGGTTGGCTCTTCGGGAGGAAGCGGCGTCCCGGTAAAGAAGTCGTTATCCACGCGAATCGCAGTGGCTGGGCGGTAAAGCCACGGGCCACCGGCTTTCCTGGCCTCAGAAACCTGGCGAAGCGGCGTGATGTTATCGAGAATCCAGAAGGCACGCCCGTGCGTGGCAACCACCAGGTCGTCCCCGTGGATGGCGAGATCGCGAATCGAACTGACAGGCAGGTTCAATTGCAAGGACTGCCAGTGGTCGCCGTCGTCCAGCGATACGTAGACTCCAAATTCGGTTCCCGCAAACAGCAACCCCTTGCTCTGAGGGTCTTCGCGAACGGCGCGCAAAAACGCCGGAGCCGTAATGCCGTTCGTGACCAGTTGCCAACTGGCTCCGTAGTCGCGCGTGCGATAGAGGTAGGGCGTCTGATCGTCGAGGCGGCCGCGATCGACGGCGGCATAGGCAACGGCGGGATCGAAATGCGACGCTTCGATCAGCGAGATCTTGCTCCAGTCGCTCAGTCCCGGCGGGGTGACATCTTTCCAGTTCTTTCCGCCATCGCGGGTCAGGTGAATCAATCCGGTGTCGCTTCCCGCCCAGATCAAATCGCGGTTGAGCGGCGATGGCGCAATCGTGAACACAACTCCATAACCGGCGCGTTTAGCTTCCTCGATGGTTGGCGGACCTTGTGTCGGCGGACTCGGCGGCTTCTTGTCTTTGGCATCGCGCATATCTTTGTCATGCCCATCACCGGTCGCTCCGGTGAGATCGGGGCTGATCGTCTCCCAGTGCAAACCGCCATCGACCGTCTTCATCACATACTGCGTCCCCAGATAAAGCGTTGTTGCGTCAACGGGGGAAAGAACCAGCGGCGGAGTCCACGGCGCGCGGTATTTGTGCTCATGGACCTCCGACTCCCACGCAATTGCGGGCCAGGGCGTGATGTCCTGACTGAGGCCAGTCCGTTTGTTGAAGCGGGCCACGGTACCGAAAGTTCCACTCAGATAAATGATGTCGGGGTTATTCGGAATCAACTACCAGGTATCCGCTCTCACTGGGGCCGGCCGGAAACCAATCCCGCGGCGTGATCTGAGCGTGGTCGGTGCGGCTTAGCACCGCGGCAGCTCCGGTATCCTGCTGCGCGCCATACACCACGTAAGGAAACTGGTTATCGGTAGTCACGTGATAGAACTGCGCCGTTGCCTGGTTGTACCAACTGCTCCAGGTCTGGCCACGGTTGAGGCTGATCGTGGTTCCCTGGTCCGTTCCGAGCACCATGCTGGCGGAATTCTTGGGATCGATCCACAGTTGGTGGTAGTCATCGCCCCCCGGCGCGCCTCGTAAGACCGAAATCGTCTTGCCCCGCATCTTCGGATCGATAGAGAGCAATATTCGGGACATAGATCACATCGGGATTCTGCGGATCGATGGTGACCCGATTGAAGTACCATGCCCGGCTGGTCAGCCGGGGATCAGCGTTGGCGAGCACCCAGGAGTTGCCTCCATCGTCAGAGCGATAGAGGCCGGACTTTTTCGCCTCGGAAGGTTTCGCTTCGATCAATGCATACACGCGCTTGCCGTCGGGAGCGACCTCGACGCCAACTCGTCCCCAATCGCCCTCGGGCAGCCCGTGTCCCTCAAGATGCGACCAGGTCTTGCCCGCATCTTGAGAACGGTAAAGGCCGCCCCCGGGTCCATCTAGCGGAGCATATGTACTCCACGGAGGACGATGCGAATTCCATGCGCCGGCAAACAGGAGCTGCGGTGCGGAAGAACACATTGCCAGATCTGAAACGCCGATGGCCGGTCCCAGATCGAGAACCCGCGTCCAATGCGTCCCCCCATCAAGCGATTTGTAGACGCCGCGCTCATCATTAGGGCCGTATGCGTGCCCCAGAGCGCCGACGTATAAGATGTCCGGATTCTGCGGATCGATCACGATCCGGCTGATCTGGCGCGTGTCCTCCAATCCGATATGAGTCCAGGTTGCTCCGCCGTCGGTGGATTTGTAGACGCCGTTGCCCGTGGAAAGGTCGGAACGAATATCGGTCTCGCCGCTTCCGGCATAAATGGTCTTAGGGTCGGAGGGAGCCACGGCCAGTGCGCCGATCGAGGCTACAGGCTGTCCGTCAAAAATCGGCGTCCAGACAACCCCGGCATCGGTCGTTTTCCAGATGCCGCCATCGACTGAGCCGAAATAAAAGGTCGTCGAGTCACCCGGCACGCCGGCCACCGCCACCACGCGTCCGCCGCGGAAGGGGCCGATCAGTCGCCATTTCAGGCCATTCACCAGTTCCGGAGGAACCGTCTGGGCCAGCGCTGTGACGGTGAGCAACAGAAAACAACAGGGCAGAATACAACGATTCAAACACGACCGGAATTTGTGCAAGTTAGCCAACCCTCGTTTCGGCTATCCAGTTTAGATGAAGCAGCGCTCTCGAAGCATGGCGAAATTCGGTAGTGCCCGAATAAATCTAGGACCCCGCCAAAATTTCTTGCCCGGTTTTCGTCGGTGGTACCATCAACCTGCCTTCCCGAACTCCACGCATGGGCATCAAGGCATGACTCAATCCGCGCGCGCCGTTGCCTCTCCCCACGTGGTCAGCATCGCGGATTTCCGCGCAGTGGCCCAACGTCGCCTGCCCCGCGCGGTATTTGATTATCTCGACGGCGGCGCCGAAGGCGAGGTCACTCTGCGCGAGAACTGCCGCGTCTATGAAGACGTCACTTTCCGTCCTCGCCATGCGGTCGCGTTCGACGATTGCAAATTGCGCACCCGCGTTCTCGGCCTTGATCTTGCTCTACCCTTCCTGCTCGCTCCCATCGGCTACAGCCGGCTCATGCACCCTGGAGGCGAAGTGGCTGCCGCTCGCGCCGCCGGCAGCGCTGGCACCGCTTACATTCTCTCCACCATATCGGGACACAAGCTGGAGGATGTTAAAGCGGCCTCAACCGGACCCGTCTTCTATCAACTGTATCTGTTAGGTGGCCGTGGCGCCTCCGAGGCTGGGATTGAACGTGCCCGCCGCGCGGGATTTTCCGCCCTCGTCGTCACCATCGATACTGCCGTCGCCGGGATGCGCGAGCGTGATTACCGCAACGGCATGAAGGAACTCGTCAGCGGCGGCATCTTCGAAAAACTTCCCTTTCTTCCGCAAATGCTCGCGCGCCCGGGATGGCTCGCGAGTTTTCTGCTCGACGGCGGTATGCGCGCATTGCCAAACGTCGTGATCCCCGACAAGGGCCCCATGGCCCTCATCGACGTCGCCGCCGCTCTTGCCGAGTGCGCCGTCACATGGAGCGACCTGACTTGGATTCGCAAAGTATGGCCCGGCCCCATCGTAATCAAAGGCATCCTCACCGGAGACGATGCGCGCCGCGCGGTTGATGAAGGCGCAGCCGCAATTTCCGTTTCCAACCATGGCGGACGCCAGCTCGATTGCGTTTCCTCGTCGCTGCGAGCTCTGCCCGAGGTCGTGAAGGCCGTCAACGGGCAAACTGAAATCCTCATGGACGGAGGCATCCGCCGGGGCGCCGACATCGTCAAGGCCCTCTGCCTCGGCGCCCGCGCCGTGCTCTGCGGACGCGCCTGCGCCTACGGCCTCGCCGCCGCCGGAGAGGCCGGCGTTCATCGTGCCATCGAAATTCTGCGCGCCGACCTCGACCGCACGTTGCGGCTGCTCGGCTGCCCGGCCGTCACCGACCTTGATCGTTCGTATGTGAATGTTCCACAAAGCTGGGACGCGAATTGACGGGGTTCGAGACTTGCGCTTTCGTGCGTTAAAATCGCGCTGGAGCTACCCCCGTGCATCGTCGCGACTTTAATCTCTCTATTCTCAAATTATCCACTGCGGCGCTCGTAGCGCCGCGCCTGTTCGCTCAACCACTTGATCGTTCAACCGGCAACTCGACCGATAATGCGCCGCCTTCCATCGCCACCCTCTACAAGAACGCCATCGTCGTCGATTCTCTCTGTGCGCCCTTCGTCGATATGGACGCGCCGCTGACGCCTGAGATCCTCCGCTCGGTTCAGCAATCGGGCATCACCGCCATCAACTTCACCATCTCCGACCCGACTTTCGAGGGCACGGTCGGCAACATCGCTGCCGTTGAATCGTTGGTCGAGCAGCATCCCGAAACTTTCCTCATCGTGCGCCGCCATTCCGACATCGCCAGCGCCAAGCGCGAAAACAAGATCGGCATTCTTCCCGGGTTCCAGTACACCGCTTTCCTGGAGGAAAAGCCGGAGCGCATCGAAATGTTCCGCCAGCTTGGCGTGCGTATTATGCAGCTCACCTACAACAATCGGAGCCTCTTTGGCGACGGATGCCTCGAGCCCGGCAACGCCGGACTCAGCAAAGCGGGCATTGCTGCCGTCAAGAAGATGAACGAGCTCGGAGTCGCCGTCGATCTTAGCCACAGCGGATATCGCACCACCTCCGAAGGCATTACTACATCCGCCAAGCCGGTTCTGATCACGCATTCCGGATGCGCTGCCGTCTATCCTCATCCCCGCAGCAAGCCCGATGAAATCCTTAAGTCGCTAGCCGATCGCGGCGGCTATTTCGGCGTCTATCTCATGCCCTACGTCGTAGCTTCGCCCACTGTGCCCACGCGCGAACACGTGCTCGATCACGTAGTGCACGCCATCAACGTATGCGGGGCCGATCACGTGGGCATCGGATCCGATGGCTCGATCCAGAAGACGGTCCTGACCGCCGAACAGAAAGCCGCCTTTGATAAAGACATAGCGCGCCGCAAACAGCTCGGCATCGGCGCGCCGGGCGAGGATCGCTATCCCTACGTGCCCGACCTCGATGGCCCCGACCACATGGAAATCATCGCCACCGAACTCGCCAAACGCGGCCAGACCGCGTCAGTGATCGAGAAAGTTCTGGGAGCAAACTTCCAGCGCGTAATCGGTGAAATCTGGGGCACAAGTTAGCAAAGGCCGTCGCCAATACCAAGTCATGTGTGACGACCGTCACTGCAAGCGGCGCGCCTCCGGGTAAATTCAGATGCATGAGCGAACCCATCAAGAACGATCGCGCAGCGTGGTTACAAGGGCCCGCGGCCGATTGCCCGGCTCCTCCACCCGCGCGCAAGAACCCGTGGCGGCTGATCCTCCTCGGCGCGCCGGGAGTAGGCAAAGGCACGCAAGCCGAACTCTTGACCGAACGTCTGGGAGCTTGCCATCTTTCGACCGGCGACGTCTTTCGAGCCGCCGGCAAGCTGCGTGACTGCGATCAGTCCCCGGCCATGAGGGCGGCACAGGACTACATGCGCCGCGGCGCACTGGTGCCGGACTCGACCGTCTGGGAGATGGTGCGCGAGCGCAGCCGCTGCATCCTCAGCTGCCATGGCTTCATCCTCGACGGGTTTCCGCGCACCCTCGGCCAAGCCGTGTCTCTCAAAGACATGATGGAGAAGGAGAAAATTACGCTCAGCGCCGTAGTGAACTACGAACTGCCTGTGGACGAGATTGTCCAGCGCCTGAGCGGCCGCCGCACCTGTGAAAAGTGCAAGTCGGTTTTCCACGTAACCGAAAGGCCGCCGAAGGTGGAGGCTGTGTGCGATCGCTGCAGCGGACGACTCTTTCAGCGTGAAGACGACCGGCCCGAAGCCATCACCGTACGTTTGGAAGCCTACGACCGGAGCACCGCCCCGCTCATCCAGTTCTACAAGAATCTCGGCGTGCTGCTGCCGATTGTGGCCCAGGGATCTCCCGATGAAATCGCAGCGCGAACCATGAATCAGTTGGATCGTCTGGCAGCTTGACGGTTTCCCAGTGGAGAGACGGGCGCCCTCGCCCGTCCTTCCACTGCGGGATTCATCACGCTAATTAGTCTGGTTGCCTAGGGCTGTCCGCAACTGCGTTGGCCTCGTGTTGCCGAGATGGGTATGCTGCTCTCCCTGCCGCTGCAGACGAAAGGCTGGAACGATCAGAGCCTGTTCCAGTGTGGGACGATTCAGATTTGACAGCATTTCCGCCGCGCGGTTTGACTCCTCCGGCTTGCCGAGTTTTTGGTACGCGAGCACCAGGGTTCGCAGCGCAAACGGATCGCGATCGTCCTCTTCCAGGTCTTGAACAGCACTATCCCAGTTGCCTTCGGCGGCCAGCACCGCGCCGTGCGCGCTGTAGTAAGCATGCAGAATCGTCGCGCGCCGGCTCGAGGTCGCCAGCTGGTTAAGCTCAGCTACTGAAGCTTCCGCCTTTTCCTTATTGCCGGCATCAAGATCGCGAAGAACCCGCGCATAGAGCACAACCGCCATTTCCTGTTCCCGCGAAGCTCGGCTCATTCCCTTGTCTTCCTTCAACCCATCGGCCGCTTTGCTCAGCAGTTCCAGGGCAGCCCTCGGATCCTTCTGGTAAAGGGCCATTTGCCGGTACGCTTCGGCTTCCAGCTCTCCTAATCCCTTCGCGTGGGCCTGGCTGGCCACGGCGCGAAAAGCTTTATCGGCGGCGTCGAGATCTTTTTCGCGCACGTATGTAGCCGCGGACTGCAACGCCCAATCTGCTGCCTGCGCCTCGGTGGGAGCCATTTTGATCGCCTTATCGTATTCCACGCGGGCGTGAACCTGATCTCCGGTTAAGGCGTAGGTGTCCGCTATACCAAGCTGAGCCGAGGAAAAGGTTGGATCAAGTTGCAAGGCGGTCCGATACTCCGAGAACGCATCGTCGAATCGTCCCATCACCCGCGAGAGCTCGGCGAGGCTGTCATGCGGGTTGGGCTCTTTGGGAACCAATTCCATATATTTCCGGGCTGCTGCCAGCATTTTTTTCCAATCGTGACGAGCGGCATAGCAATACGCAAGTTCATTCCAGGAGCCCGCGAAGTTTGTCGTGCGCTCAAAGAAAGGGATCGCCTTCTCATCCTCGTTTTGGTGGATCAGCCACCAACCCGCAAACCACGCCAGATTCTGGTCATGCGGATAAAGAGCCAAAACCTGGTTCATGTCGGCGATGGCGTCCAGAAAATGGCCGTCGCCGGAGTCCGCCATCCAGGCAATGAACAACTGCTCGCCTTTGGTGACCTTCTTCGACAATCCTAGCGCTGCCTGGCGATGGATTGCCTGCTCGTTAGGATTCCGGGAAACAAAAGCGATAAAACCGTGCGCCAGAGCGAAATTGGGGTCCTTCGTGACCGCCAATTTCCAGGTGTTCGCTACGGTTTCAAGTCCTCAGGTCATTCTGAAAGCGAGCCAGGCCCTGATCGAACTCATGCCGTGCCTCGACCGAACTGGTGGTGACCGGAAGCGTCTCTTCGTGGGGCGCGGCGACGCCGCGTAGGCCAACGCCAGACCTGCGCTGAGGAGGACAAATGCAAGAGATCATTACACGCTTGCTGAACATGAAAGCCTCTATTTTCCTCGCAACAAATATCCCGCTTCCAGGGGAAGCAGGTCGTCGATCTTCAAGACTTTGACTCCATGGGTAATGGAATACACGTCCACCAGCCCAAGGGCGCCGCGCGTGGTTTCAACGATATGCAGCAAGTCCTCATCCGAACTTGCGACCACGATGAACCCTTTGTGCGAAATTATCAGTGCTTTCAGCTCGTCAGGCGAAATCTTGTACAGCCGCTCCCGCACGATTTGCATTTCGGGAGAGCCTGGCTCCCGGATCACCACCGTGATTGCCGAGCCATCCGGCCATGTCCGCGTTTGTGCTTTAAGGATCTTTGCCAGATTTACGGAAGTAAGCACCGACGTCGCATTCCCTTTTCCCACGACGACGGCGAGTTGCGTGGCGCTGCACTGGACTGCAAGGCCGATGATGAGAAGGAGGATTCCAAATCTCGTGCCGCGCTGCATAGAGAAATTATAGGTGACCATGCCAGAACCTCTTGCGAACGAAAGTAACGAGTGCAGCTAACCGTCTGTGAAAGTAGCACGGCGTGATGGCACCTGGAACATAGGCTTTCTCGTCGCGCTTTGCAGCGGTCAACTACGTGGTCGGTGCAGGGAGTCTGGCTTCGAAGAATTCTTCCACCCGCCCCAGTATCTCCGACCCGCTCTTAGCCTCGTAGATCGCCTTCCGCAGCGCCGCGCCTCCGGGCACGCCGTGCGTGAACCACGACGCGAACTGCTTCATCTTGCCTTCGGCTCCGGGCATGCCTTCTTCCAGCAGCATCTGGAAATAGGTGCGGATCATTTGGTAGCGGTCGGCTTCGGTGGGTTCGTCGTAGGGCGTGCTGATTGCGGCGTCTGAGGCTGCCGAGTTGCGCTCGGCTTGGACGGGCGAGGCGCCCGTCCCCACACGGACTACATACTGCTCGATCTGCCGGAAGATCCACGGATTCGCCGGCGCCATCCTGCCGATCATCACCGCATCGCATCCGGTCTGGGCGACGATGGCGCAGGCATCCTCGGGCGAGCGGATGTCGCCGTTGCCAATCACCGGAATCTTGACTGCCTGCTTGACCGAGGCGATCCATTCCCAGCGCGCGTTTCCGCTATAGCCCTGCTCGCGGGTGCGGGCGTGGAGCGCAACCGCGCCCAGGCCGCAACTTTCGGCCATGCGCGCCAGTTCGACGCAGACGATTTCGTCGTCGTTCCATCCGGCGCGGAATTTCACGGTAAAGGGAATCTTCACTGCCGCCCGCACCGCTTCGAAAATTTGCCGGATCAGCGGCAGATCGCGCAGCAGGCCGGAGCCGCCGTTGCACTTCACGACTTTCTTCGCCGGGCAGCCAAGGTTCAGGTCAACCAGGTCGAAGCCGAGGTCTTCTACCAGGCGCGCGGCATCGGCCAGCACCTTCGGACTGCTGCCGAAGAGCTGGGCTGAGATGGGGTGCTCGTCTTCATAAAAGTGAAGGTAGCGTCCCTTAACGCGCTGGTCGCGCAGCACGCCGTCGGCCGAGGTGAACTCGGTCATAATCAGGCCGCATCCGCCGAGGTTCTTGATGAAGCGGCGAAAGACGGTGTCGGTGACGCCCGGACATGGGCGCAAGGACGGTGGCGGGGGAGATGGTGACGCCGCCGATGCGCAGGCTGCGCAGGGAAGGCGCGTGTGGGGCAGACATTCTTGTCCGCCGCCTAGTCCGGGCCAGGGCTTCGCGGGCAGGAATGCCCGCGCCACACGGACCCGCGTTGTCCCAGAACTTCTGCACAGTCTGATTTTACGTTCTTTTCCCGGTCAAGCCATAAGTTCCAAAAGTAAAGCCTCCCGCACGGGGAGGCTTTCAAGAATGCGGTCTGTGCCGAACTTACTGCTTGGCCGCTTCGGCTTTGGCGGCGTCGCTCTTGGCGTACTTGCGGCGGAAGCGTTCCACGCGGCCGGCCGTGTCCATGAGCTTCTGCTTGCCGGTAAAGAAGGGATGGCAGGCGGCGCAGATTTCTACGCTGATGTCGCCCTTGTGGGTGGAACGGGTGATAAACGCGTTTCCGCAGGCGCAATGCACGCGGATCTCACTGTAGTGCGGATGGATAGCTGCTTTCATGACGGTTCCTAAAATCCTCGATTCAGACTTTAGATTCTACAGGAGTTAGGAAGGATTCAGCAACCCAGCTGTCAGCCATCAGCTCTCAGCCATCAGTAACCCCGTTCGGGCTTCACTGAGAGCTGACAGCTGAGAGCTGATAGCTAAACAACAAAACGGCAGGGCCGACCCCCTGCCGTCTCGTTCGTATCCAAAATGTCTGGGGCCCCTTACTTACCTTTGTTGACTACCTTCTTGAGTTCGTTTCCGGGAGTGAATTTGGCGACTCTACGAGCAGCGATCTTGATGGTGGCACCCGTCTGCGGGTTTCGGCCATTGCGGGCCTTGCGCTGCGAGACGGAAAACGTGCCGAATCCAATCAAGGCTACCCGGTCCCCTTTTCGAAGGGCAGCGGTAACGCTGTCCACGGTGGTGTCGATCGCGGTCGTTGCCTGCGCCTTCGAAATATTGCAGGCTCCGGCAATCCGGTCAACCAGATCAGCTTTATTCATGCTCTCTCCTGAACACAGTCGTTAGCGGTTCCCGCGCGTCGGTCGAGGGAGGAAAACTCCAAGCGCGAGTACCAGCGATGGCAAGTTTTCCTCGGTATGACCCGATTGTCAAGGGAAAACGCGTGTCTGTTGCCGCTTTTCGCAATCTTTTTGCAGGTCTGGTCCGCGTCGTAACGGGAAAATGTGGGCAGTTTCGGGGCTTGCTCTTGATCCGCACCCGGTGTCTTCGATCAGAATTTTCCTCGCATCTGCACGTTTCTCCACAACGCAGGGCCACTCTCCACAGGATGTGCACAGAGACGACCCGATTTCGAGTTGCGTCACAAGCGGTTTCAGGTGCAGAGTTTAACTACATAATTATGAAAACAGCAGCCGAAGTTTGTCCGCTATGCGCGGGCTCAGGATGGAAGTCGGTTCCGGGAGCGCCGGAACACGAAGTCACGCGCTGCGATTGCCGGTTGCAGGCGCGCGGCGGCGCCATGATCGCGGCGGCGCGCATTCCGAAGAGATATGAACATTGCGAGCTGTCGAACTTTGACTTCGAGGGACCGCAGTTGCCTCTTGCGCACGCTCGCATGGCGGCGTGCCGGTTCGTGGAAGAGTACCCGGTAGATAAGACTGGTCTGATGCTGGTGGGCGACGCTGGGGTTGGCAAGACGCACTTAGCGATCGGGATCGCGAAGGCGCTGATCCGCGAGAAGGGGATCGAGTGCGTTTTCTATGACTATGCCGACCTGTTGAAGCAGATCCAGGATTCGTACAACCCCTCGGTACAAGCCACCGAGCTGGGTTTACTCCGGCCAGTGTTTGAGACGGAAGTATTGGTGCTGGACGATCTGGGGTCGGTGAGGCCGACGGAGTGGCGGTGGGATACGGTGCGCTTGATCATTAACACGCGTTATAACGAGGCCCTCACCACGATCATCACTACCAACTTCGCGGACGAACCAGCCAAGAAAATATCCGACGAGCCTGACCAGAAGCATTCCGAGGACTTTGGAACTGGAAAGGCAGCAGCACGAAAAGACACCCTTGGCGATCGCATCGGCGAGCGTATGCGTTCCCGGTTGCATGAGATGTGCCGCGTCGTGGAGATGAAAGGCGGCGACTTCCGCAGGAAAATCCGTAGCGCTAGCTTTAAAATCGGCTAGTGCTCTCCGAACGCATCGAGTTCCGGCCGGAAGCTGATGCTGCGATCTTCTCCGCCGCTGCTGCCGCTCCGGCCGTGTTTCTTCTGCGCGGCGCGGACGCGAACTCCGAGCCCTACGTCAGCAAGACTGCCAACCTGCGCCGCCGGCTGCAGCGGCTGCTTTCCGTTCCCGAAGAGCGTACCAAACGGCTCAACTTGCGCGACCGCGTCCGCTGGATCGAATACACCCTCACTGGTTCTGACTTCGAATCCGGATTTGTCCTCTATCAAGCCGTGCGCGCCGCCTTTCCCAGGACCTACTCGAATCGCCTGCGGCTGCGCTTCGCTCCGCTGGTCAAGCTGCATCTGGAAAACGAATTTCCCCGAGCTTCGATTACAACTCGGCTAAGCGGGACTTCCGGAAAGCTGATTGCCGGAAAGAACATTTACTACGGGCCGTTCGCGTCGCGGATGGCGGCGGAGAAGTTCATGAACGACGCACTCGATTTCTTCAAGATGCGGCGCTGCGTGGAAGACCTTCAACCCGATCCGAAGTTTCCCGGCTGCGTGTATTCCGAGATGAAGATGTGCTTGGCGCCCTGCTTTCGCGGCTGCACCGATGACGAGTACAAGGCCGAAGTGGTGCGAGTCGAAAATTTTCTTGATTCGCGCGGCGAATCGCTCAAGCGGCAGATGGCGGCCGAGCGCGATAACGCCTCGGCGAAAATGGAGTTCGAGACGGCTGCCGCCATTCATGCGCGGCTCGATAAGCTCGCTCCCGTGCTGCAGCAGTTGCCCGAATTCGTCCGTCGGATTGATCAGTTGCACGCCGTAATCGTGCAAAAATCCCGGCAGCCGGAAAGTGTCGCCGTGTTCCGAGTCGACGGTGGTGTGCTCGCGGGACCGCTGGAATTTCCGATTTCCGATACCGAGCACACGAAATCACAATCGATGGAGGCGCGGATCCAGACCGCGCTGACGGCATTTCCCGCCACCAAGCCAGCCAGTGCAATCGAGCGCATGGAGCACCTGGCGATCCTGAAGCGCTGGTGCTATCGCGGAACGCGGGCCGGTGAAATCTTCTTCGCCGATGCCAAAGGAGAGCTGCCCATGCGCCGCCTGGTGCGGGGAATCGGACGCGTGTACAAAGGTGAAGCGCCGGAGGTCTTGCAGTAATCCACCACGGAGGCACGGAGCCACGGAGAAACCAGATCAAGCTTTGCTGTTCTCTGTGCCTCGGTGTCTCCGTGGTGGATTTTGGTTCTTAAATCCCGACAAGACTGGAGGATTTCTCGGCGTCTCGGCGGAGATCAGCCTCAAGCTGCGCGAACCGGCGTGCGCACCGGCCTCTTGCGAAATACAACGCGTATCTCTTCCCTCCAGTGCTCGTCAATCCCCAACACCTCCCAGTCGATCTCCGGCGACAAATAACGCAGGATGGTGTCGGTGGTGGGATGCACGTGCAGAGCGGGGGCGACCAGCAGCAACAGAGGCTTTTGCGGCGAGATCTCGCGTCCTGGAAAATAACCGAATTGCGTAAACTCTCCCCGGCTCTGGTGCCACACGACGCGCGACCAATAATCCACGCCTTGCAGAGGCAGGTGCAGGTCTTCGTCGGCTTTGAGTTCGATGACGGCCAGCCGGGCCTCGCGAGTCACGGCCAGAATATCAATCATCGCTCGATCGGCCGCGGCGAACGCGGGCACCTGGGCATACACCGGCTCCGGTCGCAGTCGCCCGTCGAGCGCCGCAACGTTCCCGGCGATCAGCGATTCCAGCCAGCGTTCGGGATGCATTCGCCACAACGCATGGTTCTTCGGACCGTCCTTGTGTCGGACGGCCGCCGCCAGCCGCACCAGATCAGCAAAGTGCGTTCCGTTCTCCGCGTCGAGAACGCGCTCTTCCGGCCCCACCCCGAAAGCGATTTCCTCGCTGCTCTGGAAGTTTCGCGGGTCGTGCGCAATCCGCGCCTGGGCGAATTCAAGTCCATGCCGCCGGAACGAAACCAATGCTGGCGAGAGCACCACAACTTCAGCTTGCGGCAGAATCTCAAGAATACGGGTTATCGATGCCGCGAAGCGCTCGCGTGCCCGCTGTTCATCAACCGAGTGCACCAGTCGGGTTGCCAGGTTGCCGCGATCGCTCGAATCCACCGGAACCAGCGCGTCCTCGCGTTGGTCGAATTCGTACAAGTGCCATTTCGCGGCGGATGGATGCAGATGCGCCATACGCTGCCGAGTCAGCGTAGCCATGCCCTTTGGGACAACCATTGCCAGCCCTTCGACCAGGCGGCGGTCCTGCTGCGCCAGTCGGCACGCCTCCAGCCAAAGGATTCCCACGGTGAGCGCGCCATCGACGGTCGACTGCGTCTCTTCATCGTTCACCCCAACTACGGCTAAGGCGCGCTGCCCCTGGCGAAGCCAGCCGCGCAGGTAGGCGGGACCGAAGGAGTGTTCGAGATCTGTGCTGGTGGTGAGCCGTCCCACTGTCCAGCCGGGGAAATGTCTCTCCAGGGCGCGGCGAAGGCGAGGTTCATAGGCGGCGCGCGCCGCCCGTCGCACCGCTGGCGACCGCTGATCGCGATCGCGGCAGAAGTCGAGGCGAGTCGGGCGATTCTGCCCCATGCGCTGCACCTGCAACCGCAGCGTGGTGGCCTTGACTTCCGCATCCAGCACCCGTCGTACGAAATTCCGCTCGCTTGACCACAAATGCAGCAGGCATTTGTGGTACTCGCCGGAAATCGAATACTTCGCGTCGGCCAGGTCGAACGCGATGGCGCCGTCTTCCACCACCACCGCGGCGTGTGCAGCCGTCGAGAAAGTCGGAGAGCATCTGGTTTAGAGAGTCTGGGGTCATGGACCCGAATTATTCGCCTCACCGGTCCGACGTCAGTGATGGCTGTACCGCAAGATTGGTTGGTTTCAGTTGGGCACAACGCAGTCCGACTCTCGCAATCTTAAAGTAGTGAGTCAAATTTCGCGTCGCCGACAATTCGCAAAGTGACCGGCCGATTCTGGGGTTTTGAGTGCTATGGGAATTTATCGCCAAATGTCAGTGCACAGCGGCGAATTGACGAATCGTTTTTTGCTGCTCGTCGGTTAGGTACTTCTTCCCGAATATGAAAATAGTACCCTTCCCACTGAACATGAAGACAAGCTTGTCTTCACCTTTGAGCAGCGCCTCAGTCCATAGCACACGCCAACTGCAGGCGTCACCACTGACTAAGAATCCATTTTCGTCCAGTTCCGCATGATATTTCTTGCCAGCCAAACCGGATTGCGCGTAATGACGGCGATAGTGGCGTGTTGGGAACAGGATTGCGATTCCGCCATAAACGAACCACACCCCTGTCAGCAAGAGTAAAATCGGCGCCCAATCCGCAGCCCATCTGAATACAGCAATCAGAACAAAAAACAATCCGAGTAACACCCAACCAAACGCGCGTTTGACAACCTGACCCTTGGCACAAGCTTTGTAATACAGCACTTGCGCAGCAGCGTACTCCTCGACTGGAATCTCGTAGTCAAATTGCATATTGGAGAATGATGGCTGGTCCTTCGATAGTTGGCAAGATTACCCTCAAGCGGCCAGTCCTTGCGTAGCTGTCGAGAACACGATAGCGCTCACGGCCTGGATTGGTTGGGTTCGGAGTCCGATCGGTTCGCGGGCCATTGGAAACCGACCCCAATTCAATCGTCTCGCTACCGACGCCGACGGCATTCCGCTCATGGGATAATGGAGTTAATCGCCGCGAGTCGTTTCCCGGCCAGGGCATCCAACTATGGTGACTGCCATCCAGAGCACTTTTTCTTCCAGCACTACGGGCTTACGAATCACGATCTTGAGATCTATCTAGCCGCCGCGCTTTCGGCCGGTGGCGACTACGCCGACCTTTACTTCGAGTACCTGACCTCAACCTCGCTGATGGTGGATGAGTCGCTGGTAAAGTCCGCCTCGCAGGGTATCTCGGCGGGCTGCGGCGTGCGTGTTGTATCCGGAGAACGCACCGGATATGCCTACACCGACGATCTGTCGTCGCAGCGAATTCTGCATGCAGCCCGCACCGCCGCGCTGATCGCGAGCGCGCCGGCCAAATCGACGGTTGCCGGATTCCAGCAGAAGCCCGCGCGCAGCTTGTATCCCGTGGTGTTGCCTTCGGTGGACGCGGACATTACCGCGAAGGTCGAGTTGCTGATGCGCGCTGATCGCACCGCTCGCGGCTACGATGCGCGCATCAAGGAGGTACGCGCCAGCTATGCCGACGAACTGCGGACTATCCTGGTGGTCGGCTCCGACGGCACGTTTGCGGAAGACTCGCAGCCGCTGGCGCGCGTGAATGTCTCCTGCATCGCGAAGACAGATGCCAGTTCGGGACGAGGCACATCGGGCGGCGGCGGGCGGGTCGCGCTCGATTTCTTTTTTGGTGACAAGACTCCCGAGTTCTTTGCCAAAGAAGCCGCCCGTCAGGCAATTCTGCAACTCGATGCGCGCGAAGCTCCAGCCGGAGACATGGAAGTCGTGCTCGGTCCGGGATGGCCCGGCGTTCTGCTGCACGAGGCCGTGGGTCACGGCTTGGAAGCCGACTTCAATCGCAAGAAGACGTCGGCATTCGCCGGCCTGATCGGCAAACGCGTGGCCAGCGAAAAGTGTACGGTGGTCGACAACGGCACGATGCCGTGGCGCCGCGGGTCGCTGAACGTAGACGACGAAGGCCAGCCGACGCAGGAAACGGTGCTGATCGAGAATGGAATTCTGAAGGGATATCTCAGCGACAAACTTTCTTCGAAGCTGATGGGCCTGGCCGATACCGGCAATGGACGCCGCGAGAGCTACGAACACATTCCCATGCCGCGCATGACGAACACCTACATGCTGGCCGGGCAAGACGATCCCGCGGACATTATTCGCTCGGTGAAGAATGGCGTGTACGCGGTGAACTTCGGCGGCGGACAGGTCGACATTACGAACGGCAAATTTGTTTTCTCAGCCTCGGAAGCCTATCTCATCGAAAACGGACAGATCACCGCCCCGATCAAAGGCGCAACCCTGATCGGCAACGGACCCGATGTGCTGACCCGGGTTTCGATGGTCGGGAACGATTTGAAACTCGATGAAGGCGTCGGCACCTGCGGCAAAGATGGGCAGGCTGTTCCCGTCGGCGTAGGCATCCCGACCATTAAGATTGACCGACTGACCGTCGGCGGCACCGCCAAGCGCGAAACCGGCGGATTCATGCAGTAAGGCCCACCACGGAGACACGGAGTCACGGAGAAACCCAGACCAAGTCTTGATTTTCTCCGTGTCTCCGTGCCTCCGTGGTAGATATAGATTTCGAAATGAAGACAACTCTAGAACCCAGCACACCCCAGATCGAAGCCGACCTAGCCTTCCTCGCCACCGACGTCGTCCGCCGCGCCATGCAAGGCGGCGCCACTGCGGCCGAGTGCGTTGTCCGTGAAGGCGACGAATTTTCTACCGTGGTGCGCCTCGGCCAGGTCGAAACGCTCAAGGAGTCCGGCTCTCGCGCCATCGGCGTGCGCGTCTTCTTCGGACAGCGTGCGGCCAGCACATATTCCAGCGATTTTTCCGCCGATGGCATCGAGCGCATGTTGAAGTCAGCGCTCGAACTGGCGAAGATCTGTTCTGAAGATCCGTACGCGGGAATTCCCGAAGCCGCGACACTTGGAGCGCTTACTGGTGACCTCGATCTTTATCACGAGGACGTTTACTCCTTGCCCGGCCCCGAGCGCATCGAATACGCGCGCCGCGCCGAAAAGGCCGCGCTCGACGCCGATCGGCGCATCAAGAACTCTGAAGGCGGATCGTTCGACGCCGCCACCGGCAGAAAAGTGCTGGCGAATTCTCACGGCTTTCTAGGCGAGTATCGCCGGTCGTACTGTTCGGTCGCGGTCGTGCCCATTGCACAGAGAAGACGCGAACGGCGGCATGCAGCGCGATTACTGGTATTCGGTGTCCCGCAGCCTGGCCAAACTCGACTCGGCCGAACAGGTCGGAAAAGAAGCGGCACGCCGCACCCTGCGTCGTCTGGGTGCGCGCAAGGTGAAGACCGCGCATGTGCCGGTCGTGCTCGATCCCATGGTCGCCACTTCCATGCTCGAACATATTTTCGAAGGCATCAATGGCGACTCGGTTTATCGCGGAGCCTCCTTCCTCGCGGGCAAACTCGGGCAGAAAATTGCCGGGGAGAACGTCACCGTCATCGACGACGGCACCATGCCCGGCGGTTTCGGCACCTCGCCCTTCGATGGTGAGGGCATTCCGACGCGCCGCACGGTTGTCATTGAAAACGGAATTCTGAAGTCGTATCTGCTGAATACTTACACGGCGAAAAAATTAGGCCTCGAATCCACCGCCAACGCATCTCGCGGACTCGCCGGGACACCCGGAATTGGCCCGGGAAATTACTTCCTCGAACCCGGGACGAAAAAGCCGAGCGAGATTATTGCCGAGATCAAAGATGGCCTCTATGTGACCGAGTTTCTCGGTCACGGCGCCAACCTGGTCACCGGAGACTACTCTCGCGGAGCCTCCGGCATGTGGATCGTCAACGGCGAACTGGCCTATCCCGTCGAAGAAATCACGGTGGCCGGCAATCTCAAAGACATGTTTTGCAATATTTCCGAGATCGGCTGCGACCTCGAATTCCGCGGCAGCGTAGCCTCGCCTACCATCCGCATCGACGGGCTTACCGTCGGCGGAGAGTAAGAGGCAGGGATCCGAATGAAATTCGCCAAGATAGTTTTCTATGCGGCCGGCATCTGGGGCTTCTTGGTGCTCACTCCGCTCTATTTTATTTTCGATCTGATTGGCCGGAACGACCCGCCGCCGATCACGCATCCCGGCTTCTACTACGGCTTCGTCGGAGCCGGCCTCGCCTGGCAGATCGCGTTCCTGATCATTGCCACCAACCCAGCGCGTTTTCGCCCGCTCATGATCGCCTGCATGGCCGAGAAGTTCAGCTACGCAGCGTCGCTAACAGTTCTTTATCTGCAACGCCGCCTGCACCCGTCCGATCTGGTTTTTGCAGGGGCTGACCTGCTGTTCGGAGTGCTTTTCGCGGTTGCGTTCTTTAGAACGAAAGACAAGGCTTAGAAACTGCGCACAGGCAGGACGGCACGCGCGGGGGCTCAGCCCAATCCGCGCAGCGCAGTCAGCAGTTCCTCGATGTCGGGCAATTGGCTGATGCCGTAGACCTTGGCGAAGGCTATCTTTCCGTTCTTATCCACGATGAACGCGGCGCGCTCGCTGATACCGGAGACCGGCGGGCCTTCGCGCAGGATCCCGAATTTGCGCGTCACCTCGGCATGCGGATAGAAATCGGAGCAAAGCGGAACCTCGACCGCGCCGATTTCCTTCTGCCGCCAGGCGATGTGGCTGGGGACGGAATCTACGCTGATGTCCATGACCTGGGCATTAAGCGCCTCGAACTCTTTGCGGTGGGCATCGAGTTCAGGCACCTGCATGGCTCAAGTCGGAGTCCAGTCGAGGGGGTGGAACGTGACGACCAGATTCTTGCTGCCGAGATAGTCGCGCGAACGCATCATGATCTGGCGTTCGCCGGCGATTGCGGAAAGTTCAAAATCCGGCGCCGGATCGCCAACTTTCAGGGGCATATCGATCTCCCGTCCGAACAGAATTGTAAATTAGACTGGACGAGCGAGACGCCCGTCGCTCCACGAATCCAGTCTTGGCCAAAAAAGAAAAGCGGCCTTTCGGCCGCTCCTCTTGTCGAATTTTGGTTGTGGCTTAGACGCCTTTGACGTTCTCTGCCTGCCAGCCCTTGGGGCCTTTGACTACGTCAAACTGAACTTGTTGACCTTCCTGCAGGCTGCGAAAGCCGTTTGCCTGGATAGCGGAGAAGTGAACGAATACGTCTTCACCATTCTGGCGGCTGATGAAACCATAGCCCTTGGCATCGTTAAACCACTTTACTGTTCCTGTTTCCATGATGTTGCTGTGTTCCTTTGTGTTGAGGTAGCGCTGAAACTCGCATAGTGCAGGCAGGTCACGCTGTAGAGCGGGGTACTGCTCACAACCGCAAAGATCAAACGCACCTAGATTGTA
This sequence comes from uncultured Acidobacteriaceae bacterium, assembly GCA_963838935.1. Taxonomy (GTDB): domain Bacteria; phylum Acidobacteriota; class Terriglobia; order Terriglobales; family Acidobacteriaceae; genus Acidiflorens. Next base: position 80,669 of record CAWITH010000009.1, read on the forward strand.
CATATTGGGGGTTAAATGGCTAGAAGTTTCTGTGCTTACAGAGGTAATCGACTCTGGTACAGATTTGCCCGGCACCCTCCCGAAAATTCTCGCTTTTCGCCCTCCATTTTCCTGTATCAAACTGAAAAATAAGGCCTAAAGCCCTTTGGCAGGGTTCTTGCTTTCACCACACAAGCACGGAGGGATCCCATGCTGGCCATACGCGTCGAGACCCTGGGCGAACTGGCAGTAGTGGAGTGCAAGGGCAGGATTGTGCGCAGCGAATCCGTTTTCAAGCTTAGCGAGGCGGTGCTCGCACAAGCTTCCTCCCGCATCATTGTGCTCGATCTTTCCGAAGTCGAAGCCATCGGCGGCGGAGGTCTGGGAATGCTCGTGCTTCTCGAACGCTGGGCGCGGGACCGCCGTATTCAATTCCAGCTGTCGAATCCCTCTCGCGCGGTGGTGCAAGGCCTGGTGAACAACCGTTCTATCCTGAACTTCGAAATTGCGACTTTCCAGGAAATGATGGGGATCCTCGCCCATTCCGATGGCCGATATAGCCCTGCCGCCTGAGCGGCCAGGCTCTTCCGCCGTTTGCAACTTCCCACCGTCTCATTCATCATCAAATGATGCGTATTCAGAGGATGTGGCAACTCCTCATCACTGGAATTTTCTTCTGTGTTTCCCTGCCTGCCCAGGCCGATCTGATCGTCGATGTCCGCGTCCAATTGGCGCAAGACTCTTTTTCCGGGGCCGAATCGGAACTTAGCGCGTATAAGGCCCAGAACGGCGTCACCCCGGAGTACCTCGAAGCCCTGTCATGGATGGCCCGAGGTGCGGCCTCGACCAACCAATGGGACCAAGCCGCTGCCTATGCCACCGAAACGCGCCGTCTCTCGGAGCAGCTGTTAACGACGGCCAAGCGCAAACTCGACGCCGAACCTCACTTGCCAGCCGCCCTCGGCGCCGCTTACGAAGTGCTCGCCCAGGAAATGGTGGAAAAAGGGCAGCACGCAAAAGCCGTCAGCTTGCTGCGCTCGGCTTTGGCGAGCTATGGAAACACATCTCTTCGAGCGCGGCTGCAGAAAAACCTCAACTTGATCGCACTGGTCGGTCAACCCGCTCCACCCCTGCAGATAACTCAGTACCTCGGACCTAAGCCACCGGCTCTGGCGTCCTTGAAAGGTTCGCCAGTTCTCTTGTTCTTCTGGGCGCATTGGTGTGTTGACTGCAAAGCCGAGATCCCCATCATCGCCAGTTTGCGGCAGGAGTTCGCACCTGCGGGTCTGGTCGTCATCGGCCCGACCCAACTGTACGGCTATGCGGCGCAGGGGGCCGACGCCTCGCCCGCACAGGAACGGGCGTATATCGAGTCCGTTCGCCAGCGCTATTACGCCAGCCTGCAGGACATGCCCGTGCCACTGAGTAAGCAGAATTTCGATGCTTACGGAGCCAGCACGACGCCGACCATTGTCGTCCTGAATCGCACCGGGCAAGTGGCGATGTATCATCCGGGGGCGATTTCGTATGAAGAACTCCGAGCCGCTTTACAGAAAGCGGTTGCCCGCTAGCTCGTGTGGGGACGGGGCTCTGCCCCGTCCAAGCCGAGCGCAGTTTGGCTGCTAAATCGTCGCAGCCTGCTCCCGCCGCCGTGCCTGGATCTCGATATAGACGTTGATCAGAGAAACCGCAGCCGGTGTCACGCCAGGAATGCGCGAGGCTTGGCCGAGCGTCTGCGGGACGACTTTTCCCAGCTTCTCCTGCATTTCGCGCGACAACCCGCTCACGGCCCGGTAATCGAACCAATCGGGAATGCGGCGCAACTCGGCCTTCTTCAGCCGTTCGATGGCGCGTTCCTGCTGGTCGAGGTATCCGGCATATTTGACCTCGGTTTCGACCGACTTGAGTTCGTTCCGGATTTCGGACGAAAGCCCTACCACAGAGGACACAGTGGACACAGAGGAATTTCTGTCAAAAAACCTGGGTGCGAGATCCTTGAGAACTGGCGCCAGTTGCTCGATGGTGATCTCTGGCCGCTTCAGCAGTTGTGCCAGAGGCTGCCCAACCGCAGAGGACAGATCGCAAGGTTCGTGTGGGGACGGGCGCCCTCGCCCGTCCAAGTCGAGCGAAGCTCGACCGCTCTCATCAGCAGTGGAACAGGCCTGCCCGATCTGCTCGGCCATCACCCCCGTCACCTTCGTCCGCTCCAGCACCTGCTTCACTTCCTCGTGCCGTCGCTGTTTCGCTTCGAATTCCGCCCACGCCTCATCCGGGATCAGCCCCACCCGCCGTCCATGCGGAGTAAGCCGCCGGTCAGCGTTATCGATTCGTAGATGCAGACGAAACTCCGCCCGCGAAGTAAACATCCGGTAAGGCTCGTTCGTCCCTTTCGAAATCAAGTCGTCGATAAGAATGGCCGTGTACGCCTCGGTGCGATCGAGCACCAGCGGAGCTTCTTTCTTCACCTTCAGCGCCGCGTTAATCCCGGCCATAATCCCCTGGCAGGCCGCTTCTTCGTATCCCGAGGTCCCATTGATCTGGCCGGCCAGAAACAGGCCATCAATCTTCTTCGTCTCCAGCGTGCGCTTCAGCTCCGTGGGATCGATGGAATCGTACTCAATGGCGTACCCGGGCCGCATCATCTCGGCGCCGTCGAGCCCCGGAATCGACTTGAGGATCGCCAGTTGCACATCAATCGGCAGCGAGGTGCTCATGCCGTTGACGTAGATCTCGTGCGTGTTCAGCCCCTCGGGTTCCAGGAAAAGCTGGTGCGTCAACTTGTCCGGGAACTTGACGATCTTGTCTTCAATCGACGGGCAATACCGTGGCCCGGTGGATTGAATTTGTCCGCTGTACATGGGCGAGCGATGCACGTTCTCGCGAATGATGCGATGCGTCTCTTCCGTGGTAAAGGCGATGTAGCAGGGCACCTGCGAGTCGTGATGGGCAACGCGGCGGGTGCGAAAGCTGAAGGGAGTCGGATCCACATCGCCCGGCTGCCGCTCGAAGCGCGACCAGTCAATGGTGCGCCCGTCCAGCCGCGGAGGCGTCCCAGTCTTGAGCCGGCATCCGCGCAGGCCCAGCTTCTTGAGTGCCTCACCCAGCAGAACGGCGGCGGGCTCTCCCGAACGTCCCGCCGGATATTGCTGCTCGCCGCAGTGAATCAACCCGTTAAGAAAGGTCCCAGTGGTAATAATGACGACTTTGGCCGAAACGCTCCGCCCATCGCGCAGCAGAACGCCGCGAATGCAGTTCTCAGTTCTCAGTTCCCGGTTCTCAGTAGTGTCAGGTCTAACTGAGAGCTGAGAGCTGAGAGCTGAGAGCTGCTCCACCACCACATCCGCCACTTCCGCCTGCTTGATCGTCAGATTCGGCTGCGACTCCAGCACCTCGCGCATCTTCAGGCGATAGGCCTGCTTGTCGCACTGCGCCCGCGGCGACCAGACGGCGGGTCCGCGGGAGGTATTCAGCAGGCGGAACTGGATGCCAACCGCGTCCGTGATTTCGCCCATGATGCCGCCGAGAGCATCCACTTCGCGCACCAGATGCCCCTTGGCAATGCCGCCGACGGCGGGGTTACACGACATCTGCGCAATCAGATCGACGTTCAGGGTATAGAGAGCGGTCTTCAGCCCCATGCGAGCGGCCGCCATCGCGGCTTCGCATCCGGCATGGCCTGCGCCGACAACCACCACCTCGAAATGTTCGGAAAAGTCCACTGGTTCCCACAATGGTAACTACAGCCACTAGAATTCCGGTCAAGTGAAGGAATCGAAGTACGATAATTCTAGCAAAGCCTTGTTGGAAGGCAGGAGCCATGCAGAACCCAGCCAAGGTGGTGGTTGCCTACCTCGATGGCCGCAGGCTCAAAGGTTACACCAACGATTTTTCTCCGGCACGCGACCATTTCTTGCTTTTTCCCGAAGGCGTCGAACCCAAACCAGGCGATCCCGGAACATCGGTTCGAATCGATGAACTGAAGGCCTTGTTTTTTGTCAAGGATTTTGCCGGAGATCCGGCCCACAACGATGCCTCCGGCCCTTTCCAACTCCCGGGGAAGCCTATCGAAGTTACCTTCTCCGATGGCGAGAAACTGATCGGCTCTTCGGTGGCCTACAACCCGAAGAATCTCGGTTTCTTCATGCAACCGGCAGACCCGGACGGCAACAACGAGCGAATCTTCATCGTGAACCTCAATACCAAGCAGGCGAAGGTGCTTTGACACACTGCGTCTTTCTGAGTGCAGCGAAGCAAACCTGGGGTCGCGGCAAAATGGAGTCGCGGTAAAGAGGAAAGGCCCCGGCAGCGCGGAGCACGCCTAAGCGCACATGCCGGGGCGCTCAGGCTAGGCTGCCTTGCCGGCAGAGATCCGATGGGCAGTCGAGTGCCCGACGTTGAAGGTTTCCACCCTGGGATCGGTCGTCAGGTAGGGTTTGAGTATTTCCGCGACGCGCGGGTAATGCTCGTGGTGATAGCGTTCAGCATCGTGTTTTGTGTTCCAGAAGCTGATCGCGACCAGCCGCTCCGTCTCGTCTTCCGACTCGAGAGCGATCAAGTCTACGAACCCCGGCTGCTTCTGAAGGACAGACAGCACCTCATTGCGCATTCTGTTCTCGACTTCATCCCTTGTTTCCGGTTTCACGTGGCATTCCACAATGCGGGTAAACATAGGAAAACTCCTTTCGGATTCTTGAGCAAGGTGACGGTTGCCGGCCCGCTGGGGCAACCGCTCTAAGAGCAGCCAAAACCGCGGGCAAAGGTGGGGTCAATTCGCAGCTAGGAATTATAACCCGGGGAAAGCCTGGGATGTCCACAGCATTCGGTGGGAATCCCGTCCGCCGCAGTTTCGCGCGCGGGCTCCAGAGCGCCATACGTTACAATCAATAGCTCGTCGAACGAATTCCATGGCCAGGCCTATTCCCATCGGCGTGCGCGGTGAAGCAGCGGAAACCGTTGAGCTGAAGCACACCCTCGCCGCCCATCATCCCGAGTTGCCGCCTGTATATTCGACTCCCGACATGATTCGGCTGATGGAAACGGCCAGCTTCCAGGCGCTGCAACCGTTTTGCGACGAGGGTGAAATTACAGTAGGAATCTCGATCCACGTCGAACACCGCGCGGCCAGCGGCATCGGAATGCAAATTCGCGCCGAGGCGGAACTGGAGTCTTTTGACGGGCGCTTCTATCTCATGCGCGTTCGTGCCCACGACGGCACACAGGAGATCGGGCGCGGCACGGTAGGACGCACCGTGGTGCACGTCCCCAGCTTCGTCCAGCGCATCCGCGAAAAGGCTCGCAGCGGCTGACCGCCTACTTATCCAAAGTTAATACTGGCAAAACGTGCCGGTTGTCAGCGAATGGTAATGAGAGGCTTGGTCGGATGGAGCACTTCGCCGATCTCAACCGCTGGAACCCCGGCATCCCGCAGAGCGCGCAGAAGCGTCCCGGCATCTCCGGCGGAAACCGAGATCAACAGGCCCCCGGCAGTTTGTGGGTCGAAGAGAACCGTGCGGATCTCGCTCGGGACCGAGCTGTCGTAGCCGACCAGGCATTCTGCAAAATCACGATTCGCTTTGAGTCCGCCAGGAATGTAGCCGGCGCGAATGCAATCGATCGCGCCTTCGAGCACCGGAATAGTCGCGGATTCGAAGACGAGGCTGACATTCGATGCCAGCGCCATTTCGCGAGCGTGGCCGATCAGCCCGAAGCCGGTGACGTCGGTCAGGGCGTGGATATCGAAAGAGTCGTTCGCTGCGGAGCTTCGCTCCGCTTGGACGGGCGGAAGCCCGTCCACAGAGTAGTGCCAGTGATCACCTCGGCCGCGGTCTTATTTAGAGTCGTCATCGACTTCACGGCAGCAGTCGATCCACTCCTGCTTGGCGACACCTTTCTTGATTGCCGTCGAAATCACTCCCGTACCCAGCGCCTTCGTGAACAGTAAACGGTCGCCAGGTTGCGCACCCTGATTCGCCAGTACGCGCTTGGGATGAATCACGCCGGTGACCGAATATCCGAATTTCGTTTCGTCATCGCGGATGCTGTGGCCGCCCACCACCGTGCATCCGGCTTCAATCATCTTCGATAAGCCCCCGGCCAGAATGCGCTCCAGAATCTCGAGGTCGCCTTTTTCGGGAAAACATACGAGGGCGAGCGCCGTTAGCGGCTTTCCACCCATGGCGTAAACATCGCTGAGCGCGTTGGTGGCAGCGATCTGGCCGAAGGTGTAAGGATCGTCCACGATGGGCGTAAAGAAATCCACCGTCTGCACCAGCGCCGTCTCCGGCGTGAGCAGATACACTCCGGCATCGTCAGCATGATCGAAGCCGACTAGCACATTCGGGTCCTGTTGCCGGGCTAATTTCCCAAGCACCGTGTCCAGCGCCGCCGGACTCAGCTTGGACGCTCAACCTGCGGCTTTAACGGACTCCGTCAGACGGAATGGCTTTGCTTCAGGCACGAGGCCATTGTAACCATTGCAGAGGTAAGAGGTCAGATTGCAGAGGTATAAAAAACCTAAGCCCGAAGGTTCTAACTTCTGCAATCTGACCTCCCACCTCTCACCTTAGTCATTTCTGGTACCCTCATACACCTATGCGTCTCCAACAGAGCCTTTTTCTCCTCGTTGCCATAGTGGGTTCCGTCTTCGCCCAAAACGTCAAACCAGTTGCCGACCGCCTCGCCGCGCAGGGCGCCCTTTTCGAAGAGCAGTACGAGTCCGATCTCCGCAACTTTCCCGAGCGCGCCACCGCCTTCGGCGACTATCGCTACAACGACAAGCTCGCCGAGTACTCGCTCGACGCGATCCTCCAGCGTCACAGGACCAACCAAGAGTTCCTTGCCCGGCTTGAGGCCATTCCGACTGCCGGTTTCTCCGACCAGGACCAGCTCTCCCATGACCTTCTGGTTCGTGTCCTGGAGCAGCGCATCGCCGACTTCAACCTGAAAGAATACGAGATGCCCGTCAACCAGCAGAATGGCATCCATACCAGCCTCGCCGATCTGCCGCTGTCGGTTCCGTTCGACTCGGTCAGGCACTACGAGGACTACATCGCCCGTCTGCACCAGGTTCCGCGCGTCCTCAGCCAGACTACCGAAGTCCTGCGCGCCGGCATGAAGGACAAGCTCATGCCCGTCCGATTTCTGCTGGAGAAGCTTCCAGTCCAGTGCCAGGGCATCATCGACGCTGACCCGTTTCTACAACCGACAAAGAAGTATCCCGCAAGCATCTCTCCCGAGGACCAGAAGCGATTGACCCAGCAGATCACCGACGCCATCGACGCCGACGTCATCCCGGCGTACAAGAGCTTCGCCGCCTTCCTCCGCACGGAATACGCGCCCCAAGGCCGTACCACTCTCTCGATCACCTCTCTGCCGGATGGCCAGAAGCGCTACGAAAACGACATCTATGCCCGGACCACTACCCACATGACGCCGGACGAGATTCACCAACTCGGCCTCCGCGAGATTGATCGCATCCAGGGCGAGATGATGGCGATTGCCAAGAAGGAAGGATTCAACGACCTCGCCTCTTTCCGCGCCTCACTCAAAACGAATCCCAAATACATTCCAACCTCCGCCGAGCAGATTCTGGAAGATTTTCGCCACTACATCGCGCAGATGGAGCCTAAGCTCCCGCAGCTCTTCACTCTTCTTCCGAAGTCACCGGTCACGGTTGAGGCTATACCCGCCTTCCAGTCCGCCGCTGCCACCCACTACGTTACCGGCACGCCCGACGGCAAGCGCCCCGGTCGCGTCGTCGTCGCCACCTCTGACTTCGCCGAGCGCTCGCTCATCGATGACGAGGCGATTGCCTACCACGAAGGCATCCCCGGGCATCACATGCAGCTATCCGTACAGCAGCAACTAACCGGATTGCCGAAGTTCCGCCTGCATGGTCTTGGCTTCAACGCCTACATCGAAGGCTGGGCTTTGTATGCAGAGCAACTCGGCAAAGAGGTCGGCTTCTATCAGGATCCGGTCTCCGACTACGGCCGGCTCTCCTCCGAACTCTTTCGCGCCGTACGCCTGGTCGTCGATACCGGAATCCATTCGAAAGGATGGACCCGCGAGCAAGTGGTGGACTTCTTCCGCAAGTCCGGCGCTATTGACGAGCCCAGCATCCAGTCCGAAACCGACCGCTACATCGCGTGGCCCGCGCAAGCGCTCAGCTACAAGCTCGGCCAGCTCAAGATCCGGGAACTCCGCGAACGCGCCCAGAAGGAACTGGGCTCCAAGTTCGACATCCGCAGCTTCCACGACGAGATGCTCAACGGAGGAACCCTCCCCCTTGATCTCCTCGAAGCGCGCACGAACAAGTGGATTGCACAGCAGAAGTCAAAGTAACGGGTAGGCGAAAACCGCCGCGCAGCCGAAGGGGACCATTGCAGAGGTCAGAGGTCGGATTGCAGACGTAAGAACTTTCGGATTTGGTGCTCAAATCTGCAATCTGACCTCTTACCTCTGACCTTACTTCACCGTGACCTGTGTGATCTGCAGCTCCGGATAGGCGTGGTTCCACTGGGCGGAGATGTTCTCAAAGGTCAGGCGAAAGGGTTTGCTCTGGCCGGGCGCGAGCGGCGACAGGGTGAGGTCCACGGCTTCGTCGTACGGTCCGCCGGTGCGCAGAACGCGCATGGGTAGTTCCTCGCGCTGCGCCGTCTGTCCCAAATCGTCCTTGAACGTAACCTGAACCACCGCGTGGATGACGGTCTGATCGCCGGTGTTGGTGATCGCGCCATCGAGATAGTTGACGGTTGCGCCGACAAAGTTCTGCGCGGCGCTTGTTTTCAGATCTGAAAATTTCAGGTTCGCGGCATAGGCTGGTGGCGGAGTGGGCTTTTTCTGCTCGGCGCGGAAAATCAGCGCCAGAATGCCGACCACCACCCCGACGAGAACGATCCCGATGAGAACCGGGCGCAGGCTGGATTCCTGCTCCCTGGCGGGGTTTAGATTCGGCTCGATCAAGCCACCCATGGCGGGATTGTACTACCGCAGTTAGGTCTCAGGTGTCAGTGTTAGGTCTCAGGGAAACCAAGTTCTAAGACCTAAAACCTACTGCCTGGGACCGGAAAGGCTAACCCGGTAGTTCGTGTACTCAATCGTCAACGTGGCGCGCCCACCTAGCCGGATGTAGCTGACCGACTCGTTGCGCCGGGGCAGCCAGAAATCCTGCACCTTCATGTACTCGTGATGAATGTCGTTTTTCTTCGTCCAGAAGGAAGGATTCTGAGCCGGTTCGGCCTCAATCCGGGTTACGGCGAAATCGGTTCCGTCAACCCACACTTTGCCGCGATAGAGGTACTTGCTTTTCGTTTTCGGGTAGACGGCGAGCACGTATTGGCCGCTCTGGACCGAAGAATCAACGCCTGCTTCGAAACCAATCAAGGCGAAGCTGTAGTTGTCCCGGTTCAACAGCGTGCGGGCATGCATTTCGGGTTCGGCCGCTTCTTTTTCGCTCTCCAGCAGCCTCTTGAATACGCGGTTGATGATCAGCTTTGATCCCGTTTGGGAGGTGACCTGAAAGCGCTTGGTGGAAGGACTGTCGTAAGTGGCCTCGACCGTCATTTCGGCGTCGCGATCGCCCGGAAATCCGCGATAGGAAAGGTGATACACGCGGGTGGATTCAGAGTGGCCGAGAGCCTGCGCCCGCTCTACATCTCTGCGGATGAGATTGACTTACGACCTGGTCGACCGAAAGCGGCGCCGTGGTGATGGAAGGCGGAAGTGGAGGGGAATCGGCGGCGGCCGCGAATGCTCCAGCCAGCGTCGCCACCAGGAAGAAAGAAAAGCGGGCCCGGCTCTGAGATCGAAATCTGGATCATGCGCGTCCGTCGAAGGCGATTTGACCGGTCCGATTCTACCGGTCGGTTCTAGCGATCATTCTATTTACCGATCATAGTGAAGCAGCGAGAAGACTTCGTACTTCGCCAGTTTCTCGCGACCTTTTAGGAAGTCCAGTTCGACCGCAAACGCCAGCCCGGCAATTTCCGCGCCCAAGCCGCTGGCCAATTCCGCAGTCGCGGCAGCCGTTCCGCCGGTGGCCAGCAGGTCGTCCACGATCAGAATGCGCTGGCCTTTTCCGATGGCATCCTTGTGTACCTCCAGCGCGTTGCTGCCGTACTCCAGGTCGTAGCTGACCTTCAACGTGTTCAGCGGGCAACTTTCCCGGCTTGCGGACAGGAACGAAGCCGGCATTCAGGCGGTAGGCAAGCGCAGGAGCGAAGATAAATCCGCGAGCCTCCATGCCCAGCACCAGGTCAATCCCTTTGCCGATATAGTTCTCCGAGAGCGCATCAATCAGCCGCGCAAAACCGGCTTTATCCTTGAGCAGCGTGGTGATGTCGTAGAACAGGATGCCTTTTTTCGGGAAGTCCGGCACCTCTCTGATCAGCTTTTTCAACCCATCGCAATCCACGTCCACCTTGGTCGACATCTACGCTCCTTAGTTGGAAATCACGAATTGGAATCACAAATTAGAAATCTTGAATTAGAAATGAAGTCAGGCCGGCCACCGGCTGAGCTTCGGATACTTCCACCTCATCCACGCGCGCTGCCCGTGGGCCTTCGCGTAACCGCGAGTGCAATCCCGCCAACTGGTCGCGTGTCCCCTGAGCCAGGATTTCGACGCTGCCGTCACGATTGTTGCGCACCCACCCGGCAATCTGCAGGATGAACGCCTCCCGCTCCACAAACCAGCGGAAGCCGACGCCCTGCACACGTCCGCGCACCAGAAAGCGGCGAGCGCGAGTAGCAGATTCGTCTTTGGCGGAAGTCATCGTTAGATTGCAGAGGTCAGAGGTCAGATTGAAGAGGTGAAAACCTTAGCCGAAGGTTCTTACCTCTGCAATCTGACCTCTGACCTCTGACCTTTTACTGTGCCCGCGACAAATACGTCCCTTCGGCCGTGTCGACCTTGATTTTCTCGCCTTCGTTGATGAATGGCGGCACCTGCACGATCAGGCCGGTTTCGGTCTTTGCCGGCTTGGTTACACTCGATGCGGTTGCGCTCTTCAGGCCAGGCTCGACTTCCAACACGGTCAATACCACGGTCTGCGGCAGCTCGATGCCCACGGCCTTGCCGTCGAAGAATTCCACTTTGATCTGGAGGTTCGGTGTCAGGTAATCCACCGCATCGCCGAGGGTATCGCGGGTCAGGTGGGTCTGCTCGTAGTTTTCCGTGTTCATGAAGTAGTAGCTGTCGCCGTCTGCGTAGAGGAACTCCATGTTCTCCTCATCCACGTTAACCTTCTCGATGGGGTCGGGAGAGCGGAAACGATGCTCGAACATGGCGCCGGTGCGCAAATTGCGCAGTTTTGCCTGGATGAAGGCGCGCAGGTTGCCCGGTGTGCGATGCTCGACGCTGAATACGGAATGCAGGTCGTTGTTGTGCTTGATGATCATGCCGGGACGGAGTTGGGTCGCTGGAATCGACATTGCTGGTTTACATCTCCTTCATTCTGCTAGGAATTCTGCGCAGCGAGGCAGGTCCGGGGTCCCCACCCGGCCCGCTAATGGCCAGCTGGTTGGAGGTTGCCGGGGCTTCCGCCGCACTTGGAGATAACACTTTATTTTACACAGGCGCATAGGGTTATGGGAACCGGGCCACCGCGTTTTCGATTACCCATTACAAATCACAAATTGCCCATTCAATTCAGGTCTAGAATAGATGTGATCGGGAGGTGCATATGCGCATTGGAAAATACGAGAGTTCGGAAGGTACGGTCGGCACCGCAGTCACTTTTCTGCTGATCGGGCTCGGTGTCGGCGCAGCCCTCGGTCTGTTGCTAGCTCCGAAGTCTGGGCGGCTATTGCGGAAAGACCTGCGGCGCTCCTACGACGACGCCCTGGACACCGTCTCCGACTGGACGGACGAAGCCAAGGACCGTTTCGAGGAAGCGGTCGAAAAAGGCTCCGATCTCGCCGACGAAGTACGGTCCGAAGTACGGTCTAAGACCAAACCGCTGAGCGATCTGCTGCGCCGCCCGTAAATTGCTGTCGTTAGTCGCTCGTCGTCAGCCGTTCGCGAACGCTGCGTTGGATGCGTCGACAAAGGCGGCGTTTTGCCAACGACCAATGACTAGCGGCGAACGACTGCCTTACGGTTCGGCCTGAGTTTCATCCTCGAGCGTGCGCCTCTTCTTGTGCACGTTGTGGATGACGATGCCCACCGAGAACCGGAAGTTGTCCTGTTTCTGCTTGGGTTGCGCCGGAAACCCGGTGGCGGTCTGCAGGTAATCGGCCTTGAGGCGCAACCCGAAACGCTGATTGATCTTGCGCTCGAGGCCGCCGCCGGCCACCAGCGCCCGGCCCGTTCCGATTTCCGTTACAGTCGTGCCCCCACCAACTGCCACGCCGCGTGTGCCCTGGTGCCCGTACAGGAGCTCGCCAAATGGCGTCCAGCGTTCATACTTGCGCCGGGCAAATTGGACGCCAAAAAGGAAGTTGTATTCTCGCGTCGACACGTCGAACGTCGGATAAGTGCCTGGGCAGAAGCCATTCTGCTCGCCGCAGGTTGGAAATGGCGCCGGCGTGTTGGTTGGAATCTTCGAGGTTCCGAAGTATTGGCCGCCTTCCACCACAAACCCCAGCCAACGGGTTGCGTTCAGGCCGAGCGCAGCGTCCCAACCGGGCAAGCCAGCCCAGTGTCCGGCGTTGAAAAGACCGGCCTCGGCGTACGTACCGCCAAGAAACAGGTCGATGCGCGGATACGGTGGCGCGAGGGGGACGGCCGGTTTCTCCGCTGGGTTCGGAATCGGGGTTGCCTCGGGTGCTGGAGCCTGGGCCTGGGTCTGAGGGGGATCCGGAGCTGGAGTTGGAGCTGGAGCCTGCGCCCACGACATCACACACAACGCAGCCACGCCCGCCATAACTCCCAGGTATTTCCTCACGATTCCTCCTTAAATGCAGTTGCCAGCCGCCAGTTGCCAGTCCTCCCCGAGTCACTTTTGCCTCATCCTGAACCACTGGCAACCGGCATGGCCACTGGCACTGGTTCACTTGGATGCGTCCGGCAAACTATCGAGTATACCGTGCCCCGCCGGTGTTGATCGTGTGGAGCGGGCGCCCTCGCCCGCTGCCTTTGACTTTGACGTCTTCGATACAATCGAAGGCGGTCAAGAGAATCCATGGAATTAAAGCTGACGGAAACCGAAGTCCGCGTGCTGGGGTCGCTGATCGAAAAGGACATCACCACGCCGGAATACTATCCCCTGTCGCTGAATGCGCTGGTGAATGCCTGCAACCAGAAGACGAACCGCGATCCGGTGATGCAGTTGGACGAAGACACAGTCCGCAACGCGCTGGAGGGTCTGCAACAGCAGCGCCTGGCCGGCCCCGCGCGCGGCGCCGACAGCCGCGTGACCAAGTACGAGCAGCGCCTGCAGGAGGTGTTTAACTTCACGCGGGCCGAGACTGCGATTCTATGCGTGCTGCTCTTGCGCGGTCCGCAGACGCCGGGCGAACTCCGCGGCCGCGCCGAACGCATGCACCGCTTCGAAACGCTCGAGGATGTGCAATCGGCGTTGCAAAAGTTGATGCAGCGCGAACCGCCGTTGGCCAAGGTGCTGCCCCGGCAGCCGGGAACAAAAGAATCTCGGTACGCACATTTGCTGGCCGGAGATGTGATGGAAGCGGACGCGCCGCTGCAGGCCGGCGCGGCGGTTGAGAGCAATCCGGCGGATGTCGAGCGCATTAGTCGACTGGAAGAAGAAGTGGCGGCGCTGCGGCGGGAAGTGTCGGAAGTGAAGGATCAGTTGGAGAGATTCCGGAAACAGTTCGAGTGAATTAAGACGCCGAGAAATTCAATGGTCTCCCCGTGTTACCCAGTGCCCCCCTGTTGTTAAAAGTTTTCCTCGGCGCCCTCGGCGTCTCGGCGGTGAAAAATCCCTACAGCACCCGCTCCTGCGTGTAGCCCGCTGCTCCCAATGCCGAGATGATTTCGGCGATATGGTCCGGCCCCCGCGTTTCCATGGTGATTTCGATCGCGGTTTCGCCCAGACCGACGCCGTGGTAGGCGCGGTCGTAATCGGTCTCAACGATATTGGCGCGATGCTGCGCCAGGATCGACGTAAGGCGATTGAGCGCGCCGGGATAGTCGGGCAGATGAACGCGCAGGCGCACCAGACGTCCGTCTTTGACGAGGCCGCGCTCAATAATGCGTGAGAGCAGCGTGACGTCGATATTCCCGCCGCACACCAGCACCGCGACTTTCTTTCCGACCAGAGGCAGCTTGCGGTTGACCAGGGCCGCGATGGCTGCCGCGCCAGCGCCTTCGGCCAAAGTTTTTTCGCGTTCCAGCAGCAGCAGGATCGCGTTCGCAATTTCTTCTTCTTCGACCGTGACGATGTCGTCCACATACTTCTGAACCAGTGGCAAAGTCCGTTCGCCGGCGCGGCGCACGGCGATGCCGTCGGCGATGGTGGAGGCCGGCATAAGTGTCACGGGCTCGCCTTCGGCGACGGCAACTTTCATGGACGGCAGGCGCGAAGGCTGAACTCCGAAAACTTGAATCTTGTGATTCGACTCTTTCAGGGCGCAGGCGATGCCGCCAATCAGGCCTCCGCCGCCAATCGGGACGACCACGGCTTCGAGGTCAGGATGCTGCTGAAGCAATTCCAGGCCAATCGTGCCTTGTCCGGCGATCACCGCGTCGTCGTCGAAGGCGTGCACGAAAGTGAGGTGCTCAGCCTGGCTGCGGCGGAGCGACTCTTCGTAGGCTTCGTCGTAGTTAGCGCCATGCAGAACCACGTCGGCGCCGTAACCACGCGTCGCTGACACCTTGATGAGAGGCGTAGTCAAAGGCATGCAAATCTGGGCGCGGATGCCGAGTTTGCCGGCGTGGTAGGCCACGCCTTGGGCATGATTTCCGGCCGAGGCCGCAATCACGCCCTGGGCGCGTTCTTCGGGGCTCAGCGAGAGCAACTTGTTCAGCGCGCCGCGCTCTTTGAAGGAGCCGGTGCGCTGCAGGTTGTCGAGCTTCAAATAGACCTGGTTGGCGGTGGACTCGGAAAACGTCTCCGAGCGCGCACAGGGCGAAAGGTAGATGGACTTACGAATGCGGCCCAGGGCCGACTGAATGTCGTGGAGAGTGATCATTTTCAGGCGCGACTGCAAATGCAAGAATGACAACATCTTACCTGAAGGCTCAAGCTGGACGGTGAAAGCTCCCCTCGCTGGCGTGAAGCGAGAAGAAACGAAGGGCGTAGAGGTAACCGCTCCAGGTACACCGTTCGTAATGGCACTTTCGGACAGGGACTAGGCCCTTAGAAACCTACCCATCCGTTGAAAAGCCCGCCAGAATGTGGTTTTAGAGGAGTTCACCCCTAAGGACTCATGGCTACTTCGACTGGTACTGCCACCGCCCCTCAATCCGCCCATCGAAAATCGGTGGCGCGCGTCGCCCTCTTTGACTTGCCCGAAACCTCTGCGCAACTGATTGCGGAGTGCTTCCGCCAATTTGGAATCGATACGGTTTTCATCCCGCGTGAAGACGCGGAACGGCTGCAGCGCGAAAAATTCGAAGCCTGCGTTTTGTCCCTGGGAGAAGACGCCGGCCGCATCATCGAACTGGCGAGAGGGTCGGCTTCCAACAGCCGGATCGTCATTTACGGGCTGGGAGGCACCGCGCAGGATGCCTTGCGTTACTCGAAGCTGTGTCTCAACGCGGTGTTTCACGAACCCCTGGAGCGGTCGGCGGCCCTCAAACTGGTGCGCTCGACTCGAATGCTGGTGCTGCATGAATTCCGTCGCTACGTACGGGTACCGGTTATGACCGAGGTTGGGATCGTGATGCAGGACGGTGCCCGATATACCGCCACGAGCCAGGAAGTCAGTTCAGGGGGCATGTCGCTCAAGGGCAGCCACGTTCCCGAACCAGGAAGTCTGGTGGAAGTGTCTTTCTCGTTGCTCACCCTGCCGCGCATCTGGGTGCGTGGGCACGTCACATGGAAGAAACCCAACAAGAGCTTCGGGATCCGTTTTGACGCAAGCGACGAGCGCCGGCATCGGCTGAAAGAGTGGATCGTGGGTTATCTGGAAGCCTAGCCACCGGCTGTCATCTCTCAGCCCTCAGTTAAACCTTTCCTTCCCGGCTACAATATCGGGGTGAGTTCTTCTCCGACCGCTGTTGAGCCTGAGCCGCCCTCCGTCTTGGATGCTCGCCCATTCTCGCTCCGGCAGAGAATTCTTCTGTGGCTTATCAGTTGGACGAGCTATCTGGCCATTTCGCTGATCGGTCCGACTCTTCGCTCTTCCATATCATGGGAGGAGCCGCCCTCCCCTCCCAACGCGACTTACGAAAAGCCGGTGATCTACTCTTTCTGGCACCGGGCCGTGTTTGCCAGCTCATGGCTATGGAGAAAGGCTGGAATCGCAGTGATGGTAAGCAGCAGCTTCGACGGGGAATACATAGCCCGGACCATTGAAAAACTTGGCTTCGTCGCGGTGCGTGGATCGAGCAGTCGCGGCGGCGCGACAGCTTTGCTCGGCTTGAAAAGTCAACTTGAACAGGGCAGTTCGGTGGCTTTTACGATTGACGGTCCGCGCGGACCGAAAGACGTGGCCAAACCAGGCCCGGTACTGTTGTCCCGTGCCAGCGCTTTGCCGATGGCGGCCTTCTATGTGGCCCTCAGCGATGCCTGGGTGCTGAATTCATGGGATGCGACGATGATCCCCAAGCCATTTTCGAAGGCTCTGGTGCGGGTCAGCGCCAAGATGCAGGTTCCCGCCGACGCAGGCGACGCGCAGATGACGGAATTTCACCGGCAACTGCAGGCCGCACTCGAACGCGTCACCGAATTCGCCGAGGAGCACGTTGCACGGGTTGGATCAGCGGAGTTCCCACTGATCAGAGGCTAGCGCCAGTGGTCTCCTGGAAATTGAAGACATTTCCAACCTATAAGCCGACTTGACAGACCGCTTGGTCGGTTGTAATATCTGATCCCAAGTTTGCTCTTTATTGAGCAAATCGGAATTTCATGCAGAGTGGCTGAGGGACGAGCCCTAGGACGCCACGGCAACCGGATAGAGATCATATATCTCAATTGCAGGTGCCAACTCTCGCCCGGTAACGGGGACCATGAGATTCGGGTAAGCGAAATTTGATTCGCATTTCCCGAGCCTCTTTTCCCATTCGGAAAAGGGGTTTTGTAGTAACTGGGGTAATTTTTACCCGGCTCGTCCCGCAGTCACAGAAAGAAGTTGCAAGATGGAGACGAGCACCTACCACCTCCGCTGCCGCGAATGCGGCAAGATCTGGGGCAACCAGCCGCGCAGCTACTGCGAAGACTGTTTCTCGCCGCTCGAAATTACCTACGACTACGATTCGCTGCGCCCGCGCATTTCCCACGAGTTGTTCGCCTCGCGCGCGCCCAACATCTGGCGCTATCGCGAGTTGCTGCCGCTGCCTGCGGGCTATCAACCCTCCCTCCCGGTTGGATATACGCCGCTGGTCAGCGCCCCGCGTCTCGGCGACCGGATCGGGTCGCGCCGGCTCTTCGTCAAGAATGACGCCGTGTGCCTGCCCACGTTGAGCTTCAAAGACCGCGTGGTTGCGGTCGCGCTGGCCAATGCCCGCAGCTTTGGGTTCGATACGGTGGCGTGCTCGTCGACCGGGAACCTCGCTAATTCCGTGGCGGCGCAGGCGGCTCGCGAAGGTTTCAAGGCGTGGATTTTTATTCCTTCGGATCTTGAGCCCGCGAAGATTCTCGGCACGCAAGTCTTTGGCGCGGAACTGGTGCGCATCAACGGCAGCTATGACCACGTGAATCGCCTGTGCTCGCAGATCGCCGACGAACGCAGCTGGGGATTCGTGAACGTCAATCTCCGTCCGTACTACGCCGAGGGCTCGAAGACGGTGGGCTATGAAATCGCCGAACAACTGGGCTGGAAGCTGCCCGATAACATCGTGGTGCCGATGGCGGGCGGGTCCTTGATTACTAAGATCAAGAAGGCGTTTGATGAGCTGATTCTCCTCGGATTGGTCGATCCCAAGCCGGTCAAGTTTTTTGGCGCGCAGGCGACTGGCTGTTCGCCGATTTCGACCGCCATCAAGCAGTACAGCTCGGAGATCGAACCGCAGCGTCCGAAGACGATTGCGCGCTCGCTGGCCATCGGCAATCCGGCGGATGGACCTTACGCGCTGCAGGCCATCACCAAAAGCGGTGGATGGGCGGAAGACATTTCCGATCCCGAGGTTGTCACCGGCATCCAGTTGCTGGCCGAGAGCGAAGGCATCTTTACCGAGACTGCGGGCGGCGTAACCGTAGGGACGGCGCGCAAACTGATTCATCAGGATCGCATCCTTCCTGATGAAACCACCGTGCTCTGCATTACGGGCAACGGACTCAAGACCACCGACGTGCTGGCGGACAAGTACCAAGCCGAAGTTCCGATCGCTCCGAAGATTGCCGAGTTCGAAGCTTATCTTGCGGCGAAAGCGGTCAGTTTGCCGGCGTTTGCAGCAGCGTCGGATTCGTCGACAGCCGCGGTCGCTTAGGCGCTCGACGTTAGACGGTTCGTATCAGGGCATCGCTTTAGCGATGCCGCAAATTTTCGGAATCAGAAGCCCCTTTAGGGGCTGTGTTTCACCGAGGAAGTTTTCTTATGAGCATTACCGTTCAAATTCCTACCGCTTTGCGGCGGCTGACTGCTGGGACCCCCCGCGTGGTGTGCTCGGCGGCTAACCTCAACGATCTGTTCTCGCATCTCGACCAGCAGTTCCCCGACTTGAAGCCCCATTTGCGGGATGAAGCGGGGGAGACGCGGCGCTTCCTGAATATTTATGTGAATGAGGAAGATATTCGCTTCCTGGGAGGCGCGTCGTATTCGTTCCAGGACGGCGATGAGGTGCTGCTGGTGCCTTCAATCGCGGGCGGGTCTCGGTAGACCACGTTTGCCCAACCCTCCGGAATCGGGTCTGGGTTGGGCCGTCAGAGGCTAGGTGGATTTTGTGACAGGGCGAGGATTCGTTCCCGCTCCTCGAGCGCGGCAAAGATCTCTTCCATCATCTTGCCAAGCTTTTCGGGGTCGCTTTCCATTGCAGCGGCGGCGACCAGTTCCTCCCAAGTCTTCTTGACTTGCTTCGGACCCTCGCTGGGCATAGTGACCTCTTCCCGAGGAAACGGGAGTTTGTTCCTTAATCTTGGAGCAGTTCTTATTGCCAGGCAAGTACAGAAATGTCTTCAGCGCGAAAAATCACGCGGCACGATCAGTATTTGAAAAGGCATGAAACACTGGATGACTACGGGTCAGGCTGCTTGACTAGAATTACATTTCCGAGGGGTCGGGCGGCTTCGGAGCACTCGCCAGTACCTTCAACTCTAATCTCTTGAGTGTGCCCAGCGAGTACGCCGCAGATTCGCGTTCCTGAATGCCCGTCTTGAAATCCAGCAATTCATGAAGACGGATTCCTACGATACGTTTGACGTCTCTGATTCTTTCTGCAAATTCGTCAAGTCGTATTTCGATCAGGCCAGCTTCGGAGAGCGCTCTCCAAACCTCCTGCTCTTCGGTTCCCTCGTCGGATCGGCTCACAGCGTCAAACCTCGTTCCCTTCACACGACCGGAGACTTCTACTCCCGGTCAGTTCATCATCGCTCTGTATCTTGCCCTTGGGGCCCGGGCTGCTTGAACCTGATGTATGTGTACGCCAGATATTGATTCAGCTCCGCCCAGAAAGACTGGTCTCGTATGCGAGGATCCATCCCCGCGCTGGCCATCGAAAGGAGCCGCTCCTCACACTCCTCGCGCTCCTGGTCAGTGACTTCGCCGAGTCTGCGCCACACCTGCGGCTGGGGATGGCCCGTGACCCTGTGCTCGGGTATCACCCGCCCGTCTTCAAGAATGAAATCCCGCCAGACCAAACCCCAGCGCACTTCTTTGAGAGTAGCCGTTTCGGATCCGGTGGAAGATCGGAACGAAATAAGCTGGCCCTCCTGCGGAGGCCAGCCGGCTTCAGTGCGTAGCTGCTGTGCCGCGGACTTCATCGTTTCGCGCACCGGTGTGGGACTACCGCAGTTTAGTTGCCCTCTTCCGGATTGGGTTTGCGGCCGACGATCCGAGATCCTTGTGTCGTTGGTCTCGGCCAATCGCCGCGCGACAACACCCGGTCCACGGCCTGCTCTATCCTCAACATATAGCCCGCGTCATCCGGCACAGCAGCGGACGTGGCCAATGCCATACCGAAAGGATTCGCGTTCGCAACCGCCGAAAGCTTGGGCACCAGTTGCGGCTGCTGTATCAGATAGCCGATCCAAACCAGCGTCACGACGTTGTACGCCGTGCTCTTCACTAAACTAAGCGTTGCCTCTTGGCTGCCGCCGTACCGAATCAGAAAACTGACCAGGATGAGCTGAACGCTGGCAAAGACTCCGAATCCCAGCGCTATGCCGAATACCTGTTGCCGCCAGTAATTCCTGAGCAAACGGCAAAGCACCATCAAGAGCAGGAAGAGCCCAACCTGCATCACGCGCATGCTGCGATCAAAGGCAAACACCGTAGCCACGATCCTGTCGCCGCCCACTTCGCTGCCAGACAATGCACCCAGGATGGCAAGCAGAAGCAGCAGCCCGCATGACCATCGGAAGATGGTGATTCCTAAACTCTGAATACCTCCATACTCTTTAAACAGGTTGCGCAAGATTTCAGCCATCACCGCAACCGTAAAGATCACGCTGAGGGCGTTTCCGGTCCAATACGCGTCGAAGTAGCTTGCGGGAAAATACCTGTACGCGACAAACAAACATGCCGACTTGAGCGTCTGATATATGATGTAGGAAAAAAATCGGGGAAACGCAGTGTGGTACTTTCGCCGGACCATGAAGATCAGGAGGGTGATCTGCAACACCGGACCGGCGAGCCAGTTCACATACATTAACCAGTTCATGGCATTACATCTCTGTAATACTCAAGAGCATACCTCTCCTCCGACCGCTCTGCAATGGCTCTTTTGTGCGGCCCGGCGTCGCTTCTATGTGTCCAGCTTACCTACACTTACTGGGGGCACTGTAGTACGTGGCGGCACCCGGGCATCGGGTCGCTGCCATCCGCAACCAGCACCGCCGCCTGGTCTGCTCGAATGCTAGCATTGCCAGGCGATGAGACGCTTGTCGGGATTGCGCAATACAACCCTGCCAGTGCCACAGCGGTTAGCAGGACTTCCAGTACCTTGTTCATTTGGGGGAGTCTCCTTACGCATACTTTCTGCGCGTGCCGAGTATATGCCCAACTGAGGCTTCGTGGGCAACAAGATTTGTGAATATTGTCGTTTTTTGAGGACTTGGGCGCGGGGAGCGCTTGGAGCGGGGGCGCTCTCGTCCTTTGATTATCAATAGCTGGCGGCAAATCACCATTGGAACGACGCCCATTTGGGGTAATACCGATGCCTTCTGCCGCTGTGCACGAAGTCTTTCCTGTATCTTCTGCTTGACTTCATACAATATCTCGCCCGTTCATTCGTCTACATAAGCAGATGGACGCGGCGCTGAGAAAACAGTGGGCAATGGCAGATCAGGACCAGCGGATCTCTGAGGCGATCGAACGCGAGGGAAGCCGGCTGCGCAACTTCATCCGCAGACGCGTGGCGGACCGCGAAGACGCGGAAGACGTCTTGCAAGATGTCTTCTACGAGCTCGTGGAAGCCTACCGCCTGATGAAGCCGGTAGCGCAGGTGACCGCCTGGTTGTTCCGGGTGGCCCGCAATCGAATTACGGATCTCTTCCGCAGCAGACAGCGGGCGGACCTGAGAAATCAGCCGCCGACGATCACCGAGGACGGGAAGACCCTGCAGTTGGAAGACTTGCTGCCATCGCCCGATGCCGGGCCGGACGCAGCCTACGCACGAAATGTGCTGCTGGAAGAGCTGGATGCCGCGCTGGACGAGTTGCCTGATGAGCAGCGTGAAGTATTCGTCGCCCACGAGTTGATGGGTTACAGCTTCAAGGAACTCGCGGCAGAAACGGGCGTGAGCGTGAACACACTCCTCTCGCGCAAGCACTACGCGGTGCTGCGTTTGCGCGAGCGTTTGCAGGCGATTCACGATGAATTCTTGAAAACATGAGGTGAAGGGTATGAGAGAAGATTGGGCGGGTAGGGTAGCGGGTAGAGCAGTGAAGTTCCTGATGTTTGCCTTGGTATTTTTCTTCGTGTTTGTACCGCTGTTTGGCTATGTGACCATGCGCCTGTGGAACTGGCTGATGCCGGCTCTTTTTGGCTGGCATCTGATCGGCTTCTGGCAGGCGGTAGGACTTTTGGTCCTCTGCAAGATTCTCTTTGGCGGATTCCACGGCCGGCACGGTGGCCATGGGCACTGGCGACACCGCATGAGAGAGCGGTTGGAGCAGATGACTCCCGAAGAGCGCGAGAAGTTCCGTCAGTCCATGCGTGGCCGCTGCGGTCCGTTTGGTCCACCTATTGAGACCCCGAAGGCATGAGTGAAAGGCCGAGCCTTGATGGCGGCGCCCCGTTTTCCTGGGGTATTGTCGTTCAACCCCTCTTGCGATATAATCTAACTAACTGGTTAATTATATGAAACCATCTACTGGGCTGATCCGGCGAATCGCCCGCCCCCACTCCAACCGGGCTGCTAAAACTCCCCGCTTGGGGACGCGCGGGCGGCCGGTGGAGAGCCGGGCGGCGATCCTGAACGCGGCCGTAGCGGAATTTGCCGAAAACGGCATCGCCGGGGCTCGAACCGATGCCATCGCGCGGGCGGCGCATGTCAACAAGGCGCTGCTGTACTACTACTTCGAGGACAAGGATGCCCTGTACGAAGCGGTGCTGGACCACGTCTTCAACGGCTTGCGGGCCCGCGTGATGCCGGTGCTCGAAAGCGACCTGCCCCCGCGGCAGAAGATGCTGGAATACCTGGGGGCGTATTTCGATTACATCGCGGCCAACCCGCGCTTTCCCCGAGTCGTGCAAGCGGAGTGGATGAGCTCGGGCGCGAAGGGCAGCGCACGTATGCAGCGGGTTGCCGAGGAATATTTTCGTCCCATCTTCGAGAAGGTGGCTGAGATTTTGCGGAAGGGGATTCGGACAGGCGAATTCCGGGCCTTAAATCCGCTGGATTTTCTGCCCTCGGTGGCGGCGGTGATTGTGTTTTATTTCAGCGCGGCGCCGCTTATGAAGACGCTGATGAAGCTCGATCCCTTGTCGGAGGGGCGGATTCGGGAGCGGCGGGCGTTTGTGCTCGATTTTGTTTCGACGGCGCTGTTTAAGAACTGACAGCTCCGCTAGGAGATTTTCCATGAGTGCGCGCAACCGGTTCTTGATTGTGCTGGGCATCCTTCTGACCATCGCTTCCGGGTATTACTTTTTCTCGACTCCCGGTGGAAATGATCTGGTGCTGGTGGGGACGGTGGATGCCAACCAGATTGTGGTGAGTCCGCAGATTCAGGGGCGGATTCTGAAGCTGCTGGTGGAGGAAGGATCGCAGGTCAAGCAGGGGGACCTGATTGCGTTGCTGGATCCGTCGGAATTGGAAGCGGAGGAGCGCGCAGCTTCGGCGACGATCTCGAGCCTGCGTTCGCAGATGAGCGCGAACGAGTACACGCACCAGTCGACGAAGGGGTCCACGTCCGGCGACGTGGCCAATTCGCAGGCCAAGCTGCAATCGGCGCGGGCGCAGTTGGCGCAGGCCGAAGCGACCTTGACGCGGGTGGAGAGCGACAGCCGGCGGACGATCGGGCTGGCACAGGCGGGCGTGGCATCCGATCAGGATCGGGTGCAGGCGGAGATGAATCTGAAGGCGCAGCAGGCCAGCGTGCAGTCACTCAAGGACCAGGTAACGGCGGCACAGGCGGATTTGAATTCGGCAATTGCGCGCACCAACCAGGCGACGGCGGCCGAGAGCACGGTGGCTTCCACGCGAGCGCAGGTGGAGAACGCGGTGGCGCAGTTGAAAGAGGCGGAAGTGCATCTCGGATATACGAAGATTTATGCGCCGGTGACGGGGACGGTGCTGGTGCGGGCGGCGCGCGAAGGCGAAGTGGTGAGCGCGGGCCAGGCGATCGTGACGGTGGTCGATTTCAGCGACACGTGGGCGTTCGCGGCGATTCCGGAAACGGATTCCGATCATATTGGAATTGGAGACACGCTGCGGGTGCGGCTGCCGGGAGGCACGGTGGTTCCGGGAAAAGTGTTTTATAAGGCGGCGGAAGCGGATTTTGCGACGCAGCGGGATGTGGGGCGAAGGAAGCGGGATATAAGGACGATTGCGTTGAAGGTGCGACTGGAAAATCCGAAAGGCGCGTATGTGCCGGGGATGACCGCCGAGGTGCTGGTGAGTCCGGAGCAGGTGAAGGGGACGGCACCGAAGAGTGCGGAAGCGGCGGTTAAGCCATGAACGGGGATGGCAATAAGGCGAATGGCGCGCCAGTTTCGGCTTCGGAGTTCAGCAAAAGCGAAGTAGCGGCAGATGCTCCGGATACGATTGAAGTTTCGCACATAGTGAAAAAGTACGGCGACTTCACGGCGGTCGACGATATTTCCTTTGCGGTAAAAGAAGGTGAAATCTTCGGGCTGCTGGGGCCGAATGGGGCGGGGAAATCCACGTTGATCCGGATGATGACCACACTGATTCCGATCACGGCGGGGTCGGCACGGGTGGCGGGACACGACGTGGCTCGCGATCCGAATGCGGTACGGCGGACGATTGGAGTGATTCCGCAGGCACTGACCAGCGATCTCGATTTGACGGTGGAAGAGAATCTGAACATTTACGCCAAGCTGTATGACGTCCCGGCGAAGCGGCGCAAACCGGCGATTGAGGAACTGCTGGAGACGGTGGACTTGACGAAGTGGCGGGACGCGCAGACGAAAACGCTATCGGGCGGGATGCGGCGGCGGTTGGAAATTGCGCGGGGATTGGTGCATAGTCCGAAGATTTTCTTTCTGGACGAGCCAACGACTGGACTCGATCCGGTGTCGCGCGTGGCGGTGTGGGAAATGTTGACTGCGATCAAGGCTAAGCGCCAGCTGACGATCCTGATCACCACGCATTACATGGACGAAGCCGACCGGCTGTGTAATCGAATTGCCATTGTGGATCACGGAAAGCTGGTGGCGCTCGATACCCCGGAGGCGTTGAAGGCAAGCGTCCCGGGATCGAACGTGATTGAAGCGCACTTCGAGCGGCCTCCGGCCGATTGGGAAGAGCGGCTGAAAGCATTGCCGGAAGTGACGTCGGTGCAGAACGAGAGCGCCGGAATGTTCCGGGTGCTGACGGCGAATGGGTCGCGCACAACCACGGATCTGGTGGGGATGGCGGTCGAGGCGGGGGTGGTGGTGAAGACGCTTACGGTGCAGAACACGACGCTGGATGATGTGTTTGTCTTTTACACGGGGCGGCAACTGCGCGATGAGCTGGTAAAAGCGCATGCCTTCGTGATGCCGCCGCGGCCGGGGTTGCAGCCATGAACCGGATGATGGCGATTATCGAGCGCGAGATGCGCAAGTTCTTCCGCTCGCCGGCGCTGATGTTTGCCTCGATGGTGTTTCCCCTGGTGCAGTTGATCGTGCTGGGAAATGCGTTTGGAGGAAAGATCCGCGACGCGAAGATGGGCGTCGTCGACGAGGATCATGGGACGCAGGCGATCCGCATCAAAGAAGCGTTTGACGCGGTCCGGGCAAATGCGGGGACGTTCATCGCCATTCCTTACGACAACGAAGTGCAGGCGCGGGAAGACGTGCGCAACGGAAAGATTCAGGGCGCGGTGATCATCCCGGCGCAGTATTCCAAGATGGTGTACGAGAAGAATCATCCGCGAATCGCGCTCATCGTCGACAACAGCGACAACTTCATGAGTTCGTCGTTCGAAGACAAGATGAACGACGTGACCAACGCCCTGAACCAGCCCGACGTGTCGCCACGGCTATTGCAGCAGACAGCGCTGGAGGTGGTCGAACTTTATCCCTATATCGAATACATGAAGTACCTGCTGCCGGGCTCGATCACGCTGGCAATGTTCGTTTCGGTGATGATCGGCGGCGGGAATGCTGTATATCGACGATAAGGCCCGCGGGGTGCATGAGGGATATCTGGTGACTCCGATCACGAAGGCGGAGTTGGTGTTTGGGCTGAACGGAGCGGGAGCGATCAAGGCGGTAATGACCGGGGTGGTAATTACGGTGATCGGGTCGCTGCTGGCGGGCGTGGGGACCATCTTCAGTCCGGGGACGATACTGGGGCTGCTGGTGATGATCACCCTGACCTCGGTGGCGTTCAATACGATGATGTTCCTGTTGATGGTGCGGATCGAGGATCCGCTGGTGCCGCGGGCCATGTTCGGGATTTTAAATACGTTGCTGTTTTTCCCCAGCGGCTCGATCTATCCGGTGGAAGCGTTTCCGGTGTGGCTGCGGGCGATTGCGAAGGTGGATCCGTTTACCTACGCCGTACATGGATTCAAGTCGCTGCTGCTCAAGGAGACCGGGCTGGTGGCGATAGTTCCAGACATAATTTATCTGTCGATTTTCGCGGTGGTGACGCTGGCGTTGGCGGTGCCCTTGTTTAAGCGGACGCTGTAGAGGAGTTTTACGCCGCTGAGAAGCCGAGGACCCGAGAAAAACCTAAAGTGTAATAGCTTGGACTCGACCTTACGGACAGGGTTGGCGAGCGTCTACGTGTCCGACACAGATTGGTATTCGATTGGGGGATTTTGAGTGTAATCGCGATATTACGCCAGTTGGACTTGTCGGGTTCCGATACCAACCGTGCCTCTAACAGTCTTCAGGCTCTATTGGCGGCTCCGCAGTTGCAGCGTCGCTCTTTGGCGCTGGGCTGGAGGGGACTCGGACGAGACTCCCTGCAAACGGGTCAACCAACCGTGTCATGCTGAAGACGAGTTTGCCTCTCACACGCGCTAAGGCAACTTCATCCGCAACCTGTTTCACCAACTCGGAATCAGCACCCTTTATTTCACGCTCTGGCAGGACAAACTCGAACTCGTCCGCATTCGACAAATCAACGGTAAGCGGCTGGAGCAGCGGGTGCGCCGAAAACTCAAGCACGCCCCGCTCCGACGCTGAACAGAACGTCACGACAAAAGCCCCGCTGATTTCGTTG
This sequence comes from uncultured Acidobacteriaceae bacterium, assembly GCA_963838935.1. Taxonomy (GTDB): domain Bacteria; phylum Acidobacteriota; class Terriglobia; order Terriglobales; family Acidobacteriaceae; genus Acidiflorens. Next base: position 107,709 of record CAWITH010000009.1, read on the forward strand.
GTATGAAGGTGGACCGCACAGGAAGAGTCACGCCAACCCTGAATGGCTGTAAAGAACTCGCTTCTGGAACACTTCATTAGGATTGTCTCTGTGGATGATTTGATTGACAGGAGAGGACTCAAAGATAGCGCCGTTAGCCGTGGAAAGCAATGATTGACGTAGGCAGGCGTTAGCGCAAGCTTGCGCCGTTTCTTCGCCCTCTCAGCAGCCATTGCGCTGAACATCCGCCTAAGGGTCTGCCTGACAGTAGCGACCCACTCGACAGGATGACCTGCAAGGTCAAGTCTTGGCTATCACACTTAGAGCCAGATGAACTGCTCGCGGGCGAAGCGGCATGGACTGATGGCTGGGCCGACGGCTGCCCTATTTCCCCGCCAGTTTCTTGGCGATTTCTTCCACGATCTTGGGGCGAAGATCGGCGAGCACGCTGTCCACGATGCTGGCAATCGAGCTGGCGTCCGTCGCGGAACCCTCTGCCGCCGCGGCTGCCATGACCTTCGGAGCCTCCTCGGCTTGGGCCTGTTTCGCCGCTTCCACCACGTCAGTCTTCGCGGTAGCGCTGGCCGGCGCGGTGTGTATCTGACGCCAGTTTGATTTCCCTTTTGCTTTCCCGTCCGTGCTCATGGATTCCTGACCTCCGTCATCTGAACTCGAATCTTGATTCTGTTCTGCAACCGCAGCCGTCGCCTCGTCGGCGGGCTCTCCATTCTGTTCCGCCGTTGCCTCGATCTTTTCCCAATCCACCGCATTCGCGAAGGTCGCTCCCCCGGGCTCTTGCTCCGAAACGTTTTCGGGGGAATTTTCCCGCTCGGCTTCGATCTTCTCTGCTTTGCTCTCTTTTTCGATCTCCGGCTCGACCCCTCCCTCGACCGAATCTCCGCGTTCGGTACCGCCGCCATTACCTCTGCCGGCGCTTCCGCGACCGATGTCTCCGCTGAACCTTGATCTGCCGAACCATGCCCTGCCGAACCATGCCCTGCCTCTTGTTCAGGCAATCCCGTCGTCGCCGCTATCCCTGCCTCTGCCAGCCGGTTTTCGACCGCGGCCACAATCGCTTGCACTCCGGTGATCCGTACCGGTTCACTTTCTTCGACGGGCGTCGCTGTCGGTTTTGCCGTAAACGTGCTGAACATCTCCGCTTCCAGCGAGATCGCGGCTTCCTCAGAACTCAAGGTCACCGGCTCCGCAACCCAACGCGCGCCGGCTGCTGTGCCGCCGACCGCTTCTTCCGGCGGCGCCTGGCCCGCCGCCACCAGGGTTTCGGGCGACGACACCGTCGAGCCATTCCCATGCCCGGTGGCAGGCGTCAGCAAGCGCAAAGCTTCGGCCAGTTCCACGTCGCTTGGCGCCAACTCCTCCACCGCCGGCTCTTCCACTGTCTCCGCAACCGCGACCGGTGGCGCAGGCATCTCCGGCGCCGGCAACTCCTCGGCTGGCTTCTCTTCTTTAATAATTTCAATTTTTTCCTCGGCCTTGTCTTCCTCCGGCCGGCTCAGCCTCGGTCGTCGCCGAAGCGAATCTCGGCTCATCGTCCCTGTCCACAGGCGCGGGTTCCTGCGCGAGAGGGGCAGTGTTCACCGTGGCTTCGACAACCGCAGGCGGTTCGGCAACTACCGCGGTAATCTCGATCGCTGGTTCCGCGTGCTCGACCGGACTCTCGACTTCGTGCGTGGCCTCGACCGCTAATGCCGGGGCTTCGATGGGAGCCGCTGTGAGTTCGACCGTCTCAACGGCGGGCGTCGCGGGAGCTTCAACTTCTTCCCTCTCTGCCGCTGTTTCCGCTTCCGCCACCGCCGCCGGAGTTTCCACCTCGACCGTTGCCGCAGCAACTTCTTCCGCCGGAGCCTCGACCAGCTCCGTTTTGTCCGCTACCGGCGCAGCATTCTCAGCCGCAACCGGTCCATCCAGTTTCGCGGCCAACGCGCTGAGCGCATCCAATTCTTCCGGAGTGATGTCGCGTGGGATATCAGGAACGACCGCTGGTTCCGGTTCCGGGGGAGGCGCCGCCGCCGCTTTCCCTACGAACGCTTCGCGAGTCTCAGTCTTCGCCTTCCCCTTCCGGAAATCGCGGAAGGCCGGCGTTGGGACGAAATCATCTCGTTCTGGTTCTGGCTCTTCTTTCTTCTTCTTCGAGGGGAAACGCAGGCGGCTCTTCCATCCCGTATCAGGATCCGTACTCTCTGCTTGCTGCGGTACCACGCGGTCTTCCAGTCGCGTGATTGCAGTCAGCAATTCGCTGGCTTCAAAGGGCTTTACGATATGAGCGTCAGCCTTGGCGCGGCGCGCTTCTTCCGGCTTGAAAGGTTCGAGCTTGCCCACGGTCAGCAACACGGGAATGTGCGACGTCTCGGCCGACTCCTTCAGGCGCTGACAAACTTCCAGCCCGCTATAGCCGGGCATGTACACATCCAGCACGATCAAATCCGGTTTGACTTCGGCGATCCGCTTTAAGGCGGCAGAACCGTTATTGACAGTGATCACGTCATACCCGGCATCGGCCAGGATCTTTCGCCCCATGTTCTGGGCTGTCACACTGTCATCGGCCAGCAGTATTTTCCGCGCCAAGCGTCATCCTTCGACAAAAAGGGAGAGATAACGCGAAACTACCTCGTCCATCCACCTAAGTCAACGATTCCTGCAGGGGTAACCGGTTACGACCGTTCCTAGCCTGTTGGGGAATGAACCTTTTCCACGTCGTCGTGCCTTTGGTAACCTCAAGCCGTCTGCTCCGACGACTGACCCCGGGCGCTTGGCAGCCCCCGTGCCTGAAACCCACATCCAATCTGATCTCTAAGTCTTGGAATGCTTAGAACGGGTTGATCTTCGCCAAACCCTTCTTCTTTTTCTTTTTACTCGAAGAAATATCCGCCAGTTCTTCGGTTTTCGCCGGTGCACTGGAGGAGGCAGCGCTCGACGCTCCGCCGCTGCTATCCAGTTGATTGCTCTGCTGCAGCGGGGGAAGCGCGTTCGGATCGGGCTCCACGTTCGGCTTCAGTTCATTCGGGTCCGCCACATTCGGCTTCAACTCTGCCGCAGCCGGTTCCTGTGCCGCAGGCTGGTCCGCAGCCGTCACCGAGTCTGATGCTGGAGCATCCGAACGCGGTGCCTCCTGGTTCGGCGGCACAGCCCCATTCACAGTCTCCACTTTCACATTGTTGTCCGGGCCGGTCCCTCCGCGCATTGAACTGGTGACCTTACGCACCACGTCCGTTGCCGTCACCGGCTCCGGATCTACCATCGTCGGCTCGCCTACGTGCGCCGCCTTGGCCACATCAGGATGCTTCTCGAAGTTCGCCAACCCCTTCGCCATCACGCTCGTGTCGTGCCGGCTGGCCACTTCCTTCTTGTTCTGTTCGAGCATCGCCCGCGTCGGCCGCGGCACCGTCTGATGCAGCGCTTCCAGACGCGCCTTCGCATCCAGTGCCCGATCCATCGCCGGATACCGCTTGATAATCTTTCCGTACGCCTCCGCCGCTTCCTTCGTCAGGCCCTCAATCATCCTGCCCTTGGCGACTTCATTCATGCGCCCGTTCTTCCGGATCGATTCGATCTCGCCTTCGTACGCCTGCCCCAGCAAATACAACGCCTGGTCCGCGCCGCTGTATAACGGATAGCGGTCCACCAGCGTTTTCAGGCGCGCAATCGCCGCCGGATACGCCATCCGCAAATAGTAGAACCTCCCGATGCCGAACTCCCGTTCCGCCAGCACTTCCTGCACTTCCCGCAACCTCTGTTTCGCCTGCGGCAGCAGCTTGCTGTCCGGATACTCCATGATCAGCGACCGGTATTCCTCTTCCGCCCGCATGGCGTGGGTGTAGTCGCGGTCCGGCTTTTCCATCTCCTGATAGTGGATATTTGCGACCTTCAGCTGCGCCTCCGCCGCCTCCGGCATGTTGGGAAAGAACGTGCGGAAATCCTTGTACTCGATTTCGGCCTGCTGCATCGCCGTCGTGCCGCCCTCGGCGTACCACGAATCCGCCACCGCCAGCTTGGCCCGCGCGATAAACTCCGAATCCGGATAGGTGTTGATCAGCGTCTGCAGCGTCATGCGCGCCACGTCGAAGCGGTTGTGCTTCATCGCATCCATGGCCCGGTCAAACAGCACCTTGTCAGGCTGTTTCGACCCGACGTTGGCCAGCGGATTCACCGCCTTCTTGTTGGTGCACGCCACCGTCAACGCCAGCATTAAGGCGAGAAGTACGAAAATAGAATTCCGACGCATATCAAACCCCTCAAATCCCAATCAACCCAAGTAGGATGGCTCGGTGCCCCGTCCTATAGCTGCTCCTGCTTTTGGAGCGGCTAGGGCGGGGATGTTGACTTTCCTTCAATCCCTATACTCTCTGCAAACTCGCGCTCCGCGCCGCTTCCAGCAGCGCCTGCGCGTTCACCTTCGCATCGCCCTTGCCGAACACCGCATTCCCCGCGACCAGAATCTCCGCCCCGGCACGGACCACTTCCGCCACCGTGTCCAAATCCACGCCGCCATCGACTTCGATGCGGTATGAGTATCCTCGCTCCGCCCGAATTTCCGCCAGCTTCCTCATTTTATGCAGCGTCGACGGGATGAACTTCTGCGCCCCAAACCCCGGATTCACGCTCATCACCAGCACATAATCGACAATGTCGAGCACTTCGCCCAGGGTCTCGACCGGAGTCGCCGGATTGATCACCACCCCCGCCCGGCACTCATGCTGCTTAATCAGGTTCAGCGTCCGGTTTAAGTGCCGGCACGCCTCCTGATGCACCGAAATCCAGTCCGCTCCCGCTTCCGCGAAATCGGGAATGTACTGGTCGGGGTTCTCTATCATCAGATGGCAGTCCAGCGGAAGCCGGGTTGCCCGACGCAAACATTTCACCACCGGAGGCCCGATCGTGAGATTGGGCACAAAATGCCCGTCCATGATGTCGACATGGACCACGCTGCCGCCGCCCGCCGTAGCCCGCTCCACCTGGTCCGCCAGGTGGGCGAAATCGGCCGCGAGTATCGAGGGTGCAAGTTCGATCAAGACAGGGTCCAAGGTATAGGGTCAGAGGCTGTGGAAATTCTAGCACGGTGGAGCGGCAGGGGAGGGCGGCGGCACAGTCGAAGTGTGGCTAAAATCGGTTCTGAGTGCAAACGCCTTCCATGAGAAGGCCGGTCGGAGTCAAGTGGGTTCTTTCGTCTTTTCGTTGGACAAGGTTTTTCTTCTGCCGAGCCGCCACTGTCGCCACCCTTCCATCCGCACTCTTCGAGGAGCGCTTTTCGCTCGGTGCAAGTTGGGTGTTCTCGGTTCAGCCGGTGCTGCCACCTGGTTACGTAAACGATCGTGCTTTCGCCTTTCGCGTGATGCAAAAGAAAAGTGGCCCAGACAGGGCTGCATTCTGTGCTGGTAGCGCGGACTCCTCCGCGGCTTAGTTCACCTTCTGCTTCACCGCTTTCGACATGCTTTTGTTGAAGTAGGCGTCGGCGCTGTATTCCGTCTTGACTGACGTTGTACCGACGGGCAGCGTCGAAGTCGTAAAGGTAGCCGTGCCATTACTCAACGTCCCCGTTCCCAGCACGGTTGTGCCTTTCATGAATGACACGGTTTCTCCATTCGGCGGCGCGCCGACGTTGGCACTGACCGTCGCGGTGAAGGTTACTGCCTGTCCCGAAGTAGACGGATTCGGCGAAGAGGTGATCGTAGCCGAGGTGGTGGTCAACGTTGTCCCAACAAGAAAGGGCACGTTGCTGGTCAGCGTGCCGCCCGGGGTGGTCACGGTCACATAGCCGGAGGCGTGGACTTCGCCCACGGCCGCGGGTACGGTAGCGGTGATTTCGGAACTTGAGACTGGGTTGAACGTGGCCGTCAGGCCGTTAAACGTGACCGCGGTCGCGCCCGTCAGATCGGTTCCGAGAATGATGACGGACTTGCCCACCACGCCCGAGGCAGGCACTGTTTTCACGAATGGGCCAAGACCTGTGGATAGGCTAAAGACCGTGCTATATGACCACGTTGTTCCGTAGAAGGTTCCGTTGGTGTCTTGGACTAGCCCCGCCTGGGTCATGGCGCCGTCCGCGCAGCCGCTTTGGGAGCAGAAGTTATAGAGCACTGTTTCAGTCCAGCTACCAGCCGGTGCCACCGGAGGTATGAGCTGGAAGATCGTCCCGCAGCCATACGAGGCATAGCAGAAACCGCTGGGGCCGCCATAATAGTTCCCTCCGTAGCTCGTCGTGCCATAAAAGTTCCCATCAGTGGCCTGGATCAGCCCCCCCACGGGACCGCTGCCATCCGCGCAGGCGGGTTGCGAGCAAAAACTATAAAGCGTGGTGAACTCGCCAGCCGGGGTGATTTCGAAGACTACGCCCGCGCCGTTGGCCCCACCCCATTGGGTTGTTCCGTACAGGTTCCCATTGGTGGCCTGAACCAGCACAGAAGGCGATCCGTTTCCGGGGCCATCATTGTTGTCGCCGTCCGTGCAGTTTGTTTGTGAGCAAAAATCGTAAAGGCTAGTGAACGTGCCGCCCTTGGTGATCTCAAAGACCGTGCGCCGCCGTCGTTGACGTTCCCGCCACTGGAGGTTGTCCCGTACAGGACCCCGTTAGTGGCTTGCATCAGCCCCCCCGAAGGAGCCCAGCCATTGGCCGAACTGTGGGTGCTGTTGCATCCACCATAGCTGGGGGGGACACCGCAAAAGATATAGAGCTGGGTGAATTTGCCGTTCCCGGCGATGGGGTCGGTGATCTTGAAGACCGTACCATTACCGGGCTCTGGCGGCCCGAATGACCCGCCGCCGAGGGTTGTCCCGTAAAGGTCCCCATTGTTGGCCTGCACCAGCCCGGCCTCAGGGTATGAGCCATTGTCGCATGTTAAGTAAGGGGGACTCGTTATAACCATACAAAAGTCATACAGCGTTTTCAGGGGACCGCTGCTTGGGGCATATTTAAAAATTGTGCCCGCGTTAGGGCCGTTGTACACCCCGCCGGTCACCGTTGTCCCGTACAGGTCTCCGTTGGTGTCCTGCACCAGGCCAGCCACGGGACCGTTGCCATCCGCACAATTCGGTTGCGAGCAAAAGCTGTAAAGCAACGTAAAGGCGCCACCCGTGGTTATGTTGTAGATTGTGCCATCGCCGTTGGCCCCGCCTTCTTCGGCCGTTCCGTACAAGTTCCCATCTGTGGCTTGGACCAGTGGCGCAACGACGTAGCTGCCATCCGTCCCGTCAAAGCTGTGCAGAGTGGTGAAAGTTTGCGCCTGCGCCGATTGGCTTGTAATGACCGCCGACACCAGTACGGCTGCTAACACCCACGCGGCATTTGCCGTTGCCAGGCGCATCCGCGAAATCCAGTTCCGATCTTGCAGTGTGTTCTTCATATAAAACTCCTCTGTGAGTCAAGTTTTGTCGCGGGGTGCCGTTGCGGAGACTGCGAACGTCGATGTTTTACTTGCCGCGTTTCCTCCCCACGATCCAAACGCAGTTCCTACCTAGTAACGCGAAGAAGCCACGGGAAAAGGTCCGCATTTTTTATCTGCAAGTTCTTCATGGCACGCTCCAGATTGTTTTTCGCGAGAATCGGCCCTCGGATCGCAAAAGCCTCAGTTGCAGAATGGGGCCAAATGCTTACAGCACGTCCGTCGCGGAAATAAAGCCTAGGGCAAAGAGGAAGGGTGAATGTGCCCAAAACGTAGCGGGTATTATGTCCAGCGGCCATTGCCTTGTCAATCTGCAACTTTTTGCAGTCGTATGGCGGAGACCGGCTCAAAGGGACGGTTGTCGTAATATCGCAATTACGCTCATTGACCGGGGCGAGTTGTCCGGAACCGGAAGCGATCCTGAAACGGGCTTGGGGAAGTTGGCATCGTCTCAAGCCCAAACATCTTAAGTTAGCGCTGATGGGGCTCCGCCCCGCGTGGAGCCGAGCCCCGTCCCCACACAACCTTGTCTCTTATGCGGATTCCCGCAGCGGTTCGGCTTCGACCAGCGGCGCATTGACCAGGTGTTCGCTCAGAAACCAGACCTGGAGTTCGCTGGGACGAAGCACATCGCTCACCACCAGATCGTTAGTGCCGGGGTCGCCTAGTTTGGTGGCACGCTCGGCGAGTTCCCGGCAATGGGTGATGATGACCTCGTGCGCGTCCAGCAGGCGGGATAGCTGCACGGGGACTTCTTCGCGGCCCTTGGGCGGACGCGGAATCCGCGTCAACTCGGCAACATCAGCCGCCATAGCGACACTGATTCCGCCCAGAAGCTGGATTCGTTCCGCGATGGTATCGACGATTTCGTTCTGTTCTTCGTAGTGCTTATCGAAGAGAAGATGGAGTTGATAGAAAGTCGCTCCCGACACCTGCCAATGGGACTTTTTGTAGAGATCCCGAAGAGTGATGGTGTCGGCCAGCAGTTGATTGAGTTGTTCGGTCATTTCCAGCCGAACCGGTTCTTCCAATTGCAGCGGCATGGTGCTGGTCACGGTGCCAAAGGCCTGGAGTTCGCGGGCTGACTGGTGGTAACGAGGTTGGGCTGAAGCGTGGTTCGAATTGCTGGAGATTGATTTCCTGGGCATGGAGGTCTCCTGTAACGGCGAATTTTGGGGCAAGCCAGAAGAGGAGGAAACTGCCAAAAATAAGTCATCTACTTCCGGTCCGGTTTGCCGGCTCAGCCCTCTTGGATGCGAGCCGCCGGAAATGGATACGGGAATTCTACGGACGCGCGGGAGCGCCCATTGGCGACGCATCGTGGACAGCCGCGTCTTCGCTAAGGCTCAGTCGGCAGCGCTGCGGCGGAGGCTGTGAACCTCGCTGAGGAAATCGATATGCGGTGTGCCCTTGACCCCGGCGCGCGCCATTTTGGCTTTCAGTTCCTCGGAAGCCACGAAGGCCCGCGCCTTTTCCAGGCTCTCCCACTCGAAGAAAATGGTGAGGTCGTTGACGCTTTCAGCGCTGCGGAAAATACGGCAACCGCGCTCGCCGTTTTGGTGCCGCCAGTCAAAGGCGGAATCGAATGCCGCTTTCCAAGCCGTATAGTCAGCAACCTGGTGGTGGATGAGAAGGTTAATCATGATGGCGGAAGGCCTCCTTGCTACCCTAAAAAGTTGCTCCAAACGCGGGAAAAATGCAAGGGCAGGGGTCACAGGGGAAGGGGCGCGCAGCAAAAGAAATGGTCGGGACGGCGAGATTTGAACTCGCGACCCCTTGCACCCCAAGCAAGTGCGCTACCAGGCTGCGCTACGTCCCGATGGAATCCGCTGCCTCAGGATGGTGATGACAGCGATGGGGTTGACTTTCAAATTCTACACCAGTTGGTGAAATCCCACTCATCGCAACGTGCGCGATGAGTGGGGCACCCGGCAACTCCTCTGTCACAAACGGAGAGTGATGAGTATCACCTCGCGGCGACTTCTTGTCGCGGCAACATGATCGTGTGGCGATCCTGGTGGTGGGCGGAGCGGGCTACATTGGCAGTCATGCGGCGCGGGCGCTGCGGCGTTCGGGTTATGAGGCCGTCATTTATGACAATCTCTCCACCGGCTTTCGCCGCCTGGCGCACGGCTTCGAACTGGTGGAGGGCGACATCGCCGACGAAGCCAGGCTCCGGCCGGTGCTCGCGCGTGTGGACGCGGTCATGCATTTTGCCGCCCACGCCTACGTTGGAGAATCGGTGGAGAACCCACGCAAGTATTTCCGGAACAACGTTCTCGAGGCGCTCAGCCTGCTCAATTCCGCTGTGGACGCGGGTATCCGCCGCTTCGTGTTTTCCTCGAGTTGCGCCGTGTACGGTGTCCCCGAGCAGATTCCGATCACCGAGTCGACGCCGCGCGAGCCAGTAAATCCCTATGGCGCGTCGAAGCTTTTTTTCGAGAACGCGCTCGAGGCCTATGGGCGCGCTTACGGACTGCACTCAGTGAGCCTCCGCTATTTCAATGCTGCGGGGGCTGACGAGGGTGGAGAGATCGGCGAGATGCACGACCCGGAAACTCATCTGATTCCGCTGGCGCTGGCAGCCTCCGGCGCAAACGGACCTGAGTTGCATGTCTTCGGATCCGACTACTCGACTCCGGACGGCACCTGCGTACGCGACTACATTCATGTCAGCGATCTCGCCGCGGCGCACGTTCGGGCGTTGCAATATCTTGAGAAAAGCAAGAACGACCAGAGCGGCGACTCGCTGGCCATCAATCTGGGGACAGGGCGCGGGCATTCCGTTCTTGAAATCATTCAGGCAGCGGAAAACGCCACCGGACGCAGGGTTCGGCGAAAGATGGGACCGCGGCGGCCGGGCGATCCTCCGGTGCTGGTGGCCGACGCCGCGAAGGCCCAAAGAGTGCTGGGATGGGCCGCTACGCACGACCTTGCTGACATCGTGTCGAGCGCGTGGAACTGGATACGGGAAACGAGGCAGCGCCACGCGGCATAGTCAATATTGATCGAAGGGAGCGATACAGATAGTTGTCAATCGCCCACTTTTTCACGTACTCTGCCGCTCATGCGAACTCGCACTTTGTCCACCTTGTCGTGCAGCTTGGTTTTGCTGCTATGTGCCTCTCCGTTTGCTGGTTTCGCGCAGGCGGCGCCTCACTCCTTTACGCTGGAGCAGGTACAGAGTTCGCCGTTTCCAACCAATCTTGTGGCCGCCGAAAACGGCGGACGCATCGCCTGGGTATTTACGGCCAGAGGAGAGCGCAATGTGTGGGTTGCGGACGCTCCCAATTTCGAGGCCCGGCAGGTCACGCACTATACGGGCGACGACGGCATGCCGATTGCCGCCTTGAAGCTGACACCGGATGGACGCAGCGTCGTCTACGCGCGGGGCAGCGAGGCCAATGACGCGGGAGAAATCGCCGACCCGACCAGCGGCGTCGAAAAGCGCGTGCAGCAGGTGTGGGCGATGGACGTGGACAAGGGAGGCGAGCCGCGTTTGCTTGGGGACATGGGATGCGGTGAGGAAGATTGCGAAGACATCCAGATATCGCCGAGCGGAGAGTTTGCCGTGTGGTCGGCAAAGAAGCAGATCTGGATCGCGCCCATTTCCGGGAAGGACAAAGCCAAAGCGCTGACCTACGCGCGGGGCAGCAACTCGGAGCCGAAGTGGTCGCCCGACGGAAAGAAGATTGCCTTCGTCAGCCATCGCGGCGATCACAATTTCATCGGCATTTATGAATTTGGCCGCAGCACGCTGCGTTACGTCTCGCCCAGCGCCGATCGCGATCTGTATCCGCGCTGGTCGCCGGATGGCAGCCAACTGGCCTTTGTGCGAGTGGCGGGCAGGGAGATGAAGCGGCCTCTGATTCTGCAGACGCCGCTGCCGTGGGCGATCTGGGTCTATGACGTTGCCAAAGATTCGGCGCGCGAGATCTGGAAGAGCGGTCCGGACCTGGATGATTCGCCGCCGCAGCTGACGGAAGATGGGTCGTTTAAATTTGCGGCAAAGAATCGCATCATTTTTTCTTCCGAGCAAGACGGATGGAACCATCTTTACTCGGTGGCAACATCCGGTGGGGCCGCCACGCTGCTGACTCCGGGAAAATTCGAGACTGAAGATGTGGCGCTCAGTTCCGACAAGAGCTCCGTCATCTACTCCTCCAACCAGGCCGGGAGCGATCCTCGTGACATTGACCGACGCCATCTGTGGCGGGTTGGCGTGGACGGCGGAACGCCCGAGGCGCTTACCCGCGGCGAGACGATGGAGTGGACGCCGCTGGAAATTGCGGGGAAGGTAGTGTGCCTGGGTTCGACGGCTACAACTCCAGCGATGCCCTACGTCATCAATTCGCAGGGACGCGAGATGATCGCAAAGAGCTTGCTGCCGGCGGACTTCCCTTCGGCGCAACTGGTCACACCTAAACAAGTCATCTTCCAAGCGGCCGACGGGTGGCAGATCCACGGGCAATTGTTTGAACCGAAAAAGACTGAACCGAAGGAAAGCGGTCCGCGCCCGGCGCTCATCTTCATCCACGGCGGATCAGAGCGGCAAATGATGCTCGGCTTCCATTACATGGACTACTACCACAACGCTTACGCCATGAATCAGTATCTGGCGAGCCGCGGGTATGTGGTGCTGTCGGTCAACTATCGGACGGGCATTATGTATGGCCGGCATTTTCGCGAAGTGAAAGATGGAGGGCCGTTGGGCGGCGCCGAGTACAAGGATATTGTGGCGGCGGGGAAATACCTGCAGAGCTTGCCGAATGTGGATGCGAAAAAGATCGGGCTGTGGGGCGGATCCTACGGCGGCTACCTGACAGCGATGGGGCTGGCGCATGACTCCGATCTGTTTGCCGCCGGAGTCGATTTGCACGGCGTGCATGACTGGTCGGACTTCAAGGAAGAATTCCCGGCGGATGCGCCCGATCATGATGCCGCCGTCAAGCTGGCGTTTGAGTCGTCACCGAATGCGGCGATTGCAACCTGGAGATCGCCGGTGCTGCTCATCCAGGGAGACGACGATCGCAATGTCGATTTCTCGCAGACGGTCGATCTGTTGCAACGCTTGCGCGCGCAAAAGGTGCACGTCGAGGAACTGATCTTCCCCGATGAGGTTCATGGATTCCTGCTGTGGAAGAGCTGGATTCGGGCTTATGGCGCGACGGAGGAGTTCTTTGGGAGGGAGTTGAAGTGAGGCTGATTTGTAATTGGTGATTTGTAATTTGCTAATTTAAGAGCGGAAACACCGGGCGTTTCAAATTACCAATCACAAACTACCAATTGCAAATGCCTTTCTGATCCGTTCCCACGTCACGTCCAGCGCTTCCGGCATCACCCTGGTTTCGCCGATGACGCTGATGAAATTTGCGTCGGCGACCCAGCGCGGCAGAACGTGCATGTGAATGTGTCCGGCCACGCCCGCGCCCGCGGCTTTTCCGATATTCATGCCGAGATTGATGCCGTCGGGGCGATAGAGAGAGCGAAGAATCGCCTCCATCCGCTGCGTGAGAGCCATCATCTCGTGGGCAGCGTCGGCGGGAAGGCTCTGCAACTCGTCCAGGTGGGCGTAGGGCACGACCATGACATGCCCATTGGTGTAGGGATAGGTATTGAGGATGATGTAGCAATGCGCCCCGCGATGGACGATGCGTGCTTTCTCATCGGTTTCTTTGGGAGCCTGGCAAAAGATGCAATCTGACTGCCGGTCCGCGCCAGTGACGTAGGCGTAACGCCACGGAGTCCAGAGATGGTCCATGGGGGGAGGGTAGCAGAAGCGGCCCGCGTCGGGCCAATCGCTAATTGCCCTCACAGGCGCAGAAGTTTCTCACCGTTTCCTGGCGTTGCTGGACGATATACTCTCACCGTACTCCAAGACCGATGTCCACCACTTCCCAACGGCAGCGCCGCCGGGCAATAAGAATTTTCGTGGTTCTCATTGCCGTTGCGGTGGTTCTGGCGCTCGCGGGTCCGGGCTGGACTCATTTGCGTGCCGCTGGCATTCTGTTACGAGTTCAATCTCCGCAACATCCAGGAGCGCTGGCCAACCTCAGCGCCCATCCGATCGAAGAGGTGCTAACGGAGGTGCCGACTCCGACTGGACCTGTCCGGGCGCGACTGTACATTCCCAAGGAAATGACGAATGCCCCGGGCATCGTCCTGGTACATGGGGTGCACCATCTGGGCATCGAAGAACCGCGCATGGTCGCCTTCGCGCGGGCCTTGTCTTCGAGCGGCCTCCGCGTGCTGACGCCTGAGTTGTTGTCTCTCGCCGATTACCAGGTGGACCGAAGTTCGGTCGACCTCATTGGATATTCCGCCCGCACGCTTTCCGCACAACTCGGGCAGAAGGTTGGAGTGCTCGGTCTGAGCTTCTCTGGAGGCTTGTCGCTGTTGACGGCAGCCGATCCTCGATTCGCACCGTGCATTCGTTTTGTAGTTTCGGTGGGAGCGCATGACGATCTGGAACGTGTGTCTCAATTCCTGATCACGAATACCATCGAGCGGCCCGACGGGACCACCCTGCACATAACGGCCCACGAGTATGGAGCATTGATCCTGATCTACTCGCATGTCGGCGATTTCTTCCCGCCTGCAGACGTCCCCACGGTCCACGAAGCTCTCCGGTTGCTGTTGTGGGAAAAGGTGGATGAGTCGCGAAAACGCGCTGAGTTGCTCAGCCCAGCATCTCGTCAAGAGATGGAATTGCTGTACAGCCACCAGGTGGAAGCGCTGGCGGGCGAGATTCGCGAATCCATCGTCCGCCACCGGGCGGAGATGGCTCCGGTTTCTCCTCACGGAAATCTTGGAGCCTTGCAGGTTCCGGTGCTGCTGCTGCACGGCGCGGGCGACAACGTGATCCCGGCGTCGGAATTGTTGTGGTTGCAGCGCGATGTTCCGCCCGCGGCCCTGAAAGCCGCGCTCATCAGTCCGGCGATCAGCCACGTTGAACTGGGAGGGAAACCAACGCTTATGGATCAATGGAGGCTGGTGCACTTTATGGCGCAGATCTTGGAACTCACGGAAGACTCGCAGAAGTTGCCGCAATCGCAATCGAAGTAACTCGGTGCCCGCAGCCCTCAGCCCCGGAGGGGCGTCTGACAATAGCCCGGCGCTTCAGCGCCGGGACAGGGTCGGAACAACTGGAGAGTCCCGGAGGGACGACGGAGATCATCCCCAGAGGTAGCTGGGGTCGTAGTCGATCCCGCGTTTATTGAGAAATGCGAGGAACTCCTCCTCAAATCCACGCTTGTGATGATGTTCGGCCTGGGAACGAATGTAGGAAATCGTCTCCGCCTGCTGTGAGATCCCCACGGAAAATGCCCCGTAGCCCTCCTGCCAAGCAAAGGCGTTCGTCCCCGAATCATTCATCCATTTTGAGGAGCCGCCCTTGAGCAATTGCATTGCTTTCGCAAGGCGCATCGTTGCAGGCAAGGAAAGAAGCAAGTGCACATGATTGTCGGTGCCGCCCACGGCCAGCGCCTTGAAACCATTCTTACGAGCGATTCCGCCTAAGTACGCCCAGAGGTCGGACTGCTTTGCCGATGGGATCAAACCGCAGCGGCCCTTGGTGGAAAACACGCAGTGGAAAAGTTCGGAAACGTAAGTGTGTGCCATAGGATTTCAGCCGTCCCTCCGGGACTTGATATTGGGATTGACTCAACCCGGCGCTGAAGCGCCGGGCTATTTTCAATCGTCCCTCCGGGACGGGTGTACGGTGAGTCACAGTTGCTGGGGCCCGCTCACCCGTTTTGCCACAAGCCGACTCGATGTTGCTGTGACGGGCGAACAACTGTTTTGTGGCGAAAACTTTTCACGGGCGCACGACCCCAGGCAGGTGACAGGGTGCGCATCTGCCCGCAGGTTCCGTTTGACCGATTTCCACAGCGCACGATAGACTAGATGAGTTTGCCTGTACTTGCGGACCCGCCCTCCACCCCGTCACACCAAAGACGGGCGTGCCGGGGACCCCGGTTGTCCGCGCCGCGTTTCCGGTCAGAAGCCGCAGCGGGAAAACAGCAAGCATACGATTGTTTTGCCGGGCTGCGGGCGGGCTAAGCCCCGTCCCTACACGAGCATAAGGAGAGTCTATGTACGCGGTGATCCGCGCAGGTGGAAAGCAGTATCGGGTATCCCCGGGAGATGTCGTCCGGATGGAAACGCAGGAAGATAAGGACGGAAAAGTTCAGTTCGGCGACGTGCTGGCGGTTTCGGCCGAGGCGGGCAGCGTTCTGCCTGCGGGATCCGGCGCACTGGTGACTGGCGAAGTTGTCGAGCAGGGACGCGGCGACAAGATTCTGGTCTTCCACTACAAGCGCAAGAAGCAATACAAGAAGCTGCGGGGACACCGGCAGGATTACACCGCTGTCCGCATCACCGAGATTGCTTTTGATGGGCAGTCGTTCAAAGCGCCCGAGCTTCCGAAGAAAGAGAAGAAGGTGAAGCCGGTGCACGAAGGCGGCGAGGAAGTGAAGCGCTCGGCGCGGCCGGGCAAGACGGCGAAGCACCTGCCGCACGCGCACGCGAAGAAATCAGCGCCGAAGAAAGCAGCGGCGAAGAAGAAAAAGAAATAGCAGCAGGTCCTTCGCTTCGCTCAGGATGACAACTTAGTTTTGATTGGAATTTACTGGCAACTGGCCACTGAGAACTGGGAACTGATTTTATGGCGCATAAAAAAGGACAAGGCACTTCACGAAACGGGCGCGATTCGAACGCGCAGCGGCTTGGGTTTAAGGCTTTCGGCGGACAACTGGTGCCGGGCGGCACGATCATCGTGCGGCAGCGCGGGACGCGGGTGAAGCCGGGGCTGAACGTGGGACGCGGTAAGGACGACACGCTCTTCGCCAAGATTACCGGCCGCATCAAGTTTGTCGACAAGGGGTCGCTGGGGAAGTTTGTGCTGATTGAGCCCGAGGCGATCGAAGCGAATTAGATTCTAAGAGATTGGGCGGGCCGGGGCGAAGCCCCGGCACCACACCCGCCAGAGCACCAGGCCTCGGCTTCGCGTCGAGGCTTTTTCGTTTCGTTGAGATTGCGGAGCTTCGCTCCGCTGGACGGGCGAGTCGCCCGTCCCCACACGAACTGCGTTAGACATCATGTTCATCGATGAAGCCAAAATTCGAGTTAAGGCTGGGGACGGCGGCAACGGCTGCATGGCGTTCCGGCGGGAGAAATACGTTCCTCGCGGCGGGCCTTCGGGCGGAGATGGCGGTCGGGGCGGCGACATCTGGATGGAATCGAGCGAGCGCCACAATACGCTGGTGCATTTCCGTTTCAATCCTGAATATAAGGCGCAACGCGGGCGGCACGGCGAGGGCGCGAAGAAAGACTGGCCGCGACGGGGAAGGGATTGTCCTGAAAGTGCCGGTGGGAACGATCGTTTACGACGAGGATACAGGCGAGAAAGTTTACGATTTTTCGCGGGCCGATGAACGGGTTGTGATTGCTCGCGGCGGCCGCGGCGGACGCGGCAACGCGCAGTTCGCCACTTCCACACACCAGGCGCCGCGCGAGCACGAAGACGGGCGTCCGGGGGAAGAACGCAACTTCCGGCTGGAGCTGAAGCTGCTCGCCGATGTCGGCCTGGTGGGATATCCGAATGTGGGCAAGTCCACGCTGATTTCGGTCATCTCGGCGGCGCGGCCGAAGGTTGCGGATTATCCGTTTACCACGCTCGAACCTAACCTCGGTGTGGTGCTCGCGGGCGACAAGGGAAAGGAAACTAGTTTCGTGGTCGCCGACATTCCGGGCTTGATCGAGGGCGCTCACACCGGATCGGGCCTGGGCACGCAATTTCTGCGGCACATCGAACGCACGCGTTTGCTGGTGCATCTGGTGGATGTCTCCGACAGCAGCGGTCGGGCCGACGTGGTGAAAGATGTTGAGGTGATCGTGGGCGAACTGGCGAGTTTTGGAGCGGGATTAGAGAAGAAGCCGACTTTGATAGTCGCGTCCAAGATCGACGTGGCGAATCCGGAGAAACTTAAGAAGCTGAAGCATTGGGCGACGCGCAAGAAGTTGAAGCTTTACCCGATCTCGGCGGTGACGGGCGAGGGCATTGAGAAGCTGAAGTACGCGATGGCGGAAGGCGTGGAGAAGGTAAGGAAGGCGCTGGCGGACGTCCACGAAGAAACGAAGAGCTTTCGCTCCGGCGCTTAGAGTGGCCAGCGGTTAACAATGTCGGCTCCTTTCTCCCGAGCCTTGGTTGGTTGGCACCACCAAAGATTACTCGGGCACTGGAGCCGACATTGTCATGGAATCATTTACACTCAGAACCCATTACGCCAACCACCGTTTTCCGCTGAGAGCCCCGCTTCCACACAATTGAGCTTACGGATCCGCTGCTAGCGGCGTGCCGACAGAATGTGCAGGATCTGCTGCAGTTCGTTGCGCATGTGCGCCACACTCACGGCAGGACTCGCGGGAAAGGGAAGGGCCGTCTGGCTTCGATCGGCCTTACTCTCCTCGCGCAACTGCGCCCGCGCGCCCGCGATCGTGAAACCGTCTTCATAAAGCAGTTTCTTGATCCGTACCACCGACTCCACATCGCGCTTGCGATACATACGCTGCCCGGTGCTGCTCTTGACCGGCTTCAGCTGCGGAAATTCGGTTTCCCAGAACCGAAGTACGTAAGCGGGCAAACGGCACAAGCCGGCAACTTCACCGATGCGGAAATAGAGCTTGTCCGGGATGATGATTTCGGCGTTGCGGGCTGCTTTTTTCGAAGGTTTCTTTCGCAGGGTCATTGGAGGCCGCATCCGTGCTCCTGTATACGCGTTTCTAGCACGACCCGCGCCGCGGGACAACCCCCAAAAGTGCCTGGAAGTACAGCCGACACGCCGAAACCCGTCGATGATCGGTAGTCGTTAGTCGGTGGTCGTTAGTCGTTCGCGGCTTACCGGATTTGCCAACGACCAACGACGATCGACCAACGACCAGAAGGAAAAGCCTCTCAAGAGGTGCTTCTCCTGAGAGGCCTTGGGGAATTTCTGAACGAGCATCCGTCCGCTTAGTGTTTCTTTTTCTTGGCGGCTTTCTTCTTGGTTGCCATGAAGTGTTTCCTCCGTTTGAACGATTTGTTCTCCCAAGGTTCTCGACAGGGCACCTTGATGCCCGGGCTACTCAACTTCTTGTATGAGCAGCTGTCCTACCACAAGATATTGCCACTTGTATGTAATTTGTCAATGAAAATATCACTGGGTCGAGCGATGTTGGCGAAGCGCGTGCTCGGCATGCTCGCGCGACCGCATCCAGAATTTCACCTTCACGACCATGCGTTACGTCAGAAGCCGGTGAACCCGCGACGCCTGTGCGATAATTCCAGAAGAGATTTATGTCTGATTACAAAGTCTTCTGCGCAAAATTGAAACAGGAATTGCCCGGGCTCCCCGAGCCTCCCTTCGACGGCGACTTGGGGAAAAAAATCTACGAGAACGTCTCGCAACAGGCGTGGGGCCAGTGGATGGAACATTGCAAAATGTTGCTCAACGAATATCGCCTGAATCCGGCGCGCAAGCAGGATCAGGAAGTCATCGTGAAGCAGATGGAGCAGTTCTTCTTCGGTGAGGGAGCGGCGCGCCCAGCCGAATACGTTCCCCCGGCCCACTGAGTAAGGGCCACGAAAAACGGCGCAAGGCGAGTCATCTGCGGCTGTCAGCCGGCGCTGACGCCAGGTTACTGACTGATTACCTCTGGCCGTCACCACGTCTCCAATTCATCACCTCGTAACACTCATCGGCCACACTGGAAGCGTGGCCCCGCAGACAGCCGTACCGCAAATAGGCGTACCGAATTATGACACGCTGATCCTTTCCGATCTGCACCTCGGCGCCGACATGAGCCGCGCCCGCGAGGCCTTGCACGTACTTCAGGACAATCAATATCGCCGCCTCATCCTGCTGGGCGATATCTTTGCCGACCTCAATTTCGGACGCCTGAAGAAAGAGCACTGGAAATTTCTCGGCTACATTCGCAAGCTCTCCAATCCCAAGCGCAACGTGGAAGTAGTGTGGGTCGAAGGCAATCACGACTCCGGCCTGACCGATATCATGTCCCATTTGGTCGGCATCCGCGTGTACCAGGAATATCAATGGGAATATCAGGGCCTCCGCCACATCGCCGTGCATGGTCACCAGTTCGACGGCTTCGTGGTGAAAAATGTCCACGTCAGTTATTACATCGGGACGCTGCTCTACCTGCAAATGCAGAAGTGGGATTCGAAAAACAAGACCGTGACCCGTTTCCTCGACCGGCTGGGCACGCGCTGGCAGCGCTTGTCGGAGAAGGTCGCCCACGGCGCATTGGCCCATGCTCGCCATCATCGCGCGGCGCGTATTTTCTGCGGCCACACTCATGCCGCCCAGCACCGGCACGAACACGGAACCGATTATTTCAATTGCGGAGCCTGGATCGACGAGCATCCCACCTATATCACCGTTGGCGAAGATGGAGTCCAGATCCATGAATATGTCGAGCGGCCTGACGATCTCCATTCCACCGGAGAACCAAACTTCGCTGATGCCGAATTCAACGAAGAGGCGGCATTCGTCGAAGATGGCGAGTTCGAGGGTGTGGCCACCTGACGTCGGTTCCAGCGACCAATGCTCTGTGAGAAAATTCGTTTGCCACCAAACGAGGCACGCTAAATCTTGCGCAAACTGACTATTGTTTTCCACCACGCCGGCGGAGGCCATCAAAGCGCCGCGGAAGCCCTCAAAGCCACTCTCTCCACCCAGGAGAATCCATGGGAAGTCAGCCTTCTCGACATTCAGGAATTGCTCGATCCCCTCGACCTGATTCGCCGCGCCACCGGCTTGCGCATTCAGGACACCTACAACGTGATCCTCCGCAAGGGCTGGACGCGCTTCACGCCGCAGCTCCTGCTCGTTCTGCAGGCAACGATTCGCGCCTACCATAACCCAATCGTGAAACTGCTTCGAGCCTACTGGACCGAACATCCGGCGGACCTGGTGCTCTCCGTAATCCCGCATTTCAATCGCGAGATCGCCGACAGCCTGCGAACCGGCGCCGTCAAGACACCTTTTGTCACTCTAATCACAGATTTGGCCGATTACCCGCCACACTTCTGGATCGAACGCGAGTCGGAATACATCATCGCCGGGACGGAACGCGCCCGCCAGCAAGCCTTGTCCATCGGTCATGCCGCCGATCATGTCTTCCAGACATCGGGAATGATCCTGAAGCCAAAGTTCTACGAAAAGACCAGCATCGACATCGTCGCCGAAAGGAAGCGCCTCGGGCTCGAACCCGATTGTCCAACCGGCATCGTCCTCTTCGGAGGCCATGGCTCCCGTGTGATGGTCGACATCACGAAAAGGCTCAACCAAGCCGGCAGCGGCGTCCAGTTAATTCTGATTTGCGGACACAACCAGAAGCTCGCCGCCAAACTCAAAACATTGCCGACGGCGAAGCCCATCGCCGTCGTAGGATTTGCGCAGAACGTCGAATACTACATGGCGCTAGCCGATTTCTTCATCGGGAAACCAGGTCCGGGCTCGATCAGCGAGGCGCTGCAGTTCCACTTGCCGGTCATCGTGGAATGCAATTCCAAAACGCTGCCGCAAGAGCGCTACAACGCGGAATGGGTAACGGAGAATGGCTACGGGATCGTCGTCCCCAGCTTCAAACAAATCGCACCCGCCGTCCAGCGCCTGCTCCAGAGCACAACGTTTGACGAATTCCGTCGGAAGGCCAACGCGTATTCCAATCGCGCGCTGTCGGAAGTGCCCACAATTCTGGAACAATGTGCAGAGCACACGGCGGCGGCAGCTCAATCTCAGGCCGTTTGATTTACGTAGGGACGGCCGCCCTCGGATGGGGTGGTCAGCCGTCCATGTGGCTAGAAATGAATCGCAATACCGGTTGAAAATCGCACGCCATTCTGCCCCTCGCCGTAGAAGCGAGTGTTGATCCAATCGAGCTGTCCGCGCAGCGTTACCGGACCGAAGATGCGATAATCCAGGCCTCCGCCAACTCCGTTGACGAATGAAGTATTCGAGTCAGAGATTCCATTGCTCCGGCTGATGTGCCCCACGCCCACCAGGAACTCCCCGAAGGGACGGAAGCGCTTGACCTGCACCGACACGCGCGGTCCGAACAGAACGTTGTGCGCGGCGATGTCGGCGCTGGTGCCGCTAAAATTGTGGCTGCCATAATGCGCATCGACATCGGCCACCAGGCCAATCCACGGCAGGAATTTGCCTTCCAGTGTCGCCTCCCATCCATTCAGATTTGAAGTGTCATTGGAGACAATAGACGTGCGGTCATAGGAGTATCCGAAGAACACGTTCCCCTTCGTTGGAATCTGCGCCCAGGCAGCGCCGGCCATCGTCAACAACAAGACAAGAGTCCTGAGTCTTCGCATTGTTTTGCTCTCCTTGTGCCATCCAAAGCATGCGGTTTAAGACGTGCGGCGCGAAGAAGCACTAGGGAAATAGATGCCGGAGCGGCAGAGAAATTTGCCAGCCACCCCACACACTTGTGCACGCCGTCTTCCCGGAGCGGGTCAGCGGGAGGCGTCAGCGGAACAGCGCGGCAAAAAACCCGCCAAGTTTCCTGAAGAACCCGCGCGAAGGTTGGTGTTTTGCCGATGCTGCTTCACTGCCGGCCGCTTTCGCTGGTTCACTCACTGGCGGAGGAAGCGGCGTTGCCAAAGCCGGAGCCGCCGCGGGACGCGAATCCAGAGGCAGCGCACGCACCTCCTCAACCGGTGCCGGCGGTGGTCCGGTCGCGTGGAACACAAACGGCGCTTCTATTTGCACGTGAAGTTCATTCGGCGCTACCGAGGCGTCAAGTGGCGCGGCATTAGCTGGCGCTGCAGCCGAAGGCGCAGTCTCGGTGCGAGCCGGCTCCGCCACCGGCGCTGGGTTCGCATTCAAGGACGGAAGTGGGTCGCTCCGCCCTCGGCTCTGCACGGGCAGATCATTCGTTGCTCGCAGCGGAGTGTCCCGAACTGGTGGACATCCGCACTCGAGCGGCACCGCCGTATCCACACGATCGAGTTGTCCGGAATGAAACAGGAGCTGGTCGGTTGCTTTGACTTGATAAGTGCGATCGCCAAGCAACTCCGAAACAATCGCCGACGCCGTGTTGCCGGGCAGCGCCCGTACGCAGGTATTGCCCTGACTGTCAGCGCTGATGGCATAGTGAAATTCCCCAGGCCCCACCAGCAGGATGCGGAAGTCCGGCGTCATCACCGAATCTGAAGATGCGTCGAGAGCAAAGTGCGCTTCCAGCGCGCCCGTGTTCATGCTGAGCATCAGGTTGTGCCGGTTCTGCGACGGCGTAACCGACACCGTCGTTCCCGGACAAACATGCACCTCGCCGCCACTCGACAGGCGGAGAACAGCGGTATCGGGCCCGGCCGTAATCGCCGAACCCGAGCTTCCGTCATTTCCTGCCAGCGCCAGCGGACCCGCCGCGCGTACCGCCGTCACCACCGGTTGCGGCGCCGGCGTCAGGCTGGGAACCGTAGGTGCCTGGAACGGCGAACGGTTCGCCTCAGTTGGATTTTTCCCCAGATGCACCACCAGGCGGTTTCCGGCAGCATCCCACGTGTAGGCGCGCGGAGCGAGCAGATCCACGACCACGCGCGCCACCGGCGGATTCTGCTGGAACTGGTCGGCGCGCAGCGTGCTGATCTGATCGGCTTGAATGCTGATCCGCTTCTGCGGCGTTTCCAGCCGTGCGTTCGGCAGATCGATCACCAGCCGATCGGGGTCGGTGATCGCCTGGATCGAAGGCACCAGCGGCCGCGTAGAAAGAATTTCGACCGCCGGACCATCCTTTTCCTGCACGATCCGGAAGCTCTTGATCGCGGCAATCTTGCTCACCGCCGAAGAAGTGGCGGACTTCGAAGCGGACGGCATCTGCGAGCGAAGCGGCGGCGCTCCCAACACGAGCATTCCCAACGCAAGAATCACGCACAAACTAAGGGTGCCCCATCCTAACGTCGTGCTTTTCGACGTTAGGGTAGGCTCGCAAGACAACGGCGGCCGGAACCTGAGATTCGGCGGGAAGTGTTTCACGGAAGCGCTCGAGTATTACAGCAACCATACCACTCTGGGGTTCCACGGAAAAAGACCCGTGGAAAATCATGAAGAAAGTGCGCGAGGTATGACTAATCGGCCAGGAACTCGTACTCATCAATCACCGCTGCCACCGCCATCTTGCTGGCGGGATTACCGCCTTCGACCCGCACCACCCTGCCCTTGCAGCGCACCCGAATGCTCTCCGTCAGCGTGATTTCGGGCGGCAGGGTCAGGGTGAAATCAATCGCGGAGCCCGCTTGAATGGCGGAATCGACGTAGAAACAGATTCCGCGCGCGCTCACGTCGCGAGTCTGCGCCGCGTGCTCCTCCGCATTGGCGCCGTAACGCACGCTCACGGGCAAACGAAGCGCAAAGCGGCGCGTGGCCCGCTTGTCATGGTCCTGCTGGGTCTCGGCCATTCAACCTCCTCAAAGGCAAGGTTTCAAAGTATCAAGGTTTCAGAGTTTCAAAGACTATCGAAATCGCATGTAAGCATGGCAAGTAGCGGCCAACCTGTCAAGAAGCCAGGTTTCAAAGTATCAAGGTTTCAGAGTTTCAAAGATTCATCACGGTTTGGATCGCGCAGTTTTTCTTTTCTCTTTGAAACCTTGAAACTCTGAAACCTTGAAACCTGGCCTTTGAAGCTACAATGGGCACGTGGTCTTCGTCCTCGATAACTACGACTCGTTCACTTACAACCTCGTCCAGTACCTCGGCGAACTGGGCGCCAAGGTGGAGGTTCGTCGCAACGACGAAGTGACCGTCGCGGAAATCGAGGCCATGCACCCCGAGCGCATCGTGATTTCCCCCGGCCCCTGCACTCCGCACGAAGCCGGCATCAGCATCGAACTGATCCGCCATTTCGCGGGCCGAGTTCAGGGTAAAGTCCCATTGCTGGGCGTCTGTCTCGGACACCAGGCCATCGGAGCGGCCTTCGGCGGCCAGGTGGTTCGAGCCAAGAACCTGATGCACGGCAAGACCAGTCAGGTCGAGCACGATGGCAAGACCATCTTCCGCGGCCTGCCATCGCCCATGACCGCAACCCGATACCACTCGCTGATCGTCTCCGAAGACAGCCTGCCGGGCGACTTGGAAGTTAGCGCTTGGACTCGTGATAAGGATGGAACAAGAGTCATCATGGGATTAAGGCACAGGAGATTCGCAGTCGAAGGAGTGCAGTTCCACCCCGAGAGCGTGCTGACGAGCGCGGGGAAGAAGATGATTGCTAATTTTCTAACGCTGGGCCCATCATAGCTGTCAGCTCTCAGCAAGACCCTTCTGCGCTTTCGGGACTGGTTCTCGACCCCCTCCCTTCCGGTCTTTTGGAATCAAAGACTTAGAGTGGTGCTGGACGCCAGGTCTTTGGGGAATAAGGACTTAGAGATAAAGTCTTTATAAACCAAAGACTTACCGACAAACGCGCGGGGGGCTTTTAAATAGTAAAGCTTTTATTAAAATATTTCATTGATTATTTTAATGCAAGGCCTTATATTAAAACTGCGATGGACAGAACAATATTTACGCCTGAGATGACAGGACAGCTCATTGATATCCCAAATGGAGCGCCAAACGAAAAAATCGCATTCCTACCGAATGCCCTTCCCCCTAAGTGGCAATGGCCGTCAAAGCTCTGGCCGCTTTTGGTCGAGGCGAAGTGTGCTTTATCTAGTCTTGACGGTACTGGCAAACACCTGCCAAATCCGGAGATTCTTTTGCAGCCTATCCAGCGACGCGAAGCACAATTGTCATCCAAACTTGAAGGAACAATCACTGATCCCCCGCAGCAGGTTCTTTTTGAGGCTGATCCGTCGGGCCGCTGTCTCTATTCCCGCCAATATTGCCGAAGGGCAAGGAAGGCTGACAACCGGCGAGTTCAAGCAGTTTCTCGGTCATGCGCGCGGGTCCATGTTCGAGCTAGAGAGCCATGCGTTGATCGCCTGCAATCTGGGATACCTGTCCGATCAAGACACGCAAAAGATCGCCGGTCAGATCCATGAATTGGGAAAGCTGGTGAATGGACTTCTGAAGGCTCTGGATCGCAAAGGGAGATTGGGAATCGTGGATTAAATTCTGCCTGGAGGGCGTTGTCGCACAGTCGGTAGACACCGAAAAACGCTGTGAAAAATTATTGGCCCTCCATCGTGATTTCCATGAGCGACTGAAAGCGGGAAGCGTTCGCTTGTCGAACTTGGTAGACAGATTGTTCAAGAGCCCAGTTATTGGCGTGACTCAGTACAGCAAGGAAGTAGGAGTCTCCTATCCAACGGCCCGATCTGACCTCAAGAAACTTGCTGAGCTTGGAATACTTGAAGACTTGGGGATGGACCCGATCACTTATTATTGCTCGCCAATCTATCGCGTCACGTTTGAAGATATTGTGGTCTAGTGCCCTTCTCGATCCCACCGCGCCTGTGCCGCTTTCCTCGCTACTTGCTTGCGCCTAGCAGGGGAGAGCTTTGCCGCTCGCGCTGCCCCGCCGATTTTGCCACCTTTTTTCCCTCTCGCAACGGCAGCCGAGTCTTTGGGGATAGGAAGCGAAGAGCCGTCCATCTTCTCCCCAATGGCTTGTTCAACTACACGCCGCGCATTCACGAAAAAATCGTGATCCCTTGGCATGACTCAATCATGCCACGGATCGCGGCAGGGCGCATCACCTGTGGAAATCAGGCTGGCCCACTACAGATTGGTTCGATGTAGTTGACCAGGACGCAGGGGGTTTAGGCCCTAGTCCGTCCGGCAGCCCTACACCAGCGGTTCGAAGCGTGGTGATCGAACACCGAGCGCTGCCAACGCCTCGTCCACAGAAAGCACGATTTTCAGCAGCGGGCTTCTTTCGCTTGTCGTGAACTCAATCAGACGAGATAGGCCAAGTCCCAACATGGCCGGGGCAACGATGAAGCGAGGCCGTCTGGTCGCGTCCGGCATGGCAGGTTCCCGGTTCGCCAGATGAAGAATCATTTCGGGAGAGACGTCAAAATCGGTCACGGCCGAAAAGTCGAAAATACCCGCGCTGGCATCGCTTGCGATGGCATGCCTTCGAACCTCCCAATAGAGCTCTGGCAACAAGTCGTCGGTCAGCCGCCCCTCAAATCGGAGGAGCAGAATCTTGTTCTCTGGGTCAAACTCAAATTGGTATTTCATAGGGGAGGGCAAGTTCCCAAGGTACATGGCCTAAAAGAAACGCTCAATTGACCGTGGTTACTCCTGTGGAGTTACTGTTGGGAGGCTGACAGTTCAGGTGTGGTTATCGCTTTAGCGATACCGTAAGTTCTTCAAATCAGACGCCCTTTTTAGGGGCTGGGCGTTGGACATAGACTTTTCCCGCAGCTCTGAAGCCACGCCCCTTCAAAACAAAATCAAGTTCTATTCGCGGCCCCTCGCCATTTCCACCGCCCGCAGCACCGCTCGCGCTTTGTTTTCTGTCTCTTCGAACTCACGCTGCGGATCGGAATCAGCCACGATGCCCGCGCCCGCCTGCAAATACGCTTTCTTGCCTTTCATGAGCAAAGTTCGAATCGCAATGCACGAATCCAGGTTCCCTGCGAAATCGGCGTAGAGCACCGCCCCGCCATACACTCCGCGCCGCGTCGGCTCCAGTTCTTCGATGATCTGCATGGCGCGAACCTTGGGCGCGCCGCTCAGCGTTCCCGCGGGAAAGCACGCGGCAAAGGCGTCCATCGCATTCAGTTCCGGACGCAACTGCCCTTCGAGCGCCGAAACCAGGTGCATGACGTGCGAGTAGCGCTCCACATACATCAGACCGCGAACTTTCACCGATCCATAGTCGCTGACCCGGCCCAGATCGTTGCGGCCCAAGTCCACCAGCATCACGTGTTCCGCCCGTTCTTTCTCGTCCCCGAGCATTTTCTTTTCAAGCACTGCATCTTCCGCTTCGTCGCGGCCGCGCGGATGCGTTCCCGCTATTGGACGATATTCGAGCTTTCGCCCTCCAGCCCGCACCAGCATTTCCGGAGACGAGCCCAGCACATGCATTCCGGCAAAATCTTTCCCGCCGCCGAAGCGCAGGAAATACATATACGGCGACGGATTCACCGTCCGCAGCGCGCGATACAGATCGAGCGGAGCGACTCCCGGCTCGAAGTCCCAGCGCTGCGAAAGCACGACCTGGAAGATGTCGCCGGCAGCAATGTATTCCTTGGCCCGCCTGACGCTTTCCAGAAACTTCCGCTTCGGAGTGCGTGCCCTCACCGCCAGCTTTGCCTTAGAGGTTGCCTTGCGCCAGTTCGCCGGCTTCCACCCCGTAGCGAGCTTCTTCTCGATGTGCGCGATGTCTTTCACCGCGCGCTCGTAGGCAACTTTGGGCGCTTCCCGCGTCACGTCCGCCGACGCCACAATGTGGATCTGGTGCCGCAGGTGATCGAAGGCCAGCACGCGGTCGAAAAACATCAGCACGCAGTCGGGAACGTCGAGATCGTCCGAAGCATGTTCTCCAATGTTCTCCAGCCGCCGCACAATGTCGTACGCGCAATAGCCAACCGCGCCGGCCGTAAACGGGGGCAGCCCTTCCATTGGCGCCGGACGATGTTGCTGCAAGAGCTCCTTGATGACGTCGAAAACATTGCCCGTGCGCCGCTCGACGTTGCTGCCCCGTTCGATCTTGATCTCGGAGCCGCGCGAGTCCAGCCGCAGAAACGGCCGCACTCCGAGAAACGTATACCGTCCAATTTTTTCTCCACCTTCGACCGACTCCAGCAGAAACGCGTCGGGTTCTCCGTCAGAGACAGCAAGAAAGGCGGAAACCGGCGTCAGCAGATCGGCGGAGATGGATTTCGCCACCGGAACCAGCGTGGCTCCGCGTGACAGCCGGGCGAATTCTTTGTAGTCAGGACGGATCATTGTGTCCATGATCATGGATGTTCAGAGTCAGTGTTTTACCACGATGCCTAGCATCGCACGAACTGGACTTTTCCCGTAAACGGAATTGGGCAGGGCATGGCTTCAGCAATGCCGCCGCCCAAGGCCCAATGACCAACGACCAACGACCAACGAAACTGGTTCTAGCGTGCTAATTCAGCGGTTTGCGGCGCCACATCCGGAGGCGGCCCGACGTTGTCAGGCAGCTTGCCGTTCAGAGAATCGAGGAACTGCAACAGATCATCCCGCTCGTCAAACGTAAGGAAGTCGAGCGCATGGATTTCCTTGTCCAGGTGATCGTTCTTATTGCCGCCGCCAATGTAATGCGCCAGCGCATCTTTCACCGTGGGAAAGCTCCCATCATGCATGAAGGGCGCGCGATGAGCCAGGTTGCGCAGGGTAGGGGTCTTGAAGCAACCCATATCCGCATCTTTTTTTGTCTCGCTGAAGCGGCCGGCGTCATTCAGCTTGCCCTGCAGATCCGCCCCAACGCCGAGGTTGTGGAACTTGTTATCGGTGAACAGCGCGCTCGTCTTGCCAATGGTGTGACATACCGCACAGTCGGCCTTCTTCGGGTCGGTGAAGATCTTCAGACCGCGCTGCGCCGCCGGCGAGAGAGCCGTCTTGTCATGCCCGTAGTAATAGCGGTCAAAGGGAGAATCGCCCGCGATCACGGTGCGCTCGAACGAAGCAATAGACTTGGCGACCATGTCGATGTTGATCTTGTCTGTCCCCCAGGCTTGCTTAAAGAGCGCAACGTACTTAGGGTCTGCCTGCAGGCGCTTCACCACTCCATCGAGCGAGTGCGCCATTTCGACCGGATTGGCCATGGGTCCCTTGGCCTGCTCTTCAAGGCTGGGGGCACGGCCATCCCAAAATTGCAGCGTGCTGTAAGCGGAATTAATTACCGTGGGCGCGTGGCGAGTGCCGGTTTTCTTGCCGACGCCGAACGAAACCGCGTGCTCATCGGAAAAGGCAAACTGCGGGGCATGGCAGGACGCACAAGAGATCGTGCCATCCACCGACAGTTGCGGGTCGTAGTAAAGCCGCCGCCCAAGAGCAATGGTCTCCGCTGTCGGCGGATTATCGGCCGGAATCGGCACCGGAGGCAGGCCCAGAGGAGCTTTGATCTGAACGATCTTGCCCACCGGCAGCACCGCGCCACCCGCAGGCGACGGCGCGCTCGCCAGCAACCTGAAGTTCGCAGCCAACAACACAGATAGAACCAACAACAAACCGAATAAGGACAATTTCCCGGCGTAGTTTTTCATCGGAACACACCTCCACTTATTGCGGAGGCTACCGCGTTCCTCCAGATCAATGCAGTGATTGAACGCACAAGGCGCCGCCCGTTTTCAGAAACGCAATCGACCAGCTATCCGACCTGCACCGCCAGAACCCAGGGCGGCCTCCGGATCGCGCCTCGCCGGTGTTATCCTAACCTGGATCACGCCGCAGGGCTTTAACCTCTTCATGTCCAATCCAGAGACCTCCAATCCAAACCTGTCAGAACCAGACGCATCCAACCCGGCCGCTCACGAATCCACGCCCGCCAACGAGCCGGCGGAATCCTTCAAAGACATCTTTTCCGAGTACGAGCACAGCCATTCCCGCAAGAAGGAGCCCGGCGCTCAGGGCCGCGAAGGAACCGTGATTGCCTTGACCGCCGACTCCATCGTTCTCGACATCGGATTCAAGACCGAGGGCGTTCTCCCGCTCACAGCGTACCCGGCCGACAAACTGCCGAAGCCCGGCGACAAGGTTCAGGTCACCATCAAGGGGCGCGATCCCGAAGGCTACTACGAACTCACCCGTGGCAAGGTCGAGCATCCCACCGACTGGGCGTCGCTGGAAAAAGCTTTCGCCGAGAAGTCCACCATCGTCGGCACCGTCACCGGTGTGGTCAAGGGCGGCTTGAGCGTGGATATCGGAGTGCGAGCCTTCATGCCCGCCTCGCGCAGCGGAACCAAAGATGCTTCGGAACTCGAGAAGCTGGTCGAGCAGGAAATTCGCTGCCGCATCATCAAGCTCGACGTGGATGACGAAGACGTGGTGGTCGATCGCCGCGTCCTCGCCGAAGATGAAGAACGCGCCGGCAAGCAGCGCCGCTTCTCGGAACTCAAGGAAGGCGACACCGTGCAAGGCGAGGTCCGCAGCCTGACCGATTACGGAGCGTTCGTGGATATCGGCGGCGCCGACGCGCTGCTTCACGTCGGCGAAATTTCCTGGCGCCGCATCAACAAGCCCTCCGACGTGCTCACTGCGGGCCAGCGCATCGAAGCCAGAATCATCAAGATCGACGCAGACAAGCATCGCATCGCCATCAGCATGAAGCAGCTTCAGCCCCATCCGTGGGACGCCGTCGCCGAAAAATACAAGGCCGGCGAACGCGTGCGCGGCGCCGTTTCCCGCATCGCCGATTTCGGCGCGTTTGTGGAGCTCGAGCCCGGCATCGAAGGCCTGATTCATATCTCCGAAATGTCGTGGGCCAAAAGAGTAAGAACTCCGGCCGACGTAGTGAAGCCGGGCGAAACCGTGGAAGCTGTGATTCTGGGAGTGAACGCCGCCGAACGCCGCATCTCCCTCGGCCTGAAGCAGGCGCTGGGAGATCCCTGGGCTGTGGTGCCGCAAAAATTTGCCCCGGGCACGGTCATCGAAGGTCCCGTAACCAGCCTGACGAAGTTCGGCGCCTTCGTGCAACTCACCGAAGGCGTTGAGGGCATGATTCATGTCAGCGAAATCAGCGCCGAAAAGCGTATCAATCATCCGCAAGAAGTACTGAAGGCCGGCCAAGTGGTAAAGGCGCAGGTGCTGGCGCTCGACGCGGAAAAACGCCTCATACGGCTGAGCATGAAACAACTGGTCCCAACCGGCCTGGATGAATTCCTGGCCGAACACAAAGAGGGAGATATCGTCACTGGCCGCATGACCGAGGTTTCCGGCAGGAGCGCGCGCGTGGAACTCGGCGAAGGCGTCCTGGCGGCGTGCCGGATCCCCGGAGAGACTTCCAGCGAAAGGAAGAAAAGACGCGCCGAACCGGCATCGTCTTCGTCGTCAAAACCCGATCTGTCGTCGCTAGGTTCCATGCTGCAGGCACGCTGGAAAAGCGGTCCTCCCGCGAGCGAAGCCAAGCCGGAATCGTTGCGGACAGGCCAGATCCGCAAGTTCAGGATCACAAAACTCGATCCCGCCGCCAAGAAGATCGAATTGGAGTTGGAGTGACTTCGCATGAGCAGAACTCCAGAAATGAGCGGTACTCTAGCCGCGTAGCGGCGGAATAAGAAAGCCCGGCACGTAAGTGCCGGGTAGGTGAGAGCGCGAGATCCGAGTCCCGCAAGGGACGGCACTTGCCGCTAACTTACAAGTGCTAGAATCGCTCCATGGCAAAAACACTAATTCAATCCGTGGTTAAAGAGCTCCAGCAGGAACGGACGCGACTTGAGGATGAACTCCGCCGCGTAACCGCTGCCCTAACTGCCTTCGGCAAAGTCTTCTTCCAAGGGAGCAAGCGTGCACCCGTCGCATTTCGCAAGAAGCGAAAGATTTCAGCTGCCGGACGCAGGCGAATTGCAGCCGCG
Organism: uncultured Acidobacteriaceae bacterium; assembly: GCA_963838935.1. GTDB lineage: Bacteria > Acidobacteriota > Terriglobia > Terriglobales > Acidobacteriaceae > Acidiflorens. Next base: position 139,590 of record CAWITH010000009.1, read on the forward strand.
CAGAGAGCCCGATGGGCAAAGATCAGAGCCGCCAAAAAGTAAGCACGCCGCCGGACATGGGGGCTTCAGTTCGGGAGGCCCTTCACCACGCCCCCCACAAACTTAGTGAACTCGTGGACGTCCTCTTCCGTCGTGTCGAACGAGCACATCCAGCGCACCACCGACTCCTCTTCGCTCCACACATAGAAGAAATACCGCTCCTGGATTTTCTGGATTGCCTCCCGGGGGATTTGCGCAAACACCCCGTTCGCCTCCACCGGATACACAATCGTGACGCGCGGAATCTTCTTCACTTCCTGCTCCAGCAGTCGTGCCATCTGATTGGCATGTTCCGCATTCCGCCGCCAAAGATCGTTCGTCAGCAACGCCTCCATCTGCACTGACATGTAGCGCATCTTCGATGCCAGCTGCATCCCCTGCTTGCGTACAAACGAAAAATCATCCGCCAGTTCCGGACGAAAGAACACCACCGCCTCCACGCCCATTAGCCCGTTCTTCGTTCCGCCGAACGAGAGCGCATCCACTCCCAAATCGCGCGTCGCCTGCCTCAAGCTAAGCCGCTGCGCCGCCACCGCATTTGAAATCCGCGCTCCATCCATGTGCAAAAACATCTTGCGCTCATGTGCAAACCGCGCCAGTTCCTCGATTTCCGCCGGCTTGTACACCGTTCCCATTTCGGTCGATTGCGTAATCGAAATCACCCGCGGCTGCACGTGATGCTGGTCCCCAATTCCGTGATACGCATGGGATACCGTTTCCACCGTCAGCTTGCCGTCGGGCGCGGCCAGCGGCACCAGTTTGCAGCCCGTAAACTTCTCCGGCGCGCCACATTCATCCGTATAAATATGAGACAGCTCCGGGCACAGCACCGCATGAAACGGCCGCGTCAGCGCCTGCAAGCTCAGTACATTCGCCGCCGTCCCATTGAAAACAAAGAAGACTGCCACATCGGCTCCAAAATGCTCGCGGAATTTTGCCATCGCCGATTCCGTGTGCGGATCATCCCCATACCCCACTACATGCCCCTCGTTGGCGCGCCGGATCGCCTCCAGCACCTCGGCATGCACCACTGCGTTGTTGTCGCTGGCAAAACTCCGGCTCGGTTTCATGACCCACAATTTAACAGAACTGAAAATTCTCCGGAGCCTCCCGCCATTACCATGAATCCATTAATTGTTCTAAGATTGCTGCGGCGGGATCGCCGCAGCGAACGGCTTCACTAAGAGCAAGAACAATGTTATGTCTCGATTCTCCGCCGAACGCTATCGTTGATTTTGTCCGGGATTCTGCCCGGCGCCCTTCTCGCCGTGCTCCTGTTCGCCACCGCCTGCGGCAAAAGCAAAGAAGCCCAAGCCGACGCCCCGCAGGCCATGCCGGTCAAAGTCCAAACCGCTAAGGCCCAAAATGTTGACGACACCACCGACTACGTCGCCACCTTGAAATCTCGCGATTCCGCCGTGGTCATGCCGCAGGTCGAAGGCATCATTACGCAGATCTTCGTCCACTCCGGTGAACGCGTCGCCTCGGGCGCGCCCATGATGCAGATTGATCCCGCCAAGCAGCAGGCCACGGTCAAAAGCCAGGAGGACGCCCGCGCCGCCCAAGTCGCCCAGGTGAAATGGGCGCAACAAAATTACGATCGCGTCAGCGGTCTGGCCAACGCCGGCGTAGTCAGCAAGCAGGATCTCGACCAGGCCCGCGCCACTCTCGACGCAGCCCAGGCGCAACTGCACTCGCTCGATGCTCAGGTCAATGAGCAGCAGGTCCAGTTGCACTACTACCAGGTAGTCGCGCCCCGTGCAGGCATAGTCGGTGATGTACCCGTCCGCGTCGGCGACCGCGTCCTCACTACCACCCAGCTCACCACCGTCGACCGTCCCGGCAGCCTCGAAGCGTACATCTTTGTTCCCATCGAGAAATCTGCCCAGCTGAAAATGAATCTTCCCGTCCAGATCGTCGACGATTCCGGCAGCCAGCTCGCCGCCAGCCGCATCACGTTCATCTCGCCCCAGGTGGACACTACGACGCAAACCGTGCTCGTCAAGGCGCAGATCGCGAACTCGAACGACTCCCTGCGCACCGCTCAGTTCATCCGCGCCCGTGTAGTCTGGGGCAGCCAGCAAAAACCGATGGTTCCGGTCGTGGCCGTGTCGCGAATCGGCGGCCTCTATTTCGCTTTCGTCGCCGAGCCTGACCAGAAAGGTGGATACGTGGTCCACCAGAAAGCCGCTCCAGATCGGCCAGATCGTAGGCAACGACTATGTAGTCCTCGACGGCGTGAAGCCCGGAGACAAGGTGGTAGTCTCCGGCACCCAGTTTCTAATCGATGGCGTACCCGTAGTCCCGCAAGAAAGCAGTGGCAGCTGAGAGTCCGGAGAACGTTCTCGAAACCAGCTCAGACTAATGGCAAGTAGCGCGCGCTAAAGACTGAGAACTGAGAACTGAGAACTGAGAACTTTTTCTAATGGTCGACTTTTTTATTCATCGCCCGGTATTCTCCACCGTCTGCGCCCTGCTCATCATTCTCGCCGGCGCGGTCTGCATCCCTACCTTGCCCATCGCACAATTTCCGGACCTCGCGCCGCCGCAGGTCGGCGTTGCCGCCGTCTATACCGGAGCTAGCGCCCAAACCGTCGAGTCCGCCGTCACCACGCCTCTCGAGCAGGAGATCAACGGCGCCGAAGGCATGAAGTACATCACCTCCTCGAGCGGCAACGACGGCGTCAGCCAGATCACCGCCACCTTCGACCTCAGCCGCAATCCCGACCTCGCTTCCGTCGACATCCAGAACCGGGTCAACACCGCCCTGGGACGCCTTCCTAACGCCGTCAAGCAGGTCGGCATCACCGTCCAGAAGAGCTCGCAGAACTGGGTTTTCGGAACTGCTGTGTATTCGCCCGACGGCCGCTACTCCACGCTCTTCATGAGCAATTACCTTGACGTCTATGTGCGAGACGCCCTGAAGCGTGTTCCCGGCGTGGCCGACGTCATGATCTTCGGCGCAGGCAAGTACTCCATGCGCCTGTGGCTCGATCCCGTGCGCATGGCCAGCCGCGCCCTCACCGCCGACGATGTGGTCAACGCGCTCCAGGAACAAAACGTTGAAGTCGCCGCCGGACAAGTCGGGTCCCAGCCCTCCATTCCTGGCCAGCAATTCCAGATCAGCGTGCGCGCCGTTGGTCGTCTTTCGGAACCCACTCAATTCGACGACATCATCCTCAAGAGCAACGCTGATGGAACTCTGGTCCGCTTGCGGGACGTCGGTCACGCCGAGCTGGGCTCCGAAGACTACAGCTCCAGCGTGGACTACAACGGGTACGAATCGGTTGGCATCGGCATCCTCCAGCTCTCGACTGCCAATGCCCTCGACGTAGACCGCCGCTGCATCGCCGAACTCGAGCGCCTTTCCAAGCGCTTTCCGCCCGGCATGAAGTATGAGCTCGCCTTCGACACTACCGACGCGGTCAGCGAATCGATTCTCGACGTCGTCTCGACTCTGGGCCAGGCCATCTTCCTCGTCATTCTCGTCATCTTCGTTTTCCTCGAAGACTGGCGTTCCACCATCATCCCGGCCGTCACCATTCCGGTCTCGCTCATCGGCACTTTCACTTTCGTCAAACTGCTCGGCTTCTCCATTAACACGCTGACCTTGTTCGGCGTTACGCTCGCCACCGGCCTGGTAGTCGACGACGCCATCGTCGTCATCGAAAACATCAAACGCCATCTGCAGGAAGGCGAGCACGATCCCGTCAAAGCTTCGTCCGACGCCATGAAGGAAGTCACCGGCGCCGTCATCGCCACTTCATTAGTGCTGGTTGCCGTCTTCGTGCCCGTTGCCTTCTTCCCCGGCACGACCGGAATCCTGTTCCGCCAGTTCGCGCTGACCATCGCCTTCTCGATTTCCATCTCTGCCTTCAACGCGCTTACGCTCACGCCCTCGCTCTCCGCCCTCCTGCTCGGCCGCGAGCACGGTGAAAAGAATTGGTTCTTCCAGCGCGTCGACCGCGTCCTTAGCGCGGTTACCAGCGGCTACGTTCGTGCCCTCCGCACTTTCCTGCGCTTCGAAGCTGTCGCCCTCATCCTGTTTGCCACCGGACTCGGTCTCGCTTACTTCGTCTTCCGGCACGTGCCCCAAGCCTTCGTCCCCAACGAAGATCAGGGATGGCTCATCATTGCCATCCAGGCGCCCCCCGGAGCTTCACTGGAATACACAAAGAAAATCGGCGATCAGGTCAGCGCCATCACCAAGACCTTCCCTGAAATCGAGGGCACCTTCGCTGTCGCTGGCTTCAGCTTCGGAGGCAGCGCGCCCAACGCCGGTCTGGCTTTCCTGAGCCTGCGGCCGTACGCGCAGCGCAAGGGGCGCGACCACAACGCTGCCGCCATCATCAATCGGCTGCGCGGCCCATTGTTCGGAATTTCCGGCGCCATGGTCATCCCCTTCGAACCGCCCGCCATCAACGGGCTGGGCGAGTTCGGCGGATTCCAATTCGAACTCCTCGATCAGGGCAATCACACTCTTCAGGATCTCGACAAAACCACCCACGACCTCACGCGCGCCGGCGGCGAGCGCAAGGAAAAAGATCTCGCCGGACTCTTTACCACCTACACCGCCAGCGATCCGCAGTTTGTCATCACCATCGACCGCGAGAAGGCCAAGAGCCTGCACATCCCGCTCAGCCAGATCACCGATACTCTCAGCGTCTACGTGGGTTCGGCCTACATCAATGATTTCGATTTCAATAACCGCTCGTATCGGGTTTACGTGCAGGCCGACAAACAGTTCCGCTCCCATCCGCAGGACATGAAGCAGTATTACGTGCGCTCCGATTCCGGCGCCATGGTTCCCCTCGAAAATCTGGTCACCATCAGCCAGACTGGCGCGCCCCAGGTCATCAGCCACTACAACCTTTTCCGCTCGACCGAAATCAACGGCTCCGCCGCCCCCGGCTTCAGCTCCGGACAGGCCATCCAAGCCATGCAGCAACTCTCCGCGAAAGTCTTGCCGCAGGGCTACACCTACGACATGGTCGGGAATTTCGCTGGAAGAGCTGGCCTCGGGCTCGACCACGCTCATCCTCTTCGGACTGGGAACGCTGGTCGTCTATCTGACGCTGTCGGCGCAGTATGAAAGCTTCGTGCTTCCCTTCATCATTCTGCTCGCCGTGCCCATGGCGTTGCTCGGCGCGCTTTCCGCCCAATGGATCCGCGGCCAGCAGAACGACGTCTACTGCCAGGTAGGACTCGTCATGCTCGTCGGCCTCGCCTCCAAGAACGCCATCCTGATCGTGGAATTCGCCGAGCAGTTGCGCGAACGCGGCATGACTATCCTCGACGCGGCCGTAGAAGCCGCCCGCATCCGCCTGCGCCCGATTCTCATGACGTCCTTCGCCTTCATCCTGGGCGTCGTCCCTCTGGTCACCGCCAGCGGCGCCGGAGAAAACGGACGCCACTCCGTAGGCACCACCGTATTCGGCGGCATGATCATGAGCACCATCCTGAACCTGTTCTTCATCCCCGTACTTTATCTATTAATAGAAGGCTTCCGAGAGCGCCGCCGCAAACCCAAGACCGCCTAACCGCGGATCTCCGGGCGCCCTCGTGTGGTGACGCGGCGTAGTGACCCGTCCAAGCCGAGCGCAAGAGGAAGCACCTTCTCGCCTCTTTTCAGCATCTGAAAAATGCGCAGAATTTCAGGGTTTGCCATGTCCCAGGAAATCCAAAGTGAGGTCAAGCGAATGAAGAAATCACTGCTCGCAGCACTTGCTCTCCCACTTCTTCTCTCAATAACGATCTTCTCGATGACGGCTCTCGCCAGTCCCACCACCCAGGACAGCCAACCAACTGCGCACTCACTCAGAAGAGCATCGATCGCATCGTATAAGGAAGTCCGCCATGAGCTCGTGATGCTTCCGTACTATGGCGTGTTCGACAACCTCGCCTACAAGGTCGACCCTGATGGCACCGTGACCTTGCTCGGTCAGGTCTCGCCGGTCAGGGGTCCCAGCCTTAAGTCCGATGCTGAAAACGCGGTCAAGCGCATTGAAGGTGTCGAAAAAGTCGTCAACAACATAGAGGTGCTGCCCCTCTCTTCCCTCGACGACCGCATTCGCCGCGATGCCTACCGCGCCATCTACGGCAACGAGGTCCTAAGTGAGTATCAGTTACGTGCCGTTCCGCCCATTCACATCATCGTCAGGAACGGACACATCACACTCGAAGGCGTAGTGGCCCGGCAGATGGACAAGCAAATTGCTGGCATGCAGGCCAACAGCATCTCCGGAGTATTTTCCGTGACCAACAACCTGGTAGTGGAAGAGCAAGAAAAGAAGAAGTAGCTGCATTCAGTGGAGCTCGTGTGGGGACGGCTCGTGTGGGGACGGGCGACCTCGCCCGTCCTTATCTATTGCGTCTCTCCCAAAGAATTGTGATCCTGAGCGGAGCGAAGGACCTGCTTTCGCTCGCGTCACCTCTGCTGCCCGCAATCTGACTTCCGCAGTCTACAATCACCTATGCCCGCAACCGCCGGTCCCGAGGAAATCAATCGCGCCGCCCAATTCCTCCGCGCCGGCCGCCTCGTGGCCTTCCCCACCGAAACCGTCTACGGTCTAGGAGCCAACGCCCTCGACGCCGAAGCCGTTGCCCGCATCTACGCCGTCAAACGCAGGCCCGCTACCAGTCCGCTTATAGTCCATGTAGCTTCCACAGAAATGACACAGTCCCTGGTTGCGGACTGGCCCGAAGCCGCCGAACGTCTCGCCCGTCTCTTCTGGCCAGGCCCGCTGACTTTGGTGGTCAAAAAGCAACCTGCCATTCCTGACATCGTGACCGCTGGCTTGTCCACCGTAGCTGTGCGTATGCCCGCGCATCCCGTCGCGCAGGCCCTGATCCGCGCCGCCCGCGTTCCACTTGCCGCCCCGAGCGCCAACCGCTTCACCGAGCTTTCTCCCACCACCGCCGATCACGTCCGCCACAGCCTCGGCTCTGAAGTAGATCTCATACTCGACGGCGGACCCTGCCAGGTCGGCATCGAATCCACCATCCTCTCGCTGGCCGAACCCAAGCCGGTCCTGCTTCGTCTCGGCGGAATCCCTCGGATCGCGCTGGAAGCCATCATCGGCCCAGTCGCCATCGCGCAAGAGCCTAAAGCCGGAGCCCATCCCTCTCCCGGTCTGCACCCGCGCCACTACAGCCCGCGTACCACCCTATATCTGGCCGCCGACGGAAAACTCCCCGATCAGGGGCAGGGCATTTATCTGCAGCACCGACATCCGCCCAGTCGCGTCAACATAGCTATCCACCAGCTGCCGCAATCCGCAACCGGTTACGCGGCTGCGCTCTACGACGCTCTTCACCAGGCCGACGACGGAAATTACGACTGGATTGCGGTCGACATTCCTCCCACCGCACCGGAATGGGAAGCCGTCCACGACCGCCTCCGCCGCGCCGCCTCAAGTTCCTGATGCGTTTCCTTTAAATAATTCATTTCATTATGGTTATCCTAGAAGTTACTTATGTCATTTGGGTTTCCCCGAATAACAGGTTGTAATTCCATCAGCGTGTTCATGAGCCGGCTTTAACGGAGCGCTACTTCCCCGAAAAGGTCAACGACGTTTTTATTTGTTGAGGAGACTTTATCCATCAGCACGCAAAGCTGTTTTTGAAATTCGCTGTAGAAGTGGGGGATTAGTGCGTCTTCGATCGAACTCGAAGATTTGGGTTTCGGTGGTTGTCTGCCTGGTGATCGCGCAGACGCTCGCGTCCCTGCTCCTCCCAAAATCCTTCCGCCTCACCGCCATCACCGATTGCATCACCTTCCTCCTGATGGTCTCCGCTTCGGTCGCCTTTGCCAGGAACGCGTTCGCCGGCAAACCCCAGCACCGTCTGGCCTGGACCCTGCTGGGCACGGCTTACGCCATCGAAGCCGGCAGCCAGCTCTTGTGGATGCATTTTGAGTTGGTGCGAAAGATAACGCCCGCCATGAGCCTGGTGGACGCCGGCGTCTTTCTGGCCTGGACCACCCTGATTCTGGGATTTGCCCTGCGCCCTCACGCCGTCCCGAGCCCTCAGCATCAGCGCCTTAGAATGATGGATCTGCTCTTACTGTTCTTGGCGGGCCTATACCTCTACACCTTCCTCGTCATTCCATGGGAGTTTCTCGCTCCTGACCCCCAGTCCTATGGCCTGGCCTACAAGTTTCTCGCTCTGGCCCAGGACGTGGTCATGTTGTCCATCGTCGTCCTCGGCTGGCGCCACAGTTCCGGACGATGGCGGCATTTCTACGCTCTGCTCATGGGCATAGTCGCCTTTGACACCGTCATGGAATACATCGTGGATACGATCGATGCCTCCGGCGCAGCCTTTAGCGGCGCTTGGTACGATTGCGTGTCGGCGGTTTCGATCGCCGCCATGAGCCTCGCGGCCCTGATGGCCTACCGTCTGGAACCCTCGTCGGAGCGCGGCGATCCCGACAGCGAACGATACTGGTTGTGGGCCTCGCGTCTGGCTGCTCCTCTCACCCTCTTCCTTCCGCTGCTCGTGGCCTGGTCGTTCCTCGACCGCAGTCTGCCAGTCCCCGTGTCTCATTTCCGCATTTTCATCTCGCTGGCCGCGATTGTCGTGTTCGCTTTCGTTGGCATAGTGAAACAGGCCAGCCTCGAAAAGGAACTGGCCAATGCCAATCTGGAGTTGCTGGACGCTTCCCTCACCGATATGCTCACCGGCGTTCGCAACCGGCGGTACTTCACCAATTCCATCGAAGCCGACGTGCGCCAGGCGCTGCGTTCGTTTGACAATCCATCCATCGATCTTCGCAATCGCGATCTGGTCTTCTATCTGATTGACATCGACCATTTCAAGAGGGTCAATGACCAGTTCGGGCACAAGATCGGGGATCAGGTCCTGGCCGAGGTTGCGCGCCGCATCAACTCTGCCGCCCGCCTTTCCGATGCCGTCATTCGCTGGGGCGGCGAGGAATTTCTTCTCTTGTCGCGCTATACCGACCGGAAAGAGGCCCACGTTCTCGCCAATCGCATTCTCGACTCGGTCGGTTCCAAGCCCTACCGCGTGGAGGTCAGCAATGCCGAGCTGCGCATCACCTGTTCGGTAGGTTGGGCGGTTTTTCCATGGACGGAAATCGAGACCGATCTCGTGTCGCACGATCAGGTGCTCGTGCTGGCCGACTTCGCCCTCTACCAGGCCAAGGGCTCGGGAAGAAATCGCGCGGTGGGTCTGCTGCCGGCAGGCCAAACCGTCCGCGCCGGGACCGTCGCTCCCACTATCTACATCAACGGCATTCCAGCTTCTCCCGTAACCACCTCGGGCCCGCCCATCGAGGAGGTCCCCGCCGCCGATTCAACCACGACCCCTGCAAACAGCGCCGCTGCCTCCGCCCCCTGATTATCCGCACACTCCCGGCACCCGCACCCGAATCGTGTGTGGAACGTCGCGCAGTTTCGCGAGCAATGCCTCATCGCATGCCCGGTTGATGTCATAAATCGCGTATCCCAGGGGCCCGCGAGTATCCAGCACCTGCCGGTCGATATTGATTCCCTGATCCGCCAGGATGTCGTTGATCGCCCGCAAGATTCCCGGCACATTGTGGTGGATGTGCATCAGCCGGTACGATCTCGGCTCCGAGTTCGGATCAAAGTCCAGATGACAATGCGGCAGGTTCACGCTCAGCTGAGAATTCCCGCTCTTGAAATAATCGATCATCCGCGCGGACACAAACTGCCCGATATTCTGCTGCGCCTCTTCTGTGCTCCCGCCGATGTGAGGAGTCAAAATCACGTTAGCCAGCCCCAGCAGCGGACTCGAAAATGCCCCGCCCGTCTCCGGTTCCGAAGGAAACACATCCACCGCCGCACCCGCCAGCTTCCCGCTCTTCAAATGCCGGGCCAAAGCCTCATGATCCACCACAAACCCGCGGCTAAGGTTAATTAGGCAAGCTCCATCTTTCATGGCGCGAAATTCGTCTTCCCCAAACAGATCCTTGTTTTGCGCCTTCCCGTCCACGTGCAAAGTAATGACGTCGGCAGTCTCCAGCAATTCGCGAAAGCTGACCGGCCGGGCATTCCCGCGAGCCAAGACATGCGCCACATCATGAAACACGACGCGCATGCCCATAGCCTCGGCTAGATCCGATACTTGCGACCCTATCTTCCCGTAGCCCACAATCCCCAAAGTCAGCCCGCGCACCTCATGCGATCCCGCCGACGACTTATTCCACACCCCGCCATGCAGCCGCGTACTAGCCTCAAACGTCCGCCGCATCAGCAGGATGATCTCTCCCATCGCCAACTCGGCCACCGACCGGCTGTTCGAGTGCGGATCGTTAAACACCGCAATCCCCCGATCGCTCGAGGCCGCGCGGTCAATCTTGTCCACCCCAATGCAGAACGCCCCCACCGAAACCAACTCCGGAGCCGCGTCCAAAACCGCCGCCGTGATGCGAGTCTTCGACCGCACGCCCAGAATCGAGGTTCCGCGCACCTTCTCGATTAGTTCGCGCTCCTCCAGCGCCCCCTTGAGCGACTCGACCACAAATCCCGCTTCTTCAAACTGAGAAGCCGCCACCCCGCTGATGTTCTCCAGCAAAAGAACCTTCAAAGACCCTCCAAGACTTCGACTGCAAAGTGACCAAAGAAAATTAAGTGAGCAAAGAGAATTATAAGGGTGGGGAGTTTCGTATCAGGGTATCGCTTTAGCGATACCGCAGTTTCGTCAAAATCAGACGCCCCTTTAGGGGCCGGGATCACCGGCTGATCAGCGTCGAGTGGCTAGCCACGCACTGCCACTGCCCGTTCGCGTAGACCCATGTGTCGGTGAAGCGGCCGCGCCGCACGTACGGCTTACCCTTTTCAACGCCCTTTTCGCGATACACGCCAGTCACTACCGCTGCCGAGCCGTACATGTACACCGTTGTCGATTCGTTCACAATCTGTTCCGGATGAAGCGACGGACTGCCCACGCTCGCTAGGAACTGTTCTCTATTCTGGATGCTGCCGTCGTAGTCGATAGAGACCAGGTTGTCGCCCACCAACTGGCCGAGTGCCTTTACGTCTTTTTGCTGCTCCGCCAGATTCCACATATTTTCCAGGGCGATGATCTTGCTCTTGTCCGCGTCTCCATTCTGCCCGGCCGCAATCGCCGAAACTGCCAGCAGCAAGAACAACGTAGCCATCGTTTTCATGGAGGTGACCCCTTTCGCGGCGCGCTTTCAAACCCGTGGAGCGCCGAACTCGACACGTATTTATGCGGATCGTAGCACGATTTGATCCTTGTTAGAGAAGTCGATCCCTCGCTTTGGACCGCCGAAGTGTTACAAATATACGGGGCCGCCGGACAACCAGCCTCGCCCCCGTGAATCCTTCAACCGCATCCCGTCATCTTTAGGGCTTTGGAGGAAAAGAAAATGGCACCAACCTTGGAGGAAGTAAAAATGGCGCATGAACTACCCCCGCTGCCGTACGATTACACGGCGCTCGAACCCACCATCGACGAAAAGACGATGCACCTGCATCACGACATGCATCACGCCGCCTACGTCAAGAACCTCAACGCTGCGCTCGATAAGCATCCCGAGCTGCACAAGAAAACCGCGGAAGATCTCCTCCGCGACTTGAACGCCATCCCGGAAGACATCCGCGGCGCCGTCCGCAATAACGGCGGAGGCCACGTCAACCACTCCATGTTCTGGAACATCATGAAGCCCCACGGCGGAGGCCCTCCCACCGGACCCATCGCCGACGTGATCAAGAAGACGTTTGGCGACTTCAAGACCCTCCAGGAGAAATTCAACGCCGCCGGCGCAGCCCAATTCGGCAGCGGATGGGTCTGGCTGGCAGGAGACTCCAAAGGCGAAGTCAAGATCCTCAGCACCCCGAATCAGGACAATCCCATTTCCCAGGGTCTCCATCCCATTTTCGGCAACGACGTTTGGGAGCACGCCTACTACCTCAAATACAACAACCGTCGTCCCGAATACCTGCAAGCCTGGTGGAACGTAGTCAACTGGGAAGAAATCAACAAGCGCTACCATTCGTCACTCAAGAAGTAGTAGAGAATCGACTCGTGTGGGGACGGGCGCCTCGCCCGTCCAAGCCGAGCGCAGCACGGCAGTTGCCTGCGGTCGCAGCCGCCGCTTGCCTCCCGGCGTAAGATAGATCGCAGATAGTTGCGCCGTCTCGCCCTTAGGAGGCTGCCATGCAGAAGCCCGCGCCAACTCTAATCCTGTTCTTCCTGAGCGCCTTCTTGGCCGCAGCTCAGGAAGCCAACCCCACTCCCAAGACGGCTTACAGCCCGGTTCCCATCAAGGCTGCCCGAGAGCCCAACCCGGTGAAGTCCACTCCGGAGTCCATCGGTCAAGGCAAGAAGATCTACAGCTACGACTGTGCCTCGTGCCATGGTGTCACCGGAGATGGCAAGACCGATGTTGCTAAGGATTTGAAGGTTCCCGACCTCACCGATCCCGCTCTTCTCAAAGACCGCACCGATGGCGAAATCTTCTATATCATCAAGAACGGTCACGGCGACATGCCTCTCGAAGGCGATCGCGCCAAGCCCGAGAAACTCTGGGATTTGGTCAATTACGTCCGATCCCTGGCCAGAAAGCAACCACCCGCCGACCAGAAGCCGCCCAGTTAGACCTTGGTCACAGCCCCGGAGGGGCGATCGAACTTAGCCCAGCACTTCAGCGCTGGGAAGAGTGAAATGAAGATTAAGTCCCGAAGGGACGACCCAGTTCTATACCAGAATCCCACGGGCATTGTCTTTGGACTCGAGAGCGATCTTTATTCTCCATTGAGCGGCGGCGGCTACGGCAACGGCAGCATAGTTTCGGTTGTGCCCTGATCTTCAGATCAGACCCTTGCGGACTTTCTCCAGGAAATCCTCGGCTTCAGCACGCGCCTTCTCCATCATCCTCGAGTCGCTGCCATGTTCGAATTCCATTTCATGGAGCACAAGCTCGGCAGCAACTTTGGGTGTGTATCCTCGCTTGATGAGCATCCGGGCACGCACGGCGAAAGGGGCGGCAGCGTCCAGTTTTGTTTCCTGTTCCGTCGCAAAAAAACTGGCTCCCGCCTCGCACTGGTGCTCGCGAAACTTCGCCGCCGCCAGGCGGTCGTAAGCCCCCTTGGCCTCTTCTCCGCTAAGCAGCGTGGGAACCGGAAATTTCCATCGACAGTTGGAGCAGGCCCAGCCCTTGGCTTCGCCTCCGATCCAGATCAGCGAGCGCTGCATATCGGCAACCCGAACCATGTTACCGCAATGAAAACCGTGACGGTAGACCGCAACCGCCTCCGGGCTGTGGCATCAAAGAAGATGTTGGGAGGTGCAGGCAAACGCCGGCGTCGCTCGGGGATATTATTCGGTATGGTCTTCGTGCCAGTCTTCTGGAGGCAGGGATATTCCCCAAATGTTCCGTGGTATAGCTAACGCGATTCCACAGTGCAGGGGGTTTTCGGGATCGATGTAGACGACCTCGGCATTCGCATGTTTGCCCGTCAGATAGACATCAATTTCAATCTTCATCCCCGCACTCAGTGCGGCCGAAGTTGAGATCAATGCTCCATGCAGGTTGACGGTGATGGTCTCTCCTTCGCAAATCAAAGGCTCCGTAATACCCTGAGCCTTGATCGAGACCTTGAGAGGAACACGGGTGCTTCGTCTGGATTCACCTCTGCCCTCACCAGATGGTTTAGCCTCATTCATCGTGCCCCTGCCCCGTGACCGGCCTGCTTGTCCTGCAAAATTGCCAGCTAGAAGACTACTCCTGAACAAGGAGGAGTGTGCGATACCTCCAGCCACTGCAGTACCGAACCCATGGCTAACTGGGTACACCCAATTGTTCCAAACCTGTGCACCCCTTGTGCAAATTCCGATCGCCCGGCGCGGCATCGTCCCACGTAAGTTTCTGTGCGCTCCTCAAACCCCGCAGTGCGTATGCCTGCCGCAGTTACCCTCGACCCCTGCTTGATCCCAATTCCTCCCATCCCATCCGCCACCGGAAATTCCACCGTTGCACAATTCTTATGGTATTGACCCGCCCTTTCGGTGCGCGTACAGTCGCTCCACTCGAAGCAAGCATTCGCTTCGAGGAGCAACCATGTTCCCCCAAAACCAAAAAACGAAACGCCAGAAGCGAACCTGCCCTGCCCAGGGTTGAAAGATAGCGCCATGAATTCCGAAAACCAATGGATCGTCTACCGCACCCGTTTTCTGGTGCGCGCCCGTCAACTCACCGAACCACTCGTTTTTACCGACGCTCTCGGCCGCGAACAATCCGGCCGTCCCGGCGACTACCTCGTCGAGTCCCCCGGCGGCATAAAGCGCATCACCTCCCAAACCCTCTTCGAAGATATCTACGTGCCCCTGGCACCGGACCATGGAGCGCCTGCCGTCTTCGCCCGGCCCGTAACCCGAGCCTCTCCACCAGATCGCATCCGTGCCAGCGCATAAGGCCAGGTTTCAAGGGCTTCAAAGTGTGAACCCTATGGGTAGTTTTCTGAAACTTTGAAACCTTGAAACTCTGAAACCTGGTTCCCCAATTTCCCAATTCGGTACCCTTACCACTTTCGGGCTACAAGATGTTGTGTTTCCCTCTTGACAGGCACCATATACGGGAGTACGTTAAGCATCCCAGAGCACTTTTTGCAGACCTCCATGCAAGGAGGCAACGACCAAAAAACGCCGGGGCGAGACTCAGAGTTGAGGTGACTTCGCGTCTTCCCCTTCACGGAAGCCATCCCTCCATAGTGGATGGAAAAGCAGATGGAAGTTAGCGGTGATTTCCCCCGGTTTTGGCATCTAGTCGGACATCCCCCCGGGGGGATTCATCACTTCGCTAACGTCTATATGAGGAGCCCAGATGGAAGGTTTAATCGAACTGGTAGATGCTTTTTTCGCCCGTCATGGCATCGAATGCCCAGCCGGCAATCGTCACTTGACCCGGCCGAACACAGCCCAGCCGACCCGTCCCGCTGAGCCGGCCCTGACCACCGCGCTCCCACAGCACAATTACCGAAAAAACTCGGAGACCGATCCAAGGTTTGATTTTTTGACCTTGAAACCTTGAAACCATGAAACTGTGAAACCTGTTGTTTTCTGCCATCTATAATTAGGAGAAGGAAATGCCCGAAGTGCGCGACCAAATTAACACTCAAACCGCCGCCGGCACCACGAATAAGAAGAAGTCCCAAGGCTTAACCTTCCGTCGTCTTTTCACCAAGCCCGGCGTCTCGCCGTACAACGAGGTGGAGTGGGAACTCCGCACCGCTCAGATCACCGACTCCCAGGGAGGCATGATCTTCGAGCAGAAGAATGTCGAAGTCCCCAAAGACTGGTCCGTGACCGCGACCAACATCGTCGCCTCGAAGTATCTTCACGGACAGATCGGCACCGATGAGCGCGAGACTGGAGTCCGTCAACTGGTAGCCCGCGTAGCCGAAACCATTCGCGACTGGGGCATGAAAGACGGCTACTTCCGCACCACCGAAGACGCCGCCACGTTCCACGACGAATTAGTCCACCTGCTGGTCCGCCAGCACGTAGCCTTCAACTCGCCCGTCTGGTTCAACGTAGGCTGCGAACGCGTCGAGCCGAAATCCGACGCCACCAACTGGCACTGGAATTCGACCACGAATCAAGTGGAATTCGGCGTGACCGGATACACGCGCCCGCAGTGCTCCGCCTGCTTCATCAATTCCGTGCACGATTCGCTCGATTCCATCCTCACCCTGGCCAAGACCGAAGGCATGCTCTTCAAGTGGGGATCGGGCACCGGCACCAATCTTTCCCCGCTGCGTTCCTCCACCGAAGTTCTAAGCGGCGGCGGCACTGCCAGCGGCCCGCTGAGCTTCATGAAAGGTTTCGACGCCTTCGCCGGAGTCATCAAGTCCGGAGGCAAGACGCGCCGTGCCGCCAAGATGGTCATCCTCAACATCGACCATCCCGACATCGTCGACTTTATCGACTGCAAGAGTAAAGAAGAAGCCAAAGCCCACGCGTTAGTAGCCCAAGGCTACGACGGATCGCATCCCGACTCTGACGCCTACAGCTCCATCTTCTTCCAGAACGCGAATAACTCCGTCCGAGTAACCGACGACTTCATGGTAGCCGTAATGCGCGACACCGATTTCTCCACGCGCGCCATCGTCGACGGCCGAGTAGTCAACACCTACAAAGCCAAAGATCTGCTGCAGAAAATCTCCGAAGCCACCTGGCAGTGCGGAGATCCCGGCATGCAGTACGACACCACCGTCAACCGCTGGCACACCTCGAAGAATACGGCCCGAATCAACGCCTCGAATCCCTGCAGCGAGTACATGTTCCTCGACGACTCCGCCTGCAACCTGGCCAGCCTGAACCTGCTGAAGTTCGCGCCCAACGGCACGTTTGACGTGGAAGCTTACCGGCACGCCGTGGATGTAGTCATCACCGCGCAGGAAATCCTGGTAGACAACGCCGGCTACCCCACCGAAATCATAGGCAAGAATTCGCACGACTATCGCCCGCTGGGCTTAGGCTATGCCAACTTAGGCGCGCTGCTAATGGCTGCAGGCCTGCCCTACGACAGCGACGCCGGAAGAGATTACGCCGCCTGTGTAACCGCCATAATGTGCGGCGAAGCCTATCTGCAGTCGTCGAGAATAGCCGAGCAATGCGAACCACTGTGCCCAATCACCGACACAGTACAAACTCGTCTGGGAGTAACCACCGCCGAAGCCATGCCCGGAGCCGCCTGCCCCGGCTGGTACATCAATCGCGAGCCATTCTTAGACGTAATAAGAATGCATAGGGCCAGCGTAAACAACATAGGCAGTGCTCATGTGGGGACGGGCGTCTCGCCCGTCCATGCGGAGCGAAGCTCCGCCAGCTACTCAACTCTCTGAGCTAATCGAAGCCTCCAAGCAATGTTGGGACGAAGCTCTATCCCACGGAGAAAAGCACGGCTACCGCAACTCCCAAGTCACGGTCCTCGCTCCCACCGGAACCATAGGCTTCATGATGGACTGCGACACGACTGGCATCGAGCCCGATCTGGCGCTGATCAAGTACAAGAAGCTGGTAGGCGGCGGAATGATCAAGATCGTGAACAACACCGTCCCCAGCGCCCTGTTCAAACTCGGCTACACCCACGAACAGACCGACGCCATCGTGAGTTACATCGACGCCACCGGCACCATTGAAGGCGCGCCGAACGTGAAGGATGAGCATCTGGCGGTGTTTGATTGTTCCTTCAAGCCGGCCAAGGGCACGCGCTCCATTCACTACATGGGACATCTGAAGATGATGGCCGCCGCTCAGCCCTTCATCTCCGGAGCGATCTCGAAGACCGTGAACCTGCCCAATGCAGCCACGGTAGACGATATTTCCGAAGCGTACATTCAAGCCTGGAAGCTAGGCCTGAAGGCGGTAGCCGTCTATCGCGATGGCTGCAAGCAGTCGCAGCCGCTATCGGCGGCTGGAACCAAGACGGCAAACTCCACCAAGGATGATGCCGCTCGAAACGCCGCGGCCCTGGCGCTGGTTGAAGAAAATCTAGACGCTCCGCCCCGCGCCGTACGCCACCGTCTAAAAGACGAGCGCATGTCGGTCACGCACAAGTTCAACATTGGAGGCCACGAGGGCTACATCACCGTCGGCCTCTATCCCAATGGCGAACCCGGCGAACTCTTCATCAAGATGGCGAAGGAAGGCTCGACCGTCTCCGGCTTAATGGACAGCTTCGCACTGGCCGTCTCCATCGCGCTGCAGCATGGCGTGTCGCTGAAACTGCTCTGCGAAAAGTTCGCGCACATGCGCTTTGAGCCCAGCGGCTGGTCGAACAATGCCGACATCGGCTTTGCCAAGTCGGTAGTGGACTATATTTTCCGCTGGCTGGAGTTGCGCTTCCTAACCGGACAGCAGCAGTTGCTGTTCGACAACCTCCGTCCCAAGAGCTGGCCCGCTCCCGAAGGCATAGGCGATCTGAACGGTTCCGACAAGTTCGAGCCCAACGACCAGCGATCAACGACCAACGACCGGTTCTGTCCATGCCGCCGACGCCCTCGCCAACATGATCGACATGGGAGACGCTCCCAGTTGCCACGTCTGCGGCTCCATCATGGTGCGCAACGGCAGTTGCTACAAGTGCATGAGCTGCGGCAGCACCAGCGGCTGCAGCTAAGCCCACGTAGGGACCGCCGCCTCGTCGGCTGAAAGAAGCGGGACCGAAAACCAAGGAAGCCAGCACCTTGTTTCAGGTACCGGCTCAGTAAAAAGGAGTCCCAATGGGCAAAGCTGAGCGCCACTCGAAGATCGAACAGATCGAAAAAGCACTTAACGCAAAAGTGATTTGTTTCATCACCTCTGATCGCACTGGCGTCGAACCGCCAGCGCTTGCCATGACCAGAGATTGCATAAAGATCGTCGAACAACATTTTGACATCAGCGACCACTATGACACGCTTGCGATATACGTGGTGAGTCACGGCGGCGACATTGATGTTCCCTGGCCGCTGGTCAATCTCTTGCGATGCCATTGTAAGAAGTTGCAGGTAATCATTCCTTACATCTGCCACAGTGCAGCCACGCAAATCGCGCTTGGTTGCGACGAGATTATCGCTGGACCTCGCGCTCAGCTTTCCCCCACAGACCCAATGGTGCAAGTGCGAACAGGTAAAGACGAAAATGCTCCGACCATGCAGTTCGGCGTCGAAGATATCAACGCATTCATCCGTTTTGTCCGCACCAATCTCGGCAAGCAATTCTCTAATCACGGGCACGAGGCCCTTGCCAAGTTAATGGACAGAATCCAACCCGAATTGCTGGGCTCAGTCAATAGAACATATTTTCGTAGTCGGCTTTTGATTGAAAAAATGCTCGGGTTGACCAGCAAGAAGTACAACAAGAAAGAGATGGACAGGCTGGTTGACTATTTGACAGTGGCGTATTTTTCGCACAGCCACGCCATTTCCCGCGAGGAAATGATCAAGGACCTAAATTTACCCATTGCTCTAGCGGAAAAACTTAACCTAGATAAAGTAATTTGGGAACTCTACGAACAATACGCACTGGAGATGGATAGTAGGCGACCATATGATGCCCAACGCGAGTTATCGCAGGCGGCAACAAATCCGGTGACCATAACGATCAAAAGCAAGTTTGTAGAGAGCCTCAAGCGAACCGATGTGTATACGCAAACTACGACTCTTCAAGGCACCGGAGCGCCCAATTTCAACTTCACCTTGCCCAATTTGCAGGGGCAAGTCCCTCCGCAACTGGTGCAACCGATAATCAATCACTTCATGCAGGAGCTGAACAACCAGTTAAAGCCGTTTCAGGTTGCCAAGAAGGTCGCTAGCTTTGGAGAATGGAAAACCGAATGACGCAGCCCTGCGCGTCCGTGACGACCGCATAGGGGGCGGAAGCTTTTTCATTCGAGGGGAAGGAAAAAGTGTCACTGTCGAAATTGTTAACGCCGACGACAACTAGCCCGGAATCATCCTCAGGCGGCCCCGCAGACGCAACAATATTCTCTTGGGTTGGCATGGTCGTCAGGTAGGTGATCATAAGTCGACCCCTCTTTCACTTTACGGCCAAAAACGGGCGAAAGTTTACTCTAAAGATGCACCGTGGTCAAGATGGCTGCTTTTCTCCGCTGTGAAGATCATCGTCCTCAAGCCGAAAAACTTCAAGAAAACACCAAACTTCGCCGGTTCCATCGGTACCCAGCCGGGTACGAATCTAGAATAGCACCTTGGTTACCGAAAGGGTTAAGGGCCTAATAATTTTCGGCACCGATTGTCGCCCCCAATTTCATCAAAACCATCTCAGCGTTCTTTCACAATTGGAGGCGACGAGCCGGGCGGCCGCCGAAATCCCAAGAAAAGGCGAAGGTTTCTTCCCCTTGACACGATTCACCCCACTTCAGAGGCCGCCAGGCCCGAGAAATCGAGTAAGTCCTTATTCCGGAATACTTTAATATAAGCCCCTTAGAATCAAAGACCGAGTAGAGAAACTCCAGCTAACCCCATGATTCCAGAAGACCGGGGGGAGGGGGGTGGGGGGTGCAGGGTACTAACTGGGGTAATTATTTACTTGACTCGCCCGGTAAATTCTGCTATATTTTGGTTCATGGAGAACGTCATGAGCCACGAACCAAAAAGCCTCCAAGAAGCCATCCTGTATTTCTCGAATCCAGATAACTGCACTGATTACTTGGCCTTGCGGCGATGGCCTGATGGCCGCGTGATTTGCCCCGGCTGTGGCTCCGATGGTGTCAGTTTCAACGCCAAACGGAGCACTTGGAAGTGCTCCAAGCACCATGCCAAGCGCGAGTTCTCCATCAAGGTTGGAACCGTCATGGAGGATTCCGCAATCCCGCTGGACAAGTGGCTTGTGGCAATGTGGATGATCCTGAACTGTAAAAACGGTGTCAGCAGTTGTGAGATCGCAAAGAACGTGCGCGTCAGTCAGAAGTCGGCATGGTTCATGCTTCACCGGATTCGCTTGACCATGCAGGATGAAACTCTTGGATCGAAACTTTCCGGCGAAGTCGAAGCGGACGAGACTTTCATCGGCGGCAAAGCGCGGAACATGCATAAGAGTGTCAAAGCTCGCCGCATCACCGGACAGGGCCGTAACACCGATGACAAGATCATGGTCATGGGAATGATGGAGCGCGGCGGAAAGATTCGCACCCAGATCATCCCTGATCGCCAAAAGGACACCATGCAAGGAATGGTAAAGACTCATGTCGAACCGGGAGCCATGCTGTACACCGATGAACTCGGAGGCTACAAGGGATTGCAAGGCGAGTACGAGCACCAGATCATCGACCACGCGGTTAAGTATGTAGATGGCCGCGTACACACTAACTGCATGGAAAATTTCTGGGCGCTGCTGAAACGCGGCCTGTCTGGTACTTACGTCAGCGTGGAACCGTTTCATCTTTTCCGTTACCTTGACGAACAATCGTTCCGCTTCAACTATCGCGGCACCAAGAAAAACCCGATCACTGATGCCGAAAGGTTCAGCATTGCAGCATCCCAGTTAGTCGGTAAGCGGATCACCTTTGCTCAACTCACCGGCAAGGTGGGACAAACGATTAACTAAACCTTGGAGTCTGAAACGTGGGCGTCAGGCAAAGTCTTAGGC
This sequence comes from uncultured Acidobacteriaceae bacterium, assembly GCA_963838935.1. GTDB lineage: Bacteria > Acidobacteriota > Terriglobia > Terriglobales > Acidobacteriaceae > Acidiflorens. The sequence goes on from CAWITH010000009.1 coordinate 160,734, forward strand.
TTGGGCCCAGGTTTTGCCCTGCCTGCTCGCTCCTGCTTCCACTGTTCTTCTCTCCGTTTCACGTCATCATGCGAGACGGAGAGAATCTTACGCACGCCCACATCAAACTTTTCTGCTTCTGATGTTTCAGTCATTCGTTACCTTCCATTTACCGCCAAGCAAAAAGGCTGCCGCGCAAAGTGCTGTCGCAGCAACAAGCCGCAGTACGATAGACACTACGTCTGGCTCTCCAACATTGCTTGGACCTAGGGACCAAACCCAGTCATAGCCTAGCTCTTGTTTGATGGGCTGGGTCAGCGGCATTATTGTAGCCCACGGCACCCAGACGCAGCAGTAGACAACTAACAGACAGTAAGCGATGAGAACGATTCGCTGGGATCGGTTCATGACCTAACTCCAGTTTTCGGGTTAATCCGCTTCATGTGGCAAACCCTAATGAGGTTATCCTGTGTCGCCTGAATATGCAGAGTCGGAATCAAGCTTATCAGCATGTCGTAATGCGCTCTAGGGATAACTGGACCTGACCGATCTACCTGCTTGGCAAAGTAAGCGCGTTCCCATGCGTAGTGATCCGCTCCTTGAAGACCCGAAAAATCGGCTTTCTTCTTGTAAATCGGCGTGGCCATGCCTTCATCAATCATCAGCTCGGTAAACTTTCCCTGCTCGAAATCTCCTTCTTCAAAAATGCACTCAACTGGCGTTTGTATGTGCATCGTCTGTTCCCACTGCTTCACCATTTCCAAACACATCCGAGCGGCGAGCGCATAGGGCGGAACGACACTTCGTAAATCAAGTAGCGAATTGACGGCGTTATAGACGTTCATCGGAATGAGCGCCGTCACTGAACAATTCGCAACTGTGAGCTCTGTAACTGTCAATCGTGCGAGAAATGTTTGCGCTTTCTTTTCGTCTGCTGCTATTGCTAGATAGTCCTGTCGGGCATTTTTTTGGTTTTTATAGTTGGGGTTGGTTAACGCAGATGCAAAGTCTGCCATGTGAAAAGGGAGATTCACGCTAAACTGGTCATGGACGGACTTCCATGACTCATCAAATAATCTCCATTGCAGGTGGTTTGCGATATATCCAGCTACGACGACGAACGGTTGATCGACGGCGTTTCCAGATGCATCAAAGTTGGCGCTAAACATTGCCATCAGTCGGCCTCCGGGATAAGGCGAGTTGACAAACAGTGCCGCTGCGAGACTGTCGAGAGCGGAATACTTTCCACATCCAAAGTAGTCTGCCCATTCAAAAATTTCCTCCCCCAGTCCATAGGGCTGCTCGGGAAACATCTATCGCCTTTCCCGGCACTATTGATTCCATGCTCGCACCGTACTACAATGGGCGAGTCAAGTCAATAATTGCCCTAACTGGTAAACATATTCTTCCATATTTCATACATCGAAGAATAAAAAAATTTTCGCGCCCGTTCATTCCTCTTTTTCGACGCCGTCATCCTCCCAGTGATTGCCGCAGGAATCGCAAGCCCATTCGAATTTTTGCGAGGACTCATCCCTTACATTTGCCAGCTCAGAGGTTCGGCCCTCAAAGACAACTTCGTCGGAATGGCATTTGGGACAGCGAACCACAATTTCGTCGAGTTCCGGATTCTCTTTTGGAGCCGGATCGTCTTCAGGCTCGTAGCGCTGCATTGCCTGCCTCGCCCACGGCATACCGACTTGCATGATTTGCACGCTGACCCCATTCGAGAAATTCGAGGTCACCTTGTCCACGCCCGTTGCTTTCTCGGGGCCCATAAAGAACGGGATTCCCGCCTCATCGAGGATGCTCTGCACCTGAAGCGCATCGCGCACGCTCCACACGGTGCAGAGCTCAACCAGTTTGCGGTCTTCGTCGTACTCGTCTTCACCTGAAGAATCGGGCTGTAACGAATCGGCGTTGGAAGAATCGTAATCGGCCGAATCGCGGAGTTTCGGAGATTCGTGCTCGAAGAAAGCTGGTAGCGACTTAATCTGCGACGAAGTTCCTGCCTTCTCGTCATTCACCTCAGCCTTCAGTCCGCGCGACCGAATCTCGTTGGCCAGAGCTTCCTGGGCAAAAGGCGTCAACTCGGAGCTTTGCGGCAGGAGAACCAGAAGTTCGTCGTCACTCATCTGCCGATAGTGTTCGGAGATGCGCAGAAATTCCTGTCCAGCTGCATCGAAAGTGCCCATAGTCGTCAGAATGATATACCGGCTGACGGCAGGCGACGGCCGGAGTTGCCGGAAAACGAATTTTCCAGCACACTCTAATGGGGTTTCCGCTTTCGAATAATTTGGGCATCCGCAGGCGCCACGCGGATACGAAACCTGAGCTTTCGGCATCCGATCTGAGAGCAACCTGGAGTGAGATGGAATCGGCTGGGAAAGAACTGTTAAAACTCTTGGTGGAACGCGATCCCGCGACCCCGGAATTCCGCAGCGGAGTTCGCGCTGTCCTTGGTTCGCAGGAAATCAGTCCGCAGGAAACCGCGGCGGGATCGCGCACCGACGGCGAGCGCGACCTGTGGCGAGACGTGTTCGTCCAGCAAAAGCTGCCTTGGGGACGCTTCCTGCAATCGGTGCTGTTGCACGTCGCGACGGTTGCGCTCCTTTATACGATTTCGCTGGCGTGGATTCGGCAACAACACATTCTGGATCGCGCCGCATTTGACCGCTCGTCGCTCGTAACCTATTCGCCCGATGAATATCTGCCCCCGCTTGACACCGGCGCAACCGAGGTTGCAAAGGCGCAGCAGGGAGACCCGGTTTACGCCAAACAGCCCATCCTTTCGGTTCCGCGAGAGGCAGACAACCGTTCTCAAACCATCGTCGTGCCTCCCGACCTGAAGCTGGACCACGACGTTCCCCTGCCCAACATTGTTGCCACCGGAGCCATCGTGCCGGCGGTTCCGCTGGATGCGACCCACGCGTCGATGACGCCCCTGGTCGCGCCCGAGACGCAGGTCGTAGCGCCCGCGCCGGACGTGCAGTTCGCACCCGACCGTGTGGTGCAGGCGGCGATGAAGTCGGATGTAATTGCTCCGCCTCCGGAACTGACGGCATCAACCAAGGGACAGGTTGGGTTAGTGAACATTGGCCCAAGTGAAGTGGTCGGGCCCGCTCCGCAGCTCACGCTGGCGGAACAACATGCGCTCGGCGCGCGCGTCCAAGGACATCTGACCGCTGGTGGAGTACAGCCAGTAGGTCCTCCTCCGAGCCTGGCGGCAAGTGGCTCGAGCGCAGGCGGACGGCTGATCGCGCTAGGGATTCATCCCGTCGCACCGACGGGACCAGTGGCAGTTCCCGGCGGCAATCGCCGGGGAACGTTTGCGGCTGGTCCTCAGGGAAAAGTGAGCGCTTCGGGAACGCCAGATTTGGCGGGATCGAAATTGGACGCGAAGGGCTCGGGCCGGACAACTGGCAGCGCCGGTTCTCTGCCGTCGGGGCTGCATGTGGGCGCGGCGGATTCCGGCGGGCCCGGGCCTGACGGAAACGATCCGCGCGAGGTGGCTAGCGCATCGTCATCAGCGTCGCCGGCGGGAACGAGGCCGGGAGCGCGCATTGCTTCTCCGGTTGCCGACGATAAGGTCACCGACGTGGAGCGCCAGGTTTTTGGCGGCAAGCGCTTGTATGCTACGACGCTGAACATGCCGAATCTGAACTCTTCGAGCGGCAGCTGGGAGATCCACTTTGCGGAATTGAACGCTGGGCAAAAACAAGGAAATCTGGTGGCGCCGCTCGCCACGGAACAATCCGACCCGGGGTATCCGCTGGAATTGATTCGCGCTCACGTGCAGGGCATGGTGACGCTCTACGCGATTATTCATGCGGATGGCAGAGTGAGCGACATTCGCGTCCTCGACAGCCCGGACGAACGTCTGGACTCCTATGCGGCGAAAGCTCTGGCGCGGTGGAAATTCCTGCCCGCGGAAAGAGCGGGGAAACCAGTGGCGCTCGAAGCGGTGGTGAAGATTCCGTTTCGAGTGCGGCGGAATTTCTGAGGCGCATTCCAGGGAAGAGGGTGGAATTCTACCGCGCGGCCGCCGCGGATTTATCCGTCGGCAGGACGGCGTACACGGCGGGGTTGGCGCAGACTTCGTAGTAGTAGCGGTCGGTCCAGCGCAGGATGGATAGATCGCGGACGTCGACCTGGGCGATGCGGTTCCTGCGGATGACAATCTTGCGAAACATTCCATTGGCGATGGGAACGGTGCCGACGAAGAACTCGCGCTCGTCGTCGATCCACGGGCTGTTAAACCCAGACTCGCTGCGATCGGGCGCCCAGGGGGAAAGCGAGATTTCCTGCTGCAGTTTGCGGAAGGCGGCTTCACTCAGGCAGATCCCGCCCACGTTGTAGTTCAGGCGCATTTCTTCGGCCCCGGCTTCGGCGCTCGCGCTGTCGCTGTCGTTGTTCTTGTTCTTGCCACCGCCTCCGATCTGGACCGCGTACACCTGGAAGACGCCGGCGTCGGGAGCGAGTTTCTTGCGGACGCGCTTGCTGCAGGAGGAGAGACGGTCGCTGTCATTGATGGCGTCGGAAATCATGATGCGGTGCTCGCCATCCATGAGGTAGAGCGGAGGAGAATCCGAGTAAGCGATGCCCAGGCCGAGTTCCATCTGGGGCAGGCCGGAGCGTTCCAAAAGCTGGTTGTAATCGCGCAGCAGGCTCAAAATTTCCCAGGCCAGGACGCAGGTGTGGCCGACGCCGAGCATGGCTTCCCCTTCGCGCTCGAGCACGGCCACGATAATGGCGTCGCCTTCGAGGAAGACTTTGGTGGCGCCGTATTTCGCCAGCACCTTGTTGACCGGCTCATAAAAATTAAGGCTGAAATACGAAGCGGCGTTCATGCCTTGTTCCATCAGCGAGCGGGTGAGGCGGGAAGAGTCGCGCACGTCGGCCTTCAGAATGACGTGGTGAAGGACGCGATCTTCAGGCGGCTTCTGGTCTTCGGGAGGCAGAAACTCGTAGAGCATGCCGTTGAGGGTCGAGAGTTGGCGGATTTTCTCGTCGGTGACCAGGTTGATGCTGTCAAAACCGGAGCTGAGGGTTTCCAGGCCGCGCAGGTCGCGGTGATAGCAACAGAGGTCGTGGAGAAGACGGGCGGCAAAGCGGCTGCGCTCGGAGCTGCGGCAAGAGGCAACGCGTCCAATGGCGGCAAAGAGGCGGTCGGAATGGAGACGGCCTTCGGCAATCATTTTCTCTACGCGCTCGGCTTCCTCGCGGATGATCAAAGCGTTCTTGATCTGCTGCGGATTGACGCGCGGGGCATATTCGGCGAGCAGAGGAACGGCTTCATAGGAGGCAACGATGTACCCCAGAACGCCTTCGCGCTGTAGCATGCGGGTCCAGATGTCGAGGCGGTCTTGTCGATTTCGATCTTCTGCGGTTAAGTCTTCACCGTTGCCGGTGCCCACCAGTGCGGCGGCATTTTCGGGAACGTTGAGGGCCTGCGCCAGATGCTCATCGTCGGTGCCTTCTCCGTATCCGAGTTCGCGCAGAAAATTCAGCGCGAACTGGCGGAGACCGGCGAAAGTATCGGGATCTTTGTCGAAGTTGCCGAACATGTAATAGTGCTCGGCGCAAAGATAGTCGTCGCGTCCATCTTCAGTGATGATCAGCGGATTGAGGAACAGGCGATAGAAAGCGGCGGGCAATTCGCCGAGCAAAGAGCGCCGAGTGCGGGCCAGTGTTTCTTTTTCGATTTCGCGAAGCAGGCGAAACATCTCCTGCCCGGCGCGGCGGAGAATGATCTTCTTGCGCACCCGGAAAGAGGAGACGAGTTCCTGGTACTGCATCATTCTCTCTTGCGTAACGCCCTCGAACGACTTGGTCTTCAGCCGGCATTGTTCGAGAATCCGCGAAAACTGGGATTGCAGTTCGGTGCGGATGAATTTGAGCACGGCCAGGCGGCCGAGCATATCAATCGATGGATTGGCTTCTGCCTTGGCGCGATTCAGGATGGCGAGATGAATGGAGACCAGCAGCGTTTTCAGGTCGGCAGGGCCAGTCTTGGACTGTTTGGCGGTGCTGGCGCTGACGGCCGAGCGCATGAACTTGGCCGGCGTGGTGGAGGGCGTATCGAGTGCGATGAGCGATTCCACCTCGCCGATGCGAGCGATGTAACGGGCAAGATAAAAACTTATGTCCGCGGTGATGCGGGGACTGAGAAAAACGTCGTAGCGAAGATTGTCGACGCCCAGTTGCAAATCGTTGAAGGCGAGGGTGGGCCCGTAGTATTGCAGATCGGGCCGGTTGGGCGGTTCGAAACTGCGCAACCGAAATATCGGGAGCTTAGGCATCGTCCTTGCAATGATTGCAAATCGCTGAAACTGCGATACTAACGAGGCTAGCACGGCGGCGGGAGGGGTCGAAAGTTACCCTGGTGTAGACGCAGAGACACTTGCGGTCGCCGAGCTTGCGCTCGGCTTGGACGGGCGAGACGCCCGTCCCCACACGGCCTGATTCTTTACCCGCGACCGCGGGCTTAGTTCTTGGAGCCTCAACCGGGGGTGAAGTCGCGGACGTCGTCTGCGGGGTGAAACAGCCGCCGCAGCGAGGTCTTGTTGGCATCGGACAGTTCGCGGTTTAGGGCTTCGAGGTCCGCTCTTGCCCACCCCACGCTGGAGATCTTGATCGTGCCATCCTGTCCGATCAGGAACCACGAGGGCACGTTAGTCAGGCCGTAGGTGTTGGAAGCCACATAACCGGCGGGATCGTCGAGGAGGGCGGGAAAGGTCACGCCATACTCTTTCAAAAAGGCGGCAGTGTCGCGCTTGTCGTCCTGGGAAATGGCTACCATGGCCACTTTCTGGCTGCCGTAGGCTTTGTGCAAGCGTTCGAAGAACGGAAACGCATATTGGCAGACCGGGCAGGAGACTTTGAAGAACACGGCCAGCACTTGCCCTTTCTGGAGCGCGTCTTGTAAAGAGAACTTGCCGCCATCGAGGGCGGACAGAGAAAAGTCAGGAGCTTTGGTTCCCTCCCGCAATGCAGGCATCTTTTTCGAACCTCCGAACAGGCGATGAAGCCACTGCATACGTCTCCTCCGATTTTAGATGACGCCGGCGGTTTTGAGGATCTTTCGCGTCAGGCCGGTGATGGGGAAATAGGAAATGTTTGTGACCGGTATCCACTTACCCTTGGCAGCCGGAGCCTTGTGCACGTGGACGGTATAGTCGATGACCGTAATGGAATGACGGAACGTGCGCCAGGGGACAGGAGCCGGCGTCCCGTTCAACTTTTGTGGCAGTTGCGGCAGTTCCCACATGCCGGGCATGACCGGGGATTTTCGCGGGCGCTGGACCAGGCGGATTCGGCCGTTGCGGCGATATAGCACGCACCTGATTTCTCTCTTGATCCTACGGCTTTGGTTTCGGGTTGGGGTTCTGCCGGGCGAGGACGCCCGGTGCTCCATTGTTGTTATTGTGTTGTTTGCGCCTCTACACCATTTTCGGAGCGGGCAGGTTGGGCAGCGGGGTTGGCGGGGCAGGCACACGGTGGCGCCGAGTTCCATCATGGCCTGATTGAAATCTCCGGGCCGGGAGCTGGCGAGAAGCGCCTGGGCATATTGCCAGGTTCTCGGCGAGGTGAGATTGACGCCGGTCAACCTTTGCAACACGCGCTCGACATTGCCATCGACCACGGCCACAGGCTCGGCAAAGGCGATGCTGGCGATGGCTGCCGCGGTGTAGCGTCCGATGCCGGGAAGAGTCTGAAGAGCTTCGGCAGTTTGTGGGAGGCGGCTGCGATGCTTGCGCACGAGTTCTTTGGCGCACTGATGCAAGCCGCGGGCCCGGCGGTAGTAGCCGAGACCGCTCCAGGCGGCGAGCACAGCGTCTTCCGTAGCTGCGGCGAGCGCCTGGACTTTCGGAAAGCGCTTAAGGAAAATGCGGTAGTGGTCAAGAACAGCGGCCACGCGCGTCTGTTGGAGCATGATTTCGCTGAGCCAGATGCGATAGGGATCGCGGGTTTTGCGCCAGGGAAGGTTGCGGCGATGTTCGTCGTACCAGCGAAGCAGCGCGCGCCGGAAACGGCTGAGATCGGTGACGTACCCCGTTGGTCTCGGAAGCATGCGCGATTGTACCGTGAGCCGGACGGTGTGGGGACGGGGCTCCGCCCCGTCCAAGCGGGGCAGAGCACCGCTTCCACACAACTCTTCCGAATTGACCGCCGCGAGAGGGCCCACGATAATAGTGAGGCTTGGGATCCGCGACACACGCGTGAACATTAACCTGAACCGGCAGGATGGATATGACAGAATTCGACCGCAAGGTAGGAGAAGCTTCCGCGCGCTTCAATCGCTCGGTAGCCAACGTCGCCGAGACGCTGGAGAAAGAGACGGCGGAGCTGGTGACGTATCTGAACGACGAAGTAGTTCCGGCGGTGCGAACCCATTCCTCGAAGGCACTGCGAACGGCGGCGGGAAAGCTCGCGGAGTTCGCGGACTTTCTGGAGAGCGAGCACAAGAAGTCTTGAGCCGCCTTGCTTCCAGTTCCAAGTCTGAGCGGGCGTTGCGACGCCTGTTGCCATTTCTTCTATTCCTTCTATTGCTTGGCTCCTGTGCGCTTTCTCAGCAGCTGTGGGCATAAACCCGCACAAGCGCCGGCTCCGCCACCGCCTTCCATTCCGCAGGAACCAGAAAAACCAGTCGTGATTCCGCCGCCGGCAGAAACGCCGGGCGCGGCCGAGAAGATCGAAGTCCCCGCCATCACGAAACCGATCTTTGAAGAAACCGGAATGGCGAGCTGGTACGGCGCTCCGTATCACAACCGGCGCGGATCGAACGGCGAGGTTTACGACATGAACGCGATGACGGCGGCGCATCTTACGTTGCCGCTGGGTTCGATTGTGCGCATCACGAATATCAAAGACGGGAAATTCGGCGGTGGTGCGCATCACCGATCGCGGGCCGTTCGTCACCGGACGCATCGTCGACCTTTCGCTGGCGGCCGCTAAGGCGGTGGATGTGTACTTGCCCGGCATCGCGAAAGTCCGGTTGGAGGTGCTGCAGGCGCCCGCGCCTCTCGAAAAGGGTGGACGCTGGGCGGTGCAGATCGGCTCCTTTGCCGGGGAGAAAGCGGCGGCTGAATTGGCGAAACATCTGCAGAGGCGGTACCAGACAGCCCAAGTGTTGAAGTTCAGGAGTCCGGTAGGAGTCTGGTGGGTGCGGGTGCGAGTGCTGGACGACGACCGCCAGCGCGCCGCTGCTCTGGCCCACGAGACGGAGACCGCGGAGGGGACGGTGTTTCTGGTGCGGCTCGATTGAAAACATTTTTCTTTACAATGCGTTGCTAACTGGAGTGTTATCGTTTCTTCCAGAGATGAATTTATCTCCGAGTGGACTTGCCGGGTGATCGTAATCCCAGGCGAGAGGAGACTCACCTATGGCGGATTGTCTATTCTGCCGGATTCTGCGCGGCGAAGTGCCATCCAAGAAAGTTTACGAAGACCAGTACACGTTTGCCTTTGAAGATCTGAACCCACAAGGCCCGACCCACGTGCTGATTGTCCCGAAAAGACATATTGCCGGCTTGAAGGAAGCATCGGCGGAAGACGCGGAGTTGCTGGGACGCTGTCACCTGGCGGCCGCGAACATTGCCCGGGAGCGGTCGATTGAAGATGGCTACCGCACAGTGATGAACGTGGGCCCACGCGCGGGGCAATCGGTGTTTCACCTGCACGTGCACCTGATCGGCGGACGCTCGCTGCAATGGCCGCCGGGATAGCGGCCAGGTCTCAGGTGTCAGGTCTCAGGAAAATCACTGTCTGTTCGTCTTGGGGCTTTCCTGAGACCTGACACCTGAGACCTGACACCTTCCCGCCCTGAAGTCTTCCCGTTATTCTCTGGCTTACAATCGTGGCATGGCAAACCTGACATTGGTGTACGGCTTGCGTCTGCTCCCCTCCGATGAGGTTGCCGAGGTGAGCCCGGCGACAGTCAAACTGAAGAGTGGGCGGGATGCGCATGTCGCCATGCACATTCTCGAGGGCGGCAAGGACGAGATTGAGAAGCAACTGAGGACGAGTCTGGCGGCGTTTTTCGACATCTATCCAGAGATATGACGGCATGGAGATATGACGCCTGAGCTCTGACGGCAAGCGCGACGTCCGACCAACAGGCGGCGAATAAGGTCATGGAATGAGAGTGATCTCCCTGGAATTCGAAAGCAAACTGCGCGACAAGGGGCTCTGGCCGCAGAGCTGGGTCGCGTGGGCGGCGCTCTATGTGCTGGCGCTCAACTTGCTTCTGTTCGCGGTGCAGGAACTGACGCGCAAGGTAAGCCCAGCGACGTCGGCGAGCTTGGGAGGCTGGGTAACTTTTCTCAGCGGGCTGGCGGTTGTGTTGCTTGCGCTTGCCGGGTTCCGCTGGGTACGCGCGAAACTGTTGTGGCGGCTGCGGAACCGGCTGATCGTTACGTATGTTTTTATTGGTGTGATTCCGGTTTTCCTGCTGGTGATGATTTCGCTGATCACGCTCTATCTTTTTGCCGGGCAGTTTGCCAGTTTCGTCGTAACTTCCGACATTGCCACCCACCTGCGCAGCATGGAGGCAGCCAACCGAGCGATCGCCCATCACCTGGCGACGCAGATCTCAGGTGGCGGAAAACTGGATGCTGAGATGCTCGACCGGACAAGAGTGCATCGTCCGGAGTGGTCCCGGCGCGAGGTGTGCGCGTGGTACGGGAGCCAGCCGCAGCCTTACTGTTCCGGGCCGGAGGGCCCGGCGGCGTTCAATGCTCCGGCTTTCGTGAATGACAATTTTCGCGAGATTGTCCGGGACCGCGGTGCACTCTACCTGCGCACGGCGACCGTGATTGGGACGGAGCCGGAGTCTTTGCGCGTGATTTCGAGCGAACCGCTCGACAAGTTGTTGCTGCAGGAGATCGCTGCTGAGCTCGGAGAAATCACGCTGCTGCAGCCGAGACCCTCCACTGCCATCCCGGCAGACAAGAACCAACATGACATCCTGATCAGCTCGGGCGAGATGGTTTCCGAAGATGGCCGGCAGTTCGAACCGACATTTACCGCGGGGACGCTTCCGGCCGCGAGCAGCGCGATGGATCGCGAGATCATTTTCGGAGCGCAACTGTCGATCGTGGATTGGGCGTCGGCGGCCGGGAAACGGCAGCGGACTGGAGCCTTGGGTGTGCATACCCGGCCATCCGTGCTTTATGCGAGGCTATTCGCGGCACTCGGCGATTATGCTCAAGTCTTAGAGTACATTCTGCGGTTCATTGCGATTGTGTTCGCAATCGTCGTGGCGCTGGCCCTCGTCGTGGGATGGAAACTGACGCGCAGCATCACCTCGGCTGTGGATCAACTCTACCAAGCGACCAAGCACGTCAATCGGGGCGACTTCAGCCACCGGATTCCAGTGCAGTCGAGCGACCAATTGGCGACGCTCGCCAACTCCTTCAACTCGATGACCACATCGATCGAGAAACTGGTGCAGGAGCAGAAGGAAAAGCAGCGCCTGGAAGGCGAATTGGCGATTGCGCAGGAAGTGCAGGCGCAGCTCTATCCCAAGTTGATCACGCAACTGGAAAGCTCTGGAAGTTCACGGGTTCTGCCGTCCGGCGCGGACGGTGAGCGGGGATTACTACGATTTTCTGGCGCTGAATTCCGACAAGCTGCTGCTGGCGGTGGGCGACATCAGCGGCAAAGGAATTTCGGCGGCATTGATGATGGCGACCATCCACTCGGCGGTGCGCGCCTACAGCTTTGAAAATGTACCGGTGTTTCGCGAAGAGGTCGCGGTAGCAGCGGGTGGCGCCGGGCTGATGCTGGCTTCTGAGTCAAGACGGGATGTGTCTCCGGCGGCGCTCCTGACGCTGCTGAATCATCAGCTTTACGAGAGCACTCCGGCGGCAAAATACGCGACCCTGTTTTTGGGAATCTATGACGGGACGACGCGCCGGCTCACGTATGCGAACGGCGGCCACCTGCCGCCAATCCTGATTTCAGAACATGGATCGATGCAACTGCTGGACTGCGGCGGCACCGTGGTGGGCTTGTTCGACAACATCAGTTATCCCGAAGCGACGGTGCAGTTCCGCCCCGGCGATGTGCTGGTGGCTTACAGCGATGGAGTGACCGAGCCGGAAAACGATTATGGCGAGTTCGGCGAGGAGCGGCTGATTCAACTGGTGCGCGCGAATCGCCATCTGCCACTCGAGCGCATCACGGAGATTGTCACCAACGCGGTGGCGGACTGGATCGGCGACAACGAGCAACCGGATGACGTGACGCTGGTGCTGGCGCGGGCGAAGTAAGTCCTCAGTACGCAGTGCCCGGCACCGAGTGCGCTTCGGGCTTGAAGATTACGCCTTGACTGGTGCGGCTGTTCATCACCACGCGGATCGGTTCCGCAAACTGCAAGTGGCGAACACAGCCTTGCTCTTCGACGGCCGGCTGTTCCGTCAACCACTCCCAATCGATTGAGCCTTCGCCGGCATCTGGATTCACGGTGAAATAACCGATCTGGAAGGCAGTGAGATTCTGAAAGAAATGGCTGCCCTGCGATGGGGTGACGCGAAAATCGCGGAATCCTGCCTCCACAATCACGCGCGCTCCGGAGATTTCGTCCCACTCAACTGGAATGCCCAGCCAGGGTTCAGTCGATCCCCAGCGCCCCACTCCGATCAGCAGGTAGGGCCGGTTCTCATCGTTGAGGCGGCGATTGAGCTGAGCGACCGCTGCGGCCACTTCCTGGCTGCGGCTGCGCTCGAAGCGTTGCGAATCAACCACGATGACGTCGTGGAGATTGTCGATACGGCCGTTGCCCAGAACCATGCTGCTTAGACAGATCAAGTGTTCTGGTCGAACATCGTCCAGGGCAAGGTCCTCGCTGTCGCGCGCCAGCGTGAGTGGGCGAATCTGCAGGAAACCAAACTCCGCCGCTTGACCTAATGACTGGGGCAGCCGCACGGCAAATTCGATCTCCACCGGATTGCCTAGCGCATCCTCACCGGCCCGAACCAGGTCATCGAGAATTTCAGCCAGCGGGAAGGTGCCGTGCTTGAGCATGGGAGCAAAGGTCACGATGCGCGCTCCCGGCCGGCTTACGCCATCGTAAATGGCATGGTTGTCCCGGGAGTAAGTGGAAGCCAGCGCGCGCAGGGTGCCGTCGCTCTCGGCGGCGTCGAGGCCGAAGCGCCTCTCGTGCCAATGGCCCGGACGGCCGTCCGCAGCGCCATCCAACTCCAAGGCCCAGAATTCCGACTGCGAGTTGGAAAGTATGTCTTCGACCGAGGAAAACTGCACCAGGTTGCGCGGATAGCGCGGGCAGAACGTCAAACACTTCCCGCCATCCACCACCGCCCGGCCCAGCCCGAGCGCGACGGCCGCAATGCCGTCCTCAAAAGACATAGGCGCGACGGGATAAAAATTATGCGAGCGCACAACTCCCGAGAAATCCGGATAAAAGCGCTGCCCGTGCGCCGTGCCGACAACCTGCTGCAGAATCACCGCCATTTTTTCTTCTTCCAGACGGTAGGGCGTAGCCCGCACGTAGGCTTTGGCATGGTGGCTGAAGGTGGAGGCGTATACGGACCGAATGGCTTCGCTCAATGCTGCCAGCCGGTCATCTAAATTTGCTTGCTGGTTGCCCAGCATGAAGGTTTCATATACGCCGGTGAAAGGCTGGTATTGCGAATCCTCCAGCAGGCTGGAGGAGCGCACCGCCAACGGATGCTTGACTTCGGCGAGGAACGATTTCAGGTCTTCGCTAAGGGTGGCGGATAGCGGTGCGGCGAGGAACGTGCGCTGAATTTCAGCGTCATCCTCGCAGCGCAGGGCAAAGTCCAGGAGGTCGTTCTCGGCCACGAATTTTTCGAACACATCCGTGGCCAACACGACCGCAGGAGGCACCGAGATGCGCACGCCGGGATAGCGGCGGGTGATGCGGCTCTTGCGCAGAAGGTGACGGACAAAGGCGAGGCCGCGGGCCTTCCCACCAAGGGATCCGGAACCGATCCGCAGAAAATTTGATTCCGAAGGCTTGAACGTATCGGCCCGGAAGTCTCCGATCAGCACCTCGCTTTGTTCACGGCGGTAATCGTTGATCGATTGGATGAGGTCGCGGCGCAGATGCTCGGGGCTCGGAAAATCCGAAACTTTTCGCGGGCGGAGTTTGGCCGCCAGCGCAAACTCGGTGCGGGCCATCAGCCAATGCGAAAAGTGGTTCCTCTGCGAGTGAAAGACGATGCTTTCGACAGGAACCGTTTGCAGTTGTTTTTCCAGTTCGTTCAAGTCTTCGGCCCGTCCGACTTCGCTCGCATCGGGCAGGCGAAACACGAAGTCGCCAAACCCGAATTGCTCAGTCAAGATCCGGCTCAAGTCTTGCAGCAGGGTGGGTGAACGTTTGCGCAGAAAGGAATAACCCTCGGCATGCGCCCGGGGGCGGAACTCGGTGCGGCTGGATTGCAACACCACGGGCACATCCGGCACGAGGCTCTTTACCAGGCGGGCCAGTTCGAAGCCTGCCTCCGGACTGAGCTTGCCCTCCAGCGGGAACTCCACGTCCGATACCAGGCCGAAGAGATAATCGCGATACTCCTGCACCAGCCGGGCCGCGTCTTCGAAGTTCGAGCTCAGCAGAATTCTCGGCCGCGCCTGCATGCGCACCAGCTTGTGCGCCACGTTGATGCCTTCCTGGATCACGCGCCGCGATTGCTTGATCAGCTCGGTATAAATCACAGGCAGAAACGATGAGTAATAGCGGATGTTATCTTCCACCACCAGCAGGACGGGCACGCCGATGGCCCGCGTGTCGTGCAGGATGTTGCGTTGATCCTCGATGAACTTGACGATCGCGATCAGGATGCGGGCATTGCCCTGCCACAGAAAAATGCGTTCGATATCGGTGACCGGATTCCGCGCCACAAAATTCTTGATTTCGCGATAGTCATAGGCCAGCACGACGACGGGAACATCGAGGCCGGCGCGCTTCACCTCGCGCGCCAACTGCGCCGCGTCCATGTCGCCGACCGCGAGATTGGTGACGATGAGATTAAATTGCGGTTGAGAGCGGGCCAGCTCAAGGGCCTCCGCGCAACTGGAGACCTGGGTAATCCCCGGGATCTGCCGCAGATTGAGTTCGAGCGATTCATCGATGAGCAACTCGTTGAGCCGGCCATCTTCGCGGAGGATGAAGGAATCGTAGAGGCTGGAGACGAGCAGAATGTTCTGCACTTTGAACGGCATCAGGTTTTCGAAGCCTTCAAAGCGTTCTTCGGCGTCCAGAATCGGCTCGGCGATGCGGCGGACGGACATGGGGGTATTCTAGTCGGAGTTTCACGAGCGGCACCGAAATCTAATCGAACGATAAGCAGGAGATAATTCCTATGCAGCGTAGAGATTTTCTAAAAAGTACTGTCGCTGTTGCCGTTGCTGCAGAACTGGGAATGCGTAAAGCGCAGGCGAAGGTTCCCGCCCACAACTGGGGAAACTACGACTTCGGCTCCGGTCCCCAGGTGGCCGATCGCCTCAATCAGGGTCCGTTCCCTCAATACCCGCCTGATGCCGTCATTCCCACTGACGATGTGGTGATGACCACTACACCTTCGGAAGACGTCGTTCCGAACTATGGCAAAGGGCTGGTCACCTATATCACGGCAGACAGTGGCACGGAGGAAATCAAGTCCGACAATATTTCTCAGGCGATCGAAGACCTGGTTCGATTTCCCTTGGGCCAGCAGCTTTATATCCGTCCTACCTGGCGGGAAGTGCAGCCGCGGCCTGGACGCCTGGAGATGCCCGATTACATCAAGCTGGTTTTTGAATTAGCGAAGAAGAACAACAAGCGGGTCGGATTGCGAGTTCAGATGTCCGCTCCAGACTATACCCACGAAGCGGCCCTCCCGGACTTTGTCCTCGACAAAGTGCCGAAAGTTGATCTGGTCCTGAGCGATCAGGAAAGCAGTGCTGAGGCGAAAAGGTACTTGCAGAACCCGCACTCCCGTTATCAACCCCGATACGACCATCCCTTTTTTCAGCAGGCATTCCAGGAACTGGTTGGCCTGTTGGCAGCGGAATTCGATGGCAATCCTCTCATCGAGTTTATCGACACCTTCATGTATGGCTTTTGGGGTGAAGGGCACACTTGGCCATTCGGCAACAATCCTTTCCCTGATTACCAAACAGCAGAGCGCACCTGGACCAATATGCTCCAAGTCCAGCTCGAACACTTTAAGAAGACTCCTCTACTGACCAATACTCAACCGGACTATAGCCGGGTTGGTAATTCAGAACTGGTGGACCGCACGGTCCGCAGCAACAATTGGATTCGGAGCGATACCATCTTTATCGAGAACGAGCAGATTGAAGCGCTCAGCAATCGCCCACCCTGGACCGCGGCATTGCTCGAGCAGGGGCTTCCGGGTAAACCTCCCGATCCACGCCTCGCATATGAAGGGATATCCCCGGCAGAGAACATGATCGCTCATGTGATGGATGTCGGGGCCAACTACTGGTCACTCTGGAACTTTCACCAGATCAGCGCAAAGAATCTGATGAGCTATTACCAGGCTTATCCGGCAGCCTTCGACCAGATCAATCGCCGAATTGGCCATCGGGTGCGGCCGTCTTTCATCTGGAGCTACAAGGGCGATGGTTACGTGGGGCTGATTGTCGGCTTCGCCAATGACGGAATCGCGGGTGTGCCGGGCGTATTGAGGGTGACCGTGGAGAACCAGGAGGGAAAAGTGCTCAAGAGCGGTTGCCTGGATGCCGGTTACCCGTTACCGGGCAAGATTCGGCAGGCACAGTTCGCGCTTCCAAACGTCAGCGATTGGAAAGGATTGAAACTCAGAGCTGAGCTTGAGGTAAAGGGAATGCGCTATCCTGTGAGGTGGGCTTGTCATCAGAAGCTGAACGATGACGGCTCACTGACACTGCGTCCCAACCTCCGTCAGCAGGTCTAGGCTGCGGTTGTTCGACTCCCTCGAGAACGAGTTGCAGGTGTTGTTGTAACCAAGGCCTGTGCACTCAGAACCCCGTCACTGGATCGATGAGTGAAATCGGGATTTTGCAACAGTTATCCCAGCACGCAGCTATCCTCCAATCCCGCGCGGCCATCAGCGGACGCTTACCGCAAAGCGTTCACCACCAGCGGTCACCGCGCGCGGCGACAAAATTCCGCCAGACATAGTCCCACGGCACGACGAACAGGAAGATCACGCTCATCAGGCAGGCAAAAGTTGTGTCCCAGGTGTCTGCGTCCATGGTGTGGTTCTGCCAGGCAGGCAGCGCCACCGCGAGAAGCCATGTGGCCTTCCAAGCTATTTCCCAGAACAGAAGTGGCAGCATTTTCAAGGGATAGCGTAGCCCCAGGATCGCCAGCAGCACGAGCGCGAGCAGCATGGAATTGACCACGCCTTGCATCAGCTCCCAAGGCCTGTGATGAAGGAAGGCCGGAACCTTCTGCATTCCCATGCCGACGGCAATCAAGAGGTATCCGGCCCTCAGAAGATAAATTCGCCACAGCGCGATCTCCCGCGCCGGAGTTTTGTTTCGGTCCTGCGTGCCCAAGGCTAATGCTGGCGATGAATCGGTTTTCATTGCGTATCTCCCAATCCGACTGGCATCGGCGGCGTCCGTTAAGTTAGTTTATAGGCGTCTTGTGGCATACTCAATCGGCGGTGGATGATGAAGTTATCTACTTCGAGCCTGTATCGTGCTGCACCGATAGTTGTGGCTGGCCTCGAAACCTTGTGGGCAGTGTGACAGCGGTTAACTGACGAGAACAGCGATTTCGCTCATTGACGGGTCAATGAGATCCAAGGGGGGTTTTCCGCCATCGGAATCTTCTGCACATGAAAAAACGCGGAAGGAATTGCTCCCTCCCGCGCCGTTTTTCTGAAATGCAGTTCTAACTACACTAGTCCCTGATCCAGCATCGAGTTGGCGACCTTCAGGAAGCCCGCGATATTGGCGCCGTTCACCAGGTTGCCCGGCGTGCCGTACTGCTCGGCCGTTTCGAAGCAATTCTTGTGAATGGCGATCATGATCTTGTGCAAACGATCATCAACTTCTTCGCGAGTCCAGGAGAGACGCATGCTGTTCTGCGACATTTCCAGTCCCGAGGTGGCAACGCCGCCGGCATTGGCAGCCTTGGCCGGTCCATAGAGGACTTTGGCGTCGAGGAACAACTTGGTGGCTTCAAGGGTGCTCGGCATGTTGGCGCCTTCGCTGACAACCTTGCAGCCGTTCTTAATGAGATTGGCCGCGTCTTTCGCGTTGATCTCATTCTGAGTGGCGCTCGGGAATGCGCAGTCGGCCTTGATCGCCCACAGCCAGTTGTGGTCGAGCTTGCGATCGGTGGCGCTGTAGATGGCCTTCTTGTACTTGTCGGCGTACTCCTTGATGCGGCCACGGCGGTTGTTCTTCAGATCCATGACATAGGCGAGCTTCTCGCGGTCGATGCCGTCAGCGTCGTAGATGGCGCCGTCGGAATCGGACACGCTAACCGGCTTCGCGCCCAGATCGAGCAGCTTCTCGATGGTGTATTGCGAGACGTTGCCGCTGCCCGAAACCAAACACACTTTGCCTTTCAGGTTTTCCTTGCGGGTCTTCAGCATTTCCTCGGCGAAGTACACGCAGCCATAGCCAGTGGCCTCAGGACGAATCAGCGAGCCGCCCCACGCCAATCCTTTGCCGGTGAGGACGCCGCTGAATTCATTCCGCAGCCGCTTGTATTGTCCGAACATGAAGCCGATTTCGCGTCCGCCCACGCCGATGTCGCCGGCGGGAATGTCCGTGTCCGGTCCGATGTGGCGCTGCAGTTCGGTCATAAAGCTCTGGCAGAAGCGCATCACTTCGTTGTCACTCTTGCCTTTGGGATCGAAATCGCTTCCGCCCTTGCCGCCGCCCATGGGGAGCGTGGTGAGCGAATTTTTGAAGACTTGTTCGAACGCCAGGAATTTCAGAATGCCCAGGTTCACCGAGGGATGGAGTCGCAGTCCGCCCTTGTAGGGGCCGATGGCGCTGTTCATCTCAATGCGGAAGCCGCGATTGACTTGCACTTTGCCCCTGTCGTCAAACCAGGGCACGCGGAACATCAGAACGCGTTCGGGCTCCGTGATACGTTCAAGAATCTTGGCTTCCTGATACTCCGGGTGGCGCTCCAACACGGGCTTCAAGGATTCGAATACTTCCATTACGGCCTGGTGGAATTCCGGTTCGGCTGGGTTCTTGGCTTTTACTAGGTTAAGAATCTGATTAGCGTAGTCCGCCGCAGCATTACTCTTAGGCGGTTCCATAACAGTCATAGGCTTGCCTCCGAATTTTTATAGGTAGAAAGAATTTTCAAGGACGCCGCAAGAATTGCGGCTGTTCTAATTGGACGCCTGGAGGGGAGGCTCTGCCGTGATTTGCGTCACCTGATTTGGTGATAACTGGGCGCAAGGCTCCGACCCTGGGCGCATAATGCGGTCTCGAGGACGGTGGAAACCCCGTCGCACGAGTCCGTTAGAGATCTAAGGCTACTTCCTGTAGACCGGTTTTACAATCGTAACCTTGGGGGTAACCTGCTGGCCCTTTTCCATGCCGCCCACCATGACCAGGCCGCGGCGGGTAACCAGCAGGCCGCGATGGTCCATGGTGGGCTCGGGAGTTTTGTCGTTGACGGTCTCCCAGGCGCGGGTGCGGACGTTAAAGGCGAAGGTGACCGGTGAAGGTTCGGCTGGCTGGCCGTTATAGCCGATCCCGTTGTAATTGTAGGGGTTATCGGTTCCTCCGGAGAAGTAGATTCTGGTTGCCTTTTTGTCCAGCGAATCCGCGCCGGCCGCGATGCGATAGTGCGCGTTGCCGGGATGGGCGACAAGTTGGGTCCAGCGAATCTTTGTGATGTCAGCCTTCTTCGAAATTGGCAGCCTGCCCATCCAGCATTCGCTGGATGCGACGTACTTGGGATTGGGGCCATTCGGGTTCGGATAGGCGCCGTCCACGTAAACGATGGTGTCGCCGAGGATGGCGCCGGCATGACCGAACACGGGTGTGCCGGGAATCGGTGTGCCCTCCATCCAGACATCTTTGTCGGTGTCGTAGATCTGGACGTTGCGAACGGCGGCGCCCTTTGACGTTGACCATCCGCCGATGACGAAAATGTAACGATCGCGATAGAGGCCGACGACGGCGTCATCGACGGGTTCGGGTATGTCCTTGCCGCGATAATAACGATTCTCAACCGGGACAAAAACGTTCAGGTCCGAGACGGTGGTCTCGCCACCCTGGGAGTCGACGACATAGCCTCCGAAGATGAAGACCTGATCATGGAGTGCGACCGCCGACGCCGCCAACCGACCGGCTACGCCCGGCACGGGACGTTTTTCCTCCCACTTGCCCGTGCCCGGATCCATTTCGTAGGCGCTGGTGGTGATGGCATCCCAGGTTTTCTTCGGGACCGATGCCCATGAAGGAAAAAATCCTGGGTCCGCCCTCGTCATGCGAAATGGCAACCGCATTGTTCGAGACCGGCGCCGGGAGCGGGCTGAGCTTGGGTTCCTCGGCGGCGTGAAGGCGGACTATCAGAACAAGGCAGAATAATACCAGGAGCAGTTTGGACGATGCGGATTTCATTGCTGAAATGATAGCAGGCTGCTCGTGTGGCGACGGGGTTCTGCCCCGTCTTGGCGAG
The DNA here is from genome assembly GCA_963838935.1 of uncultured Acidobacteriaceae bacterium. GTDB lineage: Bacteria > Acidobacteriota > Terriglobia > Terriglobales > Acidobacteriaceae > Acidiflorens. The sequence continues at coordinate 181,351 of CAWITH010000009.1, forward strand.
GCAAAGCCCCGCCACCACACCAGACCTTAGAACCAGTGTACGCTTGCGGTAATCTCGATAGGTGTCGCCGAACTTGGCTTCGAGCACTGCCGCTTCGCGGCGCGCGCGAATGATCTGCAGGGGAATGAGTACGAGCAGAACTGCCAACAACTGAGGTCGCCCGACGATGATAACCAGCCCCAGCAAGAAAATCGTTCCGGAAATATAGATAGGATTACGAATCCGCGAATAGATGCCGCTGGTGACAAGCGCGGTGGCTTTTGGGGCGATCGAGAAGGAGCGGCCCAAGGTGTGGCGGGAGACGATCACGCCCGCGAGGCCTATCAAACCGAGCAGCAGACCGGCGTCGCGCGCCAGTCCGCGCGGGCCTGGTCCGAACTGAAATATCCAAACGAGACCCCAGAGGCCCGCGACCAAGGGCAGCCAGACGCGCAATATGGTTCCACGATCCATCTCTGCTTCTTCTCCTCCTTCTTATTCGACGAATCCCTGGCGCACGGCGTGGATGAAATCGGTGTACGCAGGTGTCAGGCCGGAAGCGCGCATCTGCAAGGCGATCTGTCCGCGATGATAGGCCGAGTGAAAAAGCACGTGCATCAATATGTCTTCCACGCGGCTGGACCAGGGTTCGCCTTTGCTGTTGCGGTATTCGACTTTATCGTCGAGCGAGCCGGGGGCGAACGGGTTGGCAACGCGCACAAGGTAAGTCCGCCACGCCAGCGACATCTCGTCGGCCAGTACCGCGCAATCGTCAATGGTTGAACCGGGCCACACCGGCAGGCTCTGGGGTTGTTTCAGGATGCGTTCCAGCCAGAGCTTCTGTGCCGAAAGAATGTGAGCCAGGCGTCCGACGCATCCGCGGGAAGCGGATTAGCGGCACGCATGGCGGTCAGACATTCGCGATTTGCCCAGTCATCGTAGGCAAACATCCGAAGAAAATCTTTGGCGTGCATGGAATTCTCCTCAACGAAACCACAGCTGGAGGCGCGTTGCGGCTGGCTCTGTAAAGACGATACGATGACAGAAGCTACGATGACAAACGGTGCTAGAACGAATGTGGCCTTGGTGATTGCCACCTCACTCTGCATCTGGTGCCTGCCCGCGCCAGCGCAAACGCAGGGCCAGACCCAAGCCCAGACCCGGCGGCAGCTGTTGCAAGACATAGAGTCCGGTCAGTTTCGGGAGGCGGTCCTGCTTGGTCAACAAGCGGTTTCACGGTGGCCGCGCGATGCGCAACTGCGGCACTATCTGGGACTGGCCTACTTCGAGAGTGACGATCTCAAGCAAGCGCAGGAGCAGCTCACGCGAGCGCGAGAGTTGAACCCGGAAGATTCCGCGACGCATTATGACCTGGCGCTGGTGTTATTGAGCGGCAGGATTATAGTCCGGGTGCCGCGGACGAACTCGAAGCCTCAATCAAGCTCGATCCCTCGAATGCGCTTGCGCATGTGCTGCTGGGGCGAGCGTATCTGAATTCGAATCGCAGCTTGCAGGCGATCGACGAGTTCAAGGCCACTCTGAAGCTCGATCCGGCGATCAAGCTCGGACATTACCATCTGGGATTTGCCTACTTCAGCCTGGGCCGCAACGACGAAGCCATCAGCGAATATAAGGAGGAACTGCGCCGGTCGGGCGAGAGCACGGTAGCGGTCGACGCGCTGGGGCACGCGTTGCTCGCCGGCGGAAAATACGAGGCGGCCGTGACCTATCTGCGGCGGGGCACGGAACTGGACGCACCCAATCCCGACGTCTGGTACGACCTGGGCAAAGCGCTGGCGCTCGCCGGGCAGTGGGCTCAGGCTGAGCCTGCTTTGCGGAAGGCGGCCGAACTGAATCCGAAGGACCCGGGCCCGCATTATCAGCTGGCGCGCGTCCTGGAAAAACTCGGCAGAGCTGACGAAGCACAGAAAGGAACGAGAACGCTTCGCGGAACTGAAGAAGGCGCAACCGGCCACGGCAGGAATGGCTACGGGGCGCGACCAGTGATGAGAAATCTACGGGTCACGATTGCCGCGCTTATCCTGCTAACCGCAGCGGCAATGAACGGCAACGGAGTTATGCGGGGAGCCGCGCAGACGGCCACGCCGAAGCGCGCCACTGCGAAGAATCCCGCGACCAATCCACCATTGTTCAACCCACCGTTGTTTGTCGACGTCACGCGCGCCGCTGGAATTGATTTTCACCTGAACTGCGGCAGCAAGGAAAAGCTCTACATCGTCGAAACGCAGTGTGGTGGCGCCGCCGCCTTCGACTACGACAATGACGGCTGGATGGACATCCTTCTGGTTGATGGCTCGTCGATCGAGGACTACAAGGCCGGCAAGTGCCATCCGCCGCGCCTCTATCACAACAATCATGACGGCACGTTTACCGATGTGTCGGCGAAGTCGGGTCTGAATTTTTGCGGCTGGGGATACGGCGTGGCCATCGGCGACTATGACAACGACGGCTGGGAAGACGTCTACATCACCGGCTTCCACGGTTCGGCGCTGTACCACAACAACCACGACGGCACCTTCACCGACGTTACCGCCAAAGCCGGCGTCGCCAATGCCAGCGAGTGGGGAACCAGCGCAGCCTTCGGCGATTACGACAATGATGGCTATCTCGACCTGTTTGTCGCCGACTATGTAGATGTGGACATGAACAACCTTCCGCCTTTCGGTGTGGGTCCGTTCTGCCAGTACCGCGGCATCCCCGTGAATTGCGGCCCGCGAGGACTCAAAGGCGCGCGCGATCGCCTCTACCACAACAACGGGGACGGCACTTTTACCGACGTTACGGAGAAGCTCAACATCGATCCCGACCGCTACTACGGCCTCGGGCGTGCTTGTGGCTGGATTACGACAAAGACGGCTGCCTTGATCTTTACGTGGCCAACGATTCTTCGCCCAGCCTGCTCTATCACAACAACTGCAAAGGTGGATTCACCGAAGTCGGCGCCGAGGCCGGTGTGGCCTACAGTTCCGACGGGCACGAACAGGCGGGCATGGGCGTAGATTCCGCCGACTATGATCGCGACGGCTGGCCCGACATCGTAAAAACCAATTTCTCCGACGATACCAAGAACCTTTACCACAACGACCACAATGGCGAATTCACCGACATGGCTGGCCCCGCCGGCATAGCGGCCATCGGCTACCCGTACCTCGGCTTTGGCGTGAAGTTTTTCGACTTCGACAACGATGGCTGGCCCGACATCTTCATGGCCAACGGCCACGTGGACGCACAGGTCGAAGGCCAGTCGTTCGGCGTGGGCTACGCGGAGCGGCCATTCCTGTTTCACAATCTCGGATTCCAGGGGAAGATCGGCAAGTTCGAAGAGATCGGCGAGAAGTCCGGCCCCGCCCTTGCGAAGAAATATATTGGCCGCGCCGCCCTGACGGCCGACTTCTGGAATCGCGGCCGCCAGGACGTCCTCTTCACCAATATGGACGGTTCTCCCGTTCTGCTGCGCAACGAAGTTCCTTCGCCCGGGCACTGGCTGCGGATCAAGACCATCGGCAGCAAATCGAACCGAGATGGCTTCGGCGCCAAAGTCGAGATCACGGCCGATGGCTCAACCCGCTATGCGGAAGTGCGAGCCGGAAGCAGCTTCGAAAGTTCGAACGACCCGCGGGTCCATTTCGGCTTGGGTGCCGCGACCAGAGTCGAAGCAATTGTTGTTCGCTGGCCGAGCGGACAGGTCGACAAGCTGGGACCGGAGGCGGCGGATCAGGAACTCGTCGTGCGAGAGGGCAGCGGGGTCATTGAAAGAAAGCACTGAGGCCGATGAATCTACAGAATTCAGTAGCTGGCGCATTTTGATCTTCAGTTAGTCATAGATGATAGCGTCAATCCCAACCGTAAGTACTTGACAAATAACGGCATCGTAGTTTGGAGCTAGAAGTGCGATTCTACTTCGAAAGCACTATTTGTCCCTGTGCCCGGAGCCAGGTAGGCTGTTTTTCGAGCCCTTTATCCGGTTAGGTGAACAGAATCAGTAAGATGGATGGAAGTGATGCAGTACACCCGGCAACAAAAGAGTTCGTAGCATCGAGTTCGCAACTAAGATTTTCGTACATTTCGTGCAAACGACAACCATAACGCGCCATAGTCTCGAGGGGGTAGGTAAATGAAAAGATTGCAGTTTTGCCTCGTAGTATTTGCCGTGCTGGCTCTCGCCTTCAGCGCATTCGCGCAGGTGCAAAACGGCCAGTTCTCCGGCACCATCACCGATCCAACCGGCGCCGCGATCGCGAACGCCAAGGTTGTAATCACTCAGCCGGCAACCAACCTCACCGTTTCCATCACGACCAATTCCAGCGGCAACTACATCGCCAAGGAGCTGCCGCCCGGCACTTACAAGCTGACGGCCGAAGCCTCCGGCTTCAAGACCACCTCCGACAACAACGTCGTGCTGGGTGCGGGGGTCATCGCGCACGTGGACTTCAAGCTGCAAATCGGCAAGGCCACGGAAGTGGTCGAAGTGACCGGCGCTGCCGTCACTGTTCAGACTGACGATGCCAAGCTGTATACGACGGTCGGCAGCAACGTGATTGACAACACGGTTCTGAGCGGACGCAACATATTCGACTTGATGCAGTTAAGCGCCGGCGCCGTGAGCGTAGCTGGCACCGATTTTGAGAACGGCCACAACACCGTGGTCAATGGCGTCCGCGAAGACTTCAACGGCTTCCTGATCAACGGCACGTCGAACAAGGGCCTGAGCGGTGGCGAAGAGAGCACGCCCATCAACGACACGGTTGAGGAGTTTCAGGACCTGGGATTGAACATGTCGGCGCAATACGGCAACAGCGCCGGCAGCACTGTCAACCTGGTGACCAAGTCGGGCACCAACGCATTGCATGGCAGCGCCTTTGAATACCTTCGCAACGCCGACGCCGACGCGAACGACTTTTTCCTGAATTCGGCCGGCGCTCCCCGTCCGCCGCTTCGCTGGAACCAATTTGGCGCTACCGTTGGCGGTCCGATTGTCAAAGACAAGCTGTTCTTCTTCTTGGCTTGGCAGTCAAGCCGGTTCATAACATCAGAGAGTGCGACGGTTACCCAGGAGTCACCCGACTGGCGGGCGGCAGTTGCAGCCACGGACTCAGCGACGGGTACCAACTCAGTGGCCAATCTCCTATACAGCAACTTTGCGCCCAAGCTTTCGGGAAGTACCTACTACACCTTGGACAGTTACATCGCGAACGAAGCCCCGCAGACGTCAAGCCTTTTCGCGAGCTATGCCGACTACATCTGTCCGGATAGCTATCTGTCCATGGGCTTCTCGTCGGCATACGCAACCAGCATTGCGACTAGAATGCAGGCCCTACTCGGCGTGGTTCCAGCGGTGGACAGCGTCACACCTTTGGCCCACCCTCTTACCGGGTACAAGACCTGCCAAACTCCGCTGACTGCGCAGTTAGGCCAATCTCAGCGCGACCCCACCACCGGCTCTTCCACGATGCCCTTCGAGAACTCCAGCGTCGCCATCTTCAGCTCGAGAAACCAGGGTAACTTCAACAACGGCAACGAGTACTCGGGGAGATTCGACTACAACTGGAATCAGAACAACCGCGTGGCCACGAACTTCAGCTGGGAGCGCACGAACGACGAATTCGGACCCTGCTGGCCAGGTTGCACCCGCGGCTTCTCCAACCCGAATAATATTCGGTCCGCCAACGGCAACCTTAACTATACCCACACCTTCAGCCCCACAATCTTGAACGAATTGCGCCTGGGTTATGTGCAGAACGTGAACCTGATTGGCACCAGCATTCCCGGTGTCCCCCAAGTGAAGTTCGATGATGCGTCGGCAGGGTTCGGTTCCTACAACGGATACCCGCAGTACTTCCGGGAGAACATCTACACCTATTCCGACATGGTGTCGGTGACCCACGGCAATAACAACATGAAGATTGGCGCAGACTTCCGGCGCAACATCGAGAATAGCCAGTTCAGCATTGCGCGCGGTTCGTACTACTTCTCCGATCCTATCTTCTTCGCCGCCGACGCCCCTTACGGCGTCAACGCCGGCGTGGATCCCGGGATCTGCGCTCCACCCTGCTCGCAATCGACCATCCAGGGGCTGCTGCAAAACGACACGATCCCGAACGCGGAACTGGCCAGCAACACCCGGCACTGGCGCAACCTGGAGTTTGGTGCGTACTTCCAGGATGACTGGAAGGCCACCAAGCGCCTGACCTTGCAGCTCGGACTGCGCTACGACCTGTACACCCGTCACACCGAAGAAGGAAACGCGGCGACTACCTTCCTCCCCGGTCCGGGGAGCAACGTGATACAGCAGGTGATCAACGCCAACGTTCCCGCGGGAAGTACAGGAACCATAAACGGCGTGAACTACGACTGCACCTCGGCTGCGGCCCAAGCGCTGTCGCAACTGGCTGGCGTCTGCGGGCCGGGCGGCTTCGGTCCGGCTACGACGCTGGGCAAGGGCCGGCACAAGGACTTTGGTCCCCGCCTTGGCTTTGCCTGGGATGTATTTGGCGATGGCAAGACCTCAATGCGTGGCGGTTTCGGCATCTCTTTCGAGGGCACGCTCTACAACCCGCTCTCGAACTCGCGCTGGAACCTGCCCTACTACTCGTTTGACCTGGAAGACAACCAACTTGTCGGTGCCACCAATACGATCGTTTGGGGTCCGACGAACTGCGTTAACAGTGTTGGCTGCACGCCGACTGGTGGCGCGCTCTACGGTCCCGGAGGCGTTGCTCCTGTCTACACGGGTGCTGCTTCCAACCCCAACCAGGGCGCGGGAGCTCAGGCTACTGGCAACATCAATGGCTGGTATGGTCAGAACCCCAACACCGCCTACCTGACGGGAATCATCTTCCCGCAAGGCGTAGACGACCCTTACGTCTATAACTACTACCTCGGCTTCCAGCACGAAGTGATGCCAAAGACCATACTGGAGGTTGACTATGTAGGCACGACGGCTCACAAGCTATTCCGTGCTGAGGACGTCAACCGGCTGCCGGGCACTTTGCTGCCTGTCGGTTCCTCGATTGTGAACAATGTGGGTGAAACCCTGGTCGGCTATGGCGGAGCTCCCAATCCAAACTACGGCAGGCTGCGCGTTTGGGAGAACGTAGTCAATTCCAACTACAACTCCATGCAAGCTTCACTGAAGCGCCAGATGAGCCATGGGTTGCTGCTGAACGTGAACTACACCTACAGCCACTCGATTGACAACGGCTCAACCTGGCACAGCGGCGCCACTACCGCCAACGGCGCGGCCGGGGGCGAAGGTTACACCACCGATCCGACGAACCCCGAGTTTGATCGGGGCGACTCGATCTATGACATCCGCCATCGCCTGGTCATCAACCATGTCTGGCAAGTGCCGGGCTATAACATGAAAGGCCCGGCTAGCTACATTGCGGGTGGCTGGACCTTGTCCGGGATCTGGTCCCTCCAGAGTGGCGCACACTGGCAGCCGTACCGCGGCGGATTTCCCGATCTCGAAACGATCAGCAGCGGCGGGACTGTTGCCTGCCTAGCGGCTGACGTCAACAGTGGGAACTGCGAGAACTTGGGCGGCGACTACCTCCTCACCGGTGGACGGAACGAGCGCCCGAATAGTTCAGCGTCCGGGTGGGCCGGCGGATCCCATGCGACTTGGGCCAACGGGTGGGCGGCCTCGGGCCAAGCCGGTCTCCCCACGTTTTCCGCTCCCTGCCTGGGCTGTCTAGGTAACCTGGGGCGCAACACCTTTGTCGGCCCCGGGTTCTGGTCAACTGACCTGACTCTGTCCAAGAACTTCAAGCTGACCGAACGGTTCAACCTGAAGTTCGACGCGGCGGCATTCAACGTGTTCAACCGCACTAACTTCTTCCTGGCAACCTCCGGCGGGTACGGGCACAACGAAATAAGGGACTCGCTATTTGGCGAAGCCGGCGGCACTTCGGTCAATGGTATCGGACCGCGCATCATGCAGTTCGGCCTGAAGCTCAGCTTCTAGCCGGATTGAGTTTTCCGGGGCCTGTTCTCGTATCATGAGAACTGGCCCCTTTTTTGCTTTGTTCATACCCATGCGGTGAAGGTCATGATCCGCAGACTTGTCTCCCGCCTCTTGCTTCTCACGGTGCTGCTTCCCCCGGCTGTGCTCTTGGCGCAGTTGCAGCAATTGGGCTGGATTGGCGGCCAGATCCACGTCGTCGGCGCGGACCTCCCTCCACGCCAAATCATGGTGGAACTGCGCTTGCACGACGCCGCCATCAATAGCGTCTACGCCGACGCGCAGGGACGCTTCACCTTCAACAGCCTGGAAGGCGAGACCTACCACATCGTCATTAATGACGACGCCTATTACCCTGTGAACGAACTGGTGAATCTGAGACCTGAGGCGCCCTACACCAATTTGCAGATTTTCCTGCGCCCTCGGGAAGAACAAAAGAAAGACGACCCGCTTGGCGCGCGGGCATCGGGCAGCAACCCCAATCTTGTCGATCCGGGAGACTACAACAAACGCTTTCCGAAGAAGGCGGTGAAAGAGTACGAACGAGGTGTGAGTGCCGAACACAAAGGGGAGCGGGACGAAGCCATCGCGCACTATGAAAGCGCGTTGAAGATCGCTCCGGACTACTACCCGGCGCACAACAATCTTGGGTCATTGTATCTGGGCAAGTCGGATTTCAAGGCGGCGGAGGCCCAGTTCCGCGAATCGGTGCGCCTTGACCAAAATGAGGCGCAGGCTTATTTCAACCTGGGCAACGTGCTCATGCTGACTGGGCGCTATGGCGAATCGGAGGCCGCTGTGGAGGCCGGTCTACAACGCAGTCCGGACTCTGCTTTTGCACGTTTTCTCCAGGGACAACTGTTCGCTCGAACCGGCAAGTTCGACGAAGCAGAAAAGAGTCTGCGCGACGCTCTGCAACGCGACCCTACCATGTCACAAGCGCATCTGCAGCTGGTGAATCTCTACCTGCGGCAGAACCGCAAGGACGATGCGGTTCATCAGCTCCAGGATTTTCTAAAAGCCTTCCCCGCCGCTCCGACGGCAGCGAAAGCCAAAGAAGTATTGAACAAGTTGCAAGCTCAAGAAGCCGCTCGAAACCAGTAGACGACGTTCGCCAGTTTTATTTCGTATTTGCCGGGCAGAAGTTTTTCTCAAGCTGGCAGGCGATTGCGTACTCGGAACGCGCCTGGCTGATTTTCCCGGCTTTTTGGTAGGCGTAAGCCAGATTGAGGTGGGCTTCGGCCAGCTTCGGGTCGAGTTTCAGCGCCACTCGATAGCTCTGGATAGACTTTTGCGGGCGATTCGTTTGGCTATAGCTGATCCCCAAGAAATTATGGATGTGGGCGTCGTCCAAGCCGAGGGCCAGGGCTTTCTCCAGATGGATCGCGGCGGAAGCATAATCCTTCCGCAGAAATAGGGCCAGGCCCAGCTCTCGCTGTCCGGGTGGATAGTTGGGCTGGATCGCAATCGCTTTCTGGTACGAAGCTAGCGCTGCGGCCGGGTCGTTGGCGGCCTGCAACAAGCCGGTTTCATACCAAGCGCGGTAATTCTGAGGATTGCTTCGCAAGGCTTTGTTAAGCCAGCTTTTTGCGTCATCCACGTGGCCCAGCTTGGACTGGGCCCGCGCCAAGCCGGTCATGGCGTTGTCGAAGTTCGGATTTAACGCCAGGCAGCGCTGCAGCTGATCGGCAGCGCGTTCCCAGTTCTGCCGTCGCAAGGCTGACTCGCCGAGCAGGAAAGGGATCACATAGATTTGCGGGTCCCTTTGCTGAACCTCGGTGAGAATCGCCTCGGCTTGATCGTCTTGCTTGCGCTGAAAAGCGTCTTCGGCTTTCAGGATGGAATTGAACTCCCACAACTTGTCCTTGGGATCGGCGAGACCTTGCTTGAGCGACTCGGCGGAAACTGCGGCGCGAAATCCGAAGTAGCCGAGCGCCCGGAGCTTCTCCTGCGCGTCGGGACTCAGATTCCCAGCGCCTGCATCCTGGCGGGTGAAGGGATTGCGGGCCAGAAGCGCTTGCATCTTTTCCCGAAGCACGGCAACGGTGGCAGGCTGCTCGGCGACAATGTTCAGCGTTTCTCCGGGATCGGTTTCAAGATCGTACAGCTCGGGCTTGGGTGCCTCGATAAAGTGAAAGCGCTCACTCTCAAGCGAGTGTAGAGGACTCCAACCGAAAGAGCTGAAGGGATAGAAAGTCTCGCTGTAGGCAGGATCTTTTGCCGGCTGACTGGTTCCAAATAGAGCATGCGACCGGAACTGCGCGTGGATCGCATCCGTCGAATCCTTCAGTCCGGCCAGTTGCAGAAGCGTCGGGGCCACGGCCACAGTTTCGACGGGCTCGGGTCGGCGGGCAGCTGGAATGCCGCTTCCGGCGGGCGGTTTCACGATCAGCGGGACGTGCACAGTGGCGTTGTACAGGAAGAAGCCGTGCTCGTCTTCGCCGTGCTCGCCTAGGGATTCGCCGTGATCGCTGAGGGCGACGATCAGCGACGAATCATAAAGGTGGTTCTGCCTGAGCCAGGTCATCAGGTTACCGAGTTCGTGATCGGCGTAGGCAATTTCGCCATCGTAGAGATGGCTTTGGTACTCGGTGCGGTAGGGCTCCGGAGGATCGTAGGGGCTGTGCGGGTCGTAAAGATGCAGCCAGAGGAAAAATGGCCGTCGGGGAGTTTTCTTCAACCAGGCGATGGCGTGCGCCACGCTCTCCCCGGCGCGACGGTCTACCAGACCGATATCCTTCTGCTCGAAGGTTTCCGCCGAAAATGCGTCGTCGTAAAAGTCAAAGCCGCGCGCCAGTCCCCAACTCCGATCGAGCACGAAGGCGCTGACCACAGCGCCGGTGGCGTAGCCTGCCTGCTTGAATGCCTGGGCGACCGAGCGAAATTGCGGACCGAGCGGCTGCCCGGTGAAGTCCTGCACGCCGTTCTGAAAAGGATAAGTGCCGGTCAGAATCACTGCATGAGAAGGCCAGGTCAGCGGGACCTGCGAGATCGCCCGCTCAAAGACCACGCCGTCGTGGGCCAGCGCATCGAGGGTTGGAGTCTTGACCGTCTGCGCTCCATAACATCCCACGTGATCGGCACGCAGGGTATCGATGGTGATTAATATAACGCTGGGTTTCGCAATGTTCGATCGTCGAACACCGGACGCAGCCCGCGGTTTCGACTGCGCGGGCTTGGCCTGCGCGAAGGCTGAGAATCCGGCAGACAGAACGATCACGACTGCTAAGGAAAGATTGCATAAGAAAGTTGAGAAGCGCCCGAACATACGTCTAGTGCGGCGCCGGCTGCTGCTGGGCGCGCCGCCTCTCCTCATCTGCTTCGGCCGTGAGTCCCTTGGCGGCCAGCGCTTTGGCTAATGACTCATGCATGGCAGGTTCCTGTGGCGCCAATTCCACGGCGCGACGTAACTCGGCGATGGCTTCGTCCAGCTTGTTCTGGTAGAGCAGGACCTCGCCCAGAGCGCGATGTCCACGCGCCAGTTCCGGATTGATGGTAACCGATTGCTGGAATGCCGCGGCCGCCGGCTCCAGTTGCTTTTTCTGGAGGTACGCCACTCCCAGATTGTAGGCGGCTTCAAAGTTGGTGGCATCGAGTTGCAGAGTCCGTTGCAGGGTCGCGATGGCGGCATCGATCTGTCCGGCGTGAGCTTGCGCCATGCCAAGATTGAAAGAGGCAAGAGCATAATCGGGACTGATCTGGATCGCTTTCTGCAGCTCTTCGACCGCCTCGGCATACCTCTTGAGGTGATAGTAGTCGAGGCCCTGCAGATAGTGAGCCGGAAGGGAGTTGGGCTCGGTTTGGATTGCACTCTTCAGTTTTTCGATCGACTCCAGATAGCGGCCGTGCTGGCTGTCGGCGATAGCATCGGAGATCAGTTCATAGGTGGCGATGCGGTCTTTCGGGTCCGGCAAATCGCGGGCGCTGATGGCCGGATCGCTGCCCCCGGAAAACCCCGCATACCCCAAGGCTTTCAATCGCTCCATCAGCGCCGGGTCAAGGCTCGTCTTTTCGGCCAACTCCTTGCCCGCGCTGTAATCGCGGATCATGCCCACGAGCTTAGCGCGCATCTCCTCGGCTACTGCCTTCTTCTCGGTGAATAGATTGTGAACTTCGCCGGGGTCCTTCGCCAGATCGTACAGTTCCGGTCGAGGCGCGTCGATGAAGTGATATTTTGTGTTCTCCGAGGCCCGCAGTTCACTCCAGTTGAAGTGAATCCGCGGCAGGAAGGTCTCTCCATAGAGGACGCGGTCGCGGCCGGCCTGGTCGTCATGATCAGGTTCACCGCGAAGCTGGGGAAGCAGGCTGCGTCCCTGCACCTGCGATGGAACTTCCAGCCCGACGGCGCCCAGCACGGTCGGCATCAGATCCACCAGCGAAACCGGATCGGCAATCGCGCGTGCCGCGCCATTCTCCGGCAGTCGGTTCTCCGGCAGTCGAATGATCAGCGGCACATGCATGGTAGCGTTGTAGATAAAGAAGCCGTGCGTTTTTTCGCCATGTTCTCCCAGGCTTTCGCCATGGTCGCCGCAGAGCACGATTACTGTGTTCTGATAAATCCCCTTTTCTTTCAAGAAGCGGAGAAGCCGCCCGACCTGTTCGTCGGCAAAAGCGATCTCGCCGTCGTACGGCTGTGCCGCATACTCGCGGCTGTAAGGCTCGGGCAGATGATAGGGAAAGTGGGGGTCGTAGAGGTGCATCCAAAGAAAAAACTTCTTTTGCGAATTTTTCGACGGCCAGTCTTTTTCCAGCCACTCTTTTTTCAGCCAGTCCAACGCCACATCGGCTACCACATTGCCCGGACGCTCCATCTCATCGAGGTTCGATTCGTCCAGCCGGCTGAAGTCGAAGTGGTCGTAATAAAAATCAAATCCCTGGTTCAGTCCAAAGCGCGAATCGAGCACCGCTGAGGCAACCACGGCTCCCGTCTCGTACCCGGCCTGTTTGAGTACCGAGGCCAGCGTCGGTTGCAGCGGGCTGAGTTTGTTGCCGCTGAAATCGTGCATCCCGCTCAACATGGGATAGGTTCCCGTCAGCATCGATGTGTGCGAGGGCAGGGTTACGGGGACGACCGCAAACGCACGCTCGAAGCGCGCTCCATCCGCCGCCAGGCCGTCTATGTTCGGCGTCTTGATCTGCTTGTATCCGTAGCAGCCGACATGATCGGCGCGCAGCGTATCAATCGTGATCAGGACCACATTCAGCGCCGGCTTCGGTGCTGTTTGCGCCGCCGCCGAAAGCGCGGTGAGGGCTATTAGGACGACAATTATTCGACGAAAATAAGGCGCCATCGGTGAGTTCAGTTTATCGCATGGAGGCAGGCAGCAGAGGCTCAACTCGACGGAAGTCTGTGATAGGCTGGGCGCTGATGAGACGGTTGGCTATTTTTCTTGGGATGGCACTGCCCGGGACTTTGCTCGGATCTCTGTTTGGAACTCTGTTCGGAACCGCCGTCTGGGCCCAGACCTCCGCGCCGAAGCGCTTTCCCCCCGACGTGTACCTCATCACCATTGACACGCTACGCGCCGATCATGTCGGCTGCTACGGATACAAGCAAGTCGAAACGCCCGCACTTGATGCGCTGGCCGCCGACGGTGTCCGCTTCACCGAGGCCTTCACTCATAGCCCGATCACGAACACCTCGCACATCACGATCCTGACTGGCCTCTTGCCGAGCGTACACGGCGTCACCGATTTCGGCGTCCCGCTCTCACCGCAACATGCGACTGCGGCGGAATTGCTGAAGAAGCACGGCTACCAGACCGCAGCTTTCATCGGAGCCGTGATTCTCGACAGCAACACGCTCGCTCCCGGCCTCGATCGCGGCTTCGATTTCTACGATAACTTTCCCGCTAGGACCGAGACTAAAGAACGCTGGGGCCGGGTCGAGCGCCGAGGCATGGAAGTCGTCGAGCACGCCGAAACCTGGTTCGAGAAACACCGGACTGGCCCGCACTTCGTGTGGGTGCACCTGTACGATCCGCACGATCCCTACGAGCCGCCTCCGCCGTTCTCGGAGAAATACAAAGACCATTTATACGATGGCGAAATTGCTTATGCCGATTCCGCTTTGGCCCGCTGGATTGCGTTTCTGAAGAAAGCTGGCGTCTACGACAACGCCATCATCGTGGTCACGGGCGATCACGGCGAGGGTCTGGGCGAGCACGGAGAAGAAACTCACGGCCTGTTTCTTTACGACTCGACGCTGCACATCCCGCTTATTCTGAAAATGCCGCTGAAAATGGCAGGAACTGCTCGCTCACGGCACTGTGATTGATGCCCAGGTGCGGACCACCGATATCCTTCCGACCATTCTTTCGGCGACCGGCGTGGCTGCACCGGCAGAACTGAACGGGGAGTCACTGCTTCCTCTAATCGGCGCGCAAGCGCTTTCAGATCGAGCCCTCTTTGGTGAAACCGACTATCCGCTACGTTGGGGATGGGCCCCACTGCGTGCTTTGCGTGCCGAGAACAGCAAGCTGATCGAAGCTCCCCGGCCCGAACTCTACGACCTGCAAGCAGATCCGAAGGAGCTGAAAAATCTCTATGCCCCCGACAACTCCAGGCTGCAGAGCATGCAGGCGGAAATGGCGAAGTGGAAGGCGAAGCTGCCGGCGGCGGCAAACTCGGGCAAGCCAGCAGAAGCCTTGCCGGATCCCAAGGATAAAGTCGAAGTGCAGAACCTGTTGCACCACGCGATGCTGGCCGGTGATGACAATCGACCGAGTGACGAGCGCCAGTTCCTGGAAAAAGCGCTGCAGATCGACCCGACCTCGCCGACCGCGCTCCGCCAACTGGGCGAACTTGAACTTGCTGCTGGAGATTTCGCCGAGGCGGCAGTCCACTTGAAGCGAGCTTGCGAGCTGCGTCCCGACGATTCCACCGCCGCCTTCGAATTGGGCGAGGTACTGGGAAAATCCGGCGACTGGCCGGGAGCGCGGGATGCGTTGGAATCGAGTTTGAAGCTTGCGCCCAGCCAAGTGTCCGCGCGGCTAATGCTAGGCCGCGTTTATCTGCAACTCAAAGACGCGAAGAACGCGGAAGACCAGTTCGAGGCAGCGCTGCTCGTTGAGTCGAACAACAGCGAGGGGCGTCTGGGACTGGCGGAGGCGCAGATCCAGCAATCCGATTTTGCCGGCGCTGTGCCGGATCTCGAAGCATTCACCGAGTCTGATCCACGAAACGCCGCCGCCTTGCGGTTACTGGCGCGAGCCTATCGAGGGCTGGGCAGGGAGCAAGACGCCAGGCGAGCCGAGGAGCGGGCCGCAGCGTTGGAGAAGAAGTAATTAACTGCGTTCCTGACTTGTCACTTCGACGCATCGGCGCCGTTAGTATTTACATTGCTTTCACACATCCGTTTTATGCTAGCTTCATCTGTAGTTAGAACGCTTCTGGAATTGCTCAAGTTTCCATGACCACGAGACAAACGCCACGCGTGAAGAAACGGTCGGCCGCGATGCGATCCCGAGCCGCGGAAGCCCACACCCGTCCGGCTCAGATTTCCAATGGGGAATTAGGCGGAGATGAGCTGCCGGCTCTGGTCGTGCGCGGCTGCCTGATCGCCCGCGACGCAGTTTTCAACGTTAGGGACTTTCTCGCGGACGGTTCGCGCCTGGCTTTTCTGGCCATCAAGGACTGCGAAAAAGAACTCGACCAGATCGAGCGCAAGATTGATGAGCAACTCCCCGAAGCCATTACGCGCGTAGGAGAAGCCAAGGCGCGTGAATTGCTGGCGTGTCTGAAGTTCATCACCGACCTCGAACGCATCGGTGACCTCGCCTACAGCGCGGTGATGCAACTGCAAGGGCGGCGCGAGAAATTGCCGGTCGCAGATTCGCGCCAGCTCATCGAAATGGCTTCTCTGCTTTGCACCATGCTGGAGCAGGTTCACCAGGGTTTCATCGAGCGCGACGTGGCGCACGCGCAGACCGTTTTGCAGTCCGATCCGGGAGTGGACCGGTTGTGCCATTCCCTGTTTCACCGACACCTGGCCGAGCCGAATAGTCCGACCGGACAAAAGAATTTCGACATCCTTCTCGCCGCCCAGGCGCTGGAGCGCATCGGCGATCACGCCAAGAATCTGGCGGAAGAACTTTACGGCCTATCGGAAGGCCGCTCCCTGCGGCACAAT
>CAWITH010000010.1:0-11763 GCA_963838935.1 uncultured Acidobacteriaceae bacterium
ACAGACCAACCGTTGCAGTACGAAGAGGCGCGACCCGATGTAAATGACAGCACTCGAAGCGGGAGAGTTCCATGGGCAAGCGGCTGGGAAGGCGTGAGCTATTTCAAGAAATCACGACGGAGCGAGGGGCGCTAAACGCGCTCCTCAAGCAGATCAAACCCCGGCAGATGACCCTGCCGGGTGTTACCCCCGGCGGATGGTCTGTCAAGGACATCCTGGCGCACGTCGTGGGCTGGCAGGGGCGAATCCTGAAATGGCATGAAGCAGAGCAGCGAGGTGAAACCCCGGCCGTACCGGCACCCGGATTGACGTGGGGAGATTTGAAACGCTTCAACGAAATGATTTACCAGGAACATCGCCTCCGTTCTCTTAAAGCTGTGTTACTGGACTATGAGGTCTTTCATAACCGCATGATCGCTCTTATCGAAGCTACCACCGATGCAGACTTGGTGGCGGTAGGGCGGTTCAAGTGGATGGGGCCGACGTGGACGCTCAGTGACTATTGCCGTGCCGAGACTGCAAGTCACTATCGTTGGGCGCGCAAGTGGATTCGCCGCTGGAAGCGCGCACAGGACCAGTCTGAACATCGGACAGGCCGCTGATTGTGTTAACAGCATCTCCACTAAGACAAGTCGCCCTTTTGCGATCGCTGCGAAGAGCTCTCTGAGCAAGGACAGGCCCTACGGAAAGCCAGCAGCGTTCGGGGACGCCAACAAGCTCTGGATTATTGCAACCTGCAGAACAAAGCACTTCACGCCAGCTTGGTAAACACTTTGACGCTGTTTCTGGATCCCTCCTGGGTGACGGGCTATTCGGAAGCTACCTCGGCCCGGCCGTGGCTTTCGCATGCTCCGATAGTCATTGCGTTGATCGCCTCAGCGTGGCGACACGCGGGCGGGGGCGCCCTCGCTACACAGACTCCAGCAAAATTCCTCTCAATTCTTTATGATGGAGGCTCGCAATCCTTCCGTGGGGTGGTTCAACGTGGCTGAGACGCAACCAACAAACGGTATCGAAGTATTGGAAACGCGAGAGTGGCTGGACTCGCTGGATTATGTTCTTTCGCACGGCGGACCGAACCGTGCCGGGCGCCTCTTGCAGCAACTGGCGCTGCATGCCCGGCGTGAGGCTGGCATCAACCTGCCGTTCTCCGCAACGACGCCTTACCAGAATACGATCCCTTCCCGGCAGCAACCGCCGTTTCCCGGCAGCCAGGAAATGGAGCGCCGCATCAAGAGCCTGGTGCGCTGGAACGCCATGGCCATGGTCGTCCGCGCCAACAAGATTCAGGAGGGCATTGGCGGACACATTTCCACGTTTGCGTCGGCGGCCACGCTTTACGAAGTCGCCTTCAATCATTTTTTTCACGCAGCCACCGAATCCGGCGACCGCGATATTGTTTATTTTCAGGGTCACGCCGCGCCCGGAATGTACGCCCGCGCCTACCTCGAAGGCCGCATCCCCAAAGAAAAATTGGAGAACTTTAGGCGTGAACTGAAACCGGGCGGCGGATTATCCTCCTATCCCCATCCCTGGCTCATGCCTGACTTCTGGGAATTTCCAACCGTCTCCATGGGACTGGGTCCGATTCAGGCGATCTATCACGCGCGCTTCATCAAATATCTGGAAAATCGCGGGTTGAAGACCTCGACCGGCGGCAAGGTCTGGGCGTTCCTGGGCGATGGCGAAATGGACGAGCCGGAATCTCTCGGCTCGATCACGCTGGCTTCGCGCGAGCGCCTCGACAACCTGATTTTCGTCGTCAACTGCAATCTGCAGCGCCTCGATGGACCGGTACGCGGCAACGGCAAGATCATCCAGGAGCTGGAAGCCATTTTCCGCGGCGCGGGATGGAACGTCATCAAGCTGATCTGGGGCAGCGATTGGGATCCGATCATTCAGTCCGATCGCGACGGCCTGCTCGTCCGCCGCATGGGCGAGATCACGGACGGACAGTACCAGAAATATTTCGTCGAGAGCGGGGCTTATTTTCGACAAAACTTCTTTGGCACCGATCCCCGGTTGTTGAAGATGGTCGAACATCTTTCGGACGAGCAACTGGCCCGCATGCGCCTCGGCGGGCACGACCCCATCAAAGTGCACGCCGCGTACAAGGCGGCGGTTGACCATACCGGATCGCCAACCATCATTCTGGCCAAGACCATCAAAGGCTACGGGCTGGGTGAAGCAGGCGAAGGCAAGAACATCACGCACCAGCAGAAAAAACTGAATGACGATGAGCTGCAGATCTTCCGCTCGCGCTTCGGCATTCCGATACCCGACGGCGAACTGCACAATGCGCCCTTCTATCGCCCCGCTGACGACAGCGCCGAAATCAAGTACATGCAGGAGCGCCGCAAACAACTCGGCGGCTACATGCCGGTGCGGAAGGTGCGCGCCACGCCGCTGAAACCGGTCTCGGAAGCCATCTTTGAAGAGTTTTACAAGGGCACCGAGGGCCGCGATGCGTCGACCACGATGGTTTTCGTGCGCATGCTTTCGAAGTTGCTGCGCGATCCCGAGGTCGGAAAGTTCATCGTGCCCGTGGTTCCCGACGAAGCCCGCACCTTCGGCATGGAAGCGCTCTTCCGCCAGGTCGGTATCTACTCGAACGTTGGCCAGCTCTATGAACCGGTCGATATGGATACGCTTCTCTATTACAAGGAAGCGAAGAACGGACAGATTCTGGAAGAAGGCATTACCGAAGCGGGATCGATGTGCTCGTTCATCGCCGCCGGTACCGCGTATGCGAATCACGGCATCAACACGATTCCCTTCTTCATTTATTACTCGATGTTCGGACTGCAGCGGATAGGCGACCTGATCTGGGCCGCGGCGGACATGCGGTGCCGTGGTTTCCTGATCGGCGGCACGGCCGGAAGAACGACGCTGGCAGGCGAGGGCCTGCAGCATCAGGATGGACACAGCCACGTATTGGCTCTCTCGGTGCCGAACCTGCTTGCCTATGATCCGGCGTTCGCGTATGAGATTGCCATCATTATTCAGGACGGCATCAAGCGCATGTATGTCGATGGCGAGTCCATCTTCTATTACTTGACGGTCGGCAACGAGCCCCTGCCGATGCCCGAGATGCCCAGCCAGCCGGGCGTCCGCGAGGGCATCTTCAAAGGCTTATATCGCTTCCGGACTTCTGAAAAGAAAAACGCGAAGCTACGCGCACAGTTACTAGGCAGCGGCGCCATCATGTTTGAGGTGCTCAAGGCCCAGACCATTCTGGAAAAGGACTACGGCGTTGCAGCCGACGTGTGGAGCGTAACCAGTTACAAGGAACTCTACAAGGAAGCAAACGACTGCGCGCGCTGGAACATGCTGCATCCGACACAGAAAGCGAAGGTTCCGTACGTTACCCGGACACTAAAGGACGCGTCCGGCCCTTTTATTGCGGCGTCGGATTACATGAAGGTTTTGCCGGAGAGTATCGCCCAGTGGGTTCCAGGCAAGCTGGTGTCGCTCGGCACGGACGGCTTCGGACGCAGCGAAAATCGCGCCTCCCTGCGAGACTTTTTCGAAGTGGACGCGAAGCACATCGTGCTCGCCACGCTGCATGCGCTGGCAATTGAAAAGTCCGGCGAGAAGAAAGACGACGGCGTCAGTGCGAAACTTCTGGAGAAAGCAATCCGCGATCTGGGCATCGATCCGGAAAAACGTAGCCCGGCTACCAGCTAGGACTAAAGAGCGTGAGGGACAACGGAAAGAATGGCAACGGAATTTAAACTGCCCGAACTGGGCGAGAATATCGAAAGCGGCGATTTGGTCCGCTTGATGATCAAACCCGGCGCCAGCATCACCGAAGGCGAGCCGGTGATGGAACTCGAGACCGACAAGGCGGTTGTGGAAGTGCCGTCGTCAGTTACGGGCACCATCGGCAGGATCCATGTAAAAGAAGGCGACAAGCTGCGGGTGGGACAGGTTATTTTCACGGTAGAAAACGGAGCTGGAACTGGAGCAAGACCTGCTTCGAAAGCAGAAAAGATAGCCTCACAGCCCAGCTCAGTTGCTGCTGCCCAAGCCTCAGCGCCTCCACCGGCGTCCCCGCAACCATCGGCTTCTGCTTCTTCGGCCGCAACAGCCAGCGAGTTCAGGTTGCCGGCACTGGGAGAAAACATCGATTCCGGAGATCTCGTGCGATTAATGATTTCGCCAGGCGCGAGCGTTTCCGAGGGCCAGCCGGTCATGGAACTCGAAACCGACAAAGCCGTTGTCGAAGTTCCATCCACGGTCAGCGGAATCGTAAGCGCGATTAAGGTCAGAGAGGGACAGAAGGTCAAAGTCGGTGAAGTCATCTTTACTTTGGAGGGCGGTGCCGCCGTCCCGGCAGAACCTGTTCGCAAGCACGAACCGGTCGAACATATGTCCGGACAGCAAGCAGCGCGCCTGGCGTTCCAGCTGGCGATGCGCGCCGAGGGCAAAACGGAAGAACAGGCTCTGCCTCCCGATCAGCCGCCGGCCCCGGTACCGGCGTTCAGCATGCCTGTGCAACTCGGTAAGGTGGCCGGCACAGACCACGATCCCATTCCGGCAGCGCCGCACGTGCGCCGGCTGGCGCGCGAAATCGGCGTGAATATTCGCAGTGTCGCAGGCAGCGGGCCAGGCGGACGCATCAGCGAAGATGATGTGAAGCTGGCCGCCAAGCAGGCGCTGCTGGCTGCAGCCGCCGCGGCACAAACTCCGCGCGGAACCTTTGTTGAGCCCGAACTTCCCGACTTCGCCAAGTGGGGTAAGACGGAACGGGTTTCGATGCGCGGAGTGCGGCGCAAAACCGCCGAGCACCTTCGCCAGGCATGGAACACGATTCCGCACGTCACCCAGCAGGATCGCGCCGACATCACTGAACTCGAACAGTTACGCGCCAAGTTTGCGCCGCGAGCGGAGGAAGCCGGCGGCAAGATGACAGTCACCGCCATCGCGCTGAAGGTCTGCGCTTCGGCCTTGAAAGTTTTTCCCCAGTTCAATGCGTCGATTGATATGGGGAAGGAGGAAATCATCTACAAGCAGTACATCAACATCGGCGTAGCTGTGGACACCGATCGCGGACTGCTGGTTCCGGTGATTCGCGACGTAGACAAGAAAAATATCGTCGAACTGGCGGCGGAGATGACGCAGCTCTCGAAAAAAGCGCGCGAGCGCAAGCTTACCCCCGAGGAGATGGAAGGCGGGACATTCACCATCACTAATTTGGGAGGAATCGGCGGCACCGGGTTTTCTCCCATCGTGAATCATCCCGAAGTTGCGATTCTCGGTCTGTCGCGTTCGCGGATGGAACCGGAGTGGGTGAGCAACAAATTCGAGCCGCGCTTGATTCTTCCGCTCTCGCTCTCGTACGATCACCGGTTGATCGATGGCGCCGACGCCGCGCGTTTTCTGCGCTGGATCGCGGAAGCCTTCGAGCAGCCGTTCCTACTTTCGGTTCAGGGATGAAAGATCGGAGTCCATTGAACTATGTCAAAGGCGGTCTTATAAATGGTTCCCGGCGCAGCGACGGAGCCGATCCCAATCAGGAATGCACTCGGCTACGGGGAACTGTTCTGGTCCCTTCGTCACTGGTTCAACCGACGTAGATCCGGTCAATGGGGCCTGACACTCGGGACCGTAGAGGGCTATGAACTGCTCATGGCGAATCGGAACGGCTGGCTCGTCGTTTTTTACAGTTATCAATTTGAGGGGAAGAGTTTCTCCGGCGAGTGGAGGAAATGGCTTCTTTTCAGTTTCTCGTCGGTCGAGGCACGGACAGAAAAGGTTACGGCCCGCTTCCCGATCGGAGCAAAGGTAGAAGTCCGAGTTGACCCAAAGAACCCTAGCCGGTCGATCGCAGAACTTTAGGTTAGCTCCAACAACTATAAAAGGACACTGAAACGACATGACGACTTCTTCGAATCTCCGCGTGGCAGTAATCGGCGGCGGTCCCGGTGGTTATGCCGCTGCATTTCTGGCTGCCGACCTGGGCATGAAAGTTACGCTGGTCGATCCGGAAGTGAACCCCGGCGGCGTCTGCCTGTATCGCGGCTGCATCCCATCCAAGGCCCTACTGCATGTGGCCAAGCTGCTCGAAGAAGCCGAGCAGGCAAAGAATTGGGGCGTCGAATTCGGCGAGCCCAAAGTCGACCTCAACAAGCTCCGCGGATGGAAAGAAGGTGTAGTCAGGAAATTGACCGGCGGATTGGGCCAGCTATCCAAACAGCGCTCGGTGCAGTTCGTACAGGGCAAAGCCGCTTTCGTGAATTCGACCACATTGAAAGTGACGAAGACTGCAGCCGGCGGCGAAGAGAACCTGACCTTTGACCGCATCATCATCGCCACTGGTTCGCGTCCAACCGTCGTGCCCAGCCTCAAGCTCGACAGCCCGCGTCTGATGGATTCAACCGGCGCTCTCGATCTGCCAGATGTCCCGGGAACGCTGCTCGTTATCGGCGGTGGCTACATCGGACTGGAACTCGGCTCGGTCTATGCCACGCTCGGCACGAAGGTGACCTGCGTGGAAATGATGCCCGGGTTGCTGCCCGGCGCCGATCGCGACCTGGTGCTGCCCCTGCACAAGCGCCTCGAAAAACTGTTTGCCGCGATCCTGCTGAATACCACGGTCAAATCGCTCAAGGACGAAAAGACCGGCATTCGCGTAACCCTCGACGGGCCCAACGTAAAAGAAAAAGAACAGGTATTCGACCGCGTGCTGATGTCGGTCGGACGCCGCCCGAATTCCGAGATCCCGGGCCTCGATAAGACGAAGGTCAAGGTCAATCAGAAGGGATTCATCGAAATTAACGAGCAGCGGCAAACTGCCGACCCGACGATCTACGCCATCGGCGACGTAGCCGGCGAACCGATGCTGGCGCACAAGGCAATGCATGAAGGCCGCACGGCGGTGGAAGCCATCGCCGGCCACAAGGTTGCTTTCGAACCGAACGCGATTCCCGCCGTTGTGTTCACCGATCCCGAGATCGCATGGGCGGGACTGACAGAAACACAGGCCAAAGAACAAGGACGCGAGATCACAGTCGCCAAATTTCCGTGGGCTGCTTCCGGCCGCGCCATCACGCTCGACCGCCCTGAAGGCCTCACCAAGCTGCTGATCGATCCGAAGACGGAGCGCGTGCTTGGTGTGGGAATCGTGGGCGCGGGCGCGGGCGAATTGATCGCCGAAGGCGTGCTGGCCATCGAGATGTGCGCGCTGGCGGCCGATGTGGGTATGACCATCCATCCGCACCCAACCCTGTCGGAGACGATGATGGAATCGGCGGAAATCTTCTACGGACAAGCCACCGACATTTATCGTCCCAAGAGATAGTGCTGGTACCTCAATGAAGAAACTGGCGCTGTTGGTTCTTCTCATCTGCATTTTTCTCCGCGGTCTGGTGGCCCAGTCCGTGACCAGCCTGCTGCCGGGTGGAGCGCATGCTCTTGGAACGGCTAGCGCCTCCGCCGATCAACTGGGGCGCGATACACCGTCGGGGACTGTACTGGGGTTTCTACAAACCGCGCAGTCCGGAGATTACAAGACCGCCGCTGATTATCTGCAAATGAGTGCCGCGCGCCGGGAGGCGCAAGGGCCGGACCTGGCCGAGAAACTGAAGCTGCTCATGGACCGCGCCTTCGTGGGCAAACTGCGCCAGCTCGCCACCACCTCCGAAGGCAATCTCGAGTACGGTACCGCGGATGTGCAAACCATCGGCGTTTTTTCCTTTGGAGATGCTGACGTTCCAGTTGTCCTCGTCCGGGTCGCCGACCCGAATTCCGGGAAAATCTGGCTCTTCTCCGCCGAGACGCTCAGCAAAGTCCCTGAGCTGTATGACAACGTCGAGGCTCACCAGGTCGAAAACAAGCTGCCACAAAGCCTGGTGCGAAACGTGTTTCTCGGGATGCCGCTCTGGCAATGGCTGGCGCTATTGGCTGCGATTCCCGTGGCGCTCGCGATTGGCTGGGCGATGGTTTTGCTGCTGGCGATTCCCCGCCGCCTTTGGCTTAAGTTCAGAAATCGTCCCAACCTGCACTCTTACAGCCGCATATCCAAGCCGCTGCTGGTTTCATTCAGCGCCTTGGCGCATCGCGTGATTGCCGGCCACTTTGGCCTGCCCTTGCTGCCCCGTCTTTATTATTCCCGAACCATTCAGGTCCTCATCAGCATCGGCTTCTTCTGGTTTCTACTGCGCGTCACCAGCCTCACGATGCAACGTCTGCGCATCCGAGCTATCAATGGGGGCCGCACCGGCACCGGAACCCTGATGGTTCTGGGCGAGCGCCTGCTCGCTGCCCTGGTGGTGATTGTCGCCGTGCTGGCCACGCTCGGCATCCTGGGCTTCAACTTGACCACCGTGCTCGCCGGCCTCGGCATCGGCGGCATTGCCATCGCCTTCGCCGCCCAGAAGACACTGGAGAATCTTTTCGGTGGAATTTCCGTTCTGGCCGACGAAGTGATTCGCGTGGGCGACTACTGCCGCTTCGGCGACCGCACCGGAACCGTGGAAGACATCAGCCTGCGCTCCACTCGCGTTCGCACCGATGCACGCACGGAGCTTTCCATCCCCAACGGCGCACTCGCCACCATGAGCATCGAAAATTTCACCCGGCGCGACAAAATTCTGTTCAATCCTGCGCTCGCGATCCGGTGTGAGACCACGGCAGACCAATTGCGCTATCTGCTGGCTGAGGTTCGCCGGATGCTCTACGAACATCCGAAGGTCGAAAGCGAGAGCGCAAGCATCCGCTTTGCGAATTTCGACAACAGCGCTTTGCGCCTTGAGATCTTCAGTTACGTGCTCACCTCCGACTCCACCGAATTCGCGGCCATCCGCGAAGACCTGTTGCTGCGCATCATGGAGATTGTCGAGAAATCGGGAAGCGGTTTGGCCTTCCCGTCGCAGACCGTGTACTTTTCGCGCGATTCGGGCCTCGACCAGGAAAAAGCCAGCGCCGCCGAACAACAGGTCCGGGAATGGCGCGACCAGCATAAATTGCCCTTCCCTGATTTTGCGGCTGCCGACAAGTCGGCTTTTCGCGGTTCGATTGCCTATCCTCCGCCCGAGTCGGCAACGGGGAAAACCCAGCGGATTCCCTAAACTATGGGGATCCACCCACTTACCCCAGTAACTTGCGGCTTTCGCGAGCGGTTCCTAGCATGGGAGAGTCATGCCCCATGCCCTGCTGTTGTCGCCCGATGACCAGGCGGTCTCCGCTATTACCGGCGTCTTGGAAGAAATGTCGGTAACTTGCGAGCGCCCTCTGGACGGAGGATCGGCTGCCCAAAAACTCAATTCGCACAGCTTCGATCTGGTGTTGGTCGATTGCGAAAATCTGCCGGCGGCCAAACTGATCTTTGACGTTTGCCGACGCGGAAAGAGCAGCAACAACCCTATCCCGATCGCCATTGTGGATGGCCGCGCCGGCCTGCCCACTGCTTTTCGCCTGGGCGCCGAACTGATTCTGACCAAGCCGGTCGCAAAGGACCAGGCCCGGAACACCATTCGCACCGCAGTCAGCCGCCTGCGAAAAGACGGTCCGGCAAGCGAGAGTGTGCCCGCACAGGCTGCCAGTCCGACCACACCAAACGCGGTCATGACTAAAGAACACGCGCAGGCAGCCGCCGCTTCTTCGCAATTGACAGGCTTTGCGGATCCCGTTCCAAGTTCGGCTCCTCCTATTGCTGCAGCCGCGACTCTCTCCGCGCCGGCCCGCACGACAACGATGCGTTCCGCCATGACCGACATCGCGGCCCCCGCAGCCTCTCCGAAGTTGAACCCTCGGCCTGCATCGGTTTTGCCATCGTCTTTGCCACAGTCATCTGCGACGCCAGCGGCTGCAGAAGATTCGAAGCCAGCGCGCCTGCTCTCTGACGACCCGGTGCTTGCGGAACTGGAAGAGACGGAATTCAAAGAAGTGGATCGGAAAGAAGCGGAACAAAAAAGCAAGGGATCGGGCAAAGCAGTACCGGATCAAACGCCCGTCGAATCTGTGCCTCCGGTCTTTTCGGCCTACCAGCAAAGGCAGCCGAAAAAGCGCAGTCCGCTGGTCGCGTTGCTCGTGCTCGCGCTCGCCGGCGGCGGCTTGTATGCCGCGTGGACCTATCAACCCGGATTCCGGGAAATCGCCCAACCGCAGATCGATCGTGCGCTGGCGCTCGCTGGAATAACGAACCCCGCGAAGAGCCAGCCGCCTGCGCCAAATCGCGCGAAACCCTCGGCCCAGCTATCGACTCAGCCACCTGCAGCCACAAACTCGGCGCCGGAAGCAATCGATTCGAACCAGAAGGAATCACCAGATTCGACGGCCGGCTCTGCGGCAGGCGCAGCCACCCCAACTCCTGTCCAGCCGGCAGCGACCCAAGGCACGACAGTTGCGCCAGGCAGTTCCGGGGCCACAACCAGAACGGCACCTGTGGCCAGCAAACCAGAGGTCAGCAAGCCCAGCGGGGCCAGAAAAGATGATGCCACTCCAAATTCATCTGGTGCTCAGTTGCCCGGGGAGGGCAGCGCCATTATTCTCTCTTCGAAGGGAGCCGAAAAACGGCTGGCGCGCGGCATTCAACCCAAGTTTCCCGTTGAAGCGCGCTCGGGTGATACGCAAGGAACGGTAGTCCTCAAAGAGGTCGTTGACGAGAACGGTAAGGTTGAGGGCGTGCGACTGGTCGAGGGAGACCCTATCCTGGCGACCGCGGCCATTCAAGCCGTGAAGCAATGGCGCTATCGGCCCTACGTCCGCAACGGCAGGGCTCAGCCCTTTCAGACCGTCGTGATCATCGACTTTCAGCGGCCGTAACGGGGACGTCGATCGTTGATCGCCAGCAGCTGCCAGTGTTGGCAAGGCGCGAACGACAAACGACCGAGGACGCCTCAGAATTCAATTACCCACGTAACTTGCTGGTACCCACGACATTACCTAGGATGGCCTCATTATGGGTTACCAAGCTGTACTCTTCTGTCCCGACGAAAAATTGGCCCGGGTTGTAGGTCATGTGTTCAGTGAACTGGACTTCGCGGTGGAAACCGTTCATGAGCCATTTGCCGCGGTCAAGAAATTCATGGCACAGCGTTATGACGCCATAGTCGTGGACTGCGAGAATGAGCCGAACGCTACCCTGCTATTTAAGAGCGCAAGAAATTCAAGTTTCAACCAAAGCTCGCTGGCGATCGCCCTGGTCCTGGGACAAGCGGGCGTGGCCAAGGCTTATCGCATCGGCGCCAACCTGGTGCTTACCAAACCGATCAACGTCGAACAGGCTAAGGGAACGCTTCGGGTCGCGCGCGGGCTGCTGCGGAAGAACGCTGATGCTGCCAGTGCGGCAGGCCCCGCAAAAACCGAAACTCCGGTATCCGCCGGCAATTCATTCCAATCGGCGAGTCGAGTCCCGGAAACGATTGCTTCACCACCAAACGGTCCCGCCTTTCCTGAATTTGAAGCCCCGCTACCGGCGACGATTCCGGCCGCGCCTCCCGCAGCAGCCCCGGCAATAACAATGACAGCGTTGGCAGAGGTGGAGGAAAAAGCTGCGGTCGTTCCCGAAGCCGCTGCGCAGAACGAAATACCCACAGAGATTACGATGGCAGCCGAACCCGCAGTGGAAGCCAGCCATCGGGTAGTCGAAGCCGAGGCAGTCAATAATGACGTAATCAAAGGCGCAGAGGTCAAGGACGAAGCAGCAAAGGTCGTCGCGGCGCATCTACCATACCCAAAACCGAGTTCTGCCTTCACGTCGGCTCAGGGGTCGGCCGCAGCCCCGGCTCCCGCAAAAGAAAAAGAGAGCAAGATCGTTGA
>CAWITH010000011.1:0-25916 GCA_963838935.1 uncultured Acidobacteriaceae bacterium
CTGCCTTCCCAGGTCAGGTCGGGAGCCAGGTCGCCGCCGCGACCGTTGATAGCGTGGCAGGTGAAACAGGCCATATCGTTCATGAGCTTTCCAGCCTTGCCCGCGGGCTGGTAGTTCGAAGGCGGCTGCGCTGGCACGGTCAAGGCTGTGGGCAAGTAATGCGCCCGGTCGGTGAGCGCGAGCAGTGTGGTCGTCAAAGCATCAACTTGCGCCGGTGCCAGGCTGAACTGCGGCATCTTCAGCGCTGCTCCAAACGAACGCGGCTGCCGGATCTTGGCCGCAATGTAATCCGGCAGAGCGTGCGTCATCCCCGGCAGAAAAATAATCTGTGTGAGCGGCTTACTCCCGATGCGAGTCAATTCCGGAGCGAAGTTATCCGGCTTCTTGATGCCGTTGATTTCGTGGCATGAAGCGCAGCCGTATTCGGTCACCAGAAGCTTGCCGTGCGCAATCTGCTCCGGCGTGGCAGCGTCGAGATGCACATTGGCCAGAAAATCCGAATCCGTTTTGTTTCCGAGGAAAGAGGTAAGCAGCGAAAGCTGCGGATCGGTGAAACGGTAGTGCGGCATCGCCGTTCCCGAATCGTAAACACGCGGGTTGCGCAGCCACGCCCGCAGCCACTCGGGTTTGGCCTTGGTACCGACGCGAGTCAATTCCGGACCGATATCGCCGCCCACCACATTCCCGGCGGCGTTCTGCACGGCATGACAGGAGGCGCAGAATGACTCGCCGTACAGGCTGGCTCCAGCCGTCGGATCGGGCGCCTTCTCATTCTTGGGGGCTGGCTCCGTGTCTCCAGCCAGTGGTGTGCTGTCGGCAGTCAGGAAAGCCGAAATATCACGCGCGTCCGGATCGCTCAACTTGAAATTCGGCATGGTTGCGGTGACGGCGTAAGCCTGAGGATCCTTCAACCAGGCGTAAATCCATTCCCGTGTGGTCTTGTCGGCAATATGCTCGAGCGAAGGTGGATCATCGGTTGGCTGGATCGCGCTGCCATCGGGCAGCTTGATGGTGTGGCAGTGCACGCAGCCATATCGCGTCAGCAAAGTGCGTCCCAGGTTGAGTTGCGGTGTGCCGGTTAAAGGAGCGCGATGGCATTGTCCGCAGGAAGATTGAACGTATTTTGCCGGCAAGATTGGCTGCTCCCAGGCCAACGTGCTGCGATGGGCTTCCTCGACGGTGGTCGCTGGGCCTTGCCCGCGGTGGCACATCACGCAGCCAAACTGGTCAAGCGTGTGCGGAATTACCGGATGCTCGCGAAACGGTTGCGTGCTGACATCGGCCAGACTCGCTTCTTTTAATCCGACGTGGCAAGTGGTGCAGCGATCTACGACTCCGAGCTGCGGAAGCCAGATCTGCTGGATTCCGTCGTGGAAGTGTCGCTGCAGGGTTACCGCCTCTCCCCGGCCCCGAATCAGCGCCAGATACTGCTTCTGGTAATGGCGCCATTCACTGAAGTGATTCTTCGCCGGGGCGATGGCCAGCGCGATCAATAACAGCAGGCTGACCGTGCCAAAAGCACTCACCGGATGGCCGAACAACGTCTGCCACAGGGAAGGCAATTTGTTCTCTGATGATTGCAATTAGCTCCTCCAGGGCAACACCCAGGACCAGCCCGGGCCGCGAAAGAAAGTGCCAACCGCCGTAAGCACAACCAGTTCGAACAGAAACCAGGTCATGATCCAGTAGGAAAGCGGTCTGCCGGCCAGATAACGCCGGAAAGCTGAAGTGGACTGCGGAGAACTTTGCGCCGCCAGCACCATGAACCCGGCAACGATCAGAGTCGGCACCAGCGCCACGTACACATCAAACACTAGCAAGAACACCGACAGTGCAGCCGCGGCGACGTAGAAAATAAGCAGGCGGCGCTTGCGATCCTTCAGGAACAGCCCCTCGGCCTCGATGTTGATGTTGAAATACGGAATCACAATCAGCGCCATCACTACCAAACCGGGAACCAGCACACCCGCCACCACGGGCGGAAAATAGTGCAGCATTTCCTGCAATCCGAGGAAGTACCAGGGCGCCTTGGCGGGGTTGGGCGTATGCGAGGGATCGGCAATACCCTCAAGCGGCGCATTGAACAGAAGAGCCATCCCCACCAGCGCGATCGTCAGCACCTCGATGGCAACGAGGGCGCGGAACAAGACTTCGGGATAAGTCTGCACCTGATCTTCGTCCGTGACCTTGACCTGCGCCGAGGTTCGCCGGGTGACAAAGACAACGCGCGTCGGCGACTTGCGGGCATTCGAGCCCATGCCGGCGATGAAATCCTTGGGATCGGGCTTTGAATCGGTCATTGGCTACTGACCCCCTTTGCCGGCCGTCGAAACCGCTTGCGCCGCAAGTGTTCTGGGCTCGCTCTGGTGCGTGTACAGGCCGCCATCTTTGCGAATCCGCCAGAAATGCACGGCGACAAACAGGATCGCAACCAACGGCAGAATCATGCAGTGCAGCACGTAGAAGCGCAGCAGAGCGTTGGCGTTGACCATGTTGCCGCCAAGCATGAGGAAGTGAATCTTGTCGCCCATCACCGGCACAGCGGAAGCAATATTCGAACCCACCGTGATCGCCCAGAAGGCCAACTGATCCCAGGGCAACAGATAGCCGGTGTAGCTGAGAAAAAGAGTAATCAGCAGCAGGACGACTCCAATGACCCAGTTGAACTCGCGGGGCGCGCGGTAGGCGCCACGGTAAAACACTTTGAACATGTGCGCGAACACCAGAAACACCATGGCATGCGCCGACCAGCGGTGCAGGTTGCGCAGAAATAAGCCGGAGGAAACTACGAACTGCAGGTCCTTGGTGTCAGCATAGGCCTGCGGCACCGAGGGATGGTAATAGAACATCAGGGGAATGCCGGTGGCGACCAGGATGAGAAAGGTTCCAAAGGTCAGCGTGCCCAGATACCAGGTTGCGCTGAAGCTGAGCATCCGGGTCCGCACTTTCGTCGAGAACAGATGCAGGAATACGTTCTGCTGCACTGCCAGCGCTCGATGCAGGGTGCTCGATCCTGTCCCACTGCGGAACACCGACCGCCAGACTCGCGTGCCGCGCAACTCGTCGAAATAGTTCGTGATTGTTTTCGCCACGTTTACACCTTTTTAAATGTCATGGGCTCAACTTGTTTGGAACGGTCGACCATCAAATCTCCCTCATCGCTGAGCGAAACATCGAGCCAGGGCAGCGGCCTGGGAGCGGGACCTTCAATTTTTGCCCCGGGGACCTTGTTGGCTTCGAAAACATAAAATTTGCTCCCATGACAAGGACAAGCAATGATCCCCAACTCGGGCTTCCACGCGGTCATGCAACCGAGGTGGGTGCAAACCGCACTCAGCGAGAAGAAGCCTTCTTGCGCGCGGATAAGATAAATTCCGGAGTTCACATCCAGCGTCACCGAATCGACCGCGTAATTCTCCGGCTTGCCCGCGTTGACCACAGGAGAAGGCTCATACAAAACATTCGGCGAGAGAAACTGGTAGGAGAACGCGGTCGTGCCGACGGCCGCGATACTCAACGAGCCCAGTCCCATCTTCACGAAAAAAGCGCGGCGGTCGAATTCTTTGTCTTTATCTTTATCCTTATCCTTGCCCGGCTCCGCCGGCGTGATTTTTTTCTCTTCAGGCATTCTTACCTCGGGCCTCCGGCCGCAACGGGCGATTTGGGTCGCAGCGGTCCATCAATCGATTCAATCGAAATCAAGCCGGTCGGCTCGGCGGAAGCCAGATTGTACGACTCCATGGTAATCGTGCCCACCGGACAGCGCGCGGCGCAAAGCCCGCAGCGAATACATCGCGTCTCGTCTTTCAGCATGGCCGACCCGGTCACGATGCCGAGTTCATCGGCGGCCACCTCGTCGAACTCCACGCCAAACAATTCCTGGTTGTCGCGAATCTGCTGCACCGTCTCCGGCTCAAATTGGATACGATCGAGTGAAACCAGCGACAGACAGTTTTCCGGACAGACATCCACGCAACCGCCGCACAGAATGCACATGCTCCCATCTTCGGGAACGCCCTCAAAGATCGTGTTTACCCAGCAGTGCAGGCAACGCTGCGCTTCCTCCATCGCGGACTGAGCGTCGTAGCCGACCTCGACCTCGGTCACTCCAGTGCGGCGCTCCAGCGGCAGCATTGGAATGGGCGGGCGAGTCAGGTCCAACAACTCCAGCGGCATGCTATGGCGCTTGAAAATCTCGACTTCGACAATCGGTTCGGGATGCTTGCGTCCGCGCAGAAACTCATCAATGCCGACCGCGGCGCGCTTGCCGTCTGCCACACTGTCAATGATCAGACGCGGGCCAAAAACGCAGTCGCCTCCGGCAAAGATTCCGCTGGCCGAGGTCATCAGGGTTTGCGGGTTCACCGCAATCAGCCCGCGCGGAGACTTTTCCACGCCATCTTCAGGCTTAAGAAAGTCGAGATTCGGCGCCTGGCCGACCGCCATAATGATGGTGTCGCACTCCAGTTCCGTTTCACTGCCCTCGTAGAACGCGGGATTGAAGCGTTTATTCTCATCGAAGACCCATTTCGTTTTCAGCGTCTCCAGGGCAACAATTTT
Organism: uncultured Acidobacteriaceae bacterium; assembly: GCA_963838935.1. Classification (GTDB taxonomy): domain Bacteria; phylum Acidobacteriota; class Terriglobia; order Terriglobales; family Acidobacteriaceae; genus Acidiflorens. Next base: position 4,561 of record CAWITH010000011.1, read on the forward strand.
CCCGTCTTTGCCGATCATGCGCTTGGGGCCGAGACCGGGATGCATGATGATGCCTTCTGTCTCCGCCTCCTCGATCTCTTCCAGCGCCGCCGGCATCTCTTCGCGTTTTTCCAGGCACACCAGATGCACTTCCTGCGCGCCCAAGCGCAGGGCAGACAGTGACACGTCCACCATTTCTTTTGTCGCCACGGCGCTTACGCTCTCAAGCGATGGCTCCAGGTCTTCGACTCCTGCAACATGCTGCCGCACCACTTCGCGAGCCGCCGAACGCGCCACGTCCATGGCGACGTTGCCGCCGCCGATCACGATCACTTTTTTCCCGATGGTGAACTTGTAGCCTAAATTCACGTTGAGCAGGAAATCGATGCCCTTGTAAACGCCGTCCAGGTCAACGCCGGGGATGGTGAGATCGCGGCTGCGATGCGCACCCACGGCAATTAGCACTGCATCAAAGCCTTGATGCCGCAAGTCGGAAACCGTGAAGTCGCGTCCGGCCGCCTGATTGAGCTTCAAAGTGATGTCGCCGGTCGCTAGAATTTCTCGCACCTGCGCTTCCACCACGTCACGAGGCAGCCGGTATTCGGGAATGCCGAGGTAAAGCATTCCTCCGGCCACTGGAGCAGCTTCAAAAATCGTGACCGAGTAACCCATCAGAGCCAGGTCATGCGCCGCTGATAGCCCTACTGGCCCGCCGCCCACCACGGCGATTTTGAAGGGCAGCCGTTTCTGCCCACGACCCGCATTGATGTCGAGAGGACGCTTCGATTCCGGGCCGTGCCGCTCCGTCAAAAACCGCTTGAGAGCACGGATTGCGATAGGGCGATCGATATCCCCACGCCGACAGGCAGTTTCACAGGGATGCGCACAAACGCGTCCGCAGATGCTCGCCAAAGGGTTCGGATCGCGGGCGAACTTGTAAGCTTCCTCAAATCGCCCTTCCGCAATGAGCGCGACGTATCGGCCCGCATTGGTGTGGGCCGGGCAGGCCATCATGCAGGGAAAGTTGGTATTCAACCAATCCCTGTCGACTTTCTTGTCTTTGAACCGTTTCAGCAAGACGGCAATCCCCTGTGCGCTCGTTTGACGGAAAGCATTCTACTCGTAAGAGGCCGGAGCGGACGTGGCCGCCCGCTCCCGGCTTCCCTATTTGCTCAGTGTGAAGTCGGCCTTGCTGTCGCCCGCCACCGTCACCGGCTGGGACTTGGGCTTGGCGCCTTCATGCCACGCAGTTATGGTGTAGCTGCCATCGGGAACGTTGTCGATTTTGTAGACGCCCGATTTGTCGCTTGTAGCAAAGTACGGAGTGGGCGACACAATGATATAGCCGGACATCTCCGGGTGCACATTGCAAAACAGCGGCACGGCGCCCGGATTGTCGAACTTGAACGGACGCTTTTCGCCCTTTGGCCATGTGCCCAGGTTGTGGGTAAGCTTCTTGTTACCTCCGACCGAAGGCCAGAACACGTTGTGGGCGACATTGTCGCTATTGAGGAATTGCACGGTCGTGCCGACCTGCACCGCTACGATATGGGGCTCAAACATCAGGCCCTTTTGGTCGATCACGGGCTGCTGTGTGGGAGCGGGAAAGGTTTTGCCAGCTGGTGCTTCCACATAAACGACCGACTCGCCGGTAACGCCAGAAACTTTGCCGCTGATCGTACCAGCGCTGGCCATCAAGCTCATGACTGCTACTACTGCGATCACCATCATGAAACTGCGTGTCATTTTTCTCTCCTCGTTATTTTCTGCTCTCTTGCATTCGTAACTGGTAATTGCTAGGTGCGCGTCAGAATAGGAATTTCGCATCCAGATAAATTGTATTGTTGTCGCTCGCGTTGCGGCCCGCGCCATCGTAGTTGTTTGCGGCGCCATTGAAGCGTGTGTACGCGGTATATTGGGCGCCGAGCTGCAGATTCTGCCACGGCCAATACGACACGTTTGCGATAAATCCGGCGCTTCTCGGGTCGCCATTGGCATTGCCGCTCACCGCACCCGTCGGATACAGCAAGGTGTCGGGCGTACCGTGGGTATTGAACCAACCGAATGTGCCCGTATAGCGATTGCCGAAATGGTATTCGGCATTGGCCATAAAAGTGTTCAGATGGTGCCCGCCGGGTAATGCGTACGGATCCTCCGTCAAAGGATTGATCATGCTGGCGCTGGATGCCAAATTGGAATTTTCGCGGATATACGTGCCTCGCAGCGATAGCACGTCCTTCCGGAATAATGTCCGATCATATTGCGTGTCCAGGGCCCAATCCGTGTACGAATCATAGACGTCACTTGCCCCACCATTGATCACGTTGTTGGTGCTCTTCATGTGCATTCCATAGGTGCCGATCTCAAACTGCGTCGTCCCGGTCGATTGCTGCCAGGCGACGCGCCAATATGGCGCAACCCCCACGATGTTGTATCCAAAACCAACTCCTGGATTGGGCTGCGGACCGCCCACGTGTTCCGAACGATAAATCGCCAGGTCCAGATAGAGATGATCATTCCACATCGCATAGCCCCCGATTCCTGCGACGTCCTGCGCCAAAGATCCATTAATGATGGCAGCAGCGGCGGGAGTGGGTGCAACATCGCTGGCGATCCACGGGTAACCCCATGCTGGTGTACTGTTCCACAGATCCTCCAGGGTCGGATTGTTGTTCAGATCCACGCCGTAGACCAGTTCCTTGCCCCTCAACTTCGTCTTATTCGCGTAGCGGATATCCGTGTTATCCATGCTGAAATGGTCGGCCTGGGTGTCGTAAGTCACTTGAAGAAAACTGCCGACATTGCTTGTCCATGCCCCAGCAAGGAAGAGTGAAATATCTTGAGGGAATTCAAAATTGCCGTTCTGCGTCGTCGGCACCGGTGAATTGGTGTTGGTAAATGAGGTCTCCAGCATTACGGAAAGGGGCAGCGAGGCGAGAAGATCAAGCGCTGCATGTGTCTTCTTTCCCTCCGATGTCACGGTCTTGGTCTCATCCCCTCTATCAACATAACCGAGCAGCTTGAATCTTCGTCCGGCAGGGTTGAGTTCCGGAGGCGCGTAGTGGCAGCCACTGCACGCCAAACCCGTTTGCCGCGCATAGCTTGGAACCGCCAACGCGCGGGGTGGGTTCAATGCGGTACCCAACAGCAGCACAACTATTACAAAAGCAAACAACAGGGACACCCGACGCGGCATATCCATTGGATCGCCTCCTTGGCGACAAAACTTGTGCGACACTCGCTCCAAATTCTTAAGGACCCCAGTTGGCAGGCATTATCCGGGACAGAAATCACAACTCGCAGCATCCGAAATCACCTCTGCACGTGATTACAATCACACTCCGGCTGCCATGGGATCACATTATGAAACGAGAACTGAAGTATTGTCATGCGGGCGTAAACAAGCAGTCAAGAGATCGCAAGCGATCAGCGAGTCGTCAAGCCGTTCCATCAAAGCCTCCAGGCGGGTACGCCTCTTAACCCGGCGGTGCAACAATCGCTGATCCAGGGTCCGCGCGGTGGCGGTTTTTCCAACTACACGGGGTCGTGGAGCGACACCGGGAATGGAGCTTGTCCCGGGGCAAATTAGGGTGATCCCACAGCCGTGTCGGCTCCAGTCTTCGGGCGTGGGCTTGGTAGGTGAAACGCGCCAAGGGCTCGGGGCCGGAGCCGGTCACGGGAGCGTACGGATTCGTTTACGAATTCGCACCTTAATGACGACTGCGAACTTGGGAGTTGCTGCACGACCCATCGACGGCTCGACGATCGCAGGATGGTTCCTAACACCTACCCATGAGCTGCCATTCGGTCCCTGCCCGGCGAGTCAGCTATCCAGCTAACTAGCACAATTCACATTGTTTATGTGGTCATGACATAGTTAACAACTAGTTCCTTTGACCTCCCATAACAACTTGCGGCATTCTGTGCCGCGGTTCGAGAGTGCGGGGGGCGGGACCGCGCGGGGGAAGGACGGCTCCCGCCCAGCGCATACGCTGGCGCGCGCCGTTAACCACTGCATCAGTGGAATAGTCAAAGCCGGGAGGCAGGAATCGGAAATCATCGCCGCAAATTCGAGCGAATCTAGCGAAGGGCCTCTTGCCGGGCGGGTTGGTTGCGCTGCTCAGAGGCTATGTCTTTCCACAACACAGCAAAACCTCTTGTCACATCAGCAAGAAGGCTCAATGGAGGAGGAACACAGTGGCGTTCATGGATAAAGTTAAGGAGAGCTTCGATAAAGCAAAGGGTGGCGTTACCGACTTAGCTGAAACCGCGAAGATCAAGCACGAGATCAGCAAACTGAACGATCGCAAGGCAGCACTCTGTGGTGAGATTGGCAATCAGATTTATGCGCTTTACGGCCAGGGTCGCGTCATAGCGGAGGTTGAAGGGCAATGCCGCGAGATCCACTCGATAGATGAGGACATTAAACATAAGGCAGAGGAGATCTCCCACATCCACGCAGGCAGTTGATGGCGTGGGTTGTGGGCGTCGATTTTCATTCTTAAAAGTCCACCACAGAGGGCACAGGCAATGGACGGACAGCACGCAGAAGGGCTTCAGCCGGCGCCAAATGCAACCAGCTCGCCGTCTCGATGGCGTGACATTGTGTCTCTGGTGTGCCTGACGCTGGTGGGCTTAACGCTGCTCGACGCTGCGATCGAAACTTCTATCGGTCGCGCTGGCGTGGTGTTGCGCCTGACCGTTGCCTTGCTCGGGCTCGCCTTCTTTGCCCTGCTTGGCATCTCCTGGAAACGAACGCAGTGGGCGACTAAAGCCCTGGCATCGGTGTTCTTCTTTCTCGGTCTTGCGGGGATCACGGCTTGGCTGCCCGGGGGCTTGAATAACGGCCTGGTTGTCGCTCGCCAGCCAACCGCGTCAGTGCTGGAAGCGATTACCGGCCTGGCCGTTCTGAGCGCTGGGGTTGCGTTTGCACGACTGCGTATTCCGTGGTGGCTCCGGTCGGCCGGTGGTGTGCTTGCGGCGTATGGGCTCTCGGCTTTTGTGCTAGCTCTGGTGAGGGGCCAATCTTTCGCGTCGCTCTTTCATGGGCAGAGCTTCTGGGCGCACGTGCCCTGGTGGCTGCAAGGCGCCTTCATTGGTGCGGCGCTAATCCCGCTCGCGATTCTGGCCAATGTGACCACGGTTCTGCTCAGTCGGCGGTCCGGGCCGACACCACGCTGGCACTGGCAAGTAGATGCCTCGCTCGCACTGGCGGCGATTATCGTCGCAGCTGGCTTCGTGGTTCATCCCAGCGCAGCGATTCCCGGCCAGGGCGGATCCCGAGCTATGTCGAGCGGCAGCGGATTGGGCGGCGTGGCCGATCTTGTGCATTACGTAGTCTCCGGCGATGAGCTGACAGATTTCGACGTCGCGCTAGACGACAACGGCGGCGCTATCGAAGTCATTAACGGTATCTGGCATAGCGGGAGGCCTGACACCGTTCCACCCTTTGATGTCCCGAGTCAATTCTGTGGTGGCGGCGTTAATGGCCACCGACTGATCGACGGCCGAACCGAGCTGATCTGGGCCGGAGACCCGCAAAACGACCCGGTTGACCTCCCGCATCCGGTCATGGTCCCGGCAGTTCCGGTCGAGATCGTGCTTTCGTTCTATCGCCATCAGACGGCGTTGGTAGGTGCGGTTGTCATCACGCCCGGTAAGAATCAGGCTCGAGCACCCAAGGACGTCGAAATATGGGCGTCGAATACCAGCCCCAGCGAAGGCTTCCAAAACGTGGGCGGCGGGACGTTTCCGGCCGATTTGGACGACCACAAGATCACCTTTTCTCCCGTAGAAGCGCGCTATCTGAAGGTGCGTGTGCTCTCGAATCAGGGCGGCGTGGATTCCGGGTCGAGCAAGCCCACGGTCGAAATCGCCGAACTCCAAGTGCTAGAGGTCCGGCGTAAAGGATATGTGTCCATTCGCGATCGCAATCCCGATCTTCCGGATTGGAAAGGCAGCCCTCGCTACGCCGCACAGCATGGGATCGACTGGCTGCAGCCAGCGGCGGTCGGTTGGGGAATGAAGCAAGATTGTTTTGGCTGTCATATCCAATCGCAGGCAGGAATGGGGCTTGCGATTGCGGCCAAGAACGATTACATCGTCAGTCACAAGTGCGCGAAAGATCTTGCGGATTTCACCGTAGCCAAGCAGGCGGCGGATGGATCCTACATCCGTGAAGCTGAAGGTTCCACACAATTTGCCGCCATGGGACTCTCGTATTGGGACGATCTCGAAGGCGTAAAGCAAAACCCTGCTCTATTGAAATCCGTGGGCTATCTGCTGGCGAAGCAGAAGGATACTGGCGAAATGCCCTATGGTTCGCCGGGATGCGACGGGCTGGCGGTCACGCAGGGATCAATGATGGCGACGGCCAACACTTTATTCGCATTCAAGCGGGCTTGGGCTGAGACGCAGGATGTCCGTTACCAGGAACCGGCTGATCGCGCATTTGCATGGATCGCGGCGACGCAACCGCCGAACCAGGGTTTCACCACCGAAGACAAAGTCTTCAAGATCTTGACGCTGGCAAAATTCGGCGGCCCGGAGCAAAAGCCCGCGATTCAGCAGCTGGTCGAACAACTAATCCATGACCAGAAGGAGAGCGGCGGCTGGAGTGAGTGTTCGTGGCCTGACCGCCCCCCCAGCCCAACCGACTGGGGCGGCTACAGAGACGCCAATCCGTTCTCGACTGGCCAAGTCCTTTATGCATTCAAGCAGGCGGGTGTGAGCATCAACTCGTCGCCCTTCATCAAGGGGGTGAAGTATTTGCTGGGCACCCAGAAGGAAGATGGGTCATGGGGCGCAAACGATAAAATCATGCACACGATGGGGGCGTCCTACGCTCCTACGATGTGGGCGGTGATCGGTCTGGCTGGATCATTTGGCCAGATCAACACTGGGGGCCTGCAGATTGTTGCGGAAACGGACCCGGCGAAAGCTGCGGCAGCACGCAACCTGGAGATCATTCTGGATGTGTCCGGCTCGATGGTCAGTAAGCTGGGTAACAGCACACGTATTGGTACGGCACGGCAAGTGCTGCGCGATGTGCTTGCCAAACTCCCGGATGACTTCAATGTTGGGCTGCGCGTGTATGCGCATCGCTACAGCTATAAGGACGCGAAGCATTCATGCACCGATACTGAATTGCTCGTTCCCATCCAGAAGCTTGATCGCCAGCGCATTCTCTCCACCGTCGACAACCTTAAGCCCCGGGGCGACACTCCGCTGCTGTACTCGGTGCGGCAGACGCCGGGGGATCTGAAAGCGGTCGGCGGCGGATCAGTGATTGTGATTACCGATGGCCAGGAGACGTGCTCAGGCGATCAGGAGCACATACGTAAGGCAACCGAGGAGACCGTCGCGGAGCTGAAGGCGGCTGGCATCCCTGAGACAGTCAGCATTGTCGCTTTCACATTAAAAGGCGCGGAGAAGGACAGGGTCGAGCAGGTGATGCCTTCCTTCGCACAGGCGACCGGCGGACACTACTACTATGCAGAAAATGGTGAGGGCCTGGCGCATGCCCTCTCGCTGGCGGCGCTGAATAAATTTTCTTATGAAGTGTTTGACTCGAGCGGGCAGCAGGTAGCAAAGGGCCAAGCGGGCCCGTTGTCTGAGGCGTTGCAGCCGGGAGATTACAAGGTGGTAGTGCACGCCGGCGATCAGGAACTGACCGAGCAGGTCAAGGTGGCCGCCAGGACGGACACGATTCTGAAGGTAGTAGCCAAGGGCGACGGGTTCGTTCTCGAGCATGATCAGGCTCAGGATGTGCAGCCGGCCAAGCAGACCGCAGCCGGTCAGGGAACGCCGAAAGGAAGCTAGCGGGGTATCCGCTTCTTGCTTCTTTGGGCATGGTTTATGGGGAACGTCTTATCCTAAACAGAAGCAGGAGTTCGAGACTATGGGCAACGTAGCCGTCCAGCCATCGTCTGATTCCCGGTCGCCGCTCTGCGCCGCGCCGGAGAGCTCGAAGACATCCTCGATCGCGGCGCTCGCTATAGCCGTCATTGGCGCCGCTGTCATGATCGACCTGGCGGTCGAGACGTTCCTAGGCGGATCCGCGCTGCGCTGGTGGGCAGTGGCTGCGGCAGTGGCGTATCTTGGCTTGATCGTTGTGACCCGTCGGAGGGGTATTGGCTGGAGCTCGCAGCTCACGATTGTCCTGGTCTTTGCCCTCGGCCTGACAGCGGCGACCGCGTGGCGACCCGCCGGCTTGGCCGATGGGATTCGTCTCGCCGGACAGCCGACTTCACGCGTGCTCGCCGGCCTGACGGCGGCCGCACTCATCGTCGCGATTGTGACTATCCTCCGGGCCACGGTCTTCCCGCTGGCCGTCCGTCTGGTGGTTTCGCTGCTGGCGCTCTACGGTCTGGCAGCGTTCGCGCTGGGTGCGTGGCAGACGACCGCTTATCCGGCGCTGTTTGCTGGCGACAGCATCTGGCGCGCACTGCCGCGATGGCTGCAAGGCGCCGTGCTCGGCGGCTTGGTGGCGCTGCCGCTGGCGTTACTCGCGAGCCTCCTGGGCGGGCTTCGTCGCGACAGGAGAGCGTGGCAACCGCAACCCATCATTGCGCTTGCTCTCGCAGTCGCGGTAGCGGCCTCCGGGTTCACGAACGCGACCGGCGTCGGACAGTCAGGCATGAGCCTCGACCTCAGCGGGACCGGTGTAAGCGCCTCGGCGGAGGCACCCGATAGCCTCGCTCCGGACCAGCGCTCGACATCCGACGCGATCGCGCTCCTGAAGCAGGTCGCGGCCGGGCCACCATCGTCGTCGTTCGACGTCGATACGAAAGCCGCCGAGATCGGAAGCGATCCGGCGGCGCTGTTCGCCTTCATGCGCGAGCATATCCGGACCGAGATCTACGCTGGCATCCTGCGCGGCGCGCGCGGGACATTGATGGCTGGCGCCGGCAATGCATGGGATCAGGCGCTGCTACTCGCGGCCATGCTGCGCCATCATGGTCGCCAGGTGCGCTTTGCCCGCACCCATCTAGGGCAGGACAAAGCCGCCGATGTGGTCGAGCTTATGTTCGCCGAAGCAGCGCGGCCGCGCTCTGCCACGACGACCCGACCGGACGTTCCGGATTCCCTCCAGAAGCAAAGCCGCGCGCTTCTGGCTCGTATTGAGGCGAATTGGCGGCGCGCCCATGCCCAAGTCCTTCAGGCCGTCGATCAGGCAAGCCTCTCGCTGGGCGACACGGCCACGTCACGCGACGCCCTGGCGGCCGAGGCCGCTGATCATGTCTGGGTCGAATACCAGGAAGGCGATCGGTGGATTGCGCTCGATCCGGTTGCGACGGCGGCAGCGGGCACGTCGGTCGCGTCCGATGGAGACTCTTTTTCCGAAGTCCCTGACGCCTTCTATCACCATGTCACGATTCGCGTATGGATCGAGGAGCGGCACGATCAGAAATTGGCGCAGAAAGAAGCCTTTCGGTTGCCGACCACGGCAGCCGCCCTGAACGGCGAACAGGTTGTGCTGTGGCATAAATTTGATCACGACATCACAGGTGGATGGCGCGCCACACCCGTGCTCCAGATCGGCGGCGATTACTATGCGGCGCGAACGTTCAGTGCGGCGGGGATCGTTGCCGGCGCGGCAAACAACAAGGAAGATCTGATCAGCCAGGCGCACGAAGCGGTGGGGCAGTTGGGCAAGGTGACAGATGTGTTTGGTAACAGCAACACGCCGGCGGCAGCGGCAGCGCCCGAGAGTGGTTTCACCGCCGAGACGCTGGAGGTCGAGTTCACCGATCCCGCCAAACATTCCGAAGTCGCGCGCCGAGAGATGTTCGACCGCATTGGGTTCGTGGCGAGAGCGGGGCAGCGTGCCGCGACTGCGCCACTGGCGCCGATCGCAATGCAAGGCGACGTCCCGGCTCGGCTTGCTGGCGTGTACGCCTGCGCGTTCACGGCTGGCGGGCTCGATCCGACCCTGGTGATGCGAGGCTTGTCCTCGCGAGCCCAAACCCTCGAGGCGGCGGTGTCGGCCAATTCGGGCGCCGCGCCTCAATGGAACGAGGCGCTCCCCGCTATCCTGTGGACGGCTGCAGCCAGCGTCCACGTGGCCTCGCAGCTGATCGCGCCACGGATGCGCTCGACCGGAAACGATCAGGTGGTGTTTTACGAGGCGTCCCCGCGTCTGGCGATTGCAAGTCTCGAGTTGGTCAGCTCTTCTGGCGGCAGCAGACCTTCATTTGCGATCGACCTGCGTCGCAACCACGTCAGGGTTGTTGGACGTCGCGTCAGGGCGAAAGATCTCGTTCGGACGAACCTCGCGCGAGGGATACTGGACGCCGCGATCGAGGACTCCGCAGCTGCCGGCGCCGCTGGACGACCCGGGGCATCGGTACTCAGCACCGTCGCGGTGTTGTCGGAGGCTCGTCATGAGAATGTCACCGTGGCGGCAATGTCAGACGGGTCGGCGGTCGGCACGCTGCCCCTTCCCGACGAAGCCCGGGCCCGCATGCAGGATTTCCTGGGCGAGCGCAAAGCCATCGTTGCGGCGAGACAGCCGATCCCGGTCGATTCCATGCCTCACGCCGCCTGGTGGAACGTCGATCTGGCTACCGGAGAGACCGTGGCGATGCTCGACAACGGGCTGCATGGAGGGGGGGAGTTCGGGGAAGACGCGACGATCAAAGCGCAAGTCGACTTGCCATTTGCGAGAACGCTTGCCGACCCGCTTGCGAAGACTCTTCCCCTCCCTGGGTCGAATCTTATGGGACCATCCGCGGCGATGTTTGTGGGGTTTGGCTTGGGAGTGCTGACCATGGGCGCCGGAATTTTCGCGTTGTCTTTTTTCGTGACGAAATGAGGCAGAGATTTTTTGGAAATCTAAGGGAGGTTGCCCGTGGAAATCGCATTAGCTGAGCAAGGAATCTTTTTACTTCCTGCCAAGATCACGCTGGATCAGGCCAAGGAAAAAGCGTGGGAGCAGAAACTCAACGTGTTCGGAACTCTGGCCAAGTTTCTGATGCGTCCGAAAAGTGAAGAGATTCAGGTCACCATGCTCGAATTGCGCTACCAGCCTTTCTGGCATGCAGCGAGGTCACAAGCGCTTCCGCTACGATCGCCGTACCCAATACCAGTGCCGGTTCCGGCGGATGTACAAACCGTCGAGATTGCCGGTCAGACTTCGACTCCCGCTCAAGGCAAGCTGACTCTACCGGGCCTGGACCACTGTCTGCTTGAAGAGCGTCGCGAGATTTTTCTGGACGCTCTCAGCGGCGAGGCTCAGGACCTCCGCCGCTATCTGGCCTTCGACCGGTTGGATGCCGGCAACAGCAGCGCACTGCCCGCCGACTTGGCACTGGTGCCTCCCGAAGTGCGTACGCCGGTCGTGGTGCGTCAGGTACTCGGCGACGTTCTCCATCCACCTTCCGCCGATAAGATTCTCGAAGAGGAAGTGGTGGTGGACTGCCTTGAGCTCTACTACCGTCCGGTTTACGCCTTCGAATACGTTTGGCAAGCCAAGGACAAACGGGCCACGGTGGAGGTGGACGGGCTTACCGGCGACTTCAAGCCCACGGGAAAGGCGTTCGGAAGCCAGCTCAAGAGTGTGCTGAACCGCGACATGCTTTTCGACATCGGCGCCGAAGCCTTCAACCTGGTGGTCCCCGGCGGAGCCATCGCGCTGAAACTGACAAAGGCAGTGGCAGACCGGCACGGGAAAGTTTCCTGACCATCCGCCCTGACCAAGACTGGTCGCCCGCTGGTAGAGCTCGAATAATCGAACCATAGCCGACCCTCAGGTCGCGCCTGAACACCACGTCGTTGAGATGGACCCTCACCGGCACCTTCCATAGCGTCACACGTCGAAAATACTGCTCCAGGAATCCGCGGGAAGCACTCTGCTTGGCCTCCGGGCGAGGCGGACGGGAGGCCTAATGAAAGCTGCCGCACAGACGATAGGTTGTCAGTAGGGAGCGGATGGCGATTCTTCTGCGCGACATGCCGATTGGCAATCGGGCTTCATTTGGAAAGGACCGGCAGGGATGAGCGACAGCGACATCGTGCAGGAATTTCTCGTCGAAAGCTACGAGAACCTTGACCGACTGGACCGGGAACTGGTCGGCCTGGAGAAGAATCCCCATGATCGTGACGCGCTCGGCAGCGTGTTTCGTACCATTCACACGATCAAGGGCACCTGCGGATTCTTGGGATTCAACAAGCTGGAAAAGGTCGCCCACGTGGGCGAGAACCTGCTGAGCCGGCTTCGGGACGGCCAACTGACGCTCAACCCGGAACTTACCACGGCACTGCTGGGAATGGTGGATGCCGTCCGCCAAATGCTTAAGGAAATTCAAGCGACCGGCCAGGATGGCGAGGTCGATTATCCCGAGTTGCGCGAAAACCTGACGCGGCTGCAACAAGACGGCGTGAGCCCGGTCAAGCCGACGAAATCCCCAGCGCACCAGAAAGTCCCGTCATCCACTCGGGAGAGAAGGATCACTCCAGCCCATATGAAAGCCAAAGCCAAGGCTTTGTCATCCGCCGCTGCATTGGAAAAACGCGCTGGAAAGAAGCGCCGCAAGGGCGTCAGACTCCAGCCCGCCAAAGCAGCGATAAGTGGCCGATTGTCAGAACCGCCGATTGAAGAACCGCCGCCAAAACCAGGCCCTGTGCGCGCCGGGGAGCCGGTGATTTCCAGGACAGACGATGTTCTCGATGCCCAGCACACTTTGGAATCACGATCCTGCGACCAGGCAGCCGAGACCATTCGCGTCGGGGTCAACGTGTTGGACAAGTTGATGACGCTGGTCGGTGAGCTGGTGCTGGCACGCAATCAACTCCTGCAAATCTCCAACACGGTGGAAGACGCCAGCCTCCAGGCGGTTTCCCAACGGATGAACCTGATCGCCACCGAACTGCAAGAGGAAGTCATGAAAACGCGGCTGCAGCCCATCGGAAACATCTGGAGCCAGTTTCCACGAACCGTGCGCGACGTCGCCCTCGGTTGCGGCAAGGAAGTGCGCATCGAGATGGAAGGCAAAGAGACGGAGCTGGACAAAACCATCATTCAGGCGATCAAGGATCCCCTCACCCACCTGGTTCGCAATTCCGTCGACCATGGCATTGAACTTCCCGAAGTCCGCATGAAGGCCGGCAAGGAACGAAGCGGACGCCTGATTCTGCGCGCCTTTCATGAAGGGGGGCAGGTCAATATCGAAATCAGCGACGATGGCGCCGGCCTGAACGTGGACCGCCTCCGCCAGAAGGCGATCGAAAAGGCCGTGATCACCGCCGAACAGGCGGCCCGCATGAGCGAGCGCGAAATCTTCAATTTGATCTTCCTTCCCGGATTCTCCACCGCGGAAAAAGTCACCAACGTCTCCGGGCGCGGCGTCGGTATGGATGTAGTGAAGACGAACGTGGAAAAAATTGGCGGCACTGTGGACCTTCAGTCCACTCTGGGCCAGGGCACAACCGTGCGGGTAAAAATTCCGTTGACCTTGGCCATTATCCCGGCTCTGGTTGTCACCAGCGGCGGCGATCGCTATGCCATCCCTCAGGTGAGCCTGCTCGAACTGGTACGGCTCGAAGCCGACGAGGTAGCGAAAGTCATCGAGCTGGTGCATGGCGCGCCGGTCTACCGGCTGCGCGGACGTCTGCTGCCTCTGGTGTACCTCAACCGGGAGCTGAAACTAGCCGCGGACGCAAACCCGGCAGGGGCAACCGATGGCGCCGTCAACATCGTTGTGTTGCAAGCCGATGAGCGGCAATTCGGACTGATCGTGGATCAGATCAACGACACCGAAGAAATCGTGGTCAAGCCGCTGCGCAAGCAGCTCAAGTTGGTGAGAACCTTTGCCGGTTCGAGCATCATGGGAGACGGCAAAGTGGCGCTCATCCTGGACGTACTCGGCTTGGCGCAACGCGCCAGCGTGGTTACCGTAACCCATGACCGCGCGCTGACTGATAAAGCCGCGGAATCGGCAGCGGCCGCTGCGGAAAAGCAAACATTTCTGCTGTTCGCGGGACCGGGCGACTCCCGCATGGCTGTCCCGCTCAGCACGCTGGCTCGCCTCGAGGAGTTTCCGGTGCGGCAAGTGGAAATGTCAGGCAGCCAGTGGGTGACGCAATATCGCGGCCAGATCCTGCCCTTGATTTGTCTCAACGCGGTGCTGGAAGAGCGGCGCCATAAGCAGCGAGCCCTGGCAACTCCGCCCGCGCCGGATTCGCCGCCGATTCAGGTGCTGGTTTTGAATCACGAGGGACGATCCTTCGGCTTGGTGGTGGAGCGAATTCTGGACATTGTCGAAGACCGGGCGGACGTGAAATCGGCGGCCACCCGGCCATCCGTCCTCTATTCCGTCGTGATTGGCGATCGGGTGACGGAATTGCTCGATATCCCCGCCATCTTGCGCAACGCAGAAATGAGCGCTACGCCGCCTGGCCTGGCGGCGAGAGCTGCGGGGGGTGGGAACTGAGCCATGTCCCAAACTTCACAATTTTGCACTTTCTATCTCGACAAGCTGCTGTTCGGAGTGGAACTGAAAGGCGTCCAGGAAGTCATCCGTTCGCTGGATATGACGAAGGTTCCGCTGGCGCCTGCTGTGGTCAGTGGCCTGATCAACCTGCGCGGCCAGATCGTCACCGCGGTCGATCTGCGGCGGAGACTTGAACTGGGGCCCCGGCCGCCGGGCATGCTGGCCATGAATGTGGTGGTGCGTTCCGAAGATGGCGCGGTCAGTCTGCTGGTCGACGAGATCGGCGACGTGGTCGAGGTCAACGAAGACACGTTTGAACCGCCGCCGGAGACCTTGCGCGGCTCGGTCCGCACCATGATTGTCGGTGTCCACAAACTGAAGGACCGGCTCTTGCATGTGCTGGATACCGAAAAGGCGTGCCAGATGACAGAAGCGGCGGAGAACGCCTCCACCGGCCGATAGCGCGCTTACGATGGTCTTGAACAGAAGCGAATAGTTTTGGTTCAGAGCTGACGAACCCCGGGCTTCGAGCAATCGTCGGCACACCGGCGAACACCACTTCCCCCTAAAGTCTGCTTTCTCGGTGCCGATAAAAGACGTGTTGGACCAGTGGTTCCGGCGGACTGCCCTGGGAGGGCAACATTGAAAGTCAAGGCAAAAATCGACTGCCTGGTAATTGCAAGCCTCCTGGCCGGAGTAGTGGCAGCAACGTTTGTAATGCTTCGAGGGGCAGTGGTCGAGGCAGATTACAACTCACTGCTGACCCATGAAGTGGCTCATGTGGAAAGCGTGCGCCAGCTGCAAGTGACGTTTAAGAAGCAAGTGCAGGCCTGGAAGGACATCCTGCTCCGGGGAAGCGACCCGGCGAGCCTGGATAAATATAGCAAAGAATTCTTAGCGCTGGAGAAGAAGGTCGACGAGGACGCATCCGCGCTGCAGAACTCGGTGAATGACAGCGCTATCCAGGAACAAATGCGCGCCTTCAGAGAAGCGCACCGGCAGCTGAACGAACAGTACCGAGCCGGGCTGGAAGCGTTTCGAGCGTCCAACGGTAAGGACTTTTCCACTGTTGACCAAATGGTTAAGGGTCAGGATCGGCGTCCCACCGAGCTGCTCGATGGTGTCGTAGAGAGTCTGCAAGAAGCCTCCGTGGCCAGCCAAACGCGTACCGTCGCATCGGCCGTCTCCACCAGACACCTCACGATCGCCGCGCTCCTGATTGCGGTGGTGGTGTCGTTGTTTGGGGCCAGACGCCTGAGCCGGAGGATTACTGATGCGATCGGGATTGCCTGGCAGCGCGCGGAGGCCATCGCCGCCGGGGACTTGACCCTTGACGAACTGGAGGTTCGCAGCCATGACGAGTTGGGAAGCCTGGCCACGGCGATCAACAAGATGAGTAGCAGTCTGAAACGAATGATCCTGGCCATTGCCGAAAATGCGGTTCAGATCTCCGGTGCGAGCGACGAATTGAACGCCGCCAGCCAGCAGATCACTGCCAATTCCGAGGAAACTTCGACCCAGGCCGAAGTGGTTTCGAAGGCGGCGCAGCAGGTGACCCAGAACCTCGAGACGGTGGCTACCGGGGCGGAAGAAATGGGCACCAGTATCAAGGAAATTGCCAAGAACGCCACCGAGGCCGCGAGAGTTGCAACCTCCGCGGTAAAAGTGGCGGAGACAGCCACCGCCACCGTGTCCAAACTAGGCGAGTCCTCGACTGAGATTGGCCAGGTCATCAAAGTCATTACTTCGATTGCGCAGCAGACGAACCTGTTGGCTTTGAATGCAACCATCGAAGCGGCCCGCGCGGGCGAAGCGGGCAAAGGGTTTGCCGTGGTCGCCAACGAAGTCAAGGAACTAGCCAAAGAAACCGCCAAGGCCACGGAAGATATCAGCCGCAAGATCGAGGCCATCCAGACCGACACCAAGGCAGCGGTCGAGGCCATCGCATCGATCAGCACGGTGATCAACCAAATCAACGACATCTCCAGCACCATTGCCACGGCGGTCGAGGAACAGAACGCCACCACGAATGAGATGTCACGCAACGTGAGCGAAGCGGCCCACGGTAGCGCCGAGATCTCCAGCAACATCACGGGAGTCGCGGAGTCGGCGCAGGGTGCGACGCGCGGGGCCATCGATACCCAGAGAGCCTCGCAGCAACTGGTGGAAACCTCCGCCCAACTTCGCCGTCTGGTCGAGCAATTCAAGATCAGAGTCAATGACAACGGCAGCCGGGACCGCACGACAACCATTTCAGCGCAGAGCAGGGGAGCTTATGCCGGCAGCTAAACGCCGCGCATTTTCCGGCTGTCCGGGTAGGCGGTCTGCACCTGAGGATTGGTGGTTGCGGCCGCTTGGCCAGAGGTTTCGATTATGAAACGGACAGACGCGGTCTGCTATGGCTCCTATTCGCATTCTGGTGGTTGATGATTCGGCGGTGATTCGCAAAGTGCTTTCGGACACTTTGGCGGAGGATCGCGCCCTGGAGGTGTTGGGTACGGCCAGCGACGGGCGACTTGCCCTGGACAAGATTCCGCTGCTCAAGCCCGACCTGATCACCCTGGACGTTGAGATGCCGGTCATGGACGGCCTGGAAACGCTGGCGCTGGTCCGCAAGTTGTATCCGAAATTGAAGGTCATCATGTTCAGCGCGCTTACCGAGCGCGGGGCGGCGGCGACCCTGGATGCGCTGGCGCTGGGAGCGTCGGACTATGTCACAAAACCAAGCCAGACCGGTAGCCCCGCGGTTGCCATCGAGCGCATTCGCATCGAACTGATCCCGAAAATTAAGGCGTTGTGTGGGATCGCTCCGCCGGAGGTTTTGCGCTTGCCCCAGCCTCGATCTCCATCGAAGGTTCGGGAACGCTCCAACGGGCGCATAGATATTGTCGCGATCGGCACATCGACCGGTGGTCCAAACGCCTTGGCCGAGGTCTTGCCGAAGATTCCTTACGACTTTCCCGTTCCCATTGTGGTGGTGCAGCACATGCCGCCGATTTTTACCCGCCTGTTGGCAGAGCGGATTTCTTTCCGCTCCGCCATCCGCGTAGCTGAGGGGAGTGCCGACGCCCTTCTCTCTCCCGGGTGCGCCTGGATCGCGCCGGGAGATTTCCATATGAAGGTGGCCCAGCGGGGCGGGAAGCGGCATCTGCATCTTGATCAGGGTCCACGCGAGAACTCCTGCCGCCCGGCGGTCGATGTGTTGTTTCGCTCGGTGGTGACAGCCTATGGCGCCAACGTTCTCGCAGTCGTGATGACGGGTATGGGCTCGGACGGTTTGCTGGGAGCACAGGAGATTTGCGACGCCGGCGGAGAGGTCATTATCCAGGACGAAGCGTCCGCCGTGGTTTGGGGGATGCCGGGCGCGGTGCGCACCTCCGGACTCGACGATGGCGCGTATCCTCTGGATCGATTGGCGGCCGAGATCACACGCCGAGTGCGGCAAAGCGGTGTCCCGGGCATCCCGGTTGAGGTCGGCGAGCGGCGCCATCCTGGAGCCTCCGGCAAAATGACCATCAACCTCCAACCTGTTATGACGCCGCCGCTGGCGCATGCTGGCGGAGAAGGTGTCGACCCGGTCTACCGCCAGATCCGCGACCTGGTATACAAGGTGTCGGGCATCTATAAAGCGGAGGAAAAGCTTTACCTGCTGACCGACGGTTGCGGGCGGCGGATGAAACAGGTGGGCGTACGAACGCTCCGCGAGTATTGGGACCGGCTCACGGCTCGACCTGACCGGGATGCGGAGCTCAGGCAGTTGCTGAACGAAGTCACCACCGGAGAGACCTGCTTGTTCCGCAGCCAGCCGCAGCTCGACGCGCTGCGGAAAGTGATCCTCCCGGAACTCGAGGCGCAAAAAACCAAGCAGATCACCAGGAGGTTGCGCATTTGGAGCGCAGGCTGCTCCACCGGTGAAGAATCCTACACGCTGGCCATGAACCTGCTTGAGGAGAGTGAGCGTTTACTCCAAGGCTGGACGATCGAGATTCTCGCCACCGACCTGAATGACCGTTCCGTAGAGACCGCCAAAGCCGGAATTTACGGCGGTTACGCCCTGCGCAACACCACTGACTACTACAAACGGAAATATTTCACCGTGGTCGATGAGAAGAAACTGCAGGTGCGGCCGGAGGCAAGAAAGCTGGTCACATTCAGCCGTCTCAACCTGCAGGACGACAGCAAGATGCTCTTCATGAAGGGCATGGACGTGATTTTCTGCTGTAACGTGTTGATCTATTTTGACGCCGCCTCGAAGTCGAAGGTGATCAACCATTTTTTCAGCAACCTTAATTTTGGCGGCTATTTTTTTCTCGGGACCTCGGAATCACTGATGAGATTGAATGACCAGTTTCATCTGGTCCATTTCCCGGGAACGATCGCGTACTGGAAACCATCGCTCAGCAGTGGAAAATTATGAAGCCATCCTTAGCGGCAACGATTCGTGAGCGCGTGCAGCGGATCAAAACCATGCCCGCCATCCCGGCAGTTTTTCTGCCGTTACTCAAGTTGTTGACCCGGGAGGAAGTACAGGTGGACGAAGTGGTGCGCCTGGTGTCCTATGACAGCGCCATCGCCGCGCAATGTCTGCGCGTGGCCAGTTCGCCGTTATTTGGCATGGCGCAGCCGCCCAAGTCTATTAAGGGAGCGGTGATGAGCCTGGGCCTGCGGCGGGTGGAAACCATCCTTCTCACCTGTTGTCTGGGACAGGCTTTTCCCGCCAAGAAGTGGGCGCTGGATCCGATCGTGTTCTGGAGACATTCGCTGGGGTGCGCCATGGTGTGCCGGAAAATCAGCGAGAAGCTGGCCAGCGCGGATCGCGAGAAAGCCTACACCGCCGGCCTGATGCATGACATTGGGTTCATGGTGAACTGTCTGGTTTTCTCCAAGGAGTTCGCCCCCGTGATGGAGCGCGCCTGCCGGGAGGGAATTCCGCTCCACGAGGTAGAACAGGAGACCATGGGATTCACCCACTCCGACACTGGACGCGCCCTAGCTGAAAAATGGGGCTTGGCCGACGACATCATCGAGGTGATCTCCCATCATCATGGCGTCGAGGATAGCCAG
Source organism: uncultured Acidobacteriaceae bacterium (assembly GCA_963838935.1). Lineage (GTDB taxonomy): Bacteria > Acidobacteriota > Terriglobia > Terriglobales > Acidobacteriaceae > Acidiflorens. The sequence goes on from CAWITH010000011.1 coordinate 24,036, forward strand.
GCGGCGCAGCCTCTGGTGGCCCTGGTGCACATCAGCGATCTTCTGTGCCGCATGCGCGGCATGGATTACGGATACTACGAACGCCACCGCGTAGACTTGATCGCCGATCCCGCCTGGGCCATTCTTCATAAGGAATACCACGATCTCGAAGGTGTGGATCTGGTGCAGTTCACCTTTGAACTGGATGAAGCGGTTGAAGACATCCACACCCTGGTGTCCATGGTCTTTGGGTCGGCGCCGGGGCGCCCTTGAACAAACACGAGAACCGCTCTAACCGCCGGCAATGGCGCCCAGGATGACCAGTGGCTCCGCTCCAGATGCGACCGCGTCGGGAAGCGGAGCATCCGGCGGCTCATGGGACAGATCCTCCTCGCAGGCGAAGAACCGCAAGAACGGACGGCGCTGCCCGGTAACCTGGTCGCGGATGGTACCGCGCAGCATGGGATAGCGGGCCTCGAGCGCGTCGAGGACGGAGCGCTGCGTGACCGGACCTTCGACGTCGAGTTCCACGTCGTTGCCGACCTGCGCCAGCGTTCGCAGATGGTGCGGGAGTATGACTCGGATCATGTCTGTGCCATCATGCCAGCGTCTGCACCTCAATCGAAAGCACACCCGGCAAATCCCGAACAATCGGATTCCAGCTGTCTCCGGCATCGGCCGAGGCATAAACCTGCCCGCCGCTGGTGCCGAAATACACGCCGCACTTGTCGAGCGAGTCCACGGCCATGGCGTCGCGTAATACATTCACGTAGCAGTCGCGTTGCGGCAGGCCTTTGGTCAGCGCCTCCCACTCGTTGCCGCCGGTGCGGCTGCGGTACACGCGCAGCTTTCCATCCGGAACAAAGTGCTCCGAGTCGCTCTTGATGGGGACGACATAAATGGTCTCCGGTTCGTGCGCGTGTACGTCGATCACGAACCCGAAGTCGGTGGGCAGGTTTCCGCTGACTTCTTTCCAGTTGTCGCCGGCGTCGTCCGAGCGCATGACGTCCCAGTGTTTCTGCATGAAGAGCACACCGGGGCGCTTGGGATTCATGGCGACGTGGTGCACACAGTGTCCGATCTCGGCGGTCGGGTCGGGGATGTATTGGGAATGCAATCCGTGGTTGATCGGCTTCCACGTCTTGCCGCCGTCGTCGGTGCGGAACGCGCCCGCCGCCGAGATGGCGATCCAAATCCGCTGGGTTTCCGGAGTACGAGAGTTGGGATCGAGAATGATGGTGTGCAGGCACATGCCCCCGCGCCGGGCTGCCACTTGGGGCCGGTGCCGTGGCCGCGCAGGCCGGGGAGTTCTTTCCAGTTCTCGCCGCCGTCGGTGGAGCGGAAAAGAGCGGCGTCTTCAACCCCGGCGTAAACCGTGTCGGGATCGGTGAGCGACGGCTCCAGATGCCACACGCGCTTAAACTCCCACGGATGCTGCGTGCCGTCATACAACTGATGCGTGGTAAGCGGCTCCGGTTTCGGCGGACGTGTCGTAAGCAAATTTGTTGCTCGCGCTCTTCGGAGGACCTGGCGCGGGCGGCTCTCCGGGCGGTGTTCCCGGCTGGTGCCAGGTTTTGCCGCCGTCATCGGAGCGCTGAATAATCTGCCCGAACCAGCCGCTGGTCTGCGACGCATAGATGCGGTTCGGATCGGCGGGCGATCCTTTGAGGTGATACATCTCCCAGCCCGCGAAGTGGGGGCCGCTGACATCCCACTTTTGGCGCTTGCCGTCCGACGTCAAAATGAAAGCGCCCTTGCGTGTACCGACCAGAACTCGTACCTGGCTCATACAGCACTCCTTGTCTTTATTTCCAGTTTTCAACAGCATTGTTCAACCACTTGTTACCTCACTCGTCGACATCAACTCATTCCGTGTGAGCAGCCGTTCCGTCCGACCACTTG
>CAWITH010000012.1:0-55046 GCA_963838935.1 uncultured Acidobacteriaceae bacterium
TCATTGAGAATTGATTACACCAACCATCTGAGACGATCCTTCCCGCGCTCCCTATTCAATCCCTAGCTCCTTCGCCAGCGCCTTCCACTTGCCATCGACTAGCGCGCGCGTTTTCGCGTCCATCAGGATCTCGTCTGGCCACGGACGACTGAAGCCCTCGGTTGACCATTTGCGCGTGGCGTCTATGCCCATCTTCGATCCGTAGTTTGCCAAGCGGGCGGCGTGGTCTAGGGAATCTACTGGGCCGAGCGTGAATTGGATGTCGCGCTCGGGGTCGATGTGGTTCAGAACTTTCAGGGTTACGTCGGCTACGTCCTGCACGTCCACATCTTCGTCTACTACGATGATGCACTTGGTGAACATTGCCTGGCCCAGCGACCAGATAGCGTTCATCACCTTGCGCGCTTGGCCGGGATAGGACTTGCGGATGGAAACCAGCATCAGGTTGTGGAAAACGCCTTCGATGGGAAGGTTGATGTCCACCAGTTCGGGGATGGTCAGCTTCATCAGCGGCAGGAAAATGCGTTCGACCGCTTTGCCCATCCAGGCATCTTCTTGCGGTGGCTTGCCTACTACCGTGGTCGCGTAGATCGGGTCTTTTCTGTGGGTCACGCAGGTGACGTGGAAGACCGGATATTCATCTTCCAGCGAATAGAAGCCGGTGTGATCGCCGAAGGGGCCTTCGGTGCGGAGTTCGTCGAGATTAACGTAGCCTTCTAAGATGATCTCGGCATTGGCGGGGACTTCGAGATCGACGGTCTCGCACTTTACCAGCTCTACCGGCTCTTGGCGTAGAAATCCGGCGATGATGTACTCCTCTACGTCGGGCGGAGCGGGCACGATGGCGGAGAAGGTCAACGCGGGGTCGGTGCCGATGGCTACGGCTACTTCCATTTTTCCGGCGGGACGGTCGCCGCTGGCTAGCATTGCGCCTCCCGATGACCTGGCCATAATGTCTACCGCCGCACGGGCTGGGGCGCCCGTGCCTCCATCGTTCTGAACGCCATTTCGCAGGTGGTCACGGTAATGTTCCGCTGCGACTTTCTGTCTTTGCCAGTGCATGCCGGTGGTCCGCTCGTCGTAAATTTGCATGCGATACATGCCTACGTTGCGTTTCCCGGTTTTTGGATCGCGCGTGATCACGCAGGGCAGCGTGATGAAGCGTCCGGCATCTTTGGGCCAGCATTGCAGGATAGGAAAATCCAGCAACGAGAAATTCTCGCGCTTGATCACTTCCTTGCAGGGGCCCGTGGCGACAGTCTTGGGAAAGAACTTGCCCATCTCGGCGAGCATGGGCAGCATCTTCACTTTATCCAGAAAGCCTTGCGGAGACTTCACGTCCATGAATCCGCGGATGCGTTCGGCGATTTCATCGAGTTCGTCGACTTCGAGCGCTAGTTGCATTCGGCGAGCGGATCCGAACTGGTTGATCAGAAGTTGCGCGCCGGGATAGCCCTTCACGTTCTCGAACAGCAACGCCTTGCCGCCGACGGTTCCCTGCTGGTCTCTACTCTTCGAAACACGATCGGCAATTTCCGTAATCTCTAAGATTGGGTCCGCTTCGGTGCGGAGGCGCTTCAGCTCGCCGGCTCGCTCGAGTGCTTGAATCCAGTCCCGCAAATCGTCGTAGGCCAAAATTCCTCCCGGAAGGACAGACGATTATATGACGGCGCTGACGGAAACCCTTAACCATAGGGGACACGGGGGATCACGGGAAACCCAGTTCCACTCTTCCACATTTCGCGCTCTGCGACTAGGATATGGAAAATCAATTTTGCAGCATACATAGTCAACGAGGAATCCATGATCCGTTTTAACGTGAACGGGAAAGAGAAGACGTTTGACGGCGATCCTGACATGCCGTTGCTTTGGTATTTGCGCGACGTGGCGCAGCTGACGGGAACGAAGTACGGCTGCGGCATGGCATTGTGCGGAGCATGTACTGTGCATCAGAATGGCGCGGCTATCCGCTCCTGCACCACTCCGATGAAAGAGGTCAGCGGCGCCGAGATCACTACGATCGAAGGCATCGCTCCCATGCATCCGGTGCAGAAGGCATGGATGGAGATTCGGGTGCCGCAATGCGGCTACTGCCAGACCGGCCAGATCATGCAGGCGATCGCACTGCTTAAAGAGAACAAGAATCCCAGCGATCAGGATATAGACACGGCCATGGCCGGCAATCTCTGCCGCTGCGGCACCTATCAGCGGATTCGGGCGACGATTCATCAAGCCGCGAAGGAGACGGTATGAAGCTCATTGAGAATGTCAGCCGTCCTGTCAGCCGAAGAGGTTTTTTGCATGGCGCTTTACTGGGCGGCGTGTTTGTGCTCGGTGCGCGCTTTGTTCCCGAACCGCTGTGGGGCGCGGAAGACGACGCGGCTGCGTCTTCGTTCGAACCCAGTCTGTGGATGTCGATTGCTGAGGATGGAACGGTGACCATCGTCGCCCATCGCTCGGAGATGGGATGCGGCAGCCGCACGGCCTTGCCGCTCGTGGTCGCCGACGAGTTGGATGCCGACTGGTCGAAGGTCAAGATTGAGCAGGCGATCGGCGATCCGAAGTATGGTTACGCAGGATACGGACGGATCGCACTCGGTGCGCAATAACTTCGACTTGATGCGACAAGTGGGCGCTACCGGACGCGCGATGCTGATCACGGCCGCCGCCGCACAGTGGGGAGTTTCTCAAAAGGATTGCGCGACCGAACCTCATTTTGTTGTACATCGCGCCAGCGGCCGCAAGCTGGGTTACGGCGAGGTTGCCGCGGCCGCGGCCAAGCTGCCGGTTCCGAAGAAAGAAGATGTCCCGCTCAAGGAACGATCACAGTGGCGCTACATCGGCAACGAGAGCAATTCCCTGTTTGACCTTCCCGAGATCGTCACCGGCAAGGCGATTTTTGGCATGGACGCGACTATGCCGGGTATAGTTTACGCATCGGTTGAGCATCCGCCCGTGCTGGGACAGAAGATCAAGTCGTACGACGACAAGGCCGCGCTCAAGGTGCCCGGGGTTCAGAAGACGCTGACCATCGAGACCTTCAAGCCCCCTCACCAGTTCCAGCCTTTAGGCGGCGTCGCCGTGATTGCCGAAAACACGTATGCGGCATTCAAGGGACGCAAGAGCTTAAAGATCGAATGGGATAGCAGTCCGCATTCGGTGTATAACTCGGGGCCGTTCCGCAAGACGCTGGAAGCAACTTCGCGGCAGCCGGGCAAGGTGGTTCGCAACGTCGGCAATGTGAATGCGGCGTTTGTCCAAAGTGCGAAGACCGGCGGAAAGATAATTGAAGCCGAGTACTACACTCCGCATCTGGCACATGTTTCGATGGAGCCTCCGGTCGCCGTTGCTGAGTATCGCAATGGGAAGGTGCTGGCATGGGCGCCGACGCAGAATCCGCAAGCTGTGCAGGAGACGATTGCCGGCGTGCTCGGCATTAAGAAAGAAGATGTGATTTGTCATGTCACGCTGCTGGGTGGAGGGTTCGGACGCAAGTCGAAACCTGACCAGGTGGCGGAAGCTGCCGTTCTATCCAAACAACTCGGCAAGCCGGTTAAAGGTTGTCTGGAGCCGTGAAGACGATATTCGCTTCGATTTCTTTCACTCCGTCGCGGCGATGTACATGAAGGCTGCAGTTGGGCCGGATGGCAAGCCGACGGCGTGGCTGCAGCGCACGGTGTATCCGCCCATCAATTCTACTTTTGACACATCCGCCGTGTATGCCGACGATGAGATGGGCCTGGGATGGAACAATCTTCCTTTCGACATTCCCAACCATCGCGCCGAAAATGGCCCCGCCGACTTCCACGTGCGCATCGGATGGCTGCGCAGCGTAGCCAACATCTATCATGCTTTTGCGATTCACTCTTTCGCTGATGAACTTGCCAAGGCGGCCAATAAAGATTCGGTGCAGTATTTGCTTGATCTGATCGGGCCGCCGCGCATCGTCAGCCTTGACCTCAAGGGAGACGAATCGGAAGAGGCCAAGAATTATCCGCTCGACACCACGCGATTGCGGCGCGTGGTCGAAATCGCAGCCGAGAAATCTGGCTGGGGTAAAAAGCCCATGGGTAAAGGGCACGGCATGGGCATCGCCGCTCACCGTAGTTTCCTGACTTATGTTGCGACCGTGGTCGAAGTCGAGGTCGATAGCCGGGGACAGGTGCACATTCCGAATGTTTGGACCGCTGTCGATGCGGGCACGATTGTCAGCCCCGACAATATCCGCAACCAGTTCGAAGGAGCGGCGGTGTTCGGGACGAGCCTGGCTTTGTTCGGCGAGATTACTGCTACCAACGGGGCCATCGACCAAAGCAATTTCCATAATTATCAGATCGCGCGCATGAACCGCGCTCCACGCCACGTCGCGGTGCACATTGTGGAGAGCGAAGCGCCGCCGGCCGGAGTTGGCGAACCCGGCGTACCGCCTTTTGCGCCCGCTCTATGCAACGCGGTGTTTGCCGCCACGGGCAAGCGGGTGCGGGAGCTTCCGCTGTCGAAGACGAAACTGGTGTGACGGACCGCAATCCTTTGCATGTAGAGACGGGACTGGAGACGAGGCAAGCCCCGTCTCTACAGGAAATACTGTTCGGAAAATCTGCCATGAGAAGATTGCTGGCGCTACTCCTCCTGTCCACATGTTGTCTCGCTGCCGCGCAGGAGATTACGGTGGCTGCGGCGGCGGATATGAGCTCTGCTCTTCCGCAACTCGCTGCCGCCTACACGAAAAGGACAAGAGAAACGGTGAAGCTCTCGTTCGGCTCGTCCGGCAATCTGACCAATCAGATACGAAACGGCGCGCCCTTCGACGTCTTTTTCTCCGCCGATGAGGAATATCCTCAGCAATTGATCGCCGAGGGACTGGCGTCCAAAGAGACGCTTTACCGTTATGCGGTCGGGCGTTTAGTGCTGTGGGTCCCGAGCGATTCGCCGCTGGACGTGTCGAAGCTGGGCATTCAAGCTTTGCTCGACGCTTCGGTCAAAAAGATTTCGATCGCAAATCCCGCGACTGCGCCGTACGGGCGCGCCGCCGAGGCTGCGCTGCGGCATTTCGGAATTTACGACCAGGTTTCGAGCCGGCTTGTTTTGGGAGAGAACGTGTCGCAGGCCGCACAGTTCGTCGAATCGGGCAACGCTCAGGTGGGACTGATTGCGCTGTCCCATGCGCTCGCACCCGCGTTTAAAGACAAGGGCCGCTATTGGAATGTCCCGCTGGATGCTTATCGCACACTGAACCAGGCTGTCGTCGTGCTCTCGCGGTCAAAGCAGCAAGATGCCTCCCGCAGATTCGTGGCGTTTTTGCGCAGCCCGGAGGCCACTTCCCTGCTCACTAGTTACGGGTTCAGCTTGCCTACGGAGACGCATTGAAATGGGGAAACGTTGAAATGAATTGGGAGGCGTTTTGGTTGACGGTGCGTCTGGCAGCCATCGTTTCTGCGCTGCTGATCGCAATCGGAATTCCCATCGCCTATTGGCTGACTTACTCGCGCTGGCGCTGGAAATTTCTGGTCGAGGCGGTGGTGGCCCTTCCCATCGTCCTGCCGCCAACTGTACTTGGTTTTTATGTTTTGGTTGCACTCGGTTCGCACAGCCCGCTTGGCCGCTGGTGGGAGTCGCTTACCGGCCACACTTTGGCCTTCACCTTCGAGGGCCTGGTGATTGGGTCTCTTTTATACAGCCTGCCCTTCGCCGTGCAACCGTTCGCGGCATCTTTTGGCGCGGTTGACACGAATCTGCTTCGTGCCTCGGCATCGCTGGGCCATTCGCCGGTGCGGACCTTTTTCCGTATCGTGCTTCCCCTCTCCAAAGCTGGGCTGGTCACCGGATTTGCGCTTAGCTTCGCGCACACGCTGGGCGAATTCGGAGTTGTGCTCATGGTGGGAGGCAATATTCCAGGCGTCACGCGAACCATCTCGATTGATATTTACGATCAGGTGCAAACCGCGAATTATTCCAGCGCGAACCAGACGGCGATCGTACTGCTCGTCATCTCGTTCGTAGTGTTGTCGATCGTGTATGGCTTGAGCCGGCGTCCCTGGGCGGTGGGTCCATGGCGGTGAATCCTGCTCCGGCGCCACCATCGTGCCACAGCCAATCTCCTCCGAGCTCGAAGTCCGCATTCGCAAACGCTTTCCTAATCCCGAGGGCAGCTTCAACCTGAATGTCCACTTTCGCGCGCTGGCCGGTTTTACGATTTTGTTTGGCGCTTCGGGCGCGGGAAAGACCACGCTGCTTGATTGCATTGCGGGACTGACTGATCCGGACGACGGACGCATTGCGGTAGGCGGCGAAGACCTTTACGACTCGGAAAAGAAGCGAAACGTCGCCGCCTGGAAACGGCGGATCGGGTACGTACAGCAGGATCTGGCACTGTTTCCTCACCTGACTGCCGGGGAGAACGTCGCTTATGGACTTCGCAAGCTCAGCGCGGCCGAGCGAGTGACGCGCAGCCGCGAGATACTTGAGGCATTCCGCATTGCTCAATTGCGCGACCGGCGGCCGTCGCAAATTTCCGGAGGCGAGCGCCAACGCGTCGCCCTGGCGCGCGCGCTGGTGACCGAGCCGCTTGCATTGCTGCTCGATGAGCCACTGGCGGCGCTGGACCGTCCGACGAAGTCTTCCCTGGTAGGTGATCTGCGCCGATGGAACCAGCAGCATCGTGTTCCGATTCTTTTCGTCACGCACAATGGCGAGGAGGTGTTTGCCCTCGGCGACGAGGTCATTGTGCTGGATGGGGGAAGGATTGTGGCGCAAGGGCGGCCGCATGAAGTTATGCGCGTTCCGCAACTGGAAACCATCGCCAACTTGTCAGGATTCGAAAACATTTTCAATGCCACGGTGCTGACACTGCACGAAAATCGCGGAACCATGACGTGCCAACTGGGTGGTGGCAAAGTGGAGTTGGAAACGCCGCTGGTTCGCGCCGAGGTTGGCTCGCGCCTGAGGGTGGGCATTCGCGCTGGCGATCTGCTTCTGGCGACAGAAACACCGCGCGGGCTGAGTGCCCGTAACGTTTTGCCGGGAACAATCCTCCGATTGGAACAGCGAGACGTCATCATTTCCGCGATGGTCGATTGCGGCGGCACGGAGTTCGAAGTGCACTTAACGCTGGCGGCGCGCGACGCGCTGCAACTGGACCCCGGCAAGAGCGTCTGGGTTGTGGTCAAGACACATTCGTGTCACTTGATGGGGATGTGAGCCCTTCGATGCTCGTGTGGAAGCGGAGCTCTGCCCCGCTTGGACGGGGCGGAGCCCCGTCACCACGCAATCCACGAACTCAACGCTTCGCGTCCTGTTCCTGCTCTACCGCAATGACCGCGATCCACTGCCCGTTCCGCTCTTTGCGATAGGCAATCGTCCCGCCGAGACGTTGGGCAATATCTTCAGGCAGCAAGTCGCGATGGTAGCCAAAGAATTTTTCCTTGATGCGCTGCCATGCGTCCCAATTCGCGAACAGTGGATGCGGTGGCTGGTACTTGGTGGAGAAGACTAGAGCCACATCAAAGTGGTCGCGGGCCCGGGCTGCGAGGTCGATCTGCGGGGCCGAGAAATCTTCGATGCGTACGACGCGGAACGGCTGAACCACGTAGCCGAGCCATGGCCGGGTAAGTTCGTCCGAAGCGGGCCATGCGGTTAGAACGCGTTGGCCGGGATATCGCATCGCCAAGAAACGGCTGGCTTCCGCGTGCATCACGATGTAGTCGCGATAGGCCAGATTGTCTTCGAGAGTGAAGCCATAGGGCGGATTGCTGAACAGGCCCGCGATAAAGGCAATCGCAACCGCTGCCACAATCAATTTCCAATAGCGCGCGCGCCGCCACAGAGTCGAGACCAGTGCCAGAATTACCAGCGGGACAACCGGCAACATGTAGCGCGCCAGCACCGCTCCGCCCACTGCCGACATAAAGGCCAGATAGGCGAGCACCACGGAAAGAAATGCGGCTTGAATCCAGAACGGAATTCGCGGACGAGTAATTCCATTCGCCATCTTTATCTGTGGCGGACGAAGCATGGCCAGCAATCCCGCCAGGGTGAGCAGATAAAGACCGAAATATCCGAAGAGCTGCCAGAGGCGTAGTCCGAGAGCCAGCGGGATGCGCAGCGGATTGAGCGTGTGCGGCAACGTTATAGCGATAGAATTCGGGGTTGCCCAACAGGAAGCCCGTCTTCGTGTAGTGGTAGGCATACCAGCAGGCCATGGGCACGACGGGAAGCAGGAGATAAAACCAGCGTGTGCGCCTGTCTACGGATGGAAAAATTTCCTGCCAACGCGGGCGAATTAGATAACCGAACAGTTCCCAAGCCAACAGCGCCAGCGGAGCCAGGATCGCGGTTTCCTTAGCCAGCGCTGCCAGGGGGAACCAGAGCGTTAGCTTCCGCGGATGGTCTTCTATATAGGCGGCGAGTGCCCAGAAGGTAAATCCAGCCGCGGGCCAGTCGACCTGCGCCAGGGAACTCTGCGTGAAGCACACCGGATACAGCGCGACCAGCGCGGTTGTTGCCCAGGCCACGGGCAAATTGGCGGCGATTCGCGAAAGTCGAAACAATCCCAGCAGCGAGAATGCGCTCAAAGCCAGCATGGCAGTGCGCGTGACCAGCGTAGAGTAGCCGAAAGACGCGCCAGGCCAGCGCCAGCCACGCCATTACCAGCGGAGGGTGCGCGTTTGATGGCGTCGACTGCGGAATGAGCGTGCCGGTCAGATATAGATCACGCGCGGCCGGAATGTAGTAGCCGGCCTCGTCCCAGAAATAAGGAAGGCGCAGAAGGGGAGCGTGCAAGAGCATCAGTCCGGCAAAGAACAGCGCGAACAGAAGAAACTGCTCTGCCCATGCCGAATATGCGGGTTGAGATTTTATTTTCAGATCGGAGGGTGACGATCGCCGCGCAGCCGTCGTTGACCAGTGCATCGTTGAATGGCGTGTCGTTTGAACGGGCTATCAGTGAACGGGTCCACCGGGAGCACGCGGATCAAGTTTGATCTCGCCGAACGCGACCTCGTAGTTCGACACGTTCTGCTGCAAGAGCGCCATGAGCGCCTTGGCCTGTTGCGGGCTAAGATAAATGCCCTGAAAGTTTCGTAATTCCACCTGCGTCTCCGAGCTTTGCTGCATGGTCCCGAAAACCAGGAAGAAATCCCACACATTCACACGGATCTGCACGCTGTTGGAGTAGGTCTCGCGGTAATCGGGAGTTTGCACGAACTTCACATTCGGTTGGTTCGGCGTATTCATACCCCGCAGTGTAACGCCTCGGCGGAGCACAGAGCAAAGTGCAGGGATCTTGCAGGCGCCGACGCACCGACGCAGGACGACATCAGCGATGCTGCCGTCCCCGGCCGGGCTTGATGCCGGTAATAAACCACAGGTCACGGTAAGCATTCCTCGCCTTGACGGCCCTGAAACCGCAAGACTTGACTGCTTCGACCATGTCTGTCCACGGTTGCCAGCGGGAAGGAAGACCCGACGAACTGGCTGATCACTCGATCCAACGGCTGTGTACCATCCTTGCTGAGGTAGCGATCCACGAGGACGATGAGCCCATTTGCCGGAAGGCTCTTGTAGGCATTTCGCAAGAGCTGCTTCGATACCGGGCCGATATCGCAGAACATGATCACATCGTAACCTGCGGGCAGGCCGTGGCGAATGTCTCCTGGCAAGGTCGCGACCCGCCTGGACATCCCCGCGCGACGGATGTTTCCGGCGGCAATTCTACAGACCGGAGCGATGTCGAGAATGCAGGCACGCAGATGCGGGTTCTTCCGGGCGAGAGAAATCGACATCACCCCGGAGCCGCCCGCTGCGTCCAGCACCGCCCTGTGCTCGGATAGCTCCAGGTAGTTTGCCAGCGCCACGGCATCTTCCCGATGAAAGTGAAATAACATCTGCGTAAAGTCCTCGGCCTGATGCCGGTCCCGTTTCATGGCCTCTGTGTAGCTGGGGTTGTGTATCCCCTTAATGGACTTGTAGCTTCTCCCTGACGTCAGCATCTTTTCGAGTATGGTGAGCGCCTCGTACGCCTGGACGCATTCCTTCGAGTACTGCCGCGTCCAGTAAATCGATCGCTCGTCAAGGAAGTATTTTTCGGTCAAGGGCGTGTTGCAGTAGATGCCATCGGATTTCCGCAGAAGCCCGAGAGCAGCCAGCGAATTCAGGAACCCCTCGAGATAAACCTTGTGGATCTTGAGCGCACGTCCGATCGCTTCCGCCTTCATGTGCTTCCGATGGAGTAACCGGAATACTTGCAGCCTCTCCGCGGCAACGATCAGACGAGAAACAATGAAGGCACGCTCTACGCCAATCTTCGCGAGCACTTTCTTGGGGAACTTGTCCAGGGTCGGCTCATTCATCGAAGGCTTCTTTCCCGCGGCGGCAAAGGCTGCCTGCGATCACTCCTGACCGCGTTCACAGAAGGCACAGACACGCTGCAGGGCCGAGATTCCAGTCAAGGTGACGTCGGGCGCGAGGTAATCCGGACGCACGGGCTCGACATGCATCAAGTCCGTGCTCAAATACTTCTTGTTGTCGTCCGCGAATACCGTGGCCACTACTGCATTCGGACCCAGTTCTTCCTGCACCTGCAGAGCGGCAAGGAAGTTGCACCCTGAGGAAATGCCCACGGCAAGGCCGAGACTGGAGGCCAGTTTCTGCGCCATCAAAATCGAGTCTCCGTCAGACACCGCAATGACTGGGTCCAAGAGACTGAGATCGATGAGCGCCGGAATAAATTCATCCGAGATACCCTGGATGCGATGCCTGCCCACCTTGTGTCCGGTAGAGATAGTTGGCGATTCGGCCGGTTCGACAGGATGAATCCGGATGTCGGGGTTCCGAGCGCGCAGGTAGCGACCCACTCCCATCACGGTTCCGCCGGTGCCAACTCCAGCCACAAAGGCGTCCGGACAAAGCCCCGCTGACTCCAACTGCGCCCAGATTTCAGGGCCAGTCGTGGTCTCATGCGCCTCGGTGTTGGCGCGGTTTGAAAACTGGCAGGGCAGGAAAACGTCGGAGCGGCTCGCCGCGAATTCTTCCGACATGCGGATACTTCCCAGAAACCCGCCCTGGTCGGCGCTGACCAGGACGATCTCGGCACCGTAGCTACGGATCAAACCCTGGCGTTCGTGGCTCATCCAATCGGGCATAAAGATCCTCACCGGATGCCCGAGGGCGCGACCGATGGCGGCAAACGAGATGCCGGTATTCCCGCTGGTAGCTTCTGCAATCGTGTCGCCCGGCCGAATTCGGCCGGTCGCGTAAGCCTCCTTCAGAATGTGCAGCGCCATCCGGTCCTTGATGCTGCCGGTAAGGTTCAGTTGTTCCGATTTGGCATAGATGGTCCGGTGCTGCGCCCGGCAATCGAAATGGATACCGAGCAGTGGCGTATTTCCGACCAGACAACTCACGGCATCAAATCTCTGCGCTGATGAATCCATAGTGATCGAGGCTAACTTTGCTCCGTCTTAAACACTATAATCTCTGCGATTCGGCTGGCCAAATGCGGAACAGAAATAGTCAAATTTGGAAACGCCGACATAGGGGTGAAGGTTAATGCGGAGCACTGAATCCCGGCAGCCAGGCACAGAACTGGGCACCGTATACCGAACCCAAGAATCAGTGCCCTGCAGGTTGTTGGTGCGAAAGGGGGGACTCGAACCCCCATGGGTTTCCCCGCCAGATCCTAAGTCTGGTGCGTCTGCCAATTCCGCCACTTTCGCACGGGCTGAATTTCCATAAGTCTAGATGCGAAGCCGCACTGATTGCAACGCCGCCCTTACCACGGCGAACACTACTTCGGGTTGGGTTTGCGAAGCCCTAAAGCGGGTGAGATCATCTACTACCAAAGCAGTGGAACATGCCCCGGCTGACGCCCATCCCGACGCGGCCCTTCGGCCACAACGGCTCCTCGCTCCCGCCCCGCACCGGTGGAGGCGACGATGGCCGCGGACGCGACGACGACGGCCTGCCTGACTCTATTCCGGACTCTATTCCGAATTATGGCGAGCGCTTGCGTCGTGCCCGGATGGGACTGGCCGTCGCTCTGACACCCGTCTTCATGCTCTTCATTTCTTTCACGGCGGTTTACGTCATTCGGCGCGGATTCCTGAGTCTCGATCTGAGCGGCACGGCTTACATCCGAACCTGGGCTCCGGTTGAATTGCCCTGGATGCTACTGCTGGCCAACACTGCCGTCCTGATCGCGAGCAGCATTACGATCGACTTGGCGCGGCGCGACATCACACGACGAGCCGCGCTCGCCCCTGTGCAATCGATGCCCGGCATTTCGCTCGGCGACGAGCGCCGTTTCCCTTGGTTGGGCTTGACTACAGTACTCGGTCTCCTGTTTCTAGCCGGGCAACTTTTTGTCTGGAACAGGCTTTCCGCCAGCGGTTTTCACCTTGCCGGCGGCACCAGCAGTTCCTTCGTTTACATTCTTACCGCCATGCACGGGCTGCATCTTTCCGGCGGCGTGCTGGCGCTTTTGTGCACGCATGTCGCGGCGGTTCTGCATCGTCCTGTCGAAACGCGCCGCATCGTTGTTGACATCGCCTCGTGGTACTGGCATTCGATGACGGGACTGTGGATTTACATCATGGTGCTGTTCTCGTTTGCCGCGCAGTGAGGCAGTCGTGGGTCGTTAGCCGCTGGTCGTTGGCGATCCATGCTTCCTAGGGGCAGGTTGCAGCGCAGCTTGCAAATCAGCAATTAAGTCTTCAGTGTCTTCAATACCGGCCGAGTAGCGGATGAGGGCTTCGGGGATGCCGCTGGCTTTACGCTCCTCGGGCGTGGACTCTACGTGGCTGGTGGTAGCGGGAGGGCCGGCGACGGTTTCGACCGCACCCAGGTTGGCGGCGAGATGGGCGTAGCGAAGGTGGGGAAGGAACTTCTTGACTGCCGGGAAACCGCCCTTCAGAACGAAGCTGAGGACGCCACCATAGCCGCTCATCTGGCAGCGAGCGATGGCGTGATTTTCGTGCGACTCCAGGCCAGGATAAAACACGGCTTCGACCTGGGGATGCGCTTGCAGGAAACGGGCGATCTTGAGCGCGCTTTGGTTCTGCTGGCGAATGCGGAGATGCAAGGTTTTCATTCCCCGCAGCAGCAGGTAGGCGGCCATGGGGTCGAGGCAGGCTCCCGTAATTTCGCGGAAGTGGTAGATGCGGCTCACCAGATCGCGGCGGCCGCAGGCAACTCCGCCGAGAGCGTCGGCGTGTCCGCCGAGAAACTTGGTGGCGCTGTGAACCACAAGGTCGGCGCCCAGTTTCAGCGGTTGCTGATTGATCGGGGTGGCAAAAGTGTTGTCTACGACGACCAGAGCGCCATGGCGATGTGCTGCCGCCGTCAGGCGAGCGAGGTCGATGACTTTGTTGGTGGGGTTGGTCGGGCTCTCCAGATACAGGACCTTACAGCCGCGGGAGATGGCGGATTCGATTGCCTGATGATCGGTGGTATCGCAGAGCGTGACGCCGATCTGGAACCTGGGCAGAAATTCAATGAAGAGCTTGTTGGTGCCTCCGTAGGTGTCGTTCACCGAGACCAGACTGTCGCCCGGCGAGAGCAGCGTGAACAGGGTGTTGCTGATGGCGGCCATGCCGCTGGCAAAGCTGGTGGCCGCTTCAGCGCCTTCCAGGATTTTTACCTTCTCCTCGAATGCGGCCACGGTGGGGTTGGTATTGCGGCCGTAAATGTGACCGGGTTTCTTGCCCTGCGCCACCTTTAGCCATTCGTCAACATCCTGGTAGCCGAACGAAACACTATGCGCCACCGGGAGTTGGGTTGCGCCCATCCAGTGAATGTCTTGCTCTCCTGCCCAGACCGAGAGAGTGCCTAGGCCTGGTGCAACGCCGGGATTCTCTTGTGGTGAGAACTTGGTTTTCTTTTTCATGTCGCGTGGCACCTGTGGCGGATCGAACTCAGTGTCTCACAAAGCGAGGAGAATTCCCGGACACGTTCCCTGTGCGTGTGAGGGGAAGTAGGGGTCCTTCGACTCCGCAGGGACTTCACTTCGCGAAGTCCTGCTCCGCTCAGGATGACAACGTTGAAAGGCTGGCCACAGAAAATCTCCACAATGCTCCCCCGACGAAGCAGGATTTATAATAGAAAGATTCGGCTGTGGGTTTTGATCCGTCTGTGACGCCAGGGGACGATGTCGACAGAAAGCATTGTGGTTCGCGGGGCCCGGGTTCATAACCTCAAGAACATTGATTTTGAGATTGAGCACAACACTCTGACCGTCGTCACTGGCGTCTCCGGTTCGGGTAAGTCGTCGCTTGCTTTCGACACGATCTACGCCGAGGGGCAGCGGCGTTACGTAGAGTCGCTGTCCGCATACGCCCGGCAGTTTCTGGAGCGGATTGAGAAGCCTGACGTTGATCTCATCGACGGCATTGCGCCCGCGGTGGCTATCAAGCAGAAGAACTCCACTCGCAATCCTCGCTCCACTGTAGCCACTGCTACCGAGATCTTCGATTACCTGCGGCTGCTCTTTGCCCGCATTGGGCGCACTTACTGCCTGCTTTGCGGGCAGGAAGTAAAGAAAGATACGGTGGACGAAGTCGCCGACCGGCTGCTGGCTCTGGGAGAGGGCACTCGGCTGAATGTGTTCTTTCCGATTCAGGCGCACGTACCTGCCGCCGAAGAAAAGAACGCCAAGAAGTCTCGCGCGAAGAAAAAGGCGGCCAAGTCTGATCTGCCCTCCGATGCGAGCTTTAACTCGATTTCGGACGAGATGAGAACGCGGTTGTTTGATCTCCGCAAACGCGGCTTCAACCGGCTCTTTCAGAACGGCCGGATCTTCGAGTTTTCGACTCCGGAATCTTTGCTTGACATCGACTTTACCGAACCTATTTTTGGTCTGGTGGATCGGCTGGTTGTCTCCGCTGACCAGCGCTCACGCATGGTCGATG
Organism: uncultured Acidobacteriaceae bacterium; assembly: GCA_963838935.1. GTDB lineage: Bacteria > Acidobacteriota > Terriglobia > Terriglobales > Acidobacteriaceae > Acidiflorens. Next base: position 14,901 of record CAWITH010000012.1, read on the forward strand.
CCATTGAGATCGGCTATCGGGAAGCGGGCGAGGTTATTTTCGAAACTGCCCCGATCGAGGGCGCGACTCCCGAGCGGCTGCGCTTCTCCCAGCGCTTCGAGTGCAAGAACGACGGCTGCCGCTGCGACGAGCCCGAGCCGCGGCTGTTTTCATTCAACAATCCTTATGGGGCCTGCCCGCGCTGCCAGGGCTTCGGTAACACCATTGACATCGATCTCGACCTCGTCATCCCCGACAAAGGCAAGACCCTGAATGAAGGTGCGATTGAGCCCTGGACGAAGCCGAAATACCGGCCGCTGTTCGCGGACTTGCGGCGTTTCGCGCGGCAAGCGGAAATTCCGCTGGATGTGCCTTGGTATGAATTGGACGCCGACCAACAGAAGCTGATCGTGGATGGTGTCCGCGGTTTCGGCGGCGTGCGCGGCTTTTTCCAGTATCTTGAGCGTAAGAAGTACAAGCTGCATGTTCGCGTCTTTCTCAGCCGCTATCGCGGATATTCACTGTGCTCCACTTGCGGTGGAACTCGGCTGCGCGCAGAAGCTCGCCAGGTAAGAATCAATGGCAGGAACATCTGCCAGGTGTGCAGCATGACCGTCGAGGGTGCAGCCCGCTTCTTCGATCAGCTCACGCTCTCGACTGAGCAGGCCGCAATTGCTGACAGGCTGCTGATCGAACTTCGGGAACGGCTGCGTTTCCTCAACGAAGTCGGCCTGGAGTATCTGACGCTGGACCGTCTCGCCTCGACGCTTTCGGGCGGCGAAGCGCAGCGCATTCAGCTGGCAACTTCTCTCGGCTCGCGTCTGGTCGGCACGCTGTATGTGCTAGACGAGCCTTCGATTGGCCTGCACAGCCGCGATACCCATCGGCTCATCAAGATCCTGCACGACCTGCGCGACCTGGGAAACACGATTCTCGTGGTCGAGCACGATCCCGACATCATGCGCGCCGCCGATCGCATTCTCGACCTTGGTCCGGGCGCCGGGGAGAATGGCGGAAAAGTCGTCGGGGCTGGCACCTACAACGAGATCGTCAAGATGCCGCACTCGCTCACCGGCCGTTACCTGGCCGACGAACTTCGCATCCAGATTCCAGCGCGACGCCGGCCACCGGGGTCGCACAAACTTCGCATCACTGGAGCCCGAGCGCACAACCTTAAGCACATTGATCTGGAAATTCCGCTGGGCATGCTGGTGGCGATTACCGGCGTCTCGGGCTCGGGAAAATCGTCGTTACTGCATGACGTCCTCTATCAGGCACTGGCCACGGCCAAGCGACAGACTAACGGTGGCCGTTCCGCCATTTTGTGGGACAGCATCGAAGGCGATGAGTTCCTCGACGAGGTCGTGCTTGTGGATCAATCGCCCATCGGCCGCACACCGCGCTCGAATCCGGTTACGTATATCAAGGCGTTCGATATTATCCGTGAGCTATTCGCTTCACTTCCGGAAGCGCAAAAGCGCGGCTTCCCTGCGGGACATTTTTCCTTTCAATGTGCCCGGCGGCCGCTGTGACAACTGCCAGGGCGACGGTACTGTCACCGTCGAAATGCAATTTCTGGCCGACGTGGAGTTGATCTGCGACGAGTGCAAGGGCACGCGCTACAAGCCGCAGGTGCTCGAAATCCACTACAAAGGCAAGAGCATTCACGAGGTGCTGAACCTCACCATTCGTGAAGCGCTCAAGTTCTTTGCCGACGTGCCGCGGCTGACGGACAAATTGCGAGTGCTCGACGAAGTTGGGTCTTGGCTACCTGCGTCTGGGCCAGTCGGCCACCACGCTCTCGGGAGGCGAAGCACAGCGCATGAAGCTGGCGTCGCATCTTCAGCCCGGAACTCGTCCGGTCAGCCGTGCCGGAGAGGGCGGTGACGAACCCAAACGCAAGCGCCACATGCTTTACATTTTCGACGAGCCTACGACTGGTTGCATTTCGACGATGTCAGCAAACTACTTTCCGCTTTTCGCCGTCTAATTGATGCTGGGAGGGTCGATTGTCGTCATCGAGCACAATCTCGAAGTGATCAAGACGGCGGACTGGGTTATCGACCTTGGTCCGGAAGGCGGAGATGGCGGCGGAAATGTCGTCGGGTTCGGCCCGCCGGAAGCGATCGCCGAGCTGAAAGACTCGTACACTGGACAGTATCTGAAGCAGGTGTTGAACGGAAATGGCGTGCGCAATGCAGGAAGCTAAAGTGACAGAGAGATGGACCGTCCCTCCGGGACTTGCACCATTCTCCACACGTTTCCCAGCACTGAAGCACTGGGCTAAGCTCGATCGCCCCTCCGGGGCTAGAGATTCCTACGCATGAGACGATTGTTCACCGCGCGCACCTGCTCGTTGTTCTAACCGCCTGCGCCCTTACCTTCGCGCAAACCCACACCACCGTCCGCCATTACAAGGAACGGATTGACGACACACCGCCGGAAATCGCGCAGGCGGAAGATGCCATCCAGACAAATGATTTCAGCGGCGCGGAAACGCTGCTGAAAAGAGGCGATCGATAAAGATCCCAACAATTACCAGGCGTGGTTCGATCTCGGATTCGTCCTGAACCGTCTCGGTCGCACCGACGAATCCATAGCCGCGTATCGCAAATCCGTCGCGGCCAAGCCGGACGTTTTTGAATCGAACCTTAATCTGGGCTTGATGCTGGTCCGCGCCAATAATCCCGAGGCCGAGCAGTTCTTGCGCGCTGCTACTGGCCTGAAACCCACGGCTCACATCGAAGAAGGTCAGGCCCGCGCCTGGCTTGCGCTGGCGCATCTGCTGGAAAATAAGAAGCCCGGAAGACGCACTTCAGTCTTACCGCAAGGCCTCCGAGCTTACGCCGAGGATCCCGAGCCCCATCTTTCTGCGGGTCTGCTGCACGAGCGGCAAAAGGAATTCTCGGACGCCGAGGCAGAATACAAACAAGTGCTGACGCTCGATCCGCACTCTACCGAAGCCGCAATCGGCCTCACCAACCTGTACATGAAGTCCGGCCGACTTAGCGAAGCCGAGCCCCTGCTGCGCCGGCTGGCTGCAGAGCGCCCCGATGACGCTGGCATTCATCTGCAACTGGGGCGCGTACTTATCGCCGAGAGCAAGAAAGACGACGCCATCGCGGAACTCCAGGCCGCGCTGAAGCTCGCCCCGTCAGATAGCGATGCCCAGCGTGAACTTGCCGAGCTGTATTCGAGTACGGGAAAGAATGATCTCGCGGAGAGCGAATATCGTGCTCTGGTTGCCGCCCAGCCGAAAGACGCGGAATTGCATCGTGGACTGGGGCATGCTTTGCTGCTGCAGAAGAAATTCCCGGAAGCCGAACAGGAATTCTTGATTGCGGTCCGACTGAAGCACGATTGGCCCGATATTTATGTTGATCTGGCCTTTGCGGCTAGCGAGAACAAGAACTACGAACTCGCGGTCCGAGCTCTCAATGGGCGCTCTATGTTAAACGCGGAGATGCCTCCGATCTGTTTCTTTCTTCGCGCCTCTGCTTATGACCACTTGCGCGACTACAAACAGGCTGCGCTCGATTATCATCAATTTCTGAGTGTTGCGAACGGGAAGTATCCCGATCAGGAGTGGCAGGCTACCCATCGCCTGATCGCCATTGAACCGAAAAAGCGTTGACCGCCATGCGCCGATTTGCCTTGTATGTGTTGTTCCTTGCGCTTGCCTCCGCCTACGGCGCGGCCAAGGACGAACCCGTAGACGAACTCAAGGCGCGCTTCGAAAGCGCGCGCCCCGAAGACCGTCCCGACCTCGCCATCGAGATCGCACGGCATCAGCTTCGCAATGCGGACAAACTCTACACCGAGGGCAAGGTCGACCAGGCCCGGGCTGCCGTTGACGACATTGTCGCCTATTCCGAGAAAGCGCGCGACGCCGCCCTGCAAACCAAAAAGCACCTCAAGAATGTCGAGATCGATGCACGAAAAATGGCGGAGAAGCTGCGCGACATCAAGCGCACCCTCGCCTTCGAAGACCAGCCTCCGGTCGAACAGGCCATTCGCCGCCTCGAAGAGATCCGCACCACGCTGCTCAATGAAATGTTCGCCAAGGAAAAGAAGGAGAATAAGTGATGCCGGGTAAGCGCTGGCGCAGAGCGTTCGGACTGGCACTGTTGCTTGCGCTTCCGCTCTGCTCGCCGCTGTGGGCCCAACAGCGCCGCCGCGACCCGCTCAATCCGCTCGAAATCGATCAGCTCCGCGACGCCATGCTCGACCCCGACCAGCGCTTGAAGCTTTACGTGCAGTTTTCCCGGGACCGCATGACCAAGCTTGAGCAAATGCGCGCCGATCCCAAGACCACCGATCGCGCCCGTCAGACCCACGACATGCTGGAAGATTTTCTCGCCGTCTACGACGAATTGAATGACAACATCGACATGTACGTCGGCCGCAAGGACGATATCCGCAAGCCGTTGAAAGTCGTCATCGAGGCCGACACCGAATTTCAGGCCAAGTTGCGCGCAATCAAGAACTCGGCGAACACCAGCGCTGCCGAAGCCAACCAGTACGAGTTCCTGCTGACTGACGCCCTCGACACCGTGGACTCCAGCGCCGACGACCACCGCAAGACCGCGGCTGAGGTCGAGGAATACATGAAGAAAAAAAAGAAGCAGAAATAGAGCTTCTGGTCGACGGCCTCACACGGCTGTGTGCTGACGGCTGACGGCTGCCTCTGCTACTCTTCCTTCAACGTGTCTCTGCGGCTCACCGATATTTTTCACGAGGCCTATTGCGAACTTCGTCCCCGCACGTCCGCGCCGCCTCTGCACGTTCGCTTCTATCCGTTTGTGTCCATCAATAACACCATTCGTCTGCGCCAGGGAGAGCTCTACATTCGGCTCTCCGACCTGCTCGAAGGGGCGCCCGAGACCGTGTTGCACTCGATTGCCCACATCCTGCTGGCCAAGCTCTATCGCAAGCCGGTCGATCGCGCTCACAGCGCCCGTTATCGGCGCTATGTTGCCAGCCACGACGTTGCCGCCAAAGCCCGACTCGTGCGCCAGATGCGCGGACACAAGCACATCCGCTCTGCGCGCGGCCATTTCTACCATCTGGAAGAAATCTTCGACGACCTCAACCGCCGCTTTTTTCACGGGCTCATGGGACGTCCGCAACTTACCTGGAGCCAGAACCACGCCCGCAGCAGCCTTGGCCACTACGATCCCGCGCATAATGCCATCGTCATCAGCCGCGTCTTCGACCACCCGCGGGTGCCGCGCTACGCGGTCGAGTACATCCTGTTTCACGAGATGCTGCATTTGAAGCATCCCGTCAAGACTGCGGGGGAGCCGGAGATGTGTGCACTCGCGGGAGTTCTTGGCAGAAGAAAGAGTGTTTCCAGAATTGGAGCAGGCACGCAAGTTTCTGCGCATGGTGTAGACACACGAAACGCCGTTCAATGCCCTATTTCCCCGTGTGATGCAAATCACGTCCATCGGTGACAGACTGCGTTGACCGGGCCCAGTCCGAACCGTATCCTATTGATATTGAAATTGAATTTCATTTTCAGTTAGAAAGCGGCCACTTTTCCTGATGCTCCAGGCATTCATCATTACGCTTCGCGAAGGCGTCGAAGCAGCGCTTATCGTCGGTATTACCCTGGCCTATCTGGCCAAGATCGGGCGCAACGATCTGCGCAAATCGGTTTACGCCGCCTTGGTAGCCGCCTTCGTCGGATCAATCGGCGTCGCCGTCGTGCTCTCGCGCTTCAAGTTAAACGAGGACGTCTTCGAAGGCTGGGTCATGCTGGTGGCCGCTGTCTTCGTCGTCACCATGATCGTCTTCATGATGAAGACCGGCCGCAAGCTCAAAGGGCAGATCGAAAGCAAGGTTGGTTTGTTCGCGCGCGGCGACGCCTGGATTGGCCTCTTCGTCTTCGTGTTCCTGATGGTCCTTCGCGAAGGCGCCGAAACCGTCCTGATCCTTTCCGCCGTAACCTTGAACTCAAGCGAACTGATGAGCTTCATCGGCACAGTCACGGGAATTGTGGTCGCCATCATGTTCGGCGTGATGTTCGTCAAGGGCAGCGTCAAGATCAATCTGCAGAAGTTCTTCAAGGTCACAACGGCGATTCTTTTTCTGGTAGCCGGACAACTGGTGATCGCGGGACTGCACGAACTCTCCGAGAACGGAGTGCTTCCCTCTTCCCGCCAGGAGATGGCGATCATCGGTCCCATCGTGCGCAACGATTTCTTCTTTTTCATTACCATTTTCGCGTTAGCCGCACTGATGGTGCTGTTTGAAATGAAGAGCCGACAGCCCGTCGAGTTGCCGCCGGCCGGCGCTGCCCGCCGCAAAGCGCTCTGGACCGTCCGCCGCGAGCGTTTCTGGATGGCCTCGGTGTATGTTTTCTCGTTCGCCTTCATCGTGATGATTACCGCCAGCTTCATCTACGAGAAGAGCGCCAGCGCGCTTTCGCCGGCCGAGGAAGTCACCTTTGTTGACGGTAAAGTCTCCATTCCGCTGAAACAGGTTTACGACGGTGAACTGCACCGCTTTGAAGCTAAGGAAGGCGGAGTCGAAGTCCGTTTCTGGCTTTACCAGAAGCCGGACGGAAAAATCGCGACGCTCTTCGACGCCTGCGAAATCTGCGGGCCAGTCGGCTTCTACAAGGGAGCTCAGGGAGTGGTCTGCAAAAACTGCGCCGCCCCCATCAACCCGCAGTCGGTCGGCATGGCCGGCGGCTGCAATCCGATCCCGCTGAAGGCGCAGGTCACCGAGGACGCGGTGGTCGTCTCCGAGGCTGACGTGGCGGCCGGCAGACACTACTTCGAGCAGAAATAATGTTCCCACGCATCGTCTACGAATCGTTTCGCCGCCAAGCACGCCGCAAGGTATTGGCGGGGATCGCGATCACGCTCGGGGTCGCGGTGGCCACCGCCATGATCGCCGTCGCCACCGACATCGGAGACAAAATCAACCGCGAACTGCGTAGCTACGGCGCTAATCTTGTCGTCACTCCGCAAGAAGACACACTCGACGTGGAAGTCGGCGGCGTCAACCTGAAACCTCCGAGCGATGGCGCGTTCCTCAGTGAGGCTGACCTGCCGAAGATTCGCGGGACGTTCTGGCACCACAACATCGTTGGCTTCTCGCCCATGCTGCCAGTCACGGTGAAAGTTGGCAAGCGGCAGCGACACGAAAGACTGTGACTTTGCTGGGCACTTACTTCAATAAGGCGCTTAGCTTCGGGAAGGACGACTTCACCACTGGTGTGCGGATTACTCATCCGTGGTGGAAAGTGTTGTGCGGGAATCCGGGGGAATTTCCGGCGTGCGGCTGGCCGGATGACAGCTCTCAGAATATTCTCGTCGGCGAACGTCTGGCGTCGAAGCTAGACAAGCAAGTCGGCGACACCCTTGATGTCGCCGGCCGGCATCTGACCATTTCGGGCATTCTCTCCACCGGTGGCGCGGAAGACGACCAGATTGTCGCGCCCCTGGCACTCGCGCAGCAGATCCTCGGCAAACCTGGCGCCGTACGCCGCGTCTATGTCAGCGCTCTGACCAAGCCCCCGGATGCGCTTTCCGTCCGCGACCCGAAGACGATGACTCCCGAGGTCTACGATCGCTGGTATTGTTCGCCTTACGTGGAATCAATTGCTTACCAGTTACAGGAAGTCATTCCGCATTCGCACGCGGAACAGATTCGCCAGGTTGCGCAAAACGAAGGCACGGTGCTCTCGCGCATCAAGGGACTCATGCTGCTGGTCACGCTGGCCGCACTTTTCGCCTCCGCACTGGCGGTTTCCGCGGCCATGGCCACGGCTATCTACGAGCGCCGCGTAGAAGTCGGTCTGATGAAGGCTTTGGGCGCGGGCAATCTCGCGGTCTCGGCGATTTTTTTTGCGGAAGCGCTGCTGCTGGCGCTGGCTGGCGGCCTTGCCGGATTTTCCGCCGGAGCGCTGCTTGCGCGCCAGATCGGGCGCTCGATTTTCAACTCGCAGATTTCGATTGAGCCCGTGCTCTTCCCGATTATCATGACCATCGCCGTTTTTGTGACCTTCGCTGGAAGCGCCGCCGCCATCCGCCGCGCCGTGAAGTTCGATCCTGTCTTCGCCTTGCGAGGTGAGGGATGAACGCCGTTCCGGGCACGCTGCACACGCCGAAACAAGTCGCGGATCGCCGGGCTGGGTCGCCGCATACGTCGATGTTTGCTCGCATGCTGATCCGCGCCGCTGTTCTTCGTCGTGGACGCGCCGCCTCCGCGCTGCTCGCTATGATCGTTGCCGCCGCCGTCGCCACCGCCATGATGAACCTGTACGTCGACGTGCAAGCCAAGCTGCGCACCGAGTTCGAAATTACGGCGCCAATGTGGTGATCGTGGCAAAAGAAGGACAGTCTTTGCCCACCGACGCCCTGGCCAAAGTCGAATCCGTTCTCGGCGCAAAGACGCTGGCGGTTCCTTTCTCTTACGCCGTCGCCCGCACACACGACGGACAATCTGTCGTTGTCGTCGGCACTGACTTTGCTCGCGCCCGCCGGTTGAACCATTGGTGGAAGGTGAGCCGTTGGCCCAACGCGGCAAACGAAGCCCTCATCGGCATGCGTGCCGCCACTGTAGTCAGCCCCAATCACCAGCCTTTCGAACTGACTTTCCAGGGTGAAGCGATCCAACTCGCTCCCGCCGGCATGCTTCAGACTGGCGCCGGCGAAGACAGCCGGATCTATCTCGATCAATCTGAATTCCAGAGCTGGACTGACGTTGCGCCCTCCACCATCGAAGTGGCTGCCAATGGGACCGCCGCGGAAGTTGAAGCAGCGATTCATCAGCTAGCGCAACTTCTGCCCGCCGCCGAGATTCGCCCAGTTCGCCAGATCATGGAAGGCGAGGCGAACGTGCTGAACAAGACGCGCGCCACGCTCTACGCCTCGGCCACGCTGGTCGTGCTCACTTCCGCGCTCTGCGTGCTGGCCACGCTCATTGGGTGGGTATTTGACCGGCGCCGCGACTTTGCCATCATGAAAGCGCTGGGCGCTTCCGAACGTTTGATCAACGGATTCTTCGCGGCGGAAGCGGCGGCTCTCGGTGTAGTCGGTGCGATTCTTGGCTTCTTCATCGGCATCGGCGTCGCTGCCTGGATCGGACGGGCCAACTTTCACGCGCCGGTTGTGCCGCGTTTCGGCGTTTTTCCGTACGTGCTCGCGGGCAGCGTGGCTGTGGCCCTTGTCTCGGCGATTCTGCCTATCGGGCTGCTGCGCCGCGTACAACCCGCTATGATTCTTAGGGGAGAGTAGAAGAGGAAACGATTAGATGATCCGACTCAAGAATGTCACCAAAAGTTATCCCGCCAGGGCGGAAGAAAACAATGGCGGCCGCAGCCTTATTAAAGCGCTCGACGATATCTCCCTGTCGATCGCGCCCGGCGAGTGGGTTGCGATGATGGGGCCCTCGGGCTCCGGCAAGAGCACGATGGTCAACCTCATCGGATGCCTCGACCGCCCCACCAACGGCGAGATCTGGCTTGACGGACAAAACGTAGCCAACCTCAGCGCCTCAGACCTCAACCACGTCCGCGCTGAAACCGTCGGCTTCGTCTTCCAGCAATTCCACATGATCCCGTATCTCACCGCGGTTGAGAATGTCATGCTGGCGCAATACTTCCACAGTATGACTGATGAACCGGAGGCGCTCGAAGCGCTCGACCGCGTCGGCCTGAAAGACCGCGCCGGGCACCTCCCCTCGCAGCTTTCCGGGGGCGAGCAGCAGCGCGTTTGCATCGCCCGCGCGCTGATCAACGATCCGAAGATTGTGCTTGCTGACGAGCCCACCGGCAACCTCGACGCCGTCAACGAGGAAATTGTTTTGCGTCTGCTACGCGAACTTCATCAGCAGGGACGCACCATCGTCATGGTGACGCACGATCCGGTGGTGGCGCGCCTGGCCGACCGCCGCGTTGAATTGCATCACGGAAAAATCGCCGCCCAGGAAGTTTTTGCCATGGCCGACGAGGAGCAGTTCGACGAAGTGCTGGAAGAACTATTTGCCCTGGAGGAGAACGGCCAAATCGCCGAGATCGGCCGGATGGAAGTTCACGGCGCTCTGCCCGTATCCATCGCGGTGGAGAAAATGGCGGCAATCGATCTGGTAACCATGCGGCCGCACCCGCCTGAACCGCACGATCATAAGGCCTTCGTGAATCCCTGCCACGACGCGCTGAAGCCGGCCGGCTATTCGACGGGCGACGGCTCCGCGATCGTCGAACTCACCCCGCGCGGACACCAGCGCGCCGCCGACATAATCCGCCGCCACCGTCTTGCTGAGCGCCTCTTCACCGATTCGCTCGCCATGGACAGCGAAACCGAAATCGAGCAACAGGCCTGCAAGTTCGAGCACATACTTTCACCCGAGGCCACCGACAAGATCTGCACCTTCCTCAACCACCCGCGCACCTGCCCGCACGGGGCAGCGATTCCGCCGGGGCCGTGCTGCGGACGGCGGGCCGAACCCAGGCAGACCGCGGCCGCATTATCCCATCGACCCTAGGTTTGATCTGGGTGTAGAGACGAGGCTTGCCCCGTCTCAGCGGGAAGCGCGTTCGCTACTTCCTCCCGAAAAACTTCCCGAACCCCAACCGCACCTGCACCGTATTCACACCCGGATTGGGTACGGTGAGCCCGGCATTCGAAATGTGCATGTAGCGAACATCCACCGACCACGCATGTTCCCCCACAAAATGCAGGCCGAACGCCGCGCCCGATGTGAAATTTATGGTTGAAGTCCCCGCCGGCACTTCGTGCGTCGTAAACAGCGTCCCTCCGTTCAACTCGAGGTAGGGAGCGACATGTCCGCGCGTGGCAAAAATCCACTTCAGCCCCACCGGATTCAACCCTGCTCCATAGGCAGTGTTTGCGTGCTGGAAGACAACAAACGCCGGGACAGCGTCGACCGCATACTCGAATCGTCCGCTGAGGAAACCGGGGCCATGTGGAGCCGTCAGAATCCATCCATAGCGGACTCCCGCGTTCCAGACGCTCGTATCCTTAGTTCCGCCCGGAACCGAGCGCCCGCCGCCGGTCCATACCTGGAGCTCATGACCACCCTCCTCTGGACGATCCTGGGCGACGGCAAGAGAAGGCACCAGAAGGAGAGTCAGTGAGAGAACGCCCGCAGCGCAAAGGGATCGTGTCATAAGTATGGTCACGGTCGAAACAGAACGATACGCGAAAATGAACGAAACGTGAACCTGCTCGGGAAGCCATCTCAGAGACTAAAGTCTGCATTTCCCAGCGCAGGGGCGCAGGGCTGAAGCCGGCCGCTCCCAGTCCTCGATGAACAGCTTACAGCCCCAGCCCGCCATCCACCGCCAGCACCTGTCCGGTAATAAACTGCGGAGCTGTGGCAAAGAACATCACCGCCGCCGCGATTTCCGCGGCCGTCCCGTTCCGCTGCATGGGCGTCTGCTTCGCCATCTTCTTCATGAACGCGGCCGCCGATTTCTCTCCCAACTCAATCATCCCCGGAGCCACCGCATTCACGGCAATCTCCGGCGCCAGCGCCTTCGCCATCACTTTGGTCAGCATGTGTACGGCCGCCTTCGACGAGCAATAGTGCGCATGCTCCGCCCACGGCCGCAGGCCACCCAGCGAACCCATATTAACGATGCGCCCCCGGCGCTTTCTCAAATGCGGCAGCGCCTCGCGCGACACCAAAAACGGCCCGCGCGCGTTCGAAGCAAAGATCGCATCCCACTGCGCGACCGTGATCTTCTCAAATTCGACGGTCTCGTAATTGGCGGCGTTATTCACCAGCACGTCGATCCCGCCCAGCTCTGTGGCCACTTCTTTCACCATCTCCCGAACGCTTTTCTCGTCGGTGACATCACAGCGCACTGCCAGCGCCCCCACTCGATGGAAGGCCAGTTCTTCGATCAGTGCCCGCGCCTCGTGCGCCGACTCACGATAAGTGATCGCCACGTCGGCGCCGTTTTCGGCTGCGGCCAAAGCAACTGCACGCCCCAGCCGTTTCGCCGCCCCTGTCACCAGAACCGTTCTGCCAGAAAGCGGCTGTCCGTTCGTCGTTGTCATCATTTCGAGCGCCGTCATTCCGAGATTCTACGCCCCTTTGTGTCTTGGAAACCCCGCGCCCAAACTGCTACACTCCGTCGAATGACGCAGCCTCGCGAGGTCGTCGTTTATTCCCGCAAGGGATGTCATCTCTGCGAAATCGTCAAGGAGAGCCTGGACAAGCTGCACAGGCGGGGCGGCTTCACCTGGCGTGAAATCGACATCGACTCCGATGCAGAAATCCGCCGCCTCTATAACGACGAAGTCCCCGTAGTCTTCATCAACGGCCGCAAAGCTTTTAAATATCGCATGGATGAACAGGAATTCCTGCGCAAACTGGAACCTTAATTTGCGTCAGCCTGGTGTGGTCTCCAGATTCGAGTGACCTAGGAAACATAGCGTCGTGTGTCCGCGCTGACATACCCGTGTCTCCACAGACACGCATGAACGGCGGTGGTGGACGCCAACTGCCACGGTTTGAAACAAGCCCTGGGCGGACCTCGGCTTGCAATCAATCGACTGACACACATTTCGGGAGGGACTCTTGTGATCCGTCGCATTGTCGCCATTTCCTTCATCTTTTTGTGCACAACCGTAGCCTGGATGATCCTGGGCACAACCATCTACTCGCGCACCGGCTCATCCAATGAGCAACTCCAAGGCCACGTGGCTTCGACCTGGGGCACGGCGCAGGAGCAGGGCCCGCCTTCCGCCTGCTACAAGAAAACGGAAATCTCACCAGTCACCGAGCAGGACCACGGGAAGACCGCGGTCCGAAACGACGTGATCGAGCGAAGAATTCCGTTGCCCCTGGACTCGACTCGCGTCAACGTGAACCTTTACCTTGACTATCGTCAGAAAGGCCTGCTTTGGTACAGCACCTACACGGTCGACTTCGCCGGCGACTACCAGTTTCGCAACGACACTCCCGAAACCCAAACCGTCGAATTTTCCCTTCCCTTTCCTGCCGAACACGCTGTCTACGACGGACTGCGCATGAAGGTTAACGGGAAGGAAATGTCCGCTATCACCGCAGGCAACGGGGCTTCAGTCACAGCGACCATGGAACCGGGCCAGACCGCTTTCCTGCAAGTGGCATATCACTCGCGGGGTCTCGAGTCCTGGCGCTACAAATTGGGAGATGGCATCAGCCACGTCCACGACTTTGTTCTGACCATGGTCACCAACTTCAAGGAGATCGATTTTGCCGACGACACTCTTTCCCCGACCGCCAAGGAGAGGCAAGCGGACGGATGGCGGCTAACCTGGCAACACTCTGATCTGATATCCGGCTTTGAGATCGGCATGACCATGCCCGAGAAGCTGCAACCGGGCCCATTGGCCGGGCAGATCAGTTATTTCGCGCCCGTGTCCTTATTCTTTTTCTTCTTTCTGATGTTTATCCTCACAACGCTGCGGAATATCGAACTTCACCCGATGAACTACTTCTTCCTCGCGGCCGCGTTCTTCGCATTCCACCTGCTGCTCGCCTACCTTGTGGACCACATCTCGATTCATCTCGCCATGGTGATCGCGTCGCTGGTTTCGATCGCGCTGGTGGTGAGTTATCTGCGGTTGGTAGTGGGACCGCGTTTTGCCACGATCGAAGCCGGAGGCGCCCAACTGATCTACCTGGTGTTGTTCTCCTATGCCTTCTTCTGGAAAGGCTTTACCGGACTCTCCATCACGATCATCTCGATCGCAACCCTCTTCGTGGTAATGCAGGCAACCGGGCGCATCCGCTGGTCCGAAAAGCTGGCTGCACTGCCGGGACGAGGGCCCTCAGGCAACGCCTGACCTGCGGGGAGTTCGTCGGATTACTCGAGCGGAACCGCCCAGGGGGCTCCGCTCGGAGGCGGATGCTCCTGTACAATTCCCCCCGATGCTTCGCACCCAGCTCTACGCCGATCCGGCCGGCCGCTTTGTCCACGATATCGTCCTCCAGGGCTGCCGCCAGAATCCCGGCAAGACAGCATTAGTTGACACTTCCTGCGACCGGCGCTTCACTTTCGCCGAATATGGCAGCCTGGTCGAAGCACTCGCCCGCGGCCTCATCTCCGCCGGGCTCGCTCCCGGAGAAGTGGTTGCGATCTTCCTGCCTAACTCCTGGGAATTCGCCATTACCTATCACGCAGCCACGCTTGCCGGAGGCATTCCCACACTGCTCAATCCCTCTTACCGCGAGCGCGAGATCCGCTATCAACTGGAGAATTCCGGCGCCGTTTTTCTGATCACCGACGCTCCGCTCCTGGAAAACGTGGACCTCGCTGGACTTCCTGCGCTGCGCCGCGTCTTCACTACCCGGCACGAGCGCGCAGGCTGCGAAGACTTTGCCACCCTGCTGCGGCCCACGTCCGCCAGATTTCCGGAACCGACCCAGGACTCACAAGAGGTTATCGCCGCGCTTCCCTATTCCAGCGGCACCACCGGACTGCCGAAGGGCGTCATGCTCTCGCACTACAACCTGGTCGCGAATGTCTATCAGCTCCTGGGCCCGAATGCCGCGATGCTCACACCTGATGACATCATGCTTTGTTTCCTGCCCCTCTATCACATCTACGGACTCACGGTGGCGCTCACTTTTTCTCTGATGCACGGCTCCACGCTGGTGCTGATGCCGCGCTTCGACGTGCAAAAACTGTGCGCTCTTCTGATTCAGGAAGGCGTCACTATGATGCCCGTGGTCCCGCCCGCCATTAACGCCATGTGCCAGGCCGCCGAAGCCGGCATTTTCCCCAAGAATCACAAGGTGCGTTGGGTCAAGAGCGGCGCTGCGCCGCTTGCGCCGGAACTCGCGCGCCGCCTGACCCATCTCACCGGCATTACCGTCGTCCAGGGATACGGCATGACCGAAGCTTCTCCGGTCACCCACGTCGGCTACCTCGCTCCACCTGAGATGAACCGCCCCGCCTCCATCGGACAACCGCTGGCCCTCACCGACTGCCGCGTCGTGGGCGTTGAGGACGGGAAGGATGTCGCGCCGGGCGAACCCGGCGAACTCGCCATGCGCGGGCCCCAGATCATGCTTGGATATTGGAAAGAACCGCAAGCCACGGCCGCTGTTCTGCGCGATGGCTGGTACTTCTCGGGCGACATCGTCCGCACCGACGCCGACGGGTTCTACTACGTCATCGACCGCAGTAAAGAGATGATCAAGTACAAAGGATTCCCCATCGCGCCCGCCGAAGTCGAATCGCTGCTTCTCGAACATCGCGCCGTGCGCGACTGCGGCGTCGTCGCTCGACCTGACCTCGCTGCCGGAGAGATTCCCTGCGCCTTTGTTGTCTTGCGCGAGGGCTTTACGCCCTCGGATGTGCTGGAGAAAGAACTCCGCGACTTCGTCGCCGACCGACTCGCCCACCACAAGCAGCCGCGCGAGATTCGCTTTGTGGACGCCGTGCCGCGTACCCCTTCCGGCAAAGTTCTCCGCCGCGAACTGCGCAAGATTCTTTCTTGAGCCAATTTTCTCCGTAGAGACGCGGCTCGCCGCGTCTCCCGCCGCGTCCAGACAAGACGGGGCGAGCCCCGTCCCGACAGACGGAAGAAATTGCGGTGTAAAATATTTTCATTCCCCATGACGATCACCAGCTTCGTCGCCAAATCCGCGTTTCGCAACAAGCGGCGCAGTCTGCTGACGGTCGCCAGCATCGCCTTTTCTCTGCTCCTGCTCTGCATCATGCTCTGCGTCTGGCGCAGCTTTTACATCGACAAGGGCGCGCCTGACTCCGCGCTTCGCATCATGACGCGGCACAAGGTCTCGCTGGCTAACTTCCTTCCTATTTACTACCGCGACAAGATTCGTGCCATTCCCGGCGTCGTGCACGTCGTTCCCATGACCTGGTTCGGGGGCACGTATAAAGACGACAAACCGGAAAACTTCTTCGCTCAGTTCGCCACCGACCCCGACGAATACTTTGACGTTGCCGCCGACAAAATCATGCCCGCCGACCAGCTCGCCGCCTGGAAACGCGACCGCGCAGGCTGTGTCGTTGACGCTGACCTTGCCAGGAAACACCACTGGAAAATCGGCGACCACATCATCCTGCAAGGCACGATCTTCCCCGCGAATTTCGACTTAACCGTGCGTGGCGTCTACACCATCGATCCGCCCAATAGCGCGCTCTACTTCCACACCAAGTACTTGGAAGAGTCCGTCGGCTGGTTTAAAGACACCGCCGGCTTTTACTTCACTCGGGTCGAGACTCCTGAAGATATGCCCCGAGCGGCCCGCGCCATCGACGACATGTTCCACAGCACTCCGGTGCCCACCAAGAGCGAGAGCGAACAGGCCTTCAAACTCGATTTCATCAACACTCTGGGCAGCGTCAAAGTATTCATCCTGAGTATTTGCGGAGCGGTAGTCTTCACCACGCTTCTGGTCTGCGCTAACACCATGGCCATGTCGATCCGCGAGCGCACGCGCGAAGTCGCCGTACTGCGCACGCTCGGCTTCACCCGCGAGAGCATCCTCAAGCTGCTGTTGAGCGAATCGATCGCTATCTCTCTGATGGGCGGAACGGCCGGCATCGTGCTCGGCACCCTGATCATCAAAATGCTGTCCCGCCCTGGGCTCGGCATGCCGGTCTCGATGCACATGACCCCGCTTACCGCCCTGGTCGTCATGCTGGTTGCCGCCTTGGTTGGGCTGATCAGCGGCCTCATTCCCTCCTACCGTGCCTCGAACCTCGGCATTGTCGATGCCCTGCGCTACATCGGCTAATGTAATCCGGACGTTTCTACAAAGTGCTAAACTCGCATCGCATGCGGACGGACCTCCTCCCTCTTTGCGACCAGCACTACCGCACCATGGAGCCCGTAGTAGCTCCCTACACCGCCGACTTTTCCATTGAGTTCTTTCGCTGCACCGACAAGTTCTGCCATCGCACCTTCGGAGAGCGCGTCGGCTACACCACACCGCAACGCGGAGACCGGCCAGTCCTCACTCCCAACCAGCCCATCTGCGAGCGCCACGGACGCCCCATGTTCATCATCAGCCTCGACCGCCAGCGTAACCACGTCACCTATGCCTGCCCTGAACCCGATTGCGGTGAAAGGGTAGTGCGGACGTAAGCGGACGGTGGAGTTCCTTCTTCCTTGCGAGACGCGCCAGCAGGATTTAATAATGAGATGAGAACTCCAATGAATGCTTCTATCAATAAAGGCTATGTCGCCTTCGCTAGTCTGGTGTTGGCTCTGATATCGGTTTCCGCTGTTTTTGCATGGCAAGCAAGCTCGATACCAGCTTTAAGGCTGATGAACCCGGAGGAACTGGTCAAGATCCTTCAAGCCCCCAAGGGAGAAAAGCCACTCATGATTCAGGTGGGGTCGCACGTTCTTTACGAGCAAGCGCATATTCCCGGCTCCGAGTACATCGGCCCCGCATCCTACGACAGCGGCTTGCAGCAACTGCGCAAACGTGTGGAGGCTCTGCCCCGCCGCAAATTCATCGTGATCTATTGCGGATGTTGCCCCTGGAGCCATTGTCCGAACGTCAAGCCTGCCGACGACGCTTTGCGCGCGCTGGGTTTTACCAACGTGAAGGTGCTTTATATTCCCGACAATTTCGGCGCGAACTGGGTGGCCAAGAGCTATCCCGTCGCCAAGGGAGAATAGACCTGCGTGGTTCTCCAACCAAGGACATTGCATTCGGACAAGCTGGTGATCGGCATCGCGGTGACCGCCGTGGCCTGCGCACTCTATCTCCTGACTCAGCATCGCAACGTCAACACAGCAAACAGAGTTACAAATATCGCCCAGCATCCGCTCGCTCCGGAATTCTCGCTTCCCGAATTGACCGGACAAACGCTTCATCTCTCCGCCTACCGCGGTAAAGTCGTTCTCCTCGACTTCTGGGCGACATGGTGTGATCCCTGCAAGGATGAAATTCCGCATTTCGTCGACTTGCAAAGCAAGTATGGGGATCAGGGCTTGCAGATCATCGGTATCTCCATGGACGACGGGCCTGCCCCGGTCCGCGAGTTCTCCGAGCGTTTCCACATCAACTATCCGGTTGCGATGGGCGATGCAAGGACGGGGGAGCTTTACGGGGGAGTGCTCGGCTTGCCATTGGCTTTCCTGATCGGCCGCGATGGCCGGATCGAAGCCAAACACATGGGCGCGACGGATAGTTCGGTACTTGAGGGGGAGATCAAAGCTCTTCTGCAACGTCGATGAACACCCCCACCTGATTTGATGCTAAGATGCTGGCTAAATCAACTCGAGGTACTACAGTCTTTTTCCAGGGTCCCAACAGGGTATGAGTGATCCCAAGGTTCCGAACACATCGGATTCGGAAAGCCCCACTCTAGTGCCCCAGGGGAACACCAAACTGGAGTCTGCCCCTCCGTCGCCGGCTTCCTCCGAGGCGCAAACCCTGCTGGATGGGGGCAGAAACATATCGGGCGCGTCTGATGCTGCCACAATTCTGGGACCTCCACCGGTCCGCGGGCCAGCGGCCTCGGATGCTCCAACGCTGCTTGACGGTCGCACGCCGAGCGGCGGCCCGCCGCCACCCAGACCCTCCGGTTCGGGCTGGCAGCTTCCGGCCTTGCTCCCTGGGATGATACTGGGCGGACGCTACGAGATCCTACAAACCATCGGTGAAGGGGGCATGGGAGCGGTCTATAAGGCCAGGGACCGCGAACTCGATCGCTTCGTCGCATTGAAAGTCATCCGGCCTGAACTGGCTTCGGACCCCTCGATCCTGGCCCGTTTTAAGAAAGAGTTGCTGCTCGCTCATCAGGTCACGCACCGTAACGTGATCCGCATTTACGACCTCGGTGAAGGCGAGGGCGTGAAGTTCATCACCATGGAGTTCATCGAGGGCAAAGATCTACGGTCCCTCATCCGCGAGAAAAGGAAATTTACTCCAGAGGAAGCGGTAGATGTCATTCAGCAGGTGTGCCAGGCCCTGTATGCGGCGCACAGCGTCGGCGTGATTCACCGGGACCTCAAGCCGCAGAACATCATGCAGGACACCTCGGGCCGAATCCTGGTGATGGATTTCGGCTTGGCTCGCACTCTGGAAGGCGACGGGATGACCCAAACCGGTGCGCTCGTCGGCACCATGGAGTACATGTCGCCGGAGCAGGCTCTGGGCAAGGATCTCGATCAACGTTCGGACATCTTCGCTCTGGGTCTGATCTTGTACGAAATGCTGACGGGCAAAACGCCTTTTCAAGCCGAGAGTGCTCTCGCCAGCCTCATCAAACGGACTCAGGAGCGCGCGGTTCCAGTGTCGGATATTGACGCTCAGATTCCCGGGGCGTTGAGCGGGATCGTGAGCAAGTGCCTGGAACGCGATTTGAATCTTAGGTACGAGAGTGCATCGGCCATTCTTGCCGACCTGGACACTTGGAAAGACAAGAGGGCGGCAGGCACAATCCATCTTGACGCTGCCGTCAAACCGTGGGGCCAGACTCTTCCGTGGCCGCTCATTACCGGAATTGCGACCGTCCTCGTGCTGGCGATCACCGGGTTCCTGCTGCGAGGGAAGCTGTTGGGTCCGAGCACGACGGCGCCGACCGCGCCGGCGGTCTCGCTGGCCATTCTGCCTTTCCGCAACGCATCCGGCGATCCAAGCCTGGATTGGATTGGCCCCAGTCTTGCCGATATGTTGAGCACGGATGTGGGCCAGTCCGCGCGTTTGCGTACTGTGAGCCCGAACAGTCTGCACCAGATATTCACCGACCTGCGCATTTCTTCCTCGACCGTGCTCGACCCGGCGACGATCGGCCGCGTGGCTGATTTCAGCAAAGCCGACCGTGTTCTTTGGGGGCAGTACGCCAAGTTCGGAGACCAGATCCGCATCGATGCCACACTGCAAGACATCAAGAACGACCGCGCGGTTCCGCTGAAAATCGATGTGCCCAGTGAGAAGGAGATTCCGGCCGCGATCGATCGCCTGGCAGAGTCCATCCGCCAGAAACTTGCGCTCCCGAACGATGTACTCAAGGAGCTGAAGGCCAGCTCTTTCCAACCCACTTCACAATCGGTGGCGGCATTGCGCGACTACAACCAGGGAATCGGATTGCAACGGGACGGGAGGAGTCTGGACGCGCAGAAGCAATTCGAGGCGGCGACCAAGGAGGATCCCACCTTCGCGCTGGCATTTTCCAGGCTGGCCCAGACCTACAGCAGTTTGGGCTACGACAGCGAAGCGGAGCAGTCCGCTCGAAAAGCCGTGGATCTGAGCCAGGACCTGCCGGAGGCGGAGAAGTACTTGATTTCTGCCATTCGTTACGAGGCCACCAAGAACTATCCGGAAGCCATCAGGGCCTACGAAGCCCTCGCCAAAGCTTCGCCGGATAACTCAGATGTGCAATCGGCGCTCGCTGGCCTATACCAGGATTCTGGCGACCTCGTGAAAGCCCGCGAATATTACCAGAAGCTCTTGTCCTCCAACCCCAAGGACGCCACCGCCAGTATTAACCTCGGCCGCATCGACATCAAGAGCGGCGACTCCCAAGGTAGTTTCGATCCCCTGAACCGCGCCTATAGCCAAGCTGCGCAAGTGGACAATCAAGAACAAAAGGCCACCAGTCTGCACCTCATGGCGGTAGCCTACCGGATGCTGAGCAAGCCCGAGGAAGTTCTGCGCAACGAGCAGGAGGCGATCACGATCTGGCGACAAATCGGTCAGAAGCGCGGCCTGGCCTTCAGCCTGAACGAAATCGCCAGGGCCCAGGCTTCACTCGGCAAAACCAAAGACGCTCTGGCCAACTTCCAGGAGGCACTGCAGATTCGGCGTGACATCGGCGACAAGCGCGGCCTCGGCGACACTCTGATCGACATGGGCAATTTCTCCGACGACCGCGGCGACCATGACCAGGCGCTCAAGATGTACAAGGAGGCCCTGGAGTTGGAGCGCGACATCGGCAATGAAAGCTTGCAGGCCAGTTGTCTGAATAACATCGGAGCTGTGTACTCCGAGAAAAGTCAATACGATGACGCTCTTACCTACTTCCAGCAGGCGCTGCAGCTCCGCGAAAAATCGAAAGTACCACAGGATATCGTCGAGGCAGTTCAGAACCTGGGTCAAGTTTTGGCGAATATGGGCCAGTACGATCAGGCTATTTCATACTATGTGCGAGCGCTGGATTTGCGGCGCAGCATGAACGACCCACATGGTACGGCGCTCGCGTCCTACGGTTTAGGCACTTTGTTTGATTATCAGGGACGGTACGGAGCGGCAGTCAGTGCCAAGCAGGACGCTGTCAAGACTTTGCGGGATCTTAAGGACCGAAGCTCCTGGATGCCCGAAATTCTCGGGAGCTACGGAGAGTCGCTCATCCTCGCCGGGCGCGGAGACGAGGCCAAGGATCCTTTGGATGAAGCGCTCGGCCTATCTCACGAACTGAAGAACGATGGCTTGGAAGCGGAGACGTTGGGATTCCAAGGGGATGTATTCTTCTACCAGGGAAATCTCAAGGCTGCTCGTTCTCTGTATGAACAGGCATTGCAGGCCGCTACGCGCAGCAAGGAAGGGCAACGGGCCCTGTTCGCCAAAGTGGACCTCGCCAAAGTCGAAGTCCGCGAAAAGAGCGGACGGCAGGTCATTCCGAACCTCCGGGCGCTGATCCAGCAGGCGGATGATTTGAGCCTGAAATACTCTTCGGTGGAGTGCTCGATTTTCATGGCGGAAGCTATGATGCAAAGCCATGACTATGCTCATGCTCGCCAGGAATTGCAGCGCGCGTTGCAGCTTTCGGACAAGTTTGGACAGCAGGCGCTGAGCGCACAAGCGCATCACCTGTTAGCGGCGATCGCACGAGATTCCGCCGACAATACGGAAGCTCAGGATAATTATCGCGAGGTTATCCGCATCCTGGATACCATGAAAAAAGAAGCCGGTGCGGAGAAGTTGCTGCAGCGCTCCGACCTGAAATTCATGTACGAAGAATCCGCCCACTGGTTGCAAGCCGGGAAAAGCTAAAAGCGAGACGACGAAAAAAGAGTGCCGGCCTTGCCGGCACTCATCTCTCTCAGTTTCCTCGAATCCCCGTCCCTATCAGTTTCCTGTACCTGACAGCGAGATGGATTGCGTAGCGCTCAGCGTAAGGTCCGTAATCGTCACGCTGCCGGAGTATGTCGTGCCCTTCATGGTTGGCGTGAAGGTCACGTAAATCGCGCAGGTCCCTCCAGGGCTGAGCGTCGTACTGCCCGTGCACGTCGTTCCAGTTGCCAGCGTGAAATTAGCAGGGCTGATCGCCAGGCCCGTAAGTTGGAGCTTCGTCGTTCCTGAGTTGGTCAGGGTCACCTTCTTCGCCGTGCTTGTTGTGTTCGTTGTCTGCTTGCCAAAGCTCAAACCAGTCGGCGACAGAGACACCTTCGGGTTGATGACCGCTCCGCTCATGTATGCCGCTTGCGGGC
Organism: uncultured Acidobacteriaceae bacterium; assembly: GCA_963838935.1. GTDB lineage: Bacteria > Acidobacteriota > Terriglobia > Terriglobales > Acidobacteriaceae > Acidiflorens. The sequence goes on from CAWITH010000012.1 coordinate 37,271, forward strand.
TCCCTGCCCCGTTGTCAGTGATTGTCAAAGAGGCGTAGTCGCCGTTGGGCAGACCGGGATCGTCGCTGTCGCTGACGAAAGTCACCGTGACGTTGCAACTCGCCCCGGCGGCGAGCGTCTTCGAGCAATTGTTGGCGGTAATCTGGAAATCATCCGGATCACCGGACGGCTGTGGGTTCTCAACCCTATTTCCCGGAATCGTAATGCTCGAAATCGTGACCGAGGTACTCCCAGGGTTGGTCAGAGTGAAGGTCTGCCTGGCGCTTTGCCCCAGATACAAGGTGCCGAAGCTCCAGCTCGCCGGCGAGATCGTCACTGTGGGCGGGGGAATCACCTGGAAGCTCTGGTTCACGGATGTGGCGGCGGCGTAGTTGGTATTGCCTCCCTGAGTCGCTTGGATGGTGCAGGTGCCCACGGCAACCAGCGTCACAGTGTTTCCGGAAACTGTACAGACCCCCGTCGTCAGTGAACTGAAGCTAACCGGCAGGCCGGAGCTGGCAGTCGCGCTGACCGCAAACGGCGCGGCGCCGAATACCTGATTCGAGAGCGGCCCGAAGGCGATGGTCTGAGCGGCCTGCTTGATGAGATCGCTGACCGTGCCGCTGGCGTCGGCGTAGTTGCCGCTGGCATCGTGGAAGCTCCACGCGTCCGTGGCATAGGTCCCGGCGCTGGTGTGCGTCGTGCCGCTCAGAGTGAGGCCTGCGCTCAAGTTAACGCCGCCCACGCCCGTGGCGGTTCCCGTGGCTGTGTGTGGGTTGCCGTCGTAGGTCACGCTGTATGGTGTGACCGTGATGCTCGCGGCGGCCTGCTTGATGAGATCGCTGACCGTGCCGCTGGCGTCGGCGTAGTTGCCGCTGGCATCGTGGAAGCTCCACGCGTCCGTGGCATAGGTCCCGGCGCTGGTGTGCGTCGTGCCGCTCAGAGTGAGGCCTGCGCTCAAGTCAACACTGCCCGCACCCGTGGCCGTTCCCGTGGCTGTGTGCGGGTTGCCGTCGTAGGTCACGCTGTATGGTGTGACCGTGATGCTCGCGGTGGCCTGCTTGATGAGATCGCTGACCGTGCCGCTGGCGTCGGCGTAGTTGCCGCTGGCATCGTGGAAGCTCCACGCGTCCGTGGCATAGGTCCCGGCGCTGGTGTGCGTCGTGCCGCTCAGAGTGAGGCCTGCGCTCAAGTTAACGCCGCCCACGCCCGTGGCGGTTCCCGTGGCTGTGTGTGGGTTGCCGTCGTAGGTCACGCTGTATGGTGTGACCGTGATGCTCGCCGTGGCCTGGATGGCCGATTGGCTCAGCGACCCCATGCTCGCGCTGTTGTAGTTGTCGCCCGAGTAGGACGCCGTAACCGTGTAGGGGCCACCCACGGCGAAGTTGGAGGTGCTGCACATCGCTACGCCCGAGCTCAAGTTGGTCGTGGTGCACCCCGGAATCCCGGCCCACGTCACTGACCCGGTCGGAGTCACCGCTCCGGTCACGGTCGCAGTGAACGTGACGGATTGGCCATAGCTCGAAGGATTCGCGCTGGAAGTGACCATTGTGCTCGAATTCTCCTGCACGTTGTAAGTCACCGTTGAAGAATTGGTGTTCGTTGCAGAGTCCGTTACCGTCGCAGTGAAGGTGTGCGGACCTGGCGTGGTCGTGTCGAACGGAGAGCCTGAAGCAACGGGTCCGCCCGGAGAGTCGATCGCGTTGCAGGAAGCCACCGTCAAATACGGTCCGGTTGCAGCGCTGCCGTTGTTGACGGCGGCGCACGTGTAGCTCGCGTTAACCGACGGGCCCTTCGGGTAGTTTTGGTTATTAACGGGCGCTGTGATGACTGGGAGGGGCGGCGCCTCACCCGGTGTGTTGTACGTTGGCAGCCAGCACGAACCCGTGCCGGAACTGCCGCCCTTCACCGGCTTAGCGCCAGTACCGCCATCTATGAAATTGAAGGAGCTGACCTGGTTGCTCAGGATCACCGGTGGGTTATTACCCGGATTCAATGTGCAGGGGTGCAGCGGATCGGGACCTACGAATTTGAGAAGGCCAACCAGTGGGCTGCCTCCGCTGTACTGCAGCGGATCGCCAGGAGTACCGTCCCAGGTGAGACCCGGGTTATCGTTGGGCTCGGTGGGGCCGACGTTGAAATAGAAATCGCTGCCTAGCGTGGCAAAGAAATTTGGGTCGGCGTTCGAACCGCACGTCCCGTCTGTCACCGACCCGGGGCAGGTGACCTCGAACCCAACCGCCGCGTTCGTCGTTCCAGCACCGTTCTGGATCACAAAGCACTGAGCGCCTTGGAAACCGCTGTCGGGCGCGCTAAGGATGGCGTTGCAGTCATCTTGACTTGCGAACGGTATCTCCGTGACCAGCACCGTTGTCGACGATCCGCTGGTCAGCTGGGCCGTGTAATCGTAGCCGCTGCTTGAGCTATATACAGGTAAGAAGCCGCCGTTTGCATTGAACACGGTCGGGGTAGTAGTCGTAACCGTCCCAGACTGGGACTGGGCTTGCGGCGTGAATGTCCAGCTCGGGATAACTTGCTTGGTGTACTGAGCGCCGGTTGACCCCGTGAATCCTACCCAGGCATTACCGCTGTTCAGAGTCAGCAAGGTGCTCAAGTTGACTGGGACGCCGAGGGGAAACAAGTCATTGCCATCCAGGATCACATCGAGGCACGGCCCGGGAGCGCCGCCCACGGTGCAGCTCGTTTGTGCAGGCGCAGATTGCAGCGTATATGAAACCGTCGCCGTGTGGATGTTGCCGTCCGCCAGGGTGACCGGCAGGTTGTAGTTAAGTCCGCCAGGAAGAGTACAGCTCGAATCTACGCAGTTATTATTAGTCCCATTACTTTGCACCGAAACGCTGTTGTTGCTCCTGTCGACGCCGAGGTTTAAGTAGGTGTTGAACTCTACGGCCAGACTGTCCGGGATGCCGAGGCCGGTCGTGCAACCTGAGGAACTGAAACCGAATCCGATTCCGCAACCATCAGGGCCTAGCGCACTCGACGCCGAGTTTTGAATTACGAAGGCGATGCCGTCCGCGGGCAGCAGGCTGCTATTGCTCAGTTGAAACGTAAATGTGGTGGAAAAAGCAGCGGCAACCGGCTGCTGCGTGTTGTACCAGGCAGACCCCACCTGATGGGTCTGATTTGGAGTCAGTTGCAGTACATCGAGTGGTGTCGCGGTACCCGTGTCGGTTGTACCGGAGAAGCCCGAAAAAGCAATCTCGAACTGGGTACCGCTGAGACCGGCTTTGAGAACCGGGAAGGTAAGACCGTTGAAGAAGGTCGAGGTGGTGAAGCCGGAGAGGACAATCAGCTCGCCTGCGGTGAAGGAATTGGTCGCCTGAAAGGTAACGGTACTGCCGCTCCCGGACCATGACGTGATCGCCGCGGGGCTGCCGGCGGGGCTCGGGAAACTGGCGTTGCCGTTCAGCGTCAGGCAAGTTTGGTGCGAAGTGAAATCCGGCGAATAGTAGGGAGTAGTGGGACAGGCCTGCGCCCAAGCGACTGTGTTCCCCGCAACCAGCATCAGGACCGCGATCGCGGCCACCATAATCAAGCTCGTGATTCGTGATTTCATAATTCTCCTTTTAACTTTTGACCGCGTGCGGGCTTTTGCTCCAAACCTTGCTTACGTTTTTGTCTGCCACGACACCTGGGCGAACGCGAAGGAATTGCCCATGCACAGTAACCGGCACAGAATCCCGGCTGCGACGACGAAGCGCATGGTCTCTCCGGCAACGTGATTTGTATCTCTTGAAAATCTTATGTTCTTGTATAGCCCCAGAAACAAAGAGGGCGCGACAGGGGGAGGGTCGGCGCGCCAAAACCTGGTGACACATCTTATCCCACAAACAATCAAAACCCGCAAGAAATTTTTTCTTCATTGCCCATTGGCGTTTTGCCCGGAAGAACAGGCTGGACGGGAGGTTTCGAGCCTGCCCCGAGGTCACAGCAGAGGTGAAACAGTTTTCCTATATGTAGGACTATGAGGGCACTCGTCCCACATGTGCTTAGAAGCGGTGGATCACGCCGAGACCGACGTAGTAGTTGTGTTGCCGGCTTCTCCCGGTATCCACGTTCAGGTCGGGAACTCCCGAGTAGAAGTCGCGCGCTTCCAAGCGTGCGCCCCAACGGTGCCACACCCAAACATCCAGTCCAGCTCCGAACTGGACTACGCCGGTATTGGTTCCGGTGGGCCCTGGGTTCGTGCCGTACCATACGAGATTGGAGGATTGCCGCAGACGGCCATAGCCTCCTCCTGCGCTAACCCACGGAGTGAAGGAGTCGCCGGAGAAAATGTTCAGACGTACGGAAGGGGTCAGAAATAGCGCCCCGAAGTGCTTAGGAATCTGGTCGTAATAATAGTTCAGGGCCATCCCCGGAACGATCGCTACGGGCAACTCCGCACTCAGTCCAAAAATCCTGCGGGTCATGAGCAGGCGGCCATAATTGGCCGTGACACTTCCCGAAGAGTTTCCGAAATGAATCGGGAGACCCGTACTCGGCACGGTCTGGGTACTGACGAAGGTTAGCCCAGATGTGATGGAAAGCTGATTGGATTGTGCCCCAGCGCTGGAAGCCAGGAATAAAACTGGCACGACTAAAACTGCGAGACGTTTAGCCAACATCTCTCCTCCGGAGTAGTGAGGACTGTAGTTTTGTTTCAACAAGATTAGCACGGGCCGCGAAGAATGGCGGAAATCACAATGGTACCCTCTGTGGTGCCCGGGTTCCGGCGTCCGGCGCGGTGCGCCGATCGCGGCTAAAGTTCCGGCGCATCCTTCACACTTTTGCAACTCCACACCATGCCCGGCCGCAGCACTCAGGTCACGCTCCACTCGCGTGGCTTCCCTGACTCTGGCCCACTTGGCGAGTACGGCATTACGCGCAATCTCGCGCCTCCCGGGGCTGGCTTGGTCGCACGGATCTTGCCGGGCCCTTCGGTGCAGACACGAAGCGAGTTGCCAGCCGTTTCTCACTCATGCATTTCAACATCGCTAGGGGTATACGATGTGAGTAGGCTCTACCAGAACTTTAACCCAGATGTCAGATCAAGTTTGAGCTATTACAAATTAGCTTCTAAAGGAGCGAACCCATGGGGCGTACTCGTTTGACGAAGCCCGCATCAATGATCGCGGGGCTGCTGGCCAGCCTGATGTTCGCGATCCTGGCTGTTCCACTCAGCGCCCAACAAGTGCCCGAATCCCGCGTTCGAAAGAGCTTTGGTCCTGTCTATGACGCGGCGCACGAAATCACTCTCAATGGAGACATCCAGCAAGTCGTCACCAAGCGCGTTGTGGGCAGTCCAGCCGGCATGCATTTATTGGTGGCCGGCCCGAACGGCCTAGTCGATGCTCACCTCGGACCTTTCCTGAGCAAGGAAGTAAAAGAAGCCCTGCACACCGGAACCCCGGTTCAGATCGTCGGGGCCATGACGTCCATGCACGGGAAGAGTTATTTGCTCGCCCGCGAACTGAACATCGGCGGCAGCATCATCACGGTGCGCAGCAAGCACGGAGCGCTTGCGCTTGAGCACTCCAATCGCGAGCACGTTGGCAGATCCAAAACGACGTCCCAGATTGAAGCAAACGGGGGTGCCCGATGACATTCCGCAAATCCATTCTCCTTCTGATCAGCCTGAGCCTGCTTGCTGCGCTGGTCGCATGCAGCAGCAGTAGTTCCACCCCGCCGCCTATTACGATCACCGTCACATTGAGCAGTGTTGCTACTTCCCTGACCGTCAACAGCCAAACCCCCATCACTGCAACTACCAATGACACGGCAGGTGTGACCTGGACTGTAACCTGCACCACCAGCCCCTGCGGTGCGTTAAACCCAACCAGCACACTGACCGGCGTCGCCACAACTTACACGGCACCCGCCTCTCCCACGACGGGTGTCGTTATCACCGCAACCTCGGTGACCAACCACGCGATATTCGCCAGTACACCTGCCATCACCATTGTTGCCGCCATCACGGTCACGCTGAGCAGTGTTGCTACTTCCCTGACCGTCAACAGCCAAACCCCCATCACCGCAACTACCAATGACACGGCGGGTGTGACCTGGACTGTAACCTGCACCACCAGCCCCTGCGGTGCGTTAAACCCAACCACCACACTGACCGGCGTCGCCACTACTTACACGGCACCTGCCTTCCCCACGACTGGTGTCGTTATCACCGCAACCTCGGTGACCAACCACGTGGTAAGCGCCAGTACACCTACCATCACCGTTGTTGCCGCCATCACGGTCACGCTGAACAGTGTTGCTACTTCCCTGACTGTCTTCGCTGGATTCTCCGACGTCAACTGGCTGGGCATCTTTTCTACACCACCTGCAACAATCACGGTTCCGGATGAGAACGTATCTGGCACCTTCACCGCTGCTGCCAATGGCGCCTTCACCGGCACCATTACAGGCCTGGATGTCACAAACTGCCCGCTGTTCATCGGAGGCGTCGGTTGCACCGACGACACATTCATCTACTACCTGGTCGACCCGACAGGGAACAACATAGCGATCGAAACCGATGGCAACCAGATAACCCTCGGATACTTCATCCAACAGTAGCCGGGGAGCTGGCCTTAACAATTCGTGGTCAACTCAGTGGCGCACTCCGGTGCGCCACTTTTTCTTGGCGGCGAGACAATTCAGAAGCAGCCCTCGCGCCGGAAGCCGCGCTCGCGTATTCCTCCACGGTGAACACCCACAACATGAAAAGATTGCAATCTTTCTGTTTCGAGGGCACTCGGGTATTCGAGGGGATCCAAAGCACCCAAGTGCGCTGCCGTTAGCTTGGCGATTCGTGACTGGACCACGGGCAAGTCAGCAGTCATCCACCCTGGAGGGAAACTGGTTTCGTGAGCAACGAATGGGATAGTTGATGTTATCTAAAGTAATTCCGTCACCTGCGCCACTGACGGTTGGCGTCTAGGCATAAGAGTGCAGTCCGGGCAACAAGTACGTCACGCCGAAGAACGTGAACATCACCACGGCGAACCCGGCGATGGCGAAGTAAGCAGCGCGCCGACCGCGCCAGCCCCGAGTGATGCGCATGTGTAAATAGAGGGCGTACACCAACCAGGTAATCGCCGCCCAGGTCTCTTTTGGATCCCAACTCCAATACGAACCCCAAGTCTGGTTTGCCCAGTACGCTCCCGAGGCGATCATCAGAGTCAGCAGGGGGAAGGCTAGACAGATGGTTTTGTAGGTGATCCGGTCGAGGTTATCCGTGTTAGGCAACAAGCGTTCCAGATCCGGACGCCGCCACAGTAGCAATAGGTAGAGAAGTGAGATAAGGACGCCGCCTACCAAACCCGACAGTATGAAAGGGCTAGCGGCGAGGCTCGTCGGGAATAATCCCTCTGCGTCGAGCGACGGATAGCGTCCATCCCGGGCACGCAGGATAAACATCACCAGGGCCATCACCTGAAGGAGAATGCTGAGGAACACAGCGCGATTGGCAAGCGTCAGGAAGCTTTCGTTCTTCTTGATCCGGGCCAGCCCATAGAAGACCAGAGGCGACGCTACCACCAAAAGCGTCAGCGTCATCAGCCAGCCAAGGTCTGGGACAACCACGAACAAACGTACACCTCTCGAAAGGAAAACTTCCGACTTTGTTTCCGGATTCCACACCACCAGGCTGAGTCCGCCCCACTTCTCGAAGCGCGTTAGCACTACTCCCGCGTAAATGGCCAATGTGCTGGCACTGGTGACGGCGAGGACGCTGTCGGTTCTGATGTTGTCCTGGATCAGGAACATCATGGCCAGAGCGAAGCTGAGCGCGCAGGCTGCGTAGGCCAGCATGGCCAATGTGACGTGCACGTGCAGCCAAGTCGACTGCAGGGCGGGTACCAGCGGGTGAACTTCGGTCCGCAGCAACTGCATCAGCACCACGCCCACAATCGCCACGGGCATCGTGACTGTACCAATGACCTTCACACCATATTTCTTTTCGGCCACAAGCGTCAGCACGGCGAGCGTCCACACGAAGCTGAGCAGCATTTCGTAAACGCTGGAAAACGGCGCATGTCCGGATTCGCACCAACGGTGGGCAATGGCTGCAGTATTCGCGATTAATCCCAGCCCGGTGGAGAACGAGGCAAACTTTACGTACGACTCGGTGCCGGTCACCCCAAATCCCAAGTACAACGCGCCGGCGCCAGCGTAGAAAATCAGAGCAGCGAAGAGGAAGTTTGTCTCATTCAGAAGATTGCCACTCTTCACCACGTTCAGAAATGCCATGAACAGCAGGAACGCGATTGCCAATCCGACCAGCACAATCAGGGTCACGCCGGTTGCCGGCTGCTGCTGCTCTACTCTTGCTCTTGCCATTCACATCCTCCAATGAGCCGTTCAGTCCGGAAGCGCTCAGTCCAGGGTGACCGTAGCCATCTCCTGGCTCGGAGCGGTCTTGGGAACTGAGTTTCAATTCTCCTTCCACCGACGCCACGAGGTCGTTGAAGCGCTGCTCGAACGCGTCCCGGTTGCGGTTCGCGCTTCCACCCATCCACAACGAGCACTTGCCTGTCTTCGGATCGCGGACCGGCACCACCCAAAAACGCATATGCACGACGTAGAACACAAGCGCCAATCCCACTCCCATCAGCACCACGCCGGACCACACTCCCCACTGCCCCGGCTCGTGTGAAACCTGCAATCCCGTGTAGTGGCCCATCTTCAAGTCGGTGGCCTGGAACTGGTAAGGTGCCTTCGAGTTGTCGGCGATCTCCTCCATCGGCGGGAACCACACATCGAAGTCTTTCCCGGCGCTCTTCGAAGTCACCACCAGGTGGACGGCGGGATTATCCATGTAGTTCGACTTCTTATACACCTGCCCGTCACGAATAGCGTAGTCGGGGAAGAATTCAGCGAGGCGCACCGTAGTATCGGCGTCGAGCACAACGGTGTCGTTCTCCGCTAGGCCGATTTCCCGCTTCTCGCCAGAGCCTTTGCTCGAAGTCGCGACCAGCGTGAGCTTTTCGACTTTGCCATTCAGGCCGTAACTCGACTGGTAGAAGCGGACGCCCTTATAGAGAAGCGGATCGTTCACGACAATTTCTTTCTTCTGCACATCCCTTCCGTCTGCAACCACGACAAGTTTAGACCACCATTTTTTCGGGGTGCCGTCCTGGTAGTTTTGCTGACCGGCGGCATCGCAGCGGATGGAAAACGGGAGCGTGCGCGTGCTTTTGTCGCGGATTTGGACCAGGTTGGAGGTCTGACCCTCATTCAGACTGAGATAGCCACGCCAGCCCCAGAGACCGTCCACGATCGTGCCAAAGAAAATGAGCAGGAGGCTAGCATGCACGATATACACCGCGAGCTCGGAGATACGGTGACGTTCCGCAAAAATTCCGAAGTGGTCTTTGCGCACCACCCGCTCGGGTTTGAACCCCAGGGAATGCAGTGCACGCTCGGCTGCCACTAACCCCGATTCTTCCTCGGCAATGGCCACCAACTTTTGCGGATGTAGAAGCGCGACGGAAGCTCTCGTCGGGATATTTGTACGGACGCGAGAAGAAGCGCCACGAGTTCGGAAAACGGTCAATGGAAGCCGCTATGATGCAAAGACTGACCAGCCCCATCAGTCCAAGAAACCACCACGCGTGAAATACGTCGGTCAACCCGACCGCGTCCAGTATCCGGAGCACCTGCGGGGAGTAGGCGATCTGCATCTCGTCAGGCTCGGTGGCCGGCCGCTGAAGCACAACGGTTCCGGCCGCCGACAGAATCACCACCAGGATCAGGAGAACGACGCCGGTCTGGATGGAAGCGATGGTGCGCCAGGTTTTTTGGGCGAGCGCGTGCAAATTTATGGTCATACCTATCCCCGTAACCCCAAGCTTGTGGTGCAAGTTCCACGCCAGACATACTATGGTGCGTAACCGACACATTTAGCGAGGTTTAACGGATAAGATGACAATCGTCACGACCGCCGGTTTGGGCTAAATTGCGCACCCTCACCCAGTTCGACGGGAATTTGACCACATCACAGGGTGCTGGTAACGCCGCCCACAGGCTCTAGTGCTGGGCGCGGCGTCGCTAGATCGAGCCACTACCAGGTGAAATCGTCGAGGGATCGGGTGTCTACTCGTCCAGCGCAATGCCAACAAAAACGGCGTGAGGCTAGCGAATCCGCCAGCCGTCAGCGAGATGGCCGCCGGGGCGGAACACCCTCACACGGGTCTTGAGTGGGCCACTTAAGACCCAAGATTCAGGCACGAGGTTGCTCAAGGAGGCGCGGAATTCCACGCACGGCCGCGGGTAATGGCACAACAAAACTCGCGTTGCAAAGCTCGAGGTTTCCATATAGGGGCAGTCGAAGCCGGAACCAAGAAACTGTAAATCAATTATATTCAATCAGTTATATCTTTTCTCACCCATCCCTGTGACAGAATTGCTGGACGGTGAGCAAGGTGCTCTTTAAGGTCGTTGCTCAAACACGGAGGAAGTCGCCGTGCAGCAGGCTCCCTCGTTGTAACCTGAGGCCCAATGATCAGGCGAGTATTAGACGATCGCACACTGTCACGCAGAGACGGGGAGCAAGAGGTCGCGACCGCGATCAAGCTCTTTCTGCTCCTGGCACTGCTATTCCTCCCTGTCTCGGTGCGCTGCGCGTTTGCAGGCATCCACCCGGTTCAACTCGAAAAGGGCACTGACACCCCTCAGTGTATTGAGTGCCACGAAGACAAGACAAAAGGAAAGAACATCCACCCGGCGGTGGGGATGGGATGTCTGACCTGTCACCTCATCCGGAACACGACCGATACGACGAGGGTAAACCTGAAAACGGCGAGGATTGCAACCCTCTGCTTCGAATGCCATGCAGACAAGCAACCCACTGCTGCGAACATGCGTCAGGTTCACCCCCCCGCCGTCCAGGATTGTCTCAAGTGTCACGATCCCCACACTTCGACCAACGAGCACCTGCTGCTGAAGCCCACTTCCGGCGGCAAAGCCGAGAACCTATGCCTCGGCTGTCATGAGAAGGGTGTGAACGTGCCCGAGAAGGGCAGCCGCCACGCTGCTCTCGACATGGGATGCGACGCCTGTCATGTGACTCACAAGGTGGGCGAAATTGGTAAGCAGGAATTTGATTTTCACCTCACCAAGGCAGCTCCTGAGCTGTGCCTTGGGTGCCATGATGCAAAGGACGCGAAGCTGGCCGCAGCTCACCAAGGCCAGCCCTTTGCGGGAGCCAGTTGCACTTCCTGTCATGATCCGCACGATTCAAAATCGCCTAAGCTGCTTCAGAAGTATCTCCATCCGCCGTTCGCCGACAAATCCTGCGACACCTGTCACCAGGCTGCCAAGGACGGCAAGGTCGTCCTGACCCAGGCCAGCGCCAAGGAGATATGCGTCACCTGCCACTCCGACAAGGCCGAACAGATCGAGAAGGCAAAGGTACAGCATCCGGGCGCAGCGGGCGAATGCACCGCCTGCCACAACCCGCACGCCGGCAAGTACCCGAGGTTTGTGCAGCCGAACCCCGTGGCCGCCTGTGAAGCCTGCCACACCGACGAAGCGGATATTCACAAAACCCAGAAGGTGTTGCACCCTCCCGCGTTCAAGCAGGGTTGCAGCGTTTGCCATATGCCTCACGGCGGCGACCGCGAACACCTGTTGCGCGCTGAGACTAACACCCTTTGCCTCACCTGCCACGGCCCGAATGCAAAAGGCGAGAAGGTAGCCGACAGCACCGACATAAGCATCTTCGACGGAGCCGTCCGCCTGCCGGAGAACTATTTGAGTCAAGTGTTCGTGCTGCGTTTGGACGACAAGGGTTTGGGACATCCACAGGAACGGCATCCTGTGGGTGGGGTGTTGGATCCCACCGATCCACAGAAATTGAGAATGATCACCTGCCTGAGTTGCCACACTGCCGCACGGCGGCGGCCTGCACCTTCTGGTTCCTGCCACGGACAAGAGCGGGTCGCTATGTGCGCAGTGTCACGCGAGCCTACGGACGACCCCTGTTGTCGGACCAGCGCGGAAGGCCACAAACGCAAAAGACAAAAAGAAAAAGAAACAGCAAGAGTGAGACTATGAAGTTTGGGAGCCATTTTCGTCTGCCGGTGCGGGGCCGGGCTGTTGTATATCGCAATAGCCGGGTACAAGCCGGAGCCCCGAGGATCTCACGCAGGCGGCTCGATTTGGGAGCCTCGTGCCAATCACAAGAGCTTGTGAGCGACGTCACCAGTGACTCCTGTGATGTGTCAAATTCCCGTCGAACTTGGCGGGGTGCGCGATTTAGCCCAAACCAGCGCGTCGTCCCCATCGTCGTTTCCCATGCTAACTAACATATAATCTGTTACTTACATGTTCTGGCATGTCTGGAGTGGAAGTTGCACTTCGAGCTGATGGAATGGGGAGAGTATATGGCCGTAGATTTGCGCGCACTCGCCCACAAGCCGTGGCGCACTGTAGCTTCCATCCAGATCTGCGCCCTGATCGCGAGCTTGGTATTGGTGCTGGTGCCGTCCGCGTGGGCGGGCAAGAAGAAGACTCCACAGTTTGATACCTCGACGCTGGTATGGCCGTCGCCGCCGGATCAACCTCGCATCCGTTATCTGAACCAGTACTTCGGTGAACTTGACCTCCTGGGGAAGAGACAGGCGAAGGGTGGCATACTGGAGCGTATAGCTGGCGTCAACGTCACCCCGGAAGAACGGCCGAGGCTGTCCAAGCCTTACGGGGTGGCGGTGGATTCCAAGGGCCGCGTGTACGTCACCGATACCGGTAAGAGCCTCGTATTTGTCTTCGACCTAGAAAACAAGAAACTCGAATTCCGGGGCGACAAGGCGCCGGCGAACATCCTGATGCCCATTGGGGTTGCGGTGGACGATGCGGACCGGCTGTTCGTCTCCGATTCCAAATTGCACCAGATTACCTGCTTTGGGCCCACCGGCGACGTCGAAGGCGCCTTTGGGGCCAACGATTTGCAACGCCCCGCCGGCATGGCGGTCGATAATCCTTTGCGCCGCCTCTACGTGGCCGATGTGGCTGGCAAGCGCATTGCCGTCTTCGACCTTGACAGTTTTAAGCTTATCCGCTACTTCGCCGAGATCAAAGACAAAGACGCGGACAGAACCGGCGCTCTCACCAATCCCAACAGCATTGCCATTGATCCCGACGGTCTGCTTTATATTACCGACGCCATAGTTCCCCGCGTGGTCGTCTACGACACCGACGGCAACTTCGTTCGCGCCTGGGGGAAACGCGGCGACGGGCCGGGGATGTTCGCGCGCCCCAAAGGCATTGCGATTGACGCCGACGGCCACGTGTATGTCGCCGATGCGGTGCTGAACCGTTTGCAAGTCTTTTCGCCGGAAGGAGAGCCGCTTTTGTCCTTTTCCGGCAACGGGTGGGGGCCGGGTCAATTCATGCTAATGGCCGGCCTGGCGAGTGACAGCCGAAACCGGATCATCGCCGTGGACCAGATACCGCCGCGCATCGAGGTGTTCCACTACGTCACGGACGCAGAGGCAGCCGCAGCCAAGGAGGGACGCAAGGTTCCTGAAGTGGGAGCCACTCCGGCCGCCGCCAGCCGCCAAACGCCCACACCTGGCGACGTCCCGCCAGAGGCACAGCCGGCGGCCAAGGCGGCAGGTTCTTCGGGACCGACGATTGAAGAGCTACAGAAGGAACTGGCGGAGTTGAAGGCAAAGCTGGCCGCCCAATCGCAGCCGAAGCCAGACGCCGCCGGGAAGGGAACAGAGCCGGCCAACCAACCGGCCCAGGAGGCGCCAAGTCCGCCTAAGTAGCTGGAGCGGCTTCTTGGTATGAACCTATGAGAAGGATCTTCGTTATATCCACCGCAGTTTTACTTGCCGGGCTGCCGGTGCGTCTGCTTGCCCAGATGCCCTTGGAATCTGCGCACCAGCCGACAATATCGGCCCCGGCGCCGGGGGCCCCGGCGGTGGCGAGTGATGGGGTAGTGGGGGCGCCGGCCAAACCGCCGCTGACACAGGTTGCGCGTGTCAATGGGGTGGCACTCACGGAAGCACAATTGAACGAAGAGATGCAGCGCCTCTTCCCGTATTACTCCATCCACGGGGGCCGCATTCCGGCCAGCGCCGAAGCGGACATCCGGCAGAAGGCGATGCACGAACTGGTGCTGCACGAGTTGGTATATCAAGAAGCGCGCCGCCGGAACCTGCAGGTGCCACCCTTGGTATGGCAAAAACGCCTGCGGAAGATCCGGCAAGGTTTCCCCTCGCGCCAAGCGTATGAAGCAGCAGCCACCAAACAGTATGGTTCGGTAGCGGCCTACGAACGCAGCCTGCGCCGTGTCATGCTGGTGGAACAGCTCTGGGACGCCGAAGTTACGCGCAAGTCGGTGGTCACCGAGCAAGCGGAGCGCGCCTACTACCAGAGCCATAAGGCCCAGTATGTTCGTCCCGAGGCCGTCCGGTTACAAACCATCACCATCAAGTTCTCCGGCAACGCCACCGCCGAGGAAAAACAGGAAGCGCACCGGATTGCCGAGCAGATCCTGGTGAAGGCCAAAGCGGCGAAAGACTACGAAGAGTTTGGCATGCTGGCCCAGCAGCTCTCGCAGGACGACTGGCGGGTGATGATGGGCGATCACCGCTGGGTTCACCGCGGTACGGTAACTCCGGACCTCGAGCCGGCCGTGTTCAGCATGAAAGCGGGGGAGACCAGCGGCGTGGTGGAATCCTCGAGCGGATATGTGATCCTGCGCGCCAACGAGCACCAGCAGAAGCGGCAAATGTCGTTTGCCGAAATGGCCGCCTCGATCCGTCAGCGCTTGGAAACGGAGAGGCGCGAGAAGCGCTCCAAGGAATTTGAGCAGTTGCTGCGCAACAAGGCCAAGATTGAGATGTTATGAGTCGGAAGGGTTGAGATGTTATGAGCCGCAGTTGCACCAGGAAATTGGCGGCCATTTTGGGGTTCGTGCTGGCGGCCCTGGGAGGAAGAGCTTGGGCACAGGAGACCGAGCAGCCGCTCGCCCTCACGGGGCGCATCTTGTTCGGCGTAGCGGACTACACGGGGGGCGCTATTAGCGAGGGCGGCCCGGACGCCACGCTGGAGGCCAACCTGGCCGGCTATTGGCGTGATCCCCGGATTCTACAGTTTTCGGTCAAGCCCACGGTCACCCTCGGTGAAGCCGTGCCCGGAACGGAAATGGGCAACGCGATGACAGGCTTTTCCGGTGTGGGGATAATCCTGCAGGGCAGTTCGTTTCCCTTGACCATCTCTTATTCCAGAACCGGCGCTTCCTTCGACGAATCCAGGAGCGGCGCCTCTGCCAACCCGAACCAGGATGTGTTGAGCGGTGCGGAAACCGACCTAAAGTACAGCGTGTTCGACGCCAATTGGATTTGGCGATTCAAACATTTGCCCATAGTCAACCTCAACTACAGCGACAGGGATTACAGTGCAGACCTGCCCAAGGCGTTTGGTGGGGGAGATGACCATGACTTACGCAACTTCTCCGCCCACATGAATTACAGCATGGGAGGGTGGCAAGCAGGTAGCTGGTATCAACGTTCTCAGTCCACAGAAACATCCCCCGACATCCTGACGCAGAGCGTGCAACACACCTACAACGACACAACCAATCTGGGCTTTGACGTTTCAAGACTCCTGCCGCTCCATTCCACCCTGGGCGTGAGTGCCGACCAGTCAAAATCGAGCTTTAACTTCGTCGGCCTGGAGTCGGACACCACCGTGCGCACCGCCAATGCCACGCTCTCCTCCCAACCCGTGGAAAGACTCAGCACGACGCTGCAAGTGCAATACGACAGCAACTTGCAAGCTTCCGAAGTGCAACAAGCCCTCGCTGGAGCGGGCCTTCCCGGCACCTCGCCCAGTCCGGCACCTGCGAGTACGGCGCCGCTCACCTACTTAGCGGCGCCATTCAAAATAATGACCCTTAGTGAGGGAGCGGGACTTCAGCTGGGCTATGGGTTCTCTCTCACCGGTAACGCCGGGCAGAGCCATTCGGAGAACTCGGGCACATTGACGCGGTGGGGGGGCGGCCCCAACTATCAGCGCAAGTGGCGCTCGGGATGGATCTCCGCCAACTATTCGTATAGCCATCTGGCGACGCAGTTGGAGGTGGTGGGCGCGAGCGCTACCGCCGGAGTGGTGAACATGGGCTCCGGTACGGCTTCTTACAGCCCCTTTTCCGAGGTCATAGACGCCAATACGGGCTCAATGAACCTGGGCCAAAACCTGCCCTGGCAATTCAACCTCGCGACTTCGGCGCACGTGTCCGAAGGCACGGAAAAAGACAACGGAGTCCCATACCCTTATCATGACTACGGCGGGTACGCTTCCCTGGTCCGGCCCGTCGGAGGATGGACCCTGACCGCCAGTTTCAACCTGGAGAACAACGCAGCCAATCACGAACTGCTATACAACCAGAGCACGGGAAAGGGGATTTCCCTCGGCGCCGGATATCGCGGCCTGAACTTGTCAGCGGGCTACCAGTACGGCAGTGGCTTGGCGATCCAGATGGGCAACAGCTTGCTCTTTGTTACCAGCCCCGTGGTGGTTAGCCCTCTGCTGGGAATTCCCACCCTGAGCAGCAGCAGCGGCACCACCGTGACGGGATCTTATCGATCACGGCGCGGCCGGTTAGAAGTGATGGGCTATGCGGAGCGTTTCAGCTACACGACCGACCACCTGCCGGCCACCGAATTCAGCTTGATCAACCTGCACGTCTCTTACAAGCTTCGGCGCCTCCGCCTGATTGGGGGATACACGAGGCAATCGCAACTGTTTAGCGTTGGCCCATTGGGTACTTATGAGACCAGGCTGATGTACTTTCAGATTGAGCGCGTTTTCCGATTATACTAACTGGTTATATTAGGAAGTGGGGCGCCTTGAGATCAGCTCACATCAAAAGAGCCAGCACCGCACTGCTGCTAGGGTGTGCGCTCGTGCTGTCCGCTTCGCGGTCGGGATCCGGAACTCGGCAACCCTCGAACCCTGCGCTGACGGTGCCGGTGATCACGATGGACGGCGGGCGGCGCCTGGAATTCCTGCGCGCCTTCTCCTCGGAAAAGGAATTGAATCCTAACCGCTCCTTCTGGAAACGGGCCCTGGATTTCGTGGCTGGCCCGCCGGATTACCGCCGGCTGATTCGCCCGTATGGCATCACGACCGACTCCCGTGGGCGCATCATCGTCGCCGACCCAGGGGCGATGGCTGTCCACATCTTCGATTTTGATAAGAAAAAATACCATCGTTTGGAAGGTGGCAAAGGCCAAGATCTTCTATCCCCGATCGGTGTTGCCGTGGATGCCCAGGACAATATCTATGTGACCGATTCGCTCAGCGGGAAAGTTTTCGTCTTTGATGCGGACGGCAAGTTCCAAAGGTTTGTCGGATCTGTGGCTAAGAACGAGGGCTTCTTTAAGCGCGCGACCGGAATTGCCATTGACCAGCAGCAAGGCGAGCTGTTTGTCACCGACACGCTGCGCGACAAGATCTTCGTCATGGATCTCCAGGGGCATATGCTGCGCGAATTTGGCGGCCGCGGCAGTGGACCGGGCCAGTTCAATTTCCCCACCGAGCTCGTGCTGCGCGGCAACGACCTATTGGTGGTCGATGCGATGAACTTCCGGGTGCAGATACTGGACCGGCAAGGCCACTTCCTGACCCAGTTCGGCGAGCCTGGCGACAGTATCGGCAGGCTGTTTCGCCCGAAGGGGATGTCGGTGGACAGCGAAGGAAACATCTACTTGGTGGATGCTCTGCTGGAAGCTGTGCAGGTGTTTGGCCGCGACGGAACCCTGTTATACACGTTCGGCCGAACCGG
>CAWITH010000013.1:0-152945 GCA_963838935.1 uncultured Acidobacteriaceae bacterium
GTCCTATCGCGAAGCGAAGGGCGGGGATGTTCCCATCCATGATCGCAGTCCATTGACTTAAGTCCGGTCGCGCGCCACGATAGAGGTCTGATTGGAGCAGCCCAGTTGCCCCAAACCAATTTTCAGCGCTCTTTGACAAGTTGATTTGAGGCGTTTACCGGGCGTGACCCTGAGCGCTGTAATCCTGACGAAGCGAACGGATCTCGTAACTCGTTGGTTCTTAGAGACTTTACCAGCAAGTCGTTTAAACTCAAAGACCTGGCGGGAATTTCGTACTGTCCTAAGAGTGCTATTAGGACACTACCGGAATTTCATCCTAAGTCTTTGATTCCAAAAGACCGGGGGTGGGGGGTGGGGGTGTACCCCTAATCCAGCACGGGTCGCGGGCAATAAGGAATCGGCAGTCCTTGGACAATCGCCCCCGGATTGTCCTCAACCAGCGCTTCCGCATACTCCGGCCCAACGATTTTTTCTGCCACGTTGCGAGCCGCGGAAAGATTCGGGATGCGGTGCTTGGTGTCGTGAGCGTCCGAAGCAAGAATGTGGACGGCCGAGCGGTCCAGCAGCCAGCGACAGATGATTTCAGGCCGCTCTCCCCACAGCCCGGTCAGCGCCGAGGCCGTAACTTGGATCAGACAGCCCTGTTCCGCCCATTCCAGGATGCGCTGCGGCGTTTGCTGCAGGATCGGGTTCCGTTCGGGATGAGTCAGAATCGGCGTCAGCCCGCGATCTCCCAGCCGCCGGAAACAGTCGCCAAGCTGCGTCGGCACGCTGTAGTTGCTGAGTTCAATCAGCAGATAATTTGTCTCGCCAATCGTGTAAGTGTGCGGCTGCTCCAGTACGCGTTCCAGATTCTCGAACGAAAGATGAAAGTCGCAGCCCAGGCTCAACTGCAGTATGGAACCGGACTTCTCCCGCAGTTCGCCCAGAAGCCCGGAGAGATAAGCGCGATCGTAGGCGTAACGATCGTTGGCGTGCGGAGTGGCCACAGCATGGGTAATCCCGTCCGCCGCCGCCATGCGGCACATTTCGACCGCTACATCCCAGGACTTGGGACCGTCGTCAACCTCGGGCAACAGGTGGCAGTGAATATCGATCACGACGTCACTTCGATACGTAGATTAGAACACATCCTGCCGGGGAGGTTAGAGGTGAGAGGTCAGATTGCAGAGGTAAAAACCTCAGGGGTTGGTTTCCCACGTCTGCAATCTGACCTCTGACCTCTCACCTCCCCCAGTTGCGCAATCCCCGCCTTCTCGTGCACGATAGTAAACACGACCTTTTCATTGCATCTAAGATATTGAGGAGCAGGTTCGCCAATGAGCTTTTTGAGGGCGGCGCGTGCCGCACGGGCAAGTGAAAATGGTTTTCCCAGGATTCTCGTCGCCGTGGTGCTTGTTCTGGCCGGACTTTCTCTTTCCTGCGGCGGCAGCGGTTACACCAGGTCGGCTCCGAACCACAGTGCCTATGTAACCTTGCCGCAAAGAGGTTCCGTGCTTCAGCTGAACATCGACGGCGCTACAGGGGTCATTACTCTGGGAGCCGAAACGCCACAAGTGGAGAACTCTTCTCCCACCGGCTTGGCCTTGCTCAGTTCGAAGAAGTTCCTCTACACGGCCAATTCCCATGCCGACTCGATCTCGATTTTCAACGTCGGCAGCGACGGTACCTTGACCCTCAGTGGCACTCCCATTGCGGCTGGCGGCTCCGGTCCGAACGCCATGGTCATCGACCCTACGGGCAAGTACCTGTTGGTGACCAATAACCTTACTAACACCGTTTCCGTCTTTTCAATCGATGCGGGCAGCGGCGCTTTGTCGCTGGTAGGGTCGCCCGTTTTTGCGAATGCCAGTCCAACCGAGATTCTGATCACCCCTTCCGGCAAGTTCGTGTACGTGACCAATCCCGGTCTCGGGATGGTCACCTCCTTCACCTTCTCGAGCGGTGTGCTCCAGCAGATGCCCACTTCTCCGGTCATTTCGGGCGCGGGAGCCTTCGGCCTGGCGGTGGATGGCAGTGGACGGTTCCTTTACGTTGCCAACCCTTCCGCGCCCAATCCTTCCCTGAACACCAACGGCAACATCTCCGGGTTCAATATCGACGCGAACACCGGTGCACTGACCACGATGCTTGGTTCGCCCTTTACTTCCGGCACCTCCACGGTCAACAGCGGCCCCACCGCACTCACCCTCGATCCCTTCGGCAGGTTTATTTACGCGACGGCCGCAGGGTCGAGCAACTCCATCTGGTGTTTTACGATTACTCCCACCAACGGACAACTGGTGCCGGTTACAAACTCACCGTTCAGCTTGGCTGCGGGCGGCCTGTTCGCCCTTATCGACCCCAGTGGCAATTATTTCTATACCGGAACTCAGACCGGAAATGGCATAGCGGGCTATACCTACAATTCCTCGACCGGCGCGCCCACGGCGATCTCGGGCTCGCCTTTTTCCACCGGAACGCCGCCCGCCAAAATGGTCCTCTCCGAGTAGTCCACGTAGGGACAACCGCCCTCGGCTGTCGGGCCGAGCCTTGGATTCCGATTACCGGATTTGTAGTGTGCAACTTACAGGCTGGCACTTTGGGGGGACGAATTCGGCACCCGCGTGCCATTTTCAGATTTGCCCTTTAGTCTTACATTCCCGATTGAGCAGTTCTGGGGGAGGGCTGCCCGGGCGTCATGGATTCGCAAGAATCCGGACGCCCGCTTTATTTTCCGCGAAGACTTACCGCTGGTACCGCCCCATCCATTCTGCTCGCGCCAGTATGTGCCCTTCCATCGCGTGTTCCACGTCGCTCTTGCTGGCGCCCGGAGCCAGCGCCAGTTTGGTACTCAAGGCATACAGCTTGAAAAAATAGCGGTGTGTCTTGCCCGGCGGTGGGCAGGGACCGTTGTAACCTGTCTTGCGGAAATCGTTGCGGCCTTGGCGTGAGCCGTCCGCCAACTGCTCTTGCTTGCCCATGCCGTCCTTCAACGCGCGGGATTTATCCGGGAGGTTGTAGATCACCCAATGCACCCAAGTGCCCACCGGTGCGTCGGGATCGTCCACGATCAAGGCGAATGTTTTCGTTCCCGCAGGAGCGTCGCTCCATTCGAGCGCCGGCGAACGGTCTTCTCCTTCGCAGGTGAAAGGTCGAGGGATGTTGGCGCCATCGGCGAAATCCGGACTGCGCAGAGCGAAGGTCATAGCGGGCGCTCCTACTGTTGTTGCCCGATGCTGAGGCTGGGCCATGGATAGCACCGGCATAATGGCTAAGCCGATCAGCGACAAACTCACAGCGCGGAAAAGACGCTGCGAAATCCGGTCGGGCGAGGAGAGAAGCATGCGGCGCTATATCAATTCGTCGAAATCGTGAAATTCACTGTGATGCGCGCCTGTGTTTCCACGGGCTGCCCGTTTTGCAGGAATGGCTTGAAATGCCACTGCTTCACAGCCTCGCGAGCCGCGGCCGCTAAAATGCTGGGGCCACTCAGAATCTGCAGTTCCTGGATGGTGC
Source organism: uncultured Acidobacteriaceae bacterium (assembly GCA_963838935.1). Lineage (GTDB taxonomy): Bacteria > Acidobacteriota > Terriglobia > Terriglobales > Acidobacteriaceae > Acidiflorens. The sequence goes on from CAWITH010000013.1 coordinate 3,499, forward strand.
CGTCTCGCGAAATGAGCGCCTGCAGACTCACCGCGCCCTGCACCTTCATCTGACGCGCCAGCAAAGGATAATCCGGGGGCACCGAAACGCTTACGCTCTGTGCCGTTTGCGGAGAGAGCTGCACGTGATCGCCAGTACTGACCACGGCATTTGCCGATGCGGGGACGCCGGACGCGGAAGACGTCGCGCCCGAGTCCACATCCAGATGAATGGCATTGCTTTTCGCGGGCACATTGATGTGGCGGTTTCCCGCTACCACTTCTACTTGCAGAGGAGGGAGCACGGCCCGCTCGGCAGCTGCGGTCAAGGGCGCTTCGGCCGGTGCTGGTGGCGGCGACTTAGCTGGTTTACGCTCCCGAGCGGGGGCCGCGGGCGCGCTCATGGTTGCCGGAGCCGCAGTCTTGTTCCCGCTCCTGCTGTGAAACACAGCTTCCTGGACTTCGCCGTCCTGCGGAAACCAGAAATCCCAGTCTTTTAGGACCACTGCTCCCAGCGCCAGCAGCAGAATCCCCAGTGCGATGAGCATTCGCTTACGTTGCACTTCCGCGTCCTGGGACACGGGTTGCGCGGGAAGTTGTGTCACCCTCTCCAGACGGTTCTCAGGCTGGATTTCATTTTGAAACATAGGCACGGGGGCGTCCTCGAAATTGTGATCGCGGGGTGGAGGAGCGCTGAGTAAGTATGCCCCCAAATCCGCCCCATGCCAAGCAAATCCCGGCCCGGTCGTAGCTTTTACTGTGCCGGAGCGGTTCTCATTCCCGCGCCAACTCAGGAGACTTTCGCGTCGAGCGTGTCCAGAATGCCGGTCGCCGCATCAAGAATTTCCTTATCTACTTTGCGGTTCGAAGCGATAGCTTCCGCCAGCGGAATGGAAACAATTTTGTTTCCCCGCAGCGCCGCCATCTGCCCGAATTCGCCGCGGTGCACCATGTCAATGGCGCCTAGTCCGTAGCGTGTGGCCAATACGCGGTCGAAAGCGCTGGGCGTTCCACCGCGCTGGATGTGGCCGAGTACAACCGAGCGCGTCTCGAAGCCAGTCCGCTTTTCGATCTCTCGTGCCAACGTCTCGCCGATTCCACCCAAGCGAAGATGCCCGAACTCATCGCGGCCCGCGGACTCGCCATGCAGTGTCTCAACGGCCCCGCCGGCAAACTTGGCGCCTTCGGCTGCCACTACAATGCTGAAATATCTTCCGCGGGCGTGCCGCTGCCGGATCAGTTCCGCCACCTCCTCAATGTCGAAAGGAACCTCGGGCACAAGGATGACGTCGGCGCCGCCGGCGATGCCGCTATAAGCCGCGATCCAGCCCGCGGCCCGCCCCATCACTTCCACCACGATCACGCGATTGTGCGCTTCGGCCGTGGTGTGCACGCGATCAATGGCGCCGGTGGCCACATTCACCGCCGTGTCGAAGCCGAAGGTGAAATCGGTGCCGGCCAGATCGTTGTCAATGGTCTTCGGAACTCCCACCACTTTCACTCCGCTGTCAAAAAGCTTCTTCGCCACCGAGAGCGTGTCATCGCCCCCAATCGCGATCAGCGCCTCGCAGCCATGTTTCTTAAGGTTGTCGATGCACAGTTGCAGGCCGCCTTCATGCTTGGCTGGATTGGTGCGCGAAGTGCGCAGGATGGTGCCGCCGCGCGGCAGAATGCCTCCCACCGTCCCCAGGCAGAGTTCCATGGTCTTGTCTTCCAGCAACCCGCGCCAGCCCTCCATGAATCCCACAAACTCGTCTTCGTAGTGGAAGCTACCTTTACGCACCACTGCCCGAATGACTGCGTTCAGCCCGGGGCAATCGCCCCCGCCCGTCAGCATTCCTATTTTCATTGCCTGCTCCTTATGAGAATAAAATTCGGTCCGCACCCGGAGCGGAGACTAGACGCCCGTAAACGATCAGGACTGGGACGGAACAAATCAGATTATCAGATTCTGCGAGTCCAGACTCTGGACTTGAAGTAAGATGTTTAACTCGCACGACGGTACGATCCCATTGGTCCGTTTTGATACTACTTGCTGGAGGGCCGTATGAATACGCTGCCGGTTCTGATCGGCGCTCTATGTGTGTATGCTCTGGCGTATCGCTACTACAGCGCCTTTATCGCGGCGAAAGCGCTGGCCCTCGACGACCGCCGCACCACTCCCGGACACGCCTTTGCGGATGGCCACAATTATGTTGCCTCTCCGCGGTGGGTTCTTTTTGGCCACCACTTCGCCGCGATTGCAGGAGCGGGCCCGCTGGTCGGACCCACGCTGGCGGCGCAATTCGGATTCGCCCCGGGATTTCTTTGGCTCGTGATTGGGGCGGTGCTGGCGGGGTGTGTCCAGGATTTCACCGTGTTGGTGGCCTCGATTCGGCACCGCGGCCGCTCGCTGGCCGATATTGCCCGGACCGAGATCAGTCCCTTCACCGGCCTGGTGGCGATGATTGCCGTGCTCTTCATTCTGCTGGTGACCCTGGCTGGTCTCGGCATCGTAGTGGTGAACGCGCTTTCCAATAGTCCGTGGGGAGTCTTCACCATCGCCATGACGATTCCCATCGCGCTCATCATGGGCCTGTGGATGTTCAAGAGCCATGCCGGCAAGATTACGGTTACCGGCCCCAGCATCTTCGGCGTGGTGCTGCTGATCAGCGGCGTGATTGCGGGACGCTGGGTTGCCCAGACCAGCGCGGCGGGCGCGCTGACCTTCACCCCTCACCAGATCACGATCCTGATGGCCGTCTACGGCCTGATCGCGTCGGTTCTGCCGGTTTGGCTGCTGCTTGAGCCTCGCGACTATCTCTCCACCTATGTCAAACTGGGCACGATCGCCCTTCTCATTGTGGGCGTATTGGCGGTTCATCCCGATATACGGTTTCCCAACTTCACGCAGTTTGCCGGCGGAGGCGGGCCCATCATCAAAGGGAAACTCTTTCCCTTCCTGTTCGTGACGATCGCCTGTGGAGCGATCTCGGGATTCCATTCGCTGATCGCGTCCGGCACGACGCCCAAGATGCTGGACAAGGAGAGCGATGCGCGCTTCATCGGCTATGGCGCTATGGTCTGCGAGTCGCTGGTGGGCGTGCTCGCGCTCATCGCCGCATGTTCGATGTATCCGGGCGATTACTTCGCCATTAACACGACCCCGGAGGTGTTTCACAAACTGGGCTTCGCCACCGTGAACCTGGACCTGTTCTCGCGCGAAGTCGGAGAAAAGTTGGCAGGACGAACTGGAGGCGCTGTTTCGCTGGCAGTCGGCATGGCGCAAATTTTCAAAGGCCTGCCCGGAATGGACCGCCTGATGGGGTATTGGTATCACTACGCCATCATGTTCGAGGCGCTATTCATCTTGACCACGGTGGACACCGGGACGCGTGTTGCCCGCTACGTGCTGCAAGAGCTGATGGGCAAAGTCCACAAGCCCTTCGGCAACAGCGCCTGGCTGCCCGGCAACTTGATCACCAGCTTCTTTGTGGTTCTGGGCTGGGGATACCTGATCTACACAGGAAGCATTTCGACCATCTGGCCTCTGTTCGGCACCGGCAACCAGTTGCTGGCAACCATCGCACTCGCGGTGACCACCACGTTCCTCATCAACATGGGCAACGCCAGGTACGCCTGGATCACCGCCGCTCCGATGTGCGCGTGGGCGTGACCACGGTGACGGCGGGTGTGCTCTCGATCAAGAACATTTTTTGGCCGCTGACCTCGAAGCCCGGCATGGTTTTCACCGGCTATTTGGATTCAATCCTGATGAGCCATTTTTATCGTGGGTGTGATCCTGGTCTTATTCAATGCTGCGTGGAGTTGGTACCGCGTGCTCCATGGCGCTCCGGTTCCGCAGGAGGCATTCGGCCCTCCGCTCACCGATTCCGGCGATGTGAGGATGGGCTGCTGCTGAAGTGCCTGAGACCGCCAATTACGGGGTCTATGAGCGTAAGATTTTCACCAACTGGGCGGGCAGGACAGGATGCCAGCAGCGTCTCAGTATGGGAGGACTACAGCAGCTCCCAGTCCTTGCGGGAGCAGTCCTTTGGTCGAGGGCCATCCCACTTCTTCTTAAACTCGTGCTCGTACTTTTCAATGAACGCACATTTGGCGCGGCGTATCCAGTCGAGCGCGACCTCGTAGTCGTCACCGCCGATATATTTCAGCTCACCTATTACCCCTTCGTACAGAGAAGACATCTTCAGGACTATCTCCTCGGTGTCCTTGAAACCCCGCTCAAGGTCTGGGAACGTCAGTTTTGCTCGGGCGGCCAGTGCGTTCGGGTCGGCAATTGTGTTCGGATCCAGATGAGCAAGCCATCCGTTCCTTCGTTCACCGATAGATGCGATGACCGGATCGAGCCCGACAACTATTTGCTCGCATTCCGCTATCGCCTTCCTGACTTCCCGCCCACTGCCACGCTGGAAGGTGCCTGCCTCTTGCTCCGCCCATTTCAACATCTTGGGCACGGACATCGTATTCCGTGTCGTGTCGTAGAGCCTCGCGACAGCCATCTGCGCAAGCTCCAAGCTGCCATCAATCGCCATACCGAAGAAAGTCGGCGCGGTCTGGAGGAGCACAGGGTCCGCGTTCAGCAAACCCCTCGCGGTATCGAGGTACGTTCTTCCGACCAATACCTGCTTTTTCAAAGCATCAAGAATCTGCTTTAACGTAGGAGTTGGCGACAAAAAACTCTCCCTCTGCTCCACCTGGGATGATGCGGCGAGCCATGGTGCGATTCAGTATACGAATAACGTACTCGGGTGGGGTTGTGAGTGTAAATGGGATGTTACGCCAACTACGGCCCGACCTTGAGCCTGATCTTTGAACCGTTAGGAGTGTCCGCAATCTGCCGATGCAAATTGCCGAGAAATGAAACTTGTTCATAAAGGTCGGCGACATAGGCGTTGTCAGGGACATTCGCGCTTTCAGCAAAAACAACGGGCATCTTAAAACCGATACATTGCAGGTCGTTCGGCTTCAAGCCACGTTCGGAAAATGCTTCCAGTTGCTGTTCGGCAAACCAAAGTTCACGCTTTGCCGAATGTTTCAGCGAGTCCTTAAAACTCGATTCTGACTCGGCAACCTCAGCCAGAGTTCCGTTACCCACGTTTAGCCGCAGTACCTTTCCTTCGACCGTTCGCAAGAACAGATCGCCGAAACCATTCCGGGCTAACAGCGTGACACGCTGGGCGCAAAGCCAACGCCACTGTTCGAGCAGTCGGTTTAGGTCGAGTTGCTCAATGTCAAACGGCCGTTCCACGCGACGATTCGGTAGTGGCAGGGGCAGCGATTCCATTGCCCGAGACCGGATCACACCATAGCCAACAATCAGCGGACCTTCGCGAACGGTAAATGTCGCTCCCGGCTGTACCTCGTTGTAGGGGTACTCAGGATAGAACATCAGAGCCAGCTTAGCGTCTGCGGTGTCGCCGGGTTGCATTGTTTCCGGTCCACCCACAAACATGACGCCCAGATGGTTCTCCGTCAATCGGTTCCCATCGCGAATCGGGACGCGCTGCGATTGTGCTCCCATGACAATATGCGGGCGATAATCTCCTGTACTCAACCCTCGGCGTTCGTGGGAGAGTTCGGGTAGTAGCGTGACGGTCGCTTCAACAACTGGAACCGTGGATGACATGGGTTCTACACAGGAGATTCTAGACGGAGATTCGCAATTCGTCAGTTGTTGAAACAAGGCGATTGCACTCAGAACCCCAAGGGAAGATCGCAGCTCGCTCTGTCCGAAGTCTGGCTGTTCGCTCGGAAAATTTGCCGGCAAAGGTTACACTCGAAGCGACATGCGCGTCCTCGGTATCGACTGTGGCACCGAATACACGGGATATGGCGTGGTCGACCTGCTCGCGGATGAGCGCAACAACGATCGCCTGGTGTGCATCGTCTGCGGCGCCATCAAGGTTTCCCCACGCGACCCCATGCCTACGCGTCTGTCGCGTATTTCGATTGGCCTGCGGGAACTCATCGCGACGCACCGCCCCGACCGCGTTGCCATCGAAGACGTTTTCTACGCCGCCAATGTGAAGTCCGCTTTGAAACTCGGGCAAGTGCGCGGAGTCGCCATGCTGGCCGCTGCATCCGCCGGACTCGAAGTCGCCGAATACTCTCCCCTCTCCATCAAGTCCGCCGTGGTCGGATACGGCCGCGCGGAAAAACATCAGGTGCAGCAAATGGTGACGCGCCTTCTGAATCTCGATCGAGATTCCCGAGCCCGCTGACGCCGCCGATGCCTTAGCGATAGCCATCTGCCATCTCCACACCGCCGCTACGCAAGAGCGCCAGAGCGACGCTCGCCAAAGAAATGTCAGGGTGTAGGGGTCCCTTCGGCTTCGCTCAGGGCAGGCTCTTCGACTCCGTAGCTCGCGTCGCAAGCGCGGCGGGCTGCTCCGCTCAGGATGACAATTGATGTGGTTCGGATGGCTTCCGCCGCGGTGGGGCGTTCTCCGGTTACCGTCGTTCTTGTCCTAAAACCGCCGCGCCCCGGAACACTCGTTTGGGCATCAGACGCTGACTCTGGATGATTCTCAGGTTATTCTGAAAATGCACATTTTGAAGCGAGAAACAATCTACGGAGGATGTCATGTCCTTTCGCCGTTTCGCTCTTGCCATCGTCATCACGCTTCTCTTGCAGTCCGCTGCCATGCACGCCGCCACGACGGCCTCCTGCACCTTCGACACGTTTGCCGCGCCGTCAGGATATTCCTTCAGCCTGGTTGGCGGAGTGAGCGACGACGGCACCGTGGTTGGCCAATTGCTCAACAACAGCACGCAGCAATCCGAGGCGTTCACGCGCTCGGCTAGCGGAGTCATCACCAAGTACGCCGCTCCGCAATCGTCCACTACGTGGATGTACGGACGCAACGGCAAGCGGCCTCAACGCCGGTTACTACCAGGCCTCCGCCTACCCCGGACACCTTCACGGATTCCTCCTGCAAGGCAGCACCTTCACCGCCGTCAGCCATCCCAACGCTGTCAATACCTGGCTGTTCGACGTCAACCTGCTAGGAGCCTCAGTCGGCAGCTTCAGCGCCAGCGCGTCTGTGGTCAAGGGATTCAGGCTCGTCAATGGCACTTACACCACGATCGCCTATCCGAATGCACTGACAACCTATGCCATGGCTATCAATGACAACGGTGAGGTCGTCGGATCCTACGCCAGCGGCATCGTCAGCTATGGCTTCGCCTGGAACAACGGGACTTTCACCGCCATCAACTACCCGAACTCGAAGTACGGAACCGCTCTGCTGGGGGTGAACAACTCCGGCGTGATTGTCGGCAACCATCTTTCGGCCGATCAAGCCCACGGCTTCATCTACGAGAACGGAATCTTCAAGAACATCGTCTATTCCGGCGGGAACTTCACCATGGTTGGCGGCATCAACAACAACGGCCTGATCTCAGGCCAGATCTACTTCAAAGGGGGCACCAACCTGGGCTACACCGCGGTCTGCAAGTAAAACACGTAGGGACGGACGCATTCGTCCGTCCCGCCGAGCAAAGCTCGGCGCCTGTGGTTTAGGCTTAAAGCTGACGTCTGCGCTCCTCTTGACACTCCTCCCCGCCATCCCCAATCATTACAGCGGCCCATGCCCCGTCTATTTCAGATTGTCTGCCTTCTGATCTTTTCTCTGCTCCTCGCCTATCCGCAGACCGAAGCTCCGGCAACGGTCACCTTCACTCTCGATTTCCCCGCCTCCCAACCCGAGCACTACTCGATTCGCGTTCAATCCGACGGCTCGGCCCGCTACCAGTCCAGCGGCCGCTTGTCCGCCGATTCCGACGAGACCGACAGCTTCGATCTTGCCTTCACCGTAGCCCCGGAAACCCGGCAGAGAATCTTCGATCTCACAGCCAAGGCCGGCTTTTTTCAGAAGGACGTCGACTCTCACCATAAGGTCGCCTTTACCGGGAAGAAGACGCTCACCTACGGAGACGCGCACCGCCGCGGTGAGTCCACCTACAACTACTCCTCTAACCCCGCGGTGCAGGATCTGACAAACTTGTTCCAGAGCCTCTCGGCCACGCTCGAATTCGGACATCGCCTCCAGTACGATCGCCAGTACCAGAAGCTGGCACTCGACGAAGAACTTAAGCGCATGGAGGAGATGGCACGCGACAATTCGCTGGTCGATGTCGCGGCCATTCAGCCCATCCTCGATCAAATCATCGCCGATCCATCGGTGATCAACGTGACCCGCGCCCGCGCGCAGCGGCTGCTGGAACGTGCCGGCGCTCATTAATCTGAAGTGCAGCAATCTGAAGTGCAGGGCACCGATTGTCCCAAATCCCCCTTGACTTAGGCTCCGGCCGCTCGCAAACTCAAGGCAGATCAAGACCAGCGGAAGAATCCGTAATCTCAATATTTGAGCGTTTCTGCGTGCTGGTGCAGTCACGGTTGCCGATCGGCAATCTGTGAGCTTGGCAACCGATCTAACGTCCTGGAAAGCATTCGTTTAGGGAGCAGTCCCGGGAGCAGCATATGTCAATCGCAAAGCTCGGAAAGACGCTGGCACTGTTGACCGTGCTAGCAGCGGCGTTTCTGGTGGTCTCGGCGTCGGCCGAGTCGAAAGCGCGCATCGTGCGCTTGAGCGAAGTGCAGGGCACGGTGCAAATCGACCGCGCCGCCGGCGACGGTTTTGATAAGGCTTTTATCAACTTGCCCGTAATCGAAGGCTGCAAGCTGAAGACTGGCAGGAATGGGCGCGCCGAAGTGGAATTCGAAGATGGCAGCGCGCTCCGTCTCGCTCCCGACAGCGAAGTTGATTTCACTCGCCTGGCACTCGGCGACGACGGCCAGAAGCTCAGCACGGCGCAGCTTGTCTCCGGCACCGTCTACGCGAATCTTCACCCGAAAAAAGGTGGCGACCAGTTCCAGCTGAATTTTGTCCGCGAGTCCGTCACCGTGTCCGAGCCCGCGCATTTCCGCGTGGAACTCGCCCCGATGCCCGCCACCATTGCCGTTTTCAGAGGCAAATTGACCGCGACCGCGCCCTCCGGCCAATTTGAGGTTGCCGAGAAGCACAGCGCGACCATCAATTTTGCCAATGACGATGCCGCCAAGAAAGACACTTTCGTGATCGCCAAGAATTACGACGACGAGCCCTCCGACGCCTGGGATCGCCAGCAGAACGACTATCACGATCGCTACGCGTCTGCCGGAGGCTCCAGCATTAACTCGCCGTACGGTTACGGCATGAGCGACTTGAATTATTACGGCAACTTCATGACCGTGCCCGGTTATGGTAATGTCTGGCAGCCCTACTTCATCGACGCCACTTGGAGCCCCTTCCAGGATGGCGGCTGGGCCTACTATCCGGGCTTTGGCTACATGTGGGTGTCTGGCTATCCCTGGGGCTGGATGCCCTACAGTTACGGCAACTGGGCGTTCGCGCCCGGCTATGGATGGATCTGGCAGCCGGGCTATTGGAATCCCTGGTACGGCATACCGCAGGTGGTGAATCCGCCGGTCAGAACCAAAGTGCCGACAGCGCCCGCCAGCGGCCATCAGACAGTGATGGTCGGACTTGGCCTCGCCGCCAATCCGGGCGTTGGAACTGGAGGGTCGCGCCGCCTGACCATCAATCCGGGCTCCGCTGGCTTCGGAGTGCCGCGCGGATCGGTGCGCAACCTACATCGCCTCGCGAAAACCATGGCGCAAACGTCTCGTCCTGTCGTAGTCGCGACCGCTCCGCCCGCCACGACATCGACAGCGGGCTGGGGTACAATTCAGGTTCAACGGAAGGTGGGTCTACGGGAACAGCTCCGATGGCGCGCCGCACCGGTTACCCGCACCGCTGCCGACGCGTCCTCACTGAAACAGGAGTTGTTCTCAATTCGTCCAGCCTGTGTCATCCTGAGCGAAGCGAAGGATATGCTTGTTGCGGCGAACAGCGGGTCCTTCGCTTCGCTCAGGATGACAATCTAAACTTCATCTCACTGCACAACAATCCCCGCATACCCCACCACCGATTCGTAATCGCCGGACACATCTCCCGAAGTCGCGTATTTCACTAGCGTGGCCGAAGTCGCGCCCAGAAGCTTGGCCGCCGTGAGCATGACAACCGTTGGCCCAAATCCGCACATGCTGATGTCCTCGTGCATCACCGCCTGCCAAAGGCCGTGCGCGTCCAGGGCCAACACGCGTTCGATGGCTTTGTGGTCCTTGACGCGAGTGATGGCATCGGACTCGTAGTGGTTCATGTCGCTGGAGGCGATGATTAGGACTTTCTCCCCGCGGCCTTCTTCTTGACGATCGCCAATCACAACCGCCAGCGCTTCGCCCAATCCGCGCAGCACGTCAAAGTTGCTGGTGCCAATGACGATGGGAACGATGTTCAAATCCCGCCGTCGCGCCTGCAGGAAGGGAAGTTGGACTTCGATAGCATGTTCGCCGCGGTGTGCCGCGTTATCTTCCTGCAGCGCAGGGAAGCGGCGCAGCAGTGCGGCGCTCAGTTCCGCGTCCGCGGCGACCTCTCCCAGCGGAGTCTGCCACGTAGTGTTGGCCATGACCGCCAGTGGTCGTCCCTTGCCGGTATGATTAGGGCAGAGAATCACCGCCTGCTCTGGGATTTCGATGCGGGAATACACGGCGCCTGCGACCCCGCCGGAGTAAATGTATCCCGCATGAGGAGCGATGCATCCGATGGCGGTAACGCGGCCGGACTCGACTGGAGCAGTGTATTCCTGAATCTCGCGCAGCAATTCCTCAGCGCGCCCCGGATAAAACCTGCCAGCAACAGCGGGAGTTCGTAAAGCCGAAGTCATTGAAGGCCTCCTGGCGGAGACAGTGGATAGTAAATAGTGGATAGTGGGTATTGCGCAAACCGAGGGAGTCGATTCACTATCAACCATTCACTATCCACTATTCACTGTACTTAACGCCCGGAACAACGCGGCGGTCTTTTCCAGCGGCAGCGCCTCGGCCCGGATCGCAGGTTTCACGCCGCTTTTTGCCAGCGCGGCGCGCAGAGCATCCTCATCGTACGCTGTTTTCAGATTATTCCAGAGAGTTTTGCGTTTCTGCCCAAAGCAGAATTTCAGGAACCGGATGAACTCGGTTTCGGAAACCCGCAGCGCCTCCATTCGAGGCTTGATCGTGACGCGAACTACGCTCGAGTGCACCTTGGGAGGTGGAGAGAACGCTGCCGGCGGAAGCGTGAAGAGTTGCTCGACCCGTCCGTAGAGCTGCGCGGTTGCTGAAAGCAAGCCATAGTCGCGGCTTCCAGCGGAAGCCGCCAGGCGGTCGGCAACTTCTTTCTGCACCATCAGGACCAGCGTCGAAAAGTAGCGGTGATATTCCAGCAGCCGCAGCAGAATGTCGGAGGTGATGTAATACGGCAGGTTGCCGATGACGCGGGCCGGTTCGGGCGAGAAGTTCAGTCCGGTGCGCAGGCTGCCCGGCTTTGCCGCCGAAGACGGTGTCCAGTTCGATCTTCAGGATATCGCCTTCGATGATTTCGACATTGGGTCGCATCGAGAATTTCATCCGGAGCTGCGCCGATAGGATACGGTCCAATTCCACCGCGATCAGCCGCCGCGACTTCCGTGCCAGCAATTCTGTGATGCGCGCCGCGGCCGGGACCAATCTCCAGCACCGTCGCGTCGGAAACATCGCCCAGCGCCTCGACAATGCGCACCGCGGCTGCTTCGCTCGCCAGAAAATGCTGTCCCAGTTTGGGCTTGCGTGGACTCGTCTGAATGGTCGCGCCCTTTGGCACGTTGACCCTCTTTCTTCCCGGCTTTAGACTGACTGGAGTTGGCGCGGCAAGCCGCGTCTTTACGGAAACATAATCATAACGTGTGCGGGGCATATCGAGTTCTGGCCGAGGAGGCTTCTTCGCCATGCATATCGCTTTCGCGGCATCCGAGTGCGTTCCCTTTTCCAAGACTGGCGGCCTGGCCGATGTGGTCGGAGCCTTGCCGCGCGCACTGGCCGCTCTCGGACATCAGGTGAGTGTTTATCTTCCCCGCTATCGCCAGACCAAACTGACTGATCCGCAAACCGTTGTCCGCAGCATCACCGTCCCTTTTGACGACAAGTATCGCTTTTGCTCGGTGGTGAATGCCGGCAATAGCGCCGGAATCAAATTTTATTTTGTGGAGTATCCGCAATACTTTGACCGCGACGCACTCTACGGCACCCCGGCCGGCGATTATCCCGACAACGCCGAGCGTTTCGCCATGTTTTCACGGGCTGTGCTCGAAGCTTCCAAAATTCTGGGCGTGCCGCATGTGTTCCACTGCCACGATTGGCAGTCCGCGCTCGTGCCAGTCATGCTGCGCACGCTTTACGCCGAGGATCCTGCGTTTCGCGAAGTTGCTACAGTTTTCACCATCCACAACATGGGCTATCAGGGTTTGTTCCCGCCGGAGACGTTGCCGCTGCTGATGCTGCCCTGGGACCTGCTCACCATCTCGAAGATGGAATTTTTCGGGCAAGTGAATTTTCTGAAGGGCGCGCTCGTGCTCTCGGACTACGTCACCACGGTCAGCAAGAAATACAGTCAGGAGATCCAGACCACGGAATATGGATTTGGACTGGAAGGAGTGTTGCGCAATCGCGCCGCGACCGTAACCGGCATCCTGAACGGAGTGGACTATGAGGAGTGGAGTCCGCAGACCGACAGATTCAGCCTGGCCAAGTATTCGCCACAGGATCTGAGCGGCAAGTTGCAATGCAAACACGACCTGCTGCATGCCTTCGGAGTCACGAACGCTGATTCCAAAGTGCCGGTGATCGGCATCGTCTCGCGATTCGCGGCGCAGAAGGGCTTCGACCTGATCGCGCAAATCATGGACCGCCTGGCGCGCGAAGAGATGATCGTGGTCGCGCTCGGCACCGGCGATAAGCCCTACGAGGAAATGTTCCAGCGCCTCAACAAGCAGTTCCCGAACAAGATTGCGGCCAAGGTCGCCTTCGACAACGCCATCGCGCACAAGATCGAAGCGGGGGCGGACATGTTCCTGATGCCTTCGCGCTACGAACCCTGCGGTCTGAACCAGATTTACAGCCTGAAATACGGCACCGTTCCCATCGTGCGTGCGACCGGCGGCCTTGACGACACCATCGAACCCTGGGACGCGCGCACGGGCAGGGGCACGGGCTTCAAGTTCAGCGACTACACCGGCGACGCGCTGCTTGCGACTATCAAACAAGCATTGCTCGCCTACCAGGATCCGGCGTCATGGCAGACGCTGATGCGCAACGGAATGAGCCGCGATTTTTCCTGGGGAGCGTCGGCCCGCGAGTATGGCAAGATCTATGAGCGCGCGCGCCAGGCCAGGGCTGCCGCGGATGCTGTCCCAGTAACCGCGGACTTGAAAAGGGAGCCGGTGCTGGGCTAGCGATCAGCACATCGAGCCGAACAACGCACTTCCCTAATACCGTAGATATCCAATCCCCACCCGCATGTGGTGCAGCAGGCTGTCGGGTGTAATGGCGGCCATGGTCAGTCCCAGCATCGCGTGGACGATCGCCAGGGGATAGATGCAGCGGCAGCGGCGAAACATTTCGCAGAAGAAAAGCGCGCCCACGAGGGTAGCAGTGGTGAGGATAGGGCTGGGCAGGTGCGCGGCAGCAAAGATCGTGGACGCCATCCACACCGCAGCCGGGCTGCCATACAGCTCTTCAAAGCGGGTGAAGAAAAACGATTGCAGTATGAATTCCTGAATCAGGGCCCAGATCGCGTACCCCCATGCCAGATGCAAATTCGGCCACCAGGCCGGATTGGCCGGAATTTGTCCACCCAGCCAATGCACAAGAATCACCATGACAGCACCGGTCGCAATGCCGATCCCGAACACCATGGCCGCGCTGAACATCTTCGGCAATCCGAGGCCGAGACGCTGGAGCGACGGGGGGTCAATCAACACCTCTATCAGAACAAGGACCACGATTGTGGTGGCTGCGACGATGGCCCAGCGGTTCCGGATTTCCGTTGTCGGCGCCCAAATCGCAAACTCCAGAAACAGAAACGCGATGATGATCTGGGCCCAAACGAAGTACCGGCGGCCAGCAGGCTGAAACGCGGGAGAAGTTTTCGACGCAGGTGCCATTTTTTCTATTTTTGTCTATTTTTATCTGGGCGCGTCACATTTGCACGTCTGCGGCCGTTGACTAAAACCAGAAAGACCAGATGGCGTCCACGCTGGCGTGGGTGATCGCCGAGGCTGGCACTCGCCGCTGGTCGCGCCATGCTCGTCCATAGAAAATCCCGGCGACGCTTGCCAGCAAGACATAGCGCCAGTTGAAGTGCGCCGAGCTATTACTGAGATGCTTATTGAAATGCGAGAGGCCAAACAGCACCGCCGTCATCGCCAGTGCCGTTCGCCGTCCCACCCGCCGTTCCAGCAGGTTCTGCACCCACGCGCGAAAGTAAAGTTCCTCCGGTACAGCAACGAAAATGAAGATATAGATCCACGTCGGAACCATTGACCATCGCAGTGCGTAGCCATGCGGATGGAGAAAGCCCAACGCCATCCCCAGCCCCAGAACCAATGGTGTAAAGAAAACCAGTTCTCGCAGCCCAGTTCTCCAATCGCTCCAGTGGAAGTGAAAATCAAAGCCGGTGCCACTGAGCCGCCGGATGGCAAGGAATCCATAGAGCGCAGCATCGACCAGGAGCAGTTTTCCCCAGCCTGCGAGCCCGCTCGGCCACGCCCGCTCGAACCAGCGCAAATCAACCGCCAGCCCCAGTGTCAGCAGAACGATTGCGTCTCGCCAATTGCCCCGTTGTTCCGGATCGGCGATTGCAGCCCGGCCCAACAGCCAAGCTATCGCCACGGGCAGCGCCGCGTACAGAGCGCACCATTCCCAGGAAAACATCTGATGCGACCAGGAAAGCAGAGCGTAAGGCAGCACGCAGAATACCGGTAAAGCGGTCCGAACCGTTGAAGGCCAGCGGGCGCATGCCTGCCCAACTCGCTCCCCGGCAAGGGCAAACACAGTTGCAGGCGTAAGCTCCAGCACGAGCACTGCAATAGCCGCTGGAGTCGCGTTTTGCATGGCGACTATCTTAATCCGGGAGAGAGTTTGGAAAAAGTTCGGCATTTACTCTACAGCCCTCGTCTGGCGTTCTCGCGCTACACTTCTGCAAGGCATTCTTTATTCCCATGAGCACTCCTTCACCCCGCACTATCTTTCACGTCGATATGGACGCCTTCTTCGTCTCCGTCGAGGAATTGTTTGACCCGTCGCTGAAAGGCAAGCCGGTGGTGGTGGGCGGGCAGCGTGACGAACGCGGCGTGGTCTCGGCTGCGTCCTATGCGGCGCGGAAGTTTGGCGTGCACTCCGCCATGCCTCTGCGGACCGCGGCGAAACTCTGTACGCAGGCGATTTTTGTGAATGGGCATCCCGAGCGCTATCGTGAATATTCCGGGAAGGTACACGAAGTGCTTAGCCACTTTTCTCCGCTGGTCGAGATGGCTTCGGTGGACGAGGCTTATCTTGACATGACGGGCACCGAGCGCCTCCACGGCCGACCGCTGCATTCCGCCCAGCGGCTGCATGACGCGATGAAGTCGGCGACCGAATTGAACTGCTCGATCGGAATCGGCACCTCGCGTCTGATCGCGAAGGTTTCCTCCGCCAAAGCCAAACCGAACGGCGTGCTCTGGGTTCTCCCCGGCGAGGAAGCAAAGTTCCTGGCGCCGCTCTCCGTGGGCGACATTCCCGGCGTGGGTAAGGTGATGGAGCAGAAACTGCATATCCTCGGCATTCAGAAAGTGGGCGACCTGGCGCGCCTGGAGGACCACGATCTGGAACAGCGCTTCGGAAAATGGGGACTCGCCCTGGCAGGGAAGTCGCGGGGCGAGGATGCGGGTGGATGGTTCGATACCGAGGTCGGAGAAAGCGTCGATCCCAAATCCATCAGTCACGAGCACACCTTCGACGAAGATACGGGCGACGCCGAGCGCCTGCTGTCCACGCTGATGCGCCTCAGCGAAATGGTGGGACGGCGCTTACGCGAGGGCGGATATTTTGCCCGCACCCTCCAGCTGAAATTGCGCTACAAGGATTTCTCGACCATCACACGAGCCCATTCGGTGGACGAGCCGACGCAAATGGATAACCAGATTTTCGAGCAGGCGCGCCGTCTGTTTCTTGCCAATTGGAAGCCGGGCGCGCCGGTGCGTTTGCTGGGTGTGCAAGCCTCGAATTTCGATTCGGGGCCCGCACAGCTCGATCTGTTGGAACCCTCGCAGCAACAGCGTTGGCAGAAGGCTCTCGCAGCCGCGGATCAGCTCCGCGACAAATTTGGCGAAGCGACCATCGGCCTTGCCCGAGGCATGAAAGGTGGATTTCGCGAACGTACCCATGAGAGTCCGGTGGGCCTGCCGGGGAAGAAGGGCGAAAACAAGAAGGGCGAAAAAAAGAAAGACTCGACAAAAATGTGAAACTTTCGGCTCGCTCAGCAGTCAGATGGTGTGGAGTAATCGCATGGGCACCTTTGTTCGGGGCGCGTTCGTGGTGGCGGCACTGGCGATAGCGTCGGCCCTGTCCATACCCGCGCATGCCGCCGAAAATCTCAAGCTTAATCAACATCTGGATTACACCAGCGACAGCCAGGATGGACCGCTGATCAGCGGCGACCATCTGGAAGACGGTGCCGCCCCGGGCAAGCCGGCCTATGCAATTTTCTATGGCGAAGGCTGTTTCAATTCCAAGCGGCAGGCGCGACGCACCGTCGAACTCTACGAAAAGTACAAGGGCAGGGTGCAGTTCGTGGTCGTCGACTTAGATCGTCCGCGTTCCCCGGCGCAGGTGGAATTGGTAAAGAGATTCTACAAAGGATACATCCCCCATGTGGTGGTGCTCGATCGCGGTGGCACGGTTGCGTACAACGCTTCCGGTGAAGTGGATTCGGGGGAGATCTCGAAGTTGTTGGACAAGGCGCTGGCGCAGTAATGCGAATGCGACCAGCGAGTTAGGCGGATCCCGAGTCGCTGTGACCGGAGGCAGTTGCCGAGCTGCGCTCGGCTTGGACGGGCGAGGGCTCCCGTCCCCACACGACCTGTTACGAAATATATTCGCGAATATAGTCGTCGCGTGAAGTGGCGAGTTGGTGACCGTCGCCGTCAAAGATGACTTTGCCCTCGCGCAGGATAAGGAAGCTCATGGGCACTTCACAATGCTGGCCTTTGGGTAGAGCGACCATCTGGTTAGTGGCCTGATCGAATTGGTGAGTCGCCATGGTGAAGGCATCCTGAAGGCGGTGAGTCACCAGCAGCGCGCTGGTTTTGTAGACGTCACGTTGCTTCATGATGAGTTCGATGATCGTGTTCGATGTTACCGGATCGAGTCCGCCGGTGGCCGAGTCGTAGAGCAGCACCTCGGGTTCGGTGATGATGGCGCGCGCGATGGCAACGCGCCGTCGCATGCCACCCGACAGTTCAGACGGACGCATGTCGTAGGTTCGTTCCAACTCCACAAAGCGCAGCACCTCGCGGACCCGGCGCTCGACCTCATCCGCCGGTCTTTTCTCTTCCATCAGCCGGAAAGCGACGTTCTCGTACACTTTGAGCGAGTCGAAAAGCGCGCTCTCCTGGAAGACCATGCCCACGCGCCGGCGCAGTTCGAAGAGTTCCTGTTCCGGCATCTGCGTGACTTCCTCGCCCAGCATAAAGATGCGTCCGCTATCGGGACGCAGCAGCCCTATTGCAAGCTTGAGCAGAATGCTTTTGCCCGATCCGGCGACGCCGAACAGAGCTTTGGTCTCGCCGTGCGGCAGCTGGAACGAAACCCCATCGAGCACAACATTTTCATCAAACGCGATCGAGACGCTGTCGAATTCGATGGCGTAACCGGAGGGGCTCGACACCATAGCAGCCGGATTTTCGCTGGGGAGAGCCGGCATGGCTTACCTGTAACCAAAAATTGCGAAAATCAACTTGGTGACGAAGAAGTCCACAATCAGAATCAGCACCGAAGCGGCGACCACCGCCTGGGTGGTCGAACGGCCCACACCCTGCGTGCCGCCACGCGTGAACATGCCGTAATAGCAGCCTACCGTGGCGATGATGAACCCAAACAGCACCGGCTTGATCAGGCCTGTGAAGACGTCGCGGAAAACAAGCGTCTGCCACACCGAGGTCCAATACTGGTTCGTGTCGACTCCGAACAGCAGGTGCGCGACCGCGTATCCGCCGATCAGCCCGAGCAAGTCGGCGATGATGGTCAGGAAGAACAGCATGAAGACGGTGGCTCCAACGCGTGGAGTAATCAGCTTCTTGGTGGGATCGGTGCCCAGGGCGCGCATGGCATCGATCTGTTCGGTCACGATCATCGACCCCAGTTCACTGGCCATGCCGGAGGAGTTGCGCCCGGCCACCATCAGCCCGGTGATGAGCGGTCCCAGTTCGGTGACCATGCCGATCGAAACCAATTGGCCGATGAGCGTGACGGAACCAAATCGTTGCAACGTGCTGGCTGCGTTCAGCGCCAACAGCGCGCCGACGGACAGTCCGGTCAGAATCACAATGGGCAGAGAGCCGACACCGATCAGGTCCGCTTGATACAGCATGTCGCCCATGTATACGGGAGGGCGGAAGAAGTTCGCCAACGATTGCGCCGACAGCAGGGTGTATTCCTGAACCGCCAACGCAAAGTCTTTGGCGACCTCAATGGGCGAAGTCAGTTCGAGTTCGAACGCCATGTTGTCGGGGAGCTTCTGCTCAGGGAACTATAGCAGAGAGAGAAATCATCGGTGATCGGGTGATCGGGCGATCTGAAACCCAAGGGCTTTCAGATCACCCGATCACCCGATGATCCGATCACCAGATCTACTCGCGGTGGTTGTTCTTCTTCTTGATCTCGATGGTCAGCCGTTTGATCTTCTGGTTCAAGGTGGAGAGCGGGACATGGAAGCGTTCTGCCGCTTCGGTTTGGTTCCAGCCGCACTTCTCCAGCATGTCGACGATGATCCGCCGTTCGCAGTCTTCCATAATGCTGAACAGCGTGCCCCCTGCATTTGCATCCATAGCCGGAACTGAGTTTCCCCGGCCTACGATATGGTCGGGCAGCAGATCGATGCCAATGTCGCTGTCGGAAGAAAGCACCACGGCGCGCTCGATCGCGTTCTCCAGTTCACGCACGTTGCCGGGCCAGGAGTAGCTCACCAGCGGACGCAACGCCTCGGTCGTAATGTGGCGCCGGGGCCGTTCGTTTTCCTCGGAATATTTCTGCAGGAAGTGCTGCACCAGCAGCGGAATATCTTCGCGGCGCTGCCGCAGCGGCGGCAGATCGAGGCTGATGACGTTGAGGCGGTAGAACAGGTCTTCGCGGAAGCGGCCTTCTTTCACCATCTGGCGGAGATCCACGTTGGTGGCGGCGATGATGCGCACATCCACTTGAATCTCCTGTACGCCGCCCAGATGCATGAACTTGCGGTCCTGCAACACGCGCAGAATCTTGCTCTGCGTGTCCATGCTCATGGTGCCGATCTCGTCCAGGAAGAGCGTCCCCCGGTCGGCTACTTCGAACAGCCCCTTCTTCGACGCCACCGCGCTGGTAAACGCGCCTTTCACGTGCCCGAAGAGCGTGGATTCGAGCAAGTCGGGCGGCGTCGACCCGGAGTTTACCGGCACGAACGGCCGGTCGCGTCGCGTCGAGTTCAAATGGATCGCCTTGGCGATCAACTCCTTGCCCGTCCCGCTTTCGCCCTGCAGCAGCACCGTCGAGCGGCTAGGGGCCACCTGCGCGACCAGATCGAAAATCTTCAGCATGGGCTCGCTCTTGCCCACAATGTGCGCAAAGTTGTAGCGCTGCTTGAGGGCGCGCTTCAGCTGGATGTTTTCTTCTTCCGCCTTCTGCCGGGCGACAGCGGCGCGCACGTCAGCCAGCAGCTTCTCGTTGTCCCACGGCTTCTGAATGAAATTGGTGGCACCCGACTGCATGGCTCGAACCGCGTTTTCCACCGTGCCATAGGCAGTGATCATGATGACTGCCTGCTGCGCATTCAGCAGCCGGAGTTCGGAGAGCACGTCCATCCCGTTCTTGTCGGGCAGCGCCAGGTCCAGCAAAACCACGTCAAACGCCCGCTCTCCAATCTGCGCCAGACCTTCCCGTCCCGTTCCCGCGACCACGACCGTGTAGCCCTCGAGTTCGAGAAGAGCCTCCAGCGACTCCCGGATTTCCGCTTCATCGTCAATGATCAGGATTCTGCCCGCGTTTTGCGGCGTGCTTTGCGGCACGCTCCGTCGCGAGATGACTGCTACCTCAGACACGGCTACTTCAGACATGGACTGCCTTCCTCGTCGATATCAACGGAAAATCCAGGGTGAAGGTGGTGCCTTCGCCCGGGCGGCTCTCCACGCGGATATTGCCCGCGTGTTCCTGGATGATGCCGTAGGTGACAGAAAGTCCAAGACCGGTGCCCCGATTCTGCCCTTCGGCGGGCGACGTCTTGGTCGTGAAAAATGGATCGTAGATGCGATGAATGTGTTCCTGCGCAATGCCCGTGCCGGTGTCGGAGACGCGCACGCTGACGGATTCGCCGTTCAGCGTTGCCACCTTCAGAACTCCGCCCCCAGCCATCGCGTCCTTCGCATTCAGGAACAGATTCAGAAACACTTGCTGCAAGCGTCCGGCGTTGCCCTGAATCAAAGGCAGGCTCTCGTTGAGCTCAGGTTGCACCTGGATGTGCGCCACCCTGAACTGGTGCTCGAGCAACGCCAGCGTATCTGCGATGACCTTGTTCAGACTGACTTCGGTCAACTCCGTGCCCGTGATGCGTGAGAAGTTCAGCAAATTGTTGACGATCTCCGAAGCGCGGAACGTCTGCTTGGTGATTTTTTCGAGCAGCCCTGCTTTCTGCGGATCCGACTGCAACTGCTTGGCCAGCATCTGGGTGTAGGAGGAAATGACCGCCAGCGGCGTATTCACTTCATGCGCCACGCCTGCGGCCAATAGTCCGATCGAAGAAAGTTTATCGGCCTGGGTAAGCTGGACCTCCAGTTCGATCCGCTCGGTGATGTCGTCCATGATCACCAGCCGGCCTACCACGTTGAACTTGCGCGTGACCAGCGGCGCCATCGCCACATTCACGATGCGCGATTCGCCGGTCGGAGTCGCCAGCCGGAACTTATAAAGATTGTGGATGCCCGGATTCTGCCGCACCCGGTAGAACTCCTCGACGAAAGCGGCCGGAAAAACCTCGTTCAACGAGCGTCCCACCACCTGCCAGCGTGGCTGCGCATACATCACTTCCATCTGCGAGTTCCAGCTCTCGATGCGATCCTGCAAGTCCACCGCCATCACGCCGACGTTGATGGATTCAACAATGTTCTCGTTGAAATCTTTGAGGCGCTCGTACTCGGTCACCTTCTGTTCAAGAGACGCGTACAGACGACCGTTCTGTATGGCGATGCCGATGTATCCCGCCAGAGCCTCCAGCAACTCCACGTCTTCGCTGGATAGGAAGTCGCCCTGCATGGTCTTGCCCAGACCGAGGAAGGCGATGGTCTTTTGCCGCGCATGGCACGGAATGTAATAGTTCAGATCCAGCCGTCCGATCGCTTCCTGCGCCAAGGCATTCTCACGCGGCAACTGGTGCGTATTCTCGAAGAAGATGTGCCCGGCGGCGTCCTCGATACGTGGTTTCGCGAGGAACGACAGGTCGAGGCCGGTGGCGGGGGCGAGCCCGAACGATTTCGCCAGTTCAAAGCGCGAGGAGTCGCTGTTGCCCAGGAAGATCGCGATCCGATCCACCAGCAGGGTGCGCGCCAGCCGGTCCACCAGCGAGGAAAGCATCTTGTCGAGGTCGGTCTCCGAACTCAACTCGCGTCCAAATTCGATCAGGGTGCGCCGGTAGTCGTAGCCGGTCCGGAAGAAAAACCGGTCAAGCTTTTCCTGAATCCATTTCCGCACCGGATCAAACAGCAGAGCGGTGACCACGATGGCCACAATCAGCCCGTACGTTCCGGAACTGGGCACGCGTGTGTGCACCAACAGGGCAATCGCGGCCACTCCGGCGAAGTACGCTCCTACGATGGCGGCCGCCGCCAGCGTATACGCCATGCCGCGCTTGAAGATCAGATCCACGTCCATCAGCCGGTAGCGGAAGATGGCGTATCCGAAAGTCAACGGCAGCAATCCCAGCGACAACACCGATACCTTCATGGTGAGCGAAGGCATCACTCCGAATAGATACGGCAGCACATAAAAAAGCGTGAATGGCGTTATGGCAAGGATGGTGCCGCGCGTAATCCACTTGAGTTGCTGCCGCAGAATCGGAGTCGTAGCCTGCTGATAGTTGTTCCGCAGAACCGCCGCCGCCGAGACGAAGAAGATCGTCAGATAAGCCCAGTGCACCCGGTTCAGATTGAAGAGCAGCCCGGCGCTGGCCTTCAAGTACTCGAAAGCCAGAATCTGGATTCCGAGCAGTACCGCTCCCGGCACGTACAGCACCGGAATCGACCAGCGATGCTTGCTGACGAACTCCCGCCGCTCCGGGAAAGTCAATACAAAGTGCAGAAAGAGCGCCGGCTGCAGCAGCCATGCCACTTCATTGGACCAAAGGACGGTCCAGTCAAATGCGTTGAATTTGCCGGTGTAATGCAGCGAGTAGAAAACGAACGAGACCAGGCAGAAAATGTAAAAGTGCGTTGACCCGACCGCCGTCCAGCGTCGCAGCAGTACATAGAGCCCAATGCCCAGGTAAATGAGCGCGATCAGCCGCAGCCAATCGTTCATGGAGCGCTCGGCCGGAGCCAGTACCACTTCCACATCCAGCGGAACCGAGCCGCGAATCAGCGAATAGGTCGCCTTCGACCAGACGCCGGAGTAGTAGATCTGCCGCGTCACCGCCGCAGAAGTGTCCACCGCGCGGCCGTTGATGCTGACCACCTCGTCGCCGCGCCGGATTCCGGCCCGCTCTGCGGGCCCGTTCGGTTCGAGTCGATCCGCCACGACCCGGCCGTTCCGGTCTTTCTCGATCCACCACGCCCCGTCGTCGGGAATGGCGGACAGGTGCTCGATCTTGTAGTTGAAACCGGCGAAGACTACTGCTGCTACTGTAAGCAGAGCCAGCAGGATGGCGGTAAACCGGGCCTCAAATTCGCGGTTCATGGTTCGCGACTCATGGACTGGAATGGTCGCAATGGCGGCGCGGCCAGAGATTCGCCGCCCTTCAGGTATCAGCAACTGCACTGCCACCCTCCAATCTCGCCCAGTGCCCGTAAGTCACTCCCATAGAGCGACTTCCACAATTATAGAGAAAATCTGGAATGTCGGCTATGAATTATGGAATTCAGCTTCTGCTTTTTGGGATGTCATTTTGGCCATGGGAAGAGGGTTTGGGAGCTGGGTAAGCTTGAGGGAGCTAGCGGCTTTTGTGGTTGGCCTGTGTCTGGCAGTGAGGTGACGTGCCCAAACCCTGCTTTGGTGTTTGAGGGGCTCGGAAACCTTCCCCGTTTCCCGAACCCCCCACTTACTGGTTCCACCTGACTCGCGAAGCTTCCCGCTCAGGAGAGGTGGGCAAACCCTGCAAGTGAGTGTGATATTGCGCCTGATTCCCCGAAACGTCCATGGAGCCAGTCTGAAGCCGTCTGAACTGATCTGAAGAAATTCACTGTTGCGCGCTTGACACCGCAAGCCCGACAGAACAGAATTTCTGACGGTCCCATCTGTCCCGTAGAGACGCCGCGTCTTCCGGACGAATAAGGGGTTGTCCATTGCCAGATATGCCCAACAAGAAGGTACGCTTCGACGATTTCGAACTCGATTACAGCCGTTTTCAGCTCCGGCGGAGTGGCAGCCCAGTCCGCCTCGAAGGCTTACCGCTGCAATTGCTCCTGTTCATGGTGGAAAAGAGGGGGCAGTTGATCACGCGCGAGCAGATCGCCAGCGAACTGTGGAGCAAAGATGTTTTTGTCGACGTCGAGCAGGGCATCAATACCGCCATCCGAAAGATCCGCCGCGCCTTGGCCGACGACGCCGACGAACCGCACTACCTGCAGACCGTAGTCGGAAGGGGTTATCGCTTTGTGGCGCCCACCGCGGGAGAAGAAGTTACGAGCGGTCAAGCGCCAGCCGGAGCGTTCTCCGTTTCCGCTGAAGAGCTGGGTCGCGCCATCATGACCGCTGCCGGGTTAGATCCCGACAATCCGAAGGGCTAGAAAACTCCAACTATAGAGACGGGGCTTACCCCGTCTCAGGCTGCGACCCCCACCTTCATTCGTTCTACAATTGAAGCCAACGCACCTCGACGCTGTAAACAAAAAATGAGGGGAGCCAGAATTCAGCTCCCCAGCAATAGAGGCGATATCAGTTAGTAAGACTCTCCCTACGAGGATTTCGTTGCCCACCGAAACGCATTCCGAAGAAAAATTCATCTCCGGAGTCTCCGGAGCCGCCATCGAAGAGCGCTGGCTCGACCTCCCGGACGGCCACATGCGCTACCTCAAGGCCGGCTCCGGGCCGGCGCTCATCCTGATTCATGGCCTGATGGGCTACTCCTTTTCCTGGAGATTCACCATCCCCGCGCTCGCGTCCCATGCGACCGTGTATGCCATAGACAATCTGGGTGCTGGATTCTCGACCTCGAAAGCGGGTATGGACTGCAGCGTCCGCGCCACCGCCGAGCGCATCCTGCAGTTCGCGGACGCCCTGAGTATCAAAGATTTCAATCTGCTGGGCACCTCCCACGGCGGCGGTGTCGCCATTATGGTGGCGGCTGTCTGTTCAGAAACAAACCCTGCCCGCCTGCAGCGGCTGGTGCTGGTCGCACCCGTCAATCCCTGGGCGCCGCGTGGCAAGCGACTCGCGCCCTTTCTGGCCAGCCCCCTGGGTTCCATGCTCTTCCACTACACGATTGAGCGCTGGCGCTCCCTCGACTACCTCTGGCTGCGTCGCATGTTTGGTGACGGATCAAGAATTCCGCCTGATTCGCTCGAAGGTTACCGCATTCCAGTGCTCAAGAATCATGCGCTCCGGCATGCTGCGCGCATCCTCAGCAATTGGAAGGCAGACCTCGCGAAACTGGAAACGGCGCTCCCCAAGATTCGCGATTACCCCACCCTGCTCATCTGGGGAACAAAAGACCGGGCCGTTAATGTCCGATCCGCCCAGCCGCTACGCCAGAATTTTCGCGATGCCCATTTGCTGGCATTCGAAGGCGTCGGCCACCTGCCCTACGAAGAAGCGCCCGAGGACTTCAACCGCGCGCTCGTCGATTTTCTCACTGGCGGAAAGGGAACCTGACCAGCTCTCGACCACGCTTTTCTGAGAACTGAGAACTCGTTTCATCAATTCATGCATTACACGATCTCTCACGCGCTTCGCGAATTCGTTGTCACCTACGGTTATTGGGGGGTAGCGCTGGCGCTCCTTTGCGAGAACGCCGGTATCCCCGTACCCGGTGAGACTGCGCTTTTGCTGGCAAGTTTTCTCGCCTATTCCGAACATCGGCTCCATCTGGGATGGATCGTCGTGGTCGCTACCTGTGCCGCTACTCTTGGCGACAACTTGGGTTACGCCATCGGCCACTATGGAGGACGTCCCCTGCTCGATCGCTATCAAAGCTTCTTTCGGATTTCCTCCACCACGCTGCAACGCGGCGAGGAAATATTCGCCCGCTACGGTGCGGCCACCATATTCTTTGCCCGCTTCGTCTTCGGTCTGAGAGTCTTCGCCGGACCGCTGGCCGGAGTGCTGCGCATGCGCTGGCGAGCCTTTGCGATTTTCAACTTTCTGGGTGCGGCCGTCTGGGTCACCACGGTCGCCAGCGCCGGATATCTTTTCGGCCAACATTGGCGCCGCCTGGCGCGAGTCGTGCAACGCTTCAATATCGCCGTTTTGGTTGTCGCCTTGGCCGTGATCTTGTTCCTATGGTGGAGATATCGCCGCCAGCAACCGGCCGAAAATGATTGACCGCCCGTAATGTTCGACGCTTAGGATGGCGGGGTATAATATCTTTCGCTTTTGCGAAATCGATAAAGAAAATCCCACTTTGGCGTCTCTGTAAACGCGTCGTAAGCAGTTCGGGATTCCGAAAGTCTCCTGATCTCCGATACATGCCGCAGAGGCAACCCAGGAAAGCGAAGACTCCTTGGGGAGAGATACCGATCACGACAAGCCTCCGGAGAGGGACTCCAAGGCTGCACCAGAGTCGGCTGCGAAACACCTCGGCACAGTCAAGGTACCGGAGCAGTTCCGTCCGATCTTTTCTAGAGCGCAGCAGTACGTCGAGCAATACTTCAGCGAGCGTGCAGAAGATCCGCGCCACAGTTCCATCCTCATCTCCGGCGAACGCTACATTCTCGTCCGCGCTGCCTCGATGTCAGTTGAATTTTTCGACCTGGTGACCTCGCTTTATCAGGACAAGGGCCCGGAGGAGGCGAGGACAGTGGCCAGCAACCTCCTGTTTGATGTGGCGCACGCCATTGGCAAGGCCGATGCTCGCAGCTTTCACGACAAGATGGGAGTCACCGATCCTATCGAACGCCTTTCGGTCGGGCCGGTGCACTTCTCTTTTTCCGGCTGGGCCTTTGTGGAGATTCTCCCCGAGTCTCATCCTTCTCCAGACCAGGATTGCTTCCTGATTTATGACCACCTTTTTTCTTTTGAATCGGATGCATGGAAACAGCACGGCCGCAAAGTGGAACAACCCGTTTGCGTCATGAGTGCCGGATATTCTTCCGGATGGTGCGAAGAGAGTTTTGGCATCCGGCTGGTGGCGGTGGAGGTGGAATGCCAGGCCGTGGGAGATGCGCACTGCCGCTTCGTGATGGCGCCACCCGAGAAAATCGAAGCGCATCTGCAACGCTACTGGCAGTCCAGCCAGATTCAGCCCAAGCAAGCCAGACACGCTGGCGCGGGGGGTTCAGGCGCCGTGCCGGAGTTCTTTCAACGCAAGCGAATGGAGGAGGAGCTTCGAAAATCGCACCGCGAAATGGAACAACGGGTAGCGGATCGCACCGCGGAAGTGGTGCAAGCCTACGAGCAACTGAAACGCGATGCGCAAGAGCGTCAACGCGCCGAAGAATTACGCACCGCCCTGTATCGCATCGCGGAAGCGGCGGATCGCACCGCCTCCCTGGAAGAGTTGTATCAACAAGTGCATGAAATCATCGCGAAAGTGATCCTGGCGGAGAGCTTCTACATTGCCCTCTACGACGAGAAGCAGGATTCGCTAGTTTTCCCCTTTTACCTGGACAAGGTGGACCCGAGACTGACAACTCGCAAATCGGGCAAAGGCCGAACCGAGTACGTTTTGCGCACGGGCAAGTCGCTGCTTTGCACCGCCGAACTGCACCGCGAATTGCAGAAGCGAGGCGAAGTGGAGTTGACCGGTACACCGACCGCCGTCTGGCTGGGGGTCCCGCTCCGAATCGAGGGAAAGACGATTGGGGTCATGGCGGTCCAGCACTATACCGACCCCGCCGCCTATGGCGAGAACGAACTGCAAGTGCTCGAGTACGTCTCCTCGCAGGTGGCCCGAGCAATCGCGCGCAAGCGCGCGGAAGAAGAGCTGCAGGAAAGTGAGAAGCGGCTGCGCATCCTGGCGGAGGCATCATTTGAGGGGTTGGCGTTCAGCGAGAACGGCATCGTAACCGAAACCAACGATCAAACCGCCCGCATGCTGGGCTATACCCGTGAAGAGATGGTCGGAAGACCCATCTCCGACTTTGTTGCTTTCGAGTCAAGAGCGCAAGTGCTGCGAGCGGTGCAAACCGACAACACGGAAACTTACGAGCACCTGCTAATGCGCAAGGATGGCTCCGTTTTCCCGGTGGAGACTTGTGCGCGGCTATTGCAGACAGGTGGCCGCAAAACCCGCGTGACCGCGATCCGCGACATCACGGAACGCAAACGAGCGGCACAGGCCCACCAGCAGAGCGAAGAAAGATTCGCCAAAGCATTCGGCTCCAGTCCCGAAGGCATTTCCATCTCCACCCAAAAAGAGGGCCGGCTTTTGGAAGTCAACGACGCCTACGTGCGGATGATGGGTTACGAACGCTCGGAACTCATCGGCAAAACGGTAAAGGAACTCAAGCTCTGGGCTCCGGGCGAACGAGATCGGGTAATGGCCAAACTGCAGGAAAGCGGAGCGATCCGCGACTACAACACGACGTACCGCACCAAGGAAGGTCGGGTCAGGGAAGCGCAGATTTCCATCGATCAAATCCGGGTCCAGGAAGAGCCTTGTCTGCTGGTGACCATCCGGGACGTGAGCGAGAGCCGATTGATGGAGCAGCAACTCCGCGCTGCGCAAAAGATGGAGGCTGTCGGTCGCCTGGCCGGTGGCGTGGCCCACGATTTCAATAACGTCTTGATGATCATCAGCAGTGCGGCCCAGATGATGCAAAGCGCTCCGGACGACGCCGACAGGAAGGAGCGTTACCTGTCCCGGATTCAGTCGGCGACCGAGAAGGCGACTTCTTTGACCATGCAATTGTTGGCTTTCAGCCGCCAGCAGGTGCTCCGCCCCGACATTCTCGACTTGAATAAGGTAGTCACCGACCTCTGGAACATTTTGCCGCAGCTCTTGGGTGAAGATGTCGAGACCGTGCTCCATCTGGCTTCCGATCTGGGCAGCGTCAGCGCCGACCGCGGGCAGATCGAGCAGGTGATCATGAATCTTGCGGTGAATGCTCGTGACGCCATGCCTGAGGGAGGCAAGTTGATTGTAGAAACCGCCAATGCCAAACTCGACGGGACCACCCTCGGCCCCCTTGGCGCTGAGAGCCCTGCCGGCGACTTCGTGATGCTCGCGGTTACCGACACGGGAGCCGGTATGGATGCTGAAACCCAGTCCAAGATCTTTGAGCCCTTCTTCACCACCAAGGAAGTTGGCAAAGGCACCGGGCTCGGTCTATCAACCGCGTACGGTATCGTAAAACAGAGTGCCGGTCACGTCATGGTTCAAAGCGAGCCGGGCAAAGGGACTACATTCAAGATCTATCTGCCGCGCGTGCGGGAGAAAGCGACGCCCTTGCCCGCCCCTGCCAGCGAACCAGCAGTCGGAGGAACCGAGACGCTGCTCTTGGTTGAGGACGAACCTGCCCTCCGCGAACTGGTTTCGGAATTCCTGCGCTCCGCAGGTTACAGCGTGCTCGAAGCTGGAAACCGATCAGAGGCATTAAACATTTGCCGGAATCACCAGGGTCCGATCCACGTGCTGATCAGCGATGTGGTTTTGCCCGGTGGCGGTGGACCTGAATTGGCGAAGGCGGCGCTGGAGACGCGGCCCGATCTCCGCGTGATCTACATGTCCGGTTACACCGATCGCGTCGTAGGCTCCGAACTGACCGGGGAAAATGCCACGTTTCTCCAGAAGCCATTCAGCCTAGAGGCTCTGGCTCGCAAGCTCCGCTCCCTGTTAGGTGAAAGCACCTAGCCACGGCCTCCTTGTCCTGCCTGGGCGAACCGGGACGCCGAATCGAATCACGCGCCCGCCGCCCGCGCCGTTTTGTTCGGCTGCCCTTTGATCGCGGACGCACTGGCCGTCTCGCGCTCTGAGGGCGTTATTACTTCGGGAACATCATCCCAGAACGATGTATTCGGATCGACCGGAGCCACCCCGACCTGACCGGCCTCCGACGTATCCTTCTCTCCTGCCCACGCGACTCGAAAGCGTTCCTTCTTGCGCAAGCGAGCAAGAGAAATTGTGTTGCCCGGCATCAGCAGCCCACGGACGCCTTTCAACAGCGCTCCGCGACGGCTGATATTGATTGTCATCACTTCTTGGTCCAGAGGACGGCCGTTGGCGTCGGTCCCGGTAAGCTGCACCGGCAACACCGCGCTGATCCGTGGGTCGCGGCGCCCGATCTTGAATTGCTCGATCAGCCGGCGCAATAGTGCGAAGGTTTGCACCAGGTGCTGTGCCGCCTTTTGGGTATCGGTCGCACCCCGCGCCGTGCCTTGCGCTGCCTGCGCCACCCCCGCAATATTGCTGTTGATTTCGCCGCTGCTGTTCGCCGCTTCACTCACGTTGCGCGACATCTCGTTGGTGGTCGCGTTCTGTTCTTCCGCCGCGGTCGCGATCATGGCGGAGATATCGTTGATCTGGTCAATGACTGCACTGATCGTGCCAATGGCCTCGACTGCCTCCTTGGTGTCGGTCTGAATGGCTCCGATTTTCCGGCTGATATCCTCGGTGGCCTTGGCGGTTTCCTTGGCTAGCTCTTTCACTTCGTTCGCCACCACCGCGAAACCTTTGCCCGCTTCTCCGGCGCGGGCCGCTTCAATCGTGGCGTTCAAAGCCAGCAGGTTGGTCTGCTGCGCAATCGAGGTAATGGCTTTAATGACCTGCCCAATCTCGGTAGAGGAATCGCCCAGCTTGGAAACGGCGGCCGTGGTGCTCTCGGCGACCTTAACCGCTGAAGTTGCGACCTTGGCAGCTTCGGCCGCATTCTTGGCGATTTCCCTGATGCTGGCGCCCATCTCTTCGGCGCCAGTAGCCACCGTCTGGAGGTTCTGGCTGACCTGCTGCGCAGCGTTCGCAACCAGCGTAGCCTGGGTCGAGGTTTCCTCGGAGTTGACGCTGATTTGCTGGCTGGCGACATTCAGCTCCTCGCTGGCGGTCGCTACCTGAAGCGCGTTCTGCGAGATTGCCCCGATCATCTCGCCCAATTGGGCAATGAAGGCGTTGAACCACTTCATCAGCTCGCCAATTTCGTCGTGGCTGGTGATCTCGATCCGGGCGGTCAGATCCCACTCCCCCTCGGTTGCGTTCTTGAACCGGTCGACGATGTCACGCAAACGCCGAATGATTGAACGCGAAGTGGCAATTGACACCGCGAGCAGCGGAATCAGGCAAGCCAGGGCCAGCCCTCCGGCCTTGAGGACGCTTGCCCGCGAAGCCACATCTACATCGTCAATGTAGATTCCGGTTCCGATCACCCAGCCCCAGGGGGTGAAACGCTTGACGAAGGAAAGTTTAGCGACGGGCTGTTCTTTACCGGGTTTCGGCCAAAGATAATGAACGAAGCCGCCACCCGGGGCTTGCGCCGCCTGCACAAATTCAACGAAAACGGCCTTTCCCGAAGGGTCTTTGAAGGAGGAAAGATCGGTGCCATCCAGTTCCGGTTTCATCGGATGCATGATCATCGTCGGATGCTCGTCGTTGATCCAGAAGTAGTTGCTTCCGTCGTAGCGCATGGCTCGAATGGTTTCCATCGCCTGCCGTTGGGCTTCGAGCCGGTTGATCTTTCCTTCCGTCTCTAGTTGGTATTGCCGCTCGATGATGGAGTACGGCACTTCGACCAGATTCTGTGTCTTTTCCATCTTTCCCGAGAGCAAAGCGGAGTGTTGACCCTGCATCCAAAAAATGGCCACGGCCAGCAATCCGGCGGCGGAAACGGCGATCATTACCCGGAACTTCGCTTTCAGAGTCATACTTTTCCCTGGAAGGCTTGAGTCTCAGTAATATCTTCGGCCAGAACCGCGCTGACTTGAGAGGACCCCATACCTCTTTGCAGGCTGGGAAGCCAGAATTGCTACATCACAAGAAGAACTCCACCCGTAGGCGTGGGTGGCCTCTTCTTTTGCCTTGCCTGGCCAAAGTACCTTCCGTCACTTCCCCTTCACCCTCCGCCGTCATATGCTGGCATAGCATCACCCGGCACCGGAGAGCCCCGTGATTCCCGAACGCAAACAGAAAAGCGCGTCACCCGCGGCTGCGATCCGCTTTCCTTATTTCAGACTTTCGCAAGTCTGGGTGCGATTCCTGCTGGCTGTCGTGGGCCTGATGCTGGCTTTCGGGGCAGCGCTGTTTTCCACGGTCGAGCGCGAGGCGGGCAGCCTCTGGGGAACTCTGATTATGGCGTCGGCGGCGCTCTTGCTGGCCACCTTCGTCGGCCTGACCACCGTGCCCTACCTGGCTCGCCGGGTGGCCGTGACCCGCGTCCGCGAGGCCATGGACTACGATGTCACGCGCCCCGGACTGATCTACATCCTGATCAGCGTCGTCATCGGAATTGCTGCCATCAACACCGGGAACAATTTGCTTTACATTATCGTCGCCGCGCTGCTCTCGGCCATTCTGGTTTCCGGAGTCGCCTCGGCGCTCGTGCTCCGGAGTCTCCAACTCGATGTCCACTTACCGGAACACGTATTTGCCGAACGCCCGATGCTGGCGCGTTTGCTCTTGCTCAACACCAGTTCGTGGGTGCCATCTTTTTCCGTGCGTGTCGTTCCTGCCAAGCGCAAGAGTAAAGACCGCTGGGGTTGGGAAGCTACGACCTTTGTGTGGCCTCCCAACCGCGCCCCCCAGGACCAGTGGGTCCGCCTGCCCGACCGCCGCCTGCGCCGCCTCCGCGAGGAAGCCGAAAAGCCCATTCTGCAAGAATCCGTTTATTTCCCTTTTCTTGCTGCCGGACAGGAACTCCGCGCCGACCTTGAGATGACCTTCCCGGCCCGCGGTCGCTACTGCGAAAAAAACTTTGGACTGGCTACCCGCTTTCCCTTCGCTTTCCTCCTAAAAACCCGCCGCATTAACCTCGCTCGCGAGGTGATCGTTTATCCCGTCGTCGAGCCCACCGAGCAGTTCCTGGAAGTCCTTCCCATGGTGACCGGCGAGTTTGAGACCTTTGTGCGCGGACGCGGTAACGATCTTTACCTCATCCGCGAGTACATGCCCGACGACTCCGCCCGCCATGTGGACTGGAAAGCCACGGCCCGAACCGGCGCCCTCAAAGTTCGCGAATTCAGCCGCGAAGATGAACGCAAACTCCGCGTGGTGTTCGACAATCCCGCACCCGGAGTTCTTCCACCCCCGGTGTATGAGCGGGCTGTCCGTCTGGCCGCCTCTCTGGGATGGCACTTCCACCACGAAGATGTCGAGGTTTCCTTCGTCGCCCCGGGACTGGAGCCCACCGAAGACGTCTTCGCTTTCCTGCGCTACCTGGCGCTGGTCGAGCCACAGGAGGCAACCCCGGTGTTCAGCCGTCTGCGGGCCAGCGCAGATTACAACGTCATCGTTACCGCCCGCTCCGCTACCGAGGTGCCTGCCCCTTTGGCCGCCAGATCCTACATCCTCTCCTTGGCCGCAAGCGGAAACGCCTAGCAGGCCACCGGAAAACACATCAGCTACTTGATCTCCTTCATCGCCATGAGCGTGCCGTAGTCGCGCCCCGAGGGTTCCACCGCACGCGCCACCACCCCCGCAAATGCTTCGCGAAGTTCGGGAAACTTCTCCACCAGCGCCGTGATCACCCTGGTATTTTCCTGAAACGCCCGCGCCGTATTCGACACATCGTTGACCTGATACTTGACCACCACGTCAAGATCGTCGCCCACAGCCAGCGGAAAGATTTCCGTCCAAGTCCAAGTCGAATGTTCGATCTTGTCTCCCGCGCTCACCTCGACCGTGCTCCCGTTCACCGGCACATCGGCGGGCTGCGTCGCCTGGGTCTCGTCATAGAGCTTGTCGGTCGAGAGTGTGCTCATAAAATCCACGGGAGCCGCCAGGGCTATTGCCTCGCGGTAATACAACCAGGCGTTGTGATTCTGCCCCTTGCTTTTGAAATCGCGGGCTCGTTGGGTGAACCATGCGGCATCGTGGCCGCAAGCCTGCGAAGGTCTGGCGTAAAAACCTGCCAGTTTCCAGTCGCCGAAGACCTGCTGCAGCACGAAAGTCAGCGTCCTCGCTCCCTGGCTCCCGTTCACGTCGAGAATGGTTACGCCATACTTTCCAGGCGGCAGATTGGGTAGGACAAACACAGCGCTATCCTTCGTCTGTCCCGACTTCCCAAACACTCCACAAAGAAATTCGGCGCGTGCCAGTGGTTCCAACCCCTCGGTCGTCAGCAGAAAAGGCGGACGCACCTTGGCGTTTGCGCCGTTGAACGCAGCTTGGTTCTCCTTGACGGCGGCTTCTATGCCCGCAAAGCTGGCGGCCACCGAGGCAATTGAATTCTGCTGCAGGGCTGCCGTATCGCCGCGCGCCGACATATCGAAGTAACGCTTCCCCGTGGTTTCGAGAGCGGTTTCTACCGAGGCATCCATGTCCGCGGCGCTCTGGCAAGTCTGGGCGCCGGCCGGCGGAGCGCCGACCGATGTTCCCAGCAGCAGAAGCCACAGCCATCGCCAGCCGCGCCGTCGGTTATGAGCCGTGCCTTCCAAAGCCTTAACCACGGGAAAGCCTCCGCTGGCATTTTACGCGCTGGCTTGGCTCGGCGGGGTGTCCCGGAAGGCTTGGCAAGAATCCGCCCACTCTTTGAAAGGGCGCGGCTTGGAGACGCGCCGCAAACATCCACACAAGGCATGGGCTTCAGCCCCTGAGGGGGCATCGAAACGCAAGAAATCACTCCACCCAGCGTTCTACCACCAGTGGTAAAATCAGGCTAAGGCGCAGTGGCTGCTGGACCCTTGGCCGCTGGCAGAAATGGGGGGATTCTGATGCCGCGCGCGCGCAGCTGGATTGCGTTGGAGTTGTTGCTGGCAGCTCCACTCCTGCTGTCGCAAACTACTGCCCCGGCTCCGCAGTCCACCACTCCGCGCCGCAAGTCCCATAAGGTCCAGACGCCACTCGTGCTCCCGCCCTTGCCGGGCGGTCCGCTCAGTCAGTTGCCCATGGACCAGATTCCGGCAACCCCGGCGAAAGTCAGCTATCAGGGCGGGTTGCTGACGATCTCGGCTCAAAATTCGCCTTTAGGTGAAATCCTGCGCGACGTCCGCAAGCTCACCGGTGCTTCCATTGAAATTCCTTCGGGCTCAGGCGCCGGCGAGCGCGTGGTCACTCACCTCGGACCGGCCCCGCCACGCGACGTTCTGGCGGGCTTGCTCAACGGCTCCTCGTTCAATTACGTGCTGCTCGGTTCGAGTTCCGATCCCAACGCGGTTTCGAGCGTGGTCCTCATGCCCAAGCCGTCGGCGGCGGGTGAGACCCAGACTGCCGCGAACCTCAATCAACCAAATCCAGGGGCAATGCCTCCGAACCGCTTCACCCAACCGTTCACCCAGCCAGGTGTGGTCCCGCAACCTGCCAATGTACAAGCGGCGAATACCGAACCTGAAGATAACGCCAAGGATGATGACCAGGATAACGCCGACGAAAACGCGGACGATCAGGCCCAGCCCGGACAACCCGGGCAGCCCGAAGTAAATGCCCAGGACCAGGAGCAGCAACCCGACTCGAACCAACCCAACGCCGGTCCCAAGACCCCTGAGCAGATTCTGGAACAGCTCCGCAGGCAGCAGCCCGGAAGCCCTGTCTTCCAGCAGCCCCCTTCCGCTCCTCCTCCGCAGCCACCGCCCCAGCAGTAGCCGCGAGTCGATCGAAAAAGTGGTATGTACGGTCCAAGCTGCGAAGCGGCAGAACAGGATAGCCCGGCACGGCAGTGCCGGGGAGGCGGAAGTGGGACAATGGCTCAGTCGCCGCTGACGTGGCTTTGATGCGGCACCAAAGCTCGCAGGATATTAGACGGTTTAGACGGGTTAACCACGGCCAATACCCCGCGAATTGCGCAATACGCGCCGAAAACACCCAGAATTACACTCAGAATGGCGGTGCTGCCGATGAGAAAAGTTACGAAAAGTGCGTTCACGTTACCAACCCTTGCTGGCAGCCACCCTTGGGAATCGTGCGACTGCAAATATTTCACTCTATCCGCATTTGACCCCCGCCGCTGTTAACAAATAAGATACGAGAATCGAACTGCGTATTCCCACTCTCCAATATTTCTTGGGCTCCGTCCACGTTACGGGAGTTCATGACGCTTTGTGCTAAATGGCGATTACCACGATTTCCGTACGCGGCGCCCGCCAGCACAACCTCAAGAATATTGACGTCGAGATCCCTCGCAACACTCTGACCGTCATTACCGGGTTGAGCGGCTCCGGCAAATCCTCGCTCGCTTTCGATACCATCTACGCCGAAGGCCAGCGCCGCTACGTGGAAACGCTCTCCGCCTACGCCCGTCAGTTTCTTGACCAGATGGAGCGCCCCGACGTCGATTCCATCGACGGCCTCAGCCCGGCGATTTCCATCGAGCAGAAAACTACCAGCCGCAGTCCGCGCTCCACCGTCGGCACCATCACCGAGATCTACGATTACCTGCGCCTGCTCTACTCGTCGATCGGAGTGCCTCATTGCCCGAATTGCGGCAAGCCCATCGCCCGCCAATCCGCCGAGCAAATCGTGCAGCACGTCATGGCCCTCACGCCCGATGATCGCGTCATGATCATGGCGCCCATCGTCCGCGGCCGCAAAGGCGAATTCAAAAAAGAAATGGAGAAGCTGATTCAGCACGGCTTCTCCCGCGCCCGCGTCGATGGCGAATTGGTCAATCTTGACGATGACCTGGCACTCGACAAGCGCAAGAACCACACCATCGAAGTAGTCGTGGATCGCCTGCTGGTGAAACCCGGAATCGAACATCGCCTCGAACTCTCCGTCGGCCTCGCCATGAAACTCGGTGGTGGCTTGGTCCTGGTAGCCGTCGTCAACGGAGCTGAGACGCTCTACTCCTCGCGCCTGGCCTGCCCCGACTGCGGCATCAGCGTTCCTCAACTTGAGCCGCGCTCGTTTTCGTTCAACAGCTCCTATGGAGCCTGTCCCGAGTGCCACGGCCTCGGAAGCCGCTACGACCTGGATCCCGCCAAAGTAATTGTCGATTGGTCAAAGCCGTTGCTCGATGGCGGCCTGGGTCCCGGTTCGTCATCGCAGAACCTGCTGCGCAGCCTGCAGTTGCTCGTTCTGGCCTACGGTTTCGACTTGACGACACCCTTCGAGAAATTTCCCGACAAGATACAGAACCTCCTCCTGAACGGCGAACCGCAACGCGGAGGCAAAACTGGATTTCTCGGGATTCTCGGCCACCTTAAGCAGAACCTCGAAGCCTCCACTTCCGATACCTATCGCGAATATCTGATGGATTTCATGTCGGCCACCGAATGTTCGGTGTGTCACGGCATGCGCTTGCGCCCGGAAAGTCTGGCCGTAAAAGTAAACGGCATGTCCATTGCCGATTTCACCAGCCTTCCGATTGCGCGGGCGCTTGAGGCCGCCCGCACCATCCAGTTGACCGGAAGGGACCTGACCATCGCCGGACGCATCGCCTATGAAATCACTGAGCGCCTCGAATTTCTGCACAACGTCGGTCTCGGCTACCTGTCCCTCGGACGCTCCGCCGCAACACTCTCTGGCGGGGAAGGCCAGCGCATCCGTCTGGCAACTCAGATCGGATCCAAGCTGCGCGGCGTTCTCTATGTTCTGGACGAACCTTCGATTGGCTTGCACCACCGCGACAACGGCCGCCTCCTAGCCGCGTTGGAAAATTTGCGCGATCTAGGGAACACAGTTCTCGTGGTCGAGCATGATGAAGAAACCATCCGCCGCGCCGATTATGTCATCGATCTCGGCCCCGGCGCAGGCCGTCACGGGGGCGAGTTGGTCGCCGCAGGAACACCAGCCGAAATCATGAACTCGCCCGCCTCCCTCACCGGAGCTTACATCGCCGGACGCCTGCAGATCGCCACACTTCCCGAGCGCCGCAGCCCCAATGGCAAGGCCATCGCGGTTCTAGGCGCGCGCCAGAATAACCTCAAGAATCTTGACGTCGTGTTTCCGCTAGGCGTGATGACGGTTGTCACCGGCGTTTCCGGCTCCGGCAAATCAACGTTGGTCAATGACATCCTCTACCGCGCACTCGCCCGCCAACTCTATCGTTCCCGCGAGGAACCCGGCACGCACAGAGCCATCACCGGAGCCGAACTGATCGACAAGGTCATTCGCATCGACCAGTCTCCCATCGGCCGCACTCCGCGCTCGAATCCTGCGACCTATACCGGAATCTTCGCCGCGGTTCGCGATCTCTACGCCATGCTGCCCGAATCGCGTGAGCGAGGCTATAAGCCCGGACGCTTCTCTTTCAATGTTTCCGGCGGACGCTGCGAAGCCTGCCAGGGCGAAGGCCAACGCCGCATCGAAATGAATTTCCTGCCCGACGTTTATGTGCAATGCGAAGTCTGCGGCGGCCGCCGCTACAATTACGAAACCTTGTCCGTCCACTACAACGGTTATTCCATTGCCGACCTGCTGGAAATGCCGGTGTCGGACGTGCTCCAGATTCTCGAAAACATCCCGCAGGTCAAGCAAAAGCTGCAAACGCTGGTTGATGTCGGCCTCGGATATATTCACCTCGGTCAATCTGCGGTGACGCTCTCGGGCGGAGAAGCTCAGCGCATCAAGCTGGCCCGCGAACTCAGCAAGCGCCAAACCGGTAAGACTCTTTATCTGCTGGACGAACCGACGACGGGATTACACTTCGACGACGTGCGGAAATTGCTCGACGTCCTCCACCGTCTCACCGATCTGGGAAACACGGTCATCATCATCGAACACAACCTCGACGTGATCCGCAACGCGGATTGGATCGTCGATCTCGGCCCCGAAGGCGGAGAAGAAGGCGGCCGCATCGTAGCCCAGGGCACGCCCGAACAGGTAGCACGTGTGAAAAAGTCCTACACCGGCCAGGCGCTGACCGCGTACTTCAACGGATCGTCAAGAAATGGCTCATCCAAAGGTGTGTTAGCCCCCATCGGCACGGGGGAACTCGTGTGAACCTATTTTCCAGATGATCTCCCCAAGAGTTCAACGGTGCCCGGTGGGGAACGGGCACCCTCCCCGTCAGGCGAGCGAAGCTCGGCGAGCCTGTGGCCATGCCGAGCCAGCATCGCCGCGCAGCCAGTGACGCCCCAACCGCTCGAACTCGCTCCTGTTGCGCCGCCCGATCCCGCATGGGATGGCTGGGATATCCTCCGCCTCATCTTCATTACCATCGTGGCGCTTTTCGTCGGTGTGTTTACCGTGCTGTTCCTCGCCCGTGTCTGGGTGTACCCGCACCGCAGTCTCGGCGAACTCGCCCGCGTCCCCTTAGTCATCGTCGCCGGACAATCCCTGGCGTATCTTCTGATCCTCGCCTACATGTATGTTCTGGTCACGCGCGAGCGGCGCCGCCCCGACTTTCTCGCCGCCATCCATTGGAACTGGCCCACCAATATTGCCGGTTACGTGTTGGCCGGTTTTGCGCTTTCGCTCGGATTGCAAGGTCTGGCCCATCTGTTGCCGATTCCGAAAGAATTGCCCATCGACAGCTTTTTCAAAACACCCGCCGAAGCCTGGGCACTCAGCATCCTCAGCGTTACCCTCGCGCCTCTGATGGAAGAGCTTTTTTTCCGCGCCTTTCTGTATCCCGTGCTGGCGCGTCGTCTAGGTTTGCTCGTCGCCGTCTTCGTAACCGCGCTCGCTTTCGCCATGCTGCATGGCGCTCAACTGATGTTCTCCTGGGGGCCGGTGCTAGTGATTTTCCTCGTCGGCATGGTCCTGACGATGGTGCGAGCCCGAACAAATTCCGTAGCCGCCG
This sequence comes from uncultured Acidobacteriaceae bacterium, assembly GCA_963838935.1. GTDB lineage: Bacteria > Acidobacteriota > Terriglobia > Terriglobales > Acidobacteriaceae > Acidiflorens. The sequence continues at coordinate 42,789 of CAWITH010000013.1, forward strand.
GTGTTCTCATTCACATGGCCTACAACGGAACCATAGCCATAGCCATGTTCGTAGCCACCAGCGGCTTCCGCCATCTGGAGAAACTCAACCAGTGAAAAAGGTTTCAGGCGTCAGGTCTCAGGTTTCAGGCGTCACTGCCGACCGCAGTTCTGACTGGCCGCTTCGATGCCTGAACGTCCAGTTGGCAGCCGTCCGCTGTTCGCTATACCCTGAGACCTGACACCTGAGATCTGAGACCTGAAATTTCATGTCCACCGCCCGACAAGAACTTCTAAAACTGCTGGCACAGAAGTCATTTCGCCTGGGAGAATTCAAGTTGTCCTCCGGCGGCACCAGCGACTATTACATCGACTGCCGCACCACGACGCTCGATGCGAGGGGTGCGCAACTGGTAGGACAAGTCTTCCTTGACGAAATGCGTGGCCAAGGCTGGCACGCCGACGCCATCGGCGGACTGACCATGGGTGCCGACCCCATCGTCGTGGCCGTAGCCGTCATCAGCGGAACCTTGCACGGCTTCCTCGTCCGTAAAGCCGAAAAGCAGCACGGTACCGGCCAGCGCATCGAAGGCTTCCGCGAAAAAGGCGCGCGCGTGGTGATCGTGGACGATGTATGCACCACCGGCTCCTCCACTGTGCAAGCCATCGAAGCCGCACGGGAGTTCGGCTTCAAGGTGGTGGGCGTGATGTGCTTGGTAGAGCGTCAGGATGCCCGCGGCCGTCCCAACGTAGAAAAAGCCGCCGCACCGGCAAATTTCATATCAATTTTCACGGCAACTGATGTCAGGAAAGAGCACTTAGCACTTGGCACTTAGCATTTAGCTGCGAACGACTAACGACCAACGACCAGCGACCGACTCATGATTCACACTCTCGAATGGACCCCCCGCGGTGTCCGTTTCATCGATCAAACGAAGCTGCCCACCGAGGAAGTCTACGTAACCTGCACCACGCACCAGCAGGTCGCCGACGTCATCCGCAACATGGTAGTTCGCGGAGCCCCCGCCATCGGCGTTGCCGCCGCCATGGGCATAGCGCTCGGCGTAAAGAATTCCAAAGCCGAGAACGGTGCCGACCTAAAGAAAGATTTCGACGAGATCTGCGAGACCATCCGCCAGACGCGCCCCACCGCCATCAATTTATTCTGGGCGATCCGCCGCATGACGGAGAAATTTGAAACCCTCCGCATCCGCCCTATCGAGCGCATCAAACAGGAACTTGTCGAAGAGTCCCAGCGCATGCACGCCGAAGATATCGCCGCCAACCAGGCCATGGGCCGCCACGGCGCCACGCTCATGCCCTCCAGCGGAGGCGTGCTGACACACTGCAATGCCGGAGCCCTAGCCACCGCCGGCTATGGCACCGCACTAGGTGTAATTCGCGCGGCCGTGGAAGCAGGCAAGAAAATTCATGTCTACGCCGACGAGACGCGCCCCTTTCTGCAAGGCTCGCGCTTGACTGCGTGGGAGTTGATGAAGGATGGCATCCCCACCACCGTCATCTCCGACAACATGGCTGGAGTCATGATGCAGCAGGGAAAAATCGGAGCCATCGTAGTAGGCGCCGACCGCATAGCCGCCAACGGCGACGTGGCCAACAAAATCGGCACCTACACTGTAGCCGTTTTGGCCAAAGAGCACGGCATCCCGTTCTACGTGGCCGCGCCCATTTCAACCGTCGATCTAGCCACCCCAGACGGCAGCAAAATTCCCATCGAACAGCGCAACCCAAGAGAAGTGACGCACATTGCCGGCAAGCAAATGGTTCCCGACGGAGTCGAGATCGAGAACCCCGCTTTCGATGTAACTCCGGCAAGATACGTAGCCGCCATCATTACCGATCGGGGCATAGCTCGCGCTCCGTCTACACAATCGCTAAGGAAATTGTCGGAGGCTTCTTAGACGCACACGTAGGGACGGCCGCCCTCGGCCGTCCAGCCGGGCGAAGCCTCGACAGCTCTCCGCGATGCCCACCATCTCCCAATCCGAACTCACCTTCCAAAGCGGCGGCAAGCCCATCCGCCTCGACGCATACCTGCCCGACGACACAAGATCGCCCCAATTCCCGCCGTCGTCGCGCTCCACGGCGCCGGAGGCAACGTCTCTGGCACGGAGCGCTACGCCACCGCGCTCGCGGCGCAGGGTTTCGCCGTCTACGTGCTCCATTACTTCGACCGCACCGGCACCGAGTCCGCCGACAAGCCAACGATCATGCGGAATTTTCCGCTGTGGATGAAGACCCTCTGGGACGCAATCAGCTTCGTTGAGACTCAGCCACCAGTCGATCGCGACCGCATCGCTCTCTTGGGCTTTTCGCTCGGAGCCTATCTCTCACTCGCCAACTCCGCCATCGACCCTCGTGTGAAGGCCGTCGTCGAGTTCTTCGGAGGCATGCCCAGAGAAATGCACCTCTTTATGAGACGCCTCTGCCCGGTGCTAATCCTGCACGGCGAGGCCGACCAGACCATCCCCGTCGAGGAGGCCTACCAATTGCAGAGATTGCTGGAGAAGAAGGGAATCCCGTACGAAATCAAAATCTATCCCGGAGCCGGCCACGGTTTCGACGACGAAACAATCTGGCGCGACGCCGGTCTTCGGAGTCTGGAATTTCTGCAGAAATACTTGGCTGCACCGCGCAACCCAACGAAGGGATAGCGGCCCAAACTCAGATTCGAGAAGTCGAAACGGAGCGCTAAGCAAGCGCGCCGGCAGCATCACCACGGCCCAAACCAGCGCCAGCACTCCGTGGACGGCGATGCCAACTAGCCGGAAAGGCAACAACAGCAGCCACACGAACGGATAGAGAATCAGCGCCAGCAGCGCCAAGGGCCAACACACCACGAAGAGAATGCACCAGAGCAGGAAGGCAATCATGAGGACACCTCCTCCTTTAATATGATACGCAAGCGGAAGGGAAAAAGTTCGACCTGCGAAGAAGAACTGAGAACTGACGACTGAGAGCTGAAAGGTGACAGCCGCCCTTCTCACATCGTCTTCAGTTCAGTACTAACCCGCAGTTTAGCTTCGGTCGCTCGCTGAACGTCCTCGACCGTCAGCCCGGGCGCAATCTCTTCCAGCAGCAAGCCTTCCGGAGTCACTCGGATGTAGGCCATCTCGGTGACGATCGTGTCCACCACCTTCACGCCCGTCAGCGGCAGCGTGCATTTCTTCAGGATCTTCGGCTGCCCATCTTTGGTCGCGTGTTCCATGCCGACAATCACGCGCCGTGCTCCCGCCACCAGGTCCATGGCCCCGCCCATGCCTTTGACCATTTTGCCCGGAATCATCCAGTTTGCCAGACTGCCGGTTTCGTCCACTTCCATTGCGCCCAGCACGCTGAGATCAATATGCGCGCCGCGAATCATGGCGAACGATTCGGCGCTCGAGAAATACGCGGTGCCCGCCAGTTCGCTGACCGTTTCTTTTCCCGCGTTGATCAAGTCCGCGTCTTCCGAACCTTCAATCGGAAACGGCCCAATGCCGAGCATCCCATTCTCCGATTGCAGAATCACGTCTATGCCCGCCGGAACGTAATTGGCAATCAGCGTGGGCAGCCCGATGCCCAGGTTGACGTAGAATCCGTCGCGCAATTCGCGGGCAATCCGCTTCACAATGCGTTCGCGTTTGTCGGTGTCCTTAGGGGCCTTGGGCAAAGTTGACATGTTTCCTTCGATTCTGTTCCCGTGATAAAAGAACGCTGTTCGTCGTTCGCTCTTCGCTTTTCGTCGTCAGTGCGGTTCTGGCGAACAGCGAGCGACGAACAGCGAATAGCGATCGACGTGCGCATCCAGCTATACTGCTGCGGCCTTCGTCACGGTCCTTTTCTCGATTCGTTTCTCAAACAACTCGCCCTGAAAAATTCGTTTCACATACACGCTGGGCGTATGAACCATATCAGGATCGAGTTCGCCCGCTTCGACCAGGTGTTCGACTTCGGCGATAGTAACCTTCGCCGCGGTTGCCATCATGGGATTGAAGTTGCGCGCGGTCTTGCGATAGACAAGGTTGCCCCACTTGTCACCCTTCCACGCCTTGACGAAGGCGAAGTCGGCTTTCAGCGCGCGCTCCATGATGTAAGTGCGACCGTCGAACTCGCGCGCTTCTTTGCCCTCGGCGATCACCGTTCCGACTCCTGTAGGAGTAAAGAATGCCGGAATTCCAGCGCCCGCCGGCGCGAATGCGCTCGGAGAACGTTCCCTGCGGAACCAGTTCGAGTTGTATCGTGCCGCTGAGCACCATCTGTTCGAGCAGCTTATTTTCTCCAACGTAGGTTCCGATGTGCCGCCGGATCTGGCCATTGGCCAGCAGCAGCCCCATCCCCAAGCCATCGACGCCCACGTTGTTGCTGATGGTGGTGAGGTTCTTGACCCCCTTGCGGGCAAGAGCGCGAATCAGGTTCTCCGGCATCCCGCACAAACCAAATCCGCCGACCATAATAGTGGCGCCGTCGAACACGTCCTGGATCGCCTCGTCAGCGCTCGCGACAACTTTGTGCATAGCAGGAGAATTCTATCGGAAAATCAGCTCGCAGGAGAACGTCAAACCAAAATCCACCACGGAGACACAGAGGCACAGAGAAATTCATTTCTTGCTCTTCTCCGTGCCTCTGTGTCTCCGTGATGGGTTCTTTCTTAGCTCGTGCGCCCGCTCGAATTCCGCCGCCAGTTCGCGCGAGTCCAGATTCTCGCGGATGTGCGCCAGCCGCTGTTCCAGTTTCTGCATTGCGTCGCTAAGATTCTTGCGATTGGTAATGGCGATGTCGCGCCACATGGAATAGGGACTGCCCGAGATGCGGGTCATCTCGCGCAGGGCTCGTCCCCCAATGTCGAGCACGGGCGCGTCCGGGCCGAATTCGTCAACCAGCGTGGCCGCCAGCGCGGTGGAAATCATCTGCGGCAGATGGCTGATCCAGGCGCAGAAGCGATCATGATCGGCGGGCTCGACCACGGCTGTTTTGGCGCCCACATTCTCCGCGCACTGAATAAATGCTCCGCAAAGACCGGCGTAAACGTTTTGCCCGGGAAGCGGTGTAAACAGCCAGGCCGCGCCTTCGAAAAGGTCAGCATCGGCAAACTCCACCCCGGCGTTTTCCTTGCCCGCCATGGGATGCCCGGCCAGAAATCTGTGCCCCGCGTTTCGCCCAAACGATTTCGCGGCGCGCTCGACAATTTCCGCCTTGGTGCTGCCGACGTCGGTTACCAGGGTCTTGGGCGGCAGCGCCGGGCCAAGCCGGTCGATGAAATCGAGGATCGGAATCACCGGTGTAGCCAGCACCACCAAATCGCTGCCCCGCACCGCGTCCGCGGGATGGGTACTCCCACCTTCGATGGCCCCGCACTCCTCAGCCCGCTCCAGTACCGGAGCGCGATCGCACCCCAGGATTCGTCCGGCAAGCCGGCGCTTCTTCAGGGCGAGACCCAGCGAGCCTCCGATCAAGCCGGTTCCGATGATGGTGACTTGTTTGAAACCCATTTGTAATTTGTAATTTGTAATTTTGTTCTTCAATTACAAATTACAAATCACAAATTACAAATTGGGTTCTACACGATCTCGCGTCCCACCGCAGTCGCAACCACCCGAATCTGGTCCATCAACTCGGCAAACTGTTCCGGGTAAAGCGACTGCGCACCATCGGAGAGCGCTTTATCGGGCTGGTGATGGACCTCGATGAGCATGGCATCGGCGCCAGCCGCAACCGATGCCAGGGCCATCGGAGCCACTTTGTCACGGCGCCCCGTGCCATGCGAGGGATCAGCGGTCATAGGCAAATGCGAGAGTTTGTGAATGATCGGGATCGCCGAAATATCCATGGTGTTGCGCGTGTAAGTTTCGAAGGTGCGAATGCCGCGCTCGCACAGAATGATGTCGTAATTGCCACCAGCCAGCAGGTATTCCGCTGAGCACAGGAGTTCTTCGATCGTAGCCGCGATCCCGCGCTTGAGCAGCACCGGCTTGCGAACCTTGCCCAATTCGCGCAGCAGATTGAAATTCTGCATGTTGCGCGCGCCCACCTGGAAGATGTCCACGTATGGCAACATCAGCTCGATCTGCGAAATCTCCATGACCTCGCTGATCACCAGCAGTTTGAAATGATCGCCCGCCTCGCGCAGCAGTTTCAAGGCGTCGACCCCGAGCCCCTGAAATGAATAAGGAGAGGATCGAGGCTTGAACGCCCCGCCGCGTAGCACGCGCGCTCCGGCTTTCGCGACCAGTTCAGAGACGGTAAAAAGCTGCTCGCGCGATTCGACTGAACAAGGCCCGGCCATGACCACGATTTTCTTGCCGCCAATTTCAATCCCGTTCGCAAATTTGACTATCGTGCCCCCGGGACGGAAGTTGCGCCCGGCCAGCTTATAGGGAGAAGTGATGCGGTGAACTTCCTGCACCCCCGGCAGCATTTCGATTTCGCGAGTGTCGAAATCATGCGGAACTCCGACGCCGCCGAGCACCGTCTGCCGCGCTCCCGTGGAGCGGTGGACTTCAAACCCGAATTGAACCAGTTGATCGATTACCTGCTGGATCTGATCTTCACTGGCCGAATCTTGCATTGCGACGATCATGAGTGCGCTCGTTGTGCCCCGCCGCGGCGTGGCTGAAAGTTCTAGTCCTCATATTGCGAATCGATTTTCGTGTCGTGGCCGCCCGGTCCATTATCGGGAACGATTTCGTGCTTTTGGATACTGCGCATCACGTCGATGATTCGTTCGTAAATCTGCGCCAGATCGCGGTCGGCCAACGGGCCGGTACTGCTGCGGTGCACATTGGCGATCACCTCGCGCTCGCGATCGGGTTCGTAAATGGGCATTCCGGTGTTGCGTTTCAATCGTCCAATTTCCACCACCGCGGCCGCCCGCTCGTTAAGCAACGCCGCCAGTTTGCGGTCCAGGTCGTCGACTTTTCTGCGCCAGTCGGAAATGTTCATGGAAAGCTTTTGGCTGTTGGCTCTTGGCTTTTAGCCTTACGGCTCAGCGGTGAGAGATGGTTGGCCAATAGCTAAGAGCCAGGAGCTAAGAGCTGCCTTACGAATTCTGCCACAGTCGCCGCTTCCCGTCCGGGATTTTGTTCGATGGCATGGACGATGGCGCTGCCGATGACCGCAGCCTCGGCGAATTTACCGACAGCCGCAAACTGCGCCGGAGTTGAAATTCCAAAACCGACCGCGATAGGAAGCTTGGTAAAACGGCGGATGCGCTTGACCAGGGTCTTGGCGTCTCCCGTCATCTGCTGGCGGGCGCCGGTGACGCCGGTCCGGGAGATCGCGTAAATAAATCCGGTCGAAACCTCCGCAATCAACTTCAGACGCTGGTCGGTCGAGGTGGGCGCAGCCAGGAAGATGGTGGCGAGATCATTCTTGCGAGCCTCGCGCAGATACTCGACCGATTCTTCGACCGGCAGATCGGTGATCAGCGTTCCGTCTATTCCGGCCAGCCGCGCGACCTGGCAGAATTTTCCGAGGCCCATGCGCAAGATCGGATTGAGGTAGGAAAAGATCACCAGTCCAACCGATTGCGAGTGTTCCCGGATCTCCGAGGCGAGTGTAAGCACGTGCTGCAGCGATACTCCATGTTTAAGCGCCCGCTCGCTGGCGCGCTGAATGACCGGACCATCGGCAAGAGGATCGCTGAAAGGAACACCCAGCTCAATCACGCTAGCACCCGCGTCGATGGCTGCCAGGATGACCTCACGCGTGGTAGCGAGGTTAGGGTCGCCGCAGGTTACGTAGGCGATGAGGGCGGGCTTGTTTTCGAAGTGAAAGGGCATGTCTGATGTAGGCTGGGAATCAATCCAGCTTCAAATTCTCCCGCAATATTCCCACGTCCTTGTCGCCGCGCCCCGAGATGTTGACGATCACGACGTCCGATTTCTTCATCGTTGGAGCGCGCTTGATGACTTCAGCGACGGCGTGGGCGGATTCAAGCGCCGGAATAATGCCTTCCGTGCGAGCAAGTACCACGGTCGCTTCAAGCGCTTCGGTGTCGGATGCAGGAACGTATTGAGCACGCCCCGTATCTTTCAGCATGGCGTGCTCAGGCCCAATCGAAGGATAATCAAGCCCAGCGGAAACCGAGTGCGTGGTAGCAATCTGGCCGGATGCATCCTGCAGCACGTAAGAATAAGTTCCCTGCAGGACGCCCGGCGAGCCGCCGCGAAAACGAGCAGCGTGTTCTCCCAGTGCCTCACCGCGTCCGCCAGCCTCGACTCCGATAAGTTCGACTTTTTTGTCTTTGAGGAAGTCGTAGAAGATGCCGATGGAGTTCGATCCGCCGCCGACACACGCGATGATGGCTTTTGGAAGTTTGCTTTCAGCTTTAAGAATCTGCGCCCGCGCTTCGCGTCCGATGACACGGTGAAAATCGCGCACCATGGTCGGATAAGGATGCGCTCCCAGCACGCTGCCCAGCAGGTAGTGTGTGGTGCGCACGTTCGTGACCCAATCACGCATGGCTTCGTTGATAGCGTCTTTCAGAGTGCGCGAACCGGAATCGACGCCGCGAACTTCAGCGCCCAGCAAGCGCATGCGGAAGACGTTAAGCTCCTGTCGGCGCATGTCTTCTGTGCCCATGTACACCACGCACTCGAACCCGAGCAAAGCGCACACTGTAGCCGTGGCGACGCCATGCTGACCAGCGCCGGTTTCCGCGATCACGCGATGCTTGCCCATGCGTTCGACGAGCAAGCCTTGTCCCAGGCAGTTGTTGATCTTGTGCGCGCCAGTGTGGAGCAGGTCCTCGCGCTTAAGATAAATTTTCGCGCCGCCACATTTTGCGGTCAGCCGGCGGGCAAAGAACAGCGGCGTAGGGCGTCCCGCGTACGTCTTCAGCAGCAGGTCAAGGCGTTGCTGGAACTTGCGATCGCGCTTGGCTTTTTCGTATTCGCGCTCCAGCTCTTCGAGCGCGGCCATCAGCGTTTCCGGAACGTAGCGCCCGCCATAAACGCCGAAACGGCCGGCGGAGGCTTTTGACGGAAATTTTCCTGCTAGTGTCTTGGTTGCGGTTGCCATCGTCAGTTCGCCTCTTCCATGGCCCGCACGGCTTGAATAAAGGCGCGGATTTTTCGGAGATCTTTCTTGCCAGGTTCCCGTTCGACTCCAGAGGAAACATCCACCCCCCAGGGATGAAGCAGGTGGATCGCCTCCTGCACATTGCCCGGACGCAAGCCGCCGGCGACGATCAGCTTGCTGATGCTGTTGATAATTCCGGCCCAGGGCTGGACGCGTTCCCAATCGAAAGTCTCTCCCGTGCCGCCGCGTCTTTCGTCGTTTGAGGAATCGAGCAGGACGCCCGAGATCACGCCGTGGCGAAAGCCGTGGGTTTCGAGAAAGAGATCGCCATTTTCAGCGACATGAATCTTGTGCACGCGTTTGCCCTTGTACGCTTCGTCCGGCTCCACCAGCCCAACCGCGACCGGATCCCATCCCACAGATTGTCCGGCAGGAACGTCGAAAACTTTCGCCGCCCAGGTGCGGAAAATCGTGGGCCGGCCAGATCCGTTCCCCAGTTTCTGGAACAGCGCCCGGCTGAATTCCACGCTCTCGTCCCCGTGCAATTGCACCGCCGTAAGGCCTGCCTGTTTGACGGTGTCCCGCACCCGGTCCACGGTTTCGTTGACGAAGACTCCGACCTTTTCGATTCCCCGCGGCACCTTGTCGACGATCGAGCACGCGGTTTCCAAAGAGACTGCGCGCGGGCTCTTCGGATAGAAGACGAAGCCCAGGGCGTTAGCGCCTGCATCGCAAGCGGCAAGGGCGTCGTCGAGGTTCGTGGTCCCGCAAATCTTGATCCAAGTCATAAAACAGCTGTCAGCTATCAGTTCCCAGCTATCAGTTAAACCAACTACCTACTAACCGCTACTTTCGCTTCTTCCATCAACTTCGCCAGCGCTTTGCCGGACTGCTCCGCCTTCATCAAGCATTCGCCGATCAGGAACGCCTCGTACCCGGCCGACCGCAGACGCGCCAAGTCCGCGCCGGATTGGATGCCGCTCTCGGCGACGCGGACGCACCCAGCCGGAATTTTGTCCGCCAGCCGGAGTGCGGTTTCGAGATCGACTTCGAAAGTACGCAGATTACGGCTGTTGATGCCGATCAGGTCGCAGCCAGCATCGAGCGCGCGTTGCAATTCCTCTTCGTCATGTGCTTCGCACAAAACGTCCAGGCTGTGAGATCGCGCGATCCCCGCCAGCGCTACCAAGTCTTTCTGCTCAAGGGCGGCGACAATCAAGAGGATGGCGTCGGCGCGGTTGGCCTTGGCTTCGACGATCTGGAATTCATCGACGATAAAATCTTTGCGCAAGCAGGGAAGAGAACTGCTCGCGGAGGCCTCACGCAGATAGTTCAGCGAGCCTTGGAAAAATTCTTCGTCGGTCAACACCGACAATGCGGCGGCGCCAGCCTGCTCGAGTTCCCGAGCCAGTTCCGAGGGTCTGAAATCCTCGCGAATCAAGCCCCTCGACGGCGAGGCTTTTTTCAGTTCGGCAATAGTGGCGATTCCGTCCTGAGACATCCGGCGCAGTTGATTCCGAAATCCACGCGGAATGTGCTCCGCAGCCGCGCGCTCCAGCGCTCGCCGGTCGCAGTTTCGCCGATTCAGAGAAAGGCGCTGGCGTGTGGCAGCGACAATCGAGTCCAGGGAGGCTGGCATGGCAGATGCTCAATTATACGGAAGCCGCCCGATTGCGGGGCAAAAGAACAGTTCCTGCGTGCACGCTTCAGCGAGTCCCGGAAGAGACTGCACATGGGCCGAGTGGTGCCGCAGTCGCCAGCCGCATGTTGCGCTGTGATGCGTGCCGTTGACCCGCCTTCGGCCCAGATGCTATAAACGAATGCTTCGTGCTCTAGCGTGCAGTCTGCGGCTGGCCTGCATCACAACGGCACAAAGTTTTTCCGACGCGGCCAAATCGGCACTCCTTTTAATTTTGATATGTCGGGCGGTGGAAGCGCGTTTCGGACCTGCTGAGGAGGATTCTAATGCGCACTGGGAACGCCAATCTTGCGTCTGTGGGACGCCGCTTTGCGAAAGCTCTCGCAACCTTTGCCACTCTGCTGCTTCTGACTGCCGGCTGCGCACTGGCGCAACCTGCCGAAGAGGTGGGTGGCGAGGCCGCCCTGAAAGTTCCAGACCTATCCACCGTTTCCTTCATCTTTGGCATGAATGGCCATAATCTGTTGCTGATTGGCATTGCCTTCTGTGTGTTTGGGCTGCTGTTTGGCATGACGATCTTCATGCGGCTCAAGAATCTGCCTGTTCATAAGGCGATGCTGGACATTTCCGAGCTCATCTACGAAACCTGCAAGACCTACCTGATTACGCAGGGCAAGTTCCTGTTGCTGCTCTGGTCGTTCATCGCGGTGGTCATGGTGATGTATTTCGGATGGCTGGCACCAGTGCCCGGCAAGCCGATTTCCACGACCCTTCCCATCATTCTTGGGTTCAGCATTATCGGGATGGCGGGCAGCTACGGGGTGGCGTGGTTCGGCATCCGCGTGAATACTTTCGCGAATTCGCGCACCGCCTTCGCTTCGCTGCCGGGCAAGCCGTATCCCGTGTATCAGATTCCCCTGGAAGCGGGCATGTCGATCGGCATGATGCTGATCTCGGTCGAACTGCTGATGATGCTGATCATCCTGCTGTTTATTCCGGGCGATTATTCAGGCCCTTGTTTTATTGGATTTGCCATCGGCGAGTCGCTGGGCGCCGCGGCGCTGCGGATCGCGGGCGGCATTTTTACCAAGATCGCCGACATCGGCAGCGACCTCATGAAGATCGTCTTCAAGATCAAGGAAGACGATGCCCGCAACCCTGGCGTGATCGCGGACTGTACCGGCGACAACGCGGGTGATTCGGTCGGGCCGTCGGCCGATGGTTTCGAAACCTATGGCGTCACGGGCGTCGCGCTGATCACGTTCATTTTGCTGGGCGTCAGAGATCCTGCCATCCAGGTGCAGTTGCTGGTGTGGATTTTCGTGATGCGTGTCATGATGCTGGTGGCCAGCTCCGTTTCGTACTTCCTCAACGGTGCTATCGCCAAGGCGAAGTATGGCAATGCCGACAAAATGAACTTTGAGCTTCCGCTCACCTCTCTGGTGTGGATCACTTCGATCGTGTCCATTGCCCTCACCTTTCTGGTTTCCTATTTCATCATTCCCATGCTCGGTCGCGACGACACTCAGTGGTGGAAGCTCGCCGTGATCATCTCCTGCGGAACCCTCGCCGGAGCGCTGATTCCAGAACTGGTCAAGGTTTTCACCTCGGTGGAGTCCCGCCATGTAAACGAAGTGGTGACCTCGGCCAAGGAAGGCGGCGCATCGCTAGGAATCCTCTCCGGCTTTGTCGCCGGAAACTTTTCCGCGTATTACATTGGCCTTGCCATGATGGTGCTCATGGCGATTGCTTACAGCATGAGCACAATGGGCCTGAGTACGATGCAAATGGGGAGCGAGGTTATGCTTGCCCCGGCCGTTTTTGCCTTTGGCCTGGTTGCTTTCGGCTTCCTCGGCATGGGCCCGGTCACCATCGCGGTCGATTCCTACGGTCCGGTTACCGACAACGCGCAGTCCGTATATGAACTTTCGATGATCGAGCAGGTGCCCAACGTCAAAGCGGAAATCAAGAAAGACTTCAACATCGACGTGAATTTTGACCGTTCCAAGGACCTGCTAGAGGAGAACGATGGCGCGGGCAATACCTTCAAGGCGACCGCCAAGCCCGTGCTGATTGGAACCGCCGTAGTCGGCGCAACAACCATGATCTTCTCCATCATCATGGCGCTAACCAATGGCCTCACCACGAATGTGGATAAACTCTCCCTGCTGCATGCTCCGTTCTTTTTGGGCCTGATCACCGGCGGCGCCATGATCTACTGGTTCACCGGCGCATCCACCCAGGCCGTGACCACCGGCGCCTATCGCGCCGTCGAGTTCATCAAGGCCAACATCAAACTCGAGAGCGCAGAGAAGGCATCGGTCGCCGACAGCAAGAAAGTGGTTGAAATCTGCACCAAGTACGCGCAGAAGGGCATGTTCAACATCTTCCTCGCCGTCTTCTTCGGGACCTTGACCTTCGCCTTCGTGGAACCCTTCTTCTTCATCGGCTATCTGATCTCGATTGCGATCTTCGGCCTTTACCAGGCCATCTTCATGGCCAACGCTGGCGCCGCCTGGGACAACGCCAAGAAGATTGTCGAAACCAAACTGAAGCAGAAGGGCACGCCGCTGCACGACGCCACGGTGATTGGCGATACGGTGGGCGATCCTTTCAAGGACACGTCTTCGGTGGCCATGAACCCGGTCATCAAGTTCACCACGCTGTTTGGGTTGTTGGCCGTTGAACTGGCGGAAACGCTCAAGCCCAATGGTCACGCTACCGCTCTGACGACGGTGCTGGCGTTAGCCTTCTTCGCCGTTTCCTACTTCTTCGTGTACCGCTCGTTCTACGGCATGAGAATCAGTTCGGAGTAAGCGAATTGCTCGTGTGGGGACGGGCGCTCTCGCCCGTCCAGCGGGTCGGAGAGCCCGCAATTTCAGAGGTGAAAAAACGCCATCCAGCGCAACTGGATGGCGTTCTTGATTTGGTGAGAGGCGAACTCGCGCCTCCGATGCGGATTGGAGCAGGTGTGGGCCTACGTCAAGGGGCGAGAATTCCATCGTCCGGCGTTCAAGGCGCCGTTATTCTACCAATGGGTGCGGCACCCGATTTACCTGGGATTCGTGATCGCCTTCTGGTCGGCGCCGGCAATGACGACGGGCCATTTGCTGTTTTCGGTCGCGACGACGGGATACATCCTGGTGGGTATCTACTTCGAGGAAAGAGACCTGGTCCGGGCTTATGGCGACGCTTACCGGGACTATCAGCGGCAGGTTCCCATGCTGATCCCGATCGGCAGACGCTACGTGGACAAACCAAGCGCGCCTGCTGCCGCGGCCCAGTGAGTCAGAGAGTAGAGGAGATCCGCCTGGGGCCGATAGGATACCAACTCGCAGGCTGGCCAGTAGATTTGTTAGCTTGGTAGCATGTTCATCGGCCATTTTGGAGTAGCCCTAGCCGCCAAGCGTCTGGCTCCGCGAACTTCGCTCGGCACCCTGATTGCCGGCGCGCAGTTTCTGGACTTGCTCTGGCCCGTGTTTCTGTTGCTCGGCCTGGAGCATGTGCGAGTGGCGCCCGGCATCACCAAGGTCCAGGCTCTGGATTTCTACGACTATCCCCTCTCGCACAGCCTCACCATGGCGGTCCGCTGGGCGCTCGCCGTCGGACTCGCCTACTACCTGCTTCGGCGCTATACACGGGGAGCATGGGTACTGGGCAGTCTGGTGCTCAGTCACTGGGTGCTGGATTTTCTGGTGCATCGCCCGGATCTGCCGCTCTGGCCCGGCGGTCCGAAGTACGGGCTCGGGCTTTGGAACTCGTGGCCGGCCTCACTTTCTCTGGAGATTCTGTTCTTCGCGGCGGGCATCTGGCTCTATGTCAGCGCGACTCGCGCCCGCGACCGGGTTGGCAAATACGCGCTCTGGAGTTTGATCGCGTTCCTGTTTCTAGGATGGCTGGCAGCGACCTTCGGACCACCGCCTCCCAACCCTCATCAACTCGCCCTGGGTGCGATGGCGATGTGGCTGGTGGTGCCGTGGGCCTGGTGGGCGGATGCGCACCGCGAAGCAACGACCTTAGAATAGAGATGGCGGCGGGCGGGGCGGAACGCCCCTCCCCACAACCTACAACGAACTCATCTTAGCCAGGAATTCACTATTCGTAGTCGCCTTGGCCAGCCGCTCAATCAGCAACTCCATGGCTTCGACCGGCGACAACGGGTTCAGCACCTTGCGCAGCACCCAGACACGCTGCAAATCCTCTTTCGGAATCAGCAGCTCTTCCTTGCGCGTGCCCGATCGTTGAATATCAATCGCCGGGAACGTCCGCTTATCCACCAGCTTCCGGTCGAGAATGATTTCGGAATTGCCCGTGCCTTTGAATTCTTCAAAGATCACGTCGTCCATGCGCGAACCGGTGTCGATGAGGGCGGTAGCTATGATGGTGAGCGAGCCGCCTTCCTCGATATTGCGTGCCGATCCGAAAAATCGCTTCGGACGCTGCAGAGCATTCGAATCGACGCCGCCCGACAGCACCTTGCCCGAGGGCGGAACGATGGTGTTGTAGGCGCGCGCCAGGCGCGTAATGGAATCCAGCAAAATGACCACATCGCGCTTGTGCTCGACCAGCCTCTTAGCCTTCTCGATTACCATTTCTGCAACCTGCACATGGCGCGCCGCAGGCTCGTCGAAGGTCGAGGAAATGACCTCGCCCTTGACCGAACGCTGCATGTCGGTGACTTCTTCCGGGCGCTCGTCGATCAGCAGCACCATCAACACGACTTCAGGGTGATTCGTAGTAATCGAGTTCGCCACGTTCTGCAGCAGCATGGTTTTGCCGGCGCGCGGTGGCGAAACGATCAGCCCGCGCTGTCCCTTGCCCAGCGGCGTGAGCAGGTCCATGACCCGAGCACTGATATTCTCTTTCACGGTTTCGAGCTTCAAGCGTTCCTGCGGATACAGCGGCGTCAGGTTGTCGAACAGAATTTTGTTGCGGGCCTCGTCGGGCGATTCGAAATTGACCGCCTCGATCTTGACCAGCGCAAAGTACTTCTCGCCCTCATGCGGCGGGCGTACCTGGCCGCTGATGGTGTCGCCGGTTTTCAAATCGAACTTGCGGATTTGCGACGGCGACACATAAATGTCGTCGGGCCCGGGCAGATAGTTGTAGTCGGGCGAACGCAAAAAGCCGTAGCCGTCTGGGAGGATCTCCAACACACCTTCGGCGAAGATGTGTCCTTCTTTTTCACTTTGCGCCTGCAGGATCTTGAAGATGAGGTCCTGTTTGCGAAGTCCGCTGGCGCCGGGGAGCTCCAACGATCGGGCGATCTTGGTCAGCTCGGTAATGTTTTTTTCTTTGAGTTCTGCAATGGTCATATTTACCTACGTGGATGATTTTCTTCGGGAGGGATTGTCTTTTTCTCTCGCAGGGACTGGATTGCTTTGCCGCCGTGCAGGCACACGGCGGAGCTGCTTAAGCAGCTCGCCGCTGTGCTTCGGCAAAGTTCTCGGGTTCGCTCAGGATGTCATGACGTTCCGCATCCGCGATTTTGTCAAACACCTGATTCATGGTTTCCTGAATGCGGGTGTTCGGTTTATGGAACCGGCGCGTTGCCTTCGAGGCAAGCTGGCACAGCATATACCGGTTCCGCAAAGTATGTAGAGCGTCAAATACACGATCGGAGCGCATGTTCATCGTTCTCCTTACAACTAGGGATAATTTAAGCTACGAATCCCATCGTCCGCCCACTGCGTGATGGTCGTCCACGGCTAGCCAAACTGCAATGTGCCAGGTGCCAAGGGATTTGCCGGAATTACCCAAAATAGATGCTTCGCCCAACCCAAAAGTTGCTTATTCTTTAAGGAGTTGCCACAACGCGGGCGGTGGTTCAGAAGGACCGGCAGAAACTGCTTTGATGTCCTGAGAACAGCTAAGTATAACAAACCGCTAGGGAAGGTCAAGAACAATTTGCGACCCGAATTGGCCGCCAAAAAGTTAACCTTTCCGGCACCCGCTTAGCCCCGGAGGGGCGTCTGGCAATAGCCCGGCGCTTCAGCGCCGGGAAGTGGGGAGTAGTGAGCAAGTCCGGAGGGAAACGAATCGCGCCAGTTCAGCAATTGGGTTCGGTCCCGAGCCCGCCCTACTTCAGCGCATTCAACCGCGCCGCCAGGCGCGACTTGTAGCGCGAGGCCGTATTCTCGTGCAAAACGCCCTTCTGGATCGCCTTGTCGAGCGCCGAAACCGTCTCACGGTACGTTTGTCCCGCGGCCGCTTTGTCGCCCTTTTCCAGGCTCTCGCGCAGGCTCCGCAGAGCGGTGCGCAGTTGCGATGAATTGGCCCGGTTGCGGACGGTTCGCTTCTCTGTCTGACGGGCGCGTTTCATCGCCGAAAAATGATTCGCCATGTGGCTTGATTACCTTTGTTTGTCCTGGATTGCACCAGGAAGATGTTCCGGTGGGAACCGAAGCTATGATTGTACGGGAGCAAGTCCTGCTGGGTCAATGCTCGACCCCTCTCGGCTCGCTAAAAAACAATGTTGAACTATTCGCTTTGGCCCCCTTGGGCCCAAGTCGTGACCGGCCTGCTATTTCTGTTGGTCCTGGGGACCCTCTATTGGCTCGCCTGGGTCCAGCCCGCAATCAGGTCGTTTGCCAGGTTTTCTCCCGCAGCCAGGAAGACGCTGCTCGTGGTCTCCGTGGCAGGAACGATGGTCTTAATTCTCGTCTGGGTGTGGGCCAGCGGACAGCGGGGCTGATCTCGCAACTATGAGTCCAATCGAACGCCTAAAGGTTCTAATCAACTCCTCCACTCCCATCGTCGTCATGGAGACGGTGGAGGAAGTCCACGCCCTAACGCTAGTGCTCGCCGCCTGCTCGGAGCTGAATCTGGCGGTTTTTGAATGGACCATCGCCGACGGCCTGGTTCGCTCCGGCAGCGGCGTGGGGCCGGGTCTCGGACCCGGCCAAGGCGGGTCGGAGACCCGCCTCCACACATTCACTGGTTCCGATGCCGGTGCGGGAGGGGCGAAAACGGCCGTATACAACACCACCGACCCCGTGCAGGCGCTAGCCAACCTCGAGACCATGACCATCGAAGCTGTCTTCGTGCTGAAGGATTTCCATCGCCACATGGATAACCCGGTAGTGGTGCGCCGCCTGCGCGACGTAGGCCAAAAATTTTCTGCCAACCGGAGAACTCTGGTGCTAACCGCCCCCGCCATCGAAATGCCACCCGAACTGGCGAGTTTGGTCGAATTTCTCGATCTCCCGCTCCCCGATAAAGACCGCCTGCGCGAAATCATACGCGAAACCTACACCAGAATGGCCGGTACCCACACCTGAAGCTCCAAGTCGACGCCAACGGCGTGGAGGCTATGGCCGCGAATTTACGCGGTCTGACCGAAGAAGCCGCCGAACGCGCCATCTCCCAGACCGTGGTAGAACGCCTGGCGCTTTCGCCACAGTGCATCACCGATGTGCTCGAAGCGAAGAAGGCTCTGCTGAAGCGCTCCGAAATGCTGGAGTTCGTGGACTCAACCGACACCATGGCGAGCGTGGGTGGCCTGGAAAACATGAAGCACTGGCTCGCTCAGCGCCGTGGCTCCTGGGACGACCAGGCCCGCCAGTTCGGCCTCGACCCGCCTAAAGGCGTAATCATTCTAGGCGTCCAGGGTTGCGGCAAGAGTCTCTGCGCCCGAGCCGTAGCCGGAGAATGGAAATTGCCGCTGGTAAAATTCGACACCGCCGCCGTCTACGACAAGTTCATAGGCGAAACCGAAAAGCGCATTCAGAAAGTATTCCGAGTAGCAGAGGGTCTAGCCCCTTGCGTCCTGTGGATCGACGAGTTGGAGAAAGTTTTCGCCGGCAGCGGCCCCGATTCCGCCTCCGCCGACGCCGGCGTCTCGTCCCGCTTGCTCGCGTCGTTCCTATCCTGGATGCAGGAGCGCAAGCCCGCCGTCTTCGTAGCCGCCACCTGCAACAACGTAACCGCCCTGCCCCCAGAGCTGATCCGCAAAGGCCGCTTCGATGAACTCTTCTTCGTGGACCTCCCCAGCGCAGCCGACCGCAAGCAGGTCTTCTCCATCCAGCTAACCAAGCGCAAACGCAATCCCTCCGACTACGATCTGGATCAAGTAGCAGCCGCAGCCCAAGGCTTCTCCGGCGCGGAAATCGAATCCGCCGTCCAAACCGCCCTCTACGCCGCTTTTGCCCGCAAACAGGAACTGAGCACCAAAGACCTGCTCACCGCGCTCTCGTCCACCGTGCCGCTGTCGGTTACACGGGCTGAGGAGATTGCCGAGCTGCGGGCTTGGGCCAAAGATCGGGCGGTGTGGGCTAGCGCACCAGAGACAAGAGGCGAAGGCGCGTAGTCGTAACGCCACCTGTCTCCGGCGGCGTCCTTCCCATTGACTCCCCCGCCCGCCCGCGCTACGCTGAAATCAAATGGTTGGTAACCGCCCCGTCGCCGGGGTGCGCAATCCGGTTGGGTCTACTTCTTCATCCAGCTACTCGCGTGCAAAAAACGCTGGCACGGGTTCGCCTGAGCCTCGCACGGCGCGCACTGACAACAAACCAACAGTGAGCCCAAGTCCGGCCGCTGGAGGCGGCGTCGTATCCTGAATGAAAAAAAGCATTGCACTCACCCCTGACATCGAGACCCTGTTCGGCACCCGTGATGAAAACCTCCACGTGCTCGAAGACGGCCTGAACATCAATATCGATCTGCGCTCCGATCACATTGATCTGGAAGGCGCGCCCCGCGACGTGGCCCGCGCCGAACAGCTATTCGCCGATTACGAGCATCTGCGGAAGTCCGGCCACCAGTTCGTCAACGGGGACCTCAGCAGCATGTTGCGCGTGGTGGTCAGCGATCCCAATACGACTCTCCGCAGCCTCGCCGAAGCCGGTCGCCAGCGGTCGTTTGGCCGGCGGACGGTTCAGCCCAAGAGCCCCAATCAACGCCGCTACCTTGAAGCCATCGAGCAGCACGACATGGTGTTTGCCGTGGGTCCCGCCGGCACCGGCAAGACCTACCTCGCCGTCGCCATGGCTATCTCGGCCCTGCTCAATAAGCAGGTAAACCGCATCATTCTGGCGCGCCCGGCGGTCGAAGCCGGCGAACGCCTGGGTTTTCTGCCAGGTACCTTGCAGGAGAAGATTGATCCCTATCTCCGCCCCCTGTACGACGCGCTCTTTGACATGCTCGACCCCGAGCGCGTCGAGCGTTATCTGGAAAAAAATATCATCGAGATCGCCCCCATAGCCTTCATGCGCGGACGCACCCTGAACGATTCCTTCGTCATTCTTGACGAGGCGCAGAACACCACCTCTGAGCAGATGAAGATGTTCGTCACCCGCCTGGGATTCGGTTCCAAAGCGGTCATTACCGGCGATATCACGCAAATCGACTTGCCCACCGCCCGCCGCAGCGGCCTGATCGAAGCGGCAGAAATTCTGAAAGGCGTAAACGGCCTGGCCTTCGTGAACTTCGACGAAAGTGATGTAGTCCGTCATCACTTGGTGCAGAGAATCATCCGCGCCTACGACGAGCACAAAACCAAGCTGGCGGAGCAACAACTATCGCTTCTGGAGGCAAAGCCAGCCGCGTCTCCAGCGCCGCATGAAGATCCGCCTCCGCTGCGCAATTGAGCGCGTTAAGAATTGTGATTGTCAGCTTGTAGGACTTTGAATTGTCATCCTGAGCGAACCGGGGCCCCAGCGCGCCCGCTTTTGGCGTGATGGGGTGGAGGAGCGAAGGACCTATGCATTTGTCCGCGGAATGCAAGAGTTCTTCGCCTCGCTCAGAATTGCAATAGGGTGCGATCTTGGTCATCTTTCAAAAGTGCGTCGCCGATCTCACCGACCTGGCCCTAACCCGCTTCGTAGCCCGCGCCCGCCGCGCCGCCGGATTGAAAGGCAACGTCAACGTGCTCGTAACCTCGAGCGCTGAGATGAAGTCCCTGAACCGGCGCTTCCGTGGAAAAGACAAACCGACCGACGTGCTCTCCTTTCCGGCCGAGCCCGGCATGCAAAAGCGATTCGCCGGAGAGATCGCCGTCTCCGCCGAGATCGCATCGCAGAATGCGTGGGCCCTGGGACACTCGCCCCCCGAGGAAGTTAAAATTTTGGTGTTGCACGGTATCCTGCATCTGCGCGGCTACGATCACGAGTGCGACAATGGACAGATGGCCAAGCGCGAAAAACAGTTGCGCGCAAGACTCCACCTTCCGCTGGGACTCATCGAGCGCGTGGGGAGGAAGCACTAGCCAGCAACCTGGCCCATCATCATGACCGGCGTCGGCATAGCTCTCGTCCTCCTCTTCGGCCTCTTGACCCTGGTCTCCTATGTCGACCGTCTCTACCAGGAGTTGGGCAAATTCCTCTCCCGCGATTTCCAGGACAACATCGACGCCTTCGAGCAACTCGTAGAGCCGCACCTCGGAGTCACGCGCGAGCGAGCCGCGCTCTCCATGGCCATCCTCAGCCAGTTGGTCACCGCCGCCATCGCCATGATCGTTGGCTTCACCGTGTTTCGCGACCGCGCCTGGAGCGTCTACGAAGTTCTCGAAGCCACGCTAAGCCTGGTCCTGATCGTCATCCTTTTTAACCGCCTCCTGCCTTTCGTTTTCTTCTCCCGAACCCAGGGGCGCTGGCTCCAGCACTGGACGCTCCTTTTGCGTGTTCTCATCTACCTGGTTTTGCCGGTAACGCTGGTGCTCGGATTCTGCCAGTCTGTCACTTCGCTCACCCGCGAGCGCGCCGACGCGGAACAGGAGACTTCCTCCGAAGCCGTAGACGCGCTGATTGAGGCCGGACAGGAAGAAGGCATTATCCAGGAAGGCGACCGCGATCTCATCCAGTCGGCGGTCGAGTTCAGCGGCAAGACGGTTCGCGAAGCCATGAAGCCCAGGCCGGAGATGGTAGCCGTCCCCGCCGACTGCACCGTCGAGCACGTGGTCGAGTTGCTAAGGGGCAAGCATTTTTCGCGCATCCCTGTCTACGAAGGTTCGATTCACCACATCAAAGGCATTCTCCACACCCAGGACGTGCTGCAAGTACCCGACGCCGAGGCCCACACCCGCACCGTGGCCAGCCTCATGCGGAAGGACGTTTACTTCGTCCCGGAAAGCAAGTTAGTTAGTGACCTGCTACGCGAGATGCAGCGCAGCAACATCCGCATGGCAATCGTAGTGGACGAATACGGAGGCGTGGCCGGCCTGGTAACCATCGAAGACCTGGTGGAAGAAATTGTGGGAGAAATCGGCGATGAACACGAAAAATCGCAGGTAGTCCAGGAAAACGAGCACTCGTACATCGTCCCCGGCAACATGGACGTGGACCGCCTCGATGAACTCTTCGGCATGAAGCCCGAAGGCCGCGAGTCTTCCACCATAGCCGGCCTGGTCAGCGAACTCGCCGGACGCATTCCCAAGAAAGGCGAAGTCATCGAAGACGAAGGGCTGAAGTTCGAAGTCCTGGATTCCACCGACCGCCGGGTAGAGCGCGTCCGCATCACAACCGCGCCCAAACAGATGAAGTTGATCTGAGAAGAAGGGGATATAAGAAGACGTGGTTCCTCGATCTTCGACGGCGGGAGCGCCTTTTGGTCTTTCAATCCACCGCTGTCACTTCCTTCGGCGGCAGGCTGTTCGCAACTATTTCCATGGCGGCCTGAACCGAAGTCCAAAAGGTAACAGGAGGCTCCAAATTGGCAGCCGCGATCACCTTGTCGTCCGGCAGTGCCGCCTTAGCCTCCGCGACGATAGCTTGGGCTATCGCGATGGTTTGCTGGTCAACGAATCGTTGCTGTGCAGTTTGACAGACATTAATAATTCCGAGCGCCTGTTCACGAAGTGCGGACATGCCCAAATCTTATCACCGCGCGCCACTGCGGGCAGCACAGTTGAGGTCCCTCGTTCCCAGCACCGGCGCGCAGCGCGACGTGAGACACTGGTTTGCTGGACTCCCAGCCCGACTGTCGGGCGGCAAATATGAATGCGAATCGATTGGCAGTTGTCATCATCGTCGTCGGTGGCCTGTGGTTTGGCCTAGTGACCTTGCGGGAAAACCGCAACGACCGCGTGGAAATAGACACCTGGGCGCAGGCGCAGCAGTTGACCCTCCAAAAGGTGGAGCGCTGCTATTTCAGCCGGGGACCTTATCGCTTCTCACGACACCGGAGAATCTACCGGCTCGAAACTCCGAAGGGAGTGTACTGGATCAGCTTTCCCCCCGGACTGACGGCCATCTATCGTGAGGAACAGGGGACGTATCAACCGGTCCAGTGATTCGCACGTTGCTGTCTGTCGCGAACCTGACACCTGACACCTGCCTCTCAAAACCTTGTACCCTATCCTCATGTCCTTCCACTCCGGATTCGTTTGCATTCTCGGACGCCCGAATGCGGGCAAGAGCACGCTGCTGAATGCGCTGGTCGGCGAGAAGCTGGCCATCATTTCGCCAAAGCCTCAGACCACCCGCAACCGCATTCTCGGAATCATCAATATTCCCAAGCAGAAAGGACGCGAAGCCGGGCAAATCGTTCTCATCGACACGCCGGGAGTACATCAGTCCGGCTCCTCGCTCGGACGCAAGATGATGTCCGAGGTGCGCGAGGCGCTCGAAGGCTGCGAACTGATTCTGATGATTGTCGACGCAAAGAAAAAGTGGGATCGCGACGACGCCTTCGTCCTCGACCTGGCAAGAAAGGCGGGCACTCCGGTTTTTCTGCTGCTCAACAAAATTGATCTGCTCGCCGACAAGAGCAAACTGCTTCCGCTGATCGCGCAGTTCCAAACCATGCACGATTTCAAAGAGATCGTTCCCATCTCCGCTCTCAAGAAAAAGGGCCTCGACGAATTGCTATCCTGCGTCCTGAAGGCTCTGCCTAACGGCCCGCGCTATTTTCCCGAGGATCAGATCACCGATCAGCCCGTGCGTTTCATGGCGGCCGAGTTGATCCGCGAGCACGTTCTCATGCAGACCCATGAAGAGGTGCCGCATGCGGTCTCGGTCCTGATCGAGCAGTTCGATGAGAGTCCACGCCTGACCCGGATCGCCGCTGTGATTCATTGCGAACGAGACGGCCAAAAGGCCATCCTGCTGGGAAAAGGCGGCCAAATGCTCAAGAAGATTGGAACCGCAGCCCGCCTCGACATCGAGAAAATGGTAGGCACCAAAGTCTTTCTCGAAATCTTCGTCAAGATCAAGGCCGGCTGGCGCGATTCGAGAACCTTTGTTGAAGAACTCGATTGGCGCCGTCAATTACAACAGATCGGCGGCCCGCCTGACCCGGAGTCGTAAACTGAGTTCCGGGCCAGCCGGTTCATGTGGTTAGGCGGCCAGTTGACCCTGGTAACCCACCGTCGTAATCCGCCAAGATTGTCAGCGATCCAGAAAAGATTTGCATCCCAGTCGTCAAATCCATAGAATTTGTCAGCGCCTTCCTGCATCTAAACCAGAGGATAGGCTGGAAAAGACCACAGCCAATTAATGGAACATTCTTCCTCATCCTCTGGGCAGCCGCGACAATCGTGTGACTTCGACGCGGATAAGCTCAATCTCAAGCTCAACGTGAGTCTTTCCGCCGACCACAATGCGGTAGAGCCGGTTGTCCAAAACGTAATGAAGATAGTGCGGGAAATGAAATGCGCGGAAGGACGCGAAGACGCCATCGAACTCGCCCTGACCGAAGCCCTGGCCAATGCTATCGTTCACGGAGCGAAAAACGATCCCTCCAAAGTCATCGAATGCGACGTGGCCTGCGACGAGGAGCGCGGCATGCTGATCGTGGTGCGGGATCCCGGCTCCGGTTTCGATCCCACCCAGATTGCCAACCCCTGCCACGGCGAGAATATCTACTCCAGCCACGGCCGTGGCATTTACCTGATCAATCAGCTAATGGACGAAGTCCAGTTTCACAAGAACGGGACGGAAATTCACATGCTAGAAAAGATAAGGTCTTAGGTGTCAGGTCTTAGGTCTTAGGAAAACCGAGCGAGGATCAAAGTCCAAGTTTTTCCCAAGACCTAAGACCTAAGACCTAAGACCTAAGACCTGCCTCACTCCTTCGCCGCAATCCCCAGACTCTTCATCTTGCGATACAGATGGCTGCGCTCCAGCCCAAGCACTTCCGCAGTACGGCTGACGTTGCCATGATTTTCGTCCAGTTTCTTAAGGATGTAGTCGCGCTCATAGGCCGCCCGCGCCTGGTGCAGCGTCGACCCTTCCGTGCCCGGCACGCGCCTGCTGCCGTCACGATGCACCAGCGGCGGAAGGTGCTTGCGTTCAAATCGCGAGGTGGTGGGATTCATGATCACGATGCGCTCGATCACATTGCGCAGCTCGCGGATATTCCCCGGCCAGGCATAGCGCATCAGCACGTCGATGGCATCATCGGTGATCTCTCGCGGACGCCGGCCATAGGCCGAGGCAAATTCTTTCAGAAAATGCCGCGTGAACAACGGGATGTCTTCCTTGCGTTCGCGCAGCGGCGGCACGACAAACGGAATCACGTTCAGACGGTAAAAAAGATCCTCGCGGAAGTTCCCCTTGGCAATTTCTTCCTCCAAATCCTTGTTGGTGGATGCAATCACCCGCACGTCCACAGTAACCGGATCGTCGCTTCCCACCGGGATGAACCGCTGTTGCTCCAGGGTGCGCAGGACTTTCGACTGCGTCTTCAGACTCATATCGCCGACTTCATCCAGAAACAGAGTTCCCTTATCGGCCTTCTGAAACTTGCCTTCCTTGTCTGCCGTAGCCCCCGGAAACGACGATTTGCGATGCCCGAACAGTTCGCTGTCGATCAGGTCTTCGGGAATCGCGGCGCAGTTCATCTCGACAAACATTTCGTCTTTGCGCAAGCTCTGCATGTGGATGGCATGTGCGACTAGTTCTTTGCCCGTGCCCGATTCGCCGTAGATCAACACGCGTCCGTTGGTGGGCGCCATCAAAGCAATCTGCTGGCGCAGCGCTTTCATGGGTACGCTCTCACCCACGATCACGCTCTTCGTCTGCAGTTGCTTGCGCAGATCGAGATTCTCATGGCGCAAGCGCCGCGCATCGATCGCATTCTTCACCAGGATCAGCGTCTTTTCCAGCGAGAGCGGTTTTTCCGCAAAATCGTAGGCGCCCAGCTTGGTGGCGCGCACCGCGGTCTCGATCGTCCCGTGCCCCGAAATCATGATGACCTCGGGCGGATCCTCCATCTCCCGGATCTTTTCCAGCACCTCAAGCCCGTCGATCCCGGTCAGCCACACATCCAGCAGGATCAGGTCGAAGCTGCTCTTGCGCAACAACTCCAGACAGTGTTCGCCGCTCGGGCTGACGCTGATCTTGTATCCCTCGTCCTCGAGGATGCCCCGCAAGGATTCGCGGATACTGGATTCATCGTCGACGATGAGGATGTGTGCCATGGCTTACCTTAACAGCGTCTAGCTCGCCGCCGGAGCGCTGACGGTCTCCGCTGCTGTCGGCAGCTCGACCACGAACCGGCTGCCGAACGGCTTGTTTTCTTCCACCCGGATCGAACCGCGATGGTCTTCCACAATTCTGCTCACTATGGCCAGCCCCAGCCCCGTGCCGCGTTGCTTGGTAGAAAAGTACGGCAGGAACAGCCGTTCCTTCAGGTCTCGCGAAACTCCCTGGCCAGTGTCCGAAACCACCAATTCGACGGCATCGTGGCTGGCCACGAGGGCAGTTGAAATCGTGATCTCTTTCAGGATCGCGTCCTGCATGGCCTCGGCGGCGTTGTCCACAAGATTTGAAATCGCGCGCTTGATCGCCTCCGGATCGGCCATCACCGCCGGCAGATCGTGTGCTAGTTCCGTGCGCACGCGAATGCCCTCCAGCCGGCCGTTGAACAACATAAGCGCACCCTCCACCAGCTGGTTCAAATTGGCGGGCTGCGGACGCGACGCCGGGAACCGAGCCAGCGCCGAAAATTCGTCCACCAATGTGCGCACGCTTTCGACCGCGTTCCGGATGGTTTCCGAGCAGGTGCGGATCACCTCGAGTGAGGCAGCGTCGGGAGCCGTGCCCCGCGTCAAATGGCGATGGATGCGCTCCGCGGAAAGCGCGATTGGGGTCAACGGGTTCTTGATCTCATGTGCCACCCGCCGCGCCACCTCGCGCCAGGCTGCCTGCTTTTGCGCCCGTAACAGGTCCGACAGGTCTTCGAACACCAGCACGTAACCCAGCCCCTCGGCGGCGTGGCTCAACGCAGAAACAGTTACCGCGACATTCAGCTGTGCCCGCGGCAGCGCCAGTTCCATGTTGGCCGCGGTGATGCCCATGCGATCCGCCCGGCGCAGCAGCGGCTCTAGGTCCGCGAGCACCTCCGCTGGCATCACTTCTCGCAGAGGCAGGTTCACCAGTGCGGCCGGATTCACATATTCACTCCGGTCCAGGTAGAACATTCGGGAGAAAGCCGCGTTCGCCAGCGTCACCCGTCGCGCCGCGTCGATCGAGATCACTCCGGTGGGAAGACTTTCCAGAACCGTTTCGATGTACCGCCGTCTCCTTTCGAGCGCCTCGTTCGCCACGCCCACGTCCCGGCTGGAACTTTCGATCTGCCGCCGGCTGGATTCCAGTTGTTCCGCCATGCTATTGAAAGATTGCACCAGTTCGGCCAGTTCGTCGGTGGCGCGGATATCGACGCGGTAATCCAGTTGTCCCTTTGAAATCGCCTCCGTCCCGGCCGCCAGCGCCGCCACCGGACGGTTGACCAACTTCGAAAGCAGCAGCGCCATCCAGGTCGAAGCGAACAGCACCACGACGGTCAGCAACAACAGAAATCCAATGTAAGTCCGCCGAAACAGCTTTCGTTTGGCAGCCAGTTCAATATAACGATGTTGGCTATCCTGAATCTGCTTGGCCGTTTGGGCAAATTTTGGCGGCAGCGGCATGGCAACGATCACCGCTCCGTCATGAAGCGGCGCCGCTGCAACAAGATAGTCCGTCTGTCCCCACTGGAAATGCGGATGCTCCCCGCGCAGCGCCGCCTGCAGCGGAAAGCGGTCCTTCATGTCGGCCCACTGCGCTGGAGGGTTCAGGCTGGCAGCCACGCTGCCATGTGCCATGGCCAGAACGAATCCGCCTTGCAGGGTCGGGATGTGTTCCTGAAGTTCTTCCGTGGCTTCAGAGAAATTTCCGCTGGCAAAAGCTCGTTGAAATTCGTCCGTCTGTGCGATGGCTTGTGCTTCCGAGGTCGCGTTCTGGCCCGCATACTCATAGAGCAGCGCCGACATCGCCGCCGTATCCGCGCGCACTTCCTCGACCGGCTGCGAGAACCACTTGTCGATCGAGCGGTTCATCAGTCCATACGAGAACCAGAACATGGCAATCACAGGCAAGAACGACAGCAGCAGGCTGACCACCACCAGGCGCGTGCGGAACTTGGAACCCGCCACACCTTGCCGCCGTTCGGCATAGAGTTTCAGCAGATTCCGTCCAAGAACGATAGTCAGCGCCACGAAGGCAAGGAAAATCAGCCCGCTCAGTCCGGCAAAGAACAGAAGCTCCTGATTGCTGTCAGGGCTGATGAACTTCAGATTGAACGAGGCTTGCAACACCAGAGCAGCAAGCAGCAGGAAAGCGCCGATCCCAAGCGCAATAACCGCCTTCCGGCGTCCCGAGGTCTTCGTTTCGTCACGAATTGGATTCGGTAGGGCCAAGGATTGGTCACATTATAGGTCGTTAACAGTCGATAGTCGCATAGCGGAGTTTTGATTCTGTTTCGAAGGGGCATGGCTTCAGCCACGCCGTAAGTGTCGCAGAATTAAGGGCGGCTTTGCTAAAGCCGAAACTGTTCTTCACCAAGCGTGGTATGCCCGAAGGCATACCCTGATACGAGTCCCGACTTTCCCGCAGCGTGCAATGCCGTACCTTCCCAAGACCGATTTCCGGGTTCATAGCCCCCGACGGAATGGTCTATCAATCCACCGGGAGGCGTTGTACCCGCAAGGCCTTTAGAAACTCCTCCTGGGACAACGACGCCCCTGTGTGAATCAGCTCCAGCAGCGGGTCGGGCGAGTCGTCCCGCGCCGCGACCGGTACCTGATGCGCCATCGCATGCTTGCCTTCTTGGCGGCCTATGAAAATTCGCGGCACCTCGTGACTGTTCATCAGTTGACCGATGAGTTCCGTCACCCGGGTCCGGAGATCGTGCCCTTGCGCTCGCGTGAACTCGACTCCCATTCCCGCCTGCGCATGCGATACCCGCACCACTCCTTCCAGCAAACACTCCGTGTCTGATACCCGAATGCTAAGCAGCACCGGAGTGCCTGCGGGAAATGGAGCGGACGCTTCCAGGTAGCAGGCGCCAGCGCTGATGTCGGTCAGGCGCCAGCGATGCGAACGAACCGGCTTTGGCGCTGCGGGCGGTTGATCGAGTTGCTGGTGGTCCGCGGCGGGCGGCGGGCTGTTGTTAATGCTCGGCTCGTCGACTTTCCAATCCGAAGGCGCATAGTCGATTCCCCAGAAGTTGCCGGGAACGTCGAGCTCCAGGCCGATCAGCCAAGTCTCGGGATCGCCTCCCAGTGGGACTACCTCCGAGACCCGCGCCGTGGTGTGGCGCTTCGCTGAAACAATTTCCAGGCGGACCGGCGTGCCGTTCACGAGTGCGCGGGAAACAATCAGACCGCATCCGTGCGCGTTCACGAGGGTGGTGTTGCACTGCTCGGAAAAGGGCCGCGCGGGGTCGAGGCTGGTCACAAGCACGGGAACTTCCAGCGGCAGGCGAGTGCTGCGTCGAATGGCGTGCTGGGTTCTTCCCAAAGGGCACATAGAGTTAGCAGGCAAAGCGTGCTTTGGCCTGAAACCGTCGATTGGAGCGCCGACAACTGCGGCAACAATTGTTCACTGACCATGCTAGATCAGGAGAAAGCTCAGAGCACGGGTTTTCGCGGCCCCGGTTTCCAGTTAAGCACTAGGGCTACTCTGGGTAGGTCGGTTTGCAAATGGCTTTGGAGCGCGCCTGATTTCCCTTAGA
Source organism: uncultured Acidobacteriaceae bacterium (assembly GCA_963838935.1). Classification (GTDB taxonomy): domain Bacteria; phylum Acidobacteriota; class Terriglobia; order Terriglobales; family Acidobacteriaceae; genus Acidiflorens. The sequence goes on from CAWITH010000013.1 coordinate 72,357, forward strand.
GACGGGGCGAGCCCTGTCTCTACCCGACTTTGATTGCCGTATCAGGCGCCTGGAAGGCGATCTTGTGACTACCGTCGCAGAAAGGCCGATTGGCGGAAACGCCGCAGCGGCAAAGGGAAAACGCGGTCTTGCCCGTCAGGTCGTACTTGTTGCCGTCGGCGTCCACCAGTTCTATTACGCCGCTGGGATCTTCGACGCGATAGGGGCCATTAGGGCGGACCGTGATCTTCACCTGCGACATGGAACCTCCAGAACCTTCTCTGTTGCCAGTTCCCAGTAAATTTACACCAACAGCTGGGCTGATGCTTGCCGAGTACTGGGCACTGCTTATCGCCAGCGGTCTACGGCTTCCCACCATAGCAGCTTGGACCACTCATCGAAGACAGTTTTTGCCCATTCGCGGTGGGACCACCAGGCGGCGCCGAATTGCTCCGGATTGCGAGCCGCGGCCACACTGAACTGGTATTGCGGCAGGCGATGGCGAAGGATCGTCAGGGCGCGGCGGGTGTGATAGTCGGAGGTCACGATCAACACGCGATGCGCGCCCAGCGACCGCAGGCAGCGGTCTATATCGGTGGCCTCGGCGCTGGTCGAAGATCCAACGATCGGGCATACCGAGACTCTGCTTGCTTCGGGGAGGCCGTTCGCGTATTTCTGTGCAATGTCGGTCAGGCGCTGATCGTAGATCAGAGTCTCGCGTCTCGGCGTCGAACAACACACGCGGCGCCACCGCCTGGCGTAGCAGTTCCAGGGCGCGGGCCGGGCGGACGTTGGTTTCCCCTGCCAGCACCACGATGGCATCGGATTTTTCCGGTCTGTCCACCACCAGAAAACGCGCCGCCTGACTGGCAAGCGCAACCAGAATGACAACCGGGAGTACTACCATCAATAGTCGCGAAGGTCGCATCTGCAAGGGATGTTACCGCAACCCACCGGTTACATGCGTGGGGTAAGCGTAATCTCGAATGCTAGAATCATTTGCGGATATGAATACTCAACTCGCCGCTTCTTCCCTCTACACGGACTTGAAAAGGCCGCATTGACGCGCGCCAGGCTCGGGTCGGAATCATCGGCCTCGGCTACGTCGGATTGCCGCTGGCGCTGCTCTACAGCGAGCAGAAATTTCCGGTCACTGGTTTCGACATCGATCAGCGCAAAATCGATACCCTGGCCAGCGGCGGTACCTACATTTTCCGCATTACTCCCCAGGAAATCGCGGCGGCGAAGTCGAACGGCTTCAGGGGCACGGCGGACTATGCGCAGATCACCGCCATGGATGCGATCATCATCTGCGTCCCCACACCGCTCGACGAATATCACGAGCCTGATCTCAGCTACATCACTAATACCGCGCACGCGGTTGCACCCTATTTGCGCGCTGGTCAGATTGTGATCCTGGAGAGCACGACCTACCCCGGCACCACCGAAGAAGTCCTGATTCCGATTCTTGAAAAGGAAAACAAGGCCAGCCTGAAGGTATCCCGTCAGGGCGCCGCTGGCGACCACGATATCTGGGTTGCCTTTTCACCCGAGCGCGAAGATCCCGGCAATACGCAAGTCGCTCGTCACGATATTCCGAAAGTGATTGGCGGAGTCGACCCCCAAGCCAGCGCAATCGCGGCTGCGCTTTACGGTTCTATCTTCCGGCGTACCGTTCCCGTTTCGTCGCCGGCGGCGGCGGAAATGACGAAGCTGCTCGAAAACATCTACCGCTGCGTCAACATTGCTCTGGTCAACGAACTCAAGATGCTCTGCCTGCGCATGAATCTGAACATCTGGGAGATCATCGATGCGGCTGCTACCAAGCCCTTCGGCTTCCACCCGTTTTATCCCGGGCCGGGCCTTGGTGGACACTGCATTCCGGTGGATCCGTTTTATCTTTCCTGGAAGGCAAAGGAGTTCGATTTCCGAACACGCTTTATCGAACTGGCCGGCGAAATCAACGTGGCCATGCCCTACAACGTGATCGCCGCCACCATCTCCGCGCTCAACCGGCAGAAAAAGGCCATTAACGGATCCAAAGTTCTGGTTCTGGGCGTTGCCTACAAGAAAGATATCGACGACCTGCGTGAGTCGCCCGCGCTCACCATTATCGAACTGCTGCAGAAAGAGGGCGCCGTGGTCAGCTACAACGATCCCTACTTCCCCTTCGTCGGCCGCGGCCGCAAGTACGACCTGCAGATGAAGTGCTCCCCGCTCGACAATCTGGGTCAGTACGATTGCGTGCTCATCGTTACGGATCACTCCGACTACGACTACAAGAAAATCGTCAGCGAGGCCAAGCTGGTCGTGGACTCCCGGAACGCGACGCGCGGAATTAAGAGCGAGAAGATCGTGCACTGCTAACAAGCTGTCAGCTATCAGCTCTCAGTTGTCAGTTGGAACTCCTTCGGTACCGGATTTCGTGTCGAGCGGTCCCCCGCCAGAACACTGAGCCTTGTGCTAGTATTTCGCGGTGAGCCGGGGACAACATCCCTACGGTGTGGCGATGAAGGATACGCTCGGAATTTTGCTTGCCGGAGGCGCCGGGGAACGGCTGTACCCGCTCACCCGCGACCGCGCCAAACCGGCCGTGACTTTCGGCGGCAACTACCGCATCATCGACATCACGCTTTCCAATTGCGTCAACTCCGGCCTGCGCCGCGTTTTCATCCTCACGCAATACAAGGCGCTATCCCTGAACCGTCAGATTCGCGAAGGGTGGAATATTTTCGGTCGTGAAATCGGCGAGTTCATCGAAATCCTGCCTCCCATGCAGCGGGTCAGCGAGAACTGGTACATGGGAACGGCGGACGCGGTTTATCAGAACATTTATTCCATTGGAAGTCTGAGCAGCCCAAAGTATGTGATCATCCTTTCCGGCGACCACATCTACAAAATGAATTACGGGCGCATGCTGAAGCAGCACGTGGACGCCGCCGCCGACGTCACGGTCGCAACCCTGGTGACAGATCCGTCCGAATGCCGCCACTTCGGCGTGGTCGACATCGACCGCGACCACCGCATCACCGGCTTCCTGGAAAAGCCGCAACAAACCGAGTTGCGATCGCCCTATGACCCAACGAAAATCTCGGCATCGATGGGCATTTATATATTCAACACCGACGTGCTCATTCCGGTGCTGCTGAAAGATGCCGAGGATCCCGATTCCAGCCACGATTTCGGGAAGAATGTTCTGCCCCGGATGCTGGGGGACTACCGCGTCTTCGCCTTCAATTTTGTCGACGAGAACAAGAAAGAAGCGCTCTACTGGCGCGACGTAGGCACGCTGGACGCGTATTACGAAGCCAACATGGACCTGGTTTCGGTCTCGCCGGTCTTCAATCTCTACGATGAGCAATGGCCCATCCGCACCCACCAGCGCCAATATCCACCCGCGAAATTTGTGTTTGCCGAAAGCGGGCGAATGGGCCATGCGCTCGATTCGCTGGTCTCTGCCGGTTGCATTATTTCCGGCGGCACGGTCCAGAATTGCGTGCTCTCTCCGGATGTGCGCGTCAACTCCTATACCGAAATCGAGAGCAGCATTCTGTTCTCGCATGTCAATGTGGGACGCAGTTGCAGAATCCGCAAAGCCATCATCGACCGCGACGTGCACATTCCCGAAGGAACCAGCATCGGCTACGATGTTGAGGCCGATCGCCAACAGTACTTTGTCACCGATAGCGGAATCACTATCGTGACGCGCGATTATTCCCTGTTCGAGAACCCCGTGGCCGTGGATTACTTCACCAGTGAGTAGAAAAGGTCTCAGGTCTTAGGTGTCAGGTCTTAGGAAAAACATACAATCAATGCTGGTGAGATTTTCCTTAGACCTAACACCTGAGACCTTTCTCTATGAACCTTCGCCGTCTCTTTAAGAAAGAAAAGCAGGAGCGCCGCATTCTGCGACAGATCGAGCGCACCGGCGACAAGCTTCAGCCCGAATATCATCGCGCCACGCCCGAGTGTCCGCATCCGGAGCGCTGGCGCATGTTCGATTCCATGACCGCCGAGGCCGAGGTGCTCGAGTTTCTGCGCACGGTCGTCACCACCCTCAAACCCGAACTCGTGGTGGAGACGGGAACCTTCAGCGGCATCAGCACTCTCTGGATCGCCGAAGGGCTGAAAGCCAACGGCCGCGGGCGCGTCATCAGCTGTGAGTTCGACCACGACATCTATGAGAATGCCAAGGCGCGAATCCAGGCTTCCGGACTCGCCGAGTGGATCGAATTGCGCAACCAATCAAGCCTCGAGATGAAAATCAAGGGCATGATCGACCTCTTCTTCAGCGACAGCGATATGCCCATCCGTGAACAGGAGATTCGCCGTTTTCTGCCGCAGATCAATCCCTATGGCCTGATCCTGATGCACGACGCCAGTTCGCACTTGAAGGTCGTCCGCGAGGCTGCACTCAAGCTCGAACAAGACGGCCTGATCTCGGTCGTGCTTCTGCCAACGCCGCGCGGGCTGGTGGTGGCACAGAAGCGGGAAGGGCGAAGGTAGACAGCCGCTCGCGGCCTCTGCTAGTGCTTTACGAGATCTTCCGCCAGCAGATGCGCTTTCTGCGCCAGCGTGTTGGCTCTCCGCACGTCGCCTTCCTTCAGGGCCGAAAGCGCGCCTCCCATGTAGTTGTGAATCTGCGCCACCGTCTCCTGCTGCCGCGCGTCCAGCGTACGGGTCGTCAGTTGTTTCAGTTGGTCGTCGGCTGAGGCCAGCCACTGTTCGGCGTCCTGGCGCTGGCGAGTGGCTTCCGCGGGAGTCATGCCGGGCGCAATTTGTGCGGCGGGCTCAGTGGCTCCGCCTTCGCGAATCACGGTCTTCCGCGGAGCGCCGTCCGGCACTGGGGTTGACGGGCCGTGTTTGCTTCGTTTCGTGGTTCCGCTCGGCGGCGCAGTGCTTATCGAACCAGCATTCGTCTTTCGCTTCGCCGCGCTCGCTGCCACTTTTTTCTCTGACGCTGGCGGAGTCTCTGCGGGAGCTTTCTCTGCCGGAGCCGCCGGCGGCGGCGCCGGAGTTTGTCCAGCGGAATTCGTGGAGGTAGCCGCATCCTGCTGCCGAGAATCCATCCCGGCAGCCGGGAAGACTAGCCAAAGCGCAATCGCGAATCCACAGGCAAGTCGCATGACACGGTATCCAAAGGATTGTTTCCCAGCGCGGCGAAGAACGCAAGACGCTTCGAACTGGCCATAAAAAACGGAGGAAGCGCTTCCGCTTCCTCCGTTGTGCTGCAATCTGCCTTGCTTACTACTTCTTCACTGGTTTCTTTGCGCCCTTTGCCGCTGCAGCCTTCTTTGCGGCTGCGGCCTTCCTCTCGGATTCCCTGCCGCCGATCAGAGCCAATGAATCAGCAGCATTGAACGGGTACTGGCGCACCGACGTTTCGGTTTCGCCCTCAGCCTTCGCCTTCAAGGTAATGTCCACCCGGCGATTGCTTGCCCAGACGATTATCTGCATGTTGCGCAGGACCCTGGCCCGTTCCTCTTTGGTGAGTTCGGGGTTCTGCTCGACCGACGCTTTTACCTCGGCCGCGGTCAGGTTGTGCTGCTCGCCGAAAGCCTTGGTTGCGAGGCTGGCCTCAGGTACGCCATTCTCGACCAGGAAGCTCTTGACGCGCGCCACACGACGCTCAGAGAGTGCCTGGTTATAAGGCACGGAGCCACGCACGTCGGCGTGTCCTTCCAAGGTCAAGTGAGCATCCGGTACGACCTCAAGATATTTCTTGAAGTCGGTGGCCAGCGCCACCAAGGTCTGCTCCTGACTCTTAACCATGCCGGCGTTGGGTTCCTTCTCCGTCGGTTTGGCGGTCACGAAATACACGCTGTGGAGCGCCAAGCGCGCTTCCAGCACCTTGTCCACAACTGGCGCTGGCGGAGGTGGCGGATTGTTCATGGTGACCATGCTCGTAGCCGAGGCCGTCAGACCGCGCGAGTCGGTACAAGTTGCATTCACCGTCGCCTGACCAGCGGAAGCGCCGGTGGTGGTGAAGGTCGCAGAATTGCCGCTGCCCGTTACGCTGCCCGCGCTCGAGGTCCAGCCGCCAATTGCAACGGTTGCATTGTCAGGACTGGTACAGGAGCAGGTAATGGACGAAGGCGTTCCGATTTCGACTGTCCCCGGATTGGCCGAGCAGGAAATCCGCGGCGGGTTGAGCGGCTTGACGGTGAAGTTCGAAGTGCAGCTGGCTTCGCCGTTGTTCTTCTTCCTGGCATCTGACACGCGAGCCGTGGCCGTGTAGCTGCCGGGAGCGGCGCCGGTGGTGTCGATGGTCGCGCCCGTATCTTTGCCATCGATCTTGCCACCACTGCTCGCCCAGTTGTAGGTGAGCGTGTGCTTGGGGTTGAAGTTGCTTCCGGCGACGGTTACGTGCAGGGGTTCGCCGACCAGGACCTCGGTGCGGTCGATAGAGCAGGCCGCCGCTACCGGAACTTCAGGAGCGCCGCCAAAATTGAGCACTAGACCGGTGCGCAGGAGGGCACCGTTGAAGCTCGAACGGGCCAGCCCGGGATCGGTTGGGGGCACCACAGAGGAGAAATCCTGGTGCGCAAACTGGTAGTCGGCTTCAAAGAGCCGGAACGTAAGCCGCGGCGTCAGTTTGAGATCCATGCCGCCACCGAGCATCGCGGCGATGCCATTGCTGGATGGGACACCTCTCGTCGAGAGGCGTTCGAATCCGAGTAGCGTGTGCAGGAAGAAGCTCTCGTTCTCGCCGCGCCACGTGTACTTCGGTCCAACAAAAACGGAATCGATACTGGCATAGCGGTTCCAGTCCCCGCCGTAATCGCCTTCGAGAGCCAGGTTGCTGGTGAAGTTGTAGGCCAGACCGGCGCCGACGCCCTGCGCGATCGAGGGCACCTTGAACGGCAAGGGCCCCGCGGGCGCGGGGGTATGATCGGGGATGTTGCCTCCCGGGTTTAACCACTGATAGCCAACGAATAATTCCGCCTTAGGCGGCGTTTGATCCGACTGTGCGGTCAACAAAGTCGGCATCGCAATCAGAACGAGGGCCAGGACGAGCGCGAAACTCGCGCATCTCCGGTAAGTCAAGTGACTAGGTGACATTGAATTTCCTCCAAGTCAAATCCACAACAAGTTATTTAATAGAACCGGAATCAATAAAGCCTTACGGCACGCACGGATAGGCTGCACATGGGAACACCGAATTCTACAGCAACCGGGCATTTTTGCAAAAGAAGAATCAGGGGTCACCATACTCACAGCTCTCGCGGGTCGCAAGTCCGTTTCCGCGGGTGGTTGCGCCGGGGGTATCTCAAATTGATATTTCACAGTCCGGCCGGGTTGCGAGGTGGCGCTCTTCCCTGAATAATGCTGACTGAGCCTATGACACAGGAACGCGTGCTGATTGTTGAAGACGAAGAGAACGAACGAACCGGGCTGGCCGAACTAGTCTCAGGATGGGGCTATCGCACCGACACGGCGGCCGACGGCGTGGAAGCTATGGAAAAAATTCCCGTCTTTGCTCCCGCCATCGTGATCACCGACGTGAAGATGCCGCGCATGGGCGGAATGGAACTGGCGGAACGGCTGGCCGACATGACGCAGTCGATCGCGGTCGTAATGGTCACGGCTCAGAAAGCGACCGATACGGCATTTCACGCGGGCCGGCTGGGCGTTCAGGACTACATCGAGAAGCCCATCGACTTCCGGCGGTTGCGCTCGATTCTAACCAACATCGGGGAGATCCTGAGCGCGCGTACCGAGAACGAATCGCTGCGCCGGCGCTTGCGCGATAAAGGTGCGCTCGGCCTGCTGGTCGGCGCCTCGCCTGAAATGCAGGCGATTTTCCGGCTAATCGAGCAGGTAGCTCCGAGCACGGCCTCGGTGCTGATCACCGGGGCCAGTGGCACCGGCAAGGAATTGGTGGCGCGCACCATCCACGATCTAAGTCCCCGGCGCAATAAACCTTTCGTCCCGATTAATTGCGCGGCCATCCCGGAAACGCTGATCGAGAGCGAAATTTTTGGCCACGAAAAAGGCTCATTCACCGGCGCGCTGGAGCGCCGCACCGGCTGCTTCGAACTTGCCGAAGGCGGAACCCTGTTGCTCGACGAGATTGGCGAGATGCCGGTGGGCACGCAGGCGAAGCTGCTGCGCGTGCTCGAAGACCACAAACTGCGGCGGCTCGGCAGCAAGGTCGAAACCTCGGTGGACGTACGGGTGCTCGCTGCCACCAACAAAGTTCCCGACGATGCTGTGGCCCATGGACAGCTGCGCCAGGATCTTTACTACCGGCTCAACGTTTTTAACATTCATATGCCGGCGCTGCGCGAACATAAAGAAGATATCCGCGAACTAGTGAAGAGCCTGCTGGCGGATATGAACCTGAAGCACGATCGCAAAGTAGCGGACGTGAGCGAGGCGGTGCTCAATATTTTCCAGACTTACTCCTGGCCGGGCAATGTGCGCGAGTTACGCAACACGCTGGAACGCGCCGTCATCGTCTGCGAAAGCGGACTGGTGGAAACCAAGCATTTGCCGCCGGGCTTTGGCCAGAGTGTGCGGCCGGTGGTGAACGACCCCGATGCCGTACATCTGGGCGTGGGCACGACGGTTGGAGAAGCGGAGAAGCTGCTCATCCTGAAAACCCTGCAGGCGACGAATAACAACAAGACACGAGCCGCGGAGATACTCGGCATCAGCCTGAAGACGCTGCATAACAAGCTGAAAGAATACGGCCGCCCGCAGGATGCGGTGATGACGGCGGAAGAGTGAGAAAAACAGGTCTCAGGTCTCAGATGTCAGCGAGCAACCCCAAGATTTTCCTGAGAGCTGAAACCTGACACCTGCCTTTCGATGACTCGCAAATTCATCATCGTGTTCGTGATCACCACGCTGTTCACGGCGCTGGTGTGCGGTTTTTCCTGGATTTACCTGTCGCAATTCCTGCGCCAGCGCTTGCTATGGGCCGACGAGACCGCTTCCCAGCTCACCAATCAACTGGAGTACGCCGCATCCAAAGCGGTGCCGGATCTGACCAGCACGCGGATTGACACCAACAATCCCAGGGCCATGCGCGCCGCCATTACCAATTATCTGCAGACTGACACCAACCTGAACGACATGCTGGAATCGGTAGTGGGGAATTCCCGGATCGTCTACGATGCCGCCATCATTGATCCTAGCGGAGTCGCGATTCTCGATACCAATCCGGCGCTGAATGGCCAGCCGGTTCCAGAGCGCGCCTCTTTGAGCGTGTTGCGCGACGCGGGCTTCCGGCGCCAGTTGCGCCTGCTCTACGGGCCCGCCACGGTTTATGACACCAGCATCGGGCTGGAGTTGGATGGACAGGCGTTTGGCGGCGTTCGGGTGGGCGTCTCGACGGTCTTTCTGCGCAACGAGCTAACGCCGAAATTGCAGCAAGCGGCATTTTTTTCGGTGGTCGCGATTTTCTGCTCACTGGTGCTGGGGGCGGTGGTTTCGAATGTCGCGCTGGGGCCGTTGAAGGCCATTGCCCGGAACCTGGATACCGCGAGCGCGGGCGATGAGTTGCCGGACGAGGAGACCAGCGCCGGCGACGAGGTTGGACTGGTGTCGCTGAAGATTGCGCACCTGGGCCGGCAGATTCGCGATACCAACCAGATTTTCTCCGCCCTGAAAGACAACGTCGAGCAGGTCATGACCAAGTTGCAGGACGGGCTCATGCTGTTCACGCGCGATTCGCGGGTGGTGCTGGTGAGCGCCTCGGCGGAAAAGTTTCTGGGCCGACCGCGCCGCGAAATCCTGGGACATACCGCCGAGGAAATTTTTTCCGATGGAACAGTTCTGGGCGCGGTGGTTCTGCCCGCATTCCAGAAACAACGGCCGCTGGTGCAGTACGAATTCGACGCCGCCGATGGCCGGCGGGTGCAAGTGTCGCTCGATTTCATCCAGGAAAAGGGCACTCCGATCGGCGCCCTGCTCACCATGCGCGACGCCGAATCGGTGCGGCGCATCGAGGACGAGATTGAAATTTCGCGGCGCCTTTCCGCCAGCGGGCGGATGACCCGCGGTGTGGCGCACGAGGTCAAGAACCCCATCAACGCCATCGTGCTGCACCTGCAGTTGCTGCAAGACAAACTGCGGCAGGACGATCCCGAAACCCGCCGCCACATGGAAATAATCGGCAGCGAAATTCACCGCCTCGACCGCGTCGTGCAAATTTTGGTCGACTTTACTCGTCCCCGAGATTTGCGGCTGGAGGAAGTGGACTTGCGCAAGATTCTCGAGAGTGTATCGGTGCTGGCCGCGCCCGATGCCGCGCGTCACGGCGTGCGCGTGGTGCTGGAATTGCCCAACCCTGATTTATCCAATCACGATGACGCACTGATGGTACGCGTGGACTCCGATCTGATGAAGCAGGCGATTCTGAACCTGGTGCTGAACGGCGTGCAGTCCATGACCGAGGGAGGGACGCTAACGCTGGCCGCGCATCGCGATGACGAAATGATTCTCGCCGAAGTGCGGGACCAGGGCTGCGGCATTCCGCCCGCAGCGCAGGAGAAGATTTTCGAACTCTACTTCACCACCAAGGGCGACAAAGGTGGAAGCGGAATCGGGCTGGCGCAAACCTACCAGATCATGCAGTGGCATTATGGCTCGGTGGAATTCGATACCGTTGTCGGGACCGGCACGACCTTCCGCTTGCGCCTGCCCGCGATAGCGACGAAGCCTCGCCGCGAGGAGATGCCGGCATGACGCTACTCGGCTGAACCTGAAGGTCTAACTCGCCACCTGGTTTTATCACGCCGGGCGAAGCCCTCGATTGACCTATGCCCCGCCCGGTTCCAGTTCGTGCTCACTAACTAAATCGGCGCAGTCCTACTTCCGAGGCTTGGACGTCCCCCGGCTCGACTGCTGCACTTTCTGCTGCAACTGCTGCTGCTGCTGTTGGTGTTTTTGCTGCAATTGCTGCGTCTGTTGTTGGTGCCGCTGCTCGACCTGCTGTTTTTTTGCTTCGTTGGCGTTCTGCTGCGCCAGTCGCTGGTGTTCCTGTTCCTGCTTCTGCTGCAGCTTGTCCCGCTCCTGATTCTGCTTCGCTATCATTTTCTCTTGCTGCTGCTGGTACTTCTGGTCGAGCTTCGGGTTGCCGGTGTTGGGAGCGGCTGGCCTTTCCACGGCTGGTAGTTCGTGAGGATGCACGGGGTTGCTGGGCTTCGCAACGTTTCCGCCTCGATTGACAGGAGTATAAGAACCCCCGGCCTCGCGCGCGGGCACAACGTCGCGGCCGCTGAATTCTCCGGGCCTCGCTGTCGCCGCGATCGCCGGCCTGCCCATGTTCACCGATGCCCGCAGCTGTGGATTACCGCGGGCCGCCTGGATATGTTGCGTTTGCGCCTCAATCGGCCCAATGTGCCGCTCACGCGCCGCCGCCTCTTCTTCCGGCCGCGGACGTACATTGATTCCACCTTCGCCGCCGTTGTAGCTGACGCGGTTTACCGTCTCGTGCACCACGGTCGTGTTGTAAACGTTGTGAATCACCTCGACGTTCACGTTGAGCACAGCTCGATTGTAGAAAAAATGTCCGCCGTCCCAACGTCCGCCTTCAAAACCCAGGCCGAAGTAGCCAAAGCCGTAGTTGATTCCGCCATAGAAGCCAACGTGCGGGCCCCAGTACCCGTCCCACCACCTATATCGGCCACCTTCCCAACCCCAATATCCGGGAGTCCACAGGAAACCCACTTCCGGAGCCAACACCCATGTTCCCGGCACCCAGTAATAATCGTTGATGTCGTCGTCCCAGGCCCAGTAGCCGGGCGTCCAGAGATAGCCGTCGCCCGGACAAATGGGCTGTTCATAGACAGGAATCGGTGGCGGCGCGATCGTCACGAAGATGCCCACGGCGTGCGCCGAAGCTACCGACATCGACAGCACAAACAACACGAACAGCAGCGTACGAATCGAACGAATATGCATGGTGATCCTGTAGCCGCCCATCCCTCGTTTGCCCGGTGTCGCTCTGCTCCGGGTTTCGTGGATTGAGAGGCGAGATTGCCCGGCCCAGCCACGTTGGAGGTCAACTAGGAAACGTCTGTCCTGCACAGAAGTTGGTCTCCCGTCCAGGGCACGACACAGATTCTACTGCATGGTGAGGACACGACCGGTCGCAACTGAAGAGCCGCGACCAGTCGCGCCCCAGGAAACCGACTACTTTTGGGATTCGTGCGGATTCTCTGGCGCTTGCTCCAGGGCTTCCTGCCTTCTAGCTTGATGACTGATCTCTGCCACCGCGCGCTGGAACGGCGCTGCTGAAGCCGGGGCGCCAACCTCACCCATCAAAATCTTCCTGAAAGGAATGTCGTTGCCATAGATCGCCACCGTGGCATCGGCGTCCGGCTCCACCACCGCGCCTTCCAGCGTCAGACCGGCAAAGACACCTCGCGAACGGGAGTAGGTCAGCAATTCGGTGTTGAGCTTCCAGTCGGTCCCGGCGGAAGCGTGGCGTCCCACCGGACCGGCGGCAGCGGAGCCTTCGCCCGTGAGCTCAAACTTGCTGGAAAGCAAATGTTCCAGGCCTTGGTGGTTCATCACCAGCATGACCAAGTCCACGCCCTCGGCGCCAATTTGCAGGCCCCAGCTTCCTCCGCTCACGCTAATGAAAGCGGGCGCGCTCCATCCCGCACCGGTGCGACACACCGCGACCCCACGCCCGTGTTTGGCGCCGATGATAAAGCCAGCCTTGACCAGATGCGGAACCACTACGATGCATTTGGAGTCATTCAATACTTCTTCGGGGATGCCCTTATCGGGGGCGGCAGCGATCTCCTTGAGAACGTAAGCGGAATTCTGCAGCCGCTCGGTTGCGTCTTCACGCACCGAACCTGCCCAGGCGAGATTTCCCAGGAACGCCGCAAAACTGAGTACCACCAGAACCAGATGTCGTTTCATGTTTTCTCCTTGGCTTCCAGATCCGTGCTTTTACTGGACGACGAAGTGGCGCGAAAAGGCTGGAGCTTGCTCATCGACGAATGTGTCACCGGGCGCTTGTACCTGACCTGGCACCAGCAGCCATCGCACGAAGCAGAGCGCGAGAATCGTCATGGCAATTGTCGCCAAGGCGATCAACGCAAACGCGAAGATCATGGACAGCAGAAATATCATCACAATCCCCAACGGAGTTCTAACTGGAATAGAGCAAGCTGCTTGCCAGAACGGGAAAGTCCCTTTCCTTACTGCAACATAGCTTGCAACGAGGGGGGCCGAGGGCCAGTCTCAACCCGAGCAGGGATGTAAATTTTATGTAGTGAGAATTCGGCTTGCGCTCGAAGAAAATCCGGATTACCGCAAGTCAACGGTCTGGGCTAGTCGGAAGCTGAGACGGCGATCCTTGCCGAGCACAATGTCCTTATCTTTGTCTTGTCTTTCTGACCGGAGCCAGCAGCTGGAGCGGCAGCCGAATTTCGTTCCCCGCGGGAGCCGCCTTTGGCGAAGATGCTGGAGGTCTCGATGGGGACCGGCCTGCCGCCAACATTCAAACTCACCAATACCATGCGCAGGTAGCCGGGTTCACTGGAACGGCCGAGAGAAGTTGCTGACGCCTTGGCTTCCAGTAGGCGGCCGGTCGCGGGAGTGCCGCGTGCGATCAGCGTTTGGCCGTCGATTACGACCGGTTCGTCGACGGTCGCTTTGAAGGTGTCTCCCGTGTGCCACGACGCGCTCGAAAGCGTGTTCTCGAGGCGAACCGGGATGGGCGTTCCCTCGGGCAGCTTCGTGGTGGATGGAATCAGCGACTGGCTGGGCGAAATGCCGGTCGAGCGCGGCTCGCGATCGAAGGGCAGCTTTTGCGAATCGGAGTTCGAAGGGTTGTCAGCAGGGGGGCGGCCGCAGGCGCAGAGGAAGCTGAAGGTCAGCAGAATGACAGCGATTTGATTGCGATGAAACGGCATGTTTGCCCCAATCAGAATATCAATTCGTGCGCTCTTGCCCCAGCTTTCTATGGTACAAAGCGTGAATCGCAGCAGGAGCGTCCTGTGAAAATGACTTGGAAGCGCCACGCGCGCATGCTCTTAAATATTTGGCCGCCGTTTCTCGGCGCGGGAATCCGCATAAAGAGACTCGCCCCCGACTGGAAAGAGATTGATGTCGAGATGAAGCTCCACTGGTGGAACGCGAATTACGTCGGCACCCACTACGGAGGGTCGCTGTACTCGATGGCCGACCCCTTTTTTATGCTCATGCTGATCGAGAATTTGGGGAAGGATTACATCGTCTGGGACAAGGCCGCGAGCATCCGCTTCAGGAAGCCGGGACGCGGAAAGGTTTCCGCCAGCTTCCGGCTGTCCGGAGAGCAGATCGGCGAGATCCGGCAAGCTCTGCATTCCCAGCAGAAGATCGAGCGCGTGTTCACGGTTGAGGTCAAGAACGAATCCGGGGAGGTGGTTGCCGAAGTGGAGAAGTTGCTGCACATCCGAAAAAAGGACCCCGAGCCAGAAGATCAAGGATTGGCTGCCGCAATCGCGTTTCGAAGGATATCCAAATAAGTCGTGCCATAGCCTTGATACACAAGGCCCTGGGTGTACTGCGACCCTGTGGGTGAGGTATCGGTAGTGGTCGAAACAGTAATAACGGTGGGCTCCAGTTCAGTGTCCTCATACCATTCGTTGAATGTGGTTATGTGAATCATCTTGAAGCGAGTGTTGTTGGCATAGGGCAGAGCCAGGTCTGCGAGGAAATTCATAAACATCGACCCCTCAGGTGCAGTCGCGCTGGTCCTGCGGGCCAAGGCGGAATTGTTCGCGGAGGGACGAATGACTCGGTCGTTATATCCGGGCGTCAGTGATGGAATGAAGTCGACGCCCAACTGCTGGGCCACTGCTTGATATTGCGCGTACGCGGTGGAATGCAGCGCGAAAAAACCGTTGTCGTCTGAATACCCTCCTTGTTGCGTGTAAGTGTCGTAGCCGAAGATTCCATCCCAGTTACCGATGCGGGCGGGATCCGGCGGAAGAAACCCGGCGTAGTATTCATCGCCGATCAGATAGATGTCGAACCCGGCATTGGACAGCTCTTGCCGGATGGACGACACCATTGGCTGAATGGCGGAAACCGGCGTCAACTGCAACGAAGCGTAGAAAAAGACCACGGGTCTCCCTTGCCCGAGCGTCAAATAGCTCGGATGTGAGAAGAAATGCGCGGCAATGTATTGAAAATCCGACAGGATTGTCGTGACTTTGTCTGGCGTCAAATTGAAATCTAAATTGAACCGCTGGGCGTAATCGTAGAAGATGGCGAATCGTATATCCCCTATGTGCGGGTTCGTCATAACGGTGTTTTGAATGGTTTGGTCCTCGAAATCGTTCGGCACAATCCATTCAAGATCCCAGACATTGATTCCGGCCGCAGTCGACCAGGCGATCTGCTGGGTCACGACATCCTCGTCCTGGGAAAGGTATTGGCCCAGCGCGGGCAACTCCGAAGGAATCAGGTCACCTCTTAGATACTGATTGGGCCAGTTAGGCGCTATATACCAGGGATAGTAGCTCGCCGAGACCAGGTACGGGTTGGGTTGCGGCGTAACCGTCAACGTTGCGCTCGCACTATGCGAGAGTGTTCCGCTGACGCCTCTAAATTCAACGGTAAAGGTTCCGGCGGCTGCCGGTGCGGAGAACGTAACCTGCTGGGGCGTTCCGGAAGAAAGCACAAATGGCGATGCAGGAGAGGAACTGATTCCGTCCGGGAATCCACTGACGGTTACCGTCACCGGGCCCGTAAACCCATTCAGCGCATTCAACGAAACGGCTACGGGTGAGGTGGTCCCGCCCACCTGAGTTGAGACGGATGCAGGGGAGGCGGTAATACTGAAGTCCCCGGTTGGAGGAGGCATAGAGGACGAAGAGCCGCCGCACCCATTCAGAAACCAGAAGCAACCGATTGAGATCAAGAGCAGAAGAGAATGTTTCATGATGCCTCCCCGAGCGGGAATTCCCTTTCTGGCCCCAAAAGTGGCTGCTATTGTCCCCCTCAATCCCTGCTCCCGTCAACGAGCGGGCATTTTCAGCCAATCGCCGCCCCGGATTCATCACATATTTGATGTGATGGCTCGCACTTAGCGGCGGTGGATTTCGCACTACACTTTTCCCAATCCGGTTTAACGCGGTTCATTCGCGGAAGGGTTGGGCATGCTTTTCCCAGTTTGGAATCGGAGGGTCAGGTCGGAGGTCTCAGGTCTTGGTTTTCCTGGGACCTGACACCTAAGACCTAAGACCTGGTATCGCCATGAGCGTCGTGACCCAATTTCCGGCAACGTTCGACCAAGACCGCGATCTGCGCTTCCGGGCGATGTTTGAAGCGGCCGCGATTGGAATCGGGATTTGCCGGCTCGATGGCGGGATTCTGGAAGCGAATCCCGCACTCAGCCGAATGCTCGGCTACAGCCAACGGGAACTGGCCAGCACGCACGCTGGTGAGCTTTTTCCGGAACTTCACCGCGGTCTTTCGCACAGCGATTCCGCGCCCGCACAACGAATGCTGAGCGAGCTGATGCGGGGCGAGCGCGACTCGATCAAAATCGAAAAGCGCTGCCGGCACAAAGACGGGTCCGAGCTCTGGGGAGACTTAACGGTATCGCTCGGGCGCGACGCCCACCGTCAGCCCGCCTGCTTGATCGCAATGCTCACGGACGCGAGTGAGCGCAAGCACGTGGAAGAGAAGTTGCACCAAGCCGAGAAGATGGAAGTCCTAGGGCGGCTGGCGGGAGGAATCGCGCACGACTTCAACAACCTGCTGACCGGCATCCTGCTGTACTGCGACCTGCTGAGCGCCGGATTGGCGAGCGCGGAACTGGTGGGCGACGAATTGACCAGCGCTGGATTCGCGAGCGACGGACTGGCGGACGCTGGACTGGCAAAACCCGGGCTGCAGTGGAACGGACTGCGCCAGCAAGTTGGAGAAGTTCGGCTGGCGAGCGAGCAGGGCGCTGCGCTGACCCAGCAACTCTTGGCGCTCGCGCGCAAACAAGCCGCAGAGCCACGCGCGATCCGGATCAACGAAATTGTGGCTTCCTCGAAAAATCTGTTGCAGCGGCTGGTCGGCGAACAGATTGAGCTGGTCGTAGTCCTCGACCCGGTGCTCGAGTCGATGTTCGACTCCGGCGCCGGACTGGTGCTGGCCGATCCCGCGCAATTGCGGCAGGTCCTGTTGAACCTAGTGCTGAACGCGCGCGATGCCATGCCGCAGGGTGGAGCGATCAGGTTGAGCACGTCGGCCGCGGAATTTCCCGGTGAAGGTTCTAGCAAAGGCGAGATTGGAAGTACCCGGCCCGCCGTCTTGCTGGTGGTGAGAGACAACGGCAGCGGGATGGATGTGGAAACGCGGGCGCGGTTGTTCGAACCTTTCTTCACTACCAAGCTGCCGGGACGAGGCACGGGGTTGGGCCTGGCAACGGTGCAGCGCATCGTCACGGAATCCGGCGGGACGATCGAAGTCGAGAGCGAACCGGGACGCGGCACCAGCATTGCAGTGTTTTTTCCGGCGATCGAGTCTGCGTCTTCGGACGCAGAAGGAGACGGGGCAAGCCCCGTCTCTACAGATAGGTCTTGAAGAGGGAACTTCGCCATGTTCAACGCATCGGCCGCCGCTGTTGTCATCAGAGCCCCAGCCATCCCGTGCAAATCGAGGGAGCGAATTTCCTGAACCTGCTAATTGTGGACGATGACCGCACCATCCGCGATGCTTGCCGTGAGGTAGCGCAATCACTCGGATTCAACACCCGGGTGGCGGAGTCGGCTGAACAGGCCTACCGGCTGCTCGACATTTCGAGTGCGGACGCCGTGTTGCTGGACTTGCGGCCAGGGGCAGGCGGCCTCGAAGCACTGCACAAGATCAAGACGCATCGCGCGGATACGCTGGTGATCGTCGTAACCGGGTACGGCACGGTGAAGTCGGCGGTACAGGCCATGAAAGATGGGGCGTACGACTATGTCACCAAACCCTTCAGCATGGAAGAACTGCGTCTGCTGCTGGAGCGGGTGGGAGGACATCTGCGGCTGAAGACGGAGAACCGGGTGTTGCGGGAAACCCTCCGGTCGCGGCAAGGGTTCGGCAACATTATTGGGCGCGCGCCGGAGATGGAGAAACTCTACCGCATCATCGCGAAAGCGGGACAGAGTTCGCATCCGGTGCTGATTCTGGGTGAAAGCGGCACCGGCAAGGAACTGGTCGCGAAGTCCATTCACTTCTCCGGCATCTTCCGCGACAAGCCGTTCATTCCCGTCGACTGCGGATCGCTGGTGCCCACGCTGATTGAAAGCGAACTGTTCGGACACGTGCGCGGCGCTTTCACGGGCGCGACCAATCCGAAGGACGGACTGCTGGCGATCGCCGAAGGCGGTACGGTATTTCTGGACGAGATCGGCGAGTTGTCGACCGACTTGCAGGCGAAGCTGTTGCGGGCGATTCAGGAAAAAGAAATTCGTCCGGTGGGAAGCGTGAAGCGGGTGCCGATCGACGTGCGGATTCTGGCCGCGACCAATCGCAACCTGGAACGGGCAGTGGCCGAGGGCACGTTCCGGCGCGATCTTTTCTTCCGGCTGAACGTGCTGACGCTGCGGATTCCACCTCTGCGCGAACGCAGGCAGGACATCCCGCTGCTGGCAGCGCACATTCTCGAGCGCATTGGGCGCGACGTGGGAATCGAAAAGTCGGTTTCGGACGAGGCGCTCAAGGCGCTGCTGAATTACGACTGGCCCGGCAACGTCCGCGAACTCGAGAACTCGCTGGAGCGGGCCTGCGCGCTCACCAGCGCGAACGAAATTCAGGTGCGCGATCTTCCCACCCAGATTTACGGGGCTCCCGCCGATTTAATGGTGATGAACCCTCCCAACCGTGGGATCGTGCCGATGGCGGAGTTGGAGAAACAGACCATTCTCGCTGCGCTGTCGCAGGTAAACGGAGACAAGATGCAGGCGGCGCGGCTGCTGGGCATTGGCAAGACCACGCTGTACCGGAAGCTGAAAGAGTACGCGGCGCTGAATTTGTAATTGGTGATTGGTAATTGAAAATCGGGGGCTCGGCTGGGACCGAGATTAGAAATCACAAATTACAAATTGCCAATTACAAATGGCCCCAGTCCCAAAACTGAGCGCCGGGCCGAGCGCTCGTTCCAGAACGGGAGGCTCGGCGGCAGCTCGTCTGCATAACTCATTTATTTTCAGGCGAAAACAATTGGCCCGGGAGTTGCGAAGGGTTCGGCATGATCCTTCTTGTGACGCCGAGCGAGCGGGCGCCCGAATGCGCTGCGGCGCTGAATAAAGCAACGGGCGAGGAAGTCTTAGTGGCGGAAAGTCTGGTTCGGGCGACCACACTTCTTGCGGGTGGAAGGTTACGTGGCCGTGGTGCTCGACCAGTACTTAGTCGAAACCCAGCCGCAGGAAGCAGTGACCATGTTCGAGCACCTAAGCGCTGCCATCCCCCTCCAAGTCAATTTCGGGATTAGTGGAATGGAGCGGTTGGTGCGAGACGTGTGCGCGGCCGTGCAGCGCCGCGGGCGCGAGGCGGTGGGCGCCCGGCAGGCGGCGATCCACAAACTGCACGGCGAACTGAATGGCACGGTTACGGCGCTGCTGCTGTCCAGTGAACTGGCTTTGGGAACCCCTGGCCTGCCTCCAGCAGCGGCTGAAAAGTTGCAATCGGTGCACGAACTGGTAAAGAGGCTCCGGCAGCAAATGGAGGGCGCGTTTCCAACAGAAGAAGCCAGACAGCGGGCGGCGGGCGCCTAAATCGCAGCGGCAAGCCGCTGGCCACCGCGAGGCACTGGTTTCTCGTAGCCCAGACCTTACGGCAATCCGTTAGGGCCATGCCTGATACAAATCGCTTTCGTCGACGGCCACCTAAGTAGCTCGCTCCTTATCTTGGGAGCGCGAACGTCTTGCCGATAACTCTTGATGAACCAGGAAAGGGGCCATGGGATTCCTCGAACAATTGCTTTCGTCTGATTTCATGCCCCACGGTTTCTGCTACTTGTGGGATCCGCGAATCGTGTGGCTGCACGTCATTTCAGATGGCCTGATCGCACTTTCTTATTTCTGTATTCCCGTTGTGCTCTTCTATTTCATTCGTAAGAGTCGTGATCTCCCTTTCAGCCGAATTTTCTGGATGTTCGGGACCTTTATCCTCGCTTGTGGCACGACCCACCTGATGGAAGTTTGGAACGTCTGGCACGGCAGCTATCTGGTGGCGGGCGTGATTAAGGCCATCACAGCTACCGTTTCTGTGATCACGGTGGCGGCGCTCGTACAGCTAGCTCCGAAGATCATTTCGCTGCCCGAGCGGATGCATTTGCGGGAGGTAAATGGCGGACTGGAGCGGGAAATTGCCGAGCGCAAGCGGGCCGAAGAAGCGCTGAAGGAAAGCCTAGCCACCAGCGAGACTGCTCTCAGAGAACTGGCCAATCAAAAATTCGCTCTGGATCAGCACGCCATCGTGGCGGTGACTGACATCGAGGGCACGATTACCTACGCCAACGATAAGTTCTGCACCATCAGCCAATACTCCAGGGAGGAACTGATTGGGCAAAACCATCGCATCCTCAACTCCGGCTACCACTCGAAAGAGTTTTTCCAGCAGATGTACCACACCATCGCGAATGGCCAGGTGTGGCGCGGCGAGATGCGAAACCGAGCCAAGGACGGTTCGATCTACTGGGTGGACGCCACGATCGTTCCGTTCGCTGGCGCGGATGGCAAACCGCGGCAATACGTTGCCATCCGTGCCGATATCACTGAGCGCAAGCGGGCGGAAGAGGAGATCCGGAAACTCAATGGCGAACTCGAACGTCGGGTCGAAGAGCTGGCTCGCTCCAACGCGGACCTCGAGCAATTCGCTTATATCGCGTCGCATGATCTGCAGGAACCGCTGCGCATGGTGGCGGCCTATACGCAACTGCTCGCCGAACGCTATCGCGGACGGCTCGATGAGAACGCCGACAGATTCATCGGCTACGCCAGCGAGGGAGCGCTGCGCATGCAGTCGTTGATCCAGGATCTGCTGGCCTTTTCGCGAGTAGGACGGAATGGCTGCGTACGCGTCGATTGTGACGCGGTAATGGAAGAGATCCTGCTAAGTCTGGGGCCGGCGATCGAAGAGAGTGGCGCAGTGGTCACGCGTGGGACGCTGCCGGCGGTGTGGGCGAACCGCTCGCAGATGACACAGGTTCTGCAGAATCTGATCGGAAACGCGATCAAGTTCCGCGGGCAAGAACCGCCGCTGATCTCGGTGCAAGCCGAGAAAACGGGAGAGCAGTGGTTGTTCAGGGTGAGCGATAACGGGATCGGCATTCCGCTGGAACACGCAGAAAATATTTTTGTTGTCTTTCAGCGCCTGCACACCCGGGCCGAATACCCAGGCAACGGAATTGGTCTGGCCATCTGTAAGAAGATTGTCGAGCATTGCGGCGGGAGGATATGGGTCGAATCGCTGGCCGGCCGGGGCTCGGTTTTCAAGTTCACCATGCCTTGCGATGTTGCTGCAGACACGGGGCTTGCTGCGTCTCCCGCCACGGAATGAGACGGGGCAAACCCCGTCTCTACAGGCAGAATTGCACCACCAGGCAGTTCGGTGAAGCCACGCCCGCAAGAAAACTCTTCCCTGGGCACGGCAGTCGACCCTAAACTGTAGGCAGGCAGGACGAGGGTAGCTCCCACCCCTCGAATCCCGGGGGTTCTGTGCGCGTACTGGTCACAGCTGACACGTTCAGCGGAGTTTGGACGTACTCGCGCGAACTGGTTTCTGGCCTGGTGACCCACGGGGCACAAGTCACGCTCGTCAGTTTTGGGGAAATTCCCCTTCCTCATCAGACCGCCTGGATGGAATCGCTGCACGGGCTGGAATATCATCCCACTGCGTTTCGACTGGACTGGATGCAGGAAGGCGAGCAGGACTTCCATGCCGCCCAGGATTATTTGTGCGCGATCGTTCGCGACACGCGTCCTGACTTTCTGCATTTGAACCAGTTGAGTTTTGGCGCGCTGCCGGTGCCGACGCCGCGAGTGGTGGTGGCGCACGGCGATGTGATCACGTGGTGGTTGAGCATCCACGGACACGAACCCGCCGCCTCGGCATGGCTGAAGTGGTATCGTGCAACCATGGTTGCAGGCTTGAAGCGGGCCGAAGCTGTGGTCACTACTTCGCGCTGGATGGACAAGATGCTGCGCGTGGCCTACGGCGACGATTTCGAGGGGTACGTTATTCCGCCAGGGCGCAATCCGATCTACTTCAATCCGTTTGTAGCTAAGGAGGAGTCGGTGCTGGCGATCGGACGTCTCTGGGATACAGGAAAGCAGGTGGCCCTGCTGACCCAGCACGGACACAGCCTGCCAGTTTGCATCGTGGGAGCTGACAACCCGATTCCGGCGCCGCCCGTACCGATCCGGGCCGACGTGCGCGTCTCCACCGGCGAACACGAAATTTCGGTGAAGGGGGCGCAGACCGAATCGCAACTGCGGTCGCTCTTCAGCAAGTCAACGATTTTTGCGGCAACTTCACGCTACGAACCAACAGGGCTGGCCTCGATCGAAGCCGCATTCTCGCGCTGTGCGCTGGTCGCCAATGACACCGAAGTGTATCGCGAACTGTGGGGCGACGCGGCCATGTACTTTGAACGCAATAACGGCGAGAGTCTCAGCGAAGTGCTCGGCCAACTGGACGGGGACCGCGAACTCGTGCGTCTCTACGGGACGCGCGCCTACAATCGAGCGCGCGAGCGCTTCACGGCGCGACGGATGGTGGACGACTATCTGCGCCTGTACCGGCGGTTGCGCACGGCGAAAGTTGCGGTGGCATAGCACCGCCATCTTGCTCGGACCCCAAAAATGAGGATTTCATTCGCTGGCATGAGGCCAGGCATCGAAAAGCTTGGTGGCGTTCACCGAGCCGAGCCCGGTGGCCAGATCGTAGCCGACGGTGGCCGGGTAAGCGGGCTCGCTCGCGGATGTGGACGTCGAAAGTTCGCCGATGATCTTGGCGCCGTCACCGTAGCAATCGTAGGAGACGCCCTTCGAATTTTCGCCGCACGGGATGACCATGTCTCCGAGTGTGACGTCGTTAAAGATGCAGGAAGGGGCGGGCAGCTTGCCGGTGGTTTGACTGGCGTCGCAGGCTTTCGCTTCCCGTTTGGTGAACTGGTTTGTCGCTAGCGCGTAATAGACGTAATTGGTATTCCCCTGCTTGCCGTATTTCTGATCAATCAGCGCCTGAATGCCCGCCATCGCCGGCGAAGCAAAGGAGGTGCCACCGCCGCCTTCGAGCAGCGCGTCGTTCTCCGCACTGCAGGGCGCGCCGAATTGGTTCTTATCCGACATGCACTCGACCAGGAAGCTTCCCCAGACGCCGTTCGCGGAGAAGAGCGAAATGTCTGGCTGGTCGCGCAAACCATCGTTGGGAATGCCGGGAACGCCAGTTTGCCAGGAGGGCTTGGGGTTCCCCTGACAGGTTCCGCTGACCACGCCGGGGATCGACGGCTTTCCGGTAAAGCAGGTGCTTGGTCCGCCGCTGCCGCTCACCGCATATTTAAATTCTCTGCCCAGTTTTGTGTTGCAGAATCCCGTGGGACCGTAGGACTGCGTGTAACCTCCTAATAGCGGATCGCTGTAGATAAGCTGGCTGGTGCAGCCGTCGTTCCAGGGAATCTCCGGAATATAGGAGAGCGCGGAAGCCTTGGTCTCAGGATCGTTAGTGGCGCTCCAGTAGTCGCTCACGGGAACACCGTTGACGTCCTGATTGTACTGGGCCATGAAATCGGTGCCACCCACATCGACGGCGTAGGCGGAGGCGGTATTGTCTCCGCTGTTGATGCCGAGTTTGGAATAAGCAGTGCTCTCGACGGGCGCACATTCGTCGGCGCCGGTGTCGCCCTGGGCGATGAAGAATGTCGTGCCTAACGCGGTGGCAATTTGCGCTTCGCGATTTTCGAGCGCAATTTCGGTCTGCCCGGTAATGGTCTCGCACAGGCCGTAACTGTCGGAGATGATGTCAGGCGGTTCGAGATCGAGGAGATTGAGTATGGCGAGATCGAGCCCGGAGACGGTCTTAGAATTGGGGCACGCGGAAAGCTCGATGTTGGCGTCAGGAGCGCTCGCGCTCGCCCACTCCACATCGAGGGCGGCCTCGATTTCGTCTCCATTCTGACCGGGGTTGGGGCAGTTGGGATAAATCTGCTTGAAGTTGCCGTCCTTAAAATCCTTCAGACCAAATACGTTGCGGAAGGCGCTCCAATCCGATGCATGGGCGAGGTTGGAGTCTTCGACCAGCGCGATGGTGACGCCCTTTCCGGTAAAGCCACGTTGCCAGAGGGGCAGCACGTTGTAGATGGTCGCGAAGTCGTAGGGACTTACAGTATGAAAGGTCTGTCCCTGATACTTGACGTTGAAGTGCGGATGCCAGGTGCGGGTCGCGGGGTCATAGGAGACGGGACCGAGCTGAACGGCGTGCGACTTGGGGAAAAAATCATGGAGTGAAGCGATGCCTTCGATGGCCGGTGCCAGCGCGACTGGGATTTGCGGATCACGAATGTTGGCGATGTGCTTTTGGCCGTTGGGCAGAACTAAGTTGTGAATCTCGGTGTGGAACGCTTCACGGATTTGTGCGGCGGTTCCGGCGAAGTCGATGACTAGACCATTCTGGTAGACACGATTGATGGAAAAGCCGTGCGCTTCCAGCCAGCGCTGGATGGTTTCTCGATCCTGCGGGGCCGCGCCGAAGCGCTCGCCTAATTGTTGCGGAGTCAGCCAGTGATGGTATTCAGACGAATCCTGATGGTGCATTTCGTCAATCAGCTTTTCGAAGCGCGCTTCGGTTTCTGGTGCGGGTTTCAGCGTGAGCAGCAAATGGTCGAAGGCCAAGTTGTCGGCGACGGGTCCGCGATCGTTCTGGACGCGCAGTGCCGCGGGAGTCGTGTTCCCGGTGAGCGTGACCAACTGGGAGTCGTCAATCGGGCCGGTGATAACGGACCTGGGGCTGTCGGCGGGAGCCTGCGCGGGGCCGGCGATAGCGGCTACGGAGAAAAGAACAACAGAACTCACGAGAAGAATGGAAGCGTAGCGACGCATAGTCAGAACCTCCGGAAGCGGTGAAGACTGCAGTGGTTCCAGCACAGGGGAGGGGAACCAAAGGCCGTGCGATCCGGCAATGCTAGCGGCTTTCGGCGAGTTCAGTCAAGGTGGAAGAAGGTGATAAGGCGAAGCTCCGGGCAGCCCCATGCTATACTTTTTAAGCATCTTTCCTGGCAGTATCAATAGACGGAGGACAGTATCGACAAACGCTTTATCCGCATGAACGAGCGCATCCGGGCGCGGGAAGTTCGCGTCATCGGGGACGAAGGGGAACAGATTGGCGTGATGCCTCCTTTCGAGGCGCTCAAGTTGGCCCGCGAAAGAAACCTCGACTTGGTGGAGATTTCCCCGACCGCGCAACCTCCGGTTTGCCGCATCATGGACTATGGGAAGTTCCTGTATCAGAACGAAAAGCGCGAGCGCGAAGCCAAGAAAAAGCAGAAGACCATTACGGTCAAGGAAGTGAAGTTTCGTATCAACGTGGACGATCACGATTACGAAACCAAGAAGAATCATGTGCTCCGCTTTCTCGACGAAGGAGACAAGGTGAAAGCGACCATCTTCTTCCGGGGACGCGAAATGACTCGGCAAAGCCTGGGCCGCCAGATTCTGGAACGTCTGATCAAGGATGTCGACCAGAAGGGTCTGGTGGAGTTTCGACCCCGGCAGGAAGGCAATACGCTGCACCTGATTCTGGCGCCGAACAAGAAAGAAGGCGGAGCAAAAGAAAAGCCGCCGGCGCGTCCAAAACCCGCAGCTCCTCCGGTGTCGCAAGGCGGAGCACAGACCGCGTAAAAACAGCCGTCAGTTATCAGTTGTCAGTCATCAGTTAAGATCTTATGGCGCGATCGATTCGCACTGCGCCACCCTGGATGACGTAACTGAGAACTGACAACTGAGAACTGAGAACTTTTTATGCCTAAACTAAAAACACACAAAGGCGCTGCTAAGCGCTTCAAGAAAACCGGGACGGGAAAGATCAAGCGGCACAAAGCGTTTCTCCGTCACATCCTGACTTCGAAGGCCAAGAAGCGCAAGAAAAAGCTGGGAGATTCCGTGCTGGTAAGCGACGCGGACTTCAAGAAAGTGAAGCGCATGATCCCGTACTAGAAGGGGATGGAGCGACGGGCCTCTCGGCAAGCTCAGGGCAGGTTGCCCGTCCTTAACCAAGTCTGCGGTGCGAAACGCACCGCAGCGGCGCGTGAAGAGGCTGGGCTTCAGAAATCCCGATGGGTAGAAGCCTCCTTACCTCCAGCCGCCATTCGAAATAAAGCTGAAATAAAAAAGGAGAACCGTCATGCCTCGTGTAAAACGCGGAACCAAACGCCGCGCCAAGCGCAAGAAGATACTTGAACGCGCCAGTGGATATTTCCTAACTAAATCCAAACTTTACCGCTCGGCAAAAGAAGCCGTCGAGCGCGGGCTGAAGTTTGCCTACTCCGGCCGCAAGCAGAAGAAGCGCCAGTACCGGTCGATCTGGATCGTGCGCATCGGCGCCGCCGCCCGCTTGAACGGACTGAATTACAACCAGTTCATCAGCGGATTGAAGAAAGCCGGTGTGGAACTGGATCGCAAGATCCTAGCGGATTTGGCGGTGAACGATGCTGCCGGATTCGCGAGTCTGGCGGAGCAGGCCAAGAAGGCGCACGCGGCGGCGTAACTGTAAGTCGTCAGATTTCAGTCTTTAACCGTGTCATCCTGAGCGGAGTGGAACGATTCGCGAAGCGAATCGTTCTGCGGAGTCGAAGGACCCGTACAACCGCACGCATTTTTCGGACGAGTAGGGTCCCTCGCTTCGCTCGCGATGCCAAAATCTTGAGGGCATCTTTTGGAATAGATGTGGCCCACACTGACTATAAAAGATGGCTAAGCAGATCAAACCCGTTGAAGCAATTGATCTCGACAACCTGCCGAAGCCGGGGTACACCGTTCCCAAACTGACCGGCTTCTCGGCGGCAGCAATCGACAGTGCCGTGCACGAACTTCTGTCTGCGCTTGACCGTGAATCGGCAATACTTACCTCTGGACCCACCCGCAAGGCTCTCGCGCACGATGTCGAATGGAAGCAGCGGTGGGAGGAGTGGAAAACCTTCCGTGATCGCTGGCTTGCACGCAAGAATGGCATCGCCACGCAAGTCAATGACCTTTGGTTAAAAGCTGCACCCAGAGAGGCCAAGCGAGATGTTGGCCAGCGGGTCAACGAACTGAAGGTCAAGATCGAAGATGAAGTCGGTCGTGCTGAAGCGCTCCTGCAGCAACAAGAGTCCGATGACCAGCGCCATCTGATCGAATCATCCGGGAAATCTTACGTGAGTATCGATGATGCATGGAGAGCGACTCAAGGAGTCGACATCACGCTCCCTGGTATTCGTCGTCCCATCGGCGCCGAGCATCCAGTCATCAAGACGATGAACGAGATGATAGGAGTGTTCCGCAATCTCGGCTACTCGGTCGAGGAAGGTCCGGAGATTGAAACCGATTTTTACAACTTCGAAGCGCTGAACTTTCCGCCAAACCATCCCGCGCGCGACACGCAGGACACGTTGTTCATAGCTGGACAGGAATCCAAGGCGCCGCGCGACCGCCTGCTGCTGCGCACGCATACTTCGCCGGTGCAGATTCGCACCATGCAGAAGATGAAGCCGCCGGTGCGCGTCGTGTGTCCGGGGAAGGTTCACCGCAACGATGCGCTGGACGCGACGCACTCGCCAATCTTTCACCAGATTGAAGGCCTGGCGGTCGACACCAACATCACGTTTTGCGACTTGAAGGGCACGCTTGACCACGCCATGAAGGCGATGTTCGGATCGAGCGTGAAGACGCGCTTCTATCCATCGTTCTTCCCGTTTACCGAGCCCAGCGCCGACGTGCAGATCAGCTGCATTTTCTGCGACGGCAAAGGCATGCGCGACGGCGCTCCCTGCCGTAACTGTAAGGCCAGCGGATGGATTGAGCTGCTCGGCTGCGGCATGGTCGATCCGAATGTGTACGGCTTCGTGGATTACGACGCGACGAAAGTTTCGGGATTCGCCTTCGGCATGGGCGTGGAGCGGATCGCGATTCTGAAGTACGGCGTGGATGATATTCAGCTTTTCTTCCAGGGCGATGTAAGGTTTCTGGAACAGTTTGGGTAAGAGCTGTTCGCTATTCGTCGTTGGCTGTTCGCTCAATTTACATGGCGAACAGCGAGTAGCGAACGGCGAACGACGGATATGAAAATTTCTCCTCATTGGCTGCGCGACTTTGTTGACTTTCCCGTCGACTACGCTCGGCTTGCGGACGAACTCACCCTTGCGGGCGTTGCGGTTGAAGGCATTTCCGGCGAAGGCGACAGCACCGTCTTCGAGATGGAGATCACGACCAACCGTCCCGATGCCATGAATCACTATGGCGTGGCTCGCGAAGCGTCGGCGCTCTACAATCTGCCGCTCAAGCCAATTGAGCCGAAGTTGCCGCCTGCGCAGGGCAAGTCCGAGGTCACGATTGACATTCAGGAGCCGGAACTGTGTCCGCGCTTCACGGCGCGCGAAATTCGTGGCGCTGCCGTCAAGCCCTCGCCCGCGAACGTTGCCAGCCGCCTGCAGTTGCTCGATCAGCGGCCCATCAGCAACGCCGTCGACGCTACCAACTACGTTCTGTGGGAGAGCGGCAAGCCGACGCACGTATTCGATCTCGATCTGCTCGAAGGCCGCAGGCTGGTCATACGCCGCGCCCTGGACGGAGAAATTCTCAAGACTTTGGATGGTGTCGAGCGTAAGCTCTCCACCGAAGATCTGGTCGTTGCCGACGCGGTAAATCCCGTCGGCCTCGCCGGTGTGATGGGCGGCTTCGACACGATGATCACCGAGCGCACGAAAAACATCCTGATCGAATCTGCCTGGTGGGATCCAGTTACCGTGCGCCGCATGTCGAAGCGGCACGGGTTGCACACCGACGCTTCGCATCGATTTGAGCGGGGCGCCGACTTTGAGTCGACCATCGTTTCGACCAACCGGGTTGCTGAACTGATTCTCAATTCCGGTGGCGGCACGCTTATCGGCGGCGTGATTGACGTGATCGCGCGCAAGCTTGATCTGGCTCCGGTGGTGCTCGACCTGCGCGAGGTACAGCGCATTCTCGGCGAACCGCTCAGCACGCTTGAAATCAGCCGCATCCTTACTCGTCTAGGGTTCACCATGCTTCCGGGCGCAGAAGATAGTTACCTTGTCCACATTCCGAGCTGGCGACTTGACTGCGAACGCGAGATCGACATTATTGAGGAACTGGCGCGGATGCACGGCTACGACAAGTTCCCCAACACGCTTCCCGCCTACAGCGGCGAGGTCCGGGACCTGCCCGACGCGCACAAAGACGCGCGGCTGCGCTCAACGCTCATGGCGCTCGGATACAACGAAGCGATTTCGCTGACCTTCATTTCAAAGGAAGACGCGCGCCGCTTTTCGCCCGCAGCCGAGCTCGACCTCGCAAACCCGCTGAGCGACGAGGCTTCGGTAATGCGCACCTCGATGGTTCCCAGCATGCTCAACATGCTGGCTTACAACCTGAATCGCGGCAGCGAGAACGTTCGCCTGTTCGAATCTGGAAACGTGTTTGAG
Source organism: uncultured Acidobacteriaceae bacterium (assembly GCA_963838935.1). GTDB lineage: Bacteria > Acidobacteriota > Terriglobia > Terriglobales > Acidobacteriaceae > Acidiflorens. The sequence goes on from CAWITH010000013.1 coordinate 101,971, forward strand.
GCGTCGGGCGAGAAGTCGGTGGAGATGAAACGCATCTCGATCGGCGCGACCGGGAGCGCCATCGAAACCGGAGTTCATCAGGCGGCGCGTCCGTTCTCGTTCTTCGACTTGAAGGGCGACGTCGAGAGCCTACTCGCTCCCTTCGGCCATTGGACGCTCTACTACGATGCGCAGACGGCTGACTACTATCATCCCGGGCGCTCGGCGCGGGCCGTCATGGATGGCGCTACCGTGGCCCAGTTTGGCCAGATTCATCCCGATGTGGCCGCGGCCCGTAAACTTCGCCAAGATGTTTTTGTTGCCGAGATCTATCTCGACCGGCTCTACCAGCACGATCTGCGCCAGGTGCGTTATGAAGCGCTGCCGCGCTTCCCTGCCGTCGAGCGCGACTTTTCCTTCGTGTTTGGTGAAGGCGTGGAATTCGAGAAGATCCGCCAGAGCATCAATGGATTGGGCATCACCGAGCTGCGTAGCTTTGTCCCGGCAGAAATTTTTCGCGGCGACAAGGTTGGCGCGGGCAAGTACTCCATCCTGATGCGCGCCAAGCTCCAGTCGAGCGAGCGCACGTTGCGCGACGACGAGGTGGCGCAGTGGTCAGGACAGATCACGAAAGCGCTCGAAGCGCTCGGCGGCGTGCAGAGGGCGTAGCGGCTATTCGTTTATCTATTATCTCCAATCTTCAGGAGACAATCTTGCGAAACTCGATCGTTTTATTTGTGGCACAATCTCCAGAGCCGCGTGTTTAGCTGCGGCTTTCTATGGCCTTTGTCATCGAATTCGACGCCAAGAACAACATCCTGCGCGCGCGTTTAGAGGGCCGAGTGACAGATGACATTCTGTTGGATTGCTACGCAGCCATGGCAAGAGGCGCGGTTTCCCATCCGGCATGTCGCGGCATTGCTGACGTCTCGGGGGTAACGGAGTTTTCAGTTTCCAGCACCGCGATCAAGCAACTGTCAAAGGCTCCGCCTGCATTCCCGGCTGCGTCTATGCGCATCTTTGTAGCTCCGCAGCCTCATGTCTTCGGAATGGCCCGCATGTTTCAGATGCTGGGTGAAGAGACTCGCCCTAATTTGCACATCGTTCGTACCATGGACGAGGCCTACAGGCTGCTCGAGGTGGAATCACCAGAGTTTCACCCGGTGAGCTGATCGTCGGGAGACTTGTCCCGTCGTTCTCGGCTGGTTCGCAGCGCTCAGCTGCCGGCCATTCGTTCTCCAATGGCTGCATCATCTGCCGGCTGCAGTGGGTTTCACTTCGTGAAGTCCCTGCTCCGCTCAGGATGACGACTTGGATAGGATTGCTGAAAACTGATAGACTGATAACTGATAACTGAGAGCCGCTCTACAGTTCGTACTTCTTCATCAGGTGACGGAACGACCGGTAGGAGATGCCAAGGACGTCGGCGGCCCGGACTTGCACGCCGTGGGTTTGTTCCAGCGCGGACTGCAGCAGCGAGCGCTCGATCTGCGCTACATAGTTTTCCATGTTCACGCCTTCGGGTAGAACGGCGCCCGCGCCCGTAGGCAGATTGGCGGTCTCTGCACCGGCAGCTACGGCGCGAGCTTTCGGACGCTCGGCGGGCAACTCGACGTGCAGCTCGCTCGTGGTTTCGAGCGCTACCGCGCGTTCGATGGTGTTCTCCAGTTGGCGGACGTTGCCCGGCCAGTCGTATCCGGTCAGAGCTTCGAGCGACTGCGCGGCGATGCCGTGAATGCTCTTTCCGGCTCCGGGGGCATATTTCTTCAGGAAGTGATTGGCCAGGAGCGGAACATCTTCGCGGCGCTCGCGTAAGTCGGGTACGCGAATGGGAATGACGTTGAGGCGATAGTAGAGATCCTCGCGGAACGTGCCGTCGGTGACCTGGCGGTCGAGGTCGCGGTTGGTGGCGGCGATGACGCGCACATCCACCGGAATTTCGGCGGTACCTCCCACCGGACGCACCGTGCGCTCTTGCAGCACGCGCAGCAGTTTGACCTGCATGGGCATCGTCATCTCGCCGATTTCGTCGAGAAAGATCGTGCCCTGGTCGGCGACTTCGAAAAGGCCGCGGCGGTTCTGGTTGGCTCCGGTGAAGGCGCCTTTGACGTAACCGAAGAGTTCGCTTTCCAGCAGCGTCTCCGGAAACGCTCCGCAGTTGACCGAGACAAAGGCTTCGGCGGCTCGCGGCGAGCAGGTATGCACGGCGCGGGCGACGAGTTCCTTGCCGGTTCCGCTTTCGCCGAAGACCAGAATCGTGCTGTTGGTGGTGGCTACGGTGCGGATGGTTTGCTTCAGCTTCTCTAGAGCTGGACTGACGCCGATGAGGTTCTCGAGCGAATTGTGCGTGGCCGCGTCGCGGCGCAGGGCAAAGTTCTGACGGCTGAGCGAAACCCTGGTCAGAGAGCGGGCGATGGCCAGTTTGACTTCGTCGACCAGGCCGGGACTCTTGCGGATGTAATCGGTCGCGCCTCCGGCTTTGACGGCCTCGACTGCGGCTTCGTAGTCGTCCACCGCCGTCATTAGGATCACGGCGGAATCGGGCGATATCTGGTGGGCGTGGCGCAGGACCTCGACGCCGTCGACCCTGGGCATCTTGATGTCGGTCACGATCACGTCGAAGAGCGCGCTCTCGATTTTGTGCTTGGCCGCCTCGCCGCCAGTCACGGTTTCTACTTTGTGCCCGTCGCGCCGCAGGGCAATGTCGAGCAATTCGCAGATCGAGCGTTCGTCATCGACGACGAGAATGTTACCCACGCGTGCCTCCTGCCGCTTCTGCCGCCAGCGCAACTCGGACCGATTCCGATGCAGAAGACGTTCCGCCCGCGGCGGAGGCTTGCTCCAGACGGCGTAGACGGACCACGAAGCTGGTGCCCTTGCCGACTTCGGAACGCGCCCACACCTTGCCCTCATGTGCCTGGACAATCTGGTACACGATGGCGAGGCCAAGTCCGGTGCCGCCTTCAAAGTTCGACTGGAAGGGCTCGAAGATTTTTTCCGTCTGCTGCGGCTTGATGCCGGGACCGGTGTCGGAGAAACTCATCTCCCAGTCCTGACCGCGCTCGGTGAGAGCGACAGTGAGGGTTCCAGATTGACCCGTCGTCTTGATTGCACGGAGGGCGTTTTCGCAGAAGTTCCAGAATACTTGTTTGAGCTTGTCGCCATCGGCCAGCACCCAGGCTTCGGACTTCGGGAAGTTGCGCTTGAGTTCGATGCCCGCGCTCTCGGAGGCGAGGCGGTGCTGGAGCAAAGTGAGCGTGTCCTCGAGCAACGGAACCAGATTCACGCGCTCGAATTTATATTGCTTGCCGCGCGAGTAGGCCAGAAAATCGGTGATGATGTTGTTGAGGCGGTCGGACTCGCGGATCACGATCTGCAGAAGATGGCGCTCTTCAGGGTTTAAGGAAGGCGCATCCGACAACATGCTGACCGAGCCGGCGATCGAGGTCAGGGGATTACGGATTTCGTGAGCGATGGCAGCGGCCAGGCGGCCGACGGCGGCCAGGCGGTCCTGCATGCGCACCTCGCGTTCCAGGCGGCGGATCTCGGTGAGGTCGTCAAAGGAATAAACAAAGCCCAGGTCTTCCGGGGCGCTCACGTTGAGCGCCGAGACCAGGACGCGAAACGTCTTGCGGAAGCCGTTGGCGGCGAAGTAACGGACTTCGGCATCGGCGCGGGCCACGCCGAAGTGAGGCAGGGGGTCCTGAAAAAGCTCGGCCACGGAACGTCCGCGCAACTCGGCTTCGGCGATTCCGAGCAGTTGCTGGGCCGCTCGATTGACCAGGGTGATGCGACCGTCGATTCCGGTGGTGATGACCCCACCACTCATGGACTGCACGATGTTTTCGTGGAGCGCCTGCAGATTCTGGAGCGCTCCGCTTGTATCCTTCAGCTGCACATCCGCTTGGCGGAGCTTGCTCACCAGCAGACCGGCAAGGTAAGCGATGGCGAAGTAGGCAAAGAGGTTGACGAAGATTACTACCTGCAGCGCCTCGAGCTTGGGATGGGAGTTCGCATACGAGGGAATGACGCCGTAATAATCCAGTTCGAGGATGGTTCCGAACAAGATGAAAGCCAGGGCGGCGCTGAGATATCCCCAGGATCGGGGCAGGAGCATGCAGGCGACAATGATGACCAGGGGGTAGAGAAAATTAAGCGAACTGTCGATGTTGCCGGTGACATGGACGACCAGCGTGACAATCGCCAGGTCGGCGAGTACCTGGAGAATGGCCTGCAGGCGGTGTTCGCTCCAGACCGAAACCAGGAAAAGGAAAAAGAGCGAAAGCACAAACCAGAGCACCATCCCGGTGAGAAAGGGCAGGATGGGCAGCGGACTGGGCGTCAGCCGGATGACGGCGAGTTCAATGGCGAGCAGAACCAGCAGGATCAGGATGCGAACCTTTACCAGCCAGGTCAGCCAGTTCCGCTCATCGGAGATGAAGGGCATGAATTCAGTCGTTGGTTGTTGGTCGTTGGTCGTTCGCAGTTGGTTGCCACCCCGGAATTTCGTTAGTCGCCAGCGCCGGGATGTTGCGCCCAGCGACCAACGACTAACGACCGGCGACCGTCTTGCTATCCCGAGAGTTTCGAGATCATCGAGAACAGCGGCATGTACAGAGAAATGACGATGCCACCGATGCTGATGCCGAGCATGCCGATGATGATCGGTTCCAGCATGGCCAGCATGTCCTTGGTGGCGGCGTCGACTTCGTCTTCGTAGAAGTCGGCGATCTTCTGCAGCATGGAGTCCATGGCGCCGGTGGCTTCGCCCACGCCGATCATCTGGGTCACCATGTTGGGGAAGACGCCGCATTCGCGCAGGGGATCGACGATGGTACGGCCCTCTTCGATCGCCTTGCGAACCTTCATCAGCGCTTCTTCGAGCACGGCGTTGCCCGAGGTACGGGCGGTAATGGCCAAGCCCTCAAGAATGGGAACGCCGGAGGTAATGAGCGTGCCCAGGGTTCGGGTAAAGCGGGCGACGGCGATCTTGCGCAGTAGCAGGCCGATGATCGGCGTCTTGAGCAGCAGGGCGTCGGATAAATAGCGGCCGCGCGGGTGCTTGCGAATCGCCTTGATGCCGAAGACGGAGCCGATGAACGCGCCGATAATGACCCACCAGAAGGCGCCAATGAAGCCGCTAAGGCCGATGACGATTTTGGTCGGCAGCGGCAGCGCGACACCCAATCCGACAAACATGTTGGCGAAGATGGGCACCACCCACTTGAGCAGTGCAGCCACGATGAGGCCGGCAAGGGAGACGACGGCCACGGGGTAGATCAGCGCCGACTTGATGGCGGAGCGCAGCTTGACCGCCTTTTCGACATAGATGGCGAGGCGCTGCAGGATGATGTCGAGAATACCGCCGGTCTCGCCCGCCTCAACCATGTTGGTGGTCAAGTCGTCGAAGATGACCGGATACTGGCGCATGGCATTGGCCAGGGTGGCGCCACCTTCAACGGTGGTCCGAACCCCGAGCAGCGTTTTCTGAAAGGTGGGATTCTCCTGGTTGGCGCCGAGAATCTCCAGACACTGGACCAGCGGCAAACCGGCGTCGATCATGACGGAGAACTGGCGGAAGAATACCGCGACGTCCTTGACCTTGACCTTGCCGGAGCCAAAGGTGGGCAGCGAAAATTCCTTGCCCTTCTCCCGTATGGAGCCGGGCGTGATGCGCTCCTTGCGGAGCTGGGAGGCGAGCCCGTCCTTGGTGGAGGCTACGCGCTCTCCCTGAACTTTCTCGCCCGAAGCGTTCTTTCCCGAAAACGTAAAAACTGGCATGTTAGCTCTCTCCTTCTTCGTATTGCGCCGGCGTGGGCTGCTGGTCTGGCTGGCACCGCACTCCTGGTTGTCTTTTCGTTTCTTGCTCTGTTCGTTGCTCCGTTCGTTTCTTGCCTGGTTACGCAGCCCGGTATTACAGGGCCTATTTCGATGTCATCGCCTGCCGGGCGCAGCTCCCTTGGCCATGGGAGCCGGACCGCTCCGGTTCACCATGACGGCGCCGCGCGAGATCATTTCCTGTAACTCATCCTGATTGCTGGAGCGCGTCATCGCCATTTCCAGCGTGATCTGCTTCTGGAAATACGCGTTGGCGAGCGCCTGGTTGAACGTCTGCATGCCGAACTTCTCCTGGCCGGACTGCATGGAGGAGTAGATCTGGTGAATCTTGTCTTCGCGGATCAGGTTGCGCACGGCCGCGTTGGGCACCAGGATTTCCATGCACATGGCGCGTCCCCTGCCGTCGGAGGTGGGCAGCAGACTCTGGCACATGATGCCTTCGAGCACCAGCGAAAGCTGGGCGCGGATCTGCGATTGCTGGTGCGAGGGGAACACGTCGATGATGCGGTTAATGGTGGAGGACGCGGAGTTGGTGTGCAGCGTCCCGAAGGTCAGGTGGCCGGTTTCCGCGATGCGGAGCGCCGACTCGATGGTTTCGAGATCGCGCATTTCGCCGATGAGCACGACGTCCGGATCTTCACGAAGCGCGGCGCGCAGAGCGTCGGTGAAGCTCTTGGTGTCGGAGTGCAATTCGCGCTGGTTGACCACGCAGTTCTTGTTCATGTGCACGAACTCGATGGGGTCCTCGATGGTCAGGATGTGCTCGTGGCGCTCGGTGTTGATCTTGTCGATCATGGCCGCCAGGGTGGTGGACTTACCCGAACCGGTCGGCCCGGTGACCAGCACCAGCCCGCGCGGTTTGTCGCACATCTTGCTGACCACCGAAGGCAGGCCCAACTGGTTGAACGATTTGATCTCAAACGGAATCAGACGGAAAACGCAAGCCGTCGCGCCGCGCTGGTTGAAAATGTTGGAGCGGAAGCGAGCCAGGCCTTTCAAGCCGAAGGAGAAGTCCAGTTCGAGACTTTCTTCGAAACGGTGCTTCTGGGAATCGGTCATGACGCTGTAGGCCAGTTGCTTGGTCTCAGCGGGGGTCAACTGGGGCAAGTCGAGGGGCACCAGATGTCCGTGCACACGGATTTGGGGCGGAGAGTTGGTGGTGATGTGAAGGTCGCTGCCATTCATCTCCAGCATGCGGCGGAGCAGATCGCTGAGTGAGAGAGCCATAGTTTTCTATCTATCCTTCTGTCGTTATTAGTGGATCGTCTCGCGAGCCACTTCTTCGAGCGTGGTCCAGCCTTGTGCAACCTTGATCAACCCGCTACGCCGGAGGGTGATCATGCCGCGTTCAATCGCTTTCTTCTTGAGTTCGAGAGCGGAAGCACCCACCAGAACCAGTTCTTTGATTTCATCGTCAACTTCCATCACTTCGTACAATCCGGTGCGGCCCTTGTAACCAGTCTTGTTGCAGGTGGCGCAGCCTTTACCCTTCATGACCTGGACGGTCTTGGCCTCTTCGGGGGTGAAGCCCTCGTCGATCAGAGCCTGCACCGGCATTTCGACAGGCTCGGTGCAATCTTTGCAAATCCGGCGGATGAGGCGCTGGGCGCAGATCAGATGCACCGAAGTGGCGACCAGGAAGGGCTCGATGCCCATGTTCATGAGACGGGTGATGGTTTCCGGAGCGCCATTGGTGTGCAGCGTGGACAAAACGAGGTGGCCGGTGAGTGCGGCCTTGATGGCGATTTCGGCGGTTTCGAAGTCGCGGATCTCGCCGACCAGAATGATGTTGGGGTCCTGGCGTAGGAAGGCGCGCAGGGCGGCGGCAAAATTCAGGCCGATCTGCTCCTTCATCTGCACCTGGTTGACGCCACCCAGTTGGAACTCGACCGGGTCTTCGGCGGTCATGATGTTGGTATCGGGCTGGTTGAGCTGCGAGATCGAGGAATACAGCGTATTGGTCTTGCCCGATCCGGTCGGGCCGGTGACCAGCACCATGCCGTAGGGCTTGAGGATGGCCTTCTGAAACTTGTCGAGCGACTCCTGCTCGAAACCGAGCTTGGTCATGTCGAGCCGGAGGTTTTCCTTGTCGAGCAGGCGGAGCACGATCTTCTCGCCCCAGAGTGTGGGCAGAGTAGAGACGCGGAAATCGAGTTGCTTTTTCTTTCCGGCAATCTGCATTTTCAGCATGATGCGGCCGTCTTGCGGCAGGCGCTTTTCGCTGATGTCGAGCTTGGCCATGATCTTGAGGCGCGAAGTAATGGCGTCCTTCAATTTCAGCGGCGGGTTCATGATCAATTGCAGAACTCCGTCAATACGGAAGCGGACGCGGAACTCCTTTTCGTAGGGTTCCATGTGGATGTCACTGGCACCGCGCTTGACGGCGTCGGTGAGCACCAGGTTGACGAGCTTGACGATGGGAGCTTCGTCGGCCGCTTTCTCCAGTTCCTTGAGTTCGAGCTCCTGCTCTTCGGCCTGCACCTCGACATCGGTGCTTTCGCCGGCTTCGTTCATGGACTGCATGACCTGCTCGAGCTCGGCTTCCTTGGAAACCCCGTAGGCCTTTTCGATGCCATCGAGGATGGAGCTTTCGGAGGCCACGACAGGCTCGATGTTGAAGCCGGTCATGAACTTGATGTCGTCCATGGCAAAGACGTTGGTGGGATCGACCATGGCGATGGTGAGCGAAGCGCCGACGCGGCTCAGAGGCAAAATCTGATAGCGTTTCGCGGTTTCGTAGGGAATCAGCTTGACGACAGCGGGATCGATTTCAAAGTAAGAAAGATTGATGGCGGGCACACCGTACTGGCGCGAGAGGAAGTTGGTGACATCCTCATCCGAGAGGAAACCCAACTTCACCAGCGCGGAGGCGAGGCGGGTGTGGGAATCCTTCTGGAGTTTGGTCGCCTGTTCCAACTGCTCTGGGGTAATGACCTTTTCTTTGACGAGCAGGTCGCCCAGCCGCTGAGACATATCTCTCCTGTATTCCGGCGAAGTCCGGGGTCAATGCAAAGCCGCTGATTTCCGGGGGGATCAGCGAGTGAGCATTCGCACTGACACAAATTGTCAACCCAACGGGCATTTCGAAAAAGTAACTTAGGTACCTGTACTTTGCGGGAAGTAACCGTTGGGACAGGCATTGAGGGCATTTCCGCGCGAAAAATCCCGGTGTGACGAAGATCACAGTCCGCAGACCATGGTCTTTGGTGCGGGATCGTCGTTGGTCGTTAGTCGATCGTTGTTTGGGATTCGTCGTATTCCCTGAATGCGGAACGCTCGCCGACGACTAACGAACAGCGACGAGTGACGCACTACAATGGTTTGGCCATACCCCAACCTGTGCACACCATGAGCGACACCCGACAGGACGCGATCCGCGCTTACTATGACACGCTGTTTTCTGCCTGGGGACGCCAGCACTGGTGGCCGGCGCAATCGCGCTTTGAGGTGATTGTTGGGGCTTATTTAACGCAGAACACGGCGTGGACCAACGTGGAGAAGGCGCTGGGCAACCTTCGCCGGGAGCGACTGCTGACGATTCGCGGAATCCGCCGCACTGCTCAAACTCAGCTTGAGCAACTGGTCCGGCCGGCGGGTTACTTTCGTCAGAAAGCACAGCGGCTGAAAACGTTTGTCAGCTTTCTTGACGAGCGGTATGGCGGGTCGCTGGCACGGATGTTCGCGCGACCTACGGGCGAACTGCGCGACGAACTGCTTGCTCTCAATGGTGTTGGGCCGGAAACTGCGGACTCAGTTCTGCTTTACGCCGGCAATCATCCGGTATTTGTCGTGGACGCTTACACGCGGCGCATTCTGGAACGGCACGGGATGGTTTCGAGCGGGGCCGGCTATGACGAGATACGACTACTGTTCGAACACGCACTCAGCGAAGCATACCCGCCTCAGCGGAGCTTGGACGGGGCACCCACCGCGACTGGACCGCGGGGCTCGTGTCACCGGCCTTCACGCATGAGCGCAGCCGAGCGCACCGCGCGGGTCCAAACTTTTAATGAAATGCACGGGCTGATCGTCGGCGTCGCTAAGAATTATTGCCTAAAGTCACAACCGCAGTGTGAGCAGTGTCCTTTGCAGAAGTTCCTGCCTCAGGCAAAGTGAGTCGACGGGCGTGAACCATGAAATGGCGAGTTCTTGTTTTGGCGGCTACCGTCTTTTCCGTGGCATTTGGCCCGAACACCGAAGAGCCATCGCTGCGTGAGGCGGCGCGAGGCTCGGGAATGCTCATCGGTACTGCAGTTAGGCCGGCGCAGCTGTCTGAGGTTGCTTATGCCTCCACGCTGGCGCGCGAGTTCAACATGGTGGAACCGGAAGATGCACTTAAATGGGAGGTGGTGCATCCGGAGCGGGCGTCTTTCGATTTTTCTCAGGCAGACCAGATTGTGGATTTCGCGACTCGGCACAGCATGAAGGTTCGCGGACATACGCTGGCGTGGCACCGGCAGAATCCAAAGTGGTTGACGGAAGGAAAATACACTTCGGACGAGCTGGCTGAAATTCTTGAGAGACACATTAAGACTGTGGTCGGACATTACCGGGGCAAGATCTTTGCGTGGGACGTGGTTAACGAGGCCTTCGACGAGTTGCATCCGGGAACGCTGCGCAGCACGATCTGGCGGGATCAGCCGGGGATCGGCCTGGCGGCAAATGGCAACTCCTACATTGAGCGCTGTTTCCGCTGGGCGCATGACGCCGACCCGCAGGCTCTGCTGTTCTATAACGAGGCTGAGGCGGAAGGTGTGAACCCTAAGTCAGACGCGATCTATGCCATGGTTCGCGATTTCCGGCAGCGCGGCGTCCCTATCGATGGCGTGGGATTGCAGATGCACATTGCGAATCTGCACGCCGATGTCGCATCTATTTCCGCCAATATCCAACGCTTTACGGCTCTGGGAGTGCAAGTCCACATCACCGAGATGGACGTGGCGTTGCCGGTGGATGCCAACGGGAATGCCCGTCCTGAGGATTTGCAACGGCAGGCGGAAATCTATCGCCAGATTGCCACCGCTTGTCTTGCTCATCGCGGCTGCACGGCGATCCAGACCTGGGGTTTCACAGACAAGTATTCCTGGATAGGGTCGCACTCGAAGAAGACGCAAGGGGCGGCGCTGCTGTTGGATCGGGAGTATCGGGCCAAGCCGGCGTATGAGGCGGTAAAGCGGTCATTGGCCGCTGGCCGTTAGTCGTTGGCGTGCAAATGCCTCCTGGAACCCGAAGTACCTCGAACGGCTAACGATACCCTTACTGGCTGGGAAAAAAGCTGTGTTACGAGATGTGGCTGCCCTCAGCGGCAGAGACTTTGATGCGAGCGACGTTTGGGACGGGCACGGCTTCACAGGCTGCGGAAAAACACAACCTTGTTCTTGCTTTTGGGTGGCGCAGCGCTTCAGCGCTTCGGTAAGTGTATTGTTTTTAGTCCGGCTTTAGCCCCTGAGGGGCACGCCTTCAGAGTTGAAGAGCATTCAGGAATCCAACGCCAGGAGTCTCGAACCTTATGGCAAAGCGTCCGGTAAAGACCGCCAAATCGCAACCGAAAGCCGACCGCCCGTTTGCCCCGGGCTATGGCATCGTCGGGTCCACAGGCGGTAAGGGCCTGCTTCCCTGGGCCTGGGTCGCCAGGAAAATGAACCGCTGCCGGACGTTCTGGCTGGCCACGATTCACGCCGGTCGCCCTCGTCCGCACGTGATGCCGGTGTGGGGAGTCTGGCTCGACGACGCTTTCTTCTTCTCCACCGGGCGTAAATCCAGGAAAGGCCAAAACCTCGCCGCCAATCCGGCGTGCACAGTTGCGAACGACGATGGCACAGAAGCGGTGATCATCGAAGGACTGGCGACTCAGGCCAGTGATGCGGCAGTGCTGGAGCGCGTTGCCATCGCTTACCAGAAGAAATACAAAATGGACCCCCGCAGCATGGGAGAGCCGATCTTCCGTGTCCAGCCCAGCCGGGTCTTCGGTTTCGTGGAAAAGACCTTTCCGCAGTCCGCAACTCGATGGAAGCTGTGATGGCAAGTGGGCAAACCCCCCGGATTTCCCGTAGAGACGCGGCTTGCCGCGTCTCCGCCACCACCCAGCAGGGTTGCGTGCCGCATAGGAATTTCTCTCAGCCTTGCAATATCTTCCGTGCCGACAGATGCGCTCCTGTCAGTAGCAACATCCCCGACAGGAACGCCCAGAACATCAGGCTGACCGAGATGGCGAACGGCCCGTACACCTCCCCAAAATTCAGCCGCGGCAGGGCAAAGAAATAAGCGTACTTCATCACCTCGGAAAGCAATCCCATCAGCACCGCAGCCGGCAGCACTCCCTGAGCCGGTACCTTCCCGTTCGGCAACAGCCAATACACGAGAAAAAAGATGGCGATGCTGGCCAGGATCGAAAAGACTTTCATGGTCACAAACCCCACCAGCTTCACATACCAGGCGCCATAGCCGTGCAGCGCCGTGGTCAAGATGGCAACGTTGCCAGCCGTCAGTCCCACCGAGAGCAGGGCGAGCGATCCGCAGGCAAACACCAGCCCGAGCGACATCAACTGATTTCCCAGGTATGAGCGGTTATTGCGAAATCCCCAGACGCGGTTCAGCGCAACCTCCAGCGGCAGAAAGATTCCAGTGGAAGTAATCAGCAGCATGACCAGCGAGAACACTTTCAGCCGATGGTGCGCGCCCACCAGCGCCTTCAGGCTTCGAATCACAAGCTCCTGGCCGGTCGGAAGATAGTCGCGCAACAGGTTCTCGACCACGCCGTACATCACTTGGGAATGAAAAACGTACCGGATCAGCGTCATCAGCAACAGCAGGAACGGAAAGAACGACAGAATGGAGTTGGCGGCCACCGAGAAGGCAAAAGTGTGCACCTCGGTCCGCAGCATATAGCGCGCGGTGGAGCGCACCAGACCTTCGACCGGAGCCGCGCGATACTCGGCCGCGCCTTTCTTGTCGGAAAGCTTGATGGGAGTGATAGAAGACACTGGCTTCTCAAATATTATCAAATAGTTACGGCTTTCCGTCGTGGTTACGTTTGACCCCCTGCGCCTCTCACCTTAGGATGAAGGGACTACACCCAAGATGGCCAAACAGGTTTTTTACGATCCCTTGCAAGCACGCTGGCGGCGGATTCGTCGCGTCGTCGACGCGGCTGCCTTGGCGTTTTCTTTGCTGGTGGTCTTCTTCATCTACAGTGCCCTGCGCAGCGAACCTCTGCCCGATCTTTCCTGGATGTCTGAAAAGAAGCCCTATCACGCTCTGAAGGAAAAGGAAAAGGAGAAGGCACGCGAGAAACGCCGTCTCGCCACTCTGGCCCGCACCGGACACCGCCACCCGTCCCGCAAGGCCCCTTCGCAACTCACGCTGAATTCCGAGCAAGGCGTGCGGGCCGCGTTTTATGTTTCCTGGGACCCGGCCAGCTTCTCTTCCTTGCGCGAGTATGCGCGCCAGATTGATTTGCTTTTCCCGACGTGGCTGCAGGTGCTCACTCCGGATGGCCATCTGCAAGCCTCGGATCCGGAAACTAACACCATGTTTGACGTGGTTCAGGGACAAACCGTCCATGCCGTCGACACCAGGGTGATGCCGTTTCTGAAGACCGAAGACACTGAGATGGAAGTGTTTCCGGTGGTCCAGAACTTTGACCAAACCGACTTTGTTCCCGGCATTACCGGTTTCCTGAATAGTCCGGACGCCCGTGCCAGGTTTCGCCGTGAGATCGCGCTTTTCCTTGCCACCGATCACTACCGAGGTTTGATGGTCGACTTCGAATCCTTTCCCAAGAAAGGGCAGCCCGGATACGTGGCTCTGCTCAACGAACTCGCCTCTGACCTGCATGCCAAAGGGATGAAGCTCTACGTCAGCGTTCAGGTGCGCAACGAGGATTACGACTACAAGGCCATTTCAGCCGCCGTCGATGGCGTCGTCATCATGAATTATGACGAGCATTTTCCCGGTGGAACTCCTGGCCCAGTCGCTTCGCAGGATTGGTTCACGGCGAACCTGGAGTCTGCCATCCAGGAGATTCCGAAAGAGAAGCTCATCTGTGCCATTGGCAACTACGGCTACGACTGGGTCGAGCGGCCGAAAAAAGGCAAACTGCCGCCAGGACTGGCCGACAAGAGCGTTTCCGTGCAGGAAGCCTGGATCGGGTCGCGCGATGCCGAAGAAGAGGTTGATTTTGACGGCGACGCGCTCAATCCGCACTTCAGCTATCGCGATGACGATAACTTCCGTCACGATGTCTGGTTTCTTGATGCGGTGACTGCCCTGAACGAGATGCGCGCCGCCCAGATGCTCGGCATCCAGACTTTCGCCCTGTGGAGGCTGGGCGCCGAAGACCGATCCCTATGGCGGGTTTGGGATATGCCCGGAGAAGCCAACGCCTCGGATCGATTGAAAGACGTTCTTCCCGGCCAGGACGTCGATATGGAGGGCAACGGCGAAATCCTGCACATCGAGGCGCGTCCCTCCAACGGCGAACGCGAACTGACTCTCGACAAGCAAACCGGACTCATCGACGGCGAAGAATTCAAGAGTCTGCCCGAGCCTTACCGTGTGGCGCGTTACGGCTTCAGCAAAAACCAACTCGCCATGACCTTCGACGACGGCCCCGATCCGCAGTGGACTCCGAAAATTCTCGATGTCCTCAAAGCCGAGCATGTGCCAGCGGCATTCTTTCTCATCGGAATTCAGGCTGAGAAGTTCAGCAGTTTGACCCAGCGCATTTATAACGAAGGTCATGAGATCGGAAACCATACCTTCACGCATCCCGATATCAGCTCCATCGGCAACAGCTACATGAAGGTGGAGCTGAATCTGACCGAGCGCTTGTTCGCCAGCCGCTTGGGCATTCGCACCATGCTGTTCCGTCCACCGTACTCCGTCGATGCCGAACCCGACACGGAAGACCAGGTCCGGCCGCTCGAACTCACGCAAAGCCTGGGCTACATCACCATCGGTAACAAGATCGACACCAAAGACTGGAGCGACGAGCCCGCCCTCACACCGCAAGAGATTGCCGCTCGCGTGCTTGATCACCTGCCACCCTGCCAGCCCAACGATCAGCAGCAGTGCGGCAACATCATTCTCATGCACGATGGCGGCGGCAACCGGCAACGAACCGTCGACGCTCTCCCGCTGATTATCGAGGGTGCCCGTGCCCGCGGATTTGAATTTGTCCCCGTATACAAGTTGATGGGCAAAGCCAAAGCCGATGTCATGCCGCCGCTGCCGGCCAACGAGTATTGGTCCGCTCGCCTGAATTGGATCAGCTTCGCGCTTTTCAGCGCCACCATGCTGGGCATCACGGTCGTCTTCTTCCTCGGTGACATCCTGATGACTGGCCGCCTGGTTTCGGTCGGCCTGCTCGCCATCTTTGACCGTCTCCGCTCGCATGTCTATGGAACCCCCGAGCAGATTGCGGCCTACCGGCCCCGGGTCGCCGTGCTCATTCCCGCCTATAACGAGGAGAAGGTTATCGAACGCACTATCCAGGGCGCGCTCGATTCCGACTATCCCAATCTGCGCGTGATCGTCATCGACGACGGTTCCAAGGATCGCACTCTGGAGATCGCCCGCCGCGCGTTTGCCGCCGAAGCCGCCGCCGGCAGAGTATTGATTCTTACCAAACCCAACGGCGGCAAGGCCGAAGCGCTGAACTTCGGGCTGGAGCACATCGGCGATGCCGAACTCTTCATCGGCATCGACGCCGATACCATCATTGCCCCTGATGCTATCGCCCGCCTCGTGCCGCACTTCCTCAATCCGAAAGTTGCCGCCGTGGCCGGCAACGCCAAGGTCGGCAACCGCGTCAATCTCTGGACGCGCTGGCAGGCGCTCGAATACATCACCAGTCAGAACTTCGAGCGGCGAGCGCTTAATACCCTGGGCGCGGTCAGTGTGGTGCCGGGCGCGATTGGAGCCTGGCGCGTCGCGCCCGTTCGTGAAGCAGGCGCCTACCATGTGGATACGGTAGCCGAAGACGCAGACCTGACCATGGCTCTGCTGCGCAGCGGCTATCGCGTGGAATACGAAGACATGGCGCTCGCCTTCACCGAGGCTCCGACGACTGCCAACGCGCTCATGCGGCAGCGCTTCCGTTGGTCGTTCGGAATCCTGCAGGCGGTCTTCAAGCATAAGCGCGTCTTCGCGCGCAAAGGCGTTCTCGGTTTTGTCGCGCTTCCCAACATCCTCATTTTCCAGATTCTGCTCCCGCTGGTATCGCCCTTCATCGACCTCATGTTTGCGGTCGGCGTGATCTGGTATTTCGTCCAGAAACACTTTCATCCCGACACTACAGATCCGGCCAGCTTCCAGCGCCTGCTGATTTTCTTCGTCGCCTTCCTGGTGATCGATTTCATCGCCTCGTCGATCGCCTTCACCCTGGAGCGCCGCCAACCCGAAGCTCGCGAAGATGCCTGGCTGCTAAGCCAGGTGTGGCTGCAGCGCTTTGCCTATCGCCAGGTCTTCTCCCTGGTTCTGTTCCGGACGCTCAAGCGTGCCATCCAGGGCCGCCCCTTCGCCTGGGATAAACTCGATCGCACCGCCGCCGTCAAGTATGTTCCGGTCGAACGCCGGGATTCAGTCAAAGTCTAGCGGAGGTGGAGTGTGTGCATCCTGCGCTTCGTATCGGGGCATCGCTTGAGCGATGCCGACAGTGCCTCGAAACAGAAGCCCCTTTAGGGGCTGAGCGGCAGAGATCCACCTTCCCGTGATCTCCGCCATTGACATCCGCAGGCCGGAAGGTGTGTCGTAAGAAAGAGAAAATCACCATGCCCCGCACAATCATCGAACCCTTCCGCATCAAAAGCGTCGAACCCATTCACTGGACCACCCGCGCCCAGCGCGAAAAGCTGCTCCACGCCGCGTTCTACAACCTGTTTCTGCTGCCTGCCGACGACGTTCTCATCGACCTCCTCACCGACTCCGGCACCGGAGCCATGTCCACCCACCAGTGGGCGGCCATGATGGAGGGCGATGAGAGTTATGCCGGCAGCCGCAGCTTCGAGCAGTTCCGCGAGTCCGTCCAGGATATCTTCGGCTACAAGCACGTCATCCCCACCCACCAGGGCCGCGCCGCCGAGCGCATTCTGTTCAGCGTGATGTGTAAAAAAGGCGATGTCGTCCCCAACAACACCCACTTCGACACCACCCGGGCAAACGTGGAGTTCGTCGGAGCCGAAGCGGTCGATCTCGTCATCGCCGAGGGCCGCCAGCCCAGCCTGAAGCATCCCTTCAAGGGCAACATGGACGTAGCCGCATTGGAAGCTCTAATTCAGAAGATAGGCTCGAAAGAAGCCCGCGTGCCCCTGGTCCTGCTGACCGTGACCAACAACTCCGGCGGCGGCCAGCCCGTTTCGATGGAAAACGTCAAAGCCGTCAGCGCGGTTTGCCGCAAGCATCGCATCCCGCTCTACTTCGACGCCTGCCGTTTCGCCGAGAATTCCTACTTCATCAAAATCCGCGAGCAGGGATACGACAAGAAAACGCCGAAAGAGATCGCGCAGGAAATGTTCAGCTACGGCGACGGCTGCACCATGTCAGCCAAGAAAGACGGCATGGCCAACATCGGCGGATTTCTCTGCACCAACGACGATCTGCTGGCGCAGCAGGAGAAGAACCTGCTGATTCTCACCGAAGGTTATCCCACCTACGGAGGCCTGGCCGGCCGCGATCTCGAAGCCATCGCCGTAGGAGTGCAGGAAGCGCTGCACGAAGACTATCTCGAATACCGCATCGCTTCGACCGCCTACCTGGGCAACCACATTGCCGAGCACGGCGTGCCGATCGTGCAGCCGCCGGGCGGCCACGCCATCTACATCGATGCGCGAGCCTTTCTGCCACACATTCCACCCGATCACTTTCCCGCCGTAGCCCTCGCCAATGAACTCTATCTCGAAGGCGGCATCCGCTCGGTAGAGATCGGCACATTGATGTTCGGAGCAGCGGCCAAGATGGACCTCGTGCGTCTAGCCATTCCGCGCCGTGTCTACACCCAAAGCCACATCGACTACGTGGTGGAAATCATCTTGGAAGTCTGGAAGAAGCGCGAGCAAATTCAAGGCATGAAGCTGAGCTACGAAGCCCCATTCCTGCGCCACTTCACAGCCAAACTGGAACCCGAGCCGGCGGAAGTAGCAGCCGCCGTGCGACGCTGACCTTGGGTGGCGCAGTACGCCGTAAGCGCCGGATTGTGTGACCTTGTTTTGAGGGACGCACCTCCAGCCCGCTTAATGAGTGCTATCGCGATTTATCGCCAGTTACGACGCTTAGACCCCCATCACCTTTTCGGGTGAGAGGTGCTGAATGCGGAAGACGCGACGAGTAGCTGCCCTTCGTCGCTATTTATCGGCCCTAGGTCAATAGTGAACCAAGCACCGAGTCCTTCATCATGCTCGATGATTCGTGCCCTGAAGTAATAGGCTTTGCCAGATTCAGCGGAGAAATTGGTCAACGCCACTTGCTTGGAATATCGTTTGAGGGTCGACTGCCAAGCCATGCATAAATGATGCTCGCCCAGATTGACGGGGAAGAAAAAATAGGAATTGCTTTTGTTTGCCCCCACCCAGTCGCCATCCAGTCCTACTTTTATGGTCGGCTTGCCCAATTGGTTTCCGGGTTTCTCGAAGACCTCAACGACATAGATAAGCGCCTTCCCATCTTGCGCCAGAGCCGTCGGATGCTGCCCTTTTTCAGTCTTCACATCGAATTGAATATTGCTCGGACCACAGGCCGACTCCGCTGCAGCGACCGTCGCTTGGTCAGCAGCAAAAGCAGACGACGCAAGAGCCGCGATTATAAGTATGGTTTTCATGGTCTCTCCCAGACGAAAAAAAGGAGCTCATTTGGCCAGAATCCCTCCTCAGAACGATGATACGCGGATTTCGTTGCCTGGATGAGGACAGTTGACGGTAACAGGCTTAGCACGTATCGACCCGTCGATGCGTGCAAGGCGATGCTGCGGCAGCCTCCGCCCGCGCGCCGCCGCCAAACCCCGCTACAGTTTCTTATCGATTCCTTCATGCCGACAGCCTAGAATAGCTGCCTGAGTTGAGGGGAGCGAACTTCTTCCCGATGGCCAGCCGAGCGTCAAATCAGGATTCCCTCGTCGGCAGTGAACTGGGACGCTACCGTATCGCCGAGAAGGTCGGCGTTGGCGGCATGGGCGAAGTTTATCGCGCCCACGACCAGCACCTCGCCCGCGATGTTGCCATCAAAGTCCTTCCGCCCGGCGCTCTAAGCGACGAATCGGCCCGCAAGCATTTCCACAAAGAGGCTTTGATTCTCTCGCAATTCAATCATCCCAATGTCGCCACTATCCACGACTTCGACACGCAGCGGGGGGTCGATTTCCTGGTGATGGAGTACATTCCCGGGATCACACTCAGCGAGAAGCTGGCGGGCCGGCCGTTGCCGGAAAAAGACGTCCTGCGTCTGGGCGTGCAACTCGCTGACGGCTTGGCCGCAGCCCATGACCAGGGGGTCGTTCATCGTGACCTCAAGCCCGGAAACTTGCGCGTAACCGCCGACGGACGGCTGAAGATTCTTGACTTCGGACTGGCCAAGCTGCGCCTTCCGGTCGCGAACAGTGCCGCCACCGAGAGTCTGAGCCAGACCCAAGTCATGGCCGGGACTCTGCCTTACATGGCGCCAGAGCAGTTGCTGGGCGGGGAGATCGACGCTCGCACTGACATTCATGCTGCCGGTTCCGTGCTCTACGAAATGGCCACCGGGCAACGCCCGTTCGCTGAGGTGGAACGCTCGCAAGTAATCGATGCCATTTTGCACCGGCGGCCACGCTCGCCGAAGGCTTTCAATCCCAAGTTGTCTCCAGAGCTGGAGCGCATCATCGGGAAGTGCCTGGAGAAAGAACCGGAGAACCGTTATCAGTCGGCGAAGGAACTGGCCGTCGATCTGCGGCGGATGACGTTCTCCCATACTGACTCCGGAGGTCCCTATGGCAGAGTTCCTGGCCCAACGACTGCGCTGTTTCGTTCGTGGTACGGATCCTGTCGGAAGCTGATTCCGCAACCGCTGGTGTCTTTGCCGATAATGGCCGCTGGCCTAGTGATTGTGGCACTGGCAATCATCCTGGTGCCTTCCCGCCACAGCCCTGCCGATTCAATCGCGGTGATGCCGTTCACGTGGCTGAATACCGGTACTGGTGTCCCGGCCGATGTCGATAGTGAATACCTGTCTGACGGCATAACCGAAACGCTAATCGACGCTGTCTCGCAGCTGCCCAATGTGAAGGTGATTGCGGCGAGTTCTATCTTTCGCTACAAAGGCCGTGCCATTGATTTCCGCAGCGTGGGAGACGAACTCAAGGTGCGTAAGGTACTGACGGGCAGGATCGTCCAGCACCGGGACAGTCTGACCATCAGCCTCGAGCTGGTGGATGCAAACAGTGACCGTCATCTCTGGGGCGAGCGCATCGAGCGCAATGTAAGCGCTTTGGCATCACTTCCCCGTGACATTGCGGTCGAGGTCGGGGACCAGCTCCGCATGGGTCCTGGGCCTCAATCACTCAAGCCGTATACCACCAGCAGCGAAGCTTACCAGACCTACCTTAAGGGCCTCTATTACTGGAATAAGAGAACAGAAGCCGACCTTCAGAAAGCGATCTCGTACTTCAATCAAGCCGTAGCCCAGGACCCGAAGTACGCGCGCGCTTACGCCGGGTTAGCTAACTCGTATCACGTGCTACCGGTATATAGCAGCATTGATCCTACAATTACCCACGACCAAGCTCAAGCGGCTGCGCTCAAAGCAGTTCAGATCGACGATACCCTCGCCGAAGGCCATACTTCACTGGCGGCAATCATGGCGGATGATGATTGGGACTTCGCGGCCGCCGAGCACCAATTTCAAAGAGCAATTGCGCTGAATCCGAATTACGCCACTGCTCACCAGTGGTACGCGCAATCTCTTACCTATGTCGGGAATTTTGATCAGGCCCTGGATGAGATTCGGAAATCGCAGGAACTCGATCCGCTGTCACTCATCATTAACGTAACAGCCGGTGACATACTGATTCGTGCGCAGAGATACGACCAAGCGATCGCACAACTCCGCAAAGCTACCGACTTGAACAAGAATTTCCCCTGGACGCATAGCGTGCTTCGCGATGTATTTGAGTACAAGGGAATGTTCCTCGAGGCCATAGCGGAAAATGAGGCCGCCATGGTGGCCCAAGGTGACCCTGCAGATAATGCCAAACGGGTCGCGGCAAGCTTGCGTGAAGCCTATACCAAAAGCGGCCAAGATGGATACTGGCGGGCACGGGTACAACGGGCGGAACAGGATATCCGAGAGGGCAAGGTTGTGAACTATGACGAGTCACCGTACCGAATAGCGAGTTTTTATGCCCACCTCGGGGACACCGATTCCGTAGTGCAGTGGTTGCAGAAAGCCCTTGAACAACGCAGTATCGGCCTTGCTTATGTTCGCACCGCTCCGGAATTTCAAGCATTCCACTCCGATCCGCGTGTAGTGAAGATTATGAAGCAGATGGGCCTTCCGCTATAAACCGCGCTTTCAGCGAAGAAGGCGTTGACAATGTAGCATCGTTGTCCTATAACGGCTCACGCATAGCCGCCAGGCATTTGTACCTAATCATAGGAGGCAGCCAAATGGTAATGCATACTCAGGTCCAGCAGCAGTTGATAAAACAACTTGCGAAGGATATTGAAAAGGAGCTAAAGAAGGTTCCAGCACGGAAGAAGGCACCCGCAAGAAAGAAGAAGTAACCACGCAGTCGGACAGGCAAGGGTGCTTCCCAGGCGTTTGTATTGGGGTTGCCTACACGAGCTGGTAGAGCCTCTCTGCGAGCCAGCGAAAACGCTCGGTCGTCAGGCTGGTCGGCAACTTCGAGAGGCTACGGAGGCAGCTGCTTACATATCGCCTTGCTTGCCGCCGGCTTGCTTCTAAGGCACCGCAGTCCCGGATGACGGCTGCGACCTGCTCAACTCGCGGCTGGTGTGCTGTGTCCTTTCGCAAGAAACGATGGAGCAGTTCTGCTTGGTTTCTGTTCGCTAGCCGCAGCGCTGTTATGAGGGGTAAGCGCATCCGCCGTCCCTTCAAATCGCTTGCGTATGTCTTTCCGGTTTTCCTGGAAGGTAACAAATCAACCATGTCGTCGATTATGAACAATGCCATGCCATAGGCGAAGGCAAACTTGCTCAGGCCGCGGACTTCCTCCTCGGGCTTGCCCGCCAACAGCGCACCACAGCAAGCAACATTCTGAAAGGCGCGTCCGGCGCCGAGTGCTATCAGGCGATAATACTCCCGGCACGTAAAGGTAAGCCGGGCACTGTTGAAAATATCAAGAAACTGCCCGACATAGCCATCCAACATTATCTGATTGACAAGTCTGAATACTATCGCCGTGTTATGAAATCTATCTCGGGCCAGTTCCTCGCTCACACAGCGCAGCGCAATTACCTGGAGCAGTTCCGCAGCGATTATGGCGTAGTTCACATCATATTTCAGATAAACGGGGCGTCGGCCGCCTCGCAGTTCGCCACAGTCGAAGATGTCGTCGGTGACGAACGATGATTGCTGCAGTAGATGGACGGCCGCCGCAATCTTGAGCACTTGTTCTCCGTCGCGCTCTCGGCGACAGAACGCGTATTTCAGGACGAACGGATACTCTGATGGCGTCTGGTCATGCAGAACAAATACCAGCATCTTGCGCAGCTCAAGATCTCGTTTCGCAATGGTTGTTGTGATCAGGCGACGGGCGTTGGACAGAGTCTGCTGGAAAGTCGCGTGGAATGCCACTTCATTCTTATCCATGGAAGTGCATCATAACCAAGCCTGGAGGAATGCGCCGATCAATTGGCAACACCCGCGCGGCCGATCGAGGGCAAATATCCCGATTCCACGAGCGGGTGGCCTCACTTCCGGCGGTTCCTCGTTGGAGAATCGAATCTCTTGAACGAGTCTGCACGGTTTCACCGGTATGACGACCGGGCGGTGGGGGCACTAAAGTCGGTTTTCCATGAAGGCTGCTTAGACCGGCATCACCGCTGGCACCGAGCGGCTCCGCTGACGGCGCATTCGACAGGCTTCCGCCGAGGTCCCACATACGGCAGTTGACCGAACCCTGAACCCTGCCTTTGCCCTCAAAACCTCCTCCAGCCGGTGTAAAATGAAAGGTCGCGAATATCCGCGCTAATGTCCAATATCCCGTCCTGGAAAGGATCTCCTATGGCAACCATGGAAGCCCCGCCGCGCCTGCAAGTTCGCCTTCACGAAGGTGCGTTCAAGAATGAGCCATTTGTCGATTTCACCAAAGAAGAGAACGTGCGCAAGATGCGCACCGCCATCGAAAAAGTGCGTGGTCAACTGGGCCGCGAGTACGACCTGATCATCGGCGGCAAGCGCGTCAAGACCTCCGGCAAGATCCGCTCCATCAATCCCGCCAAGCCTTCGGATGTGGTCGGCGTCCACCAGAAAGCTGGCAAGGAGCACGTCGAGCCCGCCGTGCAGGCCGCCTGCCAGGCTTTTGCTCACTGGAGCCATGCCTCGGTCGAAGAGCGCGCATCGCTCTTATTCCGGGCAGGCGACGTCATGCGCGAGCGCAAGCTCGAATTCATGGCGTGGTTGGTGTTCGAAGTCTCCAAAAACTGGCTCGAGGCCGACGCCGACGTCTCCGAGACTATCGATTTCTGCGAGTTTTACGCCCGCGAGGCCCTGCGCTTCGCCAAAGCCGAACCGCCCGTGCAATTGCCGGGAGAGCATGGCACCTTGACCTACATTCCGCTCGGCGTCGGAGCCGTGATCCCGCCTTGGAATTTCGCCTGCGCCATCATGGCTGGCATGACGCTCGCTTCGATCGTCAGCGGCAACACGGTCGTCCTAAAGCCGTCGAGCGATTCGCCGACGGTGGCGGCAAAGTTCGTCGAACTGCTCGAAGAATGCGGCATGCCCGAAGGCGTCGTGAACTTCTGCCCGGGCGGCGGCGCCAGTTTCGGCGACGCGCTGGTCGCGCATCCCAAAGTTCGCTATATCGCTTTCACCGGCTCGCGCGAAGTCGGATTGCACATCAACCAGACCGCCGCACAGCAGCAACCAGGCCAGCTCTGGATCAAGCGCACCGTTCTCGAAATGGGCGGCAAAGACGCCATCATCGTCGATGCCGACGCCGACATTGACTCCGCCGTCGAAGGCGTAGCCGCAGCCGCTTTCGGCTTCCAGGGACAGAAGTGCTCGGCCTGCTCGCGCGCCATCGTGGACGAGCGCGTCTATGACAAGTTCCTCGAGAAACTGAAATCCCGCGCCGAGCGCATCACCGTCGGCGATCCCACCATGAACCCGAACATGGCCGCCGTCATCAACGAAGGTTCGATGAACGACATTCTCCGCTACATCGAAATCGGCAAGAAAGATGGCCGCCTCATCACCGGCGGTGCCCGCGACATCAGCGCCGGCGACGGCTACTTCATTCAGCCGACCGTGATTGCCGACATCCCGGCGAAGTCGAAGCTGGAGCAGGAAGAGATTTTCGGTCCGGTGCTGGTGGTGATCAAGTCGCGCAACTTCGATGACGCCCTCGAAATCGCCAACGACACCGAGTTCGGCCTGACCGGCGCCGTCTACTCCAGTTCGCGCGAGAAACTCGATCGCGCCGTACGCGAGTTCCACGTCGGCAATCTCTACCTCAACCGCAAGTGCACCGGAGCGATGGTAGGCGCGCATCCCTTCGGCGGCTTCAATATGTCCGGCACCGATTCCAAGTCCGGCGGCCCGGATTATCTCTATCTGTTCACGCAGGCGAAGAGCGTCGGCGAAAAAATCGTTTATTGTGAACGTGTGGTGACGGGGCTTCGCCCCGTCTAGGGCGGGTCAGAGACCCGCCACCACACGTGCTCGGGCTGAACGAAAATTCAAAAAGGCCGCCCGCAGGCGGCCTTTTTATGCCAGCAAAAGCAGTCTAATTGGTGATCCCCGCGCTCTGTGGGGCTTGCGGAATGGCGGCCGCAGCCGTGGCGGCCGCGGCTTCGTTCAGAATGCGGTGGTGAATGGTGAACAGCGCCAGTTCCAGCCGGTCTGACACTCCGATCTTGTCGTAGACGTTGCGCAGATAGTTCTTGATCACCTGCTCGGTCGTCCCCAACTGGGTGGCGATTTCTTTGTTCTTGTAGCCCTGAACAATCAGCGCCACGATGCGCAGTTCCTTGGCCGTCAAGCGGTCACGGACGCGCAGCCCGACCATATCGTTTTCGGTCAACTCGCTCGGCACCGCCATGTCCTGCACCCAGCTTTCGCCGCGGGCGATTTTCCGCACGCAGTCCACCAGCGCCGGGCTGGTCACGTTGCGATAGACGACGCCATGCGCGCCCGCTGCCATGTATCGCTGCGCGCTCTCGCCGGTATCTGCGAGCACGACGACGCGAGTCTTGTTCTTGTTCGCAGCCGCGAGGACAGAGTTGAAATCGGAGTGGAAACCTCCGGCAATGATCAGCACCGCGGCACGAAACTTGTCGAGCGCCATGAACATCTGCTCGGCAGTTTGCGCCTGGGCCACTATGCGCATCTCGTCTTCTACGGCCAGCACCTTGGCGATGCCAGCTCGGAAAATCGCCTGATTGTCGGCCAAAATAAGTTTCAGCATGGATCGCACTCCCGGTTAACTGTTGCGAACGAATTCGTAAGAATCGATTACGCACGCGACGCCCCGGCTATCCCCGGACCCGGCGCTGGCGTTCGGCTCATCGGTCCGCACCACGCGGCCGCGGCACTGAATCACAACATCTTCCTTGCCCCCCGTTACCTCCGGCGGCAGCGTGATTTCAAACTCCACCGGCGAGCCTACCTCGAGCGAAGCGTCAGCGCGGATGTACACTCCAGCAGCACTCAGATCGCCGGTCATGCCGCTGGCGTCGACCGCGCTGCCTTCCCCATGTATCTTAATCGGCAAATGTAGCGGAAACCTTTTCCCCGTACGCGCTTCGGCCACGACTCCTCCTCTGCTCTCGCTCTGCATTTCAACCCAAGGGCGCAATACTAAGCCAGGAAAACATGGAACTCCCAGCCCAGAGCCCGATAAGCAGCTATCGGCGTTATATCACGGAAAATACCGTAACAGAAGCCCTGATTACCTTGGTAATCCCGATAGGAACTAGGTACCACCCCCACGACCGGCCGCCCACCCAGCCCCGGCACGGCCATAAATATGCCCGGAATACCCCATTTTTGCTGTTTCTCGAGCGTTGGCCAGTTTACGGGAAGACCCTCAACCTCGCGCCGCTCCTGGGACGATCCTGCAGCCGCGAAGCGGCGGAATAAGAAAGCCCGGCACGGGAGTGCCGGATGGTTTGAGGATAACACCTTCAAACGCCAACAAGAAAAACCCCGATCCTCGCGGATCGGGGCTTAGATGAACTGGTTGACCGCGCTTTAGTAGGTCCGGGTCGTAAATAGCTCGCGGGAGCCCAGGGTCTCCACGTCGCGGAACAACGGCGTTCCGGGCGGCAGGCCTCCCGGACTGGTAAAGTCCAAGTCGAAATAGTAATTTCGGTTTGGCGCGTCGTAAACCACATTACAGCACTTGTAAAAGCCGGTATTGTAGGTTGAGTAGTACAGGCTTACCAGCGAACCCTTGTAACTCGCGGTGATACCTCCCCAGTCTTCCAGGAAGCGCAGGAAGTTGTGCACGCCTCCGTCGGTGCCGATGTCCGGTTCCGCTGCATAGACAGCCCAGGTCGTCGTCGTCGAATAGGGGAAAGTCCTGTTCTTCCCGGCTGAGACTGCCAGCCGGTAAGCGGTGTTGGCAGCGTTCCGGTTCGTCGAAACCGTAACATCGCTCGCCTGCATGCTTTCCATGTCCGTCCAGGCGTCCGAGAGCAGGGTGACCGTATCGGCAATTACGGCCGCGGCCGAGTGTCCTGCCACATCGCCCGCAAACGCGGTAGTGTCGCCCGCCCAACCCGCTGCGTCGGCCGCGCTGCTGTTGTAGTCGCCCAGGATGTACACCGGGTTCTCCGATGCCACCGTGAATCCTCCGGGGCTATCCAGAGTCGCTGCAGCGTCCGTCCGGATCGGTACGTTGCCCAGCGAACCATCCACCAGCCGCAAAACGTGCCGTGCCCCGCTGACCCAGTTCTTGCCCGCGGTGTCTATGCAATCCGTAATCCGGGCGCTTCCAGCCGCCGTACCGAAGGGATCGGGGTTGGCCGGGGTGTTGATGAGCTTATTCAAGTTGTGGGTAGAGTCGTTCCAGAAGCCCAATCCCATGTTCGCCGGGCCGAAGTTGTCCAGATATCCGTTCTGATTGGCGTCTTCGGGAGAATTTGCAACCGGAGGTTCCAGTGCGCCATTGGGTGTACCCGCGGCACTGGCGGCGTTGATCACGTCTTCCAGGCCGGAGTCGCCGGCTTTCGCCGCTCCGCCTCCCAACGGGGGATGCGGGTTTAACAGCATGCCCCGGCGATCCGAGAAATACAACACGTAGCCATTCTGGACCAGATAATCCACACTCGCGCCGCTGCCGGCAATCGCTCCCGTCAGCCATTTCTTCAGGTTGCCCACATCGATTTCGACGGCGTTCATCACCCCGTTGGTGGTGCAGGTGTCGTCGCCCGCCGCCTGCGAGTTGTCACGATTTTCACCTTCGCGGGCATCGTAGAAGTTGATGGGATACCAGTTGTACTGGGTGAGGCTCTGCGGCGTGGTCGCGGGCGGGGCCGTAGGGGTAAGGCCAAACGCCCAATCCGCTGATATGCCTGCCGCATCCTTTGATATATTGGCCGCTGTCGCTGCCAGATCCGCCGTCAACAACGGCACGGTTCCGCTCCACCCTGTCAATTTAATGTTGGGCGAACTCCCGCTCGTCAAAGGGGTACCCGGGGCGACCCCGTCGATCTGGGCGGCAGTAGGCCAAGTGCCAGTTGCATTGCGATCCGCCGGCTCCTGCAGCAACAGGATGGCATTGGGAGTGATCGGGTTGGTTTGAGGGGCGGTCGGCGGAGTCAAGCCCCGCGCAAATCCCAGTCCCAGCCATTCACTGGTTATCGGGTGCCAAACGCCGGAGGCGTCCTTGTATTCCACGCGCAGGTAGCCATCAATCAGGCTCCAAGCCGACGTGCTCGTCGTATCGGTGGCCGCGGTCGAGTTCGCATTGGGCACCGCGTAATACGGATACCGAGGCGCTGACGTGGTCGGGCAGCCAGTGGGGACAGTTGCGCTTATTGAATTCCACAAGGTTGTGCTGTACGGCGGACACACGCCGGTCGCCAGCGCACTGGCGAGGGCAGCTGTTGCTGGAATCTGGTAGGCTGGGGCGTTTACCGCCCCGACCGCCCCTGGCGTGGGGTTTGCCGGCTGAAGTCCCTGCGTCGCGGGAAACTGATTAAACCAGGTCTGCGACGGTGTCAGGGGAGCGGAGGGCCAGTCCATGGTGCACGCGGTCGAACTCGTGCAGGCGGACGGCCTTACGTTGGACGCGGCTGCGAAGTACAGGTTAAAGGTGTTGCCGGCGGTCGGCGCTCCGAACGTTGCCGCCGGGGGTAAATTCGCCGCAGCTATCGCAATTCCCCAGGGATTGGCCCCGGCGGCGGGGGGGGCGGTGACTCCCTGTGCCGTGAGCTGCGCTTGGGTTAGGTTCGCCAGCCGAACGTTATTCGGATCCGCCGCTCCACTCGAATACCCTGCGGAGAAGGGCAAATCGTTCGGATCGTCGCTCAGCAGCACGTGAATCTGTGCCAGGTTGTACTCGCGCGACTGGCCCAGTGCTGACGTGGGATCCTCGCCCGCCGATGGCCGGCGAATGATTTCGTAGGGGTGGGTAGTCCCGTTGACGAAGGGCATCGAAAGCTGCGTGGCGCCCGTCCCCGCATTCACCGTGCTTCCATAGTTCCCGTTGATGATCTCGTGGTTGGTCGTGGTCTTCGAAAACGTGTTCCAGGCGTTGGTGCCGTTATATGCCGAAACCGGCGGGTTGCCCCCTGCGCCCTGCACGCTGCCGTCACCGTAGGAAGCGGCGGTGGGGGCGGACATTTGCGTACAACTCGTCGTGGTTGGGTTACAAGCCGTGGTGCTATTGGCAGTCGGAATGTATACGGTGCCGGTGTAGCCGCCGGCGTTTGCGTTACTTCCGTTGGGCAGCACGGTCCGGATCACGTTGCCGTATGCCGACAACTGGCCTTGAAAGACTACGTTCGCTTTGCCGAAGGGGTACAGGTCCCCGTTGGTGTGTACGGGACCGGCGAAGGTCATAGCAGCGCCGGGGAAAAAGGCGAGATCGCTCTCCGAGAACACGCCAAACTGGAACACCGGAACCAACGCCACCTGCGCGTTCCGCATCAGGCTCACTTCCTGCCCGCCCGGAAACATCGCCGTCGCCTGCATGCTAATGGGGATGATCTGCGCATACAAACCCTGGTTCGGCCCGGACAGGACGGTTCCCCAGTCCTTGTTAGTCTGTCAAATAAGTCTGAAACTGGGGTTGGGTCGGGCAAGCCCCTCCCAGCAGACCCGGCGCTGGCTGCACCTGATAGTCTTTCCAGGTGATTCCCGCGATCGCCGGTCCATTCGTGGCAGGAAGACCCACGTTGCAGATTTGGCTGGCCGAGGGCGCCTGTGCATTCTTGAAGGTGAGGGCCAGGTCAGCGGTCATTTTCTCGATGCCACCCTCGGCGCTGCGAAAGGCGGCGTTGTTCTGCAGGTCGCTCCCGCCCACCTTGCCTTCGGTGTTGACCATCATCATCAGCCCGATGGCGATCCCCGACAGCAGCAACACCATCAGCAACGACGCAATCAGCGTGAATCCTTTGGTGTGCAGTTTCGCGCTCTTCATACCGTAACTCTCCTTGGTGTCACTCCCCATTGCCTCGCTCCGCATCGTTTCGTCCTCACCCGTCGTGGTTCCCCTTCGCCATCTCCGTCATTGGTTGCTAGTGACCAATTGGATATGCGTTGCTGTACGTCAGATCCCGAGCGCTTACCGATGTTTCCAAATCCAATCCTTGATACCCCTTCGCGCCGTGCAGAGTGCTATCCATCGCCATGTGCAGAATGTTGATCTTGGTGATGGCGGTAGGGTTGAGCCCATTCGAAGCCGTATCGTTGGCATCGCCGGAGCCGGGATTAGGCTGGTTCACCGCCGGAAGATTGGTGGCGTCGTTAAAAAGGTCATAGCTGAACTTCATGTAAACAACGCCGTCCGTTACCGGCATCGGGCTGTGTCCACTGATCTGTCGCATCAGTCGCGCCGGGCTGACCGTGTTGTCGATGTAATAGGTGATCACCAGAAGACGCACTGGGTTCGATCCACTGGCGTTCAGCGCCACGGTGTTCAGGCCGGCGGTGGCGCCGGCAGGTGTCTGGTTCATATTCAGCGCGTCGCCGTTGGCGAAGGGGACGATGTACGTGGGGTAGTTGATTCCGTTGACCGTGACTGTACCCGTCGTAATCGTGCCCGCCGTGACTTCGCCCACCATGTTCCATGCGGGAAAATAAACCAGATCGCCCGGCGTCAGCCCCAGCATGGTATCGTTCACGGTTTGCGGCGCGGCCACGCCATTCGGCAAACAGCCTACCGGCCAAGCCGGCGCGGTAGCTGGCGCGAAGGTCACCTTGCCCAACGCCGAGATCGTCGCTTGGTAGCAGGTCAAATAGAACAAACTGTCCGCGTACGCCACCGTCACCACATCGGTGGCTGATGGATTGCTGGTGAGGGTCGGCCCAGACGTGTATCCCGGCATCAGACCGTAAAGAGTGGGCGTTGCACCCTGTAAGGGATACTTCCCCGCGACCAGGTTGGTATTGCCGAGGTAACACTTTCGGCGTTTGATCGCAGCCATACACCGGAGCGGTCCCGGAGGGCAGCGGGATGTTCGTGCCGTTGCCCAGGCCCGAGCCGGCCAGACTCAGATCCTTGGTCAGCATGTCGGAGGCGGCCCGGAAATCTTGCTGCAGCTCCGCGCGCTGCGAGACCGTCCAGGTCGCGCTCACGCCTTGGCTGTAAAGTTGCAGCGCCACGCCCAGCACCAGCGTGCCCAGCCCCATGGCGATCGTCATTTCCATCAGGCTGAATCCACTCGCGCGCTTTGTCGATTGAACGCTCATAGCCCCTCTTTACTGGTACTGCGAAATGAACGAATTCAGAACGTAGGTCTTCATCACTCGTAACTTCGGAGTTTGGTACTCCACGGTGATAGTCACACTGCGCAGCGAAGGTTCTATGTTGCCGCTGGCGTCGAATACCGGCGCAATCTGAATCGCGCGCTGAAACGTAGTCAAGGGGATCTGGATATCGTCCACATCCCCGTACGTCCCATCGGGCCCCGGTTCTCTTAAAGTCTCCTCGCCCGCGTTCGCGTCATCCGCCGTCCCAAAAATTCCGTCCGCTCCCGCGTTGTAGATCGGTTGAAATTGCGCAACCCCCGCACTGCCTATGAAGATGCCGCAGGGTGAGGGGAGATCCGTGCAATACTGCGTGCCTGCGTTATTCTGGATCTCATCCCAGTCAATCTGCGAGGTGTTGCGCGCGGTCACGATACTCTCGTACGCCTCATTCGCCAGTTGCTTGGCGATCATGTCCAGCTGCGTGGTTTGCGTCGAAGCCATGGCCAGCCCGAAAACCCCCGCCAGGCTCACCAATCCCACCGTCAGGATGACGATCGAGAGCATGACTTCGATCAGCGAAAACCCGGCCTGCTCCTGCTTTCGCGCGCCAGCCTTCACGCCGCGCTTCATCATTGCCGTTGCCATTGATAGCCTCCTCCGTTCAAGGCGTAGAGCCGCCATCCGCGAATGCGTCCCGTCCCGCCCCACAGCGTGATGGCCCGCGAACTCAGCAGATCTCCCTGACGCGCCAGGTACACCACGCCTCCATCCCAGGTTCCGGGACAACTACCGTCGTTGTTGGTGGCCGGCGACCTCTGCGACGAACCGTCCGGGCAAAAGTAGATCGTTGCCTGTCCTCCGGTGCCGGCCCCGTTGATCGTCCACCCAAAATCGATGGCCGTCGCCCCCGATCCATAGCCGTCGGGAACCGTCGTGGAGGTGATGGGAAGCCCCGGGAGTGCGAGGAACGACACATCCTTCGGGAGTTGATAGACATACGTATTCAGATCGCCCTGAAATCCGGCCACCATGGGCGTCACCGTGATTGTGGCGTAAGGACTCGGCGCAACCGCGTTAGCGAAGGTCAGGGAATACGATGTCCGTTGCCCCACCGCGTTGTCCCGTGCCAGCCGCATTGCCGCCAGCGTCGTGTTATACGCCTCGGTGATGTGCTGCTGCCTTAGCAGCGGGGTCAAAGCGACGGTCGAAATCGCTACCAGCGAAATGGTGATCGCCACCACCGTCAACAATTCGATCAAGCTGAAGCCGCTCGCCTGATGCCTCGCATTTTTGTTCAGACTTCTCTTCATAAGCATTCGCCCTAACCGCGGCCCCCGCTCGGTGGAACAAAATCTGCAAGCCAAATTCGTCGAAATGAAATTGGCCAGCCTGGGTGTCTCCAGCGACCCGTTGGGGATCGCAGTCGAGACACCGCTCTGGCTGTCATACTAGGGACGCGACAGGATTGGGTCAAAGTACCGCAGTACAATGGCGGCGTTACAATGGTCACCGCTGTGGGCGGCTTGCGCTATCGATGCTTGGGGTGCGACCGTCGGCCGCGCTCAAAACAAACACTCTTGTGCTGGCCATCCCGCGGGCCACTTTTCGAAAACGCGAAGGTTGGTGGCCTTTCGACTTCTTCTTTGACCACAGTAATCGCAGGGGAGTTTACTCGCAGGCGCTGCGACTGGCGGGTTCGAACCGGTCCATCTGCGCGTCGCGTTGGCTGCTCAACCGGCCGCCCGAGGTCTTTCCATACTGCTCTTCGCCGGGGCAGTAGTAGAGGGCGCTGTGCGGATCGACCCAGACCTCGATGCCCGGATCTCCCTGCAGATGGACCACGGGCGCCGGCGCCTCGGCGATTCCCAGCGTGATCAGCGCCCTTTCCCATGGACTGAGCGCTGCCGGTTGCGGTGATCCCGCCGCCGGCCACAGCAGGGCCAGCACGGCCACGAAAATTGCCGTCCCCAGGTACAGGTCGGCGCGCTGAAAACGCACCTTCACGCGCCAGTCCACAATGCGCTGTAAAAAAGAAAAAGAAATGGGGCCACCATCGGCTGCTTCAGCGCTGCTCGCCTCGATCGCCAAAGGATCGCTCGCCAAAGGATTGTCCGGCAAAGCATCGTCCGGGAAAGAATCGCCGCTGGCCGGCAAGGGGAACTCGTCCGCTGCGAAATCTTCGGCCTCGTCTTCGGCTTCCATGATCCAGTTGCTTTGCGTTGCGTCCGCTTGCCGGGTCTCACGAATCTCGGCAGAGCGTTCCGGCCATAAGCCCCGCTCCTGACTCATCAGCCACATCGAGGCCCAATTCCGCTGTAGCCGTTCTCCGGGACGGAGATCGTCGGGACGAAGATCGCCGGGACGAAGATCGCCGGGACGAAGATGGTCCGCACCGCGGTTCTCACCTTCCGCTTCTGCTGCTGCCGGTCGAGACTGTTTCTTCCGGTCGTTATGTTCCTGAATGATGAAGGCGGCCGAGAGCAAGCCCTGAAAGGATTGCTCGTCAAGGGTCAGGTTGGGCCGGCTCGCAGGCATAGCAACGGGGGAAGAAAGAAAAGTCCAACTGCCGCCATTGTAGTGCAAGTCCGGGCAGTCGGAAACGAAGAAAAACAGCGATCTTTTTGGGATCGATTCCGCTTTCAGAACGCCAATTTGGGACCGTCTTATGAAGAAATCCTAAGAAAGGGCGAACGAAAGTAGAACATCGAAGCCTAACCACATGGTTTTAAACGGCCTTCCTGTGGAGCGAAGATTTGGCGAAGTGCTTGCTTGTCTTTACAACGGGTCGCAACCCCAAGACTGAACTGAAGGAGAAGACGAAACGACCATGATCAACCTCAACGAAATCAAGATCACGCCCCGTGACCAGCAGGTGCTGCGTCTGTTGGTGCAGGGCTGCAGCAACAAGGAAATCGCCAGCCATCTCAACATCAGTCCGCGCACCGTCAAACAGCACCTGCGCACGCTGTTTCTCCGTGCCGGCATCAAAGAAGGGCGCAAGCGGGTGAAACTCGCCACCGCCATGTTCATCAAGGAGCAGGTGCAACCATGCAACCGCGCGATCGGCTAACCGTCAAGGAAGTTCAAGTCGCAACCCTGGTCTGGCAGGGTCTCACCAATAGAGACATTGCCAGAGTGCTCCTCACCAGCGAGCAGGTCGTGAAGAATTACCTGCGCACCACTTTCGACAAGCTGGGCGTGTGGACCCGACTGGAACTCGCGCTCTACGTGGCTGGCCACGGTGGCGCGAACTGGCATGTGCAACTGGGCAATGGGATGTTGTCCCCGGCGACAAGATGGAGTGCATCCCCGGGCGACGAAGCCGTTGCCCTTGCCGATGCAGGAAGAAAAGCGGCGGTGGCTGGAGGAACGTCCTAGAGAGGAACGCCCTAGAACTGCCGGGCCCAGGGTGAGGTGAGTGTGGCCCGCTCCTTGCGTTTCTTGCAAGGGTCGGGTGCTGGCTCGAATCACGCCGCCTAGACTAAGTAAGACTGGACTTCAAAACGCCCGGAGTGGAATTATTCTCGTTCGCTCGATGGTTGCTGACAGCAACAGATTTCACACCGGCCGCGCGGCCCGGAGCTTCTCGCAATCCCTTTGGTCGTACAAGACCGCGACCTTAAATAGCATGTTTTCAATGGAATACACCACCTGCTTCTCCCGGAATCAGCTCCCAGCAATGGCTCACCCGCCGCTGTCATCCCGGTAATCAAATTGCTCGGTTACCCTCGGACCCGTTCGACCCGCTTCATCCGTGGAGAGCTTCGCGAGTTCAGCACCCCATGAATTCAGACCCGAGACTGAGGTAGGTATGGCGTACAAGGATATCTTCTGGATGGCCTGCGACTCGACCGAGCAACTGCGGGCCGAATACGGGCCGTTCCATACGCGTGAAGATGCCGAACTCGAAGCCCGCAAACTTGGCTTTGGATACCTGCTGCGCTACGAGCACATTCTGGGTCCTAACGAAGAGATTGAAGAAGTGCGCTGCGTCTTCATCGAACTGCCAATCGAAGACGTGCAGGGTTCTCCAAATCCGAAGCCAGGCGTCACCTTTCACACGCGCTGCGCCAGTTGCGGCGAGACCGCGACGCACGAGCGATCGTGGCAGGCCGAAGTCTGGGCTGACATCCACGAATTCGAACATGACCGTCATCGTGTCCGGCTCTTCGAGCATGCCCGCGGAGAAGGTCTGCGCGAAATTGCCGACTGGCGCGGCTTTGCCGCTTAAGACCAGCTCTCAGCTCTCAGCTGTCAGCTCTCAGTTGAAACCGAAACCCGTGTAGAGCGGACACTCTTGTCCGCTGGCTTTGACCTTGATTTTTCCCTCCAAAAGATCGCCGATTTGTTACCCGAAAATTTATTTTGTGGGGCGTGCAGGAAATATGGAAGAAATGGGGTGTTTTGGGCAGGATAGTTACTGGTTGGTACTCCCTATCCCCGTTCCCCGGTCTAATGAAATCATGGGTTTGGCGGGAATTTCTCGATTTGGTCTTTGAATCTAAAGGACTTACAGCTAAGTATTTCGGAAATAAGGGCTTGCTGGATTCCTTGCTCCTGAGGGGCCTCTGAAGTGGGTGGAATCGTGTCAAGTAGTAATTATCAGTGACTTACGAGCCTTGGCGCCGTCTTCGGACATGAAGAATGTCAAAAATCCGGTTGCGGAAGAGACTGGATGATTTTTCACGGTTTCGACGGGGCCGAACTCTTCAATCTGCGCCGGAGCTTCCTCGCGAGAGCTTGCGCGATCGTGGCCGGATGAGTCGCCAAAGTGCAGATCTGTCCCAAGACGCTTTGCGGCTCGTGGAAAACGCCGAGTTGCCGCAACACGGTTCCGCGGTCGTAATAGATTTTTTCTCCGGCCAGACGGTCATTGGCGTCGAACGTGTACACCCCGCAGAGCGGGAACTCGACGCGCCGTCCCGTCGCCGGAAGACCACGCCATCCGCCGAGCTGCGTACCGCGAATCATGACTTCCAGGAGAATCGCATCGTCGGTGACATGCCGGCGCTGTATCTCGATTTCCAAGTCCGGCAGCGCCTGCATGAGCTGCTCGTAAAATTGGCGGACTCCGTTCGGGCCCTCATGGTGTTCGCCCCACGCTTCGTCATCGTAGCGCGCAGTGTCGCCGAAGGTGCGGAGAACGCCTTCCAGGTCATGCTCGTTCTCCAGTCGGACGTGCTGCTCGACAATTGCGATGCGAGCTGACTCTCTGTCTTGCGGAATCGATGCGCTGGCCACATTCACCTCCGGTCGCGCTGGCAAGATCTGGGCGAAACCCGTGCGACAAATACTACCACCGGGCCTGTGTAGCGTCCGTGGAATCCCACCCTAACGTCGCACAAAACGCGACGTTAGGATGGGGCCCCCGGCAGTATGTAGACTGATTTCTTTTCGTCAAACACAACAAAGAGAAAACGACAGGTACCGCGATTGCCCGACCCGAACAGCAGTTCGCGAATGGGTTGATGAAATGACGCGCTCTCGGGAGCCATGGGGCAGCGCTCGGGGTGGTGCGCAAGACTCTTCGCGGTGCGGCGTGCACGCCGGATCCAATCGCGCGCCGCGCGGGGCGCCTGGCTGCGGATGTAGCGATAGGCCGTTCTAAGATCGCTCTCGGCTGCGGGTGTGACGATGACGCGGTAAGTCATCTATCGGTTCGCATCTTCGCGCTCCAAGCCGTCAAACACATCGTCTGCAGGCCGACCCATGCGTTTTCGGGCTTGCGCCAGGCCGCGACGGATGCTCGCCACGGCGTCCAGTTGACTGGCTACCTCCTGATAGGCCTTGGCGTCGAGAACGACAGCCTCGGCTTTGCCTTTCACGGTGAGCACCAGCGGACGCCCGGTTTTCTTCATGTGCTTCATCAGGCCCGAGGAGTTGCGCTTGAAGGTGGTCAGGGAATGAATGTCTTGGGTGACATCGATCATGATGCGATTATAGCATCATATTCGCATCTTATATGATGCTGAAGGTACATTGATCCAGACCTTGGAGGCGCTAGAAACTCTGCGCACGGAACGTCCTACGGTGTACCCGTATGACTATTGAAGTGCCTTTTCAATCGTGTAAAATGGTTGCGATACTCTATAGCGAACAAAAGGCGAATTCAATATGGGAGCGCCGAAGATTGACGAAATCGGGCCCTGGTCGGAAGTGAAACTCGACATACTTAAGCGATATGCGGTTGAGTATTCAAAGATCCTGTCGAATTGGAAGACTCCACCATTCACGCACGTCTACATCGATGCGTTTGCGGGCACTGGATATCACCTGTCGAAGGCCCGCGGGGAAATGGTTCCTGGAAGCCCTTTGAACGCGCTTGTTGTCAACCCGCCGTTTAGGGAGTTTCACTTGGTGGACCTTGATGGGGACAAGATCGATGGACTGCGAGCACTTATTGGCGAACGTAAAGATGTCCATCTTTACCACGGCGACTGCAACCTGGTTCTGTTGCAAGAGGTTTTTCCGAAAGTGCAGTTCAAGGATTACCGGCGTGGCTTGTGTCTTCTCGACCCGTATAAGCTAACTCTGAATTGGAACGTCGTTCACGAAGCGGGGACGATGCAGTCTTTGGATGTCTTTATAAACTTTCCGATCCACGATATCAACAGAACTGTTCTTCATCGCAGGCCCGAGGGTGTTTCGGCGGCCAATATTGCAAGGATGAATGCGTATTGGGGAGACGATTCCTGGCGCGAGTTGGCGTATGACGAGAGCTTCAATCTGTTTGGCGACGCCGATTTCGAAAAGGTGTCTAATCGGAGGTTCGCCGAGGCCTTCCGGCAAAGACTAAAGAAAGTGGCGGGTTTCAAACGGGTTCCGGACCCGTTGCCGATGAGGAACAGGAATAACTCCGTTGTCTATTATCTGTTCTTTGCCTCGCACAACGGGACGGCAGAGGAAATAGTGACGTACATTTTCGACAAGTTCGGCAGAAAGCGAATCTAAAGCTTATGTCTTTGAATTCCCACATCGAATGGACCGACGCGACCTGGAACCCGGTCCGCGGCTGCGTCAAGATCAGTCCCGGCTGCAAGCACTGCTACGCCGAGACGTTTGCCGAGCGGTTTCGCGGGGTCAAGGGGCATCCCTACGAGCAGGGGTTTGATCTGCGCCTGGTGCCGGAGAAGCTGACCGAGCCATTTGCCTGGCGCTCGCCCAAGCTGGTGTTCGTGAACTCGATGAGCGACCTCTTCCAAGCCGGAGTACCGGACGACTACGCGGATGCCGTCTCGCGCGTGATGGCGACGGCGGATTGGCACACCTACCAGGTTCTGACGAAGAGATCGGAGAGACTGCTGCAGTTGCTCAGCGGCAAGCTACGTTATGCGGCAGAGCGGGAAAACATCTGGTGGGGCGTTAGTGTTGAAGACCGGAAACATGGTTTGCCGCGAGTGGACCATCTACGGCAGGCTCCTGCGAAAGTCCGCTTCCTGTCGATTGAGCCGCTGCTGGAAGACCTCGGCGAAATCGACCTGTCAGGCATCACCTGGGTAATTGTCGGCGGCGAGAGCGGGCCGGGCGCGCGTCCGATGAAACGGGAGTGGGTCCTCTCCATTCGGAAGCAGTGCCGGGCACAACGCGTGCCTTTTTTCTTCAAGCAATGGGGCGGCGTGAGAAAGGCGAAAAACGGAAGATTGCTCGATGGCCGTACTTACGACGAGTATCCGCGCCGCATCGTTAGCGAGGTCCCCGATCGGGCCGACTGCATGAATTTGCCGCGGATTTCCTCGAGTGGTTCGGAGTCGGTTCCCAGACCGCTCGTACAGCTCACTGCATAGACGCCGCCAAGATTACAGTCGGTGCCGCGCACATCGCGTACTTTGCGATGTGTGGGTTTGTGCGGCACGGGAATATTTCGGGATCACTTATGATTCTCCGCGTACAGATACTCTCAGCACCGGTCTTACCATAAGCCGCGAGTGACTCGGCGCTGACAGTACCCCCACACATTCGCAAAACAACGCGAATGTGTGGGGCACCCGGCGAGAATTCCCTGATGCCTCCGTTGCGACCGAGGAGAACGGCGCCGCCAGAGGGTCCTTCGACTGCGCCGGAACTTCACTTCGTGAAGTCCCGGCTCCGCTCAGGATGACAGGTTTTGTGGGGCTTTGTGGAACGGAGAGGAAATCCCTAGCGGCATGCGTCCGTGGAATCCCACCCTAACGTCGCACAAAACGCGACGTTTAGGATGGGGCACCCGGCTTGTCGAAGGGGCGGGGAACTTGACTGGGAGGGCTGGTCCAGTCGGGCGCCCCAACACGTCGTGTACTTTGCGATGTGTGGGTTTGTGCGCCACCGGAATATTTCGAGATCACTTATGATTCTCCGCGTACAGATACCTTCAGCACCGGTCTTACTATAAGCCGCGAGTGACTCGGCGCTCGCAGCACCCACACATTCGCAAACAACGCGAATGTGTGGGGCACCCGGCGAGAATTCCCTGATGCCTCCGTTGCGACCGAGGAGAACGTAGGGGTCCTTCGGCTCCGCTCAGGATGACAGGTTTTGTGGGGCTTTGTGGACGAAGGCAAAATCCCCAGAGGCACACTACCGTGGAATCCCACCCTAACGTCGCACAAAACGCGACGTTTAGGATGGGCCACCCAGCGCGTGAGTTACTGTATAGTGACTCAAATACTGGAGGGACGATGCGTCACCGAATTTTGCACCTGATGTGCCTTGTAACTTGCGTCGCAGTCCTTATGACCGCCGGCTATGCGCAGACTAGCCATTGGGCTACGCCCGACGACAAAACCGCGAAGTTCATGATCGACATGGAGCGCAAATGGGCGGAAGGGGTTTGCGCTAATAATGGAGTTGTCTCGGAGTTGTTGGCCGACGATTTCCAGGGCACCAGCACTCGGGGCGAGCGCTTCAACAAGGCGGATGAGCTCCGCGATGAAAAAGGCCCGCGCTCGGCGCACGGCTGCGGGCTCGACGAGGCCAAGGTGCGCTTCTTCTCTTCTTCTTCTTCTTCTGGGGGCGAAAACGTGGCCATCGTTTATGGCAGCGAGCACGCCATCGGCAAAGACAAAACGCATCCCGACGCTAAGCAGTGCCAGGTCTGGACCGATACCTGGTTGAAGCGCGACGGTAAGTGGCAGATCGTTGCCTCGCAGGACAACAAGGTCGATTGCAAGTAGCGAGGAATAACTGGGGGTGCGTTCCTTCTCGGACTTGTTGAGCGGGTAGGGGTCCTTCGACTGCGCCGGGACTTCACTTCGTGAAGTTTCGGCTCCGCTCAGGATGACATGTTTTTTGGTTTTGTGGACGAAAGGCAAAATCCCCAGGGGCACACGATTGTGGAATCCCACCCTAACGTCGCACAAAACGCGACGTTTAGGATGGGGCACCCGACTTTGATTCAAACTGACAGTGAAATCATTCAGCAGCTAGTTTCGCGGCGGCGGGTTCGTCTAGCATCCACAACAGTTTTCCGTCGGCTGGCTCGACTCTTTGCGAGGGAAGCGGAGGAGTGTTCTTGGCCTCTAGAACCTGATGCAGGATTTCGGCTTTGTCGGGGCCACTGGCCAGGAACATTATTTCGGCGGCGCGATTGAGCACGGGAAAGGTCAACGTTATGCGGTGGGTGTTGAACTTCGCTACCCAGTTGGCTACCACCAGCCGCGATTGCTCGTCTAGCGCGGCGGAATCGGGGAAGAGCGATGCGGTGTGGCCGTCGGGACCCAGGCCTAGCAGGATCAGGTCAAAGCGCGGGAATTCTCCGGACTTGATCTGAAAGAACTTGCGAAGCTGGGCCTCATAGTCGGCGGCGGCGGCGGCGGCATCGGGATTCTCGGCGGGCACGCGAAAGACGTTCTCGGCGGGAATCGCAATTTTCGACAGCAACGATTCCTCGACCATCCGATAATTGCTTTCGGGATCGGTGGGCGGGACGTGACGCTCGTCGCCGAAAAACAGGAAGACGCGACTCCAGGCGAAGTCGGCGTAATTCGAAGCTAGCAGGGAATAGAGAGCTTTGGGAGTGGAGCCTCCGGAGAGCGCTACCGTGAATCGTCCTTGAGCGCCTATGGCGGTGCGCGCCGCGCGGACGAATTCTTCGGCGGCGGCGTGAAAGAGATCGGCCGCGGTTGCTAGTACTTCGATGGAGCGAGTGGAAGGCATGTGGATTGTGTAGGTCAGTGACAAATTGGACAGGGCCGAAATGCCCGAGCAGCCTTGCGGGCTATAATACGGCCATGTTCACACGGGTTGCGATTAGCATTTTCTCTTTCCTTATTACCCCACTAGCAACATCCCAGTACGGAACTGCTCCGAATAATTATTACCCCGACAAATACAACGGGTCCACTTTTACTGGAACCGTAGCCAAGACCGGAACAATAAGATCACCCTGACATCGCAAAGGCCGATAAACCAATACCTTTCTGGGCAGGTTAGAAGACGCCTGTTCCGTTCCTAGGGCCGACAACAACAGTCGCGGGATGAATGCGTCGGATATCCCCCTCGGAACAGTTATGACAGCTTTCTTCAATGTCGACAACAGGAAGGTCGACGGCCAGAAGATAAAGGAGAATTTGATCCTTGCAATAAGCTTTATTACCTGGCAGGGCCAGAGGATTGGGAGGGAACAGAGGACCGTCTACCTTCTGCACAGCTGGAAAGCACGTCCAGTTCCGAGCGTATCACTGAGCCTTGAAGCCGAATCCTCACACCATGTCACGGCCGCATCACTTTTCGAAATTTCTCCAGCGCCGGCCATCGCGTTCCATCAGTTCGTCGGACTCTTTTGGGCCCCAGGTTCCAGCGGGATAGTTCGGGAAGTTGCGCGGCGGCAGCGCCTTCCACACGTCCAGCACGGGTTGACCATGCCCCAGGCCGCTTCCACCATGTCCGCGCGCTGGAAGAGCGTGGCGTCGCCGATCATGCAGTCGTGCATCAGGCGTTCGTATCCGGTCGAATGCGTGCTCCGAAATAATCGGCGTAGGTGAAGTCCATGTCCACCTCGCCCAGCTTCATTGGGGCCCGGCAGTTTTCGCGCCGAATCGCAGCGAGATGCCCTCGTCCGGCTGGATGTGCAGGATCAGCCGGTTGGTCATCAGGTGTTCGATGGGTATCGCGGAACGACATG
The DNA here is from genome assembly GCA_963838935.1 of uncultured Acidobacteriaceae bacterium. Classification (GTDB taxonomy): domain Bacteria; phylum Acidobacteriota; class Terriglobia; order Terriglobales; family Acidobacteriaceae; genus Acidiflorens. Next base: position 143,957 of record CAWITH010000013.1, read on the forward strand.
AAAGGCGCGCGCCGGAACTGGATCACTCCGTGCGTTTTGCGTGGGCGGGCCCTTCCCGGTACGCAGATAGATGGGCACGCCCGCCCACCGCCAGTTGTCGATGGACAGGCGCATGGCGACGTACGTTCGGTACGCGAGTGGGCGACACTGCCTCTTCGCTCCGGTAGGCGGGCACGGTTCGTCGTCCATCGTGCCATCGCCATATTGCCCGCGGGTGGTGTTGCTTAGCACCTCCTCGTTGGTGAAGGGCTGTATGGCGTGGAGGATTTTCGTTTGCTCGTCTCGCACCGCGTCGGCCTCGAACGATGGGCGGCTCCATCGCGGTCAGGGTGATCAGCTGGAAAATGTGGTTCGGGACCATGTCGCGCAGGGCCCCGCTCTCATAGTAGCCGCCGCGCGTCTCCACTCCCACGGTTTCCGCGACGGTGATCTCCACGTGCCCGATGTAGCGGCGGTTCCAGATGGGCTCAAAGATGCCGTTGGCGAAACGGAGCACCAGGATGTTCTGCACGGTCTCTTTGCCGAGGTAGTGGTCGATGCGGTAGATCTGCTCGTTCTCGAGGTGATTTCGCGAGTTGCTGGTTCAGCGCCTTGGCCGACTCCAGGTCCCGCCCGAACGGCTTTTCCACGATCACTCGGCGCCACTGGCCGTTCTCCTCGGTCATCAGGCCGGCCTCGAGAGTCGCTCCACCATGTCTCCGAAAAAGTTCGGTGCGGTCGCTAGATAGAAGAAATAGTTTCCGTGCGAGTTACGTTCCTTGTCGATCTTCGCCAGCGTATCGGCCAGCTTGTGGTAGGTGGCCGCATCGTCGAAATCTCCACGACGTAATTGACGCCTCGGGTCCACCACTTCCCTAAATCGTTGTCGATGGCGCCCGTGGCGAACTGCTTGAAGTCTTCGGTGAGCTTTTTGCGGGCATCGTCGTTGCTCATGGGACTGCGGCCCACGCCGATCACGGCAAACTCGCGCGACAGCAATTGCTGGCTGGCGAGATTGTAGAGAGCGGGAACCAGCTTGCGTCGAGTGAGGTCGCCGGTGAAACCGAAGATTACCATGACGCACGGATCGGCCGTGCGCCCGACTCGCGGTTTGGTTACTGCTGGCAGAGCTTCTAGTTGCGCCATGGTTTCCTCTTTACGGTGAGCCGCTGTTACTTCGTCTTCGCCGCCGCTTTCGGTTCCACGTGACCGCCGAACTTCTGTCGCATGGCGGAGAGCATTTTCTCCGCGAAGGTATGCTCCTGCCGCGAACGGAAGCGCGTGTACAGCGCTGCGGTCAGCACTTCGGCCGGAACGGCCTCTTCGATCGCCGCTTGAATCGTCCAGCGGCCTTCGCCGGAATCCTGCACGAAACCGCTGTACTCGGCGAGCGTGGGATTCTCGGCCAGCGCCATCGCCGTCAGGTCCAGCAGCCATGAACTTACCACGCTGCCGCGCCGCCAGACCTCGGCAATATCGGGCAGGTTGAGATCGTAGCGGATATCTTCGGGAAGATCTTTGCTGGTCGCGTTCTTGAAAATGTCGAAGCCTTCCGCATAGGCCTGCATCATGCCGTATTCGATGCCGTTGTGGACCATTTTGACGAAGTGTCCGGAACCGGACGGACCGCAGTGGATGTAGCCGTCTTCGGCTGTGCCTGTCATTTTTTCGCGTCCCGGAGTGCGCGGAATGTCGCCGCGTCCGGGAGCCAGCGTTTTGAAGATCGGGTCAAGGCACTGGACGGCCTCTTTCGGGCCGCCGATCATCATGCAGTATCCGCGTTCCAGTCCCCAGACGCCGCCGCTGGTGCCGACGTCGACGTAGTGCACGCCCTTGGCGGCGCAAATTTTGGAGCGGCGAACGTCATCTTTGAAATACGAGTTGCCGCCGTCGATGATGGTGTCGCCCGCTTGCATGCTCCGAGCGAGAGCCTGCACGGTTTTTTCCGTGGGATCGCCCGCCGGAACCATGATCCACGCCGCGCGCGGTGGGTTCAACTTGCCGATCAGGTCGCCGAGTGAAGAGGGCCCCGCACCTTCGCCCGCGATACTCTTCCACCGCATCGGCGCTCGATCCGACACCACCATCGTGTGACCGCCGCGCATCAGGCGCCGCGTCATGTTGGCGCCCATGCGGCCTAGACCTCACCATTCCGAGTTGCATCGTGTCGGCGGACCTCAGGGTGAGCCACTTGATCCGCGCTGCGATGGAACGGCTGAAGCCGTGCCCGTCCCGACGAGACGCTCGCACACCTGCTTTACCAGTTCTGCCAGGCTTCGTGAGCTGCTTCCACGTCGCTGCCCAGATGCACGCGCAGCGCCCGGCGACGCCGGGTCGGCCAGAACCTCAAAGTCGCCGCGAGCCTGCGCCGCCTTGACCGACGCCGAAAGTGTACTTCTGTCCGGGGACCGGCAAGTCCTGGGCGTCGTCGCAGGTGACTTGCAGGAACACGCCGCTGTTGGGACCGCCTTTATACGCCTGTCCGGTGGAGTGCAGGAAGCGCGGGCCAAAGCCGAGGCAGGTGGCCACGTGCTTGCGATCGCGCACCGTCATGCGCAGCGCTGCAGCAGAGATTCGTGCTCCGCGTTCATCTCGATATAGCCGAGCAGCGCAAAGTAATCGCCGGCGCCAAGACGGGTGAGGTGCGCACGCAGATAGCTCTGAGTGAGCGATCGGAGCCGGCGGCTTGGGCGAGGGCGGCGGCGTTCTTCTCGTCGGTGAAAAGCTTAGCGCCGCTTCTTCGAGGATCGGCTTCTCGGGAGGAAGCGAACCCGAGCTCTCGTACGCAGACGTTAATTGCTTGGTGACAATCTTGCTGGCTTCGACGTCGGGTTGATTGAAGGCGTTGATGCCGAGGATCGAGCCGGCAACCGCGGTTGCAATTTCCCAGCGGAAGAATTCCTGTCCGAGGCTGTAGATGTCGGATACGGCGATTTGCACTACAGGTTGCCCGGCTTTTTCGAGCGCGGCGACCTTGTCGTCCTGCGCCGCGTCGGGCGCGGTCTCCAGGCGAAGGTAGGCGAAGATGCGGTCATTCCCGTAGACGTCAGGCGCGCCGATGTCTTCGCGGTCAACCGGGATGATGCCCTTGCCGAGTTTGCCGGTGGACTCGGCAATCAACTGCTCGAGCCATGCGCCGAGGTCCGGAAATGCCGGGCGAGGTGATCAGCGTTATTTTGTCGCGGCCGAGCTTTGCGGCGGTTCCCATGATGAGGCCGAGCATCACTCCTGGATTCTGTTCCACGGGAACGGACGGCTTACAGGCTTCTACCATCTCTTTCGTGAGCTGGAGAAACCTGCCAGTGTCGAGGCCCATGGCCGCGGCAGGAATCATGCCGAAGTTCGAGAGCGCCGAGTAGCGTCCGCCGATGGAGGGCAGGCCATAGAAAATGTGGCGGAAGCGGTCGCGTTCGGCGACCAGTTGCATCTTCGAACCGGGGTCGGTGATGGCGATAAAGCGGCTGCCTGCTTTGTCTTTATTATTGTTATTGCCCACCGTCTGCAGCACGCGCTCGAAGAAATACTGCTTGTAGATGTTGGGTTCGAGCGTGCTGCCGGATTTGCTGGAAACGATGAAGAGCGTTCTGGCGAGGTCGACCTTCTTTTCGACGCTGCGAATTTGCGCCGGGTCGGTGGAGTCGAGTATGTGCAGGCGCGGGAACCCGGGCGCTTGCGCGAAGGTCAGCGCCAGCACTTCGGGACAAAGGCTGGATCCGCCCATGCCGAGCAGCAGAATGTCGGAGAAGTCGCCGCCTTTCACCTCATCCGCGAGCGCCTTCAGCTTGGCTGCGTTGGCGAGTTGTTCGTCGGTGATGCCGAGCCATCCCAGCCATTTGGCCTCGTCTTCATTGGTCCACAGGGAAGCGTCCTGCTGCCAGAGGCGTCCTATTTTTCCCGATGCCCGCCAGTCGTCAAGGTTTTTTTTTAACGCGGCATCGAGATTGGCCGGAAGCGACGCGGTCTGTGAGTTGACTTCGGGATTGATCTGCGCCGTGCTCATCGCTTCGTACTCTGCTTTGTACTCTTTTCGACTGCGGCCAGCAGGGTTCCGAACGCGTCGGCGAACAGCTTCACGCCGTCGGTGGTTAATTTGTCGGTCACATCTTTCATGACAATCCCAACGGCGGCGAGATCGGCCATCGTTTTCCGCGCCCCGTCGAGGTTTTCGGTCAGACTCTGGCGCGGTTTGCCGTGATCGCGGAAGGCATCGAGTGTTGCCGGAGGAATGGTGTTGACCGTGTCAGGACCAATCAACTCCTCGATGTAGATGACGTCGCGGTAATTCGGATTCTTCGTACTGGTGCTTGCCCAGAGCACGCGCTGCGTCTGCGCGCCTTTAGCGGCCAGCGTCTTCCAGCGCGGCGAAGAAAAGATGCGCTGGTACGCTTCATAGGTCAGCTTGCCGTTGGCGATCGCGACCTTCCCCAGAATGTTCTGTAGTTTCGCCTTGCGGGCCGCGTCCGTTTCTTTCTTTAGTTGGTCGTCCACCAGCGAGTCGACCAGCGAATCGATGCGGCTGATGAAGAAGCTCGCTACACTGGCCAGCTTGTTTATATCGCCGCCGGTGGCAGCGAACTTCTCAACTCCGTCAATGAATGCTGCGGCGACTTCTTCATACACGCCTTGCGCGAACAGCAGGGTCACGTTGACGTTGATGCCTTCGCTGATCAACTGGCGGAACGCGGGGATGCCTTCGACCGTCCCCGGCACTTTGATCATCAGGTTTTCGCGGGCCACGCTCTTCCATAGCCTGCGCGCTTCGTTGAGGGTGCCGTTGGTGTCGTGCGCGAGATACGGGGAGACTTCCAGGCTCACGTAGCCGTCGCGCTTTTTCGTGCTCTGGTAGACAGGACGGAGCAGGTCGGCGGCGTCCTGAATATCGCGGATGGCCAGCAATTCATAGCGGCCTTTGGCGTCGAGGTCAACGCGGCCGGCGAGGACATCGAGGAAATCCTGGTACAGGGTCGAGCCGACGATGGCTTTCTCGAAAATCGCGGGATTCGACGTCATTCCGCGCAGACCGTCTTCCGTGATCAGGCGCTGTAGTTCGCCGCTCTTGAGCAGGTCGCGGCGGATGTAGTCGAGCCAGATCGATTGGCCGAAATTTTGAAGCTGGGTGAGAGGATTTGTGGCCTTTGCGGTCTCGAGCGTGTCTACGGGATTCATAACTATCTCCTGAATTTTGCGTAGAGACGCGACTTGCCGCGTCTCTCTCGGCGAATACCTCGCGGCGTCCAAAGAGACGGGGCAAGCCCCGTCTCAACACAAGCAGGTCGCGTGCTGCTTGGATTACGGCATCTGCTGTGAAGCCAAACTTCTTCTGTAAGTCCTTGAGCGGGGCGGAGGCTCCAAAAGTATGCATCCCTATGATGCGTCCTTTCGGTCCGGCGTATTGCGCCCAGCCTAAGGTCGAAGCCATCTCAACTGCGACCCGCGCGGTGACGTCGGGTGGAAGCACTTGGTCGCGATAAGTCTGGTCCTGATGCTCGAACAAATCCCATGACGGCATGCTCACCACGCGCGCCCGAATGCCTTCCGCCTTCAGTTTCTCGTAGGCATCGATGCAGAGGTAGACCTCGCTGCCGGTGGCCATCAGGATGACCTGCGGCTTGCCACCATCGGCGTCGGCCAGAATGTAAGCGCCGCGCGCCAGGCCTGCGGCTGACGCGTATTTCGTGCGATCGAAAGTTGGCAAGGCTTGGCGCGTCAGGACGAGCGCTACCGGCTCCTTCTTTAGATGCATGATTACTTTCCACGCTTCGACGACTTCGTTGGCGTCGGCGGGACGCAACGTCATCAGTCCGGGAACCGCGTCGCAGCGTGATCAATTGCTCGATCGGCTGGTGGGTCGGTCCGTCTTCGCCGACTCCGATGGAATCGTGGGTGAAGATCCAGATGGACGGAACTTCCATGATGGACGAGAGGCGGATCGGCATCTTCATGTAGTCGCTGAAGATGAGGAAGGTCGAACCGTAGGCGCGGATCTTCGACAGGGCCATGCCGTTCACGATCGCTCCCATCGCGTGCTCGCGAATGCCGAAGTGGAAGTTGCGCGCGTTGTAGTGATTCGCTTCGAAATCGCCGGCGCCGTCGAAAGTGAGGCGCGTCTTGGTCGAGGGATACAGGTCGGCCGAGCCGCCCATGAGCCAGGGATGGTTCTTGGCAATCGCGTTGAGTACCTTGCCGGACGAGTCGCGGGTTGCGAGTCCCTTGGCGTCGGGTGCAAACGTGGGCAGGTCCTTTTCCTTGTCCCATCCATCAGCCGGCTGCCGACTTTGCAGGCGTGCGAATTGGGACGCCAGGCCGGGATATTGCGCGCTGTACTTCGCGAACAGCGCATTCCACTGGCTGCGCAATTGCTGCCCACGTTTGCCGATCATTTCGTGGAAATTTTCGCGCACTCCATCGGGTACCAGGAACTTGGCGTCTTCGGGCCAGCCGTAGACGCGCTTGGTCAGTTTGACTTCTTCTTCGCCGAGAGCTTCGCCGTGCGCTTCCTTGGTGTCCTGGCGGTGGGGCGAGCCGTAGCCGATGTGGCTATTGACGATGATCAGCTTGGGGCGATCCTTCACGTTGAGCGCGTGGGTATAGGCGTCTGCGAGGGCTACCAGGTCGTTGGCGTCACCGACGTGCTGGACATCCCAACCGTAGGCTGCGAACCTTGCGGCCACATTTTCGTCGTAGGCAAGATCAGTGTTGCCCTCGATGGTGATGTGGTTGCTGTCGTAGATCCAGCACAGGTTCGAAAGTTTGAGGTGCCCGGCGATTGACGCGGCTTCCGAGGAAATTCCTTCCATCATGTCGCCGTCGCCGCAAATTGCCCAGATGTTGTAGTTGAAGAGCTCGAATCCCGGACGATTGAAATACTCGGCCAGCCAGCGTTCGGCGATCGCCATGCCTACGCTGTTGGCTACACCCTGACCGAGCGGGCCGGTGGTGGTCTCAACGCCCGTGGTCAAGCCGTATTCGGGATGCCCTGGCGTCTTGCTCCCCAGTTGCCGAAAATTCTTGATCTCGTCGAGCGAGAGGGCGGGCGTGGAAAGAATTTTTCCGTCGGGACCGATTTCGCGTATGCCTGCCAGATGGATCAGGGAATACAGCAGCATGGAGGCGTGACCGTTGGAGAGAACGAAGCGGTCGCGGTTCGGCCAGATGGGATCTTCAGGGTCATAGCGCAGAAACTGCTGCCACAGGCAGTAGGCCACGGGAGCCAGCGCCATGGGCGCTCCCGGATGGCCGGAGTTTGCTTTCTGCACCGCATCCATCGAAAGCGTGCGAATGGTGTTGATGCACAACTGGTCGACCTGTGTGCTGGTGGTGGCGACAGATTGGTCGCTGACTGCCATCAATTCACTCCTTGGAAATTGGCTTGATTGCCCCCACTGCTAAATTAGATGAAATCGGCGCCCAATGGATACAGGCCGGCCGTCCCAAGTCTACCTCGTGATCGGAAAGCAAAACGGCACGAGAAGACTAAGGTGCGATTTTACACCGTGGAGAATTTAACGCGTTTATGCTGGCCCAGTCCGGGCGTCCAAAGGGGACAACGGCACAGGAAACGATCTTCACCAGCACCTGTCCGGGCCCCGGCTCTGGCACCGGTACTTCCCGCACTTCACCTTCGGCCTGCCATTTGGTGAGCTGATACGCTTTCACGCTACCCTCCTCAGCCAACAGACAATTTCGCAGCCGCTTGCTGCCGGCTCCCGACGATCGAACCGGCGACCAGATATAGCACGAAGCTTAAAAAACAGGGTGTGGATCGCAGCCGGGAAGCGCGCGGATAAACAGGTGGACGAGGGGCCGATTGCGTGAGCGGCGGACTCGGCGATATCGTCGGGCGCAAGCCTAACTTGGACGTCCTGAGCAATTTGAATTGCGGAGAAGACCATGAGTGATAATCGGACTTTGGCGGGAAAGACCGCCTTCATTACCGGTGGCAGCGGTGCGATCGGCAAGTATAGCGCCAAGTGGATGCTGCGCGACGGCGCCAGCGTGCTGCTGATGGCGCGTCGTGCCGATGCCCTGGAGAAAACCAGGTCCGAGTTGCAGACCGAAGTGCCGGGCGGGCGCGTTGAAATATGCGCGGGCGACGCGCGCAACGCCGATGACGTGCGCTCCGCGCTGGGCAAGGCATACGCGATCGCCAACCGTCTGGACATCATGGTGCCAACGGTCAGGGGGTTCGGTGGGATATCGCCCGCTGCTGATGTGTACGGAGGATCATTTTAGAAAGGATCTGGAGATAAATCTGGTTACGACATTTATCGCCGTGCGAGCCAGCGTGCCGATGATGACGCCAGGCGGCGCCATCGTCTGCATCTCTTCGACCGCCGCGAAAATGCCATTCAACGGCCTGGTTGGTTACGGCACCGCCAAGGGCGGGTTGGAGAACTTCGTGCAGGCTGCGGCGGAGGAACTGGGAGCGGCGGGTATCCGCATCAACGCGGTGCGCCCCGGTCTGATGCGCGCCACCAACAACGATCGCCTTATGCAGGAACCTGTCCACGGCAAGTTTGTCGAGCAGATGCCACTGGGGCGCACCGGCGAACCCGACGACATCGCCGCCGCGGTCCGCTACCTGGCCGGCCCCGAATCGTCGTGGATGACCGGTCAGAGCTTCGCCGTCGACGGCGGCCACGAACTGCGCCGGAACCCCGACCTGACCTTCATGATGGAGCAAATGTACGGCAAAGAAGCGCTCGACGCCGTGCATAAGGGCAAGGCGCCCTGAGCTCGAGGCGTGCGTATTTACCGCCCGAAAATAGTACTGGCGCAAAACATAATAATGCGCCAGAACGAGGCTGGGGTCGGTGGGGCGGCTTAAAATAGTGGGACAGGCGTCTCGCCTGTCAATGATGCGCGAGCATTTTTTTAGCTGGCGCCACCGAATAAAAAAAGGTGGCGCGAGAAAAAGACCTCGCGCTTCGTCGACAGGCGAGACGCCTGTCCCACTATTTTTTTAATTTTGTCAATTTAGCTTTTTTCAGAGTCACTATCGGTTTCCGGG
>CAWITH010000014.1:0-19840 GCA_963838935.1 uncultured Acidobacteriaceae bacterium
GGTAGAGTTTCCCCATCGCGTCCGAGTACGCGGAGGCCCGCTTCAGGTAGTCATTTGCGGCCGGATCACGGTAGAACACAGCCAAGGCGGAAATATAGCCGCGTTCGCGCTCGGTTTTGGCGCCGATCTTCTGCGCTTTCTCAATTTCCTCCTGGCCCCGCTTCAGGGCCGACTCTTGTGGCCGCTCCCAGATCTGGTGGAACAAGCTCATGGCAATGCCCCAGTGAGCCATGGCGCAGGCCGTGTCCTGCTTGGAGATCTCGCCAAACTGCTGCTCCGCTTCTTCATAGCCGAAGGAATGGAGCAGAGCGATGCCGCGTTCGAAATCCTTCTGCGAAGCAGGCGCGCACGAGACCGGAAACGATACTTTGCCGAGTTGTTCGCCCGCTTCGTGATGATGGGCGTGCATTTCATCATCGAAAGCTACCGCGGGCACGGCACACAGGACGCACACGCAGACCAGTACACATGTAAGCGATTTTGCGCAGAACATTTTTCACCCCTCCCCACTGCGGGCCATTACTTTACTGAAGTTTCCGTCAATTTAACCACTACCACTCCCGGGTTGTCAGCAAAGGAGGCAATTAGAGGAACTTGGACACAGCCCGGCCGTTGCATGCCTACGGCTCCAGTCGGATGGAGGAAAGAAGTTCAGCGGCGGCGCGCTGGCCGCTGGCGATCGCGCCGTGCACCGTCCCGTTGTGTCCGCTGGAATCCGTTGCTTCTCCGGCAAAGAAGAGGGTATCCGCAACCGGAGCGGCCAGTCGGCGGGCAGCATCCTTATTATCGGCGAGAGGGTAACTGTAGGCGCCACGGCTGTAAGGATCGGATTGCCAATCGTGCACAAAGGACTCTTGCAGCAAGTCTCGCAAGGTTTCCAGTGGTACCCCGAAGATATGGTGCAGGGCTTCCAATCCACGCTCCGTGATGGCTGCCTCTCCGTGGCCGGAGAGTTGCTCCGCACGGACCCCGCCGGACCAACCCGTCAGCATGGCGGTCTCCGCCGACACAGACGACCACCACGCCGGGAACAATTCCTCCGGAGATGACAGGAAGCTCATGTCCGGCATAGGGGTTGGCACGAGTTTGGGGTCGGTCCAGAAGCAATGGCGGAAACACAAGACAAGCCGGATCGCGGCGCCCATCTTCAACCGCTTGAGTGCGTCGGCCTTTTCATTCAGTTCAGGTCGAAAGCGAACGGCGCCGCCAGTTCCGGATGGCGCCTGCAAAACGCCGAGAGGTAACGTGATCACGCAAGCGTCGGCGTGAATATTGACGGATTGCGGCTGTCCGGGCGATTGGGTTATCAACTCAACCGCGCCTGATTTCCAAGCTATCTCAGTAACTACAGTGTTCAGCCGCACCGTAAGGAGGTCGGGTTTGCTGGCAGCCGCAAGCGCAGCAATCAGACCGTCGTATCCATTGGGGAAACGGAATCCACGGTGCCCCTGGATTTCATAGTCGCTGCGATGCCAGCGCCCGAGCGCATTAGCGCTGATGCGGCTTGCGTCACAGGCGTGGAAACTCTCGACATAGGCAGCAGCTTCGATCCGGGTGTGCTGAGGTACGTCGCCACAAGCCTTTTCCAGGAACGCCTGGAAAGATTGATCCGGTGCAGATTCATCAATCCGGCGAAAGATACTGTCGACTTGGCCCCATGAGCCACTCATGGGCGCCAGCCTTGCTTGCTCCAGGCGCCATCGGTTTCCAGTCAGTTCGTGCGTCTGCAGGCCAGCGCGCTTCACGATCTGCCACACCTCTTGCGGCAGACCGTGAATGAATTCCGCCCCTAGTTCGACAGGCGCATCGGTCACGGAGGGATGCACCGTCCAGATGCGCCCACCGATACGGTTGCGCGCTTCGAGAATCGTCACGCGGTGACCTGCCTCGCAAAGCGCCTTGGCGCATGCGAGTCCGGCAACTCCAGCCCCGATCACCACCACCTCAGTACTCCGTTTGGACATTCCTTCTCCACGACCCGAAAAATGCGTTCTCGATAGGGTACCTGCAAATGGAATGGGTGAACAGACACTTTAACGGGATGGAGAAGGATCTAACTTGCCGCTCGATTGCTCGTGTACCTCCTCGACAACCGCCGTGCCTTCCTGCAAAGATGGATTCCTATGCGAACCCTGCAATTCTTGTTGAGTGTTTTCTTTTTCTCACTCTTCGCGATGGCCCAGATTCCCTCCTCTCTCAACCTTATGCCCGTGCCCGCTAAAGCTCAGGTTGGAATCGGTCAACTGGTCGTCGATCAATCGTTTACGGCCGCGAGTGCTGGCCAAAGAGACGCGCGTCTTGACGGTGGCATCGCCAGATTCCTCGAGCAAGTCAGCCGCCAGACAGGCATGCAGCTTAACGGGCAGCCGGCCGATGCCTCCAACGCGACCCTTGTCATCCGCGCCGAGAACGCCGGCCGCAAGATTCAGGAACTTGGCGAGGATGAATCCTATACGCTTGAAATCACTCCATCGCGCGCGACCTTGACGGCGCCGAACGCTTTGGGAGCGCTGCACGGATTGCAGACATTCCTGCAACTGATCGAGGCTACCTCCTCGGGTTTTGCGGTGCCTGCGATCACCATTCAGGACCAGCCCCGCTTTGCCTGGCGCGGCTTGCTGATTGACGTCAGCCGCCATTTCATCCCGATTGAAGTGCTCAAGCGGAACCTTGACGGAATGGCGGCGGTGAAAATGAACGTCTTGCACTGGCATCTTTCCGATGACGAGGGATTCCGGGTCGAGAGCAAGCGCTTTCCCAAGCTGCAGGAGTTGGGCTCCCAGGGGCAGTACTACACGCAGGTCGAAATCCGCGACTTCTTGGCCTACGCGCGCGATCGCGGCATCCGCGTGGTTCCGGAATTCGACATGCCGGGGCACAGCCGTTCGTGGATGGCGGGTTATCCGGAACTTGCCAGTCTGCCCGGCTCTTACCGGGCCGGTCGGATCGCGGGCGACTCCACTCAGGAGTCCTCCGGGTCCAACCCAGACGCCGTCATGGATCCCACGCGGGACGGGACCTACAAGTTCCTCGACAAGTTCATCGGGGAAATGGCAGGACTGTTCCCCGACGCTTACTTTCACATCGGCGGCGATGAAGTCGTCAACAAGCCATGGGACTCGAATCCGAAAATTCAGGAGTTCATCCGGGCACACGGCCTGAAGAACAATCGTGATTTGCAGGCTTACTTCAATCAACGCCTGCAAAAGATCGTGAGTAAACACGGGAAGATCATGATGGGTTGGGATGAGGTGTTGCATCCCGACTTGCCGAAGTCGGTGGCGGTCGAGTCGTGGCGCGGACAGGATTCCCTGGCCGAGGCCGCGAAGCAAGGCCATCGCGGCCTGCTCGCTTACGGGTACTACCTCGATCTAATGTGGCCTGCGGCGCGCCATTACGCGGTAGATCCGATGGCAACAACAACGACGGGTGGGGCGGCGGCCCTCACGGCCGAGGAGCAGAAGCGCATTCTGGGCGGCGAGGCTTGCATGTGGGCGGAGTACATCACTCCGGAAACCATCGATTCGCGCCTCTGGCCGCGATTGGCCGCGATTGCCGAGCGTTTCTGGTCTCCGCAGGAAATCCGCGACAACCAATCCATGTACCGGCGACTGGAGGAAGCGAGCTGGCGTCTTCGCTGGTGGGGGTTGACCAACGAAACGAACTACCTGTTGATGCTCCATCGGCTCGCCGGCAATGACGATATTGCCGCCTTGCGCATCCTGGCCGATGTGGTGGAACCCACGAAAGACTACACGCGCACGGAGATCTTTCCGCAGCCTCCGGTGAAATCCACGCCGCTGAACCGGCTGGCCGATGCGGCTCGGCCTGAGAGCACAGTGGCCCGGCAATTCGCAGAGATGGTCGAAACCTACATCCAGAGCGGATATAAGGATTCCGCCACCGAGGCGAAGATACGGGCGTCGCTGGTCAAGTGGCGTGAGAACGACGCGAACCTCCAACCGGTTCTGGACCGCTCATTCCTTCTGGCGGAAGACAAGCCGTTGTCCGAGGACCTGGCCGCGCTTGCCACAGCTGGACTGCAGGCGCTCGACAGCATCGACAAGAATCAGCCATTGCCGGACGCGTGGCGTACCGAACAAATGGCGGTGGCCGACCGGTCGATGAAACCGAGGGCCAACCTGCTCGTGATGGTCGCGCCTCCAATTCAGAAGTTGATCGGGGCCACGGCTGCTTCACGATAAGATACAAGACGAGGCATCCATGACTAGCAAGTATTGGTACAAGCTTTTTGCAATTCTATGCATGATTGCGGTCGGCACCGGTTCCCGCCCTCTATGGGCTCAAAAGCACGCAGAAGTTCACCCGGAGGCAACGGTGGAGACGAGTTCGTTCGGAAGTCTGACTGACGGCACCGCAGTCGAAATGCTCACCCTGAAGAACGCCAAGGGCGCCACCGCCAAGGTGATCACTTACGGCGCGACCTTGACCGAATTGTGGGTCCCTGATCGCAGCGGCAAACTCGGTGATGTTGTCCTGGGATTTGACCAATTGCAGGGCTATCTCGGCAATCATCCCTTCTTCGGAGCCACGGTCGGTAGAGTCGCGAACCGAATTGCTAAGGGCAAGTTCACCCTGGACGGCAAAGAGTACTCGCTCGAGATCAACAATCCGCCCAACAATCTGCACAGTGGATCAAAAGGTCTGAGCCGAACGATTTGGAAGGCGGAGCCGCTGCACGAACCGCACGCGGCCGCGGTGCGCTTTACCGCCGTCAGCCCTGATGGCGACGGAGGCTTCCCCGGAAACCTCTCGGTCACCCTGGTGTACCGGCTAACCGACGATAACGAATTGCAGCTGGAATACGCCGCCAAAACGGACAAGGCTACACCGGTCAACCTGACCAACCACAGCTACTTTAATCTGGGCGGCGGTAAAGACGTTCTGGACGATGTCCTCTATTTGACGGCTGAGCATTACACTCCGGTGGACGCGACGCTGATTCCCACCGGTGAAATTCTCCCTGTGAAGGGAACTCCGCTCGACTTCACAACTCCCGCGGCCATCGGTTCCCGCATCGCGGAGATGAAGGGAGATCCGGGTGGGTACGACCACAATTACGTGTTGAGCAAGGAGCCGGGAAGACTGAAATTGGCTGCCCGAGTTCTGGATCCCGCCTCCGGCCGTCAGATGGAGGTCTGGACCACCGAGCCGGGAGTCCAGTTTTATTCTGGCAACTTCTTGGATGGAACCATCACCGGAAAGCGTGGCGTGGTCTATGGGAAGCATTCCGGATTTTGCCTGGAAACCCAGCATTTTCCAGATTCGGTCAATCATCCCAGCTTTCCTTCGGTGATCCTGCGGCCGGGTGGAGCGTACCGGACCGAAACGATTTACAAGTTCTCGGCCAAGTGACCTTGCTGCCTCCGCTCGATTTTGCCGGAGGCGCCATTCGATCTCAACAACGGAAGGATTCTTATGAAGCGATTCCACGCCGCGTTCGCACTTGTCATTTTGCTGGTTAGTTTGGTCCGGATTGCCGCGTCGCAAACGTCAGGCGCACCGGCCGATGTCGACAAGCGCGTCGATGCCATCCTCAGCCGCATGACGCTCGAGGAAAAAATTACTTACATCGGCGGCATTAACAATTTCTTCATCCGCGCGGTTCCCCGCCTCGGCATCCCGGAATTAAAGATGTCCGACGGCCCGCTGGGTGTCCACGACTACGGCCCAACCACGGCATACGCAGCCGGCATCGCGCTGGCAGCTTCCTGGGACACCGACCTCGCCGGGCGTGTCGGCGCAATGATGGGTGACGATGCCCGTGCCCGCGGCGTCCATTTCATCCTCGCTCCCGGCATGAACCTCTATCGCGCGCCGATGTGCGGCCGCAACTTCGAGTATCTCGGGGAAGATCCATTCCTGGCGTCACGCATGGCAGTATCTCTAATCCAGGGGATCCAGGGTCGGCGCGTAATCGCCACGGCCAAGCATTTCATGGGGAACAACCAAGAGTACGACCGGCACAATATCAGCTCCGATATCGATGAGAGGACGCTGCGCGAGATCTACCTGCCCGCTTTCGAAGCTGCGGTCAAAGAAGCCAAAGTGGGGGCGATCATGGATTCCTACAACCTGGTCAACGGGATCCACATGACGCAGAACGACTACCTCAACAACCAGATCCTCAAGAAGGAATGGGGCTTTCGCGGCATTCTGATGTCCGATTGGGATGCTACGTACGACGGCGTGGCCGCCGCTAACGGAGGTCTTGATCTGGAGATGCCCACCGGCAAGTTCATGAACCCGCAGGCCCTGGTGGCGGCGGTTAAAAACGGGCAAGTTTCCGTAGCCACCATCGACGACAAAGTCAGACGAATTCTGCGCACCGCGATCGAGTTCGGATTCTTCGACTCCCCGCAGCAGGATGCGTCCATACCCGCATACAGCCAAGCCGGGCGTGAACTGGTAAGGCAAGAAGCGCGCGAGAGCATGGTGCTGCTGAAGAACTCCGGGAACCTGCTGCCGCTCGACAAAGCGAAAGTAAACACCATCGCGGTGCTCGGACCTGATTCCTATCCCGCCGTCCCAGGTGGCGGCGGCAGTTCTCAAACTACGCCGTTCAACGCAGTGAGCTTTATGGAAGGCATCAGCAATTACCTTGGCGCCGGTGCGAAGGTCCTCTACGCAGCGGACAATCCGCCGCTCACCGAGGTTTTCCAGCGAGAGCAGTTCGTCACTGCTCCGGGCGGCGAGCCGGGTCTCAAAGGAGAATACTTCAATAACCAGGATTTGGAAGGCTCTCCGGCGCTGGTTCGGACCGACCGGCTGGTGGCGTTTGACTGGGGAGAAGGAAGCTACTCCGCCAATGGGCCGGTCGATCATTTTTCGGCGCGCTGGAGCGGTTACTTCATTCCCAAGACTTCCGATGACTACAAGTTCTACACCTCATCCGACGATGGGGTTCGGCTCTTTATCGATGATCAGCCAGTAATCGATGACTGGCAACGCCATGCGGAAACGCTCAATTCCTGCACTCGCCATCTCGAAGGCGGACATGCGTACAAGATTCGGCTCGAATACTTTGAAGCGGTCGGCTCCGCCAGTGTGAGTTTGGGCGTTGCCAGCGCGCGGGAGTTTGTCGGCCGAGAAACCAAGGCCCTCGCCGCCAAAGCCGACGTCGCCATCGTCTGCGTGGGCTTCGACCCTTCCAGCGAGGGTGAGGATTTCGACCGCACCTTCCGCCTGCCCGCTGGTCAGGACGAACTGATCCGCCAGATCAGCAGCGTCAACAAGAACACCATTGTCGTAATCACGTCCGGCGGGAGCGTGGATATGACGCAATGGATCGACAGCATCCCCGGCGTCATCGAGGCCTGGTACCCCGGGCAGGAAGGCGGCACGGCGCTGGCGCAGATTCTCTTCGGAGAATACAGCCCTTCCGGCAAGCTGCCCGTCTCGTTCGAGCACCAGTGGGAGGACAATGCGACCTTTGCCAGCTACTATCCCAAAAAAGGCACAAAACAGGTGGAGTATTCGGAAGGCCTTTTCCTGGGATACCGCCATTTCGATCGTGGTGGCCCGAAACCGCTCTTCCCTTTCGGCTACGGTCTTTCTTACACGACCTTCGCCTACCAAAACCTGAAGGTGTCGCCTGAAACTGGAAATCTCAACCAGTCGGTCACCGTGTCGTTCGACCTCGAAAACACAGGACACTACGCAAGCGCGGAGGTCGCAGAAGTGTACGTTCGCAACGGTTACTCCCTCGCCCCTCGTCCTATAAAGGAATTGAAGGGCTTCGCACGGATCGAGCTGAAACCGGGCGAGTCCAGGCAGGTGAGCGTGGCGCTCGATCGCCGGGCATTTTCCTACTATGACCTGCGCAAGAAAGACTGGAGCGCTGATCCGGGCAGTTTCGGCATTCTCGTGGGGAGTTCGTCCGACAAGATTGAATTGAAAGGCACTTTCGTGCTCGCGCCCTGAAATGAAATCGCTCCAATGCGGGAGTTCCGCACTGGAGCGATAGGAAGTCGTTTCGCTTTGAGAACGATCCCTCGCCCCCAATAGCAGGAGCAGAAAACTCTGGGGGCAAGGACCTTCGGCTCGCTACGGCAAGTAGTAGCGGAACGACGTCATAAACATGTTGTCGATTCCGTGCGGCCCAACATAAGTTGCTGGCGTTGTCCCGGTTGCCGGAGCGAACGTTCCCGTCCAGGCATTTCGGACCAGGTAGGAATACTGCGGACCGAATTGCAGTCTTCCCTTGGGACCGCTGTGCAGTTTTATCCAGAACCCAAACGTGCCCTCGATCGTGCTTTGGGTATTGCCGCTGCAGTTGGTACCAAGCGATCCAAAGCCGTAACCGGTGCCTGCGGAGGGCACGGTTTCGGTGTAGCAGGTCGAATCAAGAAAGGTCGGCGATCCGTAGCCCACCTCTTTGCCGGAGACGGGATCAAGTTGATAGCGTCGTGCCACATACTCCTCGCCGCCGTTGAGGTACACATCAATCTTGGGTGCGTGGTATTCCAAGGTAAGCAAACCCTGGTAGCTGCGCAGCGGCGCCAGCGTGCCATCCGGGTTGACGGTGGCATCGGGCAGGCCCGACGCGCCATATCGGCCTACGCCGTTCCCGTAGAGGGCGTGCAAGCCGAAGTCCACGTGCTTGGCAAGGGTGAAGCGGGCGTTGCCTCCCACTCCTCCGCCATTCTTCGATGCGTTATAGGCTCCTAGCGCGGACACTGTGGGTGTGGTACCGCACCCGACTGTGGTGGAAGACACTTCTGCGCAGGGATAGACGCGGTCGCGGAAGCGGCTGAAGATGCCGAAGACTTCATAGTGGCCAAAACCAGGTTCAAAGGCCGCCTTGACAATGATGTCGGGCATCGCGTTAAAGGAATAGTTAGATTGATTGTCATACAGTCCGCTGGTAACGCCGGTGCTGCCAAACGCGAAGTTTGAGGCATTGCCGCTGGCCGCAAAGATCGTCTGAGGATTTTCCAGCGAAGCAGCCAGCCAGAACCGATTGTTGAAGTTCTTGGCCAAGCGGACACCATACTGCCGCGCCCAACTGAAACCGACATGGTAGGCCGCGTCTATCGTCATCGGCAAAGCTTCGGACCGGTTGTCGACGCCCTTCTTGGTCTCCGTCACCAGGCTCCACATTTGCCCGCCCGTGAAGCTCCACCCATTGTTGAAGGCGGCCTGCCCCCAAACCTGGCGTTGGCGCATGGTGTAGCTGTTGCTCTGGTTATTGTTGGAAGTTACGCCGGCCGAAAGAAAGTCGGCTTCGTAATATCCGCTCATTTTGATGTCGCTGAGCTTGCCCTCAGCCAGCATCGAGATTCGGGACTGGCGACCGGAGCCAAAGAATTCAGAAATCGCGTTCGTACCGCTTCCGGGCATGGAAACGCTGTTGAAGGGAGTATTGACGTCCGACCCCATCGCGCGATTGCGATACGCTGATTCTGCTGCCAGGAATCCGCCGGGAGTGATGGTGATTCCCTTAAAGTGGATCGCCATCGGGCTCTCCATCGCATCCTTGACGCTCTTCTGTGTTTCTTGCAGAGTCAGCGCGGCGTTGGTGGCGCTCGTCTTCAAATCTGTCACATCACTCTTGAGCGCTGTTACCGTTTGCGCTTGCGCCGCCGTTTGAGCGGCCGCAGCATCCGCATTGGTCTGCGCCTGCTTGGCCACCGCCTGGCTCTGATCCAGCCGCTGTTCCAGTTGCTGAATCTTCTGATCGCGGCTTTGAACCAGATCGGTCAACTGCTTGATCGCCTGCTGCTGGGCATCGATCGCCTGCTTCATCTCACTGAGCTGTTCGGAAATAGCCGGCCCAGTTGGCTTGGCGACCTTTTTTTTCTGCGCGCTCTTTGTTGTCGTCGTCGTTGCGGTGGCCGTGCCCTGCTGGGCTTGCGCCGCGATCACGCTCCCCGCTAGCACCATCGAAAACACCACAGCCATGATTCGTTTCATTGTTTTGATCTCCTGAGAAATAAACGTTTTAGATAGCAGACACAGTTCTGACGCGAACACTTTCAGCATGTAGTTCATGGTTGGCGAACTGTCAGCCTAGACTGCCGTTTGTTAATAATTGATGACAATTTGTTGAATATTTCGTAAATCGAGCCTGAATGCCGCAGCCCGGCTGCCATGGTCATGAATTGAAGGGAGTTAGACAGGAAGAGTTAGCACGGATAGAGAAGATGACATCTCAGGAAACGTCGCTTCTGAGTGCAGGCAGATGCAGGCTCGCGCTGCGGGCGGCCAAAGCAGCAGCGTGACTCTACCGGGCAGCGAAGAACCTTCTTCCGGCTACGCCTTGATCTTAGCCTCGACGATCACTCAAAACCGGCCAATCGCGGCCGCCCACTAGAAGTAGAACTTCAGCGCGAACTGGATCTGTCGTGGCGCCCGCGACGCCAGGGGGAAACCGAAGCCGCTCGAAGGGTTAGCCACATTAAGTTCCAGGGGCGTTGGTTCAGCGCTGATCGCGCCAAACTGTCCAAACAGATAGTTCACATGGTTGAGCACATTGAAAAATTCCGCGCGGAATTCCAAATGTTTTTGCTCGGTAATCGGAAACTGTTTGACCAGCGAGGTGTCCCACTCGGTGTATCCGGGGCCCGTGATGATGTTGCGTGAGGGGCTGCCGAATGTTCCCTGGGGGATAATTCCGGGAGTGATAAGGTTGTCGGAAAAGGCACAGGTGTTGAATAGCGTTCCCGCGACGCACGGCCTGCCGTTGGGATTGCCAACTATAGCGGGGCGTGAGCAATAGTAGCCGACAGCACCACCGCAATCGCTATTGGAGACCGAAACCACGTCAGTGGCAGTGTAGTAATTGCCGGTGGCGGCGGAAAAAACACCGGACATTTGCCAGTTGCCAAGAATTTGGTTTACGACGCCGGAAGCATCCTTAGCAAACATTTTTCCGCGACCGAAGGGCAAGTCATAGACATAGCTGAAAACGAAGCGGTGACGCACGTCGAAGTCGGCATTGCCGTAGTCCGCGTTGGGATAGCGCTGGTCCTGGAAGTCTCCGTTGTTCACCGATCCCAGGCTGGCGCTGGAAGCATTGTCGAGGGCGTGCGCGAAGGTGTAAGCGGCTTCGTACTGGAGTCCGTGAGTGTAGCGTTTCTCCAGGCGGACCTGTAGCGAGTTGTAGTTCGATTGCGTATTCGAGCGGAAGGTGTAGATGATGGTATCGAGCGCGGAATTGCAGTCGTAGAGCGCTGGATCGTTGTAGTATGCCGCCACCGTGCACAAACCGGTGGTGTCTCCAGGCGTTACTTCGTGGGCCGGGCGCCGCGGAGCGGTGGGATCGCTTGCCACCGCGCTGGGAACGGCCTGGTTGCCGTTGTAGAAGGCGTAGAGCTTCAATCCGCGAGAGCCGGCGTAGGAAACTTCAAGAACGGTGTCGGCCGGCAATTGGTACTGCAGACCCAGATGCCACTGTTGCGTGTAGGGTGTAACCAGGTGTGGGTCAATGGAGTATAGGCTCGGCGTGTTTGGATTGGCCAACGAGTTAGCGGGAAATCCCTGCAATAGGACGTTCAATGGCAAGCCGGGGGAGTTCGCGGGCGAGAGCGAGCAATCGATGGGTCCTACACTGGTTGCGGTTGCTGTCGTATTTGCGACTGCGGCGGTGCAGGGCGGGGTCCACGCCTGCGAGGCGGAGAATGGTGGATTGAAACCGGGGCTGGGGTTGGAGAATGGGCCGTTTTCCTGCCCGCCATAGAAGACGCCGTAGCCGCTGCGGAGGACCAGCTTGTCGGACAATTGGTAGGAAAGGCCGATGCGAGGCGCGAAATTGTTGGTGTCGGGCTTGATGAGTCCGGGCGTACCGTTCCGCTGAACAGTGAGCTCGGAGGCGAGGGTTTGCGTCAGTTGCGTGTTGATCCCGCTGGGAACGATCAGCGAGAGCGAGTTGAAATCGAACGTGGACGCCAGGTTGTCCGCCTCTTTGATGGTGCTGAAGAATTCATAGCGGAGACCCAGGTTCAGGGTGAGTCGGGGAGTTACCTTGAAGTCGTCGAGAGCGTAGGCCGCGTAAATCTGCCGGTTGTAGATGATGTTGTTCAGGCCGTTAATCCCCCCGCCGTCAGGAATGCCGAGCAGGAAAGTGGCAATGGCCTCGCCGCCGGAGCCGGGCGCGGCAGGATTGTCGGTGAAGTCGTTGCCGAACGACATATCGCCACGAGCGGCAGCCGGCTCTAGTATCGTGAACTGTTCGAAGCGAAGTTCGGTGCCGAACTTCATGGCGTGGCGTCCGCGAACCCAGCTCAGATTCTCGTTAAAAACGTAACTGTGCTGGTGTTCGAGTGCAGGCTGGTATTCCGAGCTGCCAATGCCCGTCGTGCCATCGCTGAAGCTGATCGAAGGCAGGCCGCCGAGGTTCGGTCCGAACGGAACTCCGGGAAATGGGGGGTTGAGTCCCTGCGCGACGTTCACGTTGTAGTTCAGATTGTAACGGTGGGAAGTGAGGTGATTGAAACCGAAGCGAACTTCGTTGATCAGGCTGTTACTGAAAGAGTGGACCTCGCTGGCCGCCAGTCCCTCGGCAAGGTTTTGGCTGTAGCCATCCTGAAAGCTGCCACCGTCGAGCACGTTGCTGAAGGGTGAGGGAAGGAAAGTACTGTCGTTGCCGTAACTGAAGCGGGTAAAAAAATTATCTTTGGCGCTGATGGTGTAGTCGTAGCGAACGTCGAACTTGTTCTCCGTTTCAGTTTTCTTGGGATCGCTGAGAAAATTGTTGCCGCCCCCCTCGGTGGTATTGGAGACGGGAAACAGCCCAGCCAATTCCGCGCCGAGCGGATCGATGGTGCCGTTGGTGCCATTGAATTTGTTGGCCGGCTTTACACCCGAGGAATAACCGCCGATCGGGACGCCGCAGTACCCGTTGGGATTGTTTGCGTTGTATCCTGCCTTCTGCGAATCGAAGATTTCGCCCTGATAGGTTGGGTTGCCGCTGCAGTCGAGCGCGACCTGACTGGTAGGATTGCCATTCATATCGACGGCGTAGGCCGGCATGCTGGTGTTGAGAAACGCGGAGAAATCTCCGGCAACTTCGGCTTGCGTGGGAACCGCCGACAGCTGCGGCAGGCCCTGGCGAATGCGCAGGCCTTCGTAGTCGCCGAATACAAACATCTTGTTCTTGACGATAGGGCCGCCCAGCGTAAAACCGAACTGGTTCTGCTTGTAGGGCTGCTGACCGAATTGGTCGAAGGCGTTGGTAGCGTCAAATTTCTCGTTTCGCAAAAACTCCCACACATCGCCGTGGAGCTGGTTGGTGCCGGATTTGATGACGGCGTTCATGATGGCGCCGTTGCCGCGGCCGAATTCAGCGCTGTAGGAATTGGTTTCGACCTTGAACTCGGAAATGGCGTCCACCGCAGGCTGGACCACATAAGCGGCGCCGTTGAGGACGTCGCCCAGGTTCGCATTGTTGTCGATGCCGTCCAGCAGGAAGTTGTTTTGCAGAGAGCGGGCGCCGTTGGCGCTGAAGCCGTACGTGGTTTCGACGCGCGATCCGGGCTCGGAGACAGCGATGCCAACGCCGAGTAAAGCGAGTTGCGCGTAGTTGCGCCCGTTCAAGGGAAGCGCGTTCATGCGTTTGCTGTCTACCACCTGGCCAAGCTCGGAGGTTTCAGTTTCGAGCTGTGCCCGTTCGCCGGTGACCGTAATCACTTCCGTTGCCGCGCCCGCTTGAAGCTTCAGATCCACACCGACGCGATCCTGGATGTTCACTTGCACCGGGCCAGCAACTTCCTTCTTGAATCCCTGTTTCTCGACGCTGACGGTGTAACGGCCGATGCGGAGCGGGCTCGCGACATATTCCCCCGCCTCATTGGTGACAAAGGTCAACTGAATGCCACGTTCCACGTCGGTCACGGTGACCTTGGCGCCGGTGACGACCGCGCCGCTGGAATCGCGCACCAGGCCGACAATGGCTCCGGCATCCTTTTGCGCCCACAGCGGCGTGACGGCGATAAGAGTCATGAGGAGAAAGAAAGCTGAGAGAACTTGCAGGCGATGGAAACGGATAAGCATGGCGAGGCTCCTGGACGCTAAACCCGAATTTTCGCAAGCGGCCTAATGGGGCCAGGCAAAAGTCCGGGTGCTGGGACAACGAGCTTTTCAATGTAAGATTACGAACCATTACTTATACTTTCGTTTTATAGCTTTTGTCAACTGCCATATTTTCGGCGGTCTTCGATTCCACTGGGTCAGGGCAACACCGATTCTATCGCAATAGTGTGCATCCTGACTTCAGATCGATCAGACACGAACACGATAATCTACAAACGAACATACTATCGTTGAATTCTCGTCATCTGCGCCAGAACCGCTCTATTCGCTCGGTTCATGGTAGCGCTGTGGAGGTGGGAGAGTGACGGATCCACCGACCGCGATGGGAAACGTCTTCTCTGCCGATTTACCATCGAGGCCCTCAGCGGTGAAGCGCACGACATAATTTCCGGCAGTGGTATAGGTGTGAGTGAGCGCGGCGCCATCCGCGACTACTCCATCGCCGAAATCCCAACGATAGGCGAGTGCCGGAACGCCATCGTGTGCCGCGACGCTGGAGAACTTGATAGCTTCTCCAGTCTTCGCCTCTGACGGTACTTGGAAGGCAAGCGAAGGGGCTGCTGCCGGGATTGAGCTGTCGATAATCTTAATTAGCCTGACCGAGTGCGCCGGCTGATTCTCCAGTCGGATCGTTTCGTGGTCCATCGCTACGGGCCGGTTGTGCGCGAGCGAATCGTATAACTCATACGAGTGTCCCGCCGAAAAGTTCAGGTCAGAAAACGTGAGCGCATGGGAACTCGGTTGCTCGGTCCAATTAAAGACGGCGAGCATGGCTTGGCGCTGATCCTGGTGAAGCAGAAAAATGCTCGGCTGTTCGTCTTTATCTGCATAGGTCAGGAGATCGAGAGGTAAAGCAGCCCGCCCAACTTTCGCCATGGCAAGCAAATCAGGATTCGTGACCAGCGCGACCCGGTCCGGATCGCTCCCCAGGGTCGGAAGGTCATCGCCAATTTCGTACATGCCACCGGATACGGCCGACAAAACGATGGAAACCTGAGCCTCATTCAAGGTAAGCGGAGCTTGAATGGTTCGCTCTTCAACCAGTTGCCGGGAAACCGTGAATGCGTCCGGATCAGCGATGAAAAAATTGCGATGCATGTAATAACGCGCCGCGATCCCGGGCTCGGCTTCCTTGCTGCGGAGAAACGCATGGCCTGTATCCTGCGATGTGCGGCCTTCATCCACCAGGCCAACCGGGTTCAACATCGGGCTCCCATCTTTATCGAGGAGCACATCTTCTCCGACTGTCTTGCGAATAATTTCGAGCCCAATGCGCTGCGCTTCCAGTGCGGTTGTGTTCGGGCGATGGTAATAACCCTCGATGGCCGTATTGTCCATGAAGTCGAGCTTGATGTAGTGCACTCCCCATTCCCGGACCAGCGTGCGATAGGTTTGCCGAAGATATTCCTGGGCGTCGGGGTGGGTGGCGTCTAGGACGAACAGGCGTTCGCCCTTCACCTCTTCGGCGTCGCCAATTGGAATCGGATCGCCATGTGCGTTGTGCACCAGCCAATCTTTGTGGTGCTCGTAAACCCATGCTCGCTCGGCCACTTCAAAGGGAGCCGTCCAAATTCCTATTTTCAATCCCAACCGGCCAATGCGGTGCGTCAGATCCCGCATGCCCCCGGGGAATTGAGAGGCATTGGGAGTCGCATATTCACCGCGCGCGTATCCATAACCCATGTCGAAATGAAAATAGTCGAAGCCCAGCGTCTTCAGATGCTCGGCCAGCCATTGCGCGTTGGTGAGCGTAGCGCCCTCGGTGATTTTGAAGTAAAAGGCCGTCCAACTCCACCATCCCAGCAGGTTGTCTGCGCTGATGCGACCGTGATGCAGTTCTCGAATGGCGGCGCCGTAGTTCTCCAGTTGCGAGTGATAGTTGTTTCCGGCGGCAAACATCAGGCGTTCTGAAGCCATCGATTCTCCAGCCGCGAGCGGAACACTTAATTCGATCAGGTTTTCCGCCGGTCCTTCTCGCATGCCCGATTCGGGGTCGGTTGCCTGGATCTCAGTCGTTCCGGTGGAATCTACCGTGTAGGACGCGATGCCGGTGCCCCGTGGTGATGAAGCTTGCGTTTGCAAGTGGATGATGGTGAGGAACCGGTCGGAGGTGAGAGCTCCGAAAAAGAGGCTCTCCTTGCTTTCCCGGTTATAGATGAGTTGGCTGCCTACGGCTCGATGCATTCCCTGCGGAGCTTTCCCCAGATCGTAAATCTGCAATGGCGGCCAATCCTCGCTGTAACTATCCGAGAGAACGCGGCCGGCATTCTGCGCGCCCCTGAGATCGATGATTTGGTCTCCAACCGCTTCCACGCTGCGGATACTTTGGACCGTCACAGCATTCCCGGTGTGATTCTGTACGCTCTCCTCGATCACCCCAAAATGTCTTCCTTCATAAATTTGTAACGTATAGGCGAGGTCAGGGAGGTTCGCGAGCCCGGAGGAAATGACGGTAAGTTTCTGTCCGTGTCCCAGGGCATCCTCAAAAGTTGATTGCGAGATCTGATGTTTGGGGTAGTCAGTGGATTTGACCCATTTGTGATCGATCTCGGCCGCCAGTCTGGCATGAATGACGCTGTGTCCGCCTTTTCCGGTTTGGATCTCGTAGATGCCGTCGCTCGGATGAACGACTACGGATATGCCCTCGACATTGGCAACTATCGGAGAGGTCCCAGCCGGGTTGGAAGAGCCGGGGCAGCTTCCAACCAGTACCAACACGATTAGCAGGCTGGCGAACTGGGCCGGACGGACTTGTCCCACGAATTCTTTAGGAAACCGGGAACACCGAAGATTACGTGCGATCATGAATTCCTCTCGAAATGCCCCGGGCGGCTCGACAAGAATCTGAGTCACACATCGGCGGACAAGGACAAGGACAAGGACGATCAAATATGTGCACGAACGATCACAAATGTATTAATATGGTTCGCGTTTGTCAATAAATTTGTTAGCAGGTGCGGAAAAGGGGAAGTACGATGCGAAAACTGGCGATTTTGCTATTGGCAGCTCTGGCGACAATTAGTTGTACGCGGCAAAACGCCAATGTTTCCCAGCCAGTGGCAAGCGCAAATACCACCTCGCAACCGGCCAGGCGGTTTACTGAAGATGAACTCAAAGCGTTCAGTTCTCTTGAGCCGGTCGACACCCACACCCACGTCTTTCGCGACGACCCAAGCTTCCAGGCTTTGCTGAGCCGCCTTCACCTTCATATTGTGGATATCCTGTATGTGAATGACCACGATGGCTATCTCAAGGATCTGCATCCGGCACTGGAGGACGTCCTGGCGATCGTGCACGCGAATGAGGGCCGCGTGCAATTGTGCACGTCATTCAGCCCGTACAAGTTCAATGAGCCACATTTCGCGGAGGACACGATTCGCCAGCTCAACGAGAACTTCCAGCAGGGTGCAATCGCGGTAAAGATCTGGAAAACGCTGGGGATGGAAGTCAAGAATTCCAAAGGCCAATACGTGCTGCCGGACGACCCAGCGCTCGAACCAATCTACCGCGATATCACCGACCACAATAAGACCTTGATTGCCCACGTCGCTGAGCCGGATATGTGTTGGAAGCCTCCGAATCCTGCTGATTTGGATAATTCCTACTACCAGGAGCATCCCGAATGGTACATGTATCGCCACCCTGAGGTACCCGCCAAGAAACAGATTCTCGAAGCGCGTGATCGTCTTCTCCAGAAGAATCCCAAGCTCCGCGTGGTTGGAGCACATCTGGGAAGTATGGAAGACAGTCTTGACGACATTGCCCAGCGCTTCGATCGTTATCCGAACTTTGCGGTTGACACTGCGGCTCGGGTTCCCCATCTGATGATTCAACCCAGCGAGAAAGTGCGCGCTTTTGTTCTGAAATACCAGGACCGCATCTTGTACGCAACCGATCTGGAATACCTGCCCAACGCGAACCCTAAAGACGTCGTGAAAGAGTGGGAAGATCAGTACGCACTCGACTGGCGGTACTTCGCGACCAGCGCCACATTTGATTACGAAGGACACTGGGTACAAGGTCTCGCTCTGCCGGACTCTGTTCTACGCAAGCTGTATCACGACAACGCCGTGCATTGGATTCCAGGCGTGTTAGGCAAATGACTCCGCGCTCTTGCGGTTGGCCTCCTATCGTATAATCAGGCGCTGATTCCGACCTCCTATGGGTTTGCCAGGTGCCAGCGACCGTAGTCTCGCCGAGCGCTATTCGGTCGCCGTCGTCACCTTGGACGAGGAGATGTTTCGGGACATGCGCCGGGCGCTGGCGCCCTACTTCCGCACCACCCTGGCCAGCACCGAATCACAAATCAAGATGCTCATTGATGACCCTGACCTCCATGGCATTGTCCTTGATCTGGAGAGCATTGGGGAGGGCGCAGCTGACGGCATCGAAGTGCTGCAGGAGATGCGCCGCCTGCGGGATGACCTGATCATGGTGGCGATCACCGCTGCCACCGGCAGCGAATTCCCTCTTCAGGCCAGTCAGGCCGGCGCGGACCATTTCTTCCTCAAACCTGTAGAAGGAGAACAACTGCGAACCGTGCTGCTGCAGACCATGGAGAATCGCGCCTTGCAGTCCGAAGGCCGATGGATGCTGGACCAGGTCGAAAACCGCTCTGCTTTCTGCGGCCTGATCGGCGGCAGCGAGGCTATACGCAAGGTGTACCAGGCGATCGAGGCGGTCGCGGGCAGCAACGCCAGCGTCGTGATCCGGGGTGAGAGTGGGGTTGGAAAAGAGTTGGTGGCTCAGGCGATCGTGCAGTGTGGGGAACGCCACGACAAACCCTACGTCTGCCTGAACTGCTCCGCGCTCCCGGAGAGCCTGATTGAATCGGAGCTGTTCGGATATGAAAAGGGCGCCTTCACCGGCGCCGACAGCGCCAAGCCGGGCTTGATTGAACTGGCGCACACCGGCACGCTTTTCTTGGACGAGATTACGACCCTCAACCTCGGGTTGCAGAGCAAACTGCTGCGCGCTCTCCAGGAGCGGTCGGTGCAACGGTTAGGGGGAAGGGCTGCCAAGAAGATTGATTTTCGCCTCATTACCGCTACCAACGACGATCTGGAAGCAGAGGTGAAAAAGGGCCGGTTTCGCGAAGACTTGTTTTATCGCATCAACGTTGTCCCCATTATGGTTCCTCCCCTGCGCGAGCGCCGCGGGGACATTCCCCGGCTGGCCGAGCACTTCCTCCGGCTGTACTGCACCGCCAACCGGAAACCGGTCAAACAGCTGCAACCTGAAATCATGGAGATTCTTGAGGACTACTCCTGGCCGGGCAACGTGCGCGAACTGGAGAACGTAATCCAGCGCATGGTCATCATGAGCGATGGCCCGGTGATCGTGGCCCATCATCTACCGCAGCATCTCCTCTCTTCGAGCGCAGCCAGCCAGGAAGCCATTCTGATCCCCGAGGAGGGGGTGGACTTCGACGCTGAGATGGGGAGGATCGAGATTGCCTATCTCAATGCCGCCCTTCGGCGGACTGACGGAAGAAAATCCGCCGCCGCCGCTCTGCTGCATATCGACCCGCAGCGCATGAAGTACCTCTGCCGGAAGCTGAAGCTGTGATGGCTGGACGACGATAAATGGTTAAAACTTAACCAGCATACGGTTAAGAATTAACCGACGGCAATTTTTCACCACTCTGGACCGATTGCGAAAACTTCGGGAAACGGCCACTAAACAGTTCGGATTGTTGCAT
Source organism: uncultured Acidobacteriaceae bacterium (assembly GCA_963838935.1). Classification (GTDB taxonomy): domain Bacteria; phylum Acidobacteriota; class Terriglobia; order Terriglobales; family Acidobacteriaceae; genus Acidiflorens. The sequence continues at coordinate 19,754 of CAWITH010000014.1, forward strand.
TTACGAGTCCCGATCGAGAACCACTTCGAGTTTGGCACGAGCTTTGCTCTAGTCAAGGCGTGCAATAGAAGGAAATCCAAAAAATCA
>CAWITH010000015.1:0-57497 GCA_963838935.1 uncultured Acidobacteriaceae bacterium
GCACGCCCCCCTCTGCGAACATCGTCAAATCAGCTTCGCGATCCAAGCCTGCAACTAGAACACATGCTTGGCACGGTCGCCTTTGAAGACCAGTTCCTGTAGAACCCGCTCGTTTTCCTCGCCGCGTTCAGGATGTAGGTCTTCTCATTCTTATCGGCCTTCACAGTCAATGGAACCAGGGTGCACTTGGCGCGCACTTCAACCGGCTTCTTCGTGCCGAGTTGCGTGAACACCATAATGTGGTTCGAGCCCTCCATTACGTGACGGACCTCGTAGTCCCCCTTGGGCAACAGTGTGTCCGCGACCCGCGACCTGCTCAGAAAAGTTCACCTTATAGTTCTCTTGGATTCCCATCTGATTCTCGGCAGCCGAAAACGTGCCCAGCACGAAGACACACATCAGATGAGAGTCCTGCAACGCTCTGACGCATATAAGCCCTCCTATTGGCTCCGGGCCAGAAACGGCCCACTCTCAGGCTAGAACGAAGGCCGCGGTTCCGCTGTGCAGTGCCTCACAGCAGGTTGTGACGAAAGAACACAGCGGAAAAAGTTACCCCAGAGTCCTAGCCTTAAGACCTGCTTTCCGGATAAATCCCCAGCACCTTCACGAGTTCCGCCATTTCGCCCAGATGCCGCAGGGCGTTGCGCGCGGCTTCGTCGTCACCGCGCAGCATGTCGACAAAAAAGACGTATTCCCACGGATGTCCTCGCAGGGGCCGCGACTCGATTTTGCTCAGGCTGATGTCGCGCAACGCGAACACGCTCAGCGCTTTGAACAAGGCGCCGGGCATATTTTTCACGCGAAAGCGAGCGAAGTCTTGCCTGAAGTTATTGTGCGCCGCCCGCGGCTTGCCGCGCTTGATCTTTCCTGGTTCTATTCTTCCCTCGTTCGATCAGCAAAAAGCGCGTGAAGTTTTCTTGTCGTCTTCAATTCCTGCCATCACACTCTTCCCCGCATACCTTCGGAAGCCCGCCGGCTGGCAATGCCCGCGGCATCGCGCAAGCCCTCGGCGACGACATGCCTCACGCTTCCCGCCGTGTCGTAGAACGGCACCGGCTCCAGCTTGGGATTTTTGGCAAACAAGTCGCGGCACTGGTCGAGCGCGACCGGATGCGAGAAAACGCGCCGGACGTCTCGGAGCTTGGTGCCGGGCAGCGCGATCAAGTTGTGCACGATGCGCAGGCGAAACTCGCGCACGATGTGCACGTCGCGGCCGAGCAACAAATCGAAATGTTCTGCAACCGAACCCGCCAGCGAGTTCTCGATCGGGATCACCGCGCCGTCCACCGTTCCCCGCTTGACCCGGTCAAAGACCTCGAGCGAACGCGCACAAGGCATCACGGACGCCCGCGGCAACATCGCCTCGGCCGCTTCGTGGCTGAAGGAGCCAAGTTCTCCCTGGATCGCAATCTTCATCAAGTCATCTTCCTCATTCATTGTAGAGACGGGGCAAGCCGCGTCTCTACGGGGGATTCACGTGTCCTGCGAACTCACCGTCCGCTCCAGCTCTTTCATCATAACCAGCGCGTCGATGTGGTTCGAATAGTACCCGGCGACCGTCTTTTCAACGAAATACCCTTCTCGCTTGTAGAAGCGAATCGCGGCTTCATTATTCACCGGCGTCTCCAGCGCCACGGCGACCGCACCTGCCCGCGCCAACCGCTCTTCCGCCGCTCGCATCAAAGCTGAGCCGACGCCCTTCCGCCGCGCCTTCGCAACCACATCGATGGTGATGATATGCCCGCTCTTGCGGCCAGTCTCGGCCACGATGAAGCCGAGAATCGGAGCACCTCCGCTTTCGCCTTCGGCCACCAGAGTAAAAGACCCTGGCCGGCTCATGTAGAAGACGATTTCCGGTCGTGAGTACGCCAAATGCGGATCGAAGCAGGCTTGGTCAATCCGCCAAAGCGTGTCAAAATCGGCTGGCTTGAATTCCCGGATGCGAAACCGCACGCCGCCATTGTAGCGGGTGAGTGGAAGCCGCCCACTCTTTCGCAGCGAACGCGAATGAGTGGAGCACCCGCCATTTTTTCCGTTTCTCCCCCTTGCGCAGTTGCATCCATTAGAAGTAGGATTTCTGCCAAGAGGCACCGTGGGGCGTTTCATTCTCATTGACGTCGTGGTGGCGCTCACCGTGTCTTTCCTCTGGTATGCCTGGTTTGTGCGTTACAACCGCCGTCGGGCAACCGGCGTGCTGCAGTGGGTGCAAGGGGCATGCCTGGGAAAAGGCCGCATCATGGATCTGCGCTGGCAGGCCAGCAGTTCGCGGCTGAAAGCCACCCTGAATCTCTCCTCACGCTGGTTTGAGGACGCCCGTCTGACGATCCGCCTGTTGCCCCGTCCGCTCCCGCTGCAGTGGGCCCTGAGCCGCTTGCGACAGCAGCAGGAAACGCTCACTTTCGAAGCCGACAGGGGGTTTCCCCCGGGCTTCCATCTCGACGTCATCCGTCATCGCTGGGCGGGCCACACCGGAGGGAAAAGCTCGAGGTCGAAGACGCCGGCTGGCGTTCGCCCCTGGACCATCCATCGCCCCGACCCCGTCATTCTGACCACCAAGGAAGAGTGGCCGGCCGAACTCAGCCCGGTGGTCAATGCGCTCGCTTCCTGGCGCGAGAAGGATTTCGTCGGCATCCGATTTAATTCCACCTCGCCGCACTTTACGGCCACGGTGGCGCTGGAAAACCTCTCCGACCAGCAGTCGGCGGCTGCGCTGCCTCGGCCTCTTCCGAGAACTGGCCGCCAGTTCTTCCGCCAGGCAGCACTAAAAGCGGCAACCTCCCAATTGGACATGCGTGAAGATTCAGCGTAGGGTTGAAGACGAGCGAGCAGTTCCTCTCCTCTTTCAGGTCCCCTGAACTAAGTCAGTTCATCTGAAGTACCTTCCTCTTAGTTGGCAGCACCCAGAAGGTTCCCTAATGAACGATCCTAAGACTCCCAAACAACCGAAGGCGAAGATTGCCGTTGGCCCGAAATCCTCTACCGGCATGGTGGCGATGATGCCAGACACGGCCCCCTCGCAAGAGAGGATAAGAGTGCGGGCCTACGAGCTGTACCAAAACCGAGGCGGTGAACCCGGCCAAGACGAACAGGACTGGCTCTGCGCCGAGCAGGAGATCCTCAAACGGACGCGGTAAAGGAACCACATCCACCGCCGACCGTATGTCTGCTGGAAGGCTGGAGGGTAGCCATGAATTGCTCGATCTGCAACGATCTGGAACGAACTCTTGAATTCAGGCGCAGCCAGTACCTCGAAGCCCGTTCTGCTCCATTTTATCGGGTCAGTACGGAGCTTGCCGCCTACAAGAACGTCGATATGGAGCGCGCCAAGAGCGACTTCGAAGAACACCAATTGGTATGCATTTTCGCCGCTGAAGCGAGACAGTCTGGACCACAGGCCCGCGGAGTCGAAGAGCCTGCCCGGAGTCTGAGCTATTATCCCCTACTTCTGCTGCCACGCTCTTCCGGGTCGCCTACAATCACCCACCGCGGCACTCCACCCACGATCGCGCCGATGAGCAGGGCTCCCAGGAAGGTATATCCTCCCTCGATCCGCAGCAGATCCGGCGCTGCATGCGACGTCACCACCATCAGTGCGGCGAAGATCGCCAGCCAAAGCGCGGCCGACACTTCGATGCCGTGCGTCAACGTACGCGAACCCAGCCAGCGCAGCAGTCCCGCCACGCCGTAGGCGAATAGGACGCATGCACCCACGCTCAGCAGATGCGGAGCCAACATTCGCGCCAACGCTCGCGTCTGCGGATCGCTCAATCCGAGCGCCATCGCCCAGCGTGGCCGGAACAAGTACTGGGAGTGCCAAGCCATACCCAGCACCCACGCCGCCGCGCCCGCCAACAGCACGGGCAAATGCACGACTCTTCGCGTTCGCCACGGAACCTGATTCACGGCGGGGGCGGGCTTAACCTGGACCGCATCCGGAATGCACTCCTGCCCGCACTGGGCGCGCTCCGGCCAGCGTGTGCAATCGGCCAGGCGCAGTTTTGGAGGGCCAGCCAGGCCGGTCCACGCCGCCCGCAAGGCATTGAACCGCACCGATACCGGCGCATGCGTCTCCGGACAGTTCACCGTCCGCCCCTCACGATATGCGTGGAAAATTTGTTCGCCCCAAAGCGCCGGCAGCAACAGGATCAGACAAGCTCCAACCAGGAAGAGGAACAACCCGAACAGCAGCACCATGACGTGCCTCCTTTCCTCGCACGAAGGATTCGTGCCAGGCGGAAGGCATCCGACCAGCATCGGATGCTGCCATCAACTTAGTCGCGACGCGACCGGCGCGCCGTGATGATAATCACAGCAGCGCGTGACGCGCACCCAGAACCCGGACCCCGCGATCAGATGCCTACGCTTCGGAACCGAGGTTGTGAGTGCAATGGGGAATTTCACAACAACAATGAGCTTTTTCCCCGTAACTCACGACCGTACATCAGGATGTGACCCTTTTCACTGACAGGACGCCCCATTCGTGTGCCATTGACACGTCTCGCTTCAAGAGCAGTTCCCGCCGTTGAGACATGGCATCCCCGCAGGTGAGGGGGAAGCGCTCTATGGATAGTCAGGCGTCAGGCCAAGATTTGGGCATTGGCCTTGAACTGGGCCACTACCGCATCGTCGAGAAGATCGGCGGTGGTGGGATGGGTGTGGTCTATAAAGTCGAGGATGTCCGGAAAAATGACTCGTATCCAACGCAAGGACCCTGCAATCCCTCTGGCTCTTAGTAACACTGGCTGTTGCTGGTTTACCTTGTGAAGTAGCCGGTAGCCAGGCTTACCCACCCGCTATCGGTTGCCATAGACACCCACCCTACGTCATTCAGTCCAATGCCTCCGATTCCAAAAAAATGGCCCGTGGTCCCGTCGCTGTTGGTTACAGTTGAGGTGTAGGTGCAATCGGAGTTCACAGAAAAAGTCGCGGTGGCTGTGCCCTGGACGATCGTTCCGCTGACGTTCGCCACCCAGGACGCGGTTCCCGATCCTGTCTTATGTATGTACCACTGTTGAGTCGCGGTTGAGGAACCAGATGGCGTGAGCGGGCTCTGCACCTGCGCTCCAAACTTCTCCGCAATGCTCTGCGAAGTGCATTGAGTCGCATGCAGCCGATAGGCGATGAACTGCACCTGCGTCCCATCGTCGGTGGAGGGCCCGACCAGTTCATACCCATCCTGACCAATCGCGCCCGAGAAGTTGCTGATATTGCCAAGCGAGTCTGTCATGGTCGCTGTGAACCAGCAACTATAACTTGCGGTATAGGTTCCGGCCACTGTGACATTGGAAAAAACTGTTCCGTTCAGACTCTCCGTGCCCGATCCCGAGAGATTTCCATTGCCGTCGCTGGTCATGAGGAAAACCGCAGCCGCGTATCCTCCCGCTTGTTGGCCCAGAGTTGTGACCGCATAGTTTCCCGCAACCGACGCCAGGGCACAATGAGGTGGCCCCCCAACCGCATAGGCTGCTGACGGCAGCAGGGCGACCAGGAGAATCCACAATCGAAGAAGAAAATTCTGGGGAGTCAGGAGCCACGAAGGTTTATGTTTGCTCATGCGACACACTCGTTGAATCAGCATAGTTCTGGATAACGGATGCCCGGTTCGCCGGACCCCTCTCGATCAGCACTTAGGCCAATACGAGCAGAGAGCCGTGCCAATACTCAGGCTGACCCACCCGGTATCGGTTTCAATCGCCAGCCACCCCACGTCATCAATTTCAGTAATGCCCTCCACTCCAAAAAAATGGCCCGTGGTCCCGTCGCTGTTGGTTACAGTTGAGGTGTAGGTGCAATCGGAGTTCACAGAAAAAGTCGCGGTGGCTGTGCCCTGGACGATCGTTCCGCTGACGTTTGCCACCCAGGACCCGGTCCCCGATCCTTTCATATTTATGTGCCACTGTTGAGTCGCGGTTGAGGAACCAGATGGCGTGAGCGGGCTCTGCACTTCAGACACAAAGTAACCTGCGCCGCTGGACAGAGAGCACTGAGTGACATGTTGGCGAAAGGCGGTGAACTGCCAGTTCGTCCCCGAGTCGGCAGAGATGCCGTCGATTCGCTTCCCTTTCAGAGAGATCATACCCGCGAAGTTACGGATATTGCCAAGCGAGTCTGTCATGGTCGCAGTGAACCAGCAATTCGAATTTGCGGTGTAGGCTCCGGACGCAGTGACATTTGTGGAGATTGTACCGTTGAGGCTTTCGGCGCCCGCTCCCGAGAGATTCCCATTGCCGTCGCTGGTAATCAAGAAAAGCGTAGTCGCGTAGCCGCCTGCTTCCTGGCCGAGAGTCGCGATCACATAGGGCCCCGTGACGGTCGTCAACGTACATGGTTCGTCGGCACGGGCCGAAGACAGCGCCGCGATCAGGAAGGCGCTCAGCGCAAAAACAGCCTTACCAAGAAGCAGTAACCGCAAAGTCTTTTTCTTCCTCATCTGGATACTTCCCTGAATGTCATTCGCCAGCCAATTTCCGTTTGGGCATTAGAGTAGTCGGGGACCTATTTTTCTTTTGACCCCAAAAGACAGCCACGAGTATCCCCTCGATCTCTGTCGGCGTCAACTTGAAACATTTTTCACCGGATCGCCGCACCCGGTACGAAATCCCGAGCCAGCACTTCCGAAATTGCGCCAACTGCGGCCCATTCCTGCCACCCCCCCTTGCTCCGTGCCCTTCGGTCAACTCCCGCCATCAGGCGATTGCGCTCAGGACCCAATCAACGAGTGCTATGGCGATATTTCAACAATAATCAGTGGCCTCCCGTCCCCTACGCCGGTTCCGCCACAAACCGATACCCCACTCCGCGCACCGTTTGCAGGTGCTTCGGCTGCGCTGGATCCTCTTCCATGTAGCGCCGCAAGCGCACGACAAAGTTATCAATGGCGCGCGTGTCGGTATCTTCGCGCAATCCCCAGACATCTTCGAGAATGGACTTGCGCGAAACCACGCGGCCTTCGCTGCGCACCAGATAGCGGAGCAGTTCAGCCTCCATCACCGTGAGATGGATGGTGTTTCCCAGCGTGCGCAGTTCCAGTTCCGCGAAGTCAATCGCTTTGCCGCAAAAACTGAAGGTGTCGCCGACAGAATCCCCCCGTTCGCCCACCCGCGCGGTTCCGGTCGTCCCAGCGCTGGCCGGCCCGGCGTTTTTCGTCCCAGCAGTCTTCATCCACGCGTCTTTCATCCACCCGGTGCGCCGCAGCAGGCTTTCCAGGCGCGCGATCAGAATCGCCAGTTCGAACGGCTTGGGCAGGTAATCATCTGCCCCTGACGCGAATCCCTCCAGCACATCCTCGGGACGCCCGCGCGCCGTCAGCATCAGAATCGGCACATAATTCTTCTTCGCGCGCAGCAAGGCTGCGACTTCGAAGCCGCTTTTGCCCGGGAGCATCACGTCAAGCAGCACTACGTCGAAGCGTTCCTTTTTTTCGACCAGCCTCTCCAGAGCTGTCTCGCCATCCGCCGCAACCTCCACCGCGTGTCCTTCGGCTTGCAGGTTGAAGCGCAGACCCTGCGCTAGATGAGCTTCGTCCTCCACAATCAGCACGCGGCTCATGCTACCGTCGCTTTCCGGGACAACTCTCTTCTGGGTAATTCTAGGGTGACGGTCGTTCCCTTGCCTGTCCCTTCGCTCTCGGCGAATACCCGGCCGCCGTGATTGCGCACAATCGAACGGACAATGAACAATCCCAGTCCCGTGCCTTTTACGCGAGGGCGCCCGCGCCGGCGGACACGATAAAAGCGCTTGAAAATCCGCTTGAGTTCGTCCTGCGGAACGCCCACGCCGCTATCGCGCACGCGCAGCACCAGGAGCTCTTCGTCCGGCACATCCAATTCAACCGCGATGTGTACCCCGTCGGGCGAGTACTTGACGGCATTGTCGAGCAGGTTGGTGACAACCGTATGCAGTTCGTCGGGATCGCCCAGCAGGCTTGCGCCGCCGGATGGCGGCAGAGATTCACGATAGTCGAGATTCTCGGGCGGCAAGTGGTGCCGCGCCCGCGCCAGTTCGACGCACTCGCGCACCAGGGTGTTGAACTCCACAGGGATGCGCTGGCCGGACGCTTTCTTTTGGGCGACAGCACCCGCCTTCAGCACCTGTTCCACGGTGACCATGAGACGCTCGGTATCGACCAGCATCAACTGGTAGAACTCGCGGCGGCGGGCTTCATCCACTTCGCGGCGCTGCAGGGTCTCGAGATACAGACGGATGGAGGCGATCGGCGTTTTGAGTTCGTGGGTGACCGCATTAATGAAACTGTCGTGCTGCTCGTTGCGGCGAATCTCGCGGACCAGAAAGATCGTGTTCAGAACAAGGCCGGTAATGATGGCGCCAAAAAAGATGATGCCCAGGAAGACCTTGATGCCTTCACGCCAGTTGAGAATGATCCAGCCGCTGCCCACCGCAAAGGCCACCGCGGCGAGGCATACGCCGAAGGTCAGAAAGAAGGCAATCGCTTTGCGCCGGCTGGAGATCCGCACAGGAAGATTGTAGCGCGGCAGGTGTCAGGTCTTAGGTCTTAGGTGTCAGGGGTGTAGTCGGGGAGGTCCTAAGAGGCTGTTAGTGCAATGGGGAGGATATTTCAACAACAAGGTCTCGCTTTGCGCTGTGGCTGTTGATCGTCACCGCACATCAAAACATACCACTGACATTAGACCCAAGTTGGTGTTGCATCAGCCCGTGTCGCCTCTACGCATAACTGGCGAGAATGCTGTCTGGCGGGAATCATTGCACGCGGGAGAGGTCAGGCGTACATTGGTTGTCGTTCAGAGGCCCAAGGAAAGCCAATCCTAGAATTCCATGGAGGATACGCGATGAAGAAGCTTCTCTTGTTCGGACTGCTGATTGCGCTTGTAGTTTCCGTTCCGGCCATTGCACAGAACGCCTTCGATGGCATGTGGAAATTTAATCTCAACGACGCACAATTCCCCAAGAAACCCGATGTTTATCTGCTGCAAGACGGGATGTATCACTGCAAGACTTGCGTGCCCCCGATTGATGTAAAAGCGGACGGCCACGACCAACCGGTCAAAGGACAACCTTACTTCGATAGCGTCAGTATCAAAGTGGCGGATGATCGGACGATTGAAGAGGTCGACAAAAAGAACGGGAAGACGGTCACCACCTCTAAAACCGTAGTGTCTCAGGACGGGAAGACAGCCAATTTCGAGTTTACCGATAGTAGCAACACGAACGCCGACCCGGTCACCGGTAAGGGAACCATAACACAAGTGGCAAAGGGCCCTGCGGGTTCGCATGCATTGTCCGGCTCCTGGGTGACCTCGAAGCTGGAGACCGTCTCCGATAACGGGCTCTTCGTTACCTTTAAGGTGGAAGGCGATCGCCTGAGCATGACCAGCCCAACCGGGCAGTCCTATGTTGGGAAACTGGATGGCACGGAGGCGCCCTATAAGGGTGATCCCGGGATCACCAGCGTCTCCGTGAAAAGCATGGGCAAGAACACGATAGAGGAAACCGACAAGCGCGACGGGAAGGTGATCAGCGTCGCGCGTATGACAGTGGGTTCCGACGGCAAAACCATGACCATCAAGATCGAGGATAAGTTGCACGGATCTAACGGCCAGTTTACGGCGACCAAACAGTAGGCTGACTCAATGCGGCAAGGCAACAGTGTCTTGCCGCACTGTTAACACTCGCAGCTTAGTTGACGAGATCAAGGAGATCACACTAAGAAGGCTCCCGACACCGACCAACCCGGCCGATTCGAGAGCCTGTCCTGAGACCTGACACCTAAAACCTGAAACCTGCTTCTCAGTCGTTTCCGGCTGCCGCTGCCATCACCCCAGCCGCATTCACATCCCGCACCAGAGCCGGCTTCGGCGGCAGGTTATCGAGCGTGACTTTGTACACGTGGCGCGCCAATCCGAGTTTCTTCAGAGCCCAGATGCAATACCAGTTCGTGTCGATTTCATACCACGTCAAACCGTGCCGAGCGGAAACCGGATGGGCATGATGATTGTTGTGCCAGCCTTCGCCAAAGGTGAAGATGGCCACCATAAAGTTGTTGGTCGAAAGGTCTTTGGTGGCGAAACGCCGCGTTCCCCATATGTGAGTGACCGAGTTCACCATCCAGGTAGAATGCAGTCCGACCACGACGCGCGCGAACACTCCCCACAGCAGCCACGGCAAGCCGCCAATGGCATAAAGAATGACGCCCAGAATGATGTTTGAGGTGTAGTGATACTTGGTCAGCCAGACGTGAACTTTATCCTTGGTCAGGTCGGGGACATAACGGGCCAAGGTCGTGGTGTCGTGATGCATCGACTTGCCCATCAGGATCCATCCCATATGCGACCACCACTTGCCGTCGATGGGCGAGTGCGGATCGCCCATTTCGTCCGAGTATTGATGATGAATCCTGTGGGTCGCCACCCAGAAAATCGGACCGCCTTCGAGCGCCAGCGTCGCGCACCAGGTCAGGAAGTACTCCACCCACTTCGGCGTCTTGTATCCGCGATGCGTCAGCAGCCGGTGATAGCTCATTCCGATCCCGAGGCTGCCCGAAACCCACCATAAGAAACAGGCTACGAAGAATGCTTTCCAAGTAAAGAAAAATAGCGCCGCAATCGCGCCGAGATGGAACACGCCCATGGCAATGGCCGTTCCCCAGTTGAATCCGTCACGGTTCGCCCGATCTTTGCGGCTGGAACCTTCCCCTGCGTCGGTCATAGACCTGCTCGCAGCTTCGCTCATGGTCTCGCGCACTGTCTGACTCATTGTTGTTATCTCCCCACACCCGTTTCGCTGAAGTCTGTTATTGACGATAGCAAGAGTCGCGCCGACTACCGTGTAATACTTCTGTAATCCTCGCGGAGTGAAGGGGTTACGAGTGTAATCATCGGGTGATCGGATGATCGGGCCAGGGGGGTGATCAAAGGTCAAATGCCTTTGATTTTCGATGACCCGATGGCCCGATGGTCAGATGACCCGATCCTTATGCGTGCACGTTGGCGCGCGGTAGAGTATCGTTATCAGTTCAACCCGTGTTTCCGAACAGGAGGTGTGTGTTGAAGAAAGCTTTATTTGTTCTGCTAGCGTTATTCGTATTAATATTCGTCTTATGGGCACAGCAGGACCAGAAGGCCCAGCCGCCGGCTCAAGCGCCCGCACCCGAATCCAAGCCCGCTCCCGACGATTCCGCCAAGGCAAATCCCGTCAAACCAACCCCGGAGTCGATCGCCAAGGGCAAGAAGGTGTACGCCATCGACTGCGAGATGTGTCATGGAAAAGACGGCGATGGCAAGGGCGACATGGCGTCCGATATCAAGAACGTCGCGGATTTCACCAACCCCGACACCTTGAAAAACCGCACCGATGGCGACCTCTTCCACGTGATCCGTAAAGGCAAGGGTGACATGCCTCCCGAAGGCGACCGCGCCAAGAATGACGACATCTGGAACCTGGTGAACTACGTCCGCTCATTCGCGAAAAAGTAGAACGTGAGCGAACCGATGTGGGGCGGACTTCCTCCCACCTGCAGAGACGGGGCTTGCCCCGTCTTCTGAGACGCGGCAAGCCGGGTCTCTACTCCGATGCAGCCTTTACTTCTACCCCTGCCCATTTTTCCAGCAAGGTAAGCGTCGAAGCGTAGTCCAGATCCTGCTGCCCTTCCTCGGCCGCAACGTCGTAGACCTCTTCCACTGCTTCCAGTCCGGGCAGGCGCACGCGCGATTCCTTGGCGGCTTCGAGCGCCAGGCGAATATCCTTCAGCATCAGCCGCAACGGAAAATTGGGCGAAAAGTCGCGCTTCAGAATGAATGGGGCCTTGTACTCCACCACTCCCGACCGCACCATGGAAGCCAGGATCAGCGGCAGCAGCTTTTCCACGTCCACACCCAACTTTGTGGCCAGCGTGAGCGCTTCGGCAAAGCCTTCATAGATGAGCGCAATCTGCAGATTCATGACCAGCTTGGTAGCTTGTCCTTTGCTGGTCTCGCCCATGTGGAAGACCTGCTTGCCCATGGCCTGAAAAAGCGGCTGCAAGCGAGCCAGCACGGATTCGTCTCCGCCCGCCATGAAGATCAGGCTGCCCGCTTCGGCGGCAATCTTCGAGCCGGTCATCGGAGCGTCCACATAGTCGACACCTCGCGCCTTCACCCGCTCCGCAAAGCGCCGCGTGGCCGAGGGAGAGATCGTGCTCGAGTCGGCGATAATCATGCCCGCGGCCAGCGCCTGCTCTACGCCGTCCGGGCCAAACAGCACCGCTTCGGCCGCCTTCGTATCGGAGACGCACATCCACACTACTTCCACGCCCTGCGCCGCATCCGCCGGAGAATCCGCGCTGCGCGCTCCTTCCACCTGCTTGCCTCCGGTTCGATTCCACACTGCAACCTCGTGTCCGGCTTTGACCAGGTTCGTGGCCATCGACCGTCCCATAATTCCCAAGCCAAGAAAAGCGACGCGCATCTGCCTTGGTTCCTCCGATAGTGTTTCGAGTGATCTTTGGATTAGATATGACCGGCGAATGACGGTCAAGGAAATCAACTGGGAAAAGACGTAGAGAAGATCATCGACGCGGAAAGAATTGCATCAGGGCGCAAATAACTGCTCGTCCTTTTCTTGGAACGCTATCCAAAGATTCAGCACTTCCGTGCGTCGCCGGCACCATCCCGAGCATCAAAACGCACTAGAACCCTTCGCCAACAAAGCTGATAATAAGTAAACAGACCGTATTGCCGCGGACTGGATCTTACTGGTCGAACCGATGTTGAAGTCCTCATTGAAAAATTCCGCGCTGCGCAAGCGAGCTAGTCAGTTCACGCGCCTGGTGCGGCACTCTGCGGTTACGCCCCGCACCGGCGAGACTCACACACCGACACTGGTCTCGAACGGCGAACTCGGCGTCACCTTCATCGGACACTCCAGCTTCTTTCTGCAAATTGGCGGACAGAACGTCGTCATTGATCCCAACTTCGCGCGCTGGCTGTTCGTGCTCAAGCGCCTGCGTCAACCGGGATTGAACCTGCGCGATCTGCCGGCCATGGATGTTGTCCTGGTAACGCACGCGCACTTCGATCACCTGCACCGGCAATCGCTGCGCACCATCGCGCGCCAAACCCGCCGCCAAACCGGGACCGCGCCCACGCTGGTCGTCCCGCATCATTTGTTCGACCTGGTCGACGATCTTGGCTTCGAAGAGATTGTCGAACTGGAGTGGTGGAACACCTATCGCCACGGCGCGCTCGACATCACCCACGTCCCATCGCGCCACTGGGGAGCGCGCATCCTCAAAGATTCGCATCGCGGCTATGGCGGATACGTGCTGCGCAGCGGCAAGCACTCTGTCTACCACGCCGGAGACACCGCCTATTTCGCCGGTTTCCGCGAAATCGGACGCCGCTTGTCACCCGAACTCGCGCTGCTGCCCATCGGCGCCTACAATCCGCCGCAGTTCCGCAACGTCCATACCAGTCCCGCCGACGCTACCCAGGCCTTCCTCGATCTGAAGGCCCGCTGGATGGTGCCCATGCACTATGGGACGTTTCGCCTCTCGCATGAGCCCCTGGAAGAGCCTCTTCAGTTACTGGAGCGCGCCGCGCGCAAGGCCGGCGTGAGAGAAAAAGTGGTCGTCCTCGAAGAAGGCATCACCTGCTTCTTCTGAAACCCCTTCGTCCGAAAACCCGGTTGTATTAGCATAGAGGGTACGCGAGGTTTTCGATGAAATTTGGCGTCATCATTTTCCCCGGATCGAACTGCGATCACGACGCCTTCTGGACGGCTGAGCACGTCGCCAAGCAGAAGGCAACCTTCCTGTGGCACGAATCGCACGACCTCGAAAATTGCGATGTGGTGATTGTGCCCGGAGGCTTCGCGTACGGCGACTATCTGCGCACTGGAGCCATTGCGAAGTTCTCACCGGTGATGGAATCGGTCCGCAAGTTCGCCGCCGGCGGCGGGCTCGTTCTCGGCATCTGTAACGGCTTCCAGATTTTGTGTGAGTCGGGATTGCTGCCCGGTGCGCTGATGCGCAACGTCGGCCTGAAATATGTCTGCAAACCGGTGCAAATTAGAGTTGAAAACAACGAGACGCCGTTTACCAACGCCTGCCGCAAGGGCGAAGTGCTGACCATCCCTATCGGGCACATGGAGGGTAATTATTTTTGCGATGAGGCTACACTCGCCGAACTGAATCGCGACAACCGCATTGTTTTCCGCTACGCGAGCCCGCAAGGCGAAATCACTCCGGAAGCGAATCCTAACGGGTCGCTCGAAAATATCGCTGGCATCTGCAGCCCTGGACGCAACGTGCTGGGCATGATGCCCCATCCCGAACGCGCCGCTGAACCTGAACTCGGCGGTGTCGACGGTTGCAAGATTTTCGAGTCGATGGTGGGAGCAATGGAGCTGAGGTAGAAGTTTCAAGGTTTCAGAGTGTCAGAGTTTCCAAATACACCACGAGATTTCTTACTTTGAAACCTTGAAACTCTGAAACCTTGAAACCTGCCTCTAGTACGCCCAACGTAGTAGTGTCGCACCTACCGTAAATCCCGCGCCCACCGACGCCAGCAGCACCAGGCTTCCCTTCTTGAGTTTGCCTTGCTGGCGGGCGGTTTCCATGGCCAGGGGAATCGTCCCGGCGGTCGTGTTTCCGTAAGTCTCTATGTTGATGATGACCGCTTCGGGACGCATCTTCAGCCGATCGGCGGTCGCGGTGATGATGCGCTTGTTCGCCTGATGCGGGATGAAGGCGTCGATCTCGCTGCCCTGGATGTTGTTGCGCCGGAGAATTTCTTCGCAGAGTGCGGCCATCTTGCGCACCGCGAACTTGAACACTGCTGCTCCGTCCTGATGAACAAAGTGCATTTTCTGGTCGACGGTTTCGCGAGTCGATGGATTCAGGCTTCCGCCACCAGGCATATACAGCGCGGCCCCGCCCGATCCATCCACTTCGTGCAGAAAGTCAATGAGCCCGAGCGACTCGTCTTCCGCTGGTTCGAGCAGGACCGCTCCCGCTCCATCGCCAAAGATGACGCAGGTCGCGCGATCGGTGTAGTCGATGATCGACGACATCACGTCGGCACCGATCACCAGCACTTTCTTATGGGATCCAGTCGCGACAAACTGCGCTCCAGCTTGCAACGCGTACACAAACGCGGAACAGGCAGCCGAGACATCGAATCCCCAGACATTTTTCGCGCCGAGTTTGTGCTGAACCAGACAAGCGGTTGAGGGGAAAAACATGTCGGGCGTAACCGTTCCCACCACAATCGCATCGAGATCGGAAGGGCTGATGCCGCGCTCGGCCAGGGCTCTCTTCGCCGCCTCGACGGCAAGATCGCTCGTTGCAACCCCTTTATCCACGAGATGACGCTCGCGGATTCCGACGCGCTCCATGATCCACTGATCGTTGGTGTCGACTAGCTTTTCGAGGTCGGCGTTGGTGAGAAGGCGGGGCGGAACGTAGGTGCCGAGAGCGCTGATCTTAACGCGCTGAAGCTGAGTCAATGAGGTCTCCTGGAATGCATAGTGAATTAATTATTTTGAACGATGGGGACGAGAATGTAAAACAAGGTCTCAGGTGTCAGGTCTCAGGTGTCAGGAAAACCTTGATCGATTTTGTTTTTCCTGACACCTGAGACCTGAGGCCTGGGACCTATTTCAGCCGTTCCGCCAAAATTCCGAACACCGGCAGCTCGAACCGTTCACCCTCCCAAGCCTTAAGCGACAGGACAATCCACAGGAACAACATGGCCAGCGACGCCAGAATTCCGAAGAGAAGAAAGAGCATGGCAGCAGCGACATTCGAGAGGAAGAGCGCGGCCACGGTTAAAATGAAAAATACCCCCCAGAGCAAAACGCTTTGCCAGGCATGGAAACGGACAAATCGGTTTTTGCGAAATGCCGGCAGAAACAGGATCACTGTGGCCGGGACGAACGTGAAATAAGCGACGGCCGCGGCTGCCCGTTCTACGGCAGGAAGTGGGGTCATCGACCATCCGCATCCCGGGCAGAACGCAGCGTTCGCGGGCATCACGGTTCCGCAATGCGGGCACTTGCGGGAGGCTGGCGCGGGGCTCTCCGGAGCGTTTTCCGAAATATTCGCCGGGTCATTCGCCGGAATATTGGCTGGGCTAGACAATTCGGCGTCCATTCGTCTTCTTGCGGCATGACTCGCAAACACCATAGATCTGAAAGGTGTGGCGAGTGGTTACGTAGCGGTGTTTGCGTCCGATCTCCTGCTCGATTTGTCCGACTTTCTCCGAGAAAAATTCGACCGACGCGCCACACTCGGTGCACACCATGTGGTGATGACTGCGGCGGTTGTACTGATGTTCGTAGCGCGCGATGCCGTCGTGAAAGGCGACTTCGCTGGCCAGTCCGCAACCGGCAAGAAGTTTCAGCGTCCGGTAAACAGTGGTGAAGCCGATGCGCGGATCGGTTTTTTTGACCAGTCGATGCAATTCGTCGGTCGAAAGATGTTCCCGCGTTTCCAGGAAGGTTCGCAGGATTGCGCTGCGCTGTCCGGTCTGCTTGAGGCCAACGCGTTTGAGGTGCTGCAAAAAAATTCCTTCAGCTTCGCGGATGTTCTCACGCGAGATGGTCGGCTGATCGTCGATACGTTTCTGCAGCATGTTGGGCGGCGCGAAAACTCAAAATGATAATGCGCGCCGAGGGTTCCAGACATGATACTGGGCGAGTTCGGGTTACGCCAACCCGCTTCTCCGGGCTGGTGCGGGGGGGCCGAGCCGAGACCCCCGCCGGCCGAATACCAACCGACCGGCGATGGGCGGGGACCCCCCCCCCTCACCCGGTCTTTTGGAATCAAAGACTTAGCGTGAAGCCCCCGCCAGGTCTTTGGGTTTAAAGGACTTGCGGGTAAAGTCTTTATAAACCAACATCTTACGGGATCCGTTCCCCTTCGACTGCGCTCAGGGTCACGCCCGCTGAACGCCTCAACCTCGAAACTGCCCCAATCAGATCTCTATCTTTAATCGTTGCCCGCGAAGAGCCTGTCAAGGATCGATTCTTTACTTGGTTGTCTTGACTTGGCCATGAATGCGTGTCTATCGGGCAGCATCCGTTGATGCAAGATACGCGAATGTGGGGGCACCGACAAAACTCCGCCAGCCGCTTCCTTGGCGGTGAACGAGAAGCACCACGTGCCATGCTCCAGACTGAGGCGGCAACCCAGGGCGAGACATCGTCTTAAACAGAGCCGGCCGTGACGCCGGATTTCTTCCATACCATTTCTCCACTTTCGTCGCTGCAAGCGATCCGGCAACAAGCCTCAAGCTGATGTACGAGCGGCTTGCGGCTTCGCTGCGCTGAGGTACGAAGGTGCAAAACCTTCTTCGGCGTGCTCACCGCTGCGGAGTCGGCCGGCTCACGCGGCGTGCAGCATCGAAATAAACGCCGTGTCCAACTACAGCAAGACCATAACCGGCCTGCTCGGAGCAGAAAAATTCGAGCAACTGGACTGTGTCGCAGAATCGGCGCGCTCCCAGCAAGAGAAGTTCTCCGTCGGCGCGCTCCCATCAAGAGAAGTTCTCCGGAGGCATGTGGAAGCTCCACGCTATTTATAGCGGTCTGGAGAAACCTCCCCTCCACGCGACTCAGGAGGACTGGAACACTCACATGGAATCACTCCAACAATGGATGACCACGCGGCCAGAGTCGATCACAGCTCGCATTGCCCTGGCGGAATCCTATGTCTCCTACGGCTGGGAGCGCGCGGCGACGGCTACGCGACACGGGAGCGAGGTGGATGGAAACTCCTTACGGAACGTTCTGCCGAAGCAAGGCAGGTCCTCGAACAAGCATCTGCTCTTTCGGACAAAGATCCAGAGTGGTACGCCGCCATGCAGCAGGTGGCCCAGGGACAAAGCTGGGAACCAGACGCCAAGCAGGCTTTGCTCGAGCAGGCCATCAAGTTTGAGCCAGCTTATTACTACTACTATCGCATGTATGCTGATTCGATCCTACCCAAGTGGGGCGGAGAAGAAGGGGAAGTTGAACGGTTTTTGCAAGAATCCGCCGACCATGTTGGCGGAGATGCAGGCGACGGCCTGTATTTCAGGGTTGCCGCGACGTTGTTTTGCGGCTGCCAAAACGACCAGCAACTGAAGCTTTCCTGGCCCAGAATCCAGAAGGGCTTCGCTGCGGTGGAGAAGCAGAATGGTCCGTCGCCAGAGAACTGGAATCAACTCGCCCATGTGGCCATCGTGTTTGGGGATGCCATGGTAGCGGACAAAATGTTTACCAAAATCGGGGATCAATGGAGCGAGGACCTCTGGCGGGCTTCTTCCTCCTTCGAATCGGCCAAGCAATGGGCGAAAGAAGTCGTGCCCATGATGGCGAAGAAGCATGACGCCGAAGAATTCGTGGAGACAAGCCTGCGTACCCCCGAAGGAAAGAAATACAATGCCGCCTTCGCTGAGACGATTCAGACCTGGACACAGGCCTGTCTCGAAGAGACGGGCGGCAATGATCCCGGCGATTCCGAGCTTCTACTCAAGATCGGCAAAGAAGGCATGATCGAAGACATGACGGGCGGCGGCACCATCAGTCCATTCACCCAGTGCCTCGGCCACAAACTGATGGAGTTCAAGGTGAGCCAACATGTCGTTCTCGCCCCACCTCCTCAGGCTGACTACTGGGTCCGGTTCGATTTCAAGCCCGCGCAGCCAGCGGCGGCAGCATTGAAATAGATTCGGCGGCGTTGGCCGTCCCTGAACAGCGCGGTGGTGCGTACACCCACACATTCGCAGAAAGCGCGAATGGGTGGGCCACCCGCAGCACGCTAATCTCTAAGTTCGCTGGCGAGTTTTCTCAATTTCTCAGTATCTGGCATAGCTTTTAAGGACAATGGCCCAGCGGATTTAATCTCGGAGCCTCTTCCTAACTTTCTAAGCATCGCATCACGAAGATGATTAGCTTCGACAATCTCCTTCTTATGTGACACCCAGAACTCCGCTTTGAGTTCTTCTCTGACGGCTGGTATTTTGGCCCCAGCTTCTCCGTGTGTATACATTTGCTTTATTTCCAAGTCAGCATCGGTGCGCATTAAGTGTCTGAAATCAACTTCTAATTTTTGAGCCACCGCATCCACTCTCCACCGCAAGAAATCATTTGATAATTCCGCAGGGAATGCAGAATACATTCTTGCTCCTATCTCCTCATCGATTAGAGCCAATACGTCAGTGCGCGTAAGTACTCCGCCTATTTCTTTCGTGTACGGCAAAGATAATCTCCCGAACAATGGTGGGCGTGCTTCTGCGGCTTGGGTTTCAATTGTGGCCGGTACAACGATAAACAGTTCGTATGAAAATACGCCGAGCCAAACAAGTAGCGCTATCATGGACACAAGCAAGTCGGATCTCCGGGCGTTCATCGTTGCAACCCATCCCTGCCGCGAAAACTCTGAGCCTCCCCATTGAGTGAGAAAGAACAGTATTGGAATGATGACAAATGAAATGGCAAAGGCAAGCGTGGTAGTTCCCATCGCTGCGACACATTCGTGCCACGCCCTAGCCAACAACTCCAAAGCGAACACTGTGCGCACCCCCGCATTAGGCTTCCAAATAAGCCGGAAGCATCCGACGCGGAAAGGCTACCGAATTGCATATCCTTGTGTCAAATGCACAATCCCGTTTATTTTCTCTTTTGTTTCTTGCACTTACATCGATTTCTCGAATTGTAATGTGGGCGAATTTAAAGCGAACACTCGTGGAATAGGCGATGGCCCCCTCGGCGGCTGAAGCCGTCGGAATTGTGCGCTTGGAATCGCAGCGGTAAACCGCTGCGCCACCCAAAATCAAGGGCTGAGCAGAGGAGGGTGCAGGGGTCCTTCGACTCCGCAGGCGCTTCACTTCGTGAAGTCCCTGCTCTGCTCAGGATGACAGTTCGATTATGGCGCGCTCCGTGGGCGCTGCTGAAAATTTGAATTTTCCCTCCGCTGGAGACGGGGCAAGCCCCGTCTCTACACACGCGGTTGTCACAGACACCGCGCACCCCTACAATCTTTCGGTAATGTCTGCTACTGCTTCCTTGCCCGAAATCCGCCAGCGCAATCCTGCGCTGCGCATCCTGTACTACGCCGTTTGTGCGCTGCTGGTTGCGCTCGTCGGCGCGGTGTCGTGGCTCTACGGAATCGCGCACTCGGCTCTGCCGCAACTGGATGGACGGGTTGCGGTGCCGGGGATTTCGTCCAAGGTGCGGGTGGTGCGCGATGAGCATGGTGTGCCTACGATTGAGACGGCCACGCTCGAAGATTTGTTTTTTGCCCAGGGGTACGCGACCGCGCAGGATCGGCTGTGGCAGATGGATATCCTGCGGCGCGCCGCGGCCGGAGAACTTTCGGAAGTGATCGGCAACGACACTCTGAAGATGGACCGCGAAGCGCGGGTTTTGGGGCTGCGACTGGCGGCCGAAACGGCGGAGAAGAACGTCTCGGCCGTGCGCGACCGGGTCTATTTTGAGGCTTACGCCCGCGGAGTGAATGCGTTTCTGGAATCGCATCGCGAGCGGCTTTCGCTCGAATTCCGCCTGCTGAAGTACACACCGCGGCCCTGGACGGTGACCGACTCCATGCTGGTGGGGGCGCGCATGGTGCGGGATTTGAATCACTACAGCTACCTGCGCGCCCTGACGCGGGAAAAGGTTCTGGCGCAACTGGGTCCGGAACTGACAGCGGACCTGTACGTGAATTCTTCCTGGCGGGACCGTCCGCCGGGCGATGTGCGGCGGCTGGAAGACGAACCCGGGGTCAAGGGCAGCGATGAAGATGAGGATGATGAAGAAGAGGTCGATCCGGAGGGTGGGAACAGCCGGCGGATTTCAAACCACGTCCCTCAGGGGCTAAAGCCCGTATTTTCGCGGGCCTCAACGGCACGGCTAAAGCCGTGCCCTTTCAAGGCCTTCTAATCATGCGGCGAGTTTTGGGACGCGCTCGAAGAGACCGATTCGTTCCGGCGGGGGTCGAATAACTGGGTGGTTTCGGGGCTGCATACGGTTTCGGGGAAGCCGCTGCTTTCGAACGATATGCACCTTGACCACCAGATGCCGAACCTGTGGTTTGAGGCGCATTTAAGAACGACTGACGGCAGCTTCGACGTCGCGGGGGTTACGCTGCCGGGAGTTCCGTTCGTCATTGTCGGTCACAACCAGCGCATCGGCTGGGGGTTCACCAATGTGGGGCCGACGGTGGAAGACGACTTCATCGAGGAGTTCAATGCCGAGGGGCAGTACAAAACTCCGGCGGGATGGGTGGAACCACAGCACCGGCAGGAAACGATCCACGTGAAAGGCAAGCCGGATGTGACGCTCGACGTGGTGACGACGCGGCATGGCCCGGTCATTACGGAATTGATTCCGGGCGAGACGCGGAAGATTGCCCTGCGCTGGACGTTGCAGGACGGTGTCGGGCTGGTTTTTTTCGACGTGAACACGGCGCAGAATTGGGATGAGTTTCGCAAGGCCTTTTCGACCTTGGGAGCGCCGGGACAGAACGTAATGTATGCGGATGTGGATGGCCACATCGGTTATCAGGCTACGGGGCGGGTGCCGATCCGGGCGGCGGGCGATGGCAGCCTGCCGGTAAACGGAAGCGATGACGCGCACGAGTGGAAAGGCTGGATTCCTTTCGACGAGATGCCGCATGTTTATGATCCGCCGGAAGGAA
This sequence comes from uncultured Acidobacteriaceae bacterium, assembly GCA_963838935.1. Lineage (GTDB taxonomy): Bacteria > Acidobacteriota > Terriglobia > Terriglobales > Acidobacteriaceae > Acidiflorens. The sequence goes on from CAWITH010000015.1 coordinate 21,635, forward strand.
TTCTGGCGACCGCCAATGGGCGCATTACGCCAAACGGCTACAAGTATTCGATCAGCACGGATTGGGACGCGCCCTGGCGGACGGATCGCATCTATCGCGTGCTGGAATCGGGAAAGAAATTTGCGCCCGCGGATATGCTGGCGCTGCAGATGGATGTGTCTTCGACGTACGACCGGTTCTGCGCCGACAAGTTCGTGTATGCCGTCGATCACGCGGCGAATGCCTCGGACCGGGCAAAGCGGGCAGTCGACATTCTGCGGGACTGGGATGGGCGCATGTCGGCGGATGCAGCGGCGCCGACGATTGAGACCAAGGCGCGTCAGGAATTGGCGCGGTTGCTGTTGGAGCCGAAGCTGGGTACAGCGCCGGATCGTCCGAGGTTAGAACTGCCTCCCGGTGCGCTTAGTTGGAGGAGCTATCGCTGGGGTATGTCTTCAGTGTGGCTGGAAAACGTGCTCACCAAGCAGCCGGCGCGCTGGCTGCCACCAGGATATTCGGATTACGGAAGCCTGCTGACGGCGGCGGTTGAGAAGGCGGTGAAGCAGACGGCGGCTCCCGCGGACCTCGGTCAATGGAAGTGGGGGGGAAATAATCCGGTTCATATCGAACATCCCGTGCTCAGTCAGCTTCCGTTGATTGGGCGCTTCACCGGGCCGGGTACACATCCGATGAGCGGAAGCGGACAGACGGTGAAGCAGGTGAACCGGGAGCTGGGACCCTCCCAACGGCTGACCTGGAACTTTGCGAACTTTGACGAAAGCACGCTGAACGTGGTGACGGGAGAGAGCGGAATATTCCTCAGTCCGTATTACATGGACCAATGGGCGGCGTGGTACGGAGGTTCGACCTTCTCGTTTCCGTTCTCACGGGCGGCGGTGGAACAGCACCGGGGTCATGAGATGACGCTGGAGCCGAGGTAGGCGGTTCGCGGTTCGCCCTCTCGCAGCAACAATCAACGGTCTTGCGAAAAGCGAATAGCGAACGACGGACAGCGCGCTCTAGAAATCAACCGTCTTGACGTCGACGAACTGGCCGATCATGTTGTTGATTTGACCGGGGTTATAGGGATCGTTCGGGTTGTACTCCAAGGCATCGATGGTGACGTCGTAGACGCTGAGTGAAAAGTTCTGGATTACGTAGACAACCGTGCGCCTGGGGATGGGCTGGATGCCGGTCACGTCTCCATTCGCAGGAGGAATTAGAACGCCACCGGGGGGAACGCTTCCGACAGTGGTAGCCGGCAGGGTGTTGTAGACGGAAAGGCAGCCGCGGGTTTCCGTGGCAGTGGAGATCTCGGTGCAGGTGCGCGCGCCGATGAAGAGCTGCCCGTTGGCGCCGAGGGCGATTCGGTTGTGGTAGCCGTCGGTGATGACGATCCCGGAGTTCGTTACCGTCATGGTTGACAGGTCAACGATGCTGAGCAGTCCGCAAGTTTGCGCGGCAGTCCCCGCGGGGCAGGGTTGCGAGGGCCCTCCTCCGGCTGCGTACGGCGTGCCCGCTACATACATTGTCGAACCATTGACCAGAGCTACACTGCCGGCGCACTGCGGGTTTGCACCCGAAGTGCAGACCGCGACTTTGGAGCCGAGCGTATTATCGGCCAGATTGAGTTGCTGTATGCTGGCTTGGGTTCCACCACACTCGGCGCCGCAATTCAATACATAGGCAGTGTTATCATCGCTGCTGAAAAAAGCCCAGACCGGCCGGTCGAAACCGCCTACCAAGGTCACGGCATTCGCAATCCCTATATTCGACGGCGTGATCACGGCCAACGAATCCGAGTTATCGCTGAAGCCAAGAATCCGGTTGCCACTGTTATCGATTGAGAGATAGTGAAGCGAAGGCACCTCGACCTCTCCTGTGATAGAAGCGCTGTTAAGCGCGACGACGTCCATTATTCCGGGAGACTGACCCACCACCGGAGCGGTCGGAACGGCAACATAGACGCTGGAGCTGTCCGGCGAAACCACGAAGCTCTCGGTCATGCCGGGCAAGGTCAACTTATTGGCAGCGGTTTCAGCGGCGTTGTTGACGAGGCTGAGCTGGTTGTCGGAAAACTGGGTGCCATTTCCGCTGAAGACTACGGTCTGGGCGCGGTTGGGCGTGACCACCATCATTCCGGGAGTATTGCCAACAGAAATCGGGGAGATGACGGGGCGCACATCATTCATGGCGTCGACGATGAAGATGCCGGCGGATCCGCTCCCCGAGCTGACGCTATTGGTCAGGAAAGCGCGGTACTTGAGGCCGCTGGTTTGCGTACTGCCGGAGGGACTGCTGCTTCCGCAGCTCAGCCACGTCAGACTGGCGGGGAGCAGGAATATCAGAAGAATCAGGGCTTTTTTCAAACCTGGGACTCCAACCTCATGCCGGATAATCACTTGGATGCAAGAACAAGGATTATAGCAAAGGAAGAAAAGGGTTTGAGGGCATCAGCGGACAAAACGGGGGCGCTCACTACATAAGATCCGAGGGTTTGAGCTTCCGCCTTGCGCCGTGGCGGATGTGGAGCACTTCGACCTGCTTCTGTTTCTCCAGAACTCGGTAGATCACACGATATACATGGGGCTTGTGGCCGTACAGCAAGTGCCTCAACTTATCCTTCTTACGCGTAAGCGGGCAGCGGTTCGGTTGTTGTTCCAGACTGAGAATCGCTTCTTTGAGTCCCAGGTACCATTCCCTGGCCGCATCCGAATGCTCGGCGTTGATTTGGCGGTACAGTCGGGCAAGGTCGTACTCAGCATGGCGCGTAGTGCTAACGAGATATGCCATGCTTGGCTTCAAACTCGGCGAAAAACTCCCTTGCCGGCCGAGTCCTCCCTTGTTTCACATCCTCCAGACCCTGGCGGATAGCCTCCTCTTCATCGGCGCTGGCGGCAAGGTCGAGCAGGCGCTGGTAGGCCTTGGCGTCCTGCACAACAGCCGCCGCTTTCCCGTTGACCGTCAGCACCACGGGGCGCTTGCTCTTCTTAAGCTGTTTGAGAAAGTCGCCGGATTGGCGGCGGAACGTGGTCAGCGACTGAATGTCTTTGGTGATGTCAAGCATCGGCCTGCTCCTATCAATAGCACCTTATTAGGTGCTACTAGCATACACTCTCCCGGCAAACCGGAAAAGCTGATTGGAGCGATTCCCTGCCTTCTTGTATCCTCAAACAGATGGCGCAGAACTTCCTTGAACGACTGAAGCAATCGCCTGTGCTCTGCGACGGAGCTATGGGGACGCTGCTCTATGCCAAGGGCATCTTCATCAACCGCTGCTATGACGAGCTGAACCTGTCGCAACCGGAATTGATTCGCGGCGTGCACCACGATTATCTGCAGGCTGGGGCGGAGATTATCGAAACCAATACTTTTGGCGCCAATAGCTTTCGGCTGGCGCGGCACAGCCTGGCGGATCGGGTGCGCGACATCAATGTGGCGGGCGCTCATGTGGCCCGGGAAGCGGCCAAAAGCTTCGACGTTTGGGTCGCAGGATCGATTGGCCCGTTGGGTGTCCGCATTGAACCGCTGGGTAAGACTTCGCTGGAGGAGGCGCGCGCAGCGTTTCGCGAGCAGGCCGCGGCCCTCATCGATGGCGGCGTGGATTTACTGATGCTGGAAACCTTCGGCTACGTCGAGGAATTACACCAGGCCGTGCTGGCCTGCCGGGATGTGAATGCGAAGGTTCCCATCGTCGCTCATGTCACGATTGACGAAGACGGGAACTGCCTCGATGGGTCCGATCCCGAAGGCTTTGCCGCGCGGCTGACGGAGTGGAACGTGGACGTACTCGGCATCAATTGCAGCGTGGGACCAGTCGCCATGCTGGACGCGATTGAGCGCGTGCGCGCCGCGACTTCCCTGCCTCTGGCCGCGCAGCCGAACGCCGGCATGCCGCGTTCGGTCGAAGGACGAAATATCTATCTGTGTTCTCCGGAGTACATGGCGAGCTACACGCGGAAATTCGTGGCCGCCGGGGTGCAACTGATTGGCGGATGCTGCGGAACCACGCCGGATCATATTCGGGCGATGAAATCGGCATTGCGGGTGCGCGAGGCGCGCGGCAAGAATGCGGTTACAGAAGCGATTCATTCGACCACCGCACCTTCTGCTCCGGCGACCGTTCCGCTGGCGGAGCGCTCCAAACTTGGAGCCAAGATTGCGGCCGGGGAATTTGTGACCATGGTCGAGATCGTGCCGCCCAAGGGAATCGACATTCGAAAAGAAGTTGAGGGCGCGAAGTTCGTCAAATCGGTGGGCGTGGACGCGGTGAATATTCCCGACAGCCCACGGGCCTCGGCGCGCATGAGCAACCAGGCCTTGTCGCTGCTGATGCAGCAGGCGGTGGGCATTGAAGCCGTCCTGCACTATACGTGCCGCGATCGAAACGTACTCGGCATTCAATCGGACCTGCTGGGGGCAGCGGCTACCGGAATCCGCAACCTCATCTGCATCACCGGAGATCCACCGAAGATGGGGAACTATCCCGATGCCACGGCAGTGTTTGACGTGGATGCCATCGGACTGGTGAATATCGTCCACAACCTGAACCGGGGACTCGACCTGGGCGGAAACCCGATCGGAGCCGGGACCAGCTTTGTCATCGGGGTGGGTGCCAACCCGGGGCTGCCCAACCTGGACGAGGAGATCAAACGCTTTGAGTACAAGGTACAAGCAGGGGCGGAATACGTGGTGACCCAGCCGGTATTTGACCTAAGCCTGCTGGAGAAGTTCCTGAAACGGATCGAACACTGCCGCATTCCGGTGGTGGCGGGAATCTGGCCGCTGGTAAGTGTGCGCAACGCCGAGTTCATGAAAAACGAGCTGCGGGTATCAGTGCCGGATGAAATCCTGAACCGGATGAGCAGGGCTGCAAGTCCGGAGGCGGCCCGCGAGGAAGGCGTAGCCATCGCCCGCGAAATGCTCAAGGCAGTGCGCGAGCGGGTGCAGGGCGCTCAGATCAGCGCTCCCCAGGGCCGATATAGCTCGGCTGTGGATGTTCTGGAGGCTCTCGGCTCACAACGTCCGGCTTCTGTTTAGTTATGAAATGTTCAGTTTTGAAACACAGGTGCCCAAAGAATTTACAAGATTAGAAAATTTTGCTGGACATTTCGTACCTAAAACGGCATTACAATAGAGGGTAGGAGCAATTGGATTGGTAAAGTTTGAGGAATGCCTCGAGCGTCTGGAGAAGATTGTTCAGGAACTGGAAAAAGGGGAGGTTCCTCTGGAGAAGTCTTTGACGCTCTTTGAAGAAGGCATGCAACTTTCCGCAACCTGCAGGAAGCAGTTGGAGGAAGCGGAAGGGAAAGTCGAGATTCTGTTAAAACAGAACGGAAAGCTCCAAACTGAACCGTTCGAGCCCCCGGCCGAGAAAGCGTCGCGCATATAACGCGGTTCGCGCTCGGTTCGGATTTGACAACGCCAACGCCTGTGCCAGCTGTCTTTGCTGTCGCAGCCAAGGCCGCCGCGCAATCGCGGTGTACGTCAGGGGGTAATTATGGAACCACTCTGTGTAGTCCTTTATCAGAATGACCCCAGAACTGCACAAAGTCTGGCGGTCAGTCTATCCCAGCATTTTGATTCTGTACATTTGGCTCGCACGTGCCAGGAAGTCCGTCCCGCGGTGGCCCGGCATCAGGCCGAAGCGGTGGTGCTGGACTTGGAAACATCGGGACCGTGCGAAGTCGAAGCGGCTGCATCGTGAATTTCCTAGCCTTTGCATCGTGGGCACTCACCGGCTGGCGGATGACAAGTTGTGGACGGAGGCACTGAATCTGGGCGCGTCCGACATCTGTGAACCGCGCAATCAGGATGTTGTGAGTTCCTTGATGCGCGGGCTCACGCACCATGTGGCCGCCTGATCGAGCAGGTGTCAGGTCTTAGGTGTCAGGTGTCAGGAAACGCTTTCTGGATTTTGTTTTTCCTGAGACCTGACACCTGAGACCTGGGACCTTTCCATCGCCGCTTGTTATACTGCGGTGCCATGCTGAAAATAGTTCTGGAGCAGGGACGCGAAGCCGCCGACGCGGCGCTCGAACAACTCTTGCCCCCGTCCACCCAACATCCAACGTCCATCCATCAGGCCATGCGGCACAGCGTGTTTGCCGGGGGCAAGCGGCTGCGGCCCATCCTGTGCATGGAAGCGGGGCGCATGATCCAAGCGGCATTGTGTGGTGACGGGGCTCTGCCCCGTCTTGGCGGAGCTGAGCCCCGCAACCACACGACCGGGTCGCTGCCCGGCGGCATCGAGCAGGTGGGCGCGGCGCTCGAAATGCTCCACACTTATTCGCTGATTCACGATGATCTGCCCGCGCTCGACAACGACGACCTGCGGCGCGGGCGGCCCACCTGCCACAAGGCCTTCGGCGAGGCCGTTGCCATTCTTGCCGGAGACGCACTGCAAACGCAGGCCTATGAAGTGCTGGCCCAAATCGCTTGCCCGGCCGAAGCGCGCGTCGCCATCATCCGGGAAATTGCCCACGCCACTGGCACCATCGAGGGCATGATCGGCGGCCAGGTGGTTGATCTCGAAGCCGAGCACAGGAAGCCCGACCTTGCCACTCTCGAATACATCCACCGTTCGAAGACAGCGGCGCTGATCACTGCCAGCGTGGTCAGCGGAGGAATGTACGCCGGCGGAACTGCGGCGGACATCGCTCGCCTCCGGACCTACGGGCAGTCGATTGGTCTGGCGTTCCAGATCGTGGATGATGTGCTCGACCTGACCCAGACCTCCGAGCAACTGGGAAAGACCGCGGGCAAGGACGCGGCGGCCGAGAAGACCACGTATCCGGCTTTGTTCGGAATCGAGGAATCGACCCGCAAGGCCGACGCGCTGGTGGATCAGGGCTGTGCGAAACTGGACGAATACGGTGAGGCGGCGTCGACGCTGAAGGATCTGGCTCGCTATCTGGTGGAGCGCAAGAAATAGTTGCGGCCGAAAGTGTCGCCTGGATCCGGCATTACAGGCAGTTGCCGAGCTGCGCTCGGCTTGGACGGGCGAGGGTGCCCGTCCCCCACACGGTCAAAACCCTTGAATCCCTCGCCCTCCGGCGGTACAGTGTTTACGCTCTCGCGTTCTCCCGCCCTTCTTCTTCTTCACCCGCAATTTGCGCGAAAAGCTGCATTGTATGTGCAACTAAAGGCGGTATGTGGATACGACCCACTATATGTGGTGTTTTATTACTTGACCCATCCCATATTCGCCGTTAGAGTTGGTCAAAAGCAGGGATGGCGATCCTGGTTCACGGGGGACGGCATCCAAAGATGCGACGGCGAGGAATCTGAGTAGTTAACAGCCGATTCCACGCGATTTGCAGCGCACACCAGCCAGCGCAAACCGAGTGTGCGGACCACAGTGTCCGCCTACGAAGGAGTCAATTTGCTCAAACTCAAGAAGCTGCAAATCCTGGGATTCAAGTCGTTCTGCGATCGCACCGAACTGAAGTTCCATGGCGAAGGCATCGCGGCCATCATCGGGCCGAACGGCTGCGGCAAGTCGAACATCGCCGACGCAATCTCGTGGGTGCTGGGTGAGCAGTCGGCCAAGACCTTGCGCGGCTCGCGCATGGACGACGTGATCTTCGCCGGCACCCGCGACCGCAATCCCACCGGGATGGCCGAAGTATCGCTGACTTTGATTGACCCCGAAATTTACGCTGGGCCGGATACGAACGCGCCCACTGAGATCGAGATTCAGGACGAGCTTCCAGGAGAAGAAAATTGGGATGAAGCGGAGCTCCGCACTCAGGCCGCTGCAGAGACGGAACGTGCGGTGGAGCAAGCGCAGCCGGGAAAAACTGAGGAAGTGGAAGGCGAGGCTGCGGATCAGGCTCCGGCTACCGAACCATCGGCGAACGAAGCTTCTGCTAGTGCCGCAGTGGCCGCGGCAGGACCGCTGGTGGTGCTGAAAATCCGCCGCCGCAAATTCAATCAGCAACAACACCACGCCGGAGAAATTTCGGTGACGCGCCGCTTGTTCCGCAGCGGCGACAGCGAGTACCTGCTGAATGGAAAACTATGCCGTTTGCGCGACATCCAGGAACTGTTCATGGGGACGGGCCTGGGGCCGGAATCGTACGCGCTGATCGAGCAAGGCCGCATCGGCCAGATTCTAAGCAGCCGTCCGACGGACCGGCGCGCCATTATTGAAGAAGCAGCCGGCATTACGAAAGTTCAAGACGCGGAAGCGTCTCGCGGAAGCACGCCTGGAAGACGCTAAGACGAATCTGAACCGCGTGAACGACATTTTCGAAGAAGTCACGCGGCAGATGAACTCGCTCAAACGCCAAGCCAGCAAGGCCGAGCGCTATGCCAGGCTGCGCGACGAGATGCGCGCCAAACTGCGGGTTGTGCTGGCCAGCAAGTTCACCCAGATGGACCAGGAAAGCGTGACGCTCGATGCCCAGATTCATCAACTGGGCGAGGAAATCCGCCAACAATCTGAGAGCGTGCAGCAGTCCGAAGCCGAGCACTCCGAGCGAACCCAGCGCGGATACGCGATTGAGACCGAGACACGGCAGAATCGCGACCGTCTCAACCAGATCGCAATTGAAGGCGATCGCGGGAAAGCGCGCATCCGAACCAACGAAGAGCGCGGCGCGGAACTGATAGTGCGCACCGCATCCGCGGAGACGGAACTGGCGCAGGCCCAGAGTCGGCTCACTGCGCTTGTGGAAGAACGGAATGGGCACCAGCAGGTGCTCGACTCCGCGGCTGCTGATCTCGCGGCCGCCCAGCGCGAACTAGCGCTGAGTCAGCAGGAAATGACGTGCGCCACACACTAATCTCGCGATGCTCGAACAGGAGCAGGAATCGCATCGTGCGGCTATTTTGGAGGCGGTCGGCGGAGCTTCCAACCTGCGCAATCAGCTGACGCAGTCCGAGGAACGGTTGGCGGGAATCGGGCGCGAGGAGCACCGTCTGCGCGCGGAGATCGCAACTGCTTCGTCACAAGCGGAAACCTTTGGCGGACAACGCGGCCAGATTGCTTTGGAATTCGAAAGCGTTTCGCAACGCGCCAGCGGCCTGGCCGCGGAGATCGCGAGCCTGCGTGAAGCCCTCGACAGCAAGCGTTCAGCCGAGAGCGACACCAAGAAGCATCTCGATTCCATCCGTTCCGAATACGCCACGGCACTGGGCAAGAAAGGATCGCTCGAAGCGGTCATCGCCGAACACGGGTATTCCACCGAGTCGGTGCGGCGGCTGTTTCAATCGGGCGCAATGCAGGGAGGAAACACTCCCGCCGGTGTGCTCGCCGATTTCCTCGAAGTCGAGCCTCGCTATGAGCGGGTGGTCGAAGACTTCCTGCGCGACGAACTGAACTTCGTCGTGGTCAAGTCGTGGGACGCGGCCGATGAAGGCTTGCGCCTGCTGCGCTCCGACGTCGACGGGCGGGCGACGTTTCTGGTGCATCCGGAGGACTCGCAGGCGAAGTTCTCCTTTGTTGCAGACGAAAGCCACCACTACGCTCCGCTCAACGACACGGTGCCTGCCGCTGAAGAACTCGATTCGGGTGCTGAACGGATTCGGCAAGTCGCTGGAAGTAATTCTGCCAAAGCTGGGCAATGGCTACATCGTGTCCGATCCCGGCGTGGCGCGCGATCTCGCGCTTTCCAGTCCGGACGCGTTTTTTCTCTCGCAGACTGGGGAATGTTTCCACAACGTGACCGTCACCGGCGGCAAGCAACGCAGCGAAGGACCGCTGTCGATGAAGCGCGAGCTGCGCGATGTGCTGCGCCTGCTCGAAGAGCTGGAGCGAGCTTTGCGCGAGAAGGAAATCCTTGCGCTTACGTTGGGACGCGAAATCAAGGAATACACTTCCCTGCTCGATCGTCTGGAAAACGAAAAGCGCGATGCCGAGAAGCAGGCGATGACTTCCGGACACCTGCTCAAGCAATTGGACGGGGAGATGTCTCGGGTGCGCGAACGGATGGCGATCAGCGAGCGCGAACTGCAACGGCTGGCGGCGGAGCGGCAGGAGCAGGAAAGCTTGATCGCAATATGCCAAGGGGAGCTGACCGCGATCGAGCAAACGCGCGGGCAATTGGAAATGCAGCTCGCCGCCGGACAAGACCGTCTCGCTGCTCTCCGCAGCCAGCGCGACGCTGCCGCTGAAGCCACGTCGGGACGCGCCGCGCGCGTGGCCACTCTGGAAGAACGCCATCGTTCGGCCACGACACTGCTGCAGCGCATCGAAGCCCTGGTTACCGAGATGCGGGAGCGGGCTGGCGCATTGCAGACGCAGATGGAATCGGCGAGCGCCGAAATCGCGCAACGGCAAAACGAAAATGTTCAACTGGCCGAGCAGTTGGTGCAGTTCGAAGCCGAGCGCAATGCGAGTGAAGCTCGCGAAGGCTTGCTGCAGCTGGAGTCCGAGCAAGTGCGGGCGCGATTCGTCGAAATTGACGAACTTCTGCGGACCATGCGCCAGCAACTCGATCTTGCCCGTGACCGCCGCGGCGAGCTATCAGCTACGGCAGCAAAACTGCAATCCGACCTGCAACACCTGGCTGACACTTGCTTGAACGAACTGGGCATGGAGCGTTCGGTGCTGATGGCCGAGGCTGTTTCCGACAATCCGATTTCGCTGGTTACCGGCGAGGAACTTGCGGCCGAAGATCAAGCGCATCGTGAAATGCGCGCCCGCCTCGACGCCATGGGTCCGGTCAACATGATGGCTCTCGAAGAGTACAAGGAAACGGCGGAGCGCCACCAGTTCCTCGAAACCCAGAGAAAAGACCTGATCGAGGCAATCGAAAACACCGCCGCTACCATTCGCGAGATCGATCAGGTCTCGAAGCAGAAATTTGAAGAAGCGTTCGCCAAGATCAACGAGAACTTCCAGGCCACATTCCGCAAGCTATTTGGCGGCGGACACGGCTTCATGCGGCTGACCGACCTCGAGAACAGCGCTGAGAGCGGCATTGACGTGGTGGCATCGCCTCCCGGAAAGAAACTGCAGAACGTGCTGTTGCTCTCGGGCGGCGAGAAGGCGCTCACCGCACTCGCACTGCTGGTTGGAATTTTCCAGTACACGCCCAGTCCGTTCTGCATTCTCGACGAAGTCGATGCTCCACTGGACGAAGCCAATATCGCGCGCTTCACCGATCTGGTGCGCGAGATGAGCGTGCAGACGCAGTTCATCTTGATCACGCACAGCAAGCGGACCATGAGCATTGCACCTGTGCTTTATGGCGTGACTATGCAGGAGCCGGGCGTTTCGAAACTAGTGTCGGTGAGATTCGGGGCGGCGTAATGTATACGTCTGATGTATAATGTATACATCATGCCTGAATCTTCCGTTCTCACTCTCCGCTTGGATCCCAAACTCAAGAATCAACTGGACCGCCTGTCGAAATCGATGAACCGGAGCCGCTCGTTTGTAGCTGCCCAGGCGATCCAGGAATATGTTTCCGTGAATGAGTGGCAAATCGCCGAAATCAAGAAGGCGATTGCCGCGGCCGACCGCGGTGAGTTTGCCAGCGATAAGGACGTGGAGCAGAGGCTGAAGCGTTGGACGCGTCGTGCACGTTAAGTGGCTAGAAGTTGCGCTCGACAGTCTGATTGCTGAGGCCGAATATATCTCGCAAGACAGTCCCGCCGCTGCCGACCGAACCGTCGTGGCAATATTGAATGCGGTCGAAATTCTCAAACGGTTTCCCGCTTCAGGCCGCCCTGGGCGGGTAGTCGGCACTCGGGAGTTGGTGGTATCCGGCACCCCATATATCGTTCCTTACCGCGTGCGCAGCGACACCGTAGAGTTGCTGCTTGTCTTCCATGCCGCCCGCAAATGGCTCAGCCAGTTTTGAACCGTTGCGGCGAACAAAATCTTCCTGGCTTCGTTCTTGACCAATGAGTGTCTTCTTGCTTGCAAACCGCCAAAAGCCGCTGCCCTTTTTTCCAGAGCCTTCCTCAGCTTTTCCACATTGCAGTCCGTCGAAAACCAGCCATGGACGCGGCTTTTCGCTTACACTGGAAGTGTCAACACTTTTCGCTGTGACGCTTGACGGCGCAACCTGCCGGGTGTGATCGAAATCGTTGACAAATCCTCCACGACAGTTAGAATACGCAAAGTTTTCTTACCGGTGAAATAAGACATGAGCCCCGAGATTCTGGATACCGTCCTGCTGCGGACGGACTACCCCGAACTAGAGTTGCACGCCAGCGGCAAGGTCCGCGACGTCTACAGCCTCGATAGCGACCACCTGCTGTTCGTGGCTACCGACCGCATCTCGGCGTTCGACTACGTGCTGGCGACCGGCATTCCGCACAAGGGCCGGGTCCTGACCCAGATCTCGCTCTTCTGGTTCGACTTCCTCAAGGACATCGTCCCCAACCATCTCGTTACTGCCGACGTGAACCGTTACCCGGCGGCGATTCGCCAACACGCCGATGAACTGCGCGGCCGCTCCATGATGGTCATGCGCGCCGAGATGTTTCCAGTGGAGTGCGTAGCGCGCGGCTACCTCTCCGGCTCGGGATGGAAAGAGTACAGAGCGACGGGGTCGGTTTGCGGTGTCAAGCTTCCTCCCGGTTTGAAGGAATCTGACCGGCTGCCCGAACCCCTGTTCACGCCGGCCACCAAGGCCAGCACCGGACACGACATCAACATTTCGTTTGAGGAAATGTGCAAGCTGGTCGATCCCGAAATGAGCCGCCAACTCCGGGACATCACGTTGCGGATCTACAACAAGGCGGCGGATTACGCGCGGCAGCGCGGCATCATCATTGCCGACACCAAGTTTGAATTTGGGCAAACCGCCCAGGGCATCACCCTGGCGGATGAAGTTCTCACACCGGATTCCTCGCGCTTCTGGCCGGCCGACAGCTACCAACCGGGCAAGGCGCAGGACTCCTACGACAAGCAGTATGTAAGGGATTACCTCGAGGAAATTCGCTGGAACAAACAACCACCCGCGCCCGCTCTCCCCCAAGAAGTTGCGCTGCGCACAAGCGAAAAGTACCTCGAGGCGTATCGTCAGTTAACGGGACGCGAGTTGGAGATTTAGCCGGCATGCGCTCGGATCATTGCACGTCGTAGAACGTCGTTGCTGAATCATGAGCATTGCAGACTGGATCATCCTCGGATTTCTGGTTCTTTCTGTGACCGGGGCAGCCAGTGAAGGCTTCTTTCATGAAGCCTTCAAGTTGGCTGGCCTGGTGTTGGGGTACTTGCTGGCCGCCTGGGAGTATCAGCGCGTGGCGGGCTGGTTCGCGCCGCATATGAAATCGCCGTGGTTAGGCGAGATCGCTGGCTTCCTGATCGTGTTTTTCGCGGTCCTGATGGTGGCAGGTTTTGCCGGACGGATCGCACGCTGGGTAATGAAGAAAGCCGGTCTGAGCACGTTGGACCGGGTTCTGGGCGCGGTTCTGGGTTTGTTGAAGGGCGTCCTGGTGGTGGCGGTTGTGCTCACTGCCATGGCCGCTTTTGCGCCCGCTGCGAAGTGGCTGGCGGGATCTCAGTTGGCTCCGTATTTTCTGGTAGGCGGCAGGGCAGCGGTCTGGCTCGCACCGTCGGAACTGCGCAACCGCTTCTACCAGGGCTTGGATTACATGCGGCAAGCGCATTCGCCAACGGATCCGCTTCAGCCGCCATCGTCCGGGCCGTCGAAGTAGGGGTTAGAACTGGCCTGAAGGCTCATGGCCAACATAGTTCGGGCTCAGCCTGAAAGATTTTTCGAACTGCAAAGGTGCGGAAACGAGGCGAGGTGAAAGATCAATTGGAAGCACTCATTCTTCAAATGTACAAAAGCAACATCCTATATTCGGAAGCAGTTCGTGAATTCAAGAAGCGCTTTATCATAACCGTGCTGGAAGAAAACCGCGGCAATCAGTGCAAGGCAGCGCGGCAATTGGGCATGCACCGGAACACGCTGAGCCGAACCATGCAGGAACTGAAGATTGATGTGCGCCCGTTACGTGCTGGCGCCAAGCGTCCGCCCCGCAGCGCGCGTCCCGTCACGCTGGAGAGAAAACAGGCTCGGTAGTTCAGGTCTTAGGTGTCAGGTGTCAGGTCTTAGGTCTTAGGAAAAACCCGATCGGGGAAATCAACAAAAGAATAAAAGGGCGGTCCGTTGAGGACCGCCCTTTATCTGGCATGAACCGTGAAGGAGTCTTAAGGGTTTTCCTAAGACCTAAGACCTGACACCCAAGACCTGAACCTCATTGTGCCGCCGGCTTCTTGTGGACCGGAGGCTTAGCCGGCTTCGGCAGGGATTTCACCAGCAAGGCCCCGTCGCTCATCGTCATCACAAAAGGCTTCGCCACGTAGGAAACCGGCGTTCCTGCGAACTGGAAGTCCGTATCCTCTTTTGGCATCAGCTTCGCCGGAATCGCTGCCGACATGGTTAGATCGATGTCGGCACGCTTGGCGTCGATATCGTCCGAACTGCCGGCGAGTGCCAGTTTGGTGGGGGCTTCGACGGGCTTGCCGTGCTCGGTAATTTTGCTGGGTGGCTCGATGCTGATGATGTGGGCCACCATCTGCAACGGCTTGCCTTTCAGTACGCCCCACACCTTGTCGGCGTCTTCGGGCGTGCCCTCGGAAAGAACCATTTGCCACTCCGCGAAGCTCATCTCCTCGACTTTCTTGCTCTTCACCAGATCCGCGGCTTGCTGAGCGGGAGTCGGCGGGACATACTTGGTAATGGCGAATCCGGCCGGAGGCAAAGCCGTGGTCTTGGTCAGTGCCAGCAACTCGTTCCAACCGTCTTCGCTGCCGTGGTACTTGTCGTACTTGCTTTGCCGAACTTGGCGATCTGAGCCTGGCCCGCACCTTGCGCCAGATTGGAAGCGCGCGCGATGAAGAAAAGTCCATTGACGTCGTCTTCAGCCGGTCCCGCCGCCAGGTAGGCGAGCGCCAGGTCATAGACGTCGACCAGGTTAGCCGGATCCCCTTCCACCGCGGCGCGCAGAAATTGCTCCGCCTTGGCGTAGTCCTTGGCGGCGTAGGCTTTCAGTCCCGCCGCACCGTTGAAGATTACCGTGGTCTGTGATTTCAGCTTGTCCCAATCTGCTGCCGACGTGCCATCCGGCTTAGCCGCAGTCTGCAGACACTGCAAACCCTTTTCCCCGTTCTGGCCAGCGTCGGCAAGATTCTGCTGCGCGTTCTGGCCTGCCGTCGCCATCGCCTGCTTGGTGTAGGCTAGCAACGCCAACGCCCGCAGGTTGCACGGATTCACTTGCAGGACCTTCTGCCCCGTCTCCAGCATCTTGGTCTGATTGAACGTCTGCTGATCGGGCGTCTTCGCCTGACTGAGCACCTGCTGGTAAGCGGCCATCAAAAGCTCGAGCGCGTCTTCCTTCATCACGCTGTTGGGATACTGCGTCAAGAACGCTTCCAGGCCGCTGACCTTGGCGGCGGCGTCGGTTTGCTGGACGGCGCCCACATAGGCGTTATATTCGCCTGGGTCTTTGATCTCTTTTTTCTGGGGTGCTGCCGGAGCGGGCGTGGGACTCTGCTGCGGCGCGGGTTGGGCTGGCGCGGGCGTGGTTTGAGCGAAGGCGGTAACCGCGGTTACCAGCAGCATCGCGAGAACAATCTTCTTCATTCCTGTGGCTCCTTAATTCTTGGGGAAGGTGGAGTTCGTCATTCTGCCCGATTGCACTCAAACCTGGCGCCGGGCTTGCACCATGAATCAGTCTTGCACTAACAGACGCACTGACGAGTCCCGAAAATCATGAGCCGCATCTAGACGCACCGCAGCTTAACATTATTCCGGTGAGCGGATTATAAGGTTGCAACCCCACGAAGGCAAGCCTCTTGCTCGCTTCCACCCTCCAGCCCGCTTGGGGCCTCCCATCGGTACCAACCAGTAAACAGGTGGAGAGATCGAGCAAAGGGCTCCAGGACAATCCGCTGTAACTGCGGCCTGAGAACGGGAAGTGGGAACTGACCTCAGTCCTTGAACAGATTGTCAAACGCAGCGCGGGCGTCATTGGGACGCTGAGCGCCTTTGCTGGAGGTTTCCTTCTCGACCATCACGCGGATGGAATAGAGCGAGCAGTCGTTGCGTTTGTCTTTGGGAGAGATTCTGGCGGGAATCGGCTGATTGCATTCGAAGCGGCTGGAGGGGTCGAAGTGTTCGCACTGTTTGCAGGCGTGCAGGTCGAACCCGCATTTGGGGCACTGCCCGACAGCATCGGAGAGATTCTGCAGCAGCGCGCCGCATTCGGCACAGCGGGAGACGGTCCGCGTACCCGGCATGTTGATGGGCCGCGGCCCGAACGTATTCTCTTTCTTCGGGGCTGCCGGGCGCTCGAATCCTGGTTTGGGGCCACCAGCCGCACCGGAATCCTGGTATCCGTGCTGCCGATACTTGCGGTCGGACAAGACAAAAGCCTCCTGAAAAACGCTCCATTGTCCGCCTTTGGCGCGTCCCGCACAAGCGTTTCTTTACTGCCAGCAGAAGAACTTGTTGGCGGACTCATCCAGGGCGCCGCGAATTGTTTTTCACATATCAGGGTGCTACCATCCGAGGTAGAGAAAGCTTGAGGAGGCATTTATGGCGGATCGTGATGGCAACGGCTTCTTGTGGTTCCTGGCAGGTCTGGGTGTCGGAGCTGTAGTTGGCGTGTTGTACGCGCCACGCTCTGGCGATGAAACCCGCGATGCGATTCGCGCCAAGGCGCAGGAAGGCAGCGAACGCGCACGTGCGCAAGCTCGCCGGGCACGCGAACAGGCAAATGATTGGATGGATCGCGGACGCGACATGCTCAACCAGCAGAAAGAGCAGTTCCGCTCCGCCTACGAGGCCGGCCGTCAGGCCTATAACGAGACGACCACAGCCGGGGCCGAACCGCCCAAGAATCTTTAGCAGACTGCGGAAAAGCAGCAGGAGCAGCTATGGATGACAACCTCCTAAGAATTTTTATTGCGGTCACTGCGTCGGCCGTCGTGTTGCAGACGCTAATTCTGTTCGGACTCTACCTGGCCGTTCGCAAGAGCACGGCGAAAATGGAAGCGCTGGCCACCGAAGTGACGAACAGGGCCTTGCCCACGATGGAGACGGTACAGAGCATGCTGGTGGAAATTCGGCCCAAGCTCGACGTCATGACCGTCAACCTCTCGGAGTCAAGCACGCTGGTGCGCAACCAACTCGCCCGCATCGACGCCACGCTCACCGATGCCCTCGACCGCACGCGGCTGCAAGTGATTCGCGCCGACGAACTCCTGAATCGGACGATGGATAAAGTGGAGGAGACCAGCGAAGTCGTCCACAAAACTGTGATCTCTCCGCTGCGCCAGGTCAACGGGCTGATGAGCGCAATCAGCACCGGAGTCGAAGTCTTCCTCGGCCCGAAACGGCGTCAGCCGAAAAACGGCGCGGGCGTCCCGCAGGACGAGATGTTCATCTAGAGACTCTGACGGGCCTGGTTCGCCGGCAGCTTTGAAGGGGCATGGCTTCAGCCATGCCGTTCTGATCCTATCCGCCTGAAACCAATTGCATGGGAGCACATAAGGAATGAATGCCGTTTACATTCTGTGGCACACGCATCCGACAGGTGCCAACGAGGCCAACGAGAAGCTAATAGGGGTTTATGCGAGCGAGGAAGCCGCGATGGCTGCTCAGAGCCGCACCCTGGAGAAACCAGGCTTTTCCTCTTTTCCGGAAGGCTTCGAGATCGTCAAGTATCCGATAGGCGAGGACCATTGGACCGAGGGATACTTCACGGAGTAACCCCGGTGGGCACCCCGTGCTGGACAGCTTTAGCCCTCAGCGTCTATTCTTCGCCGCCCTGCACCCGCTCACTTTTTACATCGGGCACGTAGATGGAGCGGACGTTTTGCTCCGCGGCCAGCTTCTGGAAACTCACGATATCCTTATTCCGAACTTGCTCCCACGCGGACAGTAATTCGTCGGTCTGTTTTTTCAGCTTGTCGAATTCCTGGTACTGAGCCTCGGTCGGGGCGGAATCGGCGAATCCCGCCACTCCCATGGCAAGGAACGCCAGCCTGGCGTCAATCCCCGGGGCGTAAGCGAGGGAATCCTCACTGGCGCTGATTCTAAAGTTAATCAGCGGATCGCGAACAGCAATCAGCCTGGCATCAAGCGCACTGGCGCCATCGAACACGGCTTTCATCGACTCGCCCGGTGCCAGGCGCTTCTTCAGCCCGTCTAACTGCTCGCGGACGTCCTGAATCTGGTTGACCGCGTAATAGACGCGATTCAACTGCTCGCGCACGTCCATCTGCAGCTTGAACTGCTTTTCCAGATCGCCCTCGGAAGTAGTGACTCGCGGATCAATCTTCACCTCGAACGGAGAGGTCAGACTCTTGCCATTGGCGGTGAGCCGTACTTGATAGTTGCCGGGCAACGCCAGGGGCCCTTTCGCGCCGTCAATGTATTCCCACAGGAAATATCCGGGAACGCGGGTTGCCGGGTCGTAATGCAGATCCCACACGAAACGGTTCAGACCGTCTTCGAGCTTGATCTGCTTCTCCGGTTTCTTGTCCTCGGGGTCAAGCGGTTCCTCGAGCGGCTCAGCTTTGCTGCTGGAGTAGGTCCGGATTACACTGCCTGCCGCGTCCAGAATTTCAATCTTCACTTCGTCGTTCTTCACTTCCTGCTTGGGCGCCTTTTTCAAATAGAAATAAATCACCGCGCCGTTGGGTGGATTCTTTCCGGCAAAAGGCAAATGTGCTGGGGCATCTCCGCTGTGCACGCGATACGCCGTCGCAGGTTGATACAGATGCATGTCTTCTGCGGCAACCGAATCGGCGAACTGGCGTAGGGGCGAGACATCATCAAGGATCCAGAACGACCGTCCGTGCGTGGCCACCACCAGATCGTCATTCTTGATGACCAGATCGTGGATGGGTGTAATGGGCAGATTGATCTGCAGCGAGCGCCAGTGCGCGCCGTCATCGAAAGAGACAAAGACGCCGCGTTCGGTACCCGCATAGAGCAGACCTTTTTTCTTCGGGTCTTCACGGACCGCGCGCACAAAGATTCCATCCGGAATTCCGGTGGTGATCCGACTCCAGGTCGCTCCATAATCGGTGGTTTTATAGATGTAGGGTGCGAGATCGTCATTCTGATGGCGGTCAACTGCGACGTAGGCCGTGCCGGCTTCGTGCGGAGACGCTTCAATCAGGCTGATGCGGCTCCATTCCGCGAGATCCTTGGGCGTTACATTGGTCCAATTCTTGCCTTCATCGCGCGTGATCTGGATCAAGCCATCGTCCGTGCCCACCCAGATCAGGCCTTTTGCCAGAGGCGAGGGAGCAATGGAAAAAACGGTGTCGTAATATTCGGTACCGGTATCGTCAATCGTTATCGGGCCGCCGGAAGGCTGCTGTTTCGATTTGTCGTTGCGCGTAAGGTCGCCGCTGATCGCCTCCCAGTGGGTTC
Source organism: uncultured Acidobacteriaceae bacterium (assembly GCA_963838935.1). Taxonomy (GTDB): domain Bacteria; phylum Acidobacteriota; class Terriglobia; order Terriglobales; family Acidobacteriaceae; genus Acidiflorens. The sequence goes on from CAWITH010000015.1 coordinate 40,972, forward strand.
CGCCATCGCTGGTTTTGAAAACGCGCTCGCCTCCGTAGTAAATCGTGTTCGGATCCTGCGGTGAGATCACGATTGGCGCCGTCCACTGAAAGCGGTGATCGAGCGGGGCCGCGCCGCGGGCATCGCTGAGTTCCGGCCACACGGCAATGCTCTTGACCTGGTTGGTTCGCCGGTCGAAGCGTGTGATGTTGCCCTGGTAGTCGCCGGCATACACGATGTTCGGGTCGGTCGGGTTGGGCGCGATATAGCCTGCTTCCCCACCACCGACCTCGTACCAATTGTCGCGGCCAATCGCGCCGTCATCGCTGCGGCTGGCAATCGCCACCGTGGAATTATCCTGTTGCGCGCCGTATACGTAGTAGGGCGTACGCGTGTCGGTGATAACGTGGTAAAACTGCGCCGTCGGCTGGTTGTCCTCGCGCGTCCACGACTTGCCGCCATCCAGGCTGACGGTTACGCCGCCGTCGTCGGAGGCGATCATGCGCTTCGTGTTCTTCGGGTCGATCCACAGGCCGTGATTGTCGCCGTGAGGAACCTTAATTTTATTGAAGTTACGCCCGCCGTCGGTGGACTTGAAGAACTCAACATCGGCCACGTAGAGAGTATTCGAATCCTGGGGATCAGCGATCACGTGCATGTAGTACCACGGCCGCTGAAAAAGCCCGTGACTGCCGTTGACAAGATCCCAAGTGTCGCCACCGTCGTCGGAGCGGTATAGGCCCCCGTCTTTAGCTTCGATCAAGGCGTACACACGCTCGGAGTTCGCCGCCACGGCCAGTCCGACGCGCCCGTAGGGGCCCTTCGGAAGGCCGCGCTCGTTCTCCTGCAGGTGCTTCCATGTTGTGCCGCCATCGGTTGAGCGATACACGCCGCTGCCCGGCCCACCGCTCGAAAGCGTCCACGGAGTTCGCCGGGTTTCCCAGAGCGAGGCGAACAGAATGTTGGGATTCTGCGGATCGAAGACTACATCGATCGCCCCTGTATTCTCGTCTTTGTAGAGAACCTTATCCCAGGTCTTGCCGCCGTCGGTGGTTCGGAAAACGCCGCGTTCCGTGTTCGGCCCAAACGGATGGCCGAGCGCGGCCACAAATACGACATCGGGATTGCGCGGATTCACGATTACCTTGCCGATGGCGCGCGAATCCTTCAGGCCAACGCTTTTCCAGGATTTTCCGGCATCCACCGACTTCCAAACGCCGTCACCTTGCGAGATGTTTCCACGAATGCAAGCTTCGCCGGTGCCCACATAAACGACGTTAGGGTCGGAGATGGAGACGGCGATACTGCCGATCGAGGGAGCGCCATCCTTGTCAAAGACCGGAGACCAGGTGTTGGCGCCGTCAGTGGATTTCCACACGCCACCACCGGTGGCGCCGAAATAGTAGGTCGTCGGGTCGCCGGGAATTCCGGTCGCGGTCAGGGAGCGGCCACCGCGAAAGGGACCGATCGAACGGTACCTCATTCCTCTGAACAGCGGGTCGCCGAGTTTCTGCTCGTCTTGTCTTTGTCCTTGTCCTTGTTCGTCGTCTTTCGCCGACGACACGGATGCGGCGGAAGCGCTCTTTTTGCGCGGCATCTGGCTTGCGGTTCCGCTCTTTTTGCTGGGAGAACGTCAGCGTGACCGGCAACAGGACGAACAGCAGGACGAACAGCGCAAGCATGGCGACGCGCACATGCAGTCTTTGGATCATGAACTGGATCATGAATCGTATAGCCCCGAGAAAAGAATTTGTCTGGCGTTCAATTTTAATGCCAGAGCGCAAAAGGCACAAACGACCGGCCCCAATGTCGGTGTCCGAAGAGCTACCCATCACAGCGACGTACCCGCGTAGTCAACACAACGAAGCACGAAACCCTGCTTGAATTCTGCTTCCGCCGCCTAAAATGTTTCAAACATTTCTCCACATTGTTGTTTGAAACGGAACGTACTTAGAATGCAGCAAGAATTCACATCCAATGAAGTAATCGCTCTGACCGGAATCACCGCCCGCAAGTTGCAGTGGTGGGATGAACGGGGAATCGTGGCGCCCGGCCGCCAGGGACACCGCCGCATTTATACCTGGGACGAACTGATCACCGTGGCGGTGATCTGCCAGCTTCGGCGGCGCGGCTTCTCGCTGCAGCGCATGCGCAAGGTGATCGGGTTCCTGCAACAGGAATTCGGCACCAGCGCTGGCTGCAACGGTGGGCGCGTCTTCTGAGTATCACCTTCTCACCGACGGCATTCATCTTTATCTGCGCACCTCGGCGCGGCAGGTCGTGGACCTGCTGAAGAACGCTCGACAGCCGATGTTCGACATCTGCCTGAGCGATGAAGTCCGCCGGGTTCGAGGGGAAATTCAGTCTCTAAAAAAGTCCGCAGTTTCGGAACGGGGCGGGGCTTTACGCCGAGGGAAGAGGGCGTAACGCAGGGGCGTAAGACGAGCCTGAACGGAAGCGGGGGAGGCACATGATGATCGGTGAATTGAGCATTATCAATGAATGGATTCCCGAGCAGATGGAACCCGGTACCGTGTTCGTGTTGGAGAATGCAGGCGAAGTGGGGGAGAAAGAAGACCCCTATTGGGCGGTGTTGTCCTGTCCGTCCTGCGGTACGCTGGGCTTGATTACGCGCAAACAGATGGCTGGGTTGCTGCCGACAATCTGCGGCTCTTCTATATGCTCGGCGCAGTTTTTCATCAAGGACGAAGAGATCACGCCGCGGAAGCCGTTTTAGGGAAGTGCTTCACAAATAATACGTCGAAAGATCCTCTCTTAATCGATTCGGGTTATTGACGCGTCTTCGCATAACCGTTAGAAAGACGGTCACAGCTCGTGTGGGCAATCGATTTGCGTTTCGCCAAAAATAGAAAATTGCGGGCTTGAAACTGGGCTGGAGGCAGCGTGATTTCCAGGAACCTGCAGGCGTTCGTGTGCGCAGTAATAGTGAAAGTGATAGTGATAGTGACGATGATGGTCGGCGGCAGCGCGCTGTGTGCTGCCCAGAGCGATGGATTCTTTGCAAGCTGGGAGGACCGCGTGCGCGACACGCTGGCACAGCAACCGTCCTGGCCCATCCCGTTGGTCACGGCATCGTCGGGCCTGTTGCAGGTGGCCCGCACCGATTTCGTTCGCCAAATCGCGCCCGCGGGCACTGATACCTGGAACTATGACAACAGCAAAGGCGTCAATGTGGTGCCGTGGTTCAGAGTCGAATTCGATGCGCTGGCCCCGCCCTACATCCAGCACAACTCGGCGGCCAAAGATGGAGCCGGCGATTTCTCCATGCTGCTGAAGTACCGCCTCGCAGCAGGCAACGAAAGCCACGGCAACTATTCGCTGAGTTTTTCCGTGGCTGGTACCTTGCCGACGGGCAGCTACAAGAATGGAAGTCTGGCGGCGACGATTTCTCCCACGCTTTGCGCGGGCAAAGGCTACGGAAAGCTGGACGTGCAATCGACGCTGGGCGCCGTCCTGCCGGCGGGCGATACGGCGAAACTGGGCCGGGTCGTGGTGTGGAACGCCGTGACGCAGTATCGCTTGGGCAAGCTTTTTTGGCCGGAGATAGAAAACAACGCGACCTTTTACCACGGCGGATCGAACGACGGACGAACCCAGAACTTTGTCACGCCGGGATTGATGATCAGCAAGATCAAGTTGGAACACGATCCGCGCAACCGCCTCGCCCTGGTATTTGGCGCAGGAATGCAGATCGCGACCACGCATTTCCACACCTACAATCATGGGCTCGTGCTCACGACGCGGCTGTTGTTCTGAGAGAACCGGCGGCCTCGGCTGCCGGCGCGGCCGTTGACGACAACTTGAAAGTCCGAATTCTTTCGCGGCTGAGAGCGGCGAGCCGCGTCTCTACGGGGAGTTCCTGGGAACCGCGAACTTCACTGGAACTTGCTCTACGATCTCGATATCGAACCCCTCCAGCGCGGCCACTCTTCGCGGGTGATTGGTCAGGAGTCGAATGCGCTTCAAATTCAAATCGAAAAGGATTTGCGCTCCGAGCCCTATCTCGCGATGAATCTTGCGCTCGCTTTCGGGAAGCGACGGCAACCGCCGTTCACGATGGAATGTAAGGAACGACTGGTCCCCGATTTTCTCCGCCGTGAAACCCTTGGACGTCTGGTGCAGGTAAATCAACGCGCCGCGATCCTCCTCGGCAATAATCTTGAGCGAAGCCTCGAGCGTCTGATGGCAGTCGCAGCCGGTGGCGCCGAACACGTCGCCCAGCAGGCAGTGCGCGTGCATGCGGACCAGGACCGGCTCGGACGAATCGCTGATGTCTCCGCGAATCAGCGCCATGTGGGATTCGCCGCCGCCCACTTCGCTCTCGTAGGCGATCAGGCGGAACTCTCCGTGCTTGGTTTCGACCATGGCCTCGCCCACGCGATGCACGTAGCGCTCATGCTGCATGCGGTAGCGGATCAACTCCGCCACGGTGAGCATTTTCATTTGATGGGTGCGGCAGAACTCGAGCAGGTCGGGCACGCGCGCCATGGTGCCGTCGTCTTTCATGATTTCGCAGATGATGCCCGCCGGGATCATACCCGCCAGCCGAGCCAGATCCACGGAAGCTTCGGTTTGGCCCGCGCGCACCAGAACGCCGCCCTTGCGCGCCCGCAGCGGGAACATGTGGCCGGGCCGGGCCAGATCCGATGGGCGCGTTCTGGGATCAATGGCTACTTTGATAGTGTGGGCGCGATCGTGCGCCGAGATTCCTGTGGTGACGCCGTCACGCGCGTCAATCGCTTCGCAGAAAGCAGTCCCGTACTGCGATGTGTTCTCGCTGGTCATGGGACCAATGCGCAGGTGTTCGAGGCGTTCTTCGGTCATGGCCAGGCAGACGAGGCCGCGTCCATGCTTGGCCATAAAGTTAATGGCTTCGGGAGTAACTTTTTCCGCGGCCAGCGTGAGATCGCCTTCGTTTTCGCGATCTTCGTCGTCAACCACAACGATCATTCGGCCCGCGCGGATCTCCTCGATCGCGGTGGGGACGTCGGTAAAGGGTGAATGAGGAGTCATAGGATTAAGCAGCGTTTAAATCGCGCCGGTTCGACGGCGCCAGTTGGTTCTCTGGGACACCAAATAGGTTCTTCAGCGCCTGCGTCATAGCCCGAACGATCCAGCGCATCACGACGATGATCACGGCCAAAAAAGCCGCGACCATCAGGGCAGCAGCAATCGGGTGCTGGGTCGCCAGCCAAGTCATGAACACCGCGAGCGTGTCCTCTCCCGCGCTGAGCGCAAAGTTCGAAAGCGGCTCGGGAGACGGAGTCACGGCTACGCGCGCGGCCGTCTTGCCACCATGCGCTGCCAAGGCGATAGCTGCGCCTGCCAAGGCCGCCATCAGTTGCTTCTCCGGCGAAAGCTGCGAGGTCGCGCCATAGGCGATCAAGGCCGCCGCGGGAACTCGCACAAAAGTATGCAGGGCGTTCCAGATCAAATCGAAGGCCGGGATCTTGTCGGCGAAAAACTCGATGGCAAATAGCGCGCCCGAGGCCGCAATCACCCACCAACTAGTCAGCAGATGCAGCCCGGCAGGTAAATCGACCAGGCCGGCGTGAGCCAGCAGGCCGAGCGTAGCCACCGTGGCATACAGGTTGAGTCCGGCGGCAAAGCTTACGGCCACGATCAGACCTGCGAGATCAGAGCCACCGAATTCTGGTCCGCCAAGCTTGATGCCTGCCAGCATATCGCCGCAACCTCGCCAATCGCGCGTAAGAAATACAGTGTAAAGCAGGAAAGGGCCGCCAACGGCGACCCTCCCAGAAAACATCTTCAGAAAACCGGTTCCTCCCGGTTACAGAGTGGATTCGATTTCAAATCCCCAAGCTTCCAGCAAGGGCTCGGGAATGTACTTGGAATTCTTGTTGCGCCGCGCCCATTCCCGCAGCCGTGTGGACCGCAAGTACTGGTCTGGGGAGAGCTTATACTCGTGCACAACCTGCTCGAATTCCGTGATGGTGGGCGTGACCGGGCCGATGGGCTCGGGCTTGCCCCAGTTGGGGTTTCCGCGTCGCTTAGCCATGAAAAATATGCCCTCTTGTGAATGGAATAAGGACTTCTTCTTAAGTCTCTTAATCGTTTGATTCCAAGAATCGCCCAGGGGATGCAGCTGCAGAAGACAAACCGATCCACCGATTTTAGACCCCTCGGCCTCTATGGAAGCTATTGATAATAATAGGTTTTTGGCGGTTAGTCAATAGAAAAGTTGAGGCCTCTACAACTTTTTGTATATCCCCTTTGTGCACAGCCACTTGCAGTTTTCCGCGGGTTTGGCACATCGCCGACTAGCCAGGCGACGGGCCCTGGATCAACCGCCTCATGGACCCCTTTCGATCCGCCGATGAGACTATCGGGAGTTCGGCGTGACTGCGGTAACCAGAAGACCGGGCCATTGCGTTGATCACGGAATCCCCTAGACTTATAGTGCGAACAGGAGCGTTCCGATCGCCCGGTTGGGGACTGACGCCCTGGCTGCGGGCACACGAGCGCGTTTTCGCAATGCAATCGCTATTCATCCGCCTCGGCAGAACCGGGGCAGCGCGCAAGAACCGATCTGAAGCATGATTCGAAGTATGAACTTGAAGTCTCTACTGCTGAGTTCGGACGAGAAGACGGTGCGCATCCTGCGCCGCGTTCTTGGCGACTTGGAAATTGACGTCGAGCACTGCTACGGCGTGGACGACGCCATTTGCCGGATCACCCGCCAGCGTTTCGAAGCCATCATTGCAGATGCGGCCAACCGGGAAGACGCGGGCAACTTGTTGCGAGCGGCCAAAGCCGCACCCGTCAACAAGCGGGCTTTGACGATCGTACTGGTGGAATCTCCCGTCGGACTCAAGGGCGGATTCGAATTGGGCGCCCATTTCGTCCTCCATAAACCGCTCGCGGTGGAACGCGCTAAAGGCAGCTTTCGCGCGGTTCGCGCCCTGATGAAGCGGGAACGGCGGCTGCAACTACGGGTCGAGGTGCAAATTCCAGTCGAGTGTATCGGCTCGGGCCGGTACTCAGCCAAAACCATTGATCTCTGCGAAGGCGGCATGGCGATCCAGTTTTCTGGACGCGTCAAGAAAGAAAACTCGCTCCACTTCTCGCTGGAATTGCCGGGCATGGACCAGAAGCTCGAAATCGATGGCGAGCTGGCATGGGAGGGCTACCAAAACCGGGCTGGTGTCCGCTTCACGAACGCCACCGACGAACAGCGCAACCTCCTTCGTCAGTGGCTCAGAAGCCAGCTTCCTGAGCCCGAACCGGACGACCCCCCTGTGAATTGCCGGCTCACCGACCTGAGCCTCGGTGGCTGCTATCTCACCACCAACTCACCGTTCCCCAGGCGCACGCGGGTCATCCTTAAGATCAAGACCGGCGACCTCGAAGTCCGCGCCGGAGGGGTCGTGCTGGTCGCGCATCCGGAATTCGGGATGGGAGTGGAGTTCCTGCAGTCCACCAGCGAGCAGCGGAACCAGGTTCTCCGTATGATCACGACTCTGCGCGCCAACGGAGATAAATCTCCCCAGCTTCAGGTCGAACCCGACGGATTGGAAACATCATCCTCGGACGAGAGCGTGGACATGTTCCAGTCTTCCAAAGCCGAAGTCTCCGGCACCGAAGACACACTGGTCGACCTGTTCCGGAACCAGTTTCAGGTGCCAGTCGAAACCTTCCTGGAGCAGATGCGCGAGCAGCGCCAGTCCATGGACTCGCACTAACCGGCTGCGGATAATCTCTAGCTCAAGCAGGTTTTGGGAAGGGCACGACTTCAGTCGTGCCGTAAGTCGTTGAGAATGTCCGCGCTTTAGCGCCTGAGGTGAGCCTCTAGCGCCCTCCTTAGACTTCGGGAATCAGTTCGCTCACCGTCCCTTGCTGCAACAGATACGCTCCCGGCCCTTGTTGTCCGCGAATCGAACGGCAGAACTCAGCCACAAAGAATCCCGCTTTCATGGCCTCGCGAAACGCCCACCGCGTGGCGTCGCGCCACTCACGCGCCAGTCCCATATCGGCGCGCTCGACCTCCAGAATATCGCCTGGGATTTCAATGCTCACGCGCTGCCGGCCAAGTGACTCGGCCAGATCGGCTCGTCCCGGCCTCCCGCTGGGATCGAAGCGCACCAGCGGAGCCAGCAGCCGCATGGCGTCGAGAGTTTCAACTCGCGCATTCTTATCCGCCAGCCGATCCCGCACGCGCCGCGAATTCAGTATCCAGCGCACCCACAGCCGGTCGGTTCCGTTGCGATGTAGCATGCTGGAAGTTTCCGGTCCGTAGAAGTCCACCTTATAGGTATCGGAAACCACGCCCAGCTTGGAAAAGTTGAAGTGGGCGTTGCGACTTTGCAGCGGATCGAAGGTCCACGTCATCTCGTGAACACCCATGGCCATGGCCCGCTCGCGCTGCGCCTGCTTGAGTCGCGAGCCCAGATCGAGATGCCGATAGGCATCGAGCACGGCCAACATGTGCGAGTGAATGGTGGTCTGCCCGCGCTCGCGGCCGAGGAATCCGAAGGCGAACCCGACCAGATTGTCCTTATCCTTATCCTTGTCCTTATCAAAGGCCCCGACGAAAATATTGCCCGACGCCTTGAGGGCAATGGCAAGGGTCAGAGGCAAGCTGTCGTCATCCGCCATGCCCCAGACTTCCTTCTCGAGCGCTTTCAACTGGCTGAGGTCGTCGATGTTCTTGAGGTCGCGAATTACAATTTGCTGCGCGGCGCCGCGGGACATCATGTCTGGCCTTTGGTGCACTTCGAGTTGGGTTCCCATGGCATGGCAATCTCCGCGCAGATCTTCCTGGCAAAAGTCGGGCGCTCAGGAACTTCATCGTGTACAGCACCGTTTGCATGGTTGTCAACAGCAATCGAATTCAGCCAAGAGCCCGGAATTCTTCAATCACCATTCCAGCCGACGGACCGTTCCATGCATCTTAATCTAGTGCTACCCTCGAACCCGGAGATGAATACTGCCGTGAAACCGATTATGAAGCTTCTGCTTTTGATTGCCTTGATTGTGCTGGGAAACTCCCCGCTGCTGGCCGCCGATCGCGGCGCTCTGGTGCGCGAGGCTATCATCTACCTGTCTCCCGACACCAGCTCCAACAAGCTCGGCCAGGCTGAACGCGGACGGGAACTGGTTCTGCTCGAGAAAAGCCACAACTGGCTGCACGTGGAAGCATTGCTCGGCTTCGCGCAAACTCCCGACCCCGCTTTTGTTGAGGATGAAGACGTCGAGGGCAAGACGATCAGCGGCTGGGTTCTCGATACCGGGGTGGTCTGGGCGTCGACTCCCAACGGCGACCGCATTCTATTCGGCGCCGCCGCTGATTCTGAAGACGAAGCCAGCCGGCGCCACGGACGCCGCGGCGCTGCTCAGGACGCCTTACGCCTCTATCGCCGCGTCTACGAGTTGTTCCCGACTGCTCCGCTGGCCGGTGAAGGCCTCTACCGCGCCGCCGATATCAAGTGGCAGATCGACAAGTCAGATATGCAGTCCCGCCCCTCCGCCCGCGAAAAGGATTCGTTCTATCGCCAGGGGATCGATGAGGAGGGCATGAAGAAGGTAATGAAGAAATTCCCTGACAGCAAGTGGGCTCAACTCGCCGCCTTCCACCTGATCGACAACAAACTCTGCGGAGACTGGCAGGGTTCTTCCAAATGTCCCGACAAGGAAGCCGAGATTTACGAAAAATATGTAAAGGAACACCCCGAATCTCCCGCCGCTCCCGAAGCGCTGTACAACGCCGCTTCTCGCCGGGCTGCGCTGATCGAGATTTATAAAACGGAAGAACAGCCCAAGAAGTCCGAGCAAGCGAAGAACCAGGCCATAACGGTCGCCCAGCAGTTAATCTCCCAGTATCCGCAAAGCGACTGGTCGGCCCGCGGACAAACTCTGCTTTTCCTCGTGCAGCAAGGAGTACCGACTTACGGGAACGTGGTGCAGTAGTGGAGAGCCGGGCGTCCCCGACCGACTGGACGGGCGAGACGCCCGTCCGTCCACCGTTCGATCATCATGCCTTCACGGTAGCAGGCGCTTCGCCCAGTTTCCCCTCGCGATAGGCACGCACGTAGTTCTTGCAGTGCGCATCACGGCCCAGCAACGCTTCGGCCGCGATGATGTTCATCATCAGTTGCTGGTCGCGAGGATCGACGATGGCGGCATCGAGTCCGTGCGCCATCAGCAGAAGTAGAAAAGTCTCATTCAGCAGCTTGCGAACCGGCAGGCCATAGGAGACATTGCTGACGCCGGCGCTGATGTGAACTCCCGGATACCTTGCCACAATCTGTCCAACTGCTGCCAGCAGGTTCTTGCCATGCGGACCGGTAGCCAGAGGCATCACGCAAGGATCAACGTAAATATCATCCAGAGCAAAACCTTCCCCAGTGAGGCGATCGACCAAGCGGCTGGCCGTAGCCACTCGATCCTCCACACCGTTCGGCATTCCACCTTCCGATAGGCAGAGGGCGATCACTTTGGGACGGTGTTCTTTGAGCACGGGCAGCATCTTCCAGCGTGCGGGTTCGTCGCTGATCGAGTTGACCATCGGCCTCTGGTTGCAGCGCGGAAGCGCTTGCATCAAGGCTTCCGGGTCGGCGCTGTCCAGGCAGAGGGGAATGTCCACCACTCCCTGCACCAGGTCCACCAGCCAACTCAGAAGTTCCACTTCCTGTTGCGGAAGTCCGCCGTTCACATCGAGCATGTGGGCTCCGGCGCTGGCTTGCTTGCGCGCCAAGTCCCGGAAGAACTCCTCATCCCGCTTTTCCGCGGCCTCGCCGACTTTCTTCCGCGTGCAGTTGATGAGTTCTCCAATGATCAGCATGGTTTCGTCTCCTTCGGGCGGTCTTCCTCAGCGGGGAGCCCGAGATCAATTCTTTTGCAGAGGTTATCCAGCCCGGCGAAGCGGTTGGCCAAAGCATTGGTACGGTCCAGACACCAGTCGCGCGGAGGAACTAGCACATGCGCGAACTTCCTGGGGTCGTCGCCCATCGCCAGCGTACCCGTGTAAACGAGATTCCAGATGCAGGGCAGGTCAGGACGCGCCTCGCAGGTTCCGTCCACCCGGGAGCCTCCGCAGGGACCGTTGCGCAATTCCTTGTAGCAACCCTGCATCGAGCATCCCGCATAGTTGAGATGGTCCTGAATGCAATCTCCGCAACTGACGCAGCCCAAAGTTGCCTTCCGGTAAAGAGTCGCCGGCTCCAGCAGCCCATACCACAAGCCATGGCGCCAGGAACTGTTCTTGCCGGGCTGGTCGCCGGCCTTCTTCAACAATTTCGCGCTGAAGAGTCGCGGGCCGAAACTGCCGTCTTTAATAAAGTGCCGGTGCACCTTCTCGGAGAAGCGCTGCACCCATGACGGATGATGCTTGACGCTCGAGACCTGATAGGCGGATGCGCTGTCACTGAGACCGTCGCCACCTTGCGGCAGAAGATAGAACTCGTTGGGGTAGGGGAACACGAGTTCATCGATCCGCCCGCGCCAGTTCTTCCCAATGGCGGCTGCCCCCTCCAGGATGGTCATGAAATCTTTGTGCGTAAGGCCGAATCCGCCTATATGGACGCCGGCAAAGCCCAGGTCCTTCACTGCGGCCACCATCAGTGCGGCGCGCTCCAGTCTTTGCGGTTTCTTTTCTTGCTCCAGGCGTTGAATCAGTTCGTCCGGGATCACGCAGCCCGCCAACTCGCCCGCCTGCATCAGCCGGGCTATCTTCGCCGTCGGCACATAGACGTTCGCCAGCACGGGTATATGGCCCAAGCCTTCCCTGACCATGTACTGCTTCAACTCGTAAAGCTTGCGCAGGTTGTATCCCAGTTGGGTGATGATGTATTGCGCGCCCGCCGCTACTTTCAGCTGCAGTTTGTAAAACTGCATCATGAGATCCGGTTCGCGAACCTTAAACGGGCTCACGACTGCGCCGCGAAGAAATCAAAGGGGGTGGTCTGCGCAGTTTTCGCTCCCTGGCTGTATTCCAGGCCGCCGCGCAAGGCGCAAAGCAGCCAAAGGATGAGCACAGAATCCATGTCGTAAACCGGCTTCGGCTTGCCGGCGAATCCCTCCTTCTGCGCATCGCCGGTCAGGGCGAGGATGTTCTCCACGCCCAGGCGCGCCAGCGCGTGAATTCGCGCTTCGAGCATCGCGCGGTTCCCGTCTTTGCCCGTCAGATGTGCAATCGGCGTGAGCTTGTGCTCGAGGACACAGGCCACAAAAGCCTCCGGCGGCAACGCGGGGTTGCCTCCAGGGAAGATCGGTCAGGCTGATAGCGTCGATCCCATGCCCCTCGGACGCTTCCTTCACGAAGACTTCAGCCTCTACCGCACTGTGGTCGCGTCCCAGGACGAGTTCGGCCGTGCACACGAATTCGCCTTGCGCAAGCGCGGATCGAAAGCGGTTTGGGTTCTGGCGGTTGCCTTCTGTGCTCATTGGCTTCGCCCAGCTCTGCTGGCTCCATTGGAGCATCGTTACTGGCTTCGGGGCTGTGATGCGAATCACCGAGACAACACTAGGGATTGACGTCAGGTATGACTCTTAGTCTTGACGGTCGCGCCGCCCTCGGCGGCTGCCGGCGGGCGTCTCGCCCGCCGCGCCGAGGGCGAGACGCCCCTTCGGCAGGCTCAGGGCAAGCTCTCGGAACAGCCGGCAAGGCTTGTCCTGAGCGAAGTCGAAGGATGCCGGCGCTACGGCAGTCACGCTTCCTGCTATCCTAGAAACCTTCGCACTGAGGAATGCCATGAAAATCAAGTCATTGACCTTGCTGCTGGCGGTGCTGTTTGCAATTTCTGCCGCCGCGCAGACCACTGCTCATTTCGACGGCCAGACCTGGTGGAATCACATCAAATTCCTCGCCGACGACAAACTCGAAGGCCGCGATACTGGCAGCCGTGGCGAGCGTGCTGCGCAAGCCTACGCCGTCGAACAGCTCCAGAGCGCGGGCGCGGAGCCGGCGGGCGTTAACGGTTTCTACCAGCCCGTTAAGTTCGTCTCACGCCAGATCGTCGAAAAGGATTGCAGCCTCACGCTGATCCGAGACGGCAAACGCGAAGCGCTCGCGCTCGGGGAAGATGCCTTTATCAACATGCGCGTCATGCCCGCGCCCGAGGTGGAAGCTCCGCTGGTCTTCGTTGGCTATGGCCTCAAAGTCCCCGAGAAAAATTATGACGACTTCGCCGGCCTCGACATTCGGGGCAAGATTGTCGTGATCTTTTCCGGATCGCCCTCCGAGATTCCCGGGGCGCTCGCATCGCATTACCAGACCGCAGCCGAGCGCTGGAAGGTGCTGCGCGCAGCGGGGGCCGTCGGCATGGTTTCGTTGATTAACCCTAACTCCATGGACATCCCATGGTCGCGCATGGCGCTCAATCGCGCCCATCCCACCATGGATCTCGACTATCCTGAATTCAACGAAACCGAAGGCGCCAAGCTGGCTGTCACCGTGAATCCGGCCAGCGCCGAGAAGTTCTTTGCCGGCTCCGGCCACACTTTCGAAGAAATCGTCGCTCTCGGCAAAGATCGCAAGCCGCTGCCCCACTTCCCGCTAGCAGCTTCGCTCGAAGCGAAAACGAAAGTTGAAGTTACCCAGATTGAGTCGGCCAACCTGATTGCTAAACTCCCCGGCAGCGATCCCGCTCTGAAAAACGAATACGTGGTGCTCTCCGCCCACCTCGATCACATCGGCATCGGAGAACCCATCAACGGCGACCGCATTTACAACGGAGCCATGGACAACGGCTCCGGCAGCGCCCTCGTCCTCGATATGGCTGCCAGCTTCAAGAAGAATCCGGAAAAGCTGCGCCGGTCGATCCTCTTAGTCTTGGTGACCGGGGAAGAAAAGGGCCTGCTCGGCTCAAAGTACTTTGCCGCTCATCCCACGGTCGCGCCCAAGTCCATCATCGCCGACGTCAACGTGGACATGTTTCTACCCATCGTGCCCTTGAAATTTCTCACCGTGCTCGGACTCGACGACAGTGATCTAGGCGATCGCGCCCGCGAGATTGCGCAGTCGCTGGGCGTGAAGGTTCAGCCCGACCCCGAGCCGCTGCGCAATCTTTTCGTCCGCAGCGACCAGTACAACTTCATCCGCCACGGCATACCCTCGGTAATTATGGCCGTTGCTCCCGAGCCGGATTCGCCCGAACAGAAGAAGCTATTCAAAGACTGGCTGACCCAGCGCTATCACGCGCCCTCCGATGACGTAAATCAACCAGTCAACCTCGCCTCCGCCGCGAAATACGAGGAGATAGTCAGAGCCTTGCTCATCAGCATCGCCAACGATGACCATCGTCCCGAGTGGAAGCCAGATAGTTTCTTCCGGCGCTATGCGCAGTAGAATTTGGATGCGGTTTCGTATCAGGGCATCGCTTTAGCTATACCGAAAAGTCTTCAAATCAGACGCCCCTTTAGGGGCTGGGCATCGAACGAAGACGCGGCCAGCCGCGTCTCTACATGGGAGAGAACACTTGAACGAATATCTTTTGTCCGTGCTGCTCGGGATTGTCGAAGGTCTAACGGAGTTTTTGCCGGTCAGTTCGACCGCGCATCTCCGTCTTTCAGAACTACTACTTCACGTGTCGCTTTCGAGCGGCTATTGGAAGATGTACTCGATCGTCATCCAATTAGGCGCGATCCTGGTGTTGCCAATCTATTTCCGGAGCCACATCGCCAAGCTTTTTTCCACGTTTCCCGAAGGCGAACAAAAGGACTGCACGATCCTGACTCACCCCTTGAGCCTGGTCATGATCGCCTTCGTCGTCACCGCGATCCCGTCTTTCCTGCTGACGAAAGTGATCGGCAAGAACCTCGAGAGTCTCTACGTGATGGGCACGGCGCTGCTCATCGGAGGCATCGTGATGTGGATCATCGACGCCATGAAAGCTCCCTGGGAAAAGGCCGGGCCGGGAGCCGCCGGTTCACCCATTCACACCTGGAAAATGGACGACATCCACGGCGGCCAAGCCGTCTGGATCGGCGCCTGCCAGATTCTTTCCGCCGTTTTCCCCGGCACTTCGCGCTCCATGTCCACGATTGCCGCCGGACAACTGGTGGGAATGTCGCGCGCCGCCGCGCTCGAGTTCTCTTTCTTTCTGTCCATACCCACCATGACGGTAGCCACGCTCTACACGCTCTTCAAGTCGATCCACGGTGGCAAGGATGAAAATCCTATCGGCGTCGCCCAAATCACCTCTCACGAGTGGGTCATCCTCGCCATCGGCTTCGTTGTCTCCTTCATTGTCGCCTACGGAGCCGTTGCCTGGTTCATGGGCTACGTCCGCAAGCGCGGGTTCGCGCCGTTTGCCATGTATCGCATTGTGATTGGAATCGCCGTGTTGGCCTGGGCTGCGGGAATGATTGGACGCTAGCAGCGCCTGCCACGATTTTGTCATCCTGATCCTGAGCGCAGCCGAAGGGGAAGGACCTGCTTTTTCTCTCGCGTGGCCGCATATGGGGAACCAAGCATCAAAGAGAAGATGAACGGATTGGAGACACGAATGGCCGCCGGGAATTTATTCATGTCCCACCGCTCCAAATCGGGAGTCATGATCATCTTTGCTGTGGCCGTCCTCGCTTGCGTCTTGCCGGGCGTAGGTCAGACTCAGCCAACATTCGTCCCTGCTCCGGAACAGCATACGCCGGACCCGGGCATCGCCTCAGCCGGCGGGCAACTGCCGGATCAGCAATCGACGGGAAGCATCAGCGGCACGGTAGTCGATGAAAGTGGCGCCGTTGTCGCCAGAGCCCGGGTGAAACTGACGCGGGAAGGTCAATCCCCCATTCAAGAGACGCTATCGGGCAACGGCGGGCAGTTCTCCTTTGCCAACCTCGCTCCCGGGCCCTTCCAGCTCACAATTACCTCGGCGGGCTTCGCAACGCAAACATCTTCTGGAATCCTGCATTCGGGGGAGAACTATATCGTTCCGAAGGACGCGTTGGCAGTTGCTACCGCGGTCACTGATGTGGAGGTCGGACTCACACAAACCGAAGTGGCGCAGGAAGAGGTCAAAATTGAAGAGAAGCAGCGTGTGCTTGGCGTTATTCCAAATTTCTACGTCACCTACGACCCCAATGCAGTTCCCCTCAACACGAAGCAGAAGTTCGGGCTTGCCTGGAAGACGACGGTGGATCCAGTCAGCCTGGTATTAACCGGAGGCGTTGCGGGAGTAGAACAGGCGCTGAATGATTTCAGCGGATATGGGCAAGGAGCACAAGGTTACGCCAAGCGCTACGGTGCCGGTTATGCCGACCTGGTTACAGGAACGTTCATCGGCGCCGCCATCCTGCCGTCGCTTCTGAAGCAAGATCCGCGTTATTTCTACAAGGGAACCGGCAGCAAGCGCTCGCGGACCTTGTATGCCATCGCCAATGCGGTGATTTGCAAGGGCGACAACGGACGCTGGCAGCCGAACTACTCGAATATCCTCGGAAGCTTCGCCGCCGGCGGCATCTCCAATCTGTACTATCCGGCGAGCGATCGCGAGGGAGCGGAATTAACTTTCGAAACCGGGCTCATCGGAATTGGCACAACCGCCGCCGCCAATATCCTCCAGGAATTT
>CAWITH010000016.1:0-32441 GCA_963838935.1 uncultured Acidobacteriaceae bacterium
GAACTACGTCCCCTCTTACTTTTCATGCGGTTAGCGGGAAAAAACCGCGTTTGACGCCTGGAACCGACCGCAGACAACCTTGACGCAGAGCATTTCCCTACTCTTTCAGGACTTGTAACAGACGGAGTTCAAATCGTCAGTCACTGGCGGCCGTCTACGCCGTCGCAGACAAGAGGCGCGACTGGATTACGGGCAGCGTCGCCTGACCTATCCGGCGCTACGCTCCGCATCAGATCGGCAATCACCTCCGCTGCAGTGTAAGTCGAGGCACCCGGCTGCAAAAAGCGCGAGATTTTCGTCAGGTCGTTCCCGGAGGTGACCATACCATCCTCAACCAGCTTGCCGTTTCGCGCCTGGGGATGACCGATGTTCGCCATGAGGGCATTGCAGAGGCATTTTCTCCCCACCGTATTTTCCACTTTTCCGCCCTTCGAGAGATGGATGGTCACAGGCTCCGCCGAGCAGCGGTAGTCGATCGTCCCCGTCGGTGTCCTGTAGGCTTCCCGTAAATAGCCGAGGTCGCAGATCCGCGGCCGATGGAATAGACCTCGTCCTCGGAAAGAGTGCCTTCCAACTGCGCAACTTTAAACGGAAAACTAGTCGGCGAAGCCACCGTGTCGGTGAGCACGCGAGCTTCCCCAGAAACGGCTTTTGCCAAGAGCGCTTGCTTGTAGTCCGCTCGCAGCGCCGATTCCCGCGCAGAAGGCAAAGGCGGTCCCTACCTGCACCCCTGCGGCTCCGGCGGCCAAAGCCTCTGCCACCTTCTCCGGATGTCCGAATCCTCCCGCCAGCCAGAACGGGACGCCCAGAGACCGGATTTTCTCCAAATCAACAATATCGCGCTCTCCGTAGATCGCTTCTCCCGTTTCGTCTAGTTGGAGCTTTCCGCGAGGCGGCGCATTGTGGCCTCCAGCGGTCCATCCCTCAATTACGAATCCATCTACCGCGCCATCCGCCTTCTTCAGCATGGTGGTCGCCAGGGTATTGGAGGCAATGATGGCGAGGAACTTCGGGCGTTGAAGCGGCGGAAGATCACGTCCTTGGTTCGGCTTGAAGAACTCCTTCGGCGTGAAGGTCATGGTGCGGTCGTCGCCGTCCTCCGCTCCTGTGACCTGTAAGAGGTAGCTGGCGGGTTCGTGATTTGCGAAACGATCAAGTACTCCCGGAATCTTGAGCGGCACACCGGCCCCCATCAGAATGTAGCCCACGCCGGCCAGCATGGCGCCGTAGATGGAAGGCAAATGCGGGAGTCGAATTTTTTCCAGGTAATTGATTCCGACCGGATTATCGTGGCCTTCGCGCGCGAGAAAGACTTCAACAAAATTGGACGCGACGCAAAGCTCCTGGAGTTCGACAGGAGTGTCCTTGGAATGGCTTGGCAAGGACTTGTAGGGCGCTCGTTCCGCCTTCCCATCCGGAATGTAATACGTCCGCCAAATACGCTCAGCGATTTCGGGAATCGGAAAATGATCAAGACCGCGGCGCATGTGGCCGCCAGGATCTCCGTCTTGCAAGCGCCGGGCGAGAATCGAATCCAGGGCGGTTCCAGAAACCACTCCGAGTTGGCCCAATTTGGAGACTGCCTGCGCCAGCCTCCAACTGGAAACGCCGGCGCCCATTCCGCCCTGATTAATCGTTGGAAAATTGCTCATAATCGAACCCACGCAAACCACTCAGTATCTCAATACCAGCGGATTCGAATTGTCTGACTTCTGTAATACTTCTACGTTCCGGCAGCTGATTTGGCCGGGGCAAAGGACTGACCAGCTTGGCCTTCGATGCAGCTTGCTGGTGGGACATTCGACGAAGAAGGTTTGTCTCAGAGGGGCAATGTTCCGACGACAGGCAGATAGATGATGGCCACCTCAGGCCAGTCCACCGCCGTCCACGACAAGATGCGCGCCGGTGATCCAGGTTGACATCTCACTCACCAGAAACAGGACTGCATTGGCGACGTCGCCAGGAGTACCGACGCGATTCAGCGGACGGCTGGCCGCCTCCTTCATAAACTGCTCCGGATTTTCTCCGAGTTGGAGGCACTCACTCGCCAGCATCGGCGTGTCAATGTCGCCCGGACACACGCAGTTAACCCGGATGTTGTCTTTGCCATGGTCGATCGCCATCGCCCTCGTCAGGTTCAACAGTCCGCCTTTCGCTGCGCAGTAGGAAGCTGCTTTCGGTCCACCTTTCAATGCCCACCCCGACCCAGTATTGACAATCACGCCGCCACCGTTGCGGATCATGTGCGGAATCACTTCGCGTGACAACAGGTAGGCACTTTTCAGGATCACATTCAAGACCAAGTCCCACTCTTCTTCCTCCAATGCCAACAGGTCCTTGCGGAGCATGACACCGGCATTGTTGCAAAGGATGTCGATCCGGCCGTAGCCAGCAATCGTTCGCTTTACCGCCTCGCGGCCATCGGAGCGCAAGCGAACGTCGCACGGGATGGCCATTGCCTTCCCGCCGCTTCGCTCGATGGCAGCGGCGGTTTCTATGCCGCCATCAATGTTTTTGTCGAGAACGGCGACAGCGCTTCCCATTTCCGCCAGACGGACCGCGATCCCCCGGCCGATTCCCGATGCAGCTCCCGTCACCATGGCAACCTTGCCTTCCAACGACAGCAGTTGCCCTGCTCTGTTGCGGACATCTGGCAAATCCATCCTGATCCACCTCGACACGAAAGGTATTTACCCTAACGCCTCCAGAGCGCGCTCCATCGCACTGAGAGTCTGCTTAACGTCGTCGGTGCTGTGGGCAGCAGTCACAATCGAGTGCAGCGTCGCCGCGGGACTCGTGTACACGCCGTATTCAAACAACTTAAGAGAGAACCGCTGATAGCGCTTGCGGTCGACATGTTCACAGAATTCCCGATAGTCGCGGATACGCGCCTGCTCGGTGAACATGATTTGAAACATCGGACCAACGCGCTGAACGATTGCACGCGTTCCCTTCCGCCGGAAAAGTTCGCTCATCCCTGCGGCAAATTCGTCGGCCAGTTCCCAGATGTGGCTAAACAACGCGCCGCTGTTTCGAGTCAGCTTACGCAGACTTGCGCGCGCCGCATGCAACCCGATGCGCGAGGCGTTGTGCGTACCGTAGTGCAGAACGCCGCCGCTGACCAATGCGCCCATCACCTCGGCGCGTCCGGCAAAGGCGGCAACCGGAAGCCCGCAACCCAGCGCCTTACCGAACGTAACAATGTCGGGGGAGAGCCGGTAGTATTCCTGGCAGCCGCCTGCCGCAACGCGGAACCCGGTCACAGTTTCGTCCAAGATAAACAGAATACCGTGTTGGCGGGCCAGCTTCTGTAAGCCTTCCAGGTATCCCTCGTCCGGCGGAATCACTCCCATATTCGCCATCACGCCTTCGGTGATGACCGCCGCAATCTGTCCGGGGTGGTTCTGGATGACACGCTCCAGAGAAACCAGATCGTTCCAGGGGACGACGACCGTATCATCCAGGGCGTGGCGGTTAAGGCCCGAACTGTCGGCAATCATGACCGGATCGCTGCGCAACCCCACTGCCGAGGCCGGCAGAGGGTTCGAAGCTACCAGAACATCGTCGTACCAGCCGTGATAGTGCCCTTCGAATTTCAAGATCTTCGGTCTTCCGGTCCAGGCGCGCGCCAGCCGCAGCACCGCCATCACCGCTTCCGTTCCCGTGTTGGCGAACCGGACGACCTCGGCGTTGGGCACGATCTGCTGCAGCAGCTCAGCAACTTCAAGTTCAATCTCAGTTGCGGTCGCGAAATGAGCACCGCTGGCAGCGCCTTCAGCGATCGCCTGAGTGACCTCCGGATCCGCATGCCCCAGAGGCAGCGCGCCAAATCCCATCATCCAATCGATGTATTCGTTTCCATCCACATCGTATAAACGAGACCCCTGCCCGCGCTGCATGAAGATCGGATACTCGCCGTAATTCGCAGGTCCCCGTGAAGGAGAGCTTCCGCCCTCGATCAGCACCCGATTCGAGCGCTGATAGAGCCGTTTCGATTGCTCCGTACAGAAAGATGCCGTGACCTTGGTCGCCAAGTTCCCTCCTCAACTTCCCTCTCAACTCGCGCGCAGACGAGTTAGACCTTACTATAATCCTGCAATGAGCGGAGGAATGGAAATGCGAGCACGGTACTTGGGTTGTGGCCTTCTAGTAACGATTGTTGTGTTTTGTATGGCGTCGGTTTCATGGGGCCAAGGCACCGACAAGGCAGAACGAATATTGTTCAATGCCAAAGTATTCACGGGCGTACCTGAACACCCTTACGCCGACGCTGTCGCCATTCGCGGCGACAAGATCGTGGCGGTCGGCAGCCTGGCCGAGGTCCTTCCAGCAACCAATAAAAACGCCGAACGCGTGGACCTGCGCGGGAAGTTCCTGCTTCCAGGTCTCATCGACAGCCACGCTCATCCCATCGAGGGCGGTCTCACCCTGATCTCCGCGGACGTGGACAACGAAATGCCTTCCATGGATGCCCTGGTCACGGTTGCCGCCGAGGCGAAGAAGAGCGGCAAGGGCATGCGCGGCGATGTCCTCTTCATCAGCGGAATGCCGTTGGTCTACTGGTCCAAAACGGATGAACTCAATGTCCGCTTCAGCGGCGGCGCCTACGCTGACGTGCCGGTGTTTCTCGGCGGAATGGACGGCCACACGGGCTGGGCCAATCGAGCCCTGCTCACCCGGGCTGGAGTCACAAAGGATTTCCTAAGCCGTCTTTCGCAATCGGAACGGGCCTACTACGGGGTTAGCCCCACCGGCGAGCCAAATGGTTTTGCCGTCGATGCCGGCCGCGAGAAGATCGAGGCTGTGATCCCGCCACCGACCACGGAGCGATATCTCGAAGGGGGACGAGCGGCCGTCCATTACCTGCACAGCTTGGGAATCACCGCCTGGCTCGACGCCGCGGCCGAGCCGCCTTACCTGTCTACTTACCGGAGCCTGGCGCAGCGCGGAGAGCTTACCGCGCACGTGGTCGCACTTCCTGTGGTCAATCCTCGCAACGATCCGGCCAGAGAGCTGGAGGCCGTGCAAAAGATCCGGCAGGAATACGCCAACCTGACGAATCTGACGCTTCCGGGCATTAAGGTGTTCGCCGATGGTGTGATGGAGTATCCGTCGCAGACGGCGGCCATGACCAAGCCGTATCGAAACACTGGTAAAGCAGGAGACTTGCTGTTCGATCCGGCACGCTTTGCCGAGTTAGCCACGCTGGCAGATAAACAAGGTCTCATTGTGCATGTTCATGCCTTGGGCGACCGCGCGGTGAAGGAAGCACTCAACGGAATCGCAGCGGCCAGAAAAGCCAACGGAAACAGCGGCCTTCCCCACACGCTGACCCATGTTCAGGTGGCCGATCCCGAGGATTTCCCCCGTTTTCGACAGCTTGGCGTCATAGCGGCGCTCCAGTTATTGTGGGCGACTGCGGAACCGGACACGATTGAACTGCTCAAGCCTTACCTCGACCCGGAATTGTACCGCTGGCAGTATCCGGCTCGCTCGCTTCTGGATGCCGGCGCCACCATCTCGGGGGCAAGCGACTGGCCGGTTACCAGCCCGAATGTGTTTGCGGCGATCTATCAGGCCGAAACCCGAAAGGGACCCGAAGGCGTGCTTGACGTCGCTCAATGCATGCCGCGCGAAGCGATGCTCTACGCCTACACACGAAATTCGGCGCGCGCGCTAAATCAGCAGGACAAAATCGGATCGCTCGCACCGGGCATGCAGGCCGATCTGGTGCTGGTCGATCGTGACGTGCTGACAGTTACACCAGAGGAAATGAGAGATTCCAAGATTCTGTGGACCATGGTTGGAGGCGTCACGGTTTATCGTGCGCAACCTTAGCAGTTTTTCCTCGGGGAAGCTCTGAGTTCAGCACATTGAAAACCTCGCTGAACTCAGTCCTCTACCAGCCAAGTGTACTGGGCTGCGGTCAACGGCACCACGCTCAGTCGTCCTTGCCTCACCAGCGGAGACTCCGCAAATACGGCCCGCGCCTTAATCTCGGCCAGCGACTTCGGCTTGGCAATTGGCCTTCCCGTCTTGATCTTCACTTGCGGATTCCTAGGATCGCTCGTATCCACAGCTACCACAGAGGCTGTCCCCACCGCGCTCTTTTCGTCCCCGGTGTGGTAAATCACCAGCCGCTCTCCCGGCTTCATTCCGCGCAAATTCTTCACGGCTGCAGGATTCGTCACACCATCCCAAATCGTGGTCCTCTCCCGCTCAAGTTCCGCGAAGGAATATACCGTGGGTTCAGTTTTCAGAAGGTAGTCCATGGGCAGGTATTGTAAACACAAATACAAATTCCGGAAGAAGAAATCAGAGCACGAGACAGCTCAGGTCATCTTGTTACCCCGGACACTTCCCTTCCGCGCCGGTTTCGCCAACAATAGAAGCTTCCAGTGACCGAAACCTCCATCAACCCGGGCGCAATCACGATGGCCAAGGCCATCGAGCGTTACTTTGATGTCGCGCTGTATCTGCTCGTGCTCAGTGGCTTTGGCACTCTGGCTTCGACCGGAGGGCTGGATCTTCCGGCTGTGACTCTGGTAGGGCTGGCGCTGGCGTTTCGCGGCTACCAACTTCTGACGCGGCTCGAGTTCATCATCCCAGAGCGCTGGACCACTCTCCTGACGTTGATTTATGTGTTCGTCTACGCCGCCGACTATTTGTTTCTTTCGCGCAGCTTTCTGACGGCAAGCGTTCATCTTGTGCTTTTCTTAATTGTCGTCCGCCTATTTTCGCTGCAGCGGACGCGCGACCACTACCTGCTGGCGGCGCTTTCGTTTCTGATGGTGCTGGCGTCTGCTGTACTTACCGTCGGCAGTGTCTTCCTGCTTTCGTTCGCTGGCTTTCTGCTGGTTGCTGTCATCACTTTTGTTCTGATGGAAATGCGGCACTCGGTTGCCTCCGAAACAACGCACGCACAAGATCCACGCGTTGCCGATCCCGGCTTTGTCTCTCCAACCCGGCGCATGGCCCAATCTCTGCTGGCGATTGCTCCGGTGCTCATGCTGATGATCCTGGTTGGGAGTTTCCTGATCTTCTTCCTTCTTCCCCGTGTTTCGTCGCGTTTCTTGACCGCCTACACTCCGACCAGCGATATCTCCACCGGCTTCAGCGATCGCGTGCAACTGGGCCGCATCGGCGAGATTCAGCAGTCCAGCGCGGTCGTCATGCACATCGAGATTGAGCACGATCTGCAGGGCGCTTACGATTTGAAGTGGCGCGGCATTGCGCTGAGTGCTTTCGACGGCAGGGTCTGGTCGAATTCGTATGCCCAGACCCAGTTGCGGCCGGCGGCAGATGGCAGCTATCGGCTCGCGCCCTTGGTGCCACCCCGTGACGCGTCGGCGGCCGCGGGCCGATCGATTCGTTATCGCGTCCTGATGGAGCCGATTGGAACCAACGTCTTTTTTCTGGCAGATAAGCCGCAGAGTTTGACAGGACATTTCCGGCAGGTAAGTGTGGACGCCGGAGAAGCGGTCTACGACCTCGATCTCGACCGCCCCATCAATCGCTACGATGCCGAATCGCAATTACCTGAAATCGACAGCGACGAGCTCCGTCTGGCAGCGAACACTGCGCCGCCGGGCATGGATCAGTACCTGAAACTACCGCCGCTCGATGTTCGCATTTCGAAATTGGCGGAGGAAATCACTGCCTCGGCTCCCAGCAACTATGACAAGGCCGTTGCGGTGGAGCAGTATCTATCCACGCACTTCAGGTACACGCTCGAACTGTCTAGCAGTGTGCCGCAGGATCCGCTCGCCAATTTCCTGTTTGAGAGGAAAAAAGGCCACTGCGAGTATTTCGCCAGTTCGATGGCGGTAATGCTGCGCTCTTTGCTCATCCCGTCGCGAATTGTGACCGGGTTTCGCGGGGGAGAATTCAACGATCTCACCGGCCAGTATGTGGTGCGGGCCAGCGACGCTCATTCGTGGGTCGAGGCTTACTTCCCCGGATCGGGTTGGATCAGCTTCGATCCGACTCCGGCCGGAGTTGCGCCGGCGCGGTCCGGTTGGTCCCGGATGGAACTTTATCTGGACGCGGCCGCATCGTTTTGGCGCGAATGGATTATCAACTACGACGTGAGCCACCAGCGCACCTTAAGCAAGGATGCAGCCACCACCAGCCGCCAATTCATTGACGAGATTCAACAGTGGCTTAAGCGGCAGCATCGCGCCATGCTGCGGTCGGCGCGACGCGCGCACCAACACATCACCCAGTTCCCTGCGCGATGGCTGGGAGGCCTGTTTGCGTTCGCGGTGGTTCTGATCACGCTGCTGAATCTCCGTCGTCTGGTCAGTGGACTGCGTGCCCGTAGCCTGCGGGCGCATCCGGAGCGTGCCCCACGCGAATCCGCCGCGCTTTGGTATGACCGGATGGTGAACCGCATGGCACGGCTGGGCTGGTGCAAGTCGCCGTCACAAACTCCGCTGGACTTCGTCGCGGCCATTCAGGAATCTGCCCTGCAGAAGAAGGTTGCCAGGTTTACGCGCGCTTACGAATCCGCACGGTTCGGGAGGTCGGTCGAGGACGCGCTGCGATTGCCCGAGCTTTTTAAGGATGTTACGGCCAAGGAAACCGCTCCCGCAGGAATGCCCGTGGGTGATTCTAAATCGGCTTAAGCCCTGTGCTCAGCCTAACCATTGCTGCGGATTCCCTATGGCCTCGGCTAAGTCCCGCAGAAACTCCGCTGCCCGCGCACCATCGACAACGCGATGGTCGCTTGAAAGGGTGAGGGTCATCATGGGACGGATGCCGGGGCGGGCGTCGGGTCCGGCGCCGACAGGCACAACTCGGTCGGCGATTCGTCCGACGGCAAGAATCGCAGCCTGCGGCGGAATGATGATCGCAGTGAATGCGTCCACCCCGAACATGCCCAGATTGCTGATCGTGAACGTTCCGCCTGCAATGTCGGCAGGACGCAGCTTCCCGGTACGCGCGCGTTCTGCCAGCTCGTGGCGCTGCAGCGCAATTTCGCCCAGCGCCGCTTGGTGAGCATTGTGGATCACGGGCGCCACCACGCCATCGTCTACCGCGATCGCCAGTCCAACGTTGATTTCTGCATTGGAGCGTACGCCTTGACCGGCCCAGCTGGCATTCATGCGCGGGTGTTTCATCAGAACGCGGGCCACCAGTGCAGCCAAGAGATCGGTGTGGGTGAGTTTTACACCCTCGGATTTTTCAATCTCAGGCCCAAGTTTCTGCCGCACGTCGTTCAACGCGCCCGCATCCACTTCGCGCGTGACAAAGAAATGCGGGACCGTTGTCCAGCTCTGCGTGGTACGCCCCGCCATCAGCCGGGAGATGGGGCTGCCGCCGTCAACCGTCGCGGACGGCGTAGCAGCTTTGGATTCAGCAGCAGCGAGAATGTCGGAAGCGAGGATTTCTCCGCCGGGCCCCGATCCGCGGACAGCCGCGAGATTGACGCCACGCTCGCTGGCAAGGCGTCGCGCTTTGGGGGAAATCTTGATGCTCTGCGCCGGGGACAGCGCAGGAGTCGTTAAGTGATTTGCGGATGCCGCGGGCGAGGTCGCAGGAACCGCGGAAAGGGCGGCTACCGTGGTTTTTCTTCCCGATCCAGCGGCGACTTCATCCGCTGGAGGCACTTCTCCGGGAGCAACGATCCAGGCGATGGTTCGGCCTACTGGCACTTCCGTCCCGGCCTGAACCTTGACCCCGGCCAAAACGCCATCGCCCGGGGATTCGATTTCCATCACCGCTTTGTCGGTTTCAACCTCGAGCAGCGGCTCGCCCTTGGCGACCGATTCACCTTCTTTTTTCAACCACGAAATAAGCTTGCCAGTTTCCTGGGCCATTTCGAGCGCGGGCATAACCACACTGATCGCCATAAATTAAATGTCAGAGGTCAGAGGTCAGATTGCAGAGGTGAGAACCTTCAAAGCTCCGATACTCAGGCTTTCACCTCTGCAATCTGACCTCTGACCTCTGACCTTCCATTTCAGTCGCCTACGCCAACTCGCTCTTGCCGCGAGCTCGCTTCGATCATCTCGCGCACACGCTTGCTCGGGCTGGATTCCGTCTCTCGAATTGCGGGGAGCGGACCATCCACGGTGAAATAATGTCTGCCCGCGACGAGCAGTTCCTCGGCCGGGAAGCGCGTGATGACTTCGTGGCCAGTTTCGGTCACGACGATTTCTTCCTCGATGCGCGCCGCACTCCAGCCGTCGGTCGAAGGCCAGAAAGTCTCCAGTGCGAACACCATCCCCGGCTTGATTTCGCAGGGGTGATCGAGCGAAACCAGACGGCTGATTACCGGCTTCTCCCAGATCGCGAGGCCAATCCCATGACCGTACTGCAACGCAAAACACGATTCCTCGTTCGGGAAACCGAACTCCTGCGCTTTCGGCCACACGGCGGCAATCTCAGCCGTGGTACGCCCCGGGCGCACCAGTTCAATCGCCGCGTCAAGATATTCGCGGCACCGCTTGTACGCGTCGTTCATCGCGTGCGAGGCGTATCCGATGGTAAAGCAGCGGTAATAACACGTGCGGTATCCCATGTAGGAGTGGAGAATGTCGTAGTACACCGGATCTCCCGGACGCAGGACGCGGTCCGAAAAAACATGTGGATGCGGATTACAGCGCTCCCCTGAGATCGCGTTCACGGCTTCCACATATTCGGAGCCGAGATCGTAGAGCACCTTGCTCACCAGTCCCACCGCCTGGTTCTCGCTCATGCCCGGCTTCATGGCGCGATAGAGTTCGTCGTAAGCCGCATCGACCATCATGGCGGACGTGTTCAGGAGGGTAATTTCGTCACGCGTCTTGATGAGGCGCGCTTCCGACATGAGCGCCTGCCCGTCGACAACTTTGATCCCTTCTTTCTGCAACGCGAAGAGTACCGGCAATTCGATGATGTCGATGCCCAGCGGTTCCTTATGCAGGCCGCGCATTTCTAACTCGATGCGAATTTTCTTGGCTACATCTTCCGCGCGTCCCATCTCCGGCGTCATGGCGCCGCGTAGCACTGAGATTCCGGCGCGCGAGCGCTCGCCGAGCCAGGGACAATGTAGTTGATGGTGCTTGGCCGCCGATCCGAAGTCCCACAGGATCGGCTCGTCATTTTGCGGCAGCAGCGTGAAGCGATTCGCTTTGTCCTGCGCCCAGGTTCCAATGTGGGTCGCGGTCAGGTAGCGGACATTGTTCATGTCGAAACACAACAGCGCACCCATCTCCGACTTGACCAGAAGATCCTTGGCGCGCGCCAGCCGTTCGCGGCGCAGGCGATCGAAGTCAACCCGGTTTTCCCAATCCACTGCCATCGTGCCGTATGTAGGTAGAGCCATAAATATCTCCTTACTTCGCGTGAGCCGGCGAGACGCCGGGGCTACCGTCCGCAGAGTGCGCGGGCGGCCTCAAACACTGTCTGTTCGGTGGGCACGGTCACATCTTCCAAAGGTGGCGAGAACGGAATTGGAACATGCATCGCGCCCATACGTTTAACCGGAGCGTCCAGATCGTAGAATGCGCCTGTGGCGATCACCGACGCAAGTTCGGCGGTGACACCATAGCGTTCGTAGCCTTCGTCGAGCACGATTGCCCGCGAGGTTTTCTTCGCCGATTCAATCAGAGTTTTTTCGTCGAGCGGCCACATAGTTCGCGGATCCACGACTTCGACGCTGATGCCAACTTCCTCCAACAGCGTTGCTGCGCCGAGCGCCACTTGCACCATGCTGCTGGTGGCGACCAGAGTTATGTCCTCGCCCGCCCGTTTCACATCGGCTATGCCTAGCGGAACCGTGTAATCCTCAGCTGGCACCGCTCCCTTGAGCTTGTACATCATCTTGTCTTCGAAAAAAACAACCGGGTTTTCATCGCGAATCGCCGCCTTCAGTAGTCCCTTGGCGTCATAGGGCGTCGAAGGCAGAACAACTTTCAATCCCGGAACATGACAGAACCACGCGTGCAGCGACTGCGAATGCTGCGCAGCGGAGCGGCGCGTCGCTCCCATGGTGGTGCGCATCACCATAGGCACTTTCCACTTTCCACCCGACATGTAATGGACTTTCGCGGCCTGGTTCACCATCTGATCCATGGTCAACGTAATGAAATCGCCGAACATGATATCGACCACAGGACGCATCCCGGTCATGGCTGCACCCACGGCAAGCCCGGTGAAGCCTGCTTCTGAGATCGGCGTATCGAGCACGCGGTCTTTGCCGAACTCCTCCAACAGGCCCGAGAGAACTTTAAAGGGAGTGCCCGCCTCGGCCACGTCCTCGCCCATGATGCAAACCGTCTTGTCGCGGCGCATCTCTTCCGCCAGCGCCTCGCGAATGGCCTGCGCGAAGGTCAGCTCACGATCCTTCGAATGAGGGTGGGCTTCAGGCATACACGTCCTCATCCACTTCGTCGACCGTCGGGTACGGCGCCGCCACCGCGAAGTCGACTGCCTTCTTCATCTCCGACTCAAGTACAGCTTGTATTTGATCAAGCGCCGGCGCATCGGCGAGCTTCTGCTCGACCAGCCACTTTCCAAAATTCGCAATTGGATCCCGCTCCGTCTTCCACTTCTGTTCTTCTTGCTTGGAGCGGTAATATTCGCGGTTGATGTCACCCACGTGATGTCCGTGATAGCGATAGGTATTGCAGAGCAAGAACGCCGGGCCGTCACCGTGGCGGGCGCGATCCACCAGCCGCTGCGCAATGCCATAAACCGCGCGCACGTCCTGACCATCCACGCTGGCGGCCTCCAAGCCAAAGGCAGTCGCCCGCATCAGGATATCTCCGGCCGTGGTTTCCGAGTAATGCGTGTATTCCGTATAGAGATTGTTCTCGCAGACGTAGATGACCGGAAGCTTGAAAAGTTGGGCAAGGTTCATTTCTTCGTACAGCACACCCTGGCCGAGCGCGCCTTCTCCGAAGAAACATACCGACACTTGGCCGGTACCGAGACAGCGAGCGGAAAACGCGGCTCCCGTGGCAATGCCGGCGCTGCCGCAGACGATGGCATTCGCTCCCAGGTTGCCGGTCGCCGGGTCCGCAATGTGCATGGAACCGCCTTTGCCCTTGCAGTACCCGGCCTTCTTGCCCAGCAGTTCGGCGAACATTCGATCGGGGGAAGCGCCTTTCGCCAAACAATGTCCATGACCGCGGTGGGTGCTGGTGATGTAGTCGGAAGGCTTGAGCGCTTCACATACGCCCACGGCGATCGCTTCCTCACCGATGTAAAGATGCGCCAGGCCGGGCATCAACGCCCGCGTGTAGAGCTCGTTGACCTGCGCTTCAAACTGGCGGATGGCAACCATCTGCCGGTACATCCGGAGCCATAAATCGACTTTTCTCCGAAGCTTCCCTCGGCTCGGTAGTAGTTGTCATTTTTGAACTTTCATTTTTGAATTCCCGACATCCGTGCCAGTACGTCAAACATGACGGCAAAGTCCAGCTTCTCCCACCCCATACCGCGCGCCGCAGTGAGGAATTCGTTGCTGATGGCAGTGGTAGGAACCGGAACATTCAACTTGCGGCCGAGTTCCATTGCCAGGAGCATGTCCTTCTGCATCATATTGCAGTCGAACCACGCTTCTTCCGGTTGCTGCAGAACAAATGGGCCGCGGTAAACGATCATGGGCGAAGCGATCGCGCTGTGAATCATTACGTCCACGGCAACCTCGCGTGCGATCCCGCTCTTTTCCGCCAGCAGCACGCCTTCCGAGAACGCCAGCATCTGCACCGCCAACTGCAGATTCAGAGCGATTTTCATCGATAACGCCACGCCGTTGTCGCCGACGTATGTTACTTTCGGACCAATATCCAAGAGCAACGGCTTCAGGCGCTCGAAGGTTTCTTTACGCCCACCGACCATCACTGAGAGTTTGCCTTGCTGCAAAGTGATGACACTGCCGGAGACCGGAGCGTCGATCATATCGGCGCCCTTCTCGCGAACTTTCGCAGCCAGCGCGCGGCTCACTTCGGGGCTCACCGTGCTCATGTCAATGTGCAACTTGCCCGCGCCGATTCCGGCCAGCAATCCATCCTGCCCGTCCGTCACCGCCGCAAGCGCGACAGCGTTCGTCACCATGGTGAACGTCACGTCCGATGCAGCCGCCACCGCCTTGGGAGACTCGGCAAATTTCATGCCCTTGTCGATCAACCATTGCGCTTTGGATCGCGTCCGGTTGTAGCCGGTCACGGAGTGCCCTTTCTCCATCAGGCGGGCCACCATATTGCCGCCCATCACACCGAGACCGATGAATCCAAGTTTCGCCATACAACAATTCCCTTTCTTCTATGAATCCGCGCTGATGAATTCAGCCCGCAGTCGCGAACTACTTCTTGCCCAATGAAGACGAATCCGCAAGTACTTGCTTAAGATGAGCGCGCATCGCCTCTCGTGCCGCCTCCGGATCGCGTTTCTCGATCGCCGCCAGGATGCGCTTGTGATGGTACTGCCCACGCTTCGGCCCGCCTTGCACACCGAAAATGCGGCTGCGCTGCTCGCGCAAGAGACCGACGATCGAATCCAGGAGCGAGAGAATCAGCGGATTCCCCGCCGCTTCGGCCAGCGCCAAATGAAAATCGAGATCCGCTTCCACGTAGGCATCGGGGTTATGCAGATTGCGATCCATTACGGCGACGGCTTCCCGCATGGTGCTTAGGAGCTGCTCCTCAATTCGGGGAGCAGCCAGGCTGGCAATCTCCGGCTCCAGCACCAACCGTAACTCGGCCAGGTTCGCCAACCCTTCCTGCGGGTTGATGCGGATCATTAGATCCAGCGACTGCCGCATCGCCTGCGAAGTCCCATTCGTAACGAAAGTGCCGCGCCCGGAATAGGCTTCGACCAAGCCCTTTTCACGCAAGGTCTTCACCGCTTCCCGCACCGCCGTGCGGCTTACCCCAAAGCGCTGGGCAAGGTCGCGCTCCGCCGGCAACTGGTCGCCGGGCTTCAGTTGTCCCTTCAGGATTGAGTCTTCCACCTGCTGCACGATCTGCTCGAACAGCCGGGACGTTTTTACCGTCCGGTACACCGGCTTGGCGGTTAGGGGACCTGGTTCGTTTGTCATGCGGCCTCAATCTCCCAATCCGATTCCGCCATTTTACAGTGGTATAGTGGTATTACCACTATACCAGACGATTGCCAACTCTCGAATCCGAATCGCTTTTCACGATTCGCACAACTCGCCGGTCGCTGGCGTACCGTCCGCGCTCGCCATGCCTCGGTTCTCTCCCGGAGCGGGATAGCTACTGCCCTGAAATTGTCCGACCCCAGCCGCGGCCTCTGCCGGGCGGCTGCTTTATGGTTGGACCACAATACTACTTGACGGGTAGGCCGCGTCAAGGTATATCTTCCAATCGCACTTCCCTTTTGCACGAGAACCGTACTCGGTCGTATGGGTGTCCGACCGCGAAAATGTTCTATCCCTTTTGGAGGTCGTAATGCATTCTCGGTTGCATGGCATTCGCGCCCTAGGAGTCGCCTGCCTGGTGCTCGCCCTGTCTGTTCCGATGTTTTCTCAAACCACATCTGGCCGGATTCTTGGGAGCGTTAGCGATCAGTCCGGCGCCGCCGTGGCTGGAGCCGCAGTCGTTGTCACGGACGTTCAGCGCGGCACCACTCGAGCCGTAGCCACCGATGACTCTGGAAACTACGTCGTCACGCAACTGCAGCCCGGAGTTTATAAGGTTCGTGCCGAAGCGAAGGGTTTCAAGACCGTGGAGCGCCCGAATATCGTCGTGGAAGTCGCACAGGACGTGCGCGTGGACATTTCGCTCCCGACCGGGCAGGTTTCTGAGACGGTGGTCGTTACTGACGAGGTTCCGCTGGTCAACACTACCTCCTCCACATTAGGCGGCACGCTGAGCAACGCGGAGATCAATGATTTGCCGTTGAACGGCCGCAACTACGAGAATCTGCTGCAGTTGCGTCCGGGTGTGGAGCGCTATCCCGGCGGCGGATTCTCGACTACGAGCACGAACGGACTGCGCGCAGAAGACAACGCCTACTTCGTTGAGGGTTTGTTCAACAGCGAGCCCTATTCCGGCCAAGCCATCATCAACGGCGCCGGGATCGCTGGCGATTCGGCAACCATTCTGCCCATCGACTCGATTCAGGAATTCAACGTGGAAGAACTTGCACCGGCCGAATTCGGGTGGAAGCCAGGAGCGGTGGTGAACGTCGGTCTTAAGTCCGGCACCAATAGCGTGCATGGGACCGCGTTTGCGTTTGGCCGCGACGGCGACCTGTTCGATGCGCGGAACTTCTTCAACGCCGTCCCGAATTCAAAGCTGCAGCGAACCCTGGAACAATATGGTGGCAGCGTCGGCGGCCCGATCGTCAAAGACAAGGTCTTTTTCTTCGGCGCTTACGAAGGGCAGATCTATGACGTAGGAAACTCATACGGCGGCGTCACCAGCCCGTCGATGGTTTCAATGACGCAGACCTCGCCAAGCCAGGCATGCGCCTTTGGCTCAGCCGGCGATTGCGCGGACAGTATTCCCAATGTGATCGCGGACCTCTTGTCGCCGACAGCGGTAGCAGCGGGGGCCATTGTGAGCCCCGCCAGTTTGAATATCGCCGGGTGCGCGCTCTCGGGGTCTACGGTTACATGCAACGGAACCGGCTTCCCCACCAACAATAATCCAAACATCAACATCCCGAATGGATTCCCCAACGACGTCACCGTTTACAACGCGATCGGCAAAGTGGATGTCAACGTTAGCCAAAAGAGCCGTATCAGCGGGATGTACTTCTTCGGAAACAACACGGGGACGGTTGAAGACTTTGCGGAGTTGCAATCGAAGTGGCGGTCAGACATTCACACCCGGGCCCAGGTGGTTGGCGGAAGTTGGGCGTATGCTGCCAGTCCGCGTTGGGTGAATGAAGTACGCTTCGGATATAACCGCCTTTACCAGCCGACATTGCCGGGCGACCTGAACACACTGGGGTCCAGTTACGGGCTCGACACCGGCGGCCTCTCGGGTCCAAACACGGGTGGACTGCCGCGCATCGGGTTTGGCGGATATTTCTTTCCCGGCCTGGGCGGCTTCAAATGGCCAAAGTTCCAGGGACCCGACTCCATCACCCAATTCATCGATCACGTTTCCTATACAGCTGGCCCCCACTCGCTCAAGTTCGGCGGCGAACTGCATCGCAACGACGTCAGGAACGCCGCCTACGGGAATGCGCGCGGCAGCATTAACTTCCTGGGCGGCGTGCTGAGTCCGGGCCCTCCTCCCGCCGGCGTCCCTCTTTCCACCCCTCTCGAAGACTTCTTTGCGGGCTTGCCCTTTAAGTCAACATTGGAGGTGGGAAATCCGACACTGCAACTCCATAACTGGGCCTATAGCGCGTTCATCCAGGACGACTGGCGGGTCACCAAGAATGTGACTGTGAACTTCGGTCTGCGCTACGAGTTCAGCAGTGTCCCACAGGAAGCTCACAACCTGCTGGGTAACTTCGATCCGAACTCGACCTACGGTTTAGTGCAGGTGCAAACGGGTACCGGCCAGATTCCAAGCCTGTACAATCCCGACCACAAGAACTTCGCGCCGCGCTTCGGATTTGCCTGGGATACTGATGGCAAAGGAAAGACGGTGGTCCGCGGTGGCGGCGGGCTGGTTTACGAAACCGTGAACTGGCAGTCATTCATTGCCTTCAACAACGCCTTCGGCCCCGGCAGTGTTCCTACCGCGGGTATCGTACCGGGCGGAACGATCACTACCGGAAACGTGACCAATAAGAACTTCTTGAACAATCCCCCGTTCAACTTGACATGGGACAACACGCCGGTCTACAGCATCGCAATCAATTGCACCCCTCCCAACCCCACCCCCCCACCGCCGGGCAGTCCCTGCCCCATCATGAGCGTGGATCGCAATCTGACGACGCCCTACGTCTGGAACTGGACCCTCAGTCTGCAACACGCTTTTACCCCGAACCTTACGTTTGAGTTGGCCTACGTAGGGAACCACGGTGGAAAGTTGACCGGCATTCGCGACATTAACCAGCCGCCGGTAGGATCGGGCTGGGCGGCGAGCGCTATCGCCGCGTGCATCGCGTCTGGTTACACCGACGCTATCAACTGCGCCCCGAACACCAACGCCGAGGCGTTAGCCGTGCCCTTTGTGAATAAGTTCGGGGAAATCGGCAACATCTTCAACATGGCGAATATATACAGGTCGAACTACAACGGCCTGCAAGCGACGCTGAACTCCAGAAACTTCCATGGTCTCAGCATGGTCGCAGGATACACCTGGTCGCACGCTCTCGACGACGTCGGCGCGAACTGGGATTTCGGCTACGGATCAGGACTTCCGCAGAACGCCTATAACCCGGGCGCGGAATACGCGAACAGCGATTTCGATGTGCGTCATCGCCTCACGCTTTCGCTCACCTATGCTATCCCCGGCAAGAAGGGCTACGCGCAAGCATTG
Organism: uncultured Acidobacteriaceae bacterium; assembly: GCA_963838935.1. Lineage (GTDB taxonomy): Bacteria > Acidobacteriota > Terriglobia > Terriglobales > Acidobacteriaceae > Acidiflorens. The sequence continues at coordinate 18,399 of CAWITH010000016.1, forward strand.
GAAGGTTGGGAACTCAACTCCATCGTCACCTTGCAAAGTCCGCAGCACTGGGGAGCAATGGACGAGGGAACCGACGCTGCCGGGATAGGTGCGCTGCCCGTCAGTCCTCCAGCGAACAGCCCCATCCGCTGGGACTTCTTCGGAGACCCGAATGACTTCAAGTCGGGGCCGACCGGAATTCCAAAGTACACCGCAGGCAATTTGCCCGCAGCCTGCACTGCGAAGGCTTTGGCCTTGGACGGGGGAACTCCTGGAGCGGCAACCGCTGCCGTCAACCTGTTCGGCTGCTACGCCAAAGGCAATTCCATTATGATTCCTCCGGCACTGGGGACTTTCGGTACCATGGGGCGCAACATTTTCCCGGATTCCGGTTTCAAGAACATGGATTTCTCGATCGCTAAGAACTGGCATTTTGGCGAGCGGTTCCACGCTCAGTTCCGGGCCGAGTTCTTCAACATTCTCAACCATCCCAACTTTGCCAATCCTTATGGCGGCCAGAACGGTTTCGGCTTTAACGATCCTTCCGTTGGTGGCTTTGGTTGCGGTTGTGCCACCCCGGACGTCGCCGCCGCCAACCCGGCCGTTGGTTCGGGAGGCCCGCGTTCGGTTCAACTTGGGTTGAAGCTCACTTTCTGATCGCCGAGGTTTTCGTAAATCGGGGCCGGATCTCCCTCCGGCCCTATCTTTGTTTTCAAGTCGAAAGGAATCATCCCGTGCCAACACTATTAGGTCGCAATCATCAACCCGCACGACTGACGATGCCAGTTGCAATGACGCTGGCGCTGATCTTCTTGCTGAGCATCTCTTGCTTCTCGCAGCAGCGCGCCGAGCGCACGCTTGATGAGATCAAGACCGAGGCTGTCCATCGCGCCGAGAACGGAATGTATCCCCTCATCGGGCTCGATCCCGGCGACGTAAAGGAAGCCTTCAACTCCATCCATACTCGCGATAAAGACGAGTGGGCCGCCGGCTTCATGGGAGTCGCCGACCGCTACATGAATGAAGCCAAGTCGCTGGAGAAAACCGACCCGGTGAAAGCGAATACCGACTACATCCGCGCCTGGCGGCTTTACTCCTTTGGACGCTGGCCCATCCCCGCCTCTCCCGGCAAGCAGCGCTCGTACGAGAAAGCCATAGAGGCTTTCCTGGCGCACGCGCGCTTCTGGGATCCGCCGCTCGAAATCGTGAGAATTCCGTTCGAAGGAAAAGAAATCATCGGCTACCTCCGCCTGCCGAAAAATGCGAACGGACCGGTGCCGCTCGTATTGGCCGTGAATGGACTGGACAGCCGCAAGGAAGATTTGGCGGAGAGCTTTAGCGCGATCCTGCCGTTCGGGGTCGGCTATTTGGCTGTGGATGGCCCAGGCACCGGCCAGTCTCCGATCAAAGTCAGCGAAAATGCGGAGCGCATGCTCTCGCGCGTGCTCGATTACATAGCTACGCGGCCCGAGATCGACAAGAACCGGGTAGCCATGCACGGCGTGAGTTGGGGTGCTTATTGGGCCACCAAGATGGCCATCGTCGAGCGCGCCCGCTTGCGGGGAGCAAGCGCCCAGTCACCGCCCACCGACAGGTTCTTTCAGAAAGAGTTCCTGATGAATTCCCTGATCGGTAACCGCGAATATCTCTTCGATCAGGTCCCAGCGCTGATGGCCATTTTCGACAATGTGACGACCGTAGACGAGATGGCGGAAGTCCTGCCCAAGATGTCGCTGGTCAAACAAGGACTGCTCGGCAAACCAATGGCTCCCATGCTCATTCTTGCCGGAGTGCTTGACACGCAGGTGCCGATCGACGACATCTACCTGCTCCTCAACAAAGGCGACGTGCCGAAGACTGCCTGGATCAATCCGCAAGGCGGTCACCTCGGGAGGCAGGTCAAAGTGTGGCCTGATCCCGTGATCTTCAAGCAGGTGATCATTCCATGGCTGGTGCGCACCCTTGAACCGGAACCAGCAAAAGAGGGTCGTTAATTGCAATCCGGAAATATGATGTGCTAACGGCAGATCTTGAAACGCCCCATCAGGACGCTTAGTTGCGCCGCTACGGCCACTAGCTCCTGCGCGGCTTTTTGCGACTCTTGCGCGCGCGCCGAAGTGCCATTGGCGGCCTCGGCTACTCCGCTGATGTTGGACGAAATTTCTCCCGCTCCCCTGGCTGCTTCGCTGACGTTGCGCGTCATTTCATTGGTGGTTGCGCTCTGCTCTTCGACGGCGGCTGCGATCGTTCCCGAAATTTCATTGATCTGGTTGATTACGCCACTGATGGTACCGATCGCGACTACCGCTCTCTTGGTGTCTGTCTGAATCGCCGTGATCTTCTGGCCGATGTTTTCGGTGGCGCTGGCGGTCTGCTTGGCGAGTTCTTTCACCTCGTTGGCCACCACGGCAAAGCCTTTGCCGGCCTCCCCGGCGCGGGCAGCTTCGATGGTCGCGTTCAGGGCCAGCAAGTTGGTCTGCTGCGCAATGGCGGTAATAACCTTGACGACTTCTCCGATCTCCGCACCCGACTGGCCCAGCTTGGCGACAGTGTCATTGGCGGCCTGCGCCGTCTGCACAGCATTCGATGCCATCCTCGCGGCTTCGTTCGCGTTGCAGGCAATGTCCTTCACGGTGGTTGTCATTTCTCCGGCTCCAGCAGAGACACTCTGCAGGTTCTGGTTGACCTGCTGCGTGGCCTGGGAAACCGCGTTGGCTTGCACCGACGTCTCTCCGGAATTGGCAGCAATCTCCTGGCTGGCATCGAGCAGCCGCTGACTCGCCGACGTCATCTGCAGCATATTGCTGGCAACCTGCCGCAGGATGTCATGCAACTTTTCCATGAACATATTGAAAAAACGGCTGATTTCACCCAGTTCGTCGTTGCCCGAGAACTCCAGCCGCTTGGTGACGTCGCCTTCGCCCTGCGCGATGTCCTGGATCATGACGGACAATTGCCGCAGCGATCGGGAGATGGCCCGCACTAGAGCTAGGTTGCCAAGGCACATCAACAGCACGCTCACTGCCACCAGGCAATAGACGAGAAATGCGAGGTGGCGGGTGTGAGTATTGGCGAGTGCGGCCTGATTGTCCAGCATCTGGTTCGCTTTGTACTGGCGTTCGGAGATGGTTCGCAGAAGTCCGTCAAAAGCCGGGTTTGACTTGTCAATGATGGCCTGGTGCGATTCAGCGTTGTGCGCGTGCATGATCAGGTCAACCACTTCAGCATCGGCCTGCGTCAGCTTCTCGAAAGCGGCCGAAATGCTGGCATCGCCTCCAGCCAGTTGTTGGATATTTGCTCGCGCCCGAGTCACCATCGCGTCGTCTTGGTGCATGAGCGCCTCGATGGCATCGGGATCGGTTTCTTGTACCATCTTTTGTGTAAGATTCTGGATTTTGTTGGCCAAGTCCAGCAGTTCCAAAGACGCCTTGTTTTGCGATCCCTCGATGGCCGCTAATGCGCTGGACGAAGACGACGATACCCACAATAGGTAGGACAACCCAAGCACTGCGCCGGCGGTGATCGCCACCGATGCTGCCAGCGTTAGGGTCATTCGCCGCACGATGCTGACGTTCTTCACGAATCAGTTCTCCCCAGGGCAGTTATAACCAGTTAGCGGAGTTTATCGGCGCGCAATCCGATGATGATGGATCCGATCGGCTTCCCTTCGTCGAGCACGGGGAGTCCCACCTGGAGCATTTCCAGCCCAGTGGAATCGTCCAGCTTCACCGGCCCGGTCCACGTTTTGCCGGTCATGGGCACCTCATGTTTGGGCATGCCCTTGTGCGTCCAGTGCTCAGTCTTGCCGTCAAATCCTACCTTGCCGCCGTCGGCACCGGAAACGAAGATCTTGACGATCACGTCGTCGCGTTTGGTCTTCAGATAGGTGGAAAGCTCACTCTTCGCAACCGCGCGCACGAATGGATCGAACAGCGTCAGGCTGTGCCACTTCTCATTCGTCATGGCTCTCTCCTCAGACGAACGTGGGGTTGCGTTATAGGCCTTCACCGCGCTCACCACCTGCGGATCAGCGCTGAGAGGTTTCAGTTGCTTGATTTCCGCCTCCAGCTTTGCTGCATCCTGCGCAAGACTTGCGATTGCGACTATAAAAAGCATTATTGCCGTCTGTATTGCCGACCTATGCGTCATAGTCAGTTCCATTCCTTTTCATTCCTTAATGTGTGCGCATTCTGACGGGTGTTGTACCAATAAGTCCCTGGAATGCACATCGGCGGCCGCGTTCAAGTCATTAGTCAGGGCATTCCGATTGCCAAGACAAATCCAGAGCGCAAACAGCCGCACACCTTCCGGGAATGGGAAGCAAGGGTTTCCCGATTCGAATCTGCCGCGCTTAAGGATTAGAGATATCCGAGGATTCAAGCTGTCCAAACTGCAAAGCCGTAGCTGAAAAAGAGAGATATTCGTCCTCGTGGAGGATCGCCGGGACTTCAGGTAGTCCCCCGGGCCGTTGACAACTAACGGAATTGGCGCATATTCGCCGCCGTTGCCGCACGAAGGTCAGTAGCTCTCTGTTTCTCGTCCACAAGCGGCAGTGGGATTGCACTGGACACGTCCGCAGCATTATGCCGCTCTTGCGGAAAGCAATTCGGAACAAGTTAGGAAGAGACATGCTCTGGGTAAGAAGACAGTTTGCAACCCTTTCGGTGTTGGTGGCGACAGCATCCTTTGCCCAAACGCCGCCTGCGTCCACGACCAACATGAAAGATCCCGCCGGACCGGTTTTGACCAGGCCAGCTCTAACCACTGAAGACTTACAAAATCTGCGGGAAGAAGTAATCCTGCAACGGCAGGAGATTGAGGTGTTGAAAGCGACAATCGACAGATTGGCGAAAGCGGCTCCCGCGCCGGCGGACAAAGCCAGCCCGCCCAGGGCAGGGGCCGTAGCCACCAGCAGTGCCAGTCAGAAGCAAGCCGACCCGTCGCCGTTGACGGCAGGATGGAATGGCGAGCACTTTTTCCTGAAGAGTCCAGACGGTCAATTTCAGGTTCAGCCCGTAGGCTATCTCAACACTAACTACGTCTTTTACAAGGGCGATGGCGCGCCCGCCGACACCTTCGCCATCAAGCGCGCCCGCTTCGGAGTGCAAGGCAACTACAGCAAGCAGGTGGATTACGCATTTCTGTTCGATGCCGCAGCTGCCAACGGGATTTCGATTCGGGACGCGTATCTCGACTTCAAACCATTCTCGGCGCTCAAGATTCAGGCGGGGCAATTTAAGGAACCTTTCTCGCAGGAAGTGGGCACGGGCGACACCAATGTTGAGTTAATGGAACGATCGATCGATGTCGGTGCTCTATCCGTCTGCGGCGGGAACCTTTCGCGCACCCGGACTGGCCGTCCATGGCGACCTTGCAGGCGGTGTCGCGCAGTATTGGGTGGGGGCCTTCAACGGCAAGGGCATCATTACGAACGACACTACCAACGAGCCCGAGTATGTCGGACGGCTGCGCTTCTATCCTTGGAAAAAGAACAAAGAAAGTTTGTTCCATAACTTCGCGTTTGGCGGATCCATCGGCCACGGGCGCTCGCGTGGGCTTTCGAACGAGCTGAGTTTCAGCGGGCTGATGAACGACTCGGCGTATAACTTTTTCCCGCAGCTGCGGATCAACGGCCCGATCGAACGCTACAACGGCGAGTTCATGTGGCTCAAAGGACGTTGGGGCACACGCGGGGAGTACACGCAGCTCAACGAACATCGCGTTGGCGTGGGGTCGGAATATGTCGGCGGAGCGGGATTCGAATCGCTGCCCGGGGTGGTGGGAAAAGGCGCCTATGGCGCAGTTCACGTATCTGCTGACCGGAGAAGTCGAACCGGAAAATTCTATTCCTAAGGTTCTTCACCCCGTCATCGGGCCGGCATCGCCCGGTGTCACAGGCGGGCCGGGGTGGGGAGCATGGCAACTTAAGGCCCGTTACTCGTGGCTGGAAGGACGGGCCGCGGGCGCAACCTTCGACACCCCGCCGACTCCGACCGCGATACCCACCTACAGCGCCCACACCGATCAGATCAGCATGGGCGTGAACTGGTATCTCAACTATTGGGTACTAGTGAAATTTGATTTCAACGTAGATCGGCTGCACGATCCCAGCGTGTCAGGCATTATGCCCCAGAACTATTACGTTGCGCTGCAAGGCCTGCAATTCCGCTTCTGAGCCGGAAGCGGTTGCCGGAGTTGGGCACATCGGCTGGCCCGTGTCGGCGGCGGCAACCGGTGGGATGAGATCGGCGGACGAGATATCAGGGATGAAAGTTCCTGACGAGGATGAAAGTACCTGACGAGTTCAACAGGAGATTCTGCTATGAGAACGGTAATACTTGGCGTCGCGCTGGCTCTGTCGATGTTCTACACCGCCGGATGCGGGTCTGTGCAAGGTTGTCCCACCTGCGGCACCGATAAGAACGGCACCGTGGCGATCATCGATATTATTCCCGTGCCCGAGCACAATCCGACGGGCGAACCCGGCGGGCCTTTCAATTCCTTCGACACCAGCTGGGTCGATCCGGTCTATCACCGCTTTTACGTTTCCGACCGCATTGGCCTGGATGTGGTGGTGGTGGATACCATCCACGATCTTGCCCTCAATGCGATTGGCGGCGCGAACAGCGTGGCGGAGGCGGGCAATAACGCGAGCGCCTGTGTGGCAACGATTCCTCCCCTGGTGAGCGCGCATCGGCAATTTCACCCGCTTCGGATGTCAGAACGCAGAACTTTGAGCTTCCGGGCTTTGGGGCCAACGGTCTCTTCGGGGGATTTCCTGGGGCCCAGTGCTGCGCCGCCCGCGCCAATGGCATCAACCCTTTGTCGGGCCCCGACGGAGAAACGGTAACTCCGGACGGCAAGACCTTATTCAGCGGAAATGGCAGCAGCTCGGTGGTTGCGTTTGACCTGACTACGAATCCCCCAACCGTCATCGCCGACATTCCCACCGGCCAATCTCCCGACTACGATGGTCCGGTCGGCATTGCACCTTGCATTGCATCTTCCAGCGGACGCGCTTTTGCCGATCCCACCTGCGGGGATCTGCGTGCCGACGAGATGTCTTATGATCCCAAGGACCAGGTGCTGGCCATCATTAACGGCGATCCCGGACTTCCTTTCGTGACCTTCATTGATGTATCGGGCGTAGTCAATCGCACCTCGAATTGCCTTCCCGTGAATCCCAACGCGCCCTACGGTCCAACCAACTTTCCGAGCTGCATTATCGGCCAGATCTATTACGATGGCGCCAACGACAATCCGAATGTGCCGGTTGACACCGTAGATGCTCCTTGCCCCGACCCCTCGAACTTTTTCGACGATGCCAGCACCGAGCCGGTGCCAACCGGCGTGTCGGGCGTGGGTGTGGGCGTGGGAGGGAAAAATGTTCCCTGCCACCATGCCCCGATTTCTCCCGCTGGATTGGGCGGACCCGCATGGAATCCGAACACCGGCCACTTCCTGCTTCCCAATGCTAATTCTTCCGGCGATCTGACGGTTGGAAGTATCGATGACATCGACTTGCGGCTAGGCAATCCCAACGGGCCTGTCATCGTCAACCATTTCCTCGTAAGCAACTGCATGCCGACCAGCATTGTTCAAGGTCCGGGAAACAACTTTCTGGTTGGCTGCGCCGACCACGATGGAGAAACCTTCCCGCCCAACGAATATGTGATCAACGGAACCACCGGCAACATTCTCGCGAATATTCCCTATGTTGGTGGCGTGGATGAAATCTGGTACAACCCCGGCGATAACCGCTACTACCTTGCCGCGCGAGACATGCCCAACGGACCGGTGCTGGGCATCATCGATGCGGCGTCCAATAAGTGGATGCAAAACGTCCCGACCAACGCGAATTCCCATAGCGTAGCGGTCGATCCCAGCAATAACCATGTGTTTGTTCCCATGCAAGCGGGAGCACCCTGCACCACCCAGAGCGCGAATGGCTGTATTGCTGTCTACGCTGCCCAGTAAGAGAATGCTGCGACAAAGCGAGGCCAGTCCGGAGCGTTCACGCACCGGACTGGACCTTAGCGGTCTGCCAAATTCGTAGGAATCTCGCCTGAATGTTCCCGAAACGTCTTTACCGAACCCGTGTTTCCTGATAATGCCGGAGTTTCCATTCTCCGTTGTCTTTCATCCAGGCCTCGCTGATATACATCCTCTTGTAACGGACCGCCGCCTTAGGCGGAAACTCCATGGTGACTTCATAGCTGACCAAGGCCGCTCCGGGTGCCAGTAGAAGGAGCTTGAAAAAAGAAATCGTATAGCTGTAGACGTTCGAGGTCTCAATCTCATTTATTGCGTGCAACCTGTTCCGGGTTCCGTCGCCGTCGTCTTCCACCCCCACGAAATCGTCGGCTAACAGGCCGCCATAAGCCGCCCTGTCTTTTTTCTTGAGCGCCTCCCACTCGGACCTGACCTTCGATGCCAGCACCTCCTCCACTCTCGACTGCGCCGGCGCGTGATCGGTATCTGCGCCGCTCCTGGTCGCGGTTTGCGCCGCTTGCTGCCGGGCGCAGGCAAACGAAATTAGTGCCAGTGCCACAAAAGTACCACCAAGCCAGTTCCGCATTGGGTCCATCCTCTCTTGAACTGCCCACTCTGGACGACGTGAGACCACGGCCAACCTTGGCCTGCCAAAGTCCTGCGTCGGTCGTGGTCATGGCCTCAAAGACATATGGTACAGACCGAGCGGGTTGTGCAGAACCTTTCTGCTATTCTTGCGGCAGCGGAGAACAGCATGGACTCGATGATGGAGACCAAAGCATTCCGAAGAACATGTCGGAATTTACCGCGATGAACGAGATCCATGTGCGGTCCGGAAACTGATGGCGGGAAAGACGAAAGCTAGAAAGCCCACCGTTGCCATCGTCGGAGCGGGCAGGCTGGCGACTGTTCTGGCCGTGGCGCTGCACCATGCCGGTTTCATGCTGACTGAGATCGTTGCGCGTGATTCCGCCCGGTCGCGGCGGCATGCGCGCGCACTCGCCGCCAAGGTCGGCGCGCACGCCGTCACCGCCGCCCGTTCCGCTGCGCTGGACGCCACCTTGCTGTGGTTGTGTGTTCCGGACCGTGAGATCCGCAGCGCAGCTTCGGCTCTGGCGCTTCGGCTGGGTGCAGGCAGCGTTCAGAAAAAGGTTCGTTTCGCCTTCCACTCCAGTGGAGCGCAGCTCAGCCGCGAACTGGAACCGCTGCGCAAAGCAGGCGCTTCGATCGCATCCGTCCACCCGCTGATGACTTTCGTTGCCGGAGCGCATCCCTCTTTGACGGGCGTGCCTTTCGCCCTGGAAGGCGATGACGCCGCTAAGCGAGTCGCACGCCGGATCGTCCGCGAGTTGGGCGGAGATAGTTTTTCATTACCTGCGGCGCGCAAAGCGGCATACCACGCGTGGGCCACTATGACCTCGCCTTTGCTGCTGGCGTTCCTGGTGTCGCTCGAAGAAGCCGCTCGGCTCGCCGGAGTCACGCGGCGGGATGCACGCCGCAAGAGTCTGCCCATCGTCAAGCAGACTTTGGCAAACTATTCGCGCCTCGGTCCGGCGCAGTCCTTCAGCGGACCGCTGGTTCGTGGAGACGCAGAAACCGTAGCGAAACACCTGGCGGTGTTCAAGAACCATCCTGGGGTGCACCGGGTTTATGTGGCGCTAGCGCGAGCCGCGCTCCGCGGACTGCCTGTGAAGAATCGGGATGGACTACAACGATTGCTGCGGTCCACGGGATAGGGCACGAGTTTCGAGTTGCTGAGAAAACCTGATTCGCGCAGGTTTCAGGAACAGGAGTCGGTATTTTGACCTTCACCAGGAGTGCGTGATTGGCTTCGCGCTCACACGCCGTCACGGCTCCGGCGCTCCAGTTCTCCCAAGGTGGAGTTTGTCTTTGGCCGATAGCCTTTCAGAGGCAGGATGCGCCCGTGGATCGCATCGAGCAGCCACTCCGGTTGCGGAAAGAACATAGCTTCCAATTCCGGGGCAGGCGTGATCCAGTTGCGAGCGCCGATGACCGCCGGCGGAGCGTCCAGATCGTCAAAGCAGAGCTGGGTGAGGTTCGTGGCCACCGTATGTAACACAGAGCCACGTTCCACCGCGTCACTGGCGAGCAGGACCTTGCCCGTCTTCCGCACCGAATTCACCAGTAGGTCGTAGTTGAGCGGATTGACGGCCCGCAGGTCGACGATCTCGGCGGAGACGCCAAATTCTTTTTCCAGCCGATCGGCAGCGGCGACCGCGGTGTAGAGCGTTGGGCCCAGCGTAATGATCGTCAGATCGTTGCCCTTGCGCTTGATGGACGGTTCCGACAAATTGATCTCATAGTGTCCTTCGGGGACGCCTTGCTCGGCGAACATTTCGCCCATGTCGTAGATCCTCTGGCTCTCGAAGAAGACCACGGGGTCGGTTCCGGCGAGAGCGGCGGCCATCATGCCTTTCGCGTCGTAGGGCGTCACCGGATAAACCACCTTCAATCCAGGGATGTGATGCACCAGCGCGGTCCAATCCTGCGAATGTTGGGCACCGTACTTCGCGCCTACGGAGATTCGGAGAACCACTGGCATGGTGAGCTGTCCGGCTGACATGGACTGCCACTTCGAGAGCTGATTGAAAATCTCGTCGCCTGCGCGCCCCATGAAATCGGCATACATAAGCTCGGCCACCACGCGGCCTCCGGACATCGCGTAACCCACGGCCGCGCCCACGATAGCCGCTTCAGAAATCGGCGCATTGAACAAACGATGGTAAGGCAGCGCTTCGGTGAGGCCGCGATAGACCGCGAAGGCCCCGCCCCAATCGCGGTTCTCCTCGCCAAAAGCAATCATGGTGGGATCGACGGAAAACCGGTGCAGCATGGCTTCGAAGATGGCATCGCGCACGTTGTAGGCCTTCATCTTCGGAACCGGCTTGCCGCCCTCGGTGGGAGTCCGAATCTTGCCGCGAATCTGCTGCACCCTGGGATTGGCGGCGATGTCTTGCAGAAACTCCGGCCGCCGATCGTCGAACTTCTCGACCCGCTGGTTGGAAAACATGACGCGGTCGACAAGGTCGGAATCGAGGGCGACGCGCGGGCTGCGCTCGAGATCGATGGCCAGGCGGAACATATCGAACACCACGGCTTCGATGCTGGCGCGGGCGCTGTCCAGTTCGCTTCCGGTCAGAACGTGGCCGTCGACCAAACGCTTTCGGAACGCGGCAATCGAATCGGCCTTCTGCCAGTGCTCGATTTCTTCTTTCGAACGATAGCTGGAGGAATCAGAAGGGGAGTGGCCGCTGATCCGATAGGTGATGGTATCGAGCAGAACGGGGCCGCGGCCTTCGGCCAAAATCTGCTTCTTGCGGCGGAAGGCATCGATTACGGGTAAGGGATCGTATCCATTCACGCGCTCCGCATGCATCTGCTCGGGATTCACGCCGGCTCCGATGCGCGCGATGAACTGCACGCCCATGGTTTCTCCGCAGGGCTGCCCGCCCATGCCGTAGAAATTATTCATGCAGTTGAAAATGATGGGCAATCCTCCGCCCAGCGCTTGATCCCACAGTTTTGAGTACTGATCCATGGCAGAGAATGTGATGCCTTCCCAGACCGGGCCGCAGGAAAAAGAAGCGTCTCCGATGTTGCAGACGACAATGCCGGGCTTGCGGTTCACGCGTTTGAAGAGCGCGGCGCCTGGGGCAATCGAACCCGATCCGCCGACGATCGCATTGTTGGGATAGATCCCAAACGGCGGAAAAAACGCATGCATCGAGCCGCCCAGCCCTCGGTTGAATCCCGCGTCGCGCGCGAAAATCTCGCAATAGGCTCCGTAGATAAAAGCGCGGAGGGCTAGTTCGCGGGTCGTGCCTTGAAGCTGATTCTCCACGGGACGCAGCATGGCTCCATCGCGGTACGACTCGAAGATGTTCGACAGTTGCGGCTCGGTGAGCTTGCGGATGCTGGAAAAACCTTTGGCGAGAATCTCGCCATGGCTGCGATGCGAACCAAAAATAAAATCTTCTGGCGAAAGGGAAAAGGCCATGCCGACCGCGGCCGCCTCCTGTCCAATCGATAGATGGGCGGGTCCGGCGTGGTTATAAGCAATGCCCTTATAGGCGCCCTTGGTTTTGATTTCGTTGAGGATGGTCTCGAACTCCCGGATCGCGCACATGTCTTGCCAGATATGGAGAAAATCCTCGGTGGAGTAATTACCCAGTTCCTGTTCCAGCGTGCGGTCGTAGGTGTTGATGGGAATATCGGACAAATGAATCTTCGACTTGGCAAAGACTTCTTTGGGTTCGATGACAATCGACTTGGGCATTCCTTGAAACTCCTCAGTAAACGAAACTCCTAATGAACTCCTGCCAGCGCTTCTTTCAAAGATTCGCTCAAATCGTACATATCCTCTCCACGTTTTCGATCTTTTCGCGAACCACTTTCAGGAACCGCGCGCCCGGCGCACCGTCGATAATCTGGTGATCGAGCGTAAGGGAGAGGCCGATGGAATCGATGAACTCCACTTTGCCCTCTCTGCGGACAGCCTTCACTTGAATGGCATTGATCCCGAGAATGGCCACCTGGGGCGGATTGAGCAGCGGGGTGAAGGATTCAATGCCGAAGACGCCGAGGTTGCTGACGGTAAACGTTCCGCCCGTCAGATCGTCGGCGGAGATCTTGCCTTGCACCGCCTGGGCCGAGAGATCTTTGGTACGGTTGGCCAGTTCAGCGACAGTCATTGCCTGTGCGTTACGCACTACTGGAACCAGCAATCCGCGCGGAGTGTCGCAAGCAAAGCCGATGTGAATTCCGCGCCCCGGTTCAATTCTTCCATCGACGAACCAGACGTTTAGGCAGGGCTCGTCCAACAATGCTTGCACTACGCAGAACGTCACCAGGTCGTTGATGTTGATGTCCGGCTCCGCTGCCGAAGCCTTGATGCGGGCGCGCAACCGGAGCAAGCCGCCAGCGTCGGCGGAACCGTGGAGGGTGTACTGCGCGGTGCTGGCGAGTGACTCGCGCATGCGGCTGGCGATCTTCTCGCGAACACTGGAGATTCGAGTCTCTGGCGCGCTTAGATTCGAGGTGGAGGTGTCATAGAGAGCCCGCAGGTCGGCTTCCAGAACGCGGCCGCCCGGTCCGGATCCGCTGACCGCTCGCGGGTGGAAGCTGTGTTCGTCGGCAAAGCGCTGCGCCCTGGGACTCAGGGGCGCGGAGGAGTGGGGCCGGGACTTGTCGTCCGCAACCGATGCGCTGGCTGGCTGTGATCCCGAAGCGGCAACTGCTGAAGATGGCGCGTTCGAATGCTGACGAAACGCCTCCACGCTCTCGCCGGGATTACCGATCACAAACAGCGGTGTGAAAACCGGCACGAGATCGCCGCGCTCGAAAAATGTCGCCAGCACGGTGCCGTCAACCGGCGCCGCGACTTCAAAACTCGTTTTGTCGGTCTCAATCTCAACCACGGTTTCGCCGGCAGAGACGGGTTGGCCCTCTTGCTTGACCCACCGGGCAATCAGGCATTCTTCCACCGTGTTGCCCAGTTTCGGCATCTCCACTGCGACTGCCATATCCGTCGACCTTAGTCCTTTCCGTCGGATGCTCGTCACTTAGCCGCCGTGCGCGCTGAAGCTCGGCGGAAAATTATCCTTGCGGCCGAGTTTAGCAGAAACTCCATGCATTCGTGACGTGCCCCGTCCGGCACCGCTTCTGCGATTCTCGAAGCCTGGTACTCCGGCGAAGAGGGTGGCACGGCCATCGCGCAGACGCTGGCCGGCATAAACATCGGAGAGCGGATCGATACTGACAAACACCATTCTGGTTACCCAACTATCAACGTGGATTGACTGGCCAGAAAACGGGCTTGTCGGAAGTTAGGGGCGGTACGTCAATGTTCCCGCAACGCCCTGGGAGCGTTGAAGAGTTAAGAACGGTCCTTGTGCCTTCTCGGGAGCGTGGCGACCGGACAAAGTGGTACGGATTGACGACGCAAATTGTGCCTTTCTTGTGCCTATAGAAAGGAGCACCGCGCTCATAAGTTGCGGACAAGATTTGGCGTCCCCGATGGGATTTGAACCCATGTTACCGCCGTGAAAGGGC
>CAWITH010000017.1:0-7330 GCA_963838935.1 uncultured Acidobacteriaceae bacterium
AGCGCGCCACCATCTCATCCGGAGACACCACGTTCCCCAGGTTCTTCGACATCTTCGCGCCGTCTTTGATCACCATCCCCTGGGTGAACAAGCGCGCGACCGGTTCATCATTTTTCACCAAACCCATATCGCGCATGAACTTCGTCCAGAAGCGCGAATAAATAAGGTGGAGAATGGCGTGCTCGACGCCGCCAATATACTGATCAATGCCATTCTTTCCGAACCAGTACGCGATGACCTCGCGGTTGAAAGGTTCCTGGTTATTCTGCGCGTCGGCGTAGCGGTAGAAGTACCACGACGAATCGACGAACGTATCCATGGTGTCGGTCTCGCGCCGCGCCGGGCCGCCACATTTCGGACAGGTCGTGTTCAGGAACTCCGGCACATTCATCAACGGCGATCCACCCGCGAGCGTGATGGGCACGTTGTCGGGCAAAATTACCGGCAAGTCTTTTTCCGCCACCGGTACCACGCCGTCCTTATCGCAATACACCATCGGAATCGGCGTGCCCCAATAGCGCTGCCGCGAGATGCCCCAGTCTTTAATTCGGAAGGTGACGGTGGCTTTCCCAAAACCTTTTTCTTCCGCGCGCGCCGACATCTTTTCGATCGCATCCGCGCAGCTCAAGCCGTTGAACTCGCCCGAGTTCACCACGATCCCGTCCATGGTGGTAAAGGGCAGCGGCGGCTCGACCATGGTTTCTTCCGGATCGCTCGATTGCGGCAGAATCACTAAGCGGATTTCCAGCTTGTACTTCCTGGCAAATTCGTAATCGCGCTCGTCGTGCGCTGGCACGCTCATGATGGCGCCGGTGCCGTAGTCCATCAGGATGTAGTTCGCCACCCACACCGGCACCGCTTCTCCGTTGTAAGGATTCTTAGCATAACGCCCGGTAAACACTCCGTGCTTCTCGATCTCGCCAATGTCGCCCGCTTCTTTCGCGCGGCGCTGCTCGGCGATCAGTTGGTCAACCTTGACCCGCAAATCGTGGTTGCGCGCTGCGATGTCCGCCACGATCGGATGTTCGGGCGCCAACTGTACCGAGGTCGCGCCATAGATCGTGTCCACCCGCGTGGTGAACACCGTAATTGTCGACCCCGCCGGCCCCACGGTTCCGCCCAGATCGAAATCCACCAGCGTGCCTTCGCTGCGGCCAATCCAGTTCTGCTGCATGATGCGGACTTTTTCCGGCCATCCCTGCAGCTTTTCCAGATCGCGCAGCAACTCGTCCGCGTACTTCGTGATCCGCAAGAACCACTGTGCCAGTTCGCGCTGCTCGACCGGCTGGTCCTCGTGCCGCCAGCACATGCCGCCTACAACCTGTTCGTTGGCCAAAACGGTGGCGCACTGCGGACACCAATTGACCTTGCTTTTCTTGCGATATGCCAATCCCTGTTCATAGAGTTTGAGGAAGAACCACTGATTCCAGCGGTAGTATTCCGGCAGGCAAGTCGTGACCTCGCGCGACCAGTCATAGGCGAAGCCCAGGCGCTTCATCTGCACCTTCATGGCCGCAATATTCGCCAGCGTCCACTCCCTGGGAGGAGTGTTGTTCTTGATGGCCGCATTTTCCGCGGGCAGGCCGAACGAATCCCATCCCATGGGATGCAGCACGTTGTACCCATTCATCCACATGTAGCGAGCCAGCGCATCACCGATGGAGTAATTGCGCACGTGCCCCATGTGCAGTGCGCCGGAAGGGTAGGGAAGCATCTCCAGAACGTAAAACTTGGGTTTAGTGGAGTGGGCCTCGGCGGCATAGAGCGACGGGTCGCTCTGCCAGCGCTCCGTCCATTTCTGCTCAATGCGCTGAGGGTCGTAGCGCTCATCGTTACGCTCGGGGCGCGCGGTGGGAATCGGTTTGTCTTCCTGTGCCATAGATAGAGGGGCTCAGCAATGAGTAATCCACGATTTTACAACGGCAGACTGAGATGTGTGGCGCGGGCAGCCGAAATAGCTGCTCGGAGATTCGCGCGGTAAAGCCAGGGGCGGCGAGGGTTTGCGGGCAAGGAACAGCGGAGTCACGTGGATGAGCCCAGGCGACTCCGACTTTTGCTTACTCGGCTGAGGCAGCGGTCTGCGAAAACACGAAATTTGCGGCGCGGAGGCGTAAATGTATACACTGGAACGCGAAGATGCCGCCCCCAAAGCATTTTCGAAACCTTGTGTTACATCGAGGTTAAGAGATGCCCAAGTATCGCAGTTCCGCGATTTCAGCGGCGGCAATTCTGATCGTTGCACACCTGCTTCTCCTCGCATTCAGGTACGGCACTCCATTCGCCTCCTGGTGGACTGACTGGATTGGGGCAGCGGCGGTCCTGGTGGCTGCCGTCGTCAGCTGGTCCGCCGCCCGCCAATCAGGGTCCTTTGGCAAGCGGGTTTGGCGCCTGATTTCTTTTTCCATGCTTCTTTCTCTTGTGGCCCAGGTCGGCTACAACTACTACTTCGATTATCTGCACGCCCCGGCCGGTACGCTCTGGCCTAGCGACGTTCTGTTTTTCTTCTGGCCTGTGCCCGCCATGATGACGCTGTTTCTGAGTCCGCGGGACCCGGACAGTGGATTCCGGTGGTTGCGGCTTTGCGATTTTGGGCAGGTTTGCGCTCTGGCGCTGGCCCTCGAGCTTTCTCAGCTCTACGTGCCCTCGCGATGGCAACTCTCGGGACGGGCTATGGAATTTCGTGCCTTTTATGTCGGTTTCGCCTTCTTCGGGTTGTTGGCCGTGAGTTTTGCAGTTCGAGGGCTGCTGACTCAATATCGCACGGCACGCGCACTCTTTTTTCGTATAGCCGGGTTTTTCTTCGCCTTCGCCATCACCTCCAGTACGACCCTATACACCTTTGCTACCGGGAGCCATCGGTCGGGCACTTGGATCGGCCTGATGTGGACTGTCACTTACTGCCTTCTCATCGTGATTGCGTCGACTTGGAACGGTACTGAGCAGAGCCCACTGGAGACGACCAGCTCTTTCGACCCGGGCATGCAACTGCTCGCGCAGTTTTCTCCTTTGCTCATCCCCGCCATCGTCTTTCCGCTGGTCCTGCAGATTGCCCAGGAACAGTTTCTCTGGGCCGTGTTCCTGGTGACGGTCTCGTTCGCCGCCGCCAGTGGCCGCTTGTTCGTGACGCACAGCCAGTTGCTCCACAGTTCGCAGGAATTGCAGAAGAACCTGGCGCTTCTGCAAGGGATTACGGAAGGAACCACGGACGCAGTCTACGTCAAGGACTTGCGGAGCCGTTACCTGATGGTCAATTCCGCAGGAGCTCTACCCCTGGGACGGACCATCGAAGAGGTCTTGGGCAAGGATACCCGCGAGCTTTTTTCTCCGGAAACCGCGCGTCAAGTCATGGAGCGCGATCGCAGGGTCCTCGAGGGGGGAGAGACTTGCACCTACGAGCAAAGTGGGCTGCCGGCGGACCCGGCGCGGACCTACCTCACCACCAAGAGTCCGTATCGCGATGCGAACGGGAGGGTGATCGGACTGATTGGGATCTCGCGGGACATCAGCGAACGCAAGCGAGTGGAAGAAGAGATTCACAAGTCAGAGCAGAGACTGCGGGTCCACGTCGAGCATACGCCGCTGGCGGTGATTGAATGGGATCTCAACTTTCGCGTTGTGGCCTGGAATGCCGCGGCCGAACGCCTCTTCGGATTTTCCCGCGAGCAGGCCATGGGACAACATGGCACCTTCATCACGGCACCCGCCTTCCGCGAGCGTGTGGAGCGGGTCTGGCATGACCTGCTCGAGCAAAAAGGTAGCCCAGTCTATGCCGCCACCAACGACAATATCACCAAGGCCGGCCGGACGATTTCCTGCGAGTGGTACAACACGCCGCTGGTCAACGAATCCGGAGGCGTGTTCGGTGTGGCCTCGCTGGTTCAGGATGTGACCGACCGCGTGGGGCTCGAAGAGAAGCTGCGCCATTC
The DNA here is from genome assembly GCA_963838935.1 of uncultured Acidobacteriaceae bacterium. Taxonomy (GTDB): domain Bacteria; phylum Acidobacteriota; class Terriglobia; order Terriglobales; family Acidobacteriaceae; genus Acidiflorens. Next base: position 3,927 of record CAWITH010000017.1, read on the forward strand.
CCAGAAAATGGAAGCGGTTGGCCGTCTCGCGGGCGGTGTTGCCCACGACTTCAACAACATCTTGACGGTCATTAAGGGCTACAGTCAGATCGTGATGGGCGGAGTTCCCGCCGCCAGCCGGCTGATGGACGCCACGGTTCAAATCCGGACGGCCGCCGAGCGCGCGGAAGAAATCACTAAACAACTGCTGGCCTTCAGCCGAAAGGCGATCCACTCGCCCCGGGTGATTGATTTGAACAACATCATGATGAACCTCGATACCATGCTGCGGCGGCTGATCGGCGATGACGTCGAAATCATGACCGTACCTGGCCCCGACCTGGGCACGGTCAAAGCTGATCCCGGGCAAATCGAGCAAGTCATCATGAACCTGGCCGTGAATGCGCGCGACGCCATGCCCAGCGGCGGAAGCTTGACCCTGGAAACCGCAAACACGGAACTGGACGACGCGTATGCTCGCGAACACCCGCCCACGCAGCCCGGACGCTACGTCATGCTGGCCGTGAGCGACACCGGAATCGGCATGACCGCCGACACGCAGGCGCATATCTTTGAACCTTTCTTTACCACCAAGGAAGTCGGCAAGGGCACAGGCCTGGGACTCTCCACGGTGTACGGAATCGTCAAGCAGAGTGGAGGTTACATCTGGGTTTACAGCGAGCCCGATCGGGGGACGACGTTCAAGATCTATTTCCCCAGGGTCGATCAACCAGCCGAAGAAGTCAGAGCGGAGAGACGGCCGGCAGGCATGCGGCGTGGAACCGAAACCATTCTTCTGGTCGAGGACAACGAACAGGTCCGTCAATTGACGTGTGAAGTCCTGGCAGACAGCGGCTACAACGTGTTACCCGCCGCCAACCCCGAAGCAGGCCTCGCCCACTGCCGCGCCAATCATGTCGACATCCACCTGCTGGTCACCGACGTGATTCTGCCCGGAATGAACGGGCCCCAGCTTGCCGCGCAAGTGAAACAGATTTCACCGCGAACCCGGGTGCTGTACGTCTCCGGCTACACCAGCAACGCCATCGTCCACTACGGCGTGCTCGATGCTGGACTCTGGTTCCTGGCCAAGCCCTTCTCCCTGTCGGAGCTGGTGGCCAAGGTGAGGCAGGTTTTGGATGCCGAGTCTGCAGAGCCGGAACCAGGGACCATACAGTAGGCTTTTTCGCAAGGTGCGAAAATTCATCTCAACGAAATGGTGGATCCGTGGCGGTGGCTTCGATAGAGAAGAAATATTTGCCCGCGTAAAAGAAGTAGATCGAATGTCCGCAACCTCAATTCAAGGGCGGGGAGTGCAGGTCAAGCCCCCAACCCGCCGTTTGCTCTGTCCCGCCCCCGGACGCTAAACTGAAGCAGTTCGGGGTATTGCCTATGCTGGTCGTCATGCAAGCGCAGGCCACGGAAGAGCAGGTCCGCGCCGTTTGCCAGAAAATCGAAGCGCTTGGGTACCGCGCCCACTCCATGCCGGGAGCGCAGCGCACCGCTATCGGCATCACCGGCAACAAAGGCGAAGTCGAATCCGGCTCGTTGGAAGAAATGCCTGGCGTGCAGGAAGTCATCCGCGTTACCAAGCCCTACAAGCTGGTCAGCCGCGACACCAAGCCCGACAACACGGTGATCAAGTTTCCCGCTCCTCATTCGGGAAGCTCGCCCGTCACCATCGGAGGCCCCAGCCTGGCTATCATCGCCGGGCCCTGCGGCATCGAGAGCCGCGATCAGGCCTTCACCATCGCCGAGCGCGTGGCCCGCGCCGGAGCTCAGTTCTTCCGCGGCGGCGCCTACAAGCCTCGAACTTCTCCTTATTCCTTTCAGGGACTAGGCGAAGAAGGGCTGAAGATCATGGCCGACGTCCGCGAGCGCTTCGGCTTGCTCATCGTCACCGAAGCCGTGGATTACGAATCGCTCGACCTGGTCGACCAATATGCCGATGTCATCCAGATCGGCGCCCGCAACATGCAGAACTTCTCTCTGCTCAAGCGCGCTGGACGCGCCCACAAGCCCGTCTTGCTGAAGCGCGGCATCTCGGCCACGCTGGAAGAATTTCTTATGGCCGCCGAATACATCATGAGCGAGGGCAACTACAACATCGTCCTGTGCGAGCGCGGAGTGCGCACTTTTGCCGATCACACTCGCAATACGCTCGATCTCAGCATCGTGCCCGCCGTCCAGCGCCTCAGCCATCTGCCCATCATCGTGGACCCCAGCCACGGCACCGGTAAGCGCAACAAAGTAACTCCACTTTCCCGCGCCGCCGTTGCCGTTGGAGCCGATGGCCTGATCGTCGAAGTGCACCACGATCCCGACCGCGCTCTCTCGGATGGCATGCAGTCGCTGTTCCCCGATCAGTTCGACGCGCTGATGGTGCAGGTCCGGCAGATCGCGGCGGTGTTGGGACGGACAGTTCAAAACGCTAACATTGGCGAGCCGTCGGCGGCAGGCAGGCAGTGCGGAAGGACAGCATGAGACGAGGCATAGTCGCGCTGGCCCTTATGTTCGCTACGGGGGCCGTCACTGCGCAAAGCCAGCCGCCTGCGACGCCAAACACAAAGACGTCAGATGCGTCCGATAACGTTTCCCAAGAGCACATCTATGGTCCTAAAGAGGGGGCGAAACCGCCGCGCACCACTTACACTCCGGACCCTGACTATCCAACGAAAGGGCGCAATGGCCTAACCGGGGGGACGGTTGTGCTCGGAGTGGTCGTCGGTCGCGGGGGTCTGCCGCGGGACGTGGAAGTTGTCCGCAGCCTAAGCCCGGGGTTCGACCAGGCGGCCATCAATGCCGTGAAAAAGTGGAGGTTTGCTCCTGCAACAAAAGACGGAAATCCGGTCGCGATCCGAGTGAACGTAGAAGTCCGCTTCGTTCTGAGCGCGGCGCAGCATTTCCGATAATCTCGTGCCTGCAGCGAGGCCAATCCGTCCTTGAGAAAATTCCTGTTACTCGCCGTTCTCGTCCCGCTTATCCTAGCCGGTGGCTGGTGGTATTTTCACGAACGCGCTCTCCCCATCTACGGCCCGCTCTATCGCGAGTACGCATACATAACGAATGGAAAGAGCAACACCGTTACAGTAATCGACCTGCGCAGCTTTCGGCCGGTGAGAACGCTGCAGGTCGGCAACGAGCCTACCGGCGTCATGGCCAATCCGAAGCGTAACGAGGTTTACGTCGTCAACACCGGCTCTTCGAATGTCAGCGTGATCGACGCTGAACAGAATAAAGTTGTCGCCACCATCGGCGTCTACGGGCGCCCTTTTTTCATCGACGTCTCTCCTGACGGACGCCGCGGCTATGTGGCTAATTCCGGTTCCGACAACGTTTCTGTTCTCGATCTCGACCGCCGCACGGTCGCGGCCACGCTCCGGGTTGGCGGAAATCCTGGCTTGGCACGCGTCTCTCCCGACGGC
>CAWITH010000018.1:0-12302 GCA_963838935.1 uncultured Acidobacteriaceae bacterium
GGTGGACAACCTGCCCACCGCGCGAGCCGTCTGATGAGTTTGATGAAGACTTTGACGAACACTGCTGAACCATCCAACCGACAACTGAACAAGCTGGCTTTTGATCCGCAACTCACCCCGGGAGCGCGGAATGCGGTGCGGGTGTGCCTGCGGGTACTGCCTTCGGAAAAAGTCACCGTCATCACCGATGAAGTGAGCCTGGAGATCGCGGCGGCCATGGTGCACGAACTGGAAGCGCTGGGCTGCCGCTACCAGACGTGGGTGCTGGAGGATGTGGCAGCTCGTCCGCTGACGGATTTTCCGCTGCTCATTGCCGAGGATCTGGAGACGAGCCAGGTGAGTATTTTTGCGGTTCAGGGACAACCCAACGAACTGAAATCGCGCATGCAGATGACGGAAGTAGTCAACCGGCGGAAGATCCGGCACGCGCACATGGTCAACATTAAGAAGCGCATCATGGTGGAAGGCATGCGCGCCGACTTCCTGAAAGTGGACAAGCTGAGCGTCAAGGTACTGGAGAAGGTGCGCAAGGCGAAACAAATCCGGGCAAAGACGCCTTCGGGAACGGATCTGGTGGCAGATTTGAACCCGAATTACCGCTGGGTGAAGACGAGTGGCCTGATCAGCACGGAAAAGTGGGGCAACCTTCCCGGTGGTGAAATTTTCACGACGCCGGGCGAGGTGAACGGGACATTTGTAATTGATGGCGTGGTAGGCGATTATTTGTGTGCGAAGTTCGGCGATTTGAAGGCAAATCCGCTGACCATCAACATAAAGGGAAATCGCGTGATCGAGGCGCACTCCAGGAACAAGGAATTGAAAGACGATTTCTGGGCATATACGCATACGGATGAGAACAGCGACCGGGTGGGAGAGTTTGCCATTGGGACGAACATCGAATTGAAAGATGTGATCGGGGAAATCCTGCAGGATGAGAAATTTCCCGGCGTGCACATTGCGTTTGGAAACCCGTATGGGGCCCACACTGGAGCGGAGTGGGATTCGTCAACCCACATTGATGTAGTGGGGCGCGACTTCGACATCTGGGTCGACGGCGAGCAGATTATGCGGGGCGGGCAGTTCTTGATTGAGGCGTAACATCGCTGTCAGGCGTTTTGAGTGCTTAGTCAGCCAGGAACAGGGTTTTCTGTGCTCCTACGGATCGCAATTGCCGCAGTTCTCATGATCTCGGTTTGGACACATCAAGCTCATTGCCAGTGCGTGCTACCCCGTAGCGAACACCATACGGAGTCTTTTTCGTCTCTAGCCACGGTTACTGGGCTGCCCTTTCCTTCTGGAATAGAGCTCATACTCAAGGAAAACGGCGCCCGCGTCGAGGCGACTTTGCGTGACTACGCAGGCGAACTGCAACCGCGCGAAACCAAGCTATCGGGTGGGCTCCGAGAAAAGCAGTCTGGCAAGACGACGACTTGCGAGGTCGACATGAAGGGAACAAACAAGGATGGCCCTGTAAGGATTCATGGCACGATCAGGCCTTCAGACTTTCTAGGAACGATCCAGAGGCACATGGGGAAAGATAGCTACTTGGAAAAAGTCTCGCTGAGGCGACGAGTGCAGCAAGAGGATCTCGACACGGGCGCTCTCTAGACAACTCTGCACGAAACTGGACTGAGGTTCGCACTTCATGATTGCGGCTTTGAGACAGCGATTCAACGCGGAGTTTACTCCCGAAAAATACGAGCGGCTACGCCGCGAGATGGCTTCGCGCTGCGGGATGGAGGTTCCATTCGCGCTTTGCGAGACTCCCTGCTTCTTCCCAAATGCGCTGGTCGAGCGCATGGGAGAAGACGGGAAGGCGCTGATCCGGCAGTTGGTAGAGAATCCGGAATATCGGGCGCGGTCAGAGGCTTCCATCCCGGCGCAGTTTCGCGTGCCGAATGAAGCGCCGCATCCCATGTTCATTCAGGTGGACTTTGGACTGGTGCGCGATGCGGCGGGCGAGTTACAGCCGAAACTGGTGGAGTTGCAGGCCTTTCCTTCCCTCTATGCTTATCAACCGGTGCTGGCGCAGTCTTATATCGATGCATTTGGCCTCGACGCGAAGCTCCGCTACTTCTTGAGTGGGCTGGACTCGCCTTCTTACCAGCGGCTTCTGCAGGACGCGATTGTGGCGGGGCACGATCCCGCGAATGTCGTGTTGATGGAGGTGCATCCGGAAGAGCAGAAGACGCGTCCCGATTTTCTGCTGACCGAAAAACTGCTCGGGATTCGCACGGTGTGCATCACCAAGATTCAGAAAGACGGTCGGCGTCTGTTTTATGAGGAGGCGGGCAAGCGGATTCCAATCGAGCGGATTTATAACCGCACTATTGTGGACGAACTGGAGCGCAAGGGAGTGAGTTTACCGTTTGATTTTCGCGATGACCTCGACGTGGAGTGGGCGGGGCATCCGAACTGGTATTTCCGGATCAGCAAATACTCCATTCCTTATTTGAAGCATCCTTCGGTGCCGCGGACATCGTTTTTGGACCAACAGCCAGAAGTGCCAGCCGATCTGGAGAATTTTGTGCTCAAACCGCTGTATTCGTTTGCCGGATTGGGCGTAGTGATTGCGCCTTCGCGCAAAGACATCGACGCGATTCCCGCGGCGAAACGCAGCGCCTACATCTTGCAGGAGCGGATGAATTTCACGCCGGTCGTCGAGACGCCGCACGGGGCCACCAAGGTTGAACTGCGGATCATGTATGTGTGGCTCGATCAGTTGCTGCCAGTGCTGACCATCGTGCGCATGGGCCGCGGTCTGATGATGGGCGTGGACCATAACAAGAATATGGCCTGGGTGGGATCGTCGGCTGCACTGCTCAATGGATAGTTGAGCATCGGAGGGCGGAAAGAGCGGCATAAGGAATAGAAGTGGGACCTGACAAGAACAAACCGTCCGGGTGGCGCTGGTTGGCATTCATCCTTGTCTTTATTTTGTTCCCCATTGTATTTAGGCCGTGGTGGATGGCAATCATTTCCATCGCAGCATTCATTCTGTTGATGAAACTGGTATTTCCGGGGATTTTAAAATCAAAGTAGCGCACTACTGGGTGAATGCTTGCACGGCGTTTTCCGGCGCTGGGGAGTAAAATCCGTTAGTTCCGCACTTCATACGAATTGCATAAGGCAAAAAAATGAAAGCTCTCGTAAAAAGTAAGCGAGGCGTTGGCCTTTGGCTCGAAGAAGTCCCCGAGCCGGAGATTGGCATCAATGACGTCAAAGTCCGCGTTCTGCTGACCGGGATCTGCGGCACCGACCTGCACATTTACGAATGGGATGCCTGGGCGCAATCGACCATCCAGGTTCCGCTGGTCATCGGGCATGAATTCATGGGCGAGATCGTCGCCGTCGGCTCGAACGTGGCCGACTTTCACGTTGGAGAACTGGTGAGCGGCGAGGGTCATGTGGTGTGCGGCCGCTGCCGCAACTGCCTGGCAGGACGACGCCACCTTTGTGCGCACAGCAAAGGCATCGGCGTAAACCGCCCCGGGGCGTTCGCCGAATTCATCGTGCTCCCCATGTCAAACATCTGGAAGCACAGCGAGCACATCAAACCTGACATTGCGTCCATCTTCGACCCCTTCGGCAACGCCGTTCATACCGCTCTCTCTTTTCCCGTGCTTGGGGAAGATGTGCTGGTCACTGGGGCCGGGCCCATCGGAATCATGGCCGCGGCGGTTGCAAAGCACGCGGGTGCCCGCTATGTGGTGATTACTGACGTGAACCCCTACCGACTGGAACTGGCTGCGAAGGTTGGCGTCACCATGGCCATCGACCCACGCAAGACGAGCCTTGCGGAAGTGCAACAAAAGCTCGGCATGCGCGAGGGATTCGATGTAGGCCTCGAAATGTCAGGGAACGCATCTGCCTTCCGCGACATGCTTGCGAACATGAGCCACGGGGGCAAGATCGCGCTACTAGGCATACCTGCTGGAGAGATGTCGATCGACTGGCATCAAGTCATCTTCAACATGCTGACCATCAAGGGCATCTATGGCCGCGAGATGTATGAGACCTGGTACAAGATGACGGTGATGCTGGAAAGCGGCCTCAACATCGAGCCCGTCATTACACATCACTTCTCGTGGCGCGAGCACGAGCAGGCCTTCGCCGTCATGCGCACCGGCAATGCCGGTAAAGTCATTCTGGACTGGCGCAACATGAGCTGACTCGATTTCCCGGCCAAAAGAACATTACCGGACCAAGCCACGCGCGAACGCTCCACCCTCCGACAAGAATTGTGCAAACACATGACACCGCGTTGACAAACTGCCTGATGCTGCGGAACTAGCATTCCGATTGCAAGCCGGATCGAGAAAATATCGTTCAGGCCGGCTCGCACAATCCAAGGAGGATTCTGTTATGCAGCGTCGCAAGATTGCTCTTACCATATGCCTCGGGCTCGCGGTGATGCTCGGTTCGAGCACGGCCCTGGCGCAATATAAACTCACAAACCTAGTTTCGAATCAAGTCCACCAAGCCCCGACCATCGATCCACTGCTGGCCAACGCCTGGGGATTGGCTCGGGGCGCAACAGGTGCTTGGTGGATCAGTGATAACGACACCGGCTGGTCGACCCTCTATGATGCAGCCGGAAAACAAGTGCCACTCCGGGTTTTGATTCCCACCGCCGGAAACGGACCGATCTCGCCGACAGGCCTAAACGGCCCGGGCACACCGACGGGAATCGTTTTCAACGGATCGTCAACGGATTTCCAGATTCAGGGCTGGCCATCAGTTTTTATTTTCGCGACGCTGGATGGCACAATCAGCGCATGGGCGCCAGGCCTGAACGCCAACCTGGCGTCGATCGCGGTGGACAACTCGGCCAACAAAGCGATGTACACGGGCTTGGCCATCACCAGCAAGGCCTCGGGAAATTTCCTCTACGCGGCCGACAACACGAACAATGTAATCGATATGTACGACGGCAACTTCAACCTGGTGAAGTCGTTCGGTGATCCGAACGTCCCATCAAACTTGTCAGTGTTCGGCATTCAGGACATCAATGGCCTCGTCTATGTCGCGTATGCTGTACCGAACGTCGGTGCCGGCGGTTTCATCGACATCTTCACGGAGAGCGGTACCTTCGTAAAGACCTTGATCCAAGGACCGACACTCAACCAGGCCTGGGGCATAGCCGCGGCCCCTGGCAATTTTGGGCCGTTGAGTAACACTCTGCTGGTTTCAAACAACTCCGTCAACGGCACCATCAACGCGTTTGACCCTACTACCGGGAACTTCGTGGGTACGATAAAGGATGAGAACGGAAAGGCGATCGTCCTGAACAACCTCTGGGGAATTGCCTTTGGCGGAGGAAACTCAACCAATGGAGCAACAAACGAGTTGTTCGTCACCGTGGGTCAGGGAATTGGCCCCGCCGAATTGGCCGGCACCTTTGCGAAAATCGTCTTCAAGCCATAATTGACAAAAGGCTTAGAAGGAAGACGTAACCAGGGCCGCCTGAAACAGGCGGCCTTTTGCACCTTCTTTCAATAAGCACCTAGCGTTGTTGTTCGTAAACAGAGTTGTTGGGTGTAGGCTCGTCGTACTCGCGGCCATACTTGTTCTTATGCGCCATGTGCCGTCCATTGGCTTCGGGGACTCGAATCACTCCCAAGGACGGCGCATTCTCGGCGATTGTGATCTCCCGGGTCAGCGGCTGCTCATTTTCCGGACCCATGCCGTCGCTCCAAACATGCAACATGTAGCGGCCATAGGGAACGCCCGTCAGGCTGATTTGCCCGTCCGCATTGGAAATGGCATACAGCGGCGTCGCCATCGTGATGACCACTGCGTTCATCTCGGGGTGAATATTGCAGAAAATATAGCTGATCCCGGGCCGGTCGAAGCGCACCACCCGCGAGGTGCCTGCCTCGTACAGGCCGAGATCAAACCGCTTTCCTTCGAAAAGTGAAAAGACGTTATGGAAGAAAGGATCGCGATTGGGAAACTCCACCATCGATCCCGCCGGAACCACCAGGATGTGCGGCTCGAAGCTCTTGCTCTTCTGCACCAGACGCGGGTTCTGCGCCGGGCCAGCCGAGGGATCTGGCGCTACAGTCGCTGCTTCGACTCCTCCGGTTATTGGCGTCAGCCACACCACCGTAGCCGGAATCGTTCCATGCCGCTTCTTTCCCTTGCCCGCCGCATCCATGATTTCGATGCGCCCGCGCACCGTCGTCGTGGTTGCTTGCGGCCCCAGCTGCGCCTGCAATCCAGCCGCGCCGGCCCACAACATCGCAACCCAGATCAGGATTCTTCTATGGCTCATCACGAATGGCCCATCTTATTCGTTCGTCTTTACGGTGCCTTCTTGCCTTGCCGCTTTCATTCATGCGCTCAAAAAAGAACTCCTATCATCAAGTTGAGATGCCCTGCATTGTTCCCGCCGTCGGCAAGCGAATATGTCGTCAGGCGCCGGTACTCAGCCGAAAACAACAGGTCCGATCGAGGACGGTAAATCATGTTCACAAAGCTTCCCTGATTTCTCGCCAGCGTCGGATCTCCGTAGGATTGCGGATACGCGAAATATTTCAGGTCGCTGGCATACGGATTATCCATCCCGAACGCCGCATTGAACTCCCATTTATTCGCGGGCCGGTATTTCAACTGGGCCCAGCCGCCGATCGAATTCAACGCCTGCACTTCCGTGCTGGGCGACGTCGGATCGCCGCTGAATAGCACGCTTTGTCCGAAGGTGCCGTACAGTCCGCCAATGGCCCTGCCACGATAAAACTTTCCGCTTAGAGAAAACTGGTGGTTGAGCGGCAATTCAATGTCCGTCATTCCGGCCCAGCCATCAACCTTGCGATTGAAGCCATAATCCTGCCGGGTGTAGTACCCTCCGACTCCCACCCGCAATGGCTGACCGAAAACATTCCGCGTCCATGCGATGCGTGTGCCGTATGCCGGTTGGCGCGATGCTTCCCCAGGGCCCGCCTGACGGTAATAACTCGTGCCTGGCGCTTCTCCGCTCAGCGGATCAAGAATCCCTCCCTGGAACAGCAGACTCGACTCGTCCCCCAGCGCCACTTTATGTTCCACTCTTATTTGCGGCACCCAGCTCCACAAATTTCCCGCATAGGTCAGCGCCGGAATCGCCAGCGTGGCAAACGACGTGGGTGAGTTCGGGGAGAAGAAAATCGCGTCTTGCCCGGCCACAACCGAGGTGTTCGCCCAATCCATTCGAATGGTGGCTGTGCGCAAGCGCACGAGGCCGGAATTGATCCCGTTAGGAATGGAAGGGAACCCGCCCGCCAGATCGAGTTGCAGGTCCGCCTTCGTCTTCGCACCCGCCACGGTTGGCCCAAATGCCTCGAACCCGATCTCCGATTGTCGCAGCGTCGCACCGAAACTTCCGCCGGAGTCGCCCGCTGGCCGCGCATACGCGAGCGTGGGAAGATCGATGCTATCCACCACGCCCTGATTGCTTACCAGGTTCATCAAGACAATGCCCGACAGCCGCACACGGTACTTTGACGCGCTTTCCACTTTCGTCTGATATTGATCGTCCACCTTCCCACTCAGCAGTTGATATTCTTCTTCCAGGCTGGCCGCATGCTCGTTTTTTTTCTGATCTTCTGTCTGGTTGTCCCTCTGACCTTCCGCGCTCTGATCTGGTGGCGCGTTATTTCGCAAGCTTGCCGCAGCCGCCTCGGAGTTGCCCGCGTTCCTTAACACTGCATCGCGTAGTCCGGTCCCGGCGCGGACTTGCTCGAGCTCCCGGCGCAGTTCCGCCGTTTCTGCGCGAGCCCGCTGCCAGTCGGAGCGCATCCCGGCAACCGCCGTCTGCAACTCGTGAACCTGCTCCCGCAATTCGCGAACCGAGTCACTCGCCGGCTCCTGCAGCGATTCCTGAGAAGGCCGCTGCGTCCGGCTGGCAGGCTCCTGCGCGGCGCCGAATGTGCTCCATGCCGTCACACCCAGCAGCATGCCCCATCGCAGGCACTCGAACCAGCGCGTCTTCCCGATGCTCATATCGCCTCCTGCCACTCTCGGTGCTTCATTCTTATGCGACGAGTTCTAGTTAGCATGCCGCGCCGCCAACGCATTTTCGGCCGAAGGGTTTAGCGGAATACTGGCGCGAAATGTCGTTCCTGAAGCCGAAGTCTGCTCTACCGTGACGTCGCCCCCGTGGTCCTGCAGAATCTTCTGCACCACCGTCAAGCCCATTCCCGTGCCATTTTCCTTGCCGTGGCTCACAAACGGTTCGAACAGCCGATCACGCACTGCCTCCGCGATTCCGGGACCGTTATCTTCGATGCGAATTTCCAGATACTCGCCCTTGCGTTTCAGCTCGATATCAATCTTCCCGGATTCCGGCGGCACCACCTCGCACGCATTCAGCAGCAGATTGAGCAAGGCGCGCTCCAGCTTCTTGAAATCGAACCAGCCTTCGGTCGAACCTTCCGCGGAAATCCTGATTCTTATCCGCTGAAATTCCGGATGCGCCTTCACCCCCTGCACCGCTCGATCCACCGCTGAGCGAACGTCGCCGTAGGTGGGACGCAGCGATTCCCGTGTTCGCGAAAACTCCAGCAGCGACTCGATCAACTCCGTCATCTGGTTGACCGCAATCCGTATCTCGGTGTAGAGGTCTTCGCGCTGCCCTGGCGTCAGGTTGCTCTCGCAAAGAAATTCCGCATTCGCGATGACCGCTGCCAGCGAATGCCGCAAATCATGCGATATCGAACTCGCCATCCGTCCGATCGTTGCCAGCCGTTCTGCATCCAGCAACTCCCGCTGGGTGGTTTGCAAGTTCTTTCGCATCCGGTCGAAAGTCCCCGTGACCTCAGCCACTTCGTCGCCACCTCGCGCCTGCAGCGGATACGTATAGTCACCCTGCTCCAGCGCTCGCACTCCTGCCACCAGATTCTCCAGCGGACGCGTGAAGGTGTGCGAGATCAGAAAAACCAGCAGGCTCCCCGCCAGCACCGCCGCCAACCCGAGCGCCAGCAGCAATTCGTTCAGGCTGCGCAAGAACGCGGTTGCCTGATCGAACGACTTCAACACCCAAAGATTCAGCTCCGGTCCACCCGGCGTTGGCAAGTCCACGGCCGTTGCCAGGAACCGTTCCCCGCCCAGCCAGATCTGATCTCCTTGTGGCGGGCTTCCCGCGGCCGTTCTCGGCGCCACGCGCAGCAACGCAGATTCCTGGGCCGGCTTCAGGGTGCTGCGCACAATCACATCTCCGTAACGAAACGCCACTTCGCTGGCGGCCACTCGGCTCAGGTCACGGGCAACGCGGTCGTCAATCTCGTAACCCAGCAGCAGGTATCCCAGAACACGGCGCCCGCTCGCGGGACCAAAATAAATATCCTGGAGAAAGACTTCGTAGAGATGCCCTTCGACATACCACCAGTGCCGCGTCTGGTCGCGCAACCCATCGTTCGGAAAGCCGGTCGGGAAGAAATCCTGCCCCTCGCGAACCGTGATCTCCGGCGCTGCTGCTTGCAGAGCCATCACCTTCCCGGATGAATCGGCCAGCAGCAGCAGGTCGCTGCCCGCCAGTTGCCATAAATCCAGCGATGCGTCCTGAATGGTTGCCGGATCATGCGTGGTCATCAGCGCCCGCACATTCGGCAGGTCGGCGAGCAGCGCCGCCGAGCGCTCCAGCGTGACTTCCCTTTGCTTTTGAAAGTTGTGAAATGCGGAAACGGAGTTATCGAGGTCGCGCTGGATTCCGAGGCGCACCTCTTGCTGCACGGTGTGCCGCACCACCAGCAGCGTCGTCAATGTCAATGCCGCCGACACCACCACCATGGAAAGCAGGAACTTGGTCCGCAGCCGAATTCCGCCCATGGGCAAACCTCGCTCCCGCTACGGCACAAACTTGTAACCCGCACTGTGTACCGTCCGGAAGTGCAAAGGATTCGCGGGATCTTTCTCCAGCTTCTGCCGCAGCCGCAGGATGTGATTATCCACCGTGCGCGTACTCGGATAATTCTGATATCCCCAAACCAGGTTCAGCAACTCCTCACGCGATAACACGCGCTCCGCGTTCTGGATCATGAACTTCAACACCTTGAATTCTTGCGAAGTCAGCGCCACCTGCTTCCCGTCGCGCGATAATTCCATCTTGGTGAAATCAATTTTTACGTCGCCAAACTTGAAAGTCTCGGTCAGCGGAGTCCGCAGCGATGGCGACCGCCGCATTGCCGTGCGCACTCGCGCCAGAAGTTCCCGCGGACTGAAGGGCTTGGTCACATAGTCATGTGCCCCCAACTCCAGCAGCAGCACTTTGTCCATCACTTCCGTCTTGGCACTCAGAATGATGATGGGCAACGACGGCGCTGCCTGGCTGATTTCCCGGCACACATCCTGCCCCGGCGTCCCCGGCAAACTCAAGTCCAGCACCAGCACCGACGGCGGCACCGCGCGAAACATCTCCAGACCCGCCGCGCCATGCCCCGCAATATCCACCGCAAAGCCTTCGGCTTCAAACAATCGCTTAAGAGCTTTTTGTACCGCGCGATCGTCCTCGATCACCAGGATCCGCTCCGCACTGACCGGAACCGCGTCCATTGGCATTGCCCCTGCCCCTGAAGATCCGTTCTTGGTCACGACTACCCCCACGCCGTAATTGCCCTAAATCATATCCCTAAACTCTAGCGTGCTATCGGGTTAATGGCACATTCCGGGGAAGAAAGTGACAGCAATTTGACAAATTGTTGACAAATGCCGCCCGTCAGAAACGGCGGAAGGAATGTCCCGCCACCGGAACAATAAGGTAGCGATATTTTTCCGCGCGGGCATTAGTTTAAAGTATCGGGAATGAAATACATTGCCTGCATGTTTCTCTTGCTCTTCAATGTCATCGGAGCTAGTGGGCAGAGTTCCCCGCCCATGTTTGACGTCAACGCAGCGGAACGGTTTGCCAATCTTGCCCTGGCGTGCGTGCACAAGGAATATCCAAACAAGATCAGTCACAGCTTGAATAGCGATGCGGACGTGGCTCCGCCCAGAAAACTGACGCCCGCCTTCTACGGCTGCTACGACTGGCATTCTTCGGTGCATGGACATTGGCTGCTGGTGCGGCTGGTCAGGACTTTTCCCCAGGCTGCTTTCGTTCCGTCTGCACGGCAGGCGCTGCAGCAAAGCTTGACCGCGGAGAACATCGCTCAAGAATCCGCGTATTTGCGGGCTGAGGGACGCGCCAGCTTTGAACGTCCCTATGGATTGGCCTGGTTGCTCCAGTTGGTTGCGGAACTGCACGAGTGGGACGATCCGCAAGCCCGCGAGATGCGTGCAAACCTGCGTCCTGTGGAGCAGGCTGCTTTGGATCGCCTGAACGATTGGCTGCCCAAGCTCTCCCATCCCGTGCGAATCGGGGAGCATTCGCAAACCGCCTTCGCTCTCGGCTTGATGCTCGACTACGCACGCTCCGAGGGCGATACCAAATTCGCTGATCTGGTGGAATCCAGAGCCCGGCACTTCTATCTGGGTGACAAAGACTGTCCGCTTGCTTATGAGCCCTCGGGCGAGGATTTCCTTTCGCCCTGTCTCGGAGAAGCGGACCTGATGCGGCGGGTTCTGCCGAGCGGCGAGTTTGCTCGCTGGCTCAAAGCTTTCTTGCCTCAAATCTCTCAGTCGCGAAAAGGAGTCCCCTGGTTAGAGCCAGTAGTTTCCCCTGATCCCAGCGATCCCAAGCTGGCGCATTTAGATGGGCTGAACCTGAGTCGCGCATGGATGCTCGAGGGCATTGCTGCGGGCTTGCCCAAAGGGGACACCCGGCTGCCGATGATCACCGCGGCGGCGGAGACACATAAGCGTGCCGGACTGGCAGCTGTGACCGGCAAGCATTACGAAGGTGGTCATTGGTTGGGGAGCTTTGCCGTGTATCTGGTCACCAGACGAGGCATTCCGCAGAATTGAGATGCTCTCCCGAAAGCGGGTGAAATTCAACCCGCGCTGTTGTTGTCATGGTTCTCCGCGGCGTCGGTTCTGGGAGCAATCTTGCGCCGAGACTCGGCGCAACCTAGGCTCCTTCAGGTAGGAATGCCAAGTTTTGGCAGAAGCCACTGCGTCAAGAAAACGTAGGCGGCAAGAAATGCCACCATCCAAACCCAATTCGGCATATTTACACTCTTCCTATTTACCAACTCCAAGTTTACGCAGAAACGTCATCATCGGCCTTCCTAAATGTAAGCGATTGTACTAGCACAGAGCACCAAGGCGGGTCCAACTGGGGCGGGCCCCATCTCCGGCGGGTAGTATGACTGCATCGTCAGGGTGTAGGCAGCGAAGAAAATGGGGTGCGCCCCTTCTCGCGCTTTTCGAGAAGGGGCGGGTGGCCC
>CAWITH010000019.1:0-104049 GCA_963838935.1 uncultured Acidobacteriaceae bacterium
CTACGAGAACCTCACCTTCACATCCGGCCCCTTATCCAGATGAATGCTCTCAATGAATCGCACCCGCCCAGTTCTCAAGGTCAGAATCACCGATGAAGTCCGCGTCCCTTCGCCAAAAAAGCGGACGCCTTTCAGCAACGCGCCTTCGGTCACTCCGGTCGCGGCGAAGATCAACTGTTTCCCCGGGGCCAGGTCTTCCGCCTCATAAATTCTGTTCTTGTCTTTGATCCCCATCTTCGCGATGCGTTCTTCGAGTTCCGGCTTGTCGATCACCAGCCGTCCCTGCATATATCCGTTCAGGCAGCGGATCGCGGCCGCCGTGATCACGCCTTCCGGAGCCCCGCCCGATCCCATGACCGCATGCACTCCGGTTCCGATCACGGCCGCGGCAATGCCCGCCGAAAGATCGCCGTCGCCAATCAGCTTGATGCGTGCGCCTGCCTTGCGAATATCGGCAATCAGCTTCTCGTGCCGCGGACGGTCGAGCACTATTACCACGAGGTCTTCCACGCCGCGATGCAGTCGCCGCGCGATGTTCTTCAGATTGACGGCCACCGGAGCGTCCAGTTCCACCGCGTTCTTGCACGATGGCCCAACCACGATTTTTTCCATATAGCAGTCGGGAGCGTGCAGCAGCCCGCCTTTTGCCGAGGCCGCCAGCACCGTGATTGCTCCCGGCGATCCGGTGGCGCAGAGGTTCGTGCCTTCCAGCGGATCGACGGCGATGTCCACCTGCGGAACCTCGCGGCCGTCCTGATACGTGCCGCCGACCTGCTCGCCGATATAAAGCATGGGAGCGTCGTCGCGCTCGCCCTCGCCGATCACAATCGTGCCGCGCATGGGGACCGTGTCCATCGTCTTGCGCATGGCCTCGGTGGCCACCTGGTCGCTCAGCGGACGGTCCCCCTGGCCCATGGTGCGCGCCGACTCGATGGCCGCGTTCTCCACCACACGCAAGAATTCCAGCGCCAGATCGCTTTCAAGATTCTCCCCGAAATTCTTGGCATGAGGTTCCGGACGGGCTTGGTTTGGCATCAATCCTCCAAAAAATGCGACTTTGGAATATATCCCCTTCGGAGCCGGGATGGAAGTGTTTCAGACAGAGCAAGACCTGCTTCACATTGTCGCGGCCCGTGGAGCGAGCGTAAAATAAATTCCCGCGTTTGGAATGTGACCAGGAGATTCCGACTTCCGTTCTCCAACGTCTCTGGGGAACCGCGTTATGACTGACGATTTCAAGAATCGCGTACGTCTCCGGCTCTACGAGATGTTTTTGGAGTTGGGCCGAAGTCCCAGCATGGCGGAAATTGCCGGTACTCTGCAGTGCAGCGTGTCCGACGTGGCCGCGGCGTTCCGTGAACTCGCCGCCGCCCACATGCTCGTACTGCAAGAGGGTAGCGGAGAAGTCCTTATGGCCAATCCGCTTTCGGCGGTTCCGACGCCGTTCGTGGTGGAAACTGGGGCCGGTGCGGGATTCCGAAGCTGGTACGGAAACTGTATATGGGATGCGTTGGGTGTGATTGCCATGCTGCAGCGCGACGGCCGAGTGCTCACTTCCTGCGGATGTTGCGGCGAGAGCATGACCGTGAGTGTTCGCCAAGGCGAGGTGGAAGCCAAGCCGCCAGGCATAGTGCACTTCGCCCTTCCGGCGAAGCGCTGGTGGGACGACATTGTCTTTAATTGAAAAACCATGCTGATCTTCCGGTCGGAAGAGCATATTGAAAAATGGTGCAAGGCATGGAGGCTGCCGCGCGGCGCGACCTTGAACGTGGAACAAGCCTGGAAACTGGCCGACTCGTGGTATCGCGACCGTATGTCGCCCGACTGGAGGCGCCGCACGGTCGAGGAGGCGCACGAGTTATTCCGTTCGCTGGGACTTAGTTCCGAGTTCTGGCGGCTGGCCTGAGCAAATCGTCTGCTAATCTTTCACTCATGACCACTGAACCAACCACCAGAGACCGCAAAGAACCCGCCTATCTCTTCTCCGAGAGGCAGGTGGCTGAAAAAAGCGAACTCGCCCGCCGTTTTCTGGACAGCCGCGCCCGTCTGAATGAAAACGTCGACCACGCCGACAACTACCTCGTCAAGCGTTTCTACAATCTGGATCACAACACGTACCTCGAAGGCGCTCTGCCCGCAAAATACAAGGAGTTGATGGGACTGGTTGCCTCCACCTGTTTGCGTTGCGACGACTGTATTTCCTACCACCTGATTCAGTCCTACCGCCTGGGCGCGACCCGCTCCGAGCAGGAAGAAGCCATCAACGTGGCACTGGTGGTAGGCGGCACCATTGTGATTCCGCACATGCGCCGAGCGTATGAACTGCTGGGGGAACTCTACGGCTGACTGGGTAGCCGCTCACGCCGCCTGGTGCCCTGCGCTAGAACGCATCAATCCCCGTCACGCTAGCCCCAATAATCAGCGTGTGGATATCATGCGTGCCCTCATACGTCTTCACGCTCTCGAGGTTCATCAGATGCCGCATGATGGGATAGTCGTCGGCCACGCCGTTGGCCCCCAGAATATCTCGCGACGTCCGCGCGCATTCCAGCGCCATCCAGACGTTGTTTCTCTTGGCCATCGAGATATGCTGGTGCTGCACTTTTCCGGCGTCTTTCAAGCGGCCCACTTGCAGCACCAGTAACTGCGCTTTAGTGATCTCGTTGATCATCCACGTGAGCTTTTCCTGCACTAGCTGATGGGAGGCTATGGGTTGATCGCGAAACTGTTTTCGCAACAACGAATACTGCAGCGCGCAGTCATAGCACGCCATCGCTGCCCCAACCGCGCCCCAGGCGATTCCATAGCGTGCCTGGTTCAAGCACATCAGCGGAGACTTCAATCCGCCCGATCCCGGCAGCAGGTTCGACTCGGGAATCCGCACATCCTGCAGCGACAAGCCTGACGTCACCGAAGCGCGCAGCGACCACTTCCCGTGAATGTCGTCAGCCTTGAATCCAGGACGGTCCGTCTCCACCAGAAACCCGCGTATTTTGTCGCCTTCATCTTCAACCTTGGCCCAGATCACGGCCACGTCGGCGATCGAGCCGGACGTAATCCACATCTTTTCGCCGTTGAGTACATATTCTTTCCCAACTTTGCGAGCGCGCGTCCTCATGCCGCCCGGGTTCGATCCGAAGTCCGGCTCGGTCAATCCAAAGCAGCCGAGTTTTTCGCCTTTTTGCAGCGCAGACAACCAGGTATTTTTCTGGTCATCGGACGCCAAAGGTGTAGATCGGATACATCACCAGCGCTGATTGCACGCTGACAAACGAGCGCACGCCGGAATCTCCACGTTCCAGTTCCTGCGTGACCAGTCCATATTCGACGTTCGACATTCCCGGCACAGCCGTAGCCGCTGAGAGAAGCGCCGAAGAATCCGAGATCAGCCATCGGCTTCACCAGTTCGCGCGGGAAGCGGCCGGCGCGGTTGCATTCCTCGATGATCGGGACGAGGTTGTCTTCGATGAACTTGCGCGCCGTGTCGCGCACCAGGCGCTCGTCGTCGTTCAACAATGTGTCGAACTCGATGAAGTCCACACCGCGGAATTTGATGGACGGCATTACGTTTCACCCCACATACTTGTCAGACTAAGTCAGCAGACAGCGAACGGGAAACTAATCAAAGTAGCAGAGGGGCAGGGAAGTCAGCAACGCCCGGGGCTTCGGGTTTTCCTGCTGCTGGCTAACGCCTGAATTTCGGAATCCAGCGCGGCACCGACGCGCGATAGCGCTTGTATTCTTCCCCAAACTGCTTGTGCAGTGTCGGCTCCTCATAAAAAATGACGAACAGGTGGGCAACAAGCAGCATGCAGACCACGTAGATTGCGATGTGCAGTGAGTGGAACAACCAGGCTTGTCCTCCGATGACGAGTGCGACGCCGATGTACATCGGGTTGCGGACGAAGCGGTGCAGGCCTTTGACGACAAGGATTTTGGTCGGTGCGATCGGCGCGGGTGTTCCACCGCCAATCACAGCGAAGCCCCAGAAAGCGGTGTAGAGATAGATCGTAATCCCGATGGCGATGACGGTAATCGCCGCCCATTCCTCGGTGCCGGTCACCGGTGGAGCGTCCCGTCTTAACCGCCATGGCACATAACCGGCCACAGTCCCGGGGACGAACACGGTGAAAACCAGCGTTTTAGGGATTGCGGAAATGGCGTCGCGCACAATGGCTATCTTGGTCCGATGCTATCCGGCCGTCAACCGCATCATGCGTGGGAACACGGCAGCCATCAACTCAGGGAATATCGGGTACCTAATCTGTTTTCATTAGAGACACCGCTTCCCGCGTTCCGATAACATGTTGCAAATTCAGGGGTGCAGGCTCTTGTGGGGCCGCTTAAATCTGTCATGTCTTCCGCCGGAAATTCTGTAGGCCGAGTGTTGTCGCTGCTGATCGCCTTCCTGGTCGTGTCCGCGATTTACCTGTATGCCTTCCCGCAAGCGAATGTTCTGTATGCCGGAGTGGTGCTGCTGCACGCCGCTGCCGGCGTCGTGGCTTCAGTTTGGCTGCTGCTCTGGCTGGTCCGTCTGGTGGCGTCATGGTGAGCCGCTGGTTCGAGTCGGAATGCTTTTCCTGTTCCTCGGGGCAATGCCGGGACTGGCGCTGATTTATACCGGAGCGCTCCGCACCGAGTGGCCGCTTGTCTATGTCCATCTCGCCTTGAGCTTTCTCGGCGCCGGCCTGCTCGCTGCGGCCCGACTCAAATGGCTGCCCCGTCATGCTGTTCTGCGAGTCGCCGCCGTGCTAGCCGTGTTGGCGGTGCTGGCGCCGGTTGCACGCTATCTCCGCGAAACTCGCTGGACCCAGCATGGACGCATTGAAAATCCCGCCCTGCCGCCTGTCAGCATGAACGGTGAAGGCGACGGCCCCAGCGGCCCATTTTTCCCCAGTTCCGCCCAGGTATATGGCGGTCAGAAAATTCCCAGCAAGTTTTTCATGGAATCGGATTCCTGCAAGCGCTGCCACGAAGACATCTACAAGCAGTGGAACAGCTCGGCCCACCATTTTTCGTCGTTCAACAATCAGTGGTATCGCAAGTCGATCGAGTACATGCAGGATACGATCGGCACCAAGCCTTCCAAATGGTGCGGGGGATGCCATGACCCGGCCGTGCTCTACGCCGGCAAGATGGATACGCCGATCAAACAGTTCGTGCATGCTCCCGAAGCCCAGGCCGGTCTCGGCTGCATGATGTGCCATTCCATCGCTGACGTAAAAAGCACGATGGGTCAGGGCGATTTCTACCTCGAGTATCCCAAGCTGCACGAACTTGCGGCCAGCAAGAGTCCTCTGGTTCGCACCCTCCACGATTTCATGATCAAGCTGAACCCGGAGCCGCACCGCCGCGTGTTCCTCAAGCCGTTCATGAAGCAGCAGACGGCGGAGTTCTGCTCGTCTTGTCACAAGGTGCACCTCGACGTGCCGGTCAATCACTATCGCTGGATTCGCGGCTTTAACGAATACGACAACTGGCAGGCCAGCGGCGTCTCCGGTGAGGGCGCGCGCTCGTTCTACTATCCGCCCAAGCCGCAGCAGTGCGCCGATTGCCACATGCCGCTCGAACCCTCCAACGACATGGGCAACATCGCCGGCAAAGTGCACTCCCACCGCTTTCCCGCCGCCAACACTGCGCTGCCCACAGCCAACGAAGATGCCGCGCAGTTGAAGGCCACCGAAGATTTCCTGACCAGCGGAGCTCTTACCGTGGATATTTTTGCGCTCTCGCCAGCTAGCGCCCCATTAAGAACCGGAGCCATGGCGCAACACGAGCTCGCAACCACTTTTGCGGTGGGAGAAGAAGCGGAAGCTAAAATAACGCCCGGCTCCAACGGCGAAGCCGCTGCTCCCGTCACCGCGCCTGTCACTGCCCCTCTAGATCGCGTGCAGCCCGCCGTCCGACGCGGCGATGCGGTTCGCGTCGATGTCGTGGTTCGCACCAAACGTGTCGGCCATTTCTTTCCCGGCGGCACGGTCGACGCCTACGACACTTGGCTGGAACTGAAAGGTGTCGACGACAAAGGCCAAACGATTTTCTGGAGTGGCATGGTCGAGGACAACGGCAAAGGTCCAGTCGAAAAAGGAGCGCACTTCTACCGCTCGCTTCAGGTGGACGCGCACGGCAACCCCATCAACAAGCGTAATGCCTGGGCCACGCGCGCGGTCGTGTACGTGCGTTTGATCCCACCCGGCGCTGCCGATACGGTGCACTTCCGTATGAAGATTCCCGAGAAGACGGGCAGCAAGATAACTCTGACGGCGCGCCTCTGCTATCGCAAATTTGCATGGTTCAACACGCAGTTCGCGTTTGCCGGCGAGCATGACAATAGCGTATCCAAGCCCGTAGTCGCGACGGCTGCGGTTACGCCTGACTACGACGATACGAAAATGGCGTTCACTGCCTCTCTCCACGGAGTCTCGGCGAAAGAAGAGAAGATTCCCGACGTACCGATCGTCGCCGTCGCAGAAAACAAAGTAGGCCTCGACGTCCTGCCAGCAAACGCCCAGGTACCCATGCCCAAGACCCAGCTCGCAAAAGAAGACTGGCAGCGCTGGAACGATTACGGCATCGGTCTGTTGCTGCAAGGCGATCTGAAAGCCGCGCAAGCCGCCTTCGAAAAAGTTACCGAAGCAGATCCGCAGAATCCCGATGGCTGGGTAAACATCGGACGCGCCGCCCTGCAGGAAGGCGACGTAGCTCGCGCCCGCAGCGTTCTTGAGAAGGCGCTGGCGCTCAGTCCCAATCTGGCCCGCGCGCACTTTTTCTATGCCGGAGTTCTGCGCCAGGAAGGCAATTACGACGGCGCGGCCGAGCATCTGACAAAAGTCCTGGCCCAATATCCCCTTGACCGTGTGGCGCTGAACAATCTCGGCCGCGTCCTCTTTTTGCAGCGGAAGTACGCGGACGCCGTGAAAGTCCTGCAGCAGGTCCTCGCCGTCGACCCCGAGGATTTACAGGCGCACTACAACCTCATGCTCTGCTACAGCGGACTCGGCGACGAAAAGATGTCCAAGGAACACCAGGCGCGTTACCTGCGCTTCAAAGCCGACGAAGCTTCACAGGCCATCACCGGCCCCTATCGCCAGCTCAATCCCGAAGACAACAATGAACGCCAGAATATTCACGAGCACACATCCGTCCCACTGCCCATTTTGAACAGCGCACCAGTGAAGCGTCTAACCGCACACGTCACCACGACCCCCGGGATCCGACGCTAATGAGACCGCTCAAGAGAAAATCCACCACGGAGGCACGGAGACCTGCGGCCCGCTCAGGGCAGGCTTTTGGCTTTTACGGAGAGCAAACTAGGTTTTTCTTTTCCGCTTTTCTCGCTGCCTCCGTGTCTCCAGGTGGGTGTTGCCTTTGCTGCTAGTCGCGGCAAGCTCCGCACTCGCGCAAGCACATCACCTTCCGCGACATCACCGCCCAGGCCGGCATCCACTTCACCCACAACAACGGAGCTTTCGGGAAAGAAATGGCTCCCCGAAACCATGGGCCCAGGCTGCGCCTTCATCGATTATGACAACGACGGTTTCCCTGACATCCTGCTAGTCAACGGACAAGATTGGCCCGGCCACCCCGCCCAAAAGCGGCGCGACCACGTTGAAGCTCTACCACAACAACCATGACGACACCTTCACCGACGTGACGCGGCAGTCGGGCCTCGGCATTTCGCTTTTCGCGATGGGCGTGGCCGTCGGCGACTACGACAACGACGGCTTCGACGACATTTTCATTACCGCCGTAGGCCAGAGCCATCTCTTCCACAACAACGGCAATGGCACGTTCACCGACGTGACCAAGTCCGCCGGACTCTGGGGTCCGAACGAATTTTCGACCGGAGCCGCCTGGGTCGATTACGATCGCGACGGCAAACTTGACCTAGTCGTTGCCAACTATGTGCAGTGGTCCGAGCAGACCGACCTCTACTGCACGCTCGATGGCGCGCATAAGTCCTACTGCACGCCCGAATCCTACAAGGGAACGTCGGCGCGCCTCTGGCATAACCTAGGCAACGGCAAGTTCGAAGACGCCACGCAAAAAGCCGGCCTCTACGATCCAACTTCAAAGGGCCTCGGCGTCGCCATTCTCGACTACAACAACGACGGCTGGCCCGACATCCTGATCGCCAACGACACGCAGCCCAACAAGCTATATCTGAATAAAGGGAACGGCACCTTCGAAGAGCGCGCCGTTTCCGCCGGCATCGGGTTCAGCGAAGACGGCATTGCCCGCGCCGGCATGGGCGTCGACGCAGTGGATTACGACCGCTCGGGCAGCGCCAGCCTGGTCATTACAAATTTTTCCAACCAGATGCTTTCGCTCTACCACAACGAAGGCAACGGCCTGTTTGTGGATGAAGCTCCGCGTTCGGAAGTCGGCCGCGCGACGCTCGTGACGCTCGGTTTCGGCTGCTTCTTTTTCGACTACGATAACGACGGCTGGCAGGACATCTTCGTCGCCGACGGCCACATCGAAGACCAGATCGAAAGTGTGCAGAAGCGAGTCAGCTACGCCGAGCCGCCGCACTTGTTCCACAATCTAGGGAACGGCAAATTCGAAGAAGTGACGACGAAAGTCGGGACCGCATTCGCCGCTCCGAAAGTGGCACGCGGCGCTGCCTACGCCGACATTAATAATGACGGGACTCTCGACATCCTCCTCATGACCAATGGCGGCCCGGCGCATCTCTACCTGAACCAGGGCGGCACGAACCAGAGCCTGCGCATAAAACTCGTCGGCACAAGATCGAACCGCGACGGCATCGGCGCCGTCGTCCGCGTCAGCGCCGGAGGCGACAGGCAGTGGCTCACCATGAAGAGCGGCTCCAGCTATCTGTCACAGAGCGAACTGGTGCTGACCTTCGGCATGGGATCGAAAACCAAAGCCGACACGGTGGAAATCGACTGGCCCAGCGGGCAAGTGGACAAACTCTCAAACATAGCGACCGGACAGACGTTACGTTAGGAAGACAAAGGGCGAGGTTGGGTCGCGGCCGTACGGCAAGAAGTAATCGGATTCTCCACCCATCTTCGCACTCGGATAGAATCATCTCCGAATTCCGATGACCAAGAAGCTCAGCGTCGTCCTCGTCTCCTGCTTTCTCTTCGTGTTGCTAGTTGCGCTACTCGCCGCGACCACTCCCGCCGCGAACCCCAAGGAAGCGGCGCGCCTCAACAACATCGGCGTCGCCTACATGAACCAGCAGCTTTTTGCAAAAGCGCTGAAATCGTTTGATGAAGCCGCAGCTAGTGACCCGGCGTTAGAGGTGGCGACCGTCAATCGTGGCGTGGCGCTGCTCAACCTGCAGCGGGGAGAAGAAGCAAAGACACTGCTGGAGAGAGCGACGAAGACCAATCCCAAAGACGCTCACGCCTTGTACAACCTCGGCCTCTATTACAAGAACTCCGCGGATGCGACTTCCGCCGTCGATGCCTTCCGTCGCGTCACTGAAATTGACCCGAGCGACGCCGATACCTGGTACTTCCTCGGATCGACCTATGCGCAACTCAAGCAATTTCCGGAAGCGATCGAGGCCTTCGAGCAAGCGCTGAAGCTCGACCCGCATCACGCCTCCGCCGAGTTCGGACTGGCGCGGACCTATCAGCAATCTGGCCAGGCCGACCCCGCCCACGAAGCGATGAAGAAATTCCAGTACATCACGCAGAACAAACTCGGCGCGCCCATCAGCCTGTCCTATGGCGAACAGGGGAAATATTCGCGCGCTGAAGATTCGCCGGTGGCGGTGGAGAAAGTGCCGCCGCAGATTGCCGTGAAGTTTGTGGATGTAACGAAGGATATCGGAATAAGAACGTGGGCGATGTCTTCTGAGTACAACAAGGATCCTTCTTACCTTGGGCCGGGGGCGTGCTTCTTGCCCAATACCAATAAAGATTACAATGGCGACTTTATCGACTTTATCGACCTTCTTCTTACTGACAATGGCGCCCAAGGCGGGATGACGCTGTATCACTATCCGGGCACTGGGGTATTCGAAGACGCAACAAAGGAGGCGGGATTCGATCCCACGAAACATGCAATCGGTTGTACGACGGGGGACTACGACAATGATGGCGCGACCGACATAGCGGTCACCATTGGCGGTCGGGTTCGGCTATTCCACAATGAAAAGGACGGGACATTTAAGGATGTGACGGAGGCGGCGGGAATAAAAGCCACGGGGTCGGGCGTGACCTTTATTGATTACGACCACGACGGAGATTTGGACCTGTACGTTACCGGAGACGACCAGAATCCGAACTCGGTTGCGAAAACGATTCCGCCACGAACCAATACCATGTGGCGCAACAACGGCAACGGCACGTTTACCGAGGTTACTGGAACACTTGGACTCGAAGGCAAGGGCGCGGCACTCGCGGTCGTGGGCACCGACTACAACAATGACCGCGCCGTGGACCTGATGGTTGCGGGTAGGGCGGCGGGCTTGCCTGCGATTTACGAAAATCCGCGCGAAGGGAAATTTCCAGCCCGTCAACCATGGGCCTCGCCCATGCCCGCGCCGACGATCGGAATGGCCGTACTCGATTTCAATCATGACGGTTGGATGGGCGTTGCCTTTACGCACGAGGGCGCACCCGGCCTCACCCTCTGGCAGAACAAGGAGGGCAAAACGTTCGAGCAAGTCCAGTTGCCGAAATTGGACTGGGTGCGAGGCTATGGTGTTGTTGCTTTCGACTACGACAACGACGGCTGGGTTGACCTCGCTGCTGTAGGTGAAACGAAAGACGGTCGTGGCGAAGTCCGTCTCTTCCGCAATCTCGGCCCCGACGGGTGGAAAGACGTCACCACCGACGTTGGACTCGACAAGATTCAGCTCAAAGAGCCGCGCGCCATCATCGTCGGAGACTACGACAACGACGGCGCCGTCGATCTTCTGATCACGCAAAATCACGGCCCCGCCGTGCTGCTCCACAACGAAGGTGGCAACAAAAACAACTCGCTGCGCCTTGCGCTCAAGGGCCTGAACGATAACAAGAGCGCCATCGGCACGAAGGTGGAAGTCTTCTCTGATGGCATTCGTCAGAAATTTGAAGTGTATGGGTCGTCCGGCTATCTCGGACAGAACTCGCCCTACCTGACCATCGGTCTCGGGCAAGCGAAAGTTGCCGACGTCCTTCGCCTGACGTGGCCGACCGGCGTGCTGCAGGATGAAATCGAGGTCGCCGCCAACAAGGTGCAGAACATTCAGGAACTTGATCGCCGCGGCAGTTCCTGTCCCACGCTCTTTGCCTGGGATGGCCGCGAGTATCAACTGGTCGGCGATATGCTCGGCGCGGGTGTGGTTGGACACTGGATTGCCGCGGGCGCGAGCAACGTCCCCCCTCAGGGGCTAAAGCCCGCATCCTCTCAGGCTCTTAGCGGCACGGCTGAAGCCGTGCCCTTCCCAAAACCGGTCGGTGACGCCCCTGCGACTATACGCAACATCCCTCGGCCCACCGAAGTCATTAAGCTTGATCGCAATTCACTCCGAGAAAAAGACGAGTTCAACGATTCCCACCCTTCGCAAGAGACGCGAAGAGTGGGGCACCCAACGTTGAATGTGTCCCGACCTTTTCAAAACCGAGAAGACGTACGACATCCAATGCTGAGTTTCCGCTTCATGGAGCCGCTGGAAGAATCCGTCTACCTCGATCAAGTGCAACTGCTCGCCGTTGATCATCCCGCCGAAGTCGACGTTTATCCCAACGAATATTTCGCCAGCAATCCGCCTTATCCTCCGTTCAAGGTTGTGTTCAGCAATAAAAATGATGCGCGCCCGCCCGCCGGTGCGTGGGACGAGCACGGACACAACGTGCTTCCCGACTTGCTCGCGCACCGCTATTTTGGCGACTTCAAAGTGCTTTCATTCCAGGGATTCGCCGAGCCCCATAGTTTGGAACTCGATCTCGGCGAGCCGTACCGCGGCGGTCCGTTGTGGCTGCTGATGCATGGCGAGATCGAATACTTCTCCGCCACCAGCATGTACGCCGCCGATCAAGCCGGCCTCCATCCCCTCGCCCCCTACGTTGAAGCGCTAGTTGCAGGGAGCGACGGGAAAGGGAAGTGGGTTCGGGTAGTCGACGACATGGGTTTCCCTGCAGGCGGCGCACGCACAATGACCGCCGATATCACCGGCAAACTTCCGCCGGGCACAAGGCGCATCCGCATTACCACGAACTTGCAGATCTACTGGGACAACATCCTGATCAGCAGAACCAGCCAGGATCAGACCGTCCGCCTGACGCCGGTGCCGCTCGCGCGCGCTGACCTGAATTTTCACGGATTTCCGCTGAAGATCGAAGACCAGCCGCCGGGCAACGTGAAATACATTTACGAAAAGACCAGCGCCACCGGGCCCTACACGCGTCCTGCCGGAGCCTACACGCGCTACGGAGATGTGCGGCCGCTGCTTGAATCGGTTGACGATAAGTTTGTCGTTTTCGGATCGGGCGATGAAGTTGCGCTCGACTTCGACCCGGCGAACTTGCCAGCCTTACCGCGCGGCTGGGTGCGCGACTATTTCTTCATCGCCAACGGATACGAAAAGGATATGGACTTCTATGCCTACCGCGGCGATACGGTGGACCCGCTGCCGTTCCGTGACATGCGTGCGTATCCCTATCCCGGCCAGTCTTTCCCCTCTGACGCCGAGCACTTGAACTACTTGCTCGAATACAACACCAGGTTCATGTCGGGAAATGAAGCGAGTGGATACTCGTTCCGTTATCCCAAGTGATGGTGTTTCACAGTGGGTTAACATCTACGTATGAGAATCGGCGAACTTGCAAAGCGTGGTGGTGTGAGCGTGCAGGCGATACGCTTCTACGAACGGCGACGCCTTATGCGTACTCCCCGCCGGACGCCCGCGGGATATCGCATTTACTCCGAGAAGGACCTTGAGGCCGTCACCGTGATCAAGACGATGCAGCGATTTGGCTTCAAGCTGGTGGAAATCCGGCGGGTGTTGCAGTTATGGATTTTGCCGAGCGACACGGGTGCGCCATCTCCTTATCACGAAGGCTCGCAGGAATGCCGTCGCGAGGCCTTGAAACTTGGGGAGAAGAAGCTCGAAGCCATGAACGAGCAAATCCGCTCGTCCATTCAACTCCGCGATGAATTGCAGGCGGCATTAAGTCAAATCCGTGCTGGACTCAACGTTCCGCTGCCCCAGAAAATCAGGCCAGATCGGCCTAGATCCTCTGGATCCGCCGCCATCGCCGCCTCCTGAATTTTCTCTTGACTCTATACCTAGGTATAGACCGCACACTGACTTTGCCGGCAGTAAGAGGCAGATCCAAGACACTTGTGCAAGGAGGTTTATATGCAGAAAAAGTGTGCTTTTGTCTTATCTCTACTAGTCGTTGCCATGACTCTTCCCGGTCAAGCTCAACCAGCCAGCGAGCAGGAGAAAAACAAGACCGTGGCGCGGACGTTTTTTGAGGAAGTGCTCGGCCAAGGAAAGCTCGAAAAGTATTCCGAATCGCATACCGCCGACTTTGTGGGCCATGGAAGCGAGCGCGATTTCACTCTGGCGGAAGATCTGGCGGCGGCGCGGGAAGAACGCAAAGCATTGCCCGACATGCAGTTTGCGGTCAACCACGTGGTGGCCGAGGGAGACTGGGTCGTGGTGCACTGGACGGCGTGGGGGACGAACACCCAGCCGGGAATGGGGCTTCCTGCGACCGGCAAACCGGTCAAGGTCTCAGGAATGACCCTGTTCCGCTTCGGGGCGGGAAAGATCTCGGAAGAATGGGGCGTCTGGAGCATGCTCTCGGTGCTGAAGCAGGTAGGCCTACTGTGCCCTCCCAAAGGACCTACCGGCCAAGAGCCGAAAGTTCCAACCCGCGATCCAACCAACCCAACCCAGTGAGTCGGATACCGGCAACACCTGCTGGGTTCTCGGGACAGATTCTTCAGGTTGGGCGCAGGACGCGCCATTCCGGTGTGTCTAGCACCATTGGAGTGCTATGGGGCGTGATGGTCTACCGGCCCAAGGCAGCTATTATTCCTTCTGCCTTGCCCTGATGGCGCGCCGCTGCATCGCCACCTCAATCGTCGTCTGCAGTTCGCGTCTCTGGAACGGCTTCAGAAGGAACCCGTCGTACTCAGTTGCCTTGGCGCGTTCCACGGTCAGCCGGTCGGAATGGGCGGTCAGATAAACAATCGGTACATCCACCTGTTCACGGATCTCCCTCGCGGCTTGAATGCCATCCTTTTCGCCCCTCAAGCGAATGTCCAAAACAACCAGGTCCGGCTGTTCCCTAGTGGCGATGGCAATGCCTTCATCAGCAGTGTCAACCGCCGCGATTACTGAAAAACCAAGACGCGAAAGCCGTTCTTTAAGTTCTTCGGCGATCAGGATCTCGTCTTCGACGATCAGAGCACGCGGCTCAGCGGAGTTGATAAAGTCAGCGTTCATGATCATTCACCGTGAACACCAAACGCGCCGATGTTCTCGAATCGATTTTTACCAGGTCGAACGAACCGCGAATCTGCTGGGTCAAGGACCGCACCAACCTCAAGCCCAGCGACTTACTTCGATTGATGTCCAGGTCCTCGGGAATGCCTGCTCCGCTGTCCTCCACCAAGAGGCTGCATTTGCCGTCGGCCCCGTTGCGTAAGGTCAGTCTGATCTCACCCCCAACACTGTCGGGGAAACCGTGCTTGAAGGCGTTGGAGATCAGTTCGTTGAGTATTAAACCACACGGGACGGCCAAATCAGCGCCCATTATGACGGATTCCAGATCACTCTCCAACTGCACCGGTGGGCCCGGACTCCCATGCGACGAGAGGATGTCCTGGGCAAGGGCCTGCGCATATTCCGCAAAGTCGATGCGAGCCAAGTTCTCCGAGCCGTACAACCTCTCGTGCACCAGGGCCATGGAATGCACTCGATTTTCCATGTCACGAAACATTTGCACCGTTTCCTCGTCTCTTGTATGCGTGGACTGAAGGTAAAAGAGACTACAGATTACCGCCAGATTGTTCTTAACCCGGTGATGAACCTCCCGCAAGAGAGCTTCTTTTCGCTCCTCACTGGCGCGTAGTGTCGCAGTCACTTGCTCTGATGTTTTCGCTCTTTGCGCCAAGGCCAGGATGGTGGGAACGTTGAAGGGAAGCACGACGGCCGTCATGAGCGAGGCGAGGGCGGTGAAGATCTTCACGGCAGCGGAGAAGACGTAAACCGGTTGCCAGATAGTGACCACTTCCATGAAGTGCGTGCCACCACAGGCGATGATGAATAGTCCGAAGGCGAGAAATATCCAGTGAAAAGGGATATCGCGGCGGGCTTTGTAAACCAGGTAGGCCAGGGTCACTGAAATCGCGAGGTAAGCAAGGCCGATCAGCGAATCTGCGGTGACGTGAGTCCAAACCAGCGCCGGACGGCGGAGATAACAGAACGCATGTGGTAGGTAATCATTAGGCCCGAAAAGGAGCACTGCCAGTGCAGGCCAGAGCAGGAACGGTCCAACCGTAACCACGGTCCCAACCATGATGGCATAAGCCAAACGCTTGGTGAATGGAGAAGGTGTGAAGAAATCGGGACTCGCTGCAGGCGTCGACATAGGCCCTCCGTTCAAGCAGAGTTTGTCGAATAGGGCTGACCCCGGGGTTTAACGAATCTCGTTCTAGGAATCCAACTTAAGAAAACGTGGGCCGGCCGTAGCGGGTTCCGGGGGAGCCTCACTCGGAAGCTGCCTGGGCCACGGGTTCTTCTCCGAGGCCATCATTGTGCCCTCTTCAAACGTTGTCCGTCAACAGCGCGCTCGGGATTG
Organism: uncultured Acidobacteriaceae bacterium; assembly: GCA_963838935.1. Taxonomy (GTDB): domain Bacteria; phylum Acidobacteriota; class Terriglobia; order Terriglobales; family Acidobacteriaceae; genus Acidiflorens. Next base: position 15,783 of record CAWITH010000019.1, read on the forward strand.
AAGGACCCCTTCGTGAGTGAAAGGAAGTCATTTGGTCGGCCCTAGCAGACGATTTTCGAGTTTTTCTGTGGTCCCCGGTTCAACAGGCTCAAATTGAGGCCTGGCGGTAGTTGGTGTAATCGGATTTATCGATAACCATGCCCCCGGCACACATTGACAAATGTTCCTTGTTAAGTGCATTCTTCGAACCCAAGTCTTGGCTTGGTCCCAGGGGATCTCGTCCAGCACGGAACGCCCAAACCTTCAATCTAAGGAGACAACAATGAGGAAAGTAAGTGTCTGTGTGTGTTTGCTAGCGATGTTGTGTGGGGCGCCTTATCTGTTTGCGGGAAACTACATCATGGGGTATACGCCCGCCGGGGGCGTCACCATTACCCCAGGAGGTGGCGCTCCGTATACATCGTCACCCGCCCTTTTCGCCTACTCGGGCTTCAATAGCAGCGATTATCAATCGCTCTACTATGGAGTCAACTATGTAACAAACGTGGCGCAGTCTGACGTCCTGAATCCGGGGAATATGACGTTCCAAGGCTACAACTCGACCACTGGCGTCCTGGCCTGGGGCTCTAGCCAACCCTGGACTTTCCAAAATACCCAATCTCTCGCACCGGTCAGCACCTCTACACAGCTCATTGTGCAAGTTCAGCCCTACACTCTCACGGCTGGATTCCTGGGCTCGGGCTTCCTGACTGGCGAAACGACGACAAAAAGTGCGCTCGGCATCACCAACAGTGGGAACGCAAATGACCCACTGTTCCAAGTCGTCAGCGGCGGGGCTTTTCAGATCACGTTTCAGTTTCAAACCTGGGATGGTACGTCGGGAAACATCGGTAATGGCCAGGATCTTCTCGACTTTTACACTGCCAACAGCGGCGGGAACCCGACCACGGTCTTCAACACCTCGGTTGATTTCGAGTTCTGGTGGAGCATCCCGAAAACGACTGCGAAGACGGTTCAGGTTGGCACCTGCAAAACCAACTTGAAGAATTATGCGACGATTCAAACCGCAGTCAACGCTGTTCCGTCAGGGGCTACCATTGAGGTCTGCCCGGGCACCTATAGCGAACAGGTAACCATTAACGCTCCTCTCACGCTGGAAGGCATTGCCAGCGGCACGAGCCAGGCGGTAATCCTGAACGTCCCCGGTGTGTTCGAGCAGAACGGGACTGGTCCGGTCAGCTCTTACCCGATCTTTGCGCAGATCCTGGTTCAGGATGCCGGACCAGTCAACATCTCCGGCCTCACCATAGATGGCAGCAATTCCGGTTGTCCAGAAGGGGCGGCGGCCGGCGTCGTATACCTGAGCGCCAGCAGCCCATCCTCGGGCAAGCTCAGTAATTCGGTCATTCGCAACACTGCCAGCGGATGCGGTTCGCAAGGAGCAGCGGTCTATGGAGAAAACGGATCTGGATTTGCTTCGACGGTTAACGTCCAAGGCAACAGCATTCACTCCATCAATGGTGGGGCCATTATCTTTGGTCCCAATTTGAGCGGCACAATCTCCGGAAACACGATCGTCCAATCCAGCGGCGGACTCATGTTCCAGAACGCCGGGCCCAACATAAAGGCAACCTCCAACACCATCACTTCTGTGCAGAACGCGATCAGCCTGAATTCGGCGACTGGCGTCGTGGCGCAAACCAACCAACTCGTCAATACCAGTAACAAAGCCATCTCACTGCAAGACAACACCGGCGGGAACAACAACGTCACCAAAAACACGATCAATGAAGCGCAGTGCGGGATCTCCACCAGCGGCGCAGCAACCAGCGATGTTTATTTTCCGAACACAGTGCTGAACGCCGTCACATCGACTTGTCAATAGGCTGTTCGAACTCGCGGTCTTGCTGCTAACCTCGCTCTGGGCGGCCTCGGGGAGACCGCCCAGATACCGTTAATTGAGCGACTGAAAATCACGCGCGCTTTTTGCGTGGCGGGGTGGAGGAGCGGGAGCCCGCTGGCGAAATCCTGAGCCGCGCGAAGGAGCCCTTCGTCAATGAAAGGAAGATGTTTGGTCGGGGCGCGCGGATTTGAACCGCGGACCCCCTGCGCCCAAGGCAGGTGCGCTACCAGGCTGCGCTACGCCCCGACTCTCATTCGATTATAAATGATGATCAGCGGGTGACATTCGTAACCCTGTTCAAATGCGGACTGACGTTGTCCACCGCCGTGAGACTATAATTCTGGTTCGGAAGTCATGCCCAGTTCACGCTACGCGTTGGTGACCTACGTCCGCAATCCGGTTGGCGAGTTCGTGGAAGAACTGCGCCGGGAACTTCATCCGACTATGCCTCACATGCCGGCTCATCTCACCGTTCTTCCCCCGCGGGAACTGACGGGCTCGGAAGCGGCCGCCCTCGACTTTCTGGAAGAAGCTTGCGGACGCGTCGTTCCCTTCAACGTCGAACTGGGAGACGTGGAAACCTTTCTGCCGACGACGCCCACCGTGTTCATCCAGGTGAAGCGGGCAGCTTATCGAATGCGGGAACTGCACGACCAACTCAGCGGGAAAGAGCTATGCTGCGAAGAAAATTGGCCCTATATTCCGCACCTCACGATCTTGAAGACGGAACGGGATGAGCAAGCCCGCGCGGCGTACCTGATCGCACGCGAACGCTGGGCGCGCTTTTCCGGCCCGCGCCAGGTTCCCGTGGAGGAGTTGATGTTCGTCCGCGAAAATGGCGGTTACTGGCAGGACGTGGCCCCGGTGCCACTGGCACGACGCGAATTGTCCTCCAAGCTCTAGCCGGTTGATCCGCAATCTTATCCCTAACCAACTCCGCAATACCCCCTGAAAACCCGCAACCAGCAGCCATTTTCGCGTCCCGGACGTACATGTACTTTCCACCCGTTGCCAAGTCCATTGGGTGAATTACCATAGATTCAACGGACTGCACTGCACGCGCCGGATCCCAGGCTGCGGGTTTGATCGACGAGTCGATCAAGAAGAGCGTATATGCAAATTGGGGTTTATGGATCCGGCTACCTCTCCACCGTCATCTCTGCTTGTCTCGCCGACTTCGGCTCGCCGGTTTGCTGTTGCCATGCCGACGGCACCCGCATCATGGACGTGGCCAAGGGCAACATTCCTTTTTTCGAAAAGAATCTTCAGGAAGTAATTCGCCGCAACGTGCGCTCGGGACGGCTGGCATATTCGGCCGATCCGGAAGAATTGGCGCGCCGCGCCCAGGTAATTTTTCTCGCCGAAGATTCTCCCCAGGGACTGGAAGAACTCGTCGTCCGCTTGTCGCGCGCGGCCGGCCGTTTCCAGGTCCTGTCGATCGTCACCCCGGTTCGCGTCGGTTCCACCCGAAAGTTTGAAGTACTGCTGAAGGAGAAAGGGCTGAAGAGCCTGCTGGTGTGCCAACCCATGTTCTTCACCAACGGATGCGCGGTCGAAGACTTCAATTGGCCCGACCGGATCCTTCTCGGGACCCCTTCGAGCGAAGCAGTCTCTTCCCTGAAACAGATTTTTCATCCGCTGGTGATGCGCGGAGTTCCGGTTCTCGTCACGAATTATGAAACGGCGGAGTTGACGCGCGAGGCGACCACCGCCTTTGTAGCGACCAAGATTTCCTTCATCAACGAAATTGCGAGCCTCTGCGAACATGTGAATGCCGACGCCGTCGGCCTGTCGCTTGCCCTGGGGCTCGACAAGAAAATTGCGCCGCGCTGCCTGCAACCCGGAGCCGGCATGGGCGGAATTTTCGCCGAGAGTGATATGGAATCGATCACTAGTCTGGCTCGAGAGAACCGCGTCGACCTGAAAGTGCTGAATGCTGCCCGCGAAGTGAATCTGGATTTGGCGAACCGGCTCATGCAGAAAGTGTCCGACGCCATCGAAACTGTGCAGAACAAGGACGTTGGAATTCTGGGGCTGGCCTTTAAACCGAACACCAACTCGGTAGCCGGATCGGCGTCCCTCCATCTGGCGCAGAATCTGCTCGCCGGGGGAGCGCGCGTCCGGGCTTACGATCCGGTAGCCATGCCCGATGCGCGGCTGCAACTCAACGGCATGGTGAAGTACTGCGACTCCGCCTATGGGGTCGCCGAAGGTGTGGATGCGCTGGTCGTCGCCACCGGCTGGCCTGAATTCCGGACCCTCGATTTCACCAAGATCCGCCACCTGGTAAAACGGCCGATCATCATCGACACCAAGAATCTGCTCGACTCCTCCCGTCTCCGCGCCATGGGCTTCCAGTACATGGGCGTAGGCAGGCCGTAGCGAAGACGATCGTGGAGGGACGGGCGCCTTCGCCCGTCCAAGCCGAGCGAAGCTACGCAGCCTGCGGCGCTTACAAACAACTCTGAATCCGTCTTAGCGAGCGCCCCCACTCCCGCCGCACTTGCTATAATCGTTCCTTGCAGAACCAGTCTGCGGTGGGAGTAGCTCAACTGGTAGAGCATCGGACTGTGGCTCCGACGGTTGCGGGTTCAATTCCCGTCTCCCACCCCAACTTCAACCTTCCCGCATTAGTGTCAACTGCCATAAAGGTCAATCGCTTTGGACGATTGGATTTTGCTCTCTTCCGGGAGCTCTCCGTGGCCGGCCCAAGTCAAATGAGTGTATAGGTTGCCCGTCACTCGGGCACAATTGCGACAGCTGCGCGAATCCGCTTCGAAGCAGTCACTTCTCGGTCGAGATCGAGCCTGATCTGTTGAGCGAACTGCTTCAAGTTTTTCGCCGGTGGCACGAGGCGCTTGAGCTCTTCAAACCAGCACGACATCGGTGCAAACCATCACTTCTGCTCTTGAGGTTTCATTCCAGCGAGAAGTTTATCAGCCTCATCTTTGGGAATTTCCGCGAATGTCCATCTGAGGGCATACCCATTCGCAGAGAAGCCTCCGGCCACATAGTAAGTGACGCCGGGCTTGGCATCGAGATCCACTTCGTGTTTCGGAGATCCTCGCGTCGGTCTTTCGTCCTTTGGGCGCAAGACATGATGGCCCGGGGCTATAGGCAGCACGACGTAGTGTTCTCGGTTCAGCGCGGCTATCCTCTTATCGTTGTCCAGCAACGTCAGCTTCTGAGGGAATGCGAACCACCCGCCGGTATTGAAGAAGTACAACGTAGCCTGATCTTGCTGTGGAGCCAAGGTGGCAGACTGCTTGAGGTCCAACAGAAATTGGTTCACTTGAGCCCGCTCTGCGGCGTCGAAACTAAGAGCCCGAGCTTCCAGGTTCGGAAATACCTGGGGGTTTACGTTCCCCGTCCTCTTCAGAATCGCGAGGGCACGATCCCACAGTGGAGCAGCTTGTTGGAGCTTCGATTCAGAGTCATAGATCAGCGCCATTCCAATCGAGGCATAGCCTAAGTCGGGATTGTTCGAGGTCAGAGACCCTTCCAGAAGGGCCATCGCCTGTTTGCCGCGCTCCTCCGCCTCGTCAAATTTGCGTTCTTCCGCGTATGTGTCCGCCAGCCTTCCCAGCGTGTCTGCCGTCCGCACATCTCCGGCCGGAAACGATTGGGCCAGCGCCAGAGCGTCCAGAAACTCGCGCTCAGCTTTTGCAAACTCGGGGGCACCCGCAAGGTTGGTTTGACTCGTAAAACCGCTCCCAGGGTACTTTTTTGACATACCCTTGGCATAGGCTTCGCCGCCCTCTTTCATGTGGTTGTCCCATTCCGTCTGCTGGGCGCACGCAGCCGGAATTGCCAAGATCAGGAGGGCACCCATCCCGAGAGCCCAACAGACTCGACGGTAAAACGAATCAAAGCGTGACGGGACAATGCGCATGCAATCCTTCTCCCATGGTGTTGGAACGTCAAGTCACAAGTCAGCAGCGGCAAGTCTGAGTCAGGCGGTCCCCTGCTCGCGTAATAGGGCGGACCTCCGTGTCCGTAATCAAATCCGAGAACGGTTTCATGGCCGCCGACGACCATCGTTATAACCTTTCCGATTGGCTGCCTTGATTAACACGGCCCCCAGACTGTCAGTGGCTCTGCCCTTCCCGGACTGTCACTCGCAGGGACATTCGATCAGCCGTATTACTGTATCAAATGAGCCTTCGTCAGTTGGTGATAAATATGGAAGGCGATTGCGCCAACTGAGAATCGCCCGGCACCCGGGATCAGACTGTGGAGGGAACTTCATTATCGCGGGCGATGGTCATTAAGCCGATACTCGCCGAGCAGATCAGCGAGAATCCACGCTGCTCCGGCAATCGCGAAGGTTTCGGCGGTTTCGCTCCAACTCGTATGATTGTGGGGATCCGAAAGAAGCAACGGTACCCACACGAGTAGCCCGAAGATCACGAGCATCATGGTCAGAAGGCAAGTTGCGAGAAGTGCCATTCGATTCGTAACAAGAGCCACAGCCGCGAGTGCGAACAGAACAGTCGTCGTTACCGCCCAAAACATCTGAGTTGGCGGAAGCCACTTCGGAACAAGACTGGCGGTAGCGCCAAGATAAATCGCCTGTTCGAGGGTAAAGGAAGCGGCACAGATGCCCAAAAGAATGCGCCCCATCCGATGAAGCGTTTCCCGTGACCATGGCGCTGCCAAGCGCGCATAAGCGATCGCCGCTCCGGTCACCAGCGAGAACTGCTCGAAGAAGTTGCCCCAGCTGTTGTAGATCTGCGGTTGGGCGAAGATTTGCGGCACGCACCGTAAGGCGAAGACAAGATAAACCGCACCCAGCACGCCTGCGCCCGTTTTGGCGGTCCGGCGGAACTGAATCGCAGCTCCGCCCAAGATCTCGGCAGCGGCGGCGGGGTACGCAATGTAACGCGGTAGATGCCAGCCGTTGTAGTCGTGCCAGGCCAGCGTGATGAGGCCAAAGGCCAAAGCCGCCGCTCCAAACACCTGACGGCCGAGGTTCGAACTAGGCGTTGATATTGACACGGGCATAACCAGGAATTGTTGCTTCGCAGCGTAAATCTTCTGGTCTCATCTGACTGCACGAGCCTCTCGGCAGGGCACTTTACACAGAATCGCAGCAAGAAGCCACGATTGTGTCGGGAACACGTTTTAGATAACATTTCGGGTTGGGTTCAATTCCCGTCTCCCGCCCCAAGACTCTCCCACTTCTGCCTCAACTCGCTTGCGCCCCATTTCCCCCGCCATTCCGCCGGAGAAATTCCCGCATCCGCGCATCATCGCGGAACGCTTCCGTGCCGCCACACGCGGTGGTGGAGAACGCGCCGCACAGATTGGCATAGGTCAGGCACGTGCTGAGATCCGCGCCGAGCAGAAATTGGTGGAGAAACCCGGCATCGAAGCTGTCGCCCGCGCCCACCGGATCGATGACCGTCACCGGCACAGCCGGCGCGTTGAATCGCCGCCCTCCGCGGATAGCAACCGCCCCGCTAGCGCCCATCTTGACCACGACGGTCTCCACCTTTTGCGATAGCCGCGAGAGCGCGGTTTCCACGTCGTCAGCCCGGGATATCTTCATGGCCTCGCGTTCATTCGGTAGCAGAATATCCACGTGTGGCAGGATCTCGTCCAGGCCTCCGCCCCAGCGGTCGTCAGGGTCGTCGTTGGTGTCGAGCGAGGTGGTCAGGCCGGCGGCTTTCATCCGCCGGAAAAGTTCAGGCACATGCGGCAACAGTTCGCGCTGCAAGAATAGCGACGACATATGGAAGTGGCGGGCGGAGGCCAGGTAATCGAGGTCAAGATCCCCAAAACGCAACTCGGAGATTGTGCCCGGATAGGTCAGAATGTGGCGCTGCGCCCCGTGCGGCAGAATCAGCGTCACGCCCGATTGCGCCCCATGCGCGACATGCGCAAGATCCACACCGCGCTCCCGCAGGCGCTCCATCGCCAGGGTTCCGAAGGAATCGTCTCCGACCTTGGTGACGAATCCTACGCGGCTGCCCAAAGCGGCGAGGTTATGCGCCAGGATGGCCGAGGAACTGCCCAAGGTGATGGTGAAGCCGCTGGCCAGCAACTCGCGCTCCGTGGGCATTTGCTCAGGTAGACCGTAGAGGATCAGGTCCAGATTGATCTCCCCGACAATTGCGATATCGAGTTTGGACATGAACATAGACCAGGCCTTTGGCGCGGTTCGTTCGAAGGAGCAAGGGTGCGACGCCACAGAATACTATCCGCGAGGATGAAAGTGAATCTTTTGTTACGATTGCTTGCGAATCCTTCCGACTTCATTTATAGTGCAAGGTTGCCTCAGATTACAATCAAAACCCCCATGGACCAAACGGCGCAAAGCAAATCGTTGGACGCGCTGACAGCGACTCTCGCGCTGGCGGATGAAGAAAAGAAGCGCCGAGGCTTGCTTTATACCCCAGGCGAAATTGCGCAACAACCTGAAACTTGGGGAACAACCTGCAGGATTTGCTCGGATCGCTCTCCAGATATCAGCCGGTTCCTCGAGTCGCCGGGCGTAGGCGGCGGTTCGGGGCTGCCAGCCAAGGCAATTCTGGTAGGAGCCGGGACATCGGATTACGTGGGTGAGTCCGTGCAAAGCCTGCTGGCGAAAGAGTGGGGTTGCGAAGCCGCCGCGATTCCCAGCACCGACTTGCTGACCAACGCGGATGACGTCATTCGCCCCGATCGGCGTTATCTGTGGATTTCATTTTCGCGGTCCGGGGATAGCCCCGAGGCAGTCGCCGTCCTGGGGGCTGCGATTGCGCGCTTTCCTCTGGTCAGCCACATTGTGGTTACCTGCAATCAGGATGCGCGTCTGGTGCGCGAATTTGGGGGCCTGCCGAACGTTTTGCCCATCGTATTGAGTGATCAAGTGAACGACCGCGGCTTGGCTATGACCAGTTCCTTTTCGAATATGGTCGTGGCCGGACAGTGTTTGGCGCACATTCGCTCTCCCCAGGCATACGCGGATACTCTGCACCGCATTACCGTAGCCGCGGCGAAGTTCATGCCGCCCTGCGCGGATTTGGCTGCGCGCCTGGCCCGGCAAAGCTTTTCCAAGGTGTGTTTTCTGGGAACGGGGCCGCTCAAGGCCGTGGCGCGGGAGTCGGCATTAAAAGTTCTGGAATTGACCGGTGGGAGGGTTTACACCTTCTACGATTCCTATCTTGGTTTGCGCCACGGTCCACTTTCCGCCGTCGATGGCAGCACGCTGGTGGTGGCCTACATATCTGGCGATGAGCGCCGCCGTTCTTACGAACTCGATCTGCTGGAGGAGCTCAAAGAAAAGCGGCTGCCGGGGCGAACTGTAGCTGTGTGCCCCTTCCCCTCCAACCGGATTCGCGCCGTTTCCGATGATGCCATCTCGCTGGGCGTCGAGGATGTACCGGACGACTATCGTCCCATGATCGACGTGATATTCGCGCAACTCCTGGGTTTGTTTGCCTCGATGCACCTCGGCATGAGACCAGACACCCCCAGCCCAAACGGGGCGATCAGCCGGGTTGTCCGGCCCATCAAGATCTACGAGGAACCAGAACCTCGAGCATGAGAAGTCCCGCCAATTGCCTCACACGAGTGTGACCTCTATACCCGCCTTCTTCAGACCCCGTAAATCAGAGGGTGGGATTTGTGAGTCGGTGATGATCTGGTGAACCGCCGAAGTAGGAGCAATCAGCGACAGGCTCCTTCGTCCAAATTTGCTGGAATCGCACACGGCGATCACTCGTTTAGCGATGTCGATCATCGCCCGGTTGACCTTGGCTTCAAGGATGTTGGGCGTGCTCAGACCGTATTGCACGTCAAACCCGTCGACTCCCAGGAACAGAACATCGGCATTCAGCCGGTGCAGGGTTTCCTCCGCGATCGGTCCTACCAGCGAAAATGAATTCTTACGCAACATGCCGCCCGTCAGGATCACTTCGGGCGCGGCCCCGGCCAGTTCCGTGGCGACGTTTACTGCATTGGTAATGATGGTTACATTCTTAAGATCGCGCAGCATCCGCGCGATGCACGTGGTGGTGGTGCCAGAATCCAGTACCACCACTTGCCCATCTTGCACCAGGCCCGCGGCAGCTGCGCCAATGCGGAGTTTTTCCTTGCGATGAAGCTCTTCCTTTTCCCGCAGTGTGGGATCGGCGAGCGCCCCTCCCTGAACCGGCAGTACGCCACCGTGGGTCCGGTGCAGCAGTCCATGGCTGTTGAGGACTTCCAAATCTTTTCGAATCGTAACTTCCGAAGTCCGGAAACGCCGCGCCAGGTCTTTGACCAGTGCCCGTCCGTCGTGGCTTACAACCTCGAGAATGGCTCGGCGCCGTTCCTCGTTTAGCATAAGGCGAAATCTCCTGTCGCTTGCATTCTTCCTGAGCCGTGCCGCCACACCATGGTTATTTGCTGACTGGCGCGTGTAGGCGACTAGGAATTCTGCGCCACGGCTTCCGTTTCCGCAACCCGGATAATCGAATGGATCGTTAGGCCGCGGAGCCAGCCAGAATCGTCCCCCGGCAACTGCCCAGCCCGATGCGCCGGAACCCGTCTCGTTCCGAGAATCCCCGGAGAATGATTTCGTCGCCATCTTCCAGAAATTTCCGCTGCTCTCCCGTCGGCAGCGTGACCGGATCCTTGCCGCGCGAAGTCAGCTCCAGCAGGCATCCCCGCGCAGTCTTGTCCGCGCCTGACACCGTTCCGCTGGCCAGCAAATCGCCAGCCCGCAGATTACAGCCATTGCTCGCGTGGTGCGTCAACATCTGCGCCATGGTCCAGTACATATCGCGAAAATTGCTTCGCCCTAGAATCACGGGAGCGATGCCTGCTTCCCGCATCCGCGGCGACTGCAGAGAAACCTCCAGCCACAAGTCGAGGCCACCCTGTGCCTGATCGCTCGGGTCGAACAGGTAAGGCAATGGCGCCGGATCGCCTTCTATGCGCGCAAAGGCGGGTGCGCGAAACGGAGCCAAAGCTTCCATTGTCACCACCCAAGGCGAAAGCGAAGTCGCAAAACTCTTCGCCAGAAAAGGTCCCAGCGGTTGATACTCCCAAGCCTGCATGTCGCGCGCCGACCAGTCATTCACCAGGCAGACGCCGAAAATATGTTCTTCCGCTTTGCCGATGGGAATCGGTTCACCCAGCGGATTCCCAGCGCCCGCAAAAAAGCCCAACTCCACTTCGTAATCCAGCGCGTTGGTCGGCCCAAATCTTGGTTCCAAGTCGCCATCGCGCGTCTGGCCAGATGGCCGCCGCACCGGCGTCCCACTCGCGACCAGCGACGAAGCCCTCCCGTGATAGCCAATCGGAATGTATTTGTAATTCGGCAGCAGCGGATTGTCCGGGCGAAACAGCTTTCCCACGTTGGTGGCGTGGAAGATCGAAGCGTAGAAATCGGTGTAGTCGCCGACAGCTGCCGGCAAGAGCATATCGACATCCGTCTGGGCAATCAGGTCCCGCGAGGCCGCTTGCTGGTCGGAAGCCGATGCATCCTCGCGTAAAATCGCATGCAAACGCCGGCGCAGTGCGCGCCGCGGAGCAGATCCCAGCGCCATCAGCGCATTCAGCGAACTGGAGGCGCACGCGTTCAACGCCAGACGCAGGTTGTCCTCGGCCAGCAACGCCTCGCTTTGCATTCCGTCGAGGTCAAGAATGCGGTCCCCTATGGCAACTCCGACTTTAGACTCGCCTCTCGAGTCGCGCCGCCGAAAAACTCCAAGGGGCAAATTCTGGATGGGGAAATCCGAGTCAGGATCGTTGGCGGATTCAACCCAACTGCGGACGGCCGGATCGTGGGTCTCGTCCAAAATGAGGTTCATAGGAGATGTAACGACTGTAAATCATCGGTCGGCTCGGTAAATGAGCAAGACCCGAACGAAATCGCAAAATCCTTGCGCGCGGCAGCGATCTCGTCGGTATTAAGCCGATTCTTGCGCCAGTGGATACAGCCGGAAGAAAACTCGAACGGCCCGCATGATTCCAGCAATGAAATAGCAAGGGCGCGTTCCATGCCGGCACGCAGAAACGCGGCAGCGAGAAAGACGTTGAGAAAGCCGTGCATCATTCCCGACGGACTATCGCTGTGATAGGTCAGCCGATGGATGGAACGAAGCGGATGGTGCAGCCCGGCAGTCGCCTTGAATGGCACATCGGCCGCCGCACACAGCCGTATGAATTCGATCACGCTCTCCGCAGCAGGGAACTTGTCGGCCGTCTCGCCGCCCGTCCGGATCTTGGCGCGCCGTCCGCACGCGGCTACCGCGGAGATGCATTCGTCCGCACTCGACAACGGAAATTCAAAATAGGTTTCGAGTTCCATCGGAATGACAAGTGACAGCCGCGCGAGTTCCTCGGGGCTAGCGACTTTCACTTCAACCGACTCAATCTGGCTTTCCAGCCGGAATCCGCACTCATCATTCGAGAATTGAAATCGCGGATTCGAGCGACATCCGCCACAACATCAGAACCGGGAAGAACCGAAAGACGCCAACCACCGCTCTTTTCCGACGAGCTTGGCAGAGCCTTATGCGCTTTTTCGAATTCGCCGAGCCGCGCCACCGGAACAATGAAGCGCCCCAGAATCCACGTCCAGCGCGAATTCAGGTAGGTGTCGTAGTTCGCCACCGACGAAGCCATCGATAACGATGCCGGTGGGAACAGTCCGGCGTAGTCGATAAGATCGCGCAGCAAAAAAACGGCAGCGTCTGGAAGATCCGCGTTGCCTCGGACTGTTGTTGCCGTCTGCAAACTCACCCCTCGAATACCTAACAGCTTGCGGAAAAAAGTCGATATCGCACTTGCTTTTGGGTGGCGCAGCGGTTTACCGCTGCGATAAGCAGCTTGATTGCAGTGGCGGCTTTAGCCGCTGAGGTGACACCGCACCGCGAGCACCACTTTTTCCGCACCCTCCTCAGGAACCGCGCGAGCCACCTACCTCGTGAATTTTTTCCGCAACCCCTGCCAGACTTCGAAGTACTGATGATCCAGCTGCGAAGTCTCCAGCGCAAACTTCGTCGGCTGGCACACGAAGCGAGTCTCGAACATGAACGCCATGGTGTCGCCCTGGTAAACCGCCTTCAATTCGGCCTTGCTCGCTTTCTCAAATGTTTCCGCGTCAGGTCCATGACCCGCCATGCAGTTGTGCAGGCTGGCGCCACCCGGCACGAATCCTTCCGCCTTGGCGTCATATTCCCCGTGGATCAGCCCCATGAACTCGTTCATAAAGTTGCGATGAAACCAGGGCGGACGAAACGTATGCTCGGCGACCATCCATCGCGGCGGAAAGATTACGAAGTCCACATTGGCGGTTCCCGGAATCTCCGAAGGTGAAGTCAGCACTGTGTAAATCGACGGGTCCGGATGGTCAAAACTCACGGTGTTGATGCAATTAAAGTTTGCCAGATCATATTTATAAGGCACGTAGTTTCCGTGCCACGCGACCACGTTCAACGGCGAATGATCGATCGCCGCCGTCCACAGTCTTCCTTGGAACTTGGTCACAATCCGGTAATCACCTTCGCGATCTTCAAACGCCGCCACCGGAGCCAGAAAGTCGCGTGGATTTGCCAGCCCATTCGCGCCAATCGGCCCCAGATCCGGCAGACGCAACAGCGCGCCATAATTCTCGCAGATGTAACCGCGAGCCTCTCTGTCGAGAAGTTCGACGCGGAAGCGAATTCCCCTCTGTATCACCGCAATCTCGCCGGGACCGGCTTCGAGAACGCCCATCTCCGTACGCAGGAGCAGCCGTCCCATTTGCGGCACGATCAACATCTCTCCGTCGGCGTTGTAGAAAAAACGGTCTGTCATCGAAGCATTGGCAACGTAGATGTGAATCGCAACTCCCGCATGGGTATGCGTGTCGCCATTGCCCGCCATGGTGATCAGGCCGTCGACAAAGTCGGTGCGCTGCGAGGGAGGCGGAATAGGAATTGGCATCCAGCGCAACTGGTTCGGCGGCGTCGGCACCTCGTCGAACGGCGCGCTGCGCAGCCTTCCCGAACTGATCGGCTCGAACGGCTTGTGCGCCACCGACGGCCGCATCCGGTACAGCCAGGTCCTGCGATTGACGGTGCGCGGCGCCGTGAATGCCGTGCCGCTCAGTTGTTCCGCGTACAACCCATGCGCCACCTTCTGCGGAGAATTCTGCCCGCGCGGCAGTACCCCTTCCACCGCCTCGCTGGCAAATTCGTTGCCGAATCCCGACTGATATTGACAACGCAACTCGATCTTGCCCGGCGTCTTCGCTCTTGGGTTAGACATGCCTACAGATTCCCTCGTCGCGCCTGTTCCATCTCGATCGATTCAAACAGCGCTTTGAAATTTCCTTTGCCAAATCCGCGGCTGCCCTTGCGCTGGATGACCTCGAAGAACACGGTCGGACGATCTTCCACCGGCTTCGAAAAAATCTGCAGCAGGTAGCCTTCTTCGTCGCGGTCCACCAGTATACCCAGCGAGCGCAGATCTGCCAGGGATTCCTCCACCGGCCCCACCCGCGACGGCAGCAGGTCGTAATACGTGTCGGGAACGCGCAGAAAATCGAGCCCGTTGCGCTGCAGCTTCCCGACCGTGTACAAAACATCCTTACACTGCAGCGCGATGTGTTGCGCCCCCGCGCCTCCGTAGGCTTCGATGTATTCCTGAATCTGGCTCTTGTTGCGCGCCGTGGCCGGCTCATTGATCGGAAATTTCACCGAGTGCGAATCGTCTGACATCACGATGCTCATCAACGCGCTGTACTCGGTCGAAATATCCTTATCGTCAAAAGTAATGTAACGATGGAACCCGAACACGCGAGTGTAGTAATCGGCCCAGTACTGCATTTTGCCCAGTTCCACATTCCCCACGATGTGGTCAATCCGCAGAATGCCGCAGTCGTCGCCCGCCAGCGGCGCCGCCATAAACCCGGGCAGAAACGGCCCTTTGTAATCCTTATAGGAAATCAGCGAGTGGATTGTGTCGCCATAGGTGTGGACCGCGGCCCGGCGAATGGAGCCGTGCTCATCCTTAACGTCATGCGGTTCCTCGGCCGGCTGCGCTCCGCGACGGACGGCTTCGGCAAAAGCCTGATCCGCGTCTTCTACTTCCAACGCGATATCGCGCACGCCATCGCCATGCTTGCGGATGTGTTCCGCGGCGAAATCGTCGGGCGTCATGGGAGTGGTCAGAACAAAGTTCGCCTTGCCCTGGCTCATCACATACGAGGCTCGCTGCCGCTGTCCGGTTTCCAGCCCGCTATAAGCAACCTGCGAGAAACCGAATCCCTTGCGGTAGAAAGTAGGCCGCCTGCCGCGCGTTGCCCACCCAGAATTCGACGTGGTGAATGCGTTTCAGCTTGAGCGGATTTTCCATCCCAGTCCCCCACTACCCACATTTTATCGCTGCACGGACGCGCCGCGACCGGCTTGAATCTACCTCGAAGCCCCAGCGCCCACCGGATCTTCGATCGTTACGCGATGCACCCAATGAGCCCACTCGCCAGAAGCACCCGTCTTGGCGCGGTCAAATGCGCTGCGAATCCGCGCGGTCACCGGTCCCGGCGAGCTTCGCCCGATCCGGATGCCATCCACTTCCGCAACCGGCACAATCTCGATCGCCGTGCCGCACAGAAAAGCTTCATCGGCCTTACGCATGTCCTCCAGCGTGATCGTGCCCACTTCCACTTCGAACCCTTCCGCGATTGCGAGTTGCAGGATCGAGTCGCGCGTAATGCCCATCAGGATCGACGACTTGTCGTCATTGGTGCGCAGGGTGCGTCCGTTGACCACGAAGACATTCGCGACCGCGGCTTCCGCCACATTTCCCTCGATGTTGAGCAGCAGCGCATCGTCGTAGCCGCGCCGCGATGCGTCCATTGTGGCCAAACGCGAATTCAGATACTGCCCGCAAGCCTTGGCAGTGGTCGGCATCATGCGCGCATCAAACTTCCGGTAGGGAGACACGGTCAGCCGCGCCCCCTGCTGCCGGCTCCGTCCGCTAATGTGCGCCATGTATGGCCAGGCGAGGATCGCCGTTTCCGTCGGACAATGTGCGCGTATGCCCAGTGTTTCCGCTCCCATATAAGCAATCGGACGGATGTAGGATTCGGTCAGCTGATTGCGTCGAAGCAATCCGCAGATCGCTTCCGTCAACTGCTCCGGCGTAAACGGAATCCGCATGCCATACACTGCCGCCGAATTGTAAAAGCGCTCCAGGTGAGCATTCAGGCGAAAGATTGCCGGCTCGCCGTCCACGGCATAGCTGCGGATGCCTTCGAAGACGCCCGTCCCATAATGCAGAGCGTGAGTGGAGAGCGGCACGTTGCTCTCCGCCCACGGCATGAATTCGCCGTTCATCCACGTCCACTGAATATTTGTGAATGTCATTTGGTCGCTCCCTCTAGCTGGAACTGCCGTTGCACCTATTGTTGGAGCAAGCGAGGAATTGGTAAATACAATAGGTTAAGCTCTTTGTGCCGTGGGCTATAGTTTCTAAGGTATGATAACTGTATGGCTTTCGATACTGCAGAGATAGACGAGACCAGCTGGCAGATTCTCGAGGAGCTTCAGCAGAACGGCCGCATCTCGTTTGCCGAACTCGGCCGCCGCGTTGGCCTCACGCTCCCCGCCGTTGCCGAACGCGTCCGCAAGATGGAAGACGCCGGAATCATCACCGGCTTCCGCGCCGAGGTCAATCCCGCCAAAATCGGCCTGCCCATCGCCGCTTTCATCCGCATCAGCGTTGTCGGCGACGTCTTCGCGCGCATCGCCAAAGCCGTCCGCGACATGCCCGAAGTCCTCGAATGCCATCGCGGCACCGGCGCCGATTCCTTCACCCTCAAGGTTGCGGTCGAATCGGTGCAGCATCTCGAGCGCCTGATCGACAAACTGACGCCCTTCGGCACCACTTCGACTTCCATTGTTCTTTCAACTCTGGTCAAGCACCGATCCTTCCTGCGCCGCGCCCCCAGCGCGCGCAAGAGCGGTCGATAATTACTTAGGATGCGCGCTCACCGCATTTCAATTGAAACCAATTCGCCCTGGTTCTTCCCCACGGCCCGATAATTCACTGACACCAGCCGGTTTTTCCACTCACAGGAAAACTGGTCCTCGCCAATCATCAGCAACGATTTGTAATCCGAAGTATGCATCTTGTAAGTGGTCATGCCGCTCAGGATCGTAACTGTAGCCTCGGGAGGTTTTGAGCAGTCACTGCTCACGATCTTGCCTTTCAGAAACTGAACCGGCCCGGTTGTGCCCGGCTTGGGAGGCGTCGGTTTCGGCGCCGCATCAGCATCTTCATCTCCCGCTGAACTGGCAGCCACTGCCGGCGCATTCGTTCCCGCCGCTGGTGTGCTAGCCGCGCCCGCCGGCGCCTCGCGTTCCCCGGCGCGCTGCGGACGAACGCCATATTTCTCCAGCGTCTCCAAATCGTCTAACTGCTGCTTCGCCGCGGCTGCCGCTACCCGATCTGGCCCCGTCTTGAGCCGCGTAAACACTTCCCGCGCCAAGTCCCATTTTTTGCCCGCAACATAAATTTGCCCCAGGTTGAACTGGTACTCCATATTCCGCGGCGCCAGCGCGATGGCCTGCCGTTGCGCCTCCAGCGCCGAGTTGATTCCGCCTCCCTCCACTCGCGCCATGCCCAGCATGTTGTACGCGTCGGCTAACTCCGGATACCAATCCGCCACCGCTCGCAAATCCTGCATCATGTTCGCCAGTCCCTGCATCTCCTGCCGCGTCGCTTGCGCCTTCTGATACTTCAGCGCCGAGCGGTAATACCAGATCCACGGGTCGCGCGGATTCAACTCCGCCGCCTTCTCCAGTTCATCGGCGGCCGCATCGAACTTCTTCTGCCGGATATCGTCCCAGGCCAGTCCGCGATGTGCCGCCTCATTATCCTTAGGATCCTCCATCAGCTGTTGCAGATCGTGCAGCGCCTGGTCGCGATGCTCCGGAATGCGCGCCATCACGTCGCCAATTACCGCTCTCGCTTCCTCTTCCTTCACCGGACTGACTGCCATTCCGATAGTGTCCGGATCAAACGGAATCGGAAAATGATCAGGTTGGGGCGTGTCCACCGGATTTGCAATCGGCTTCTTCGACTGATCGAGCGCAATGCCCAGTCCGCTCATTGTTTTGAAATACGCCTTCACCGCGTCTTCCATCTGCGAGGGCGACAGATCGAATGCCTGCACCATCGCTTTCTCCACCGGCACTTTCTGGTTCAGCACCAGGTCGAAGTAAGTTCCCGCCTCTGGCATCTTGTTCTTGTTGATGAGATAGTGGACGACCATCCACGACTGCGCGTAGTACAGCGTGTTGTGCGTCCCCTCGCGCGTGCCCGACCCGTCATGCTTCATCGTGAACAGGTCCACCATCGACAGCCATACCGGCGAACTCACCAGTTGAGTCAGTGACTGGGGCACATTCGGGTCGCGCTGCATCAGATTCAGGTCGTCAAAAACGTCCTCGTGCCATTCCGGCGCCAGTTCCGGATCGCCTCCAATGTTCACTTCCTTGCCGATATCGATCGACCCAAAGTATTCCGCCAGCCCTTCGTCGAACCATCCTTGCGTCGGAGGATAGTTGTAATTCAAAAGATAATGCGCCAGCGGATGCGCCACTGCGCGCCACGAATCGGGTTCAAAAAGGTTGAGCACGATATAGACGCGATCCGATCCCGGCACATAAAACCCGGTTGCCTGGCTCTGCTTCGCGGGAGCAGCCAGGGCATACTGGGTGTCGCTCTTGAGCGCAACGACCGTGATTGGAACGGGCATTTTCAGCTTCTCTTTCAGCAGCAGTTGCCCAAAAACCGAGCGCATCTGTTCCATGCGCAAAGCCACTTCCCGTCCGCGCTTTTCGCCCGCATCCGTGACTACGGAGAAATGCGCGGTATGCACTTCGAGCCACTTAGGCTCGTCCTTGGCAAATGCAGGTTGCAGGCAACAACCAGCGACTAGCAGACTCAAGACGACCGCGCCGATGCCAAAGCTGCGATTCACGTGGGTTCCCTTCCCAAAAATGCTAGCACGCCGCGCTCGCTATGGCCTTTTATCTTGGCTCGAGCCGCGCTCGCACGTTACACTCTCGTCCGTGACCACTGCTCCTTCGTCCCGTCTCGCCTGGATTGACTGGATGCGCGGCTTGGCCTGCGTGCTCATGTTCCAGACTCACTGTTACGACTCCTGGTTGGGCGGCGATGCCCGCAAAACCAGCTTCCTTAAAGGATCACAACTACTGGGCACGTTGCCTGCGCCGCTCTTTCTTTTTCTGGCTGGAATTTCCTTCGCGCTAGTCACCGACAAACTGATGCGCAAAGGCCTGACTCCTGCCGAAATTACGCGAGCTATGGCACGTCGCGGCGCGGAAGTTCTCGGCTTCGGGCTGCTCTTCCGCTTGCAGGAATATCTCATCGCCTGGGGATGGGCGCCTTGGTCTGACTTGCTTCGCGTGGACGTTCTGAACATCATCGGGCTGTCTATGATTCTGATGGCGCTGCTTTGCGGCGTCACTTTGCTCGTGTGGAGTGGCCGCAGCAACTCTGGGTTCGCGATCGTAGCTGCTGCCATCTTCACTGCTGCTCTGATTGCCTTGCTGACTCCGCCTCTCTACACCACTTGGCGGCCAACTTGGCTTCCCTGGCCGCTGGAGTCGTATATCGACGGATGCCACAACCTGGGCGCTCCGCAGTCGTGGCTCTTTCCGCTCTTTCCGTGGGCAGCTTTTGCCTTCGCCGGACTTGCTGCTGGATTCATTCTCTTCAGTGATCGAGCCCGCAACCAAACCGCGAAAACGCTGGCGCTGTTCGCCGCCGTCGGAGGCGTTGCAATTCTCGGCGCGCGTCAACTCGACCATTCTTCCTTCCATCTCTACTCGACCTACGACTACTGGCACACTAGCCCTAACTTCCTGATGACGCGCGTGGGAATTTTGTTAGTAATTGCCTTCCTGACTTATGCCTGGTGTCGCTGGGGATTGGCAACTCGCGGTTTCAGCCCGCTGATTCAACTCGGCCAGACTTCGCTGCTCGTGTATTGGGTCCACATCGAATTCGTTTATGGGCGCTTTTCCATTCTCCCCAAACGAGCCCAGACTATCGCTGGCGCTTCGTGGGGACTGTTGGAGATTACTGTCTCCATGCTGGTCCTTTCGCTGGTTCGCACCAATATCGACTGGAAGAAGATGACCAACTGGAAAAGGGAAAGCCAAAGCGTCCAACCTGCGTAGGTTGCGTCCCTGTTTGCTCCTAGTCCACCCAGCTCTTACGCGCTGGGCTAACCTATTCCGTTCCTTCGGAGCTGGATACTCGGAGTGCGAGGATGGGCGAATGCGGGTGAAGTCGGCGGTTCGGCAGGCCCCTTCTCGAAAAGCACGAGAAGGGGCGCACCCACGGTTAATTCGGTTCAGGTCAAAGGCAAACCGGTTAAAGTGGCCCACTCGCACCACCCGTCAGAAGGGTGTAGGGGTCCTTCGACTCCGCAGGGCTTTCACGTCATGAAGTCCCTGCTTCGCTCAGGATGACAAGTTGGAGGGCTACGGCTTGGGCTTCTTGCCGCTCTGGCCCTTGAGATTGAGCGCTACGGCAGCGCGGATGAGATCCTTCAAGGCCGCTTCGTCGATCTTGTCGCCTTCGTGGATGTCGATGGCGCGCCTGACATTGCCGTCGAGGCTGGAGTTGAACAAACCTTTCGGGTCCCTCAACGCAGCGCCCTTGGCAAATGTCATCTTGACGACGCTCTTATAGGTCTCTCCCGTGCAGACGATGCCGCCGTGGGAAAAGACGGGAGTCCCGGGCGATGTCGCCTTGACCCACTTCAACTCTTCGACGATCTCAGGGTCTGCCTGGTGAATGATTTCGCGCACTTTCGCGAGCGTCTTCCGGCGCCAGTCGCCCCCGTCAGGGAAGAAAGAAAGTTCCTTGATCTTCTCGTCGATGAATGCAGAGGCAGACTCAGCCGGGATGGGCTTTTTCATGGTCATCTCCAAACTCTCGCACCTAATTTAGCTGTGCTCCGCGTAAGCTGCAACCTCGGCGGCGGCTCAGTTTCGAGCGACGCGTGCCTCAGCGGCTAAAGCCGCAATGAAAATGCAAGGCCTTACGGCGCGGCTGAAGCCGCGCCCTTTCAAAACAAATTCAAACTGAGCCACTACCGCAATCTCGGCCAGTGGAAGCCTCTTCTTTTGCCGCTTCGGGGCCAGGCGCCTAGCGCGCGATAACTGCACGATCGCATTCCCCACCAACTTCAGTCCGACTCCCCAATTCTGCCGCGCTCGGGCCTCGTCGTTCCCGTAGCCACTCACGTACAGGGTGAAGTAGAAACCGTCCTGAACGACGCTAGCCTCGCCGAAGAAACAACGCCGCACGCACACCTCTGCGGACGAGGGAATCTCCGGTGCCCGCCGCAGTAAGTCAACCAGCTTCTTAACAAAGTGTTGATGATGCGATAAAGATAGACGTGCATCAATTTCAGAAAACACCAGGTCTACATAACTCGCGAACTTATGCGAGGCGCGGTAAATGTCTTCTTCCGGGCTCAACTCGGTTGCCGCCCAGGCGTCGCACTTCGCCGTCTCTAGCAGGCTGGTTGGCCTGTTGAGGGTGCGCAGACATTCGCGCAATTCGGGAAACTTCTGGGCCTCTTCGATGGAGGCGATGGATTCCGGATGGCGCTTCAGATCGACGAAGACGAGTTTGCCGGTTGCATCCGTCCAGGGAAAATCGAGCACCGGATCGTCGGCACCCAGTTCAATTGAGGAATCAGCGTCCATCAGAACCTCACCACCGCGTGTCGTGTCCCGTAATTGGCATAAAGGGCTAGAAGCGGCGCAGGAAGTTCACAATCTCATGCTCCGCCCAATAACCGTCGTCGTAACGGCCATCCGACGCTCTCACCGGCGCACCCACAAATGCGCAATGCCCACCGTCGGCCGTCTCCACGAAGGCTGATGTTCGGGTTCGACGAAATCTTCCGCCGCGTCTCGGGCGTGATGCGGATGAACGGATCGTCGGCTGCGTGCAAAACCAGCGCCGGGACCGCGATCCGCTCCACCACGTGCGCCGCCGAAGCACGGTCGTAGTAATCATCGACTCCGGTGAAGCCGCAATAGTACGCCGTCACCTTGTCATCGAACTGGCGCAGGCTGCGGATGCCGCGCAGGCGGGTCTTGTCGAAATGGCCGGGGAAGAGTCGTGCCTTGTGCAGCATTCTCCGGTGCAGCGCCCACAAGAAATAGGTTTCGTAGATCCGGTTGGCGGGTTCGTGCAGCGCATTCGCCGAGGCCGCCAGATCAATCGCCGGACAACAGGCCGCGACCGCGCGAAACTGCGGCGGCGCTTGCGCTCCCCACTCGCCCGCCAGCTTCAGCACGAGGTTGCCGCCCATGGAGAAGCCGACCAGCGCCAGGCGCGAAACACCGTCACGCGCAATGACCTGGCTGGCCACGGCTGCCACGTCTTTTGACAGCCCGGAGTGATAGAGCACCGGAGCCAGCGCGTCCGTGCCGCCGCAGTTGCGCTGGTTGTAGCGAATCACGTTCATGCCGACGGCCAGAGCTTTCTCGGTGACGCCGCGCATGTACTGCGAATCGCTCGACCCTTCGAGGCCGTGCACGACAATGATGGTCAAGGCGCTGGTCCGATCCGGCTGCCAGTGGCAGTGGCACAAGACCTGGATTCCGGGCTCGACTTCGATCATACGTTCTTCGGGCTTGGGCAAATGAAAACGTCGCGGGATCAAGAAACTGGCGACGGTTTGCAGGTGTCCGCCGCGCAACCAGCGGCGGGGAGTGAAAGGGCGCGTCTCTTCGTGTGTTTGCGAAGTACCCACATTTTGATTTTAAATAGAAGACAGCGAGTTTCTACGCGGAGTTTTCTTCATGCCTATCTTCGAGTACATCTGCAAGGAATGCCAGCACCAGTTCGAGGCCCTGGTTTTCGGCAAACAAAAAGCCGAGTGCCCGAAGTGCCAAAGCAAGAAACTGGAGCCGCAACTCTCTGTGTTCGCGGTGTCGGCGAAGAGCGGAACGGCGAGCCGGCCGGCGATGGCGGCGGGACCCTGCGGGTCGTGCGGCGACGCTCGCGGGCCGGGGGCCTGTTCGCTGAGAGACCTCGACTAAGTCCAGCCTTAGCGTCTAAAGGCGCATTCATAACACAACGCTTACGGCATGACTTCAGGCATGCCCTGATACGAATCACGCGTGCACCGAACCGCGCTCCGAACTACTGATGATGCAAGGTAACTTCGGGAACGCTTTGGCGTGTAACTGACGTGACGTTTCGCTGGGCGGCGTTTGTGGCTATGATTTGCTCGAATCGTACGACGAAAATTCGGGGCAAGATGAGTTCTTCGGGAGAGGCCGGAATACAAGCTCTGCCATTTGAGCCGCCCATCTTGGGCATCGGCCTCCCCAGAGTTTGTGAACTGGTGGGGACCGGATAGGCCAAAGCCGAACGGCACCGGTCGGCGAGCTAACGTGGATTCACGTGGCCGGTTCCCACCTTTTCCTTTTCCTCGGCAAGAAATCTGGCAAACACTTCATTGGATAAGAGACGGCCGCGGCCGGTCAGGCGCAGGATTGTGCCTTGGCGTTCGAGCAGGCCATCTTGGATGCATTGCTCGATCGCAGAGTAGAAGAAAGCAGGTCCTTCCCCTTCGACAAGCTCAGGGTCAGGATGGCAAGTTCTAAATAATTTCAACAAACGATCGAGATCGATACCGCGATTTAGGCGCAGACCGAGGAAGAAAGCTCTCTTCAACTGCGGCTTGCGCGGAAATCGGCGTCACTATATGAGGCGTGCGATTCATGTACGCGTCGAGTGAGTCGGGGATTGCGAAGCGGATCGCCTGATGCTGATCGACGGCAAGGAACGAGTGCGCATCGACGCCGAAGCCGAGGTAGGGCTGGCGCGTCCAATATTTCAGGTTATGTCGCGATTCGTTACTGGGTGATGGAATCGCGCGGGAAAAGTTGGAAATTTCGTACTGTGCGATGTCGGCGGCAGCTAGCATCTCACATGCCTGCTCGTAGAAATCCGCAGTCGCGTCTTCGTCGGGAACAAAGTGGGCGTGGTAGCGGGAACCTCCGGCGATCAGTTCTCGGCCCAGGCGGGAATCGTCGTCCACCTCCAGCATGTAAACGCTCGCGTGCGGAACGCCCGTGGCAATCGTTTCGGACACGGAGAAGGCCCAGCTTTCCGGCGTCTGATGCGGTAACCCGGCAATCAGATCAATGCTAATGTTGGCCAGGTCCGCCGCGCGCAGGCGAGCGATCTCTTCGAGAACGGTGTAGCGCTTATGCAAGCGCCCGACGGACTGCGCTTCCTGATCTACAAACGACTGCACTCCCAGGCTCACCCTGTTCACTCCGCATTGCCGCAAGGTTTCGATCAGAGCGGGAGTGAGCGTGCCCGGGGCGCATTCGACCGTGATCTCGGCATCGGACGTTACCGCGAATTGATCGCGCACGGCGGCGAAGATGCGCAGCAGTTGCTCGGCATCGAGGATGGACGGGGTTCCTCCGCCGAGATAGATGGAGTCGGCGGTATCCTCCAAGGCGCATCCCAGTTCCGACGCAAGCTGGCGCGAGTCGGCGATATCCTCGAGCAGGCGGGTCACGTAGTTTTCGTAAGCTGATTTCGAGAACACGTCGGAGGCGAAGTTGCAGTAGCTGCATTTGGTCCGGCAGAAGGGGACCGAGATGTAGAGGCCGAGTGGCATGCTGTTGCTTATTCTATGGGACGGGCGAGAGGGCGCGTTATCGACAGCGGCGGTAAAATTAAGGAGGTAGGGGTGGCACTATGATGGGCACCGATATGAGCAAGGATTCCATTGATCTCTTATGCAATCACTGTGGCCAGACGTTCTCCGCTTTCCTGCACCAGATGGCCGACAAGAATGCCAAGGTGGTATGCCCGCATTGCGGCGGGAACCATGACGGCAAGCCTCCGAGGCCTGAGCCGAGGGCCACGGCGCGAAAGGTGAAGAAGATTATTTAGCGGTCCATCCTGTTTCTCTCTCCTCGTCACCCGCCCGGGTGAAGTTGCGTGTTAGCCTTCTCACGGGGGAGCCAAGGGTGATTGGCCGGGTTTTCAAAGCATTTCAATATCGCGATTTCCGCCTGATGTGGATTGGCGCCTGCACGTCGAGCATCGGCACCTGGATGCAGATCGTGGCGCAAGGCTGGCTGATCTACCGGCTCAGTCACTCCGCATTTTTGCTGGCGTTGGACCAGTTTCTCGGCGGCATCCCCATCTTTCTTTTCTCGCTGATTGGCGGCGTGGTGGCCGATCGCGTGGAGCGCCGGAAAATTCTGCTGGCGTCGCAGTACGTGCAGATGGCGAGCGCTGGCCTGCTCACCATTCTGGTGGCAACTGGGGCGGTGCACGTGTGGCAGATCCTTTGCCTCTCGTTCGTTTCCGGTTTCGCGCAGGCCTTTGGCGGCCCGGCCTACCAGGCGTTGATTCCTACCCTGGTAGAAAAGGAAGACATGCCGAATGCCATCGCGCTGAATTCGATCCAGTTCAACGTCGCGGTTATGGTTGGTCCGGCACTCGCCGGTCAGGCGCTGGCGAAGCTGGGCGAGAAGTGGTGCTTTGGGCTCAATGCGCTTTCTTTTCTGGCGCCCATCGTGTCCCTGTCCATGATCCGATCGCGATTTCAGCCGGTGAAGGCCACGGAATCGATGTTCGAGAGCCTGAAGCAGGGGATTCACTTCGTTCGCAAGCAGCATTCGATGGAAGCGTTGATCATCCTGGCGTTTCTCATGACCGGCCTGAGTATGCCTCTGCGCACCTACTTTCCGGTTTTCGTGAAAGACATCTTCCATCGCGGGCCGGAGACTTACGGCAATCTGCTCGCGCTCATGGGGCTTGGTTCGATTTGCGGCTCGCTGACCATCGCGGCTGCAGGCAATATCAAAAGAAAGGGGCGGGTGGCTCTGTTCGCGCTCGTCTGCCTGGGCACGGCAATTTCAGGGTTTGCCCTTTCGAAGTCGCTGCCGCTGAGCTATGCGTTTCTGGTGCTGGTCGGGGCATCGATGATGGCGGTTTTTGCCACCGTGAACTCCCTGGTGCAGTTGATTACTACGAACGAAATGCGCGGGCGGGTTATGAGCGTGTATAACTTCGCGTTCCGCGGCGGCATGCCGATGGGCAATCTAATGTCGGGATGGCTGGTCCCGTTGTTTACGGCGCCCATCGTGCTCGGCGTGAACGGGTTTCTGCTGATCCTGCTGGCATTTTATTTCCTGTTTGTGCAACGGCAGCTTGCCGAGCGTTGAGAGTATTTCGAGCTTGTCCGAAGCTTTTCCATCTTGGCGGCCCATCCGGCCATCTATTTGCGGTAGTGCTTTTGCGATAAGCTTAGCTAGCGTAATCGCGGGTTTAGTTTTGTCTCGCGCCACCGATGGCCTCCAATCAGGAAGAAGAAGTATTAGGCAAAGCGTACGACGGCCGGCTGATGCGGCGGCTGCTGACCTACTTGCGTCCGTACAAGTGGCACGTGGTGGTGGCGCTCGGGGCGATCATCTCTGAAGTCGGGAGCGGATGTGCTGGGACCGTTCCTCACCAAGGTTGCTATCGATAAATATCTGGCGAGGTCGCCGAACTCGCATTCTTGGATTGGCGACCGGCTGAGCGACGCACCGCTGACGGGTATCGCGCAGATTGGCGGCCTCTACGTCGGGCTGCTCATCCTCACGTTTATCCTTTGAATTCATCCAGACCTACCTGATGCAGTGGACCGGGCAGAAAGTGATGTTCGATCTGCGCAAGCAGATTTTCCGCCACTTGCAGCACATCCACGTCGGGTTCTTCGACAAGAACCCGGTGGGACGCCTGGTAACGCGTGTGACCACCGACGTCGATGCGCTGAATGAAATGTTCACGGCGGGCGTGGTCTCGATTTTTGAAGATATCTTCGTGCTGGCCGGCATTATCGCGATCATGATGGAAGATGAACTGGAAGCTGGCGCTGATCACGTTCGCCGTGCTTCCCGTGATCGTGTACGCGACCAAGATCTTCCGCGACAAGGTGCGCGATTCCTACCGGCGCATCCGCACCGCGATCGCCCGGATCAACTCTTACTCTGCAGGAAGCGGTCTCGGGAATGCTGGTGTTGCAGCTTTTCAATCGCGAGAAGCGCGCCTTCAACAAATTTTCCGCGATCAACGCCTCGCACATGGAGGCGTATAAGGACGCCATTCTGGCGTATGCGTTGTATTACCCGGTGGTCGAAATCGTGTCGGCGATTGCCATTGCTAGCATCATCTGGTTCGGCGGGAGGGATGTGATCCGGGGGGTGGCGACGCTCGGCGTGCTGGTCGCGTTCATGCAGTATGCGCAGCGGTTCTTTCGGCCGATTCAGGATTTGAGCGAGAAGTACAACATTCTGCAGTCGGCGATGGCGGCGGGCGAGCGCGTGTTCAAGCTGCTGGATACGAAGATTGAAGTGACTTCGCCGGCGGTTACGAAACAGCCGCAGGGGCCGGGGCGGATTGAATTTGATCATGTGTGGTTCGCGTACGGGAACAAGGTGTCGGCGGAACAGCCTGCCGACTCTTCGAGTCGGCCTGGACGGGCGGGGACGCCCGTCCCCACACAAGCAGTTGCTTCAACACAGCGGGCGAACCCGACTGGGTTTTGCGCGATGTTAACTTTGTGCTTGAGCCGGGCGAGACCGTCGCGGTTGTCGGGCACACCGGGGCGGGGAAGACCACGCTGATCTCGCTGCTGATGCGTTTTTACGACGTGCAGCGGGGAGCGATTCGCATTGACGGCGTCGATATCAAGGAGATGAATCTGGACGACCTGCGCGGGCGCTTCGGCGTCGTCCTGCAGGATCCGTTTCTATTCAGCGGCACGGTTGCAGGCAACATCCGGCTGGGAACGGCGCGCATTCAGGACGCGGACGTGGAGCAGGCGGCGGAGGATGTCAACCTGGCCGACTTCATCCGAACTTTGCCGGGAGGATTTAAAGAGGAAGTGCGCGAACGCGGCTCGACGCTCTCAACCGGACAGAAGCAGTTGATATCATTCGCCCGCGCGCTGGCGCATGACCCGAAGATTCTGATTCTTGACGAAGCCACGTCGAGCGTCGATACGGAGACCGAGTTCCGCGTGCGCGACGCGCTCAACCGCATGGTGGAAGGGCGGACGTCGCTGATCATCGCGCACCGACTGTCGACCATCCAGCGCGCCGACAAAATAATCGTGATGCACAAAGGCCAAGTCCGCGAAATGGGATCGCACCAGCAACTGTTGGCCCAGCGCGGGATTTATTACAAGCTTTATCAGCTGCAGTATAAGGATCAGGAGATGGCGGCGGGGGCTCCCCCGGTCACGGCGAACGCGGACGATTGAACGCCGCGCCATCTAGCCCGTTACAATGTGTCCCGTGCAAGTTCTCATCTCCGCCGGTGAAGCCTCGGGTGAAATGTATGGGGCGCAGTTGATGGAAGCGCTGCGGCGGGCGGCCATGGGTGCGGGGCAGAGCCCCGCCACCACAAAAACCTTCAGCTTGAATTCTTTGGTGCGGGCGGGGAGCGCATGGCGGGCTGCTGGCTGCGAGATTATTGTGGATGCTAAGGACCTGGCGGTCGTCGGCATCACTGAGGTTCTTAGCCGTCTGCCTAAGATTCTTGGGCTCTATAGGAAATTGATTCGCGCGGCGGATGAGAAGCGGCCGGCGCTGGCGGTTGTCATCGATGCTCCGGCCTTCAACTGGCGCGTGGCGCGGCAGATGCGCAAGCGCGGCATTCCGGTGGTTTACTACGTCTGCCCGCAGTTCTGGGCGTGGCGGCAGGGACGGGTCAAGCTGCTGCGCAAGTACGTCAACAAGGCGCTCGTGATTTTTCCCTTCGAGGAAAAGTTCTATCGCGATCGCGGAGTGGATGCTACGTTTGTTGGTCATCCGCTGGCCGATCTGCCGGCGCCTGCAATTTCACGCGAAGCCTATGCAGCCGAGAACCAGCTCGATGCGGCGAAACCATGGATCACGCTGATGCCGGGCAGCCGCCGCAAGGAAGTTCGCATGAACCTGCCGACGATTCTCGGCGGCGGCGGATCGACTGCAAAAAGATCGGCTGGGGAGCGGTTATGAATTCCTGCTGCCGGTGGCGCGCACGCTCGACTCGTCGTTTCTAAGGGAGTTGATTGCGGTGCCGACGGAGACGCGGCTAGCCGCGTCTCTACAGCGGAATTTTCACCTTGTTCCCGACGCTTTGCCTGCGCTCTACCACTCGCGCGCCGCGATCGTGGCCAGCGGTACGGCTACGGTCGAGGCCGCGATTATGGGCACTCCGTTTGTCATGGTGTATCGTGTGTCGGCGCTCACTTACGCGCTGGGCAGACCGCGGGTGAAGGTTCCTTATTTTGCGATGGTCAATTTGATTGCCGGAGAGGAAATCGTCCCAGAACTGGTGCAGCACAAGTTCACGGTGGAAAACATCGTCACCGAGATGAACAAGATTATCCCCGACGGCGAGCCGCGAGCGCGCATGATCGAGCGGCTGGCAGCGGTAAAGTCAAAACTGAAGATTGGGGGCGGCGGCGCGCATCCTTCCGAAAGGGCGGCGGAAATCATATTGAATGAGATCCAAGTAAACTCGAGGGAGATGATTCGGTAAGTCAAAGGGCGGGCGGGGGCGCCCGCGCCACACTCGCGAGCACAAACAAATTTCGCTAACCCTTGTCGGCACAGCATCTTTTGCGTGAAAATTGACATCTTAAGAAACTGTAGTCCTGCCAGGAGACTCTACTTGAAGCTTTGCCACTCTCGCCCAGCGCGTCGGGCGCTCGGTTTAGCGGTTGTTCTTTTTCTCGGCCTGGCCGCGAACCGGCCAGCGCGGGCGGCCGAGAAAACGCGGATGCGCGTGGACGACTACCAGATTGACGTCGAACTCCTGCCGCAGACGCACAAACTCACTGCCCACGCCACGGTGAAGGTCACGGCGCTCGAAGACCTCAGCGTGGCCACGTTTCAGCTGAACAACGCGCTGCGCATCACGAAGCTGACGGACGCCAACAACAAGCCACTGACTCCGGAGCGCAATACGCAGGATTCGACGGTGCGCATTGCGCTCACCAGCGGCATTACGAAAAATGCGAGCACCACCTTTAACTTCGAATACGAAGGGACGCTCGAAACCGGCGACGACAGCCCGGTGCAGGGATTGAAGCTCGCCTATGTCGGTCCGGACACCAGCTACCTGCTTTATTCCGGACTGTGGTTTCCGGTGGCGGGATACGGAGTGAACCGCTTTACCGCGACCATCAGCGTGACGGTTCCTTCGCACATGCTGGTGATCGGCAGCGGGAAAGAAGCGGCTGCGCCGTCAAGCGCAATTTCCAAGAAGCCCGCGAGCACGCTGGCGAACTCGAAGACCTTCACCTTTACCTGGGACAAGCCGAGTTTTCCGGGCACGATCATTGCCGGCACGTTCGAGGAATTCAAGAGCGATGATGCGGGCATCGATCTGCACGTATTCTTCAAGCCGAATCACCAGGAATTGGGCGCGGAGTATGCCTCAACGGCGGTGAAGGCGTTCACCTACTTCGTCACCCAGTACGGACTCGCGCCTTCGACGCGGTTGAAGGTTGTGGAAATCCCGGATGACACGGTGCCGACGGCGTGGGCGCCCGAAATCGCGGCGCTGGCGAGCCGCGCCATCACGGAGAAGGTCAACTACCGCTTGCTGGCCAATACGATTGCGCATCAGTGGTGGGGAGTGTCGGTAAGTCCGGCATCGAAGGATGACTGGTGGATCAGCGACGGCTTCTCGCGCTACTCGGAAGCGCGCTATGTAGAGAGCGCGGCGGGGGAAGCAGGGCTCGAGGAAATGGTGAAGGACATGTCGGTGGGCGCGCTCGCCTATGACAGCGTGCCGCTTTCGAGCTCCGACAAGCTCGATTATTTTTCTCCCGAATTTCAGTCGCTGGTGACCGACAAAGGCGCCATGATTCTGCACATGCTGCGCTGGGTGGTGGGCGAGAAGAATTATCTGAAGATCATGCGCGACTTTGCCGCGAAATATGCGGGCAAGTCCGCCAGCACCGACGACTTCCGCGAACTCAGCGAAAAGGTGTATGGCGAGAAACTCACGTGGTTTTACTCGCAGTGGATGGATTCCACCAGCGCCCCCGAGTTCAAATCCAAGTACACCGTCTATCGGTTGGGCAGCAACAAGGGTTTCCGGATCGTCGGCGCCATCAATCAGGACCTGGATCTGTTCCGCATGCCGGTAAATTTGAGAATCGATACCGACGGAAAAACGGAAGAAAAGCGCATTGAGGTGGTGGGCACGAATTCTCCGTTTTCGGTGGAAACCTTTGGACGCCCGCGACGAATCTCGATCGATCCCGAAAACCGCGTGCTGACCAACTCCGCGGACATCAAGCTGCGGTCCTCGATCGTGCGCGGACAGGGCCTGACCCAGCAAGGCGATCTGGCGGGAGCGCTGAGCGAGTTCAACAAGGCGCTGGAAGTGAACAAGAACAGTTCGCTGGCGCACTACCGGATTGCCGAAGTGTTTTTCCTGCAGAGAAACTATCAGGCGTCGGCGAACGCCTACCGCGAGTCGTTGAATGGCGACGGCGAGCCGCGCTGGACCGAAGTCTGGAGCCATCTGCAACTGGGCAAGATTTTTGACATAACCGGCCAGCGCGATCGCGCCGTCAATGAATACCGCCAGGCTATTCAGACCAACGACAACACCCAGGGCGCGCTCGACGAGTGCCGCCGCTATATGCAAAAGGCCTACGAGCCGGAAAAGCAGAAGGAAGGAAATTAAGGGACAAAAAGAAGGCCCGCACCACCAGGCGAATAGCGGTGCAGGCCGGGAAGGAACGATATAAATATAGAGCCTTCGGTGAATAATGTCAAGTACGTTTATAGACTTTATTTTTTATTGCCCTGGGGGCTGATGGGTAAAGCCCGCAAGTCCTAATCCACCACGAATTTAGGACAAGACCGCCAAGCCAGCGCCTTGACCCGCAACCGGCCAGCGCGTACAGTTTTTACACAGGGGTGAGGTGTTTTTCATGTCCAGCGAAGCCAGTAAATACCTGAAATTTGGTTCTGTCACCGCGTTGATTCTCGTCTCGCTCGGCTATCTCGCCTACACCGGGGTGCAGGACAGCAAGAGCTACTACGTCACCATCAAGGAATTGAACGGCATGGGGAGCGAGGCTTACTCCAAGCGTCTGAGGGTGGCGGGAAACGTGGTGCCGGGCTCGATCAAGCGCTCCGGAACCCGCGTGGACTTCGTGCTGAAGGAAAACGATCTGACCCTGCCGGTTTCGTATACCGGGACTGAAGCTCCTCCAGACACTTTCAAGGACGACTCGCAGGCCCTGGCCGATGGCAGCTTCGGACGCGACGGCGTCTTCCATGCCAAGCAACTGCAGGCCAAGTGTGCCTCGAAGTACGCGCCGCAGCCCGGGGCCACTCCGGCCGCTGAGCCTGGCAAGAGCATGTCGCAGAACCAGAGTTCCCCGTCGAACGGGATGTCGAATTAACGCTAAGATCCAGCGCCTGAAGGCGGAACTTTTTCCAAAGTTTGCGGCACGCCTGAAAGCGTGCCCTGATACGAATCTCGCTAACATCGCAGGCTATCGATCCTTTGACTGAAACCGCGCCCGTCGTCACCGTCTCGAACCTGATCAAGCAGTTTGGCCGATTTGCCGCTCTGCGCGGGGTTACAGCGGAATTTTCCGGCGGCAAACTTTACGCCATTCTCGGCGACAACGGCGCCGGCAAGACCACTCTGCTGCGTACCTTGGCAGGACTCAGCCAGCCATCGAGCGGCGAGGTTGCGATTCTCGGAGCCAGCAAGTTTCACGACGTCTGCCAGCAGGTGGGCTACATGGCGCATCCGTCGCTGCTCTACGACGAGATGAGTGGGATGGAGAACCTGGAATACTCTGCACGGCTGTATGGAATCACTGACGGCACGCGCTGCGCTGAAGTTATCCGCGCGGTCGGTCTTGATCCTGCACTCGTCCGCCCCGTCGGCCAGTATTCACAAGGCATGCGGCAGCGGATGTCGTTGGCGCGAGCTTTACTAAATAATCCCAAAGTCCTTTTGCTCGATGAACCCTTTTCGAACGTGGACCTGCATTCTGCCACGGAAATGGTCCGCCTGCTGGCGGGTGCGCGCGATCGAGGGACTACCATCTTCGTCGTCACTCACCAAGCCTCGCTGCTCGAGGGCGCAGCGGACGAATTCGTTTGGATGGAATCCGGCAAGATTGTCGGGCGCACGCGGGAACTGAAACGGCCGGAGAGCGCTGGGGGGAACAGACGATGAACCCGCCGACCGGCATCACTCGCGCCACGCTGCTCAAAGACCTGCGCCTGGAGTGGAGGTCGAAGGACGCGATCAACTCCATGCTGTTCTTTTCTCTGCTGGTGGTGATCGTGTTCAGCTTTTCATTCGATCCGACCGCCGAAGAATCGCGCCAGATTGCCGGCGGCCTCGTGTGGGTGGCGTTCCTGTTCGCGGCGGTAGTAGCGCTCAACCAGACTTGGGCGCGCGAGCTGCGCAATCAGGTGCTCGACGCCTACCGGGTATCGCCTGCTCCGGCGAACTCGCTGTTCATAGCCAAGACGCTGGGCAATTTCATTTTCGTCAGCGTGCTGGAAGCGGTGATGACTCCGCTGTTCATCGTGTTCTACCGGCTGCGGGCGCTGGGCCCGGCATGGCAACTGCTGCTGGTCGCGGCGCTGGGGACGTGGGCGCTGGTCGTGAACGGAACCTTTTTTGCGGCGATGTCGATCCGCACGCGAAGCCGCGAGATTATGCTGCCGCTGCTGCTGTTCCCGATCTCGATTCCGGCGCTGCTCGCCATGGTGCAGGCAACCACCTCCATACTGAACGGCGAGGGCGCGCGTTTCTGGATCGTGTTGCTTGCAACCTACGATCTGGTGTTTACTACGGTGTGTCTGTTGCTGTTTGAAATTGTGTTGAATGCGGAATGAAATCGGTGTTTTCAGTTTTCAGCTTTCAGTTCTCAGTAACATCCCCGGATCTTTAACTGAGAACTGACGACTGACATAACTGAGAACCGGATTCAATGACTCAATGAAACGCGCCTTTCCCATCCTCGGCGTCCTGACCGCGATCCTGCTGAGCTATGCGCTGTATATGGCGCTGGTGTGGGCGCCCACGGAACGGACCATGGGCAACGTGCAGCGGATTTTCTACTACCACGTGCCTTCGGCCTGGACGGCGTTCATCCTCTTCTTCGTCAACTTTGCAGCTTCGATTGTCTATCTCATCAGACGCAAGCCTGCCGCCGATATCGTGGCGCTGGTCAGTGCCGAGGTTGGCGTGGTTTTTTGCACCGTCGTGCTGATCACGGGCCCGATCTGGGCGCGTCCCGTCTGGGGCATCTGGTGGACTTGGGATATGCGCCTGACCTCGACTCTGGTGCTGTGGCTCATCTACGTGAGCTATCTTTTCCTGCGACGCTTTTCGTCCAGCGGAGAGACGCCTTTGCTGGCGGCTGCCTTGGCGGTTTTGGGCGCGCTGTGCGTGCCCTTTGTTTACTTTTCGATCTGGTTCTTCCGCACCCAACACCCGCAGCCGGTCATGGGCGGAGGGGGATCCATCGACCCACGCATGCTGCACGTGCTGCTCATCAACTGGCTGGCGTTTTCCTGCTTCGCTTTTCTGGTCTGCTGGTCGCGGTATCGCTTGGAAAAGTTGCAGCGCGACGTCGACCAGGCCCATGCCCTGGCGTCGCTGTCGGACCCGCGCGGGAGTGTGAGATGAAGATGAGCGGAAACCCATACTTGTTTGCCGCCTACGCGGTCACCTGGATCGTCCACATCGTTTATCTCTCGACCATCGTTTCGCGGTATTCGCGGCTGAAGCGGGAGATTGAGGAACTGAAGAGACCAGGTGTCAGGTCTCAGGTGTCAGGTCTCCGGTCTTGAGCCAAGCAGGAATTTCGGTACCGGTGTTTTTCCTGAGACCTGACGACCTGAGACCTGACACCTTTTTCTTGCAACCATTTGCCCCGGTTTTGGCTTCTCACTAGGCGGCTCATAGCTTCTGCCTGCTTGACAGCGTATCTGTAGGATGTAAAAGTATTTGTTTGGTTCAATCCCAGTATTCTGGTGACGGGTACGCATCCGCTTCCTAAGGGCGTCGAGCCGCAGCGGTGTTTGTGTGCCATTCTTGGTCGCACCCCACGAAATTGGGAAATCGGAGGAGCTTCGTGAATCGGAATTGCCCTGTGTCGGTAGGAGGTCTGGTGAGAGGTCCGGTGACAGAAAAAAAGACAAGAAATGGGCTGAAAGCCGCGTTTCTGGCGGCAGGAGTGCTGGCCAGCGCCAGCCTCATGTTCTATTTTTCGACGACAGTCAATGCCGGCAAAGCCAGCAAGGTAGAGCCAGCTAGCCGCCCGGCTCTTTCGTCGAGGGCAGTGTCGCTGCCGCTGTTCTTCGAGCCCAACCAGGGCCAGACCGATCCTCGAGTCAAGTTCCTGGCGCGCGGCGCCGGCTACGGCCTGTTTCTGACCGCCGACGAGGCGGTGCTGCAACTTCAGCAGCCTGTAATCGGTAGCCCCCGGCATGCACCCAGTTCTCAGCGTGCTTCGAGTTCGGTGATTCGCATGCGGCTGGACGGAGCGAACTCTTCGGCCCGCGTGTCCGGTGCTTCGCCTTTACCCGGAAAGAGCAATTATTTTATTGGCAATGATCCTTCCAAGTGGCGTCATGACATTCCGCAGTTTGCCCGGGTGGAGTACCAGGCGGTTTATCCCGGCGTCGACCTGGTTTACTACGGCGATCAGGGACAGCTTGAATACGACTTCCGGGTGGCGCCCGCCGCGGACCCGAATCAGATTGCACTCGGCTTCCAGGGCGCTTCGACGCGCATTGATTCCGGTGATCTCGTGCTCTTGACTGCCAACGGCGACGTGCGCTTCCACGCGCCTCGCGTGTACCAGCAGGACGGAAACAATCAGAAGACGATCGCCGGGAGCTTCCGGCAGATTGCGCACAACAAAATCGGGTTCACGGTCGGCGCCTACGACCACAGCCGCGAACTCGTCATCGACCCCGTCCTGACCTATTCCACCTATCTGGGTGGGTCGAACACCGAGCAATTCGTGCACATAGCCATTGGTCCTGATAACAATATCTATCTGGTGGGCTCGACCAACTCAGCGAACTTTCCCTTGCCGCCCGTCCAACCGAACGGCTGGGCCGACCCGCCGGTCCAGTCAACACTTAATGCGGCCTCGGGGAGCGACGAACATTTTCATCGCGGTGATCAACCCCACTCTGCAGCCGCCCAATTATCAGCCCTCTCAGCAACTGCTTTACGCGACCTATCTGGGCGGTTCGGGAACTGACTCTGCGGCTGGCGTCGCAGTGCATACGGCTTTGGACCAGTTAACTACGGGTTTCGACATATTTGTGGCCGGATCAACCACGTCCCCCGACTTCCCCACCGACGGCGTGGAGGCCCCGTTTGAGTCAGCGCAACATGTACAGCTACAGCCGCAGCCGGGAACCCTCGGCCACGGCTTTCTCGCCAGGGTGAATGTGGGAACAATCACCAGCTCACTGCGTTATTCCACCTACCTGGCGGGTAGCAATGCGCTGGCAATGCAACTGATATTGTTACCGGACTGGCAATTGATGCTGCCGGAAATGCCTACGTCACCGGCGACACCACTTCGACGAACCCCGTCAGCGCCGGCTTCCCCGCGAATCCCAATGGTTTTCAAACGTCGTCGAACTCTCCCGGGTACACAGCAGTTCTTCGCCAGCGAGATCAACACCACGTACAGCGGACCCCCGAGCATGATCTACTCCACTTACTTCGGCGGCTGAAATCCCGCGCAGGCGATCGCAAACGGCGGCGGCATTGCCGTCGACCCGACTTCGTCCAATGTGAACATGTACATCACCGGCACACCAACATGCTGCCCGAGTGG
Source organism: uncultured Acidobacteriaceae bacterium (assembly GCA_963838935.1). Classification (GTDB taxonomy): domain Bacteria; phylum Acidobacteriota; class Terriglobia; order Terriglobales; family Acidobacteriaceae; genus Acidiflorens. The sequence continues at coordinate 52,520 of CAWITH010000019.1, forward strand.
CCTCAACGGCGGGGCTGGGTTTCCACTCTTCAATGCGCAGCAGTCCTGCCTTAATGAAGCCGGTATCACGGAACGTGTGATTGCAGGACTTCGACCAATATCCTCACGGACGCTTTTATCGCCAAAATCAATCCTAACCTGCCGGGCTCCACTTCCGGTTTATTCCACCTACATAGGTGGTAGCGGTACCGATGCCGGCATCGCCATCGCAGTGGACACATCCGCCAACGCCTACGTCACCGGCTCGACCAACTCGACTAGTTGGGGCTCTCCAATGGCTTCCAGAGCCGTCAGTAACGGCGTCAGACGGTGCCACCAACGGCTACATCGCCAAACTCGGCAACCTGACCGGGTCGATTTATCCGCTGAACTTACTTCACCTATTTGGGCGGCTCCGGCACGGACAAAGGCTATGACATTAAAGTGGATTCGCTGGGGGCAGCACACGTGACAGGCTTCACCGAGTCCCAAAACCCACCCCTCCCCGTGACCGCCGACGCCTTCCAGCCGGCTTATGGCGGAGGAGCGAGCGACGCCTTCGTCGCGCTGATTTCGACCACATTGGTGGGAAGTGGCGCTGCCGGCAACTACCTGAGCTATCTGGGCGGCAGCGGAGAGGATGAGGGAACGGGTATCGCCCTCGATGCCTTCAATACCGCCTACGTGGCGGGTGACACCCAATCGGCGAATTTCCCTCCAGGCACGCAAACTCCCCTGCAGGGGACGTTGAACGGGATGCAGAACGCCTTTGTGAGCAAGATCGGCGCCGTCAGCGCTCTTACCGTGTCGAATCCAACCAACAGTCCGTCGCCCAACCCGGTCGCGGCCGGAACCCAAGTCGCGTTTACTTTCGATATCACCAACACCGGACCCGACAATGCGTCTAACGTGACCTTTTACGCCACAGTGCCCACCACCGTGCTGGCTTCCAACGCCAGCGCCAAAGTGACCAGCGGCTCGGGAACCTGCGGTCCGGTCAGCGGAACGATCATTGTTTGCAATATTCCGACATTGGCGGCATGCCCAGCCCCCCCCGCGTCCTGCGGCGTCAGCGCGGCGGTCGAAGTCGACGTGACGCCGGCCATTACGGCCAACGTCCCGCTAATCACAGTTTCGGGCAACGCCGTGGCGAACGGTGGGACATCAGCATCCAACACGGTCTCACAGCAAGCCTACATCGTCGACTTCAGCGTAATTGCTTACACTTCTACGCCCTCCATTAACGCCGGCGACACGGCCACGATCCAGGTCAACCTTTGTCCCACTCAGGCGAGTATCACGTATGGCGGGTATAGCGCCAGCGTTACCCCAAGCCAAAGCACCTCGCCTTCGATGGTGACCGCAACCACGCCCACGTTTCTCCCTACCCCCGTCGTGCTATCCGGGACCGCGTGTCAAAATACAACGCTGAGCATCGCTACCGTGGCCCGCCCGGTGTCGACCGCCAGCCTGCTCCGTCGCGGGTCGTTCTACGCCGCCTGGCTTCCCATCGGAGGCCTGAGCCTGGCCGGGCTGGGTATCGGCGCCAGCCGCAAGCGGCGGCGCTGGTTGGCGGCATCGGTTCTCGGCCTGATCGCGGGTGTGATCCTGCTGCAGCCGGCTTGCGGATCTTCCAGCAGCAGCACTACCCCCGGCGGCGGAACGCAGGCCGCGTTCTACACCATCACGATCACCGGCTCCGCAGCAACGGGAGCGTCGCACAACACCCAGGTGCAAATAACCGTTCACTAAGGTAAGCCGGTGTTTTCCGGACCAGCCTCCGCACCCAGCGGAGGCTTTTTTCTCGCCTTTACGGGAAATCAGTCGGACGAGAGTCTTTTTGTAAGCCCTTGCAAACAGGCCAAATCCAGTTCTTGACAATATTCCATATTGCGATATTCTTATCGCGATTTGACATATGACGCTGGGAGAAAAAATCCGCTACCTGCGCGAGGTCGAAGGCTCCCTCCGCGGCATGAATCGCCCGCTCACGCAACAGGAGTTGATGAAGGGCATTCAAGCCGAGACGGGCAAGACCATCAGCCAGTCGTATCTGTCGCAGATTGAGCGCGGCAAGCGTCCGCATATGACGCAATCGTCGCGCACTCTGCTGGCGCGCTTTTTCAAGGTGCACCCCGGCTTCCTGGTCGACGACCCTGAGGGCTATCACACGGAACTGGTCAGCGACCTACGCACCACCGAAGGCCAACTTGACGTCTGGCTGCTGCAAGGCTCGGAACGTTTCGCCAGCGACCCGGAGGTGAGCGAGGTCCTGATCAAGCTGGCGCGCGACCAGAACACGCGGCGCTGCCTGCTGCTGCTCGGCGAAATCCTGAACACCTCCGGACTCGCCGACCGGTTGTTCGAAGCTCTGCGGCCGGAAATGGCGCGTGGCTCTCGGTCCAGGAGGCGAAACTTATGACTTGGAATATGACTTGGGCGGATTTTTATCTGGCCTGTTTCGCCGTCGGTTTTCTGTTGAGCGCGATCTCGTTTATCGGGGGCGGACTGCGCTGGCATGTGCATCTCCCGCACCTTCCGCATGGCGGCGGGCATGTGGGAGCGGGACACGCGCCGGTGGCACATGGAAGCGCGGGCAAGATCACGGCGACGCATGCCGGTCGCGCAGCGCCGGTCTCACCTTTCAACTTCGTGACCTTGACGGCGTTTCTCGCCTGGTTCGGAGGCACTGGTTTTCTGATCACGCGCTTCGCGAGCCTATGGTTTGCGCTCGGTCTGCTGATCGCCGCAGGAGCCGGACTGTTCGGCGCGGCCATCGTTTTCCTGTTCCTGACGCGGGTGCTGATCTCGCACGAGGAGAGCATGGACCCGGCCGACTACGAAATGGTCGGCGTGCTGGGACGAATCTCGATGCCCATCCGTGAAAACGGCACCGGCGAAATCATTTATTCGCAGGCCGGAACCAGGCGCACCTGCGGCGCGCGCAGCGAAAACGGCGCTGCCATCGAGAAGGGCGCGGAGATTGTTGTCACACGGTATGACAAAGGCATTGCTTACGTGCGCTTATGGGAAGAGATGAGCAATGAAAATGAAGAGCAAGGGGCGAAAAACTGAAGGCAGAGGAACGGATCGGAAGCCTCTATGAGCGATGCATTCCAAGTCGATCTTTTGGCGGCGGAGGCGCATTCCGGGCGGGTCTGGAGTCTGATCATTCTGCTGGCGCTGGTTGGACCGATGATCGCAGCAGCGCTGGCGCCATCGCCCGTCGGCCACTGGGCGGTTGCGCTCGTTGCCGTCGTCGCTATCTGCACTTTCGCGATGTCGTGGAGCGGATTTCAGTACCGCTTCCTGCAGCACGGGGTTGAGATTCGCATGCTTGGATTCCGGCTGCGGTCAATTCCAAGACAGTCGATCTTGAGTTATTCGATCGAGCCCTGGTCTCTCATTCGCGGCTATGGCATTCGCGGCATCGGGAACACGCGAGCTTACGTCTGGTGCAACCAGGTTGTGCACATCAAGACTTCGAACGGTGACATTTTTCTCGGCCACGACGATCCTGCACGCATTGTGCACGATCTGGACATGGTGACCGGGGTTGTGACACGCGGTTAGACAGTCCGCGGAAACAACTGGGCTGGTATAGGGCATCGTTTCAGCGATGCCGGGAGTTTCGAAATCTGACGCCCCTTTAGGGACTGGCGAGCGAGCAATGAGTTTTTCAGGAGGCGATATGTTCGGCATAGCAATGGAAATCTGGGTGATCGCGGGATTGGTCGTATTGGCGACCTTGTTCCTGATGAGCATGCTGGCCCGCTTATACCGCAAAGCGGGACCTCATGAAGCGCTGATTGTTTACGGCTTTCGCGGCAAGCGAGTAGTGACGGGTCACGGAACGATCGTGTTCCCCATGATCGAAAACTGTCATGACTTGTCGCTCGAGCTCATGTCGTTTGACGTTGCTCCACAGCAGGATCTCTACACCAAACAGGGCGTCGCGGTCACCGTCGAGGCAGTCGCCCAGATCAAGGTGAAGTCCGACACGGAATCGGTCTATACCGCGGCGGAACAGTTCCTCACCAAGACCGATCAGGAGCGCGAAGGACTGATTCGTCTGGTGATGGAAGGCCATCTGCGGGGCATCATCGGACAGCTCACCGTCGAAGAAATCGTCAAGCAGCCCGAGATGGTCGGCGACCGCATGCGCTCGACCTGCGCCGACGACATGAACAAGATGGGCCTGGAGGTGATCTCGTTCACCATCAAGGAAGTGAAAGACAAGAACGAATACATCACCAACATGGGCAAGCCCGACGTTGCCCGCATCAAGCGCGACGCCGACGTCGCCACCGCCGAAGCCGAGCGCGACACGGCCATCAAGCGCGCCATGGCTACTCGTGAAGCGGCGGTTGCCAGAGCGCAAGCCGACCAGGAGCGCGTGCTGGCGGAGACGCTCTCCCAGGCTAAGCAAGCCGAAGCCCAGCGCGACCTCGAGGTCAAGAAAGCGCAGTACCTTGAAGTCACGAAAAAGCAGCAAGCGCAGGCCGACAAGTCCTACGACATTCAAACCAACATCATGCAGCAGCAGGTCACTACCGAAAGCGTTAGAGTGCAGCAAGTCGAAAAAGAAGGGCAGGTCAAAGTCCAGGACGCCGAAATCAACCGCCGCGAAAAGGAACTGATCGCGACCGTGTTGAAACAGGCCGAGATCGAGCGTCAGCGCATTGAAACGCTGGCCGCCGCCGAAAAGCAACGCCTGATTGCGGAAGCCGAAGGGCATGCGTCGGCGATTCGCGCCCAGGGAGAAGCCGAGGCCGAAATCATCTTCAAGAAAGGTGAAGCCGAAGCCAAGGCGATGAACGTAAAAGCCGCGGCATTTCAGGAGTACAACCAGGCTGCGGTGCTTGACAAGCTGCTTACGGGCTTGCCGGAAGTGGTAAAAGCTCTGGCTGCGCCGCTGGCGAACGTGGACAAGATCACCATCGTCTCCACCGGCAACGGCGACACTGCCGGACTGAACAAGATCACCGGTGACATCACGAAAATGGCGGCGCAGGTGCCGGCATTGTTCGAAACGCTCAGCGGTATGCCGCTGGGACAACTGTTGGGCAAAGTCCGCCAAATTGGCGACAAAGCACCGAAGCCGGAGGAGAAGTAGGAAGGGGTCGTTGGTCGTTCGTCGCTGGTCGTTAGGAAACGCGTATGCGGCCTGCGAATCGCGAACGACCACCGACTAACGACCATCGACGAACGACTGATTCTAGGAGGTATTTCGTGTCAGAAGAACTTCATCACGCCAGATCACTCGGTCTGTCCGTCGCTCTCGGTGCCGCCATGGGCGCGGCCCTGGGTGCCGCAACCGGCCATGTCGGAGTCTGGGTCGCTGCCGGAATAGCAGCCTACATCGCAATTTCGCTAGCAGGCGGCGCCTGGAGCAAAAGACCGAACGACCAACGACGAACCACTAACGATTGAAGCATCAACGACTGAAACGAAGGAGTCCCTTATGGCATTACTCGAACGCGTTTCCACCTTAGTCCGGGCAAATCTGAACGACCTGATCGACAAAGCTGAGGAGCCCGAGAAGATGATCAAGCAGGTCATCCTCGACATGAACAACCAGCTTTTGCAGGTCAAGACGCAGGTCGCCATCGCCATCGCCGACCAGCATCTGCTGGAAAAGAAGAAAGTCGAAAACGACGACAAGATCCAGGAATGGATGCGCAAGGCCGAGCTCGCCGTCGACAAGAAGCAAGACGACCTGGCCCGCGCCGCTCTGCTCCGCGTGGAAAGCTATCGCGACCTGAGCGCGAACTTTGCGCAACAGCTCGAAGATCAGAAGGCGCAGGTCGAGAATCTGAAGTCGGCCCTGCGCAATCTCGATCAGAAACTGGCCGAAGCCAACGCCAAAGCCGATCTGCTGATCGCGCAGCACCGCCGCGCCCGCGCCGCGAATCGAGCCACCGACGCGCAGTCCGGCATGAGCGCCAACGCCAAGTCCGCCACCTTCGATCGCATGAAGCGAAAAGTGGCTCGCGAAGAAGCCATCGGCGGAGCCAAAGCCCAACTCCTGGCCGACGACGTGGAAGATCGCCTCGCTGCCCTGGAGAAAGAAGACCGCATCGAGCAGTTGTTGACCGAGCTGAAGACGAAACGAGGAGCGTAACCGGAAAGTATGTCGGAACGAGCGAACAAGGCGCGTTTGATTGGGATACTCATCGGCATCGCTGCGCTCATTGTGGGGTTGCTGGTGAAGCGTCTTAGGTAGGGCCGCCACCGGAGAGCGGGGCCGCACGTGCTGCGCAAGTTAGAATCAGACCGAGGATCCCATGCGCAAGGTGTTCCATTTCGACTCGCCCATCGACCCTTATGTGGCTGACGCCGCTGTTCTCTGCTGCTTCGATCACCGCATCGGCACGGCCGTGCACAAGTTCCTGAAGAAGCAAGCCATCGCGCGTGCCGACATGATTGTCGTCGCCGGAGGAGCCAAGACCCTTGCCTCTCCGCGCAACGACTTCGAGCGGGACTTCATTCTCGAGCAAGTCCGCATGTCGATCCGGCTGCACCAGACCAAACGCGTGCTGGTCATGAGCCATTCCGACTGCGCCACTTACGGCGGATTGGCCCATTTCAAAGGTGACCGCCAGGCCGAGGCCGACCATCACCGCAGCGAACTGCTCCGCGCCGGAGAACTTCTGACCTCAAACTTTCCCGGCATTTCGGTTGAGCCCTACTTCGTGAAGTTCGATGGGATCTGGGAAGTGAGCGGCGCGGATCACCTGAAATCCGTGGCAGGGGCCCGAGACTTGGCCGCATCCTAACTCTGGGGCGTGTACTCACATGCCGCGACACCCGATTCCTGCTACAAATAATCTCTTATGAAAATTCTCTTCATCGGTGGAACCGGAATCATCAGCACTGCCTGCACCGCACTGGCCGCCAAGCGCGGGTTCGACCTAACGTTGCTGACTCGCGGACAGCACGAGTCAAAGCTTCCGCCTGGTGTAAAAACTCTGATTGCGGACGTGAACGATCTCGCCCTACAAGAAAAGCTTGAACATGAATCCTTTGACGCGGTTGTCGACTGGATTGCATATACTCCCGCCGACATCGAACGCGATCTCAAGCTATTCCGCGGACGCACCCGGCAGTTCGTCTTCATCAGTTCCACCAGCGCTTATCAGAAACCGCAGACGCACTACCTGATGACCGAATCCACTCCGCTGGCTAATCCGCATTGGGAGTATTCGCGAAACAAGATTGCCTGCGAAGAACGGCTGATGCAGGCCTATCGCGAAGAAGGCTTTCCCGTAACCATCGTGCGCCCATCGCTCACCTATGGCGATACTCAGATTCCGCTGGTGTTGAATAGCTGGCAGCAGTCCTACACCGCCGTCGACAGGATGATCCGTGGACAAAAAATGATTGTGCCGGGAGATGGCTCCTCCCTTTGGGTGGTGACGCACAACACCGATTTCGCCAAAGGACTGGTCGGCTTGCTCGGCCACCAGCAAGCCATAGGGCACGCGTTTCACATCACGTCGGATGAGGTGCTCACCTGGGACCAGTTGTTCCGCATCGTCGGTGTCGCCGTCGGCGTGGAACCGAAACTGGTGCACATTCCATCCGACTTCATCATCGCGTGCCTCCCCGACAAGGAGGGGACTTTGATCGGGGACAAGTCCGTGAGCGTGGTCTTTGACAACTCGAAGATCAAACGCTTTGTTCCCGGCTACTGCGCCACAACCAGTTTTGCCGAAGGGATTCGGCAGTCGCTCGCGTGGTTTAATGCGGATCCTTCGCGGAAACAGATCGACCATCAGGTCAACGCGAGCATGGACAAGCTGATTTCCGCGTATGAGAAAGGGATGAGCGAAGCGGTGCGGAGCTTTGCCTGAGCAATGCTGATTATGCGCTGGCCTTGTCGAGTAGCGGCAGCGGCTTATCGGCGGATGCGGATGCCTCCAGCTCCAACTGCTCCTGCCCGCTGAGCGCGGAAACTTTCCCGCGATAGCTCTTCAGGTGGCGCTGCGCGGTCTCGAAGGCTTCCTGCGCTTTGTTCAGATTCTTGCCTACGTTTTCAAACTGATTCTGGAAGAAGTCGAACGACTTTTGCGCCTTGGCCAGCTCGGCGCGGCTCTTCTCGAAACGGCTGGCGACTTCGTACCACTTGTGGACGAGCGCGATGGTGTGCAGCGTCATCAGCAAGGTGTTGGGCGAGACGGGAAAGACGTGCTGCTCGTTCATCCAGTCTCCCAGTTCGCGGTTGCGGATGACCTCCATGTAAAGCGTCTCGCTCGGCAGGTACATGAGCGCGATTTCGGTGGTGCCAGTTCTCGGCTGGATGTACTGCTGAATGCGTTTGGCTTCCGCCTTCATCACGCGCACCAAGGCGACGCGCGCTTCGGCGATTTCGTCTTCGTCGTTGCTCTCGAACAGCGCAATCACCTGCTCGCGCGGAAACTTGGCGTCGATGGGCAGCTTGCGGTCAGGAAAATAGATGACGGCGTCGGCGCGCCCTCCGCCTTCGCCTACGGATGCCTGCAGCGCGAACATGTGCGCGGGCAGAAAGTCCGCCAGCAGGCGCTCCAGGCTCGCTTCTCCGAACTGGCCGCGCAGATGCGGCAGTTTGAGCAGGTTGTTCAGATCGTTAATCGAGTGGCCGAGCGCGCCGACTTCGCGGAGTTGCTCTTCCGCGGCCTTCAAATGCTGCTGAACTTTTTCGAACTGAGCAAAGCCTTCCTTGATGTTCTGATCGAGTTTCTGCTGCACTTGCTCGGTGATTGCCATCAGCTTCGAATCGACGCGATCGCGAATCGAGTCGAGGCTTTGCGCGGTCTGCTGATTCAGGCTCTGAAATTCGACTTTGAGTTGCTGCGTCGTGAGCAGAAGGGAACTGGTCAACTCGCTGCGGCCTTCGCTCAAGCTGCGGTTCTGTTCTTCTCGTTCCGGCGGCGAGTTGCTGCTCGACCGAGCTCCGAATCTCTGAAAAGCCTTGCTGGATGCGGTCTGTGACCTGCTGGCGGAGGTCCCCTTTAGTCTGCTCCAGCCTACTGGCCATATCGGCAGTGGCGGCACTGAACTTCTGGCCAAGGCTGGTACCAAGCCTTTCGAGCTGACCTGCAACTTCAGCCTTTACATCTAGTTGCGCGGCCGCCGAAACGCGGCGCAGCAAAACGGCCGAAAACCCAAGCAGGACAAGGGTTCCGGCGAGCACGGTAACCAGCAGGATGGTCTCCATAGTAAGTAGCTGAACTGAATTCTAGAAGCTAGCGTCGGAGATGGAAAGCGGAAGTTTACTGGCGATCCCTGCACCGCAACGCCAACCGCAAAATTATGCTTTTGGCCCTGGCTGCCTTATTCGCGATGTTGGCGGTAAATCCCGGCCCCTGCGCGGCGGAATCGACTCCGCCGGCAGTCATCCTTCTTCATAACGACATTGGTAGTGACGGTAGCAGTAAACAGCCCGCCCCCCAATCGAACTCGGCGGCCGCGTCCTCCACTAGCGAGGACACTGCCGCCGAGAACGAACTGTTGGAAGCGGTGAACAAGAGCCGCGAACTGGCTGGCGTGCCGCCGTTGCGCCGGGATGAAAGTTTGCGCGAAGCGGCGCTGGCGCACGCCCGGCGGATGGTTGCGAGCGAGCGTCTGGAGCATCAGTTTTCCGGTGAGCCCTCCCTGCTTGAAAGAATTGCGCAAGTCAGCCCTGTGAACGGCGCTTTGAAAGACGCGCTGAAAATCGACCGCGCCGGCGAGAACATTGCCAACGCATCCTGCGCTCCGGGCGCGAATGAAGCGCTCATGCGCTCGGCTCCGCATAAGCGCAACCTGCTCGATCGCGAATTCAATGTCGTGGGCATGGCGGCCATCTGGAGCCATGGCCGGCTTTATGTGGTTCAGGATTTCGCGCGCGAGGTTCCGTCTTATTCCGCCGAGCAAAGCGGAAAATTAGTCGGCCGGGCCGTGGATGAGATACGCCAGGAGGCAGGACTGCCGGAACTCGTGCAACTGACACCGCCAAATCTCGATGAGGCGGCCTGCTCGCTGGCCAGAGAAAGCCGTCCCAATGCACGCCTGCTGGCGACCGCTTACGACAATCGGACGGATCATCACCTACACGCAGAGTCGCCCGGAACTCCTACCGCAAGTCGCGTTGCGTCTGCTGCGCGATCCGGGCGTTCAGCAGTTTGCGGTAGGCGCCTGCTACGCGCGCAATGCCGCGTATCCGACCGGGACGTACTGGGTCGCGATTCTTCTCTACTGACCTCGGGCGCTGGGGCACACAGTGCGGATGGCAGCTAGAATCCTACGCTATAATGATGGTACGCGAATGATTTCTGGCCGCATCGGATGCGAACTGGCTGTGCTGGCCGTTCTCTGCGTTCTGACGATCTTTCTCTTTCCGGCCATGCAGGGCCCTTATCCCGTGGTCCACGGACCGGTTACCGCCCTGCAGGCTGCGCGAGCTGCGCTTCGCGTGCAGTTCGCGATCGTGCAGGCCGCCCTCAATTCGCACGGAAACTCGCCGATTTCGCCACTGGCAGTTTTCTCCTCGATGTCACTCCCAACTACCCAGTTGGAAGCGACCGGCTCGCCCGAGCTTAACACCATCCTCCGCTGTTGATCTTCCTCACCTTGTCGCTCTAGAACTTGTCAACTCCGGTTGCAGTCGCCCGCATTTTTCGCGACTTGCCTTGGGTTGTCTTTCCATCATTGCTTGATACAGCCCGACGTGTTTTTCCTTATGAGGAGGATTAACAAAATGACGCAGAAAAGAATGAAGACATTTGCATTACTCGCAGCGCTTGCGGGAGTGTTGACGCTGGCAGGATGCGCCAAGAAGGCAGCCAAGGTTACGCCACCGCCTCCGCCTGCGCCCGCACCCACCGCACCGACCGCGACTCTGGCGGCTAACCCCAGCGTGATTCAGCCGGGACAGGCTTCCGTATTGACGTGGCAAACCAGCAATGCCACTGAAATTACCATTGCTGGACTCGGCACCTTGCCGCCGTCCGGTTCCCGGTCGATCACGCCGAGCGATTCCACCACCTATACCCTGGTCGCGAAGGGGCCGGGAGGAACGAAAGATGCCTCTGCCCGCGTCACGGTAAACGCGCCCATGGCCAAGGCAATGCCTTCACCAACGGATGAGGAATTGTTCAGCAGGAACGTCAAAGACGTTTTCTTCGACTACGACAAATACGCCATCCGCCCTGCTGATGCGCCAACCGTCCAAAATGACGAAGCCTTTCTAGCCCAGCATCCGAGTATCAAGGTTCTGGTCGAAGGGCATTGTGACGACCGCGGATCCGAGGAATACAACATCGCTCTCGGAGCCAGCCGCGCGGAGTCGGTAAAGCGAGCGCAGGTGCAGGAAGGAGTTCCCGCCGATCACGTCCGGACGGTTAGCTACGGCAAGGAAAAGCCTTTCTGTACCCAGGACAACGAACAGTGCTGGCAACAGAACCGGGTTGACCACTTCGTATTGCAACGCTAAGCGATGGTGAGCGAGGGCGGCATGGGTTAACCCGCCCTCCTCGCTGCTTCCACAATTAGTTTCTTCGAGAAGGACGACTAGAATGAAGACCAGGAGCGAGCCATGAAATTCAACATCAAAGCACTGGCCTTGGCGTGGGCAATCCTGTGGGGATTGGTGATGCTGGTGACGGGTTTAGCCAACTTGATCTGGGGCAACTATGGGCAGCAATTCCTCCAGCAATGTCGTCGGTGTATCCCGGCTACCATGCAACGCGGAGCATTGCGGAGGTAATCGTCGGGACGCTCTACGGGGTCGTAGACGGTCTGGTTGGTGGCGCCGTCTTTGCCTGGCTTTACAATCAGTTGGCCAAGCCTGGCGTCTGAGCAGCAAGGGATATTCCCCAGAGATGAGTGAGAGCGTACAGACGACGAGTACAAGCGGGTGGAGAACCTGGCTTGTCGATCGCGTGGCCGAACTGAGGCAGCGAGAAGAACAGGTCTTCCTGGTTTTGGCGCTGGTGATCGGCGCATTGACCGGTTTGGCGGTCGTCGCTTTCATCGTGCTAACCGAACGATTGGGGATGCGGCTGTATCCGGTGGGTGGTGCTCCGTGGCGGCGGGTACTGTTTCCGGTCGTGGGGTCGCTCGGCATCGGCTACTTGCTGTTTCGATATTTTCCGAATGCGCGCGGCAGCGGCGTGCCGCAGACGAAGGCTGCTCTGTTCGCGCGGGACGGTCGCATCACGCTGCGCACCGTGCTCGGCAAGTTCTTCTGCACTTCCGCAACACTTGCCAGCGGGATTCCGTTGGGGCGCGAAGGGCCTTCGGTGCAAGTGGGTGGCGGCATTGCTTCGGTGCTCGGACGACTCCTCGGACTGCGTTCCGAGCAGGTCAAGAACCTGATCCCGGTGGGAGCGGCGGCGGCGATTGCAGCCGCGTTTAATACGCCCCTGGCCGCGGTGCTGTTCGCGCTCGAGGAGATCATGGGCGATCTCCATGCTCCGGTGATTGGCGGGGTCGTGCTCGCCTCGGCGACTTCGTGGATGGTATTGCGCGTCCTGCTTGGCAATCACCCTCTGTTCAAGGTTCCGCAATATCAACTGGTCCATCCGGTGGAGTTTGCGGTCTATGCCGTGCTCGGCGTGGCTGGCGGCCTGGTTTCGGTAGCTTTCACCAAGCTCTTGCTGGGCATGCGGGCACGCTTCCTGCGGTTTCCCCAGAAAACGGTTTGGTTCCAGCCGGTGGTGGGAGGGTTGCTGGTCGGGCTGGTTGGCTGGTTTGTGCCGCAGGTTCTGGGCGTAGGTTATGGCTATGTCGGCGATGCGTTGAACGGAAATATGGCGTTCAAGATGATGCTGCTGCTGGTGGTTCTGAAACTTCTTACCGTTACCACCAGTTATGCTTCGGGGAACGCCGGCGGCATCTTCGGCCCCGCCCTGTTTATCGGCGCCATGTTGGGAGGCACAGTAGGAACGGTAGCGCATCATTGGTTCCCCACCTATACCGCGACACCGGGAGCGTACGCGCTGGTCGGGATGGGCGCGGCCTTTGCGGGGATTGTGCGTGCTCCCATGACCTCGGTGCTGATGATTTTCGAGATGACACAGGACTATGCGGTGATCGTGCCGCTCATGATTGCGAATCTGATCAGCCTTTTCATCGCTTCTCGCTTGCAGCACGCGCCCATCTACGAAGCGCTCGCGGTGCAGGATGGCATACACCTTCCAAGGGCGGAGACGCGCCGGCGATATGGCGAGCGCCAAGTAAGAAAGGTAATGCAGACTGTGAACCAGGTGCTGCCAGGCGAGATTACGGTTCGGGAAGCGCTGGGACGAGTTCGATCGAGCGAGATGCGGACGTGGCTGGTGGCGGATCGACGAGGCGTGATTGGGGTGATCAGTCTTGCGCGTCTGGAACAAGAACTGGCGGTAGGCGCGGATCGGAAAATCGGCAAGGTGGTGGAAGCGGTGGTGTTTCCGCACGTGCATTCCGACCAGGGGATTGATTTAGCGCTCGAGCGTATGGGCACCAATCAGATCGAAATCCTGCCCGTGGTGAACCGCGCCGATATCCACAAACTGGAAGGTGTGGTGACGCTGCAGGATGTTTTGAACGCCTACGGTGTGAGCCGCACCTGATCGGCCGAATGGCGCAGACTCGGCTGGCCTCCGCTTTAGAAGAGAATAGCCGCTACTTCGATCACTCCCAGCGCAACCCAGCAGATTGCTCTCCCACGCTCCTCGGCTAAGCAATATCCACTAGCCGCACTAAGACATAGGACTGCGCTGGTCCATCCACTTGCCCACGCGGTGGGCTTGCTAAGCATTTTCAGGAGTTTCGTTGCCATCTGGAAGTCCCCTCGACAGGAGTCATTTAATCATAAAAGGAAAAGCCCTTGCGGGCAGGGGTTTGAAATTGAAGTCGTACCATTGCTTCCAACGCATTGCACACACTGGATTTCGTGTGTTAGCTTCGATTTCGAGAGGTCTGCTTGCGACACACGGTTCCGGCGGGGATGGACCGCAAGGAAACTGACGTCTACCTGCGGCTTGATCGGGCGCGTCTTCCCCAACATATCGCCATCATCATGGATGGAAACGGGCGCTGGGCCCGGCGGCGGCACATGCCTCGCGTCGCCGGACATCGCGCCGGCGTCGCCGCGGTGCGTTCGACGGTCGAAACCGCGGCACGCATTGGAATTCCGGCGTTGACGCTCTACGCCTTCTCCGAAGAAAACTGGAAGAAGCGCCCGAAGACGGAAGTCGACTTCCTGATGCGCCTTTTGTGCCACTTTCTCAAAGCGGAAATCGAGACGCTCAACCAAAACAATATCCGTTTGAAATACATCGGACGGCAGCATGAGTTGCCGGAATCGGTGCAGCGCGAAATGGAGGAAGCGAGCGACGCGACCTCCAAGAATACCGGGATGCTGTTGACGTTGGCGCTGAACTACAGTGCGCGCAGCGAGATCGTCGATGCCTTTCGCTCGCTGGCCGAGGCGGCCGCGCGCAATGGCGGCCTCGACCACATGCAAGTCGATGAGCAAATGATTAGTGAAAATCTCTACACCCGAGGTCTGCCCGATCCCGACTTAGTAATTCGCACCAGCGGCGAGATGCGGCTGAGTAACTTTTTGCTCTGGCAGCTTGCCTATGCGGAGATCTATGTGACGCAGACGTTGTGGCCCGATTTTCGCGGCGTGCAATTGCTCGAAGGCATCGAGGAATATCAGAAGCGGGAACGCCGCTACGGCGGACTGGGGCCGGACGGACATGCCCCGCAGCCTACGACGCTTCGGGCGCACGCTGAGGCGAAGCGTTGATCAAGCGCGTCGCGACCGCCGTCGTTCTAATCCCCCTCGTGTCTATTGCTGGTGCTGAAGGCGCCGTTCTATGTGCTCTCCCTGGTGGCGGGAGCGATCGCCCTGCTGGCCATCGCCGAATTCCTGAAACTGGTGACGCATTACGGAATCCAGCCGTTGGCCACGGCCACGTATGTTTTTGTCGCGCTCTTCTTTGTATTTGTGATTGTCGCGTCCAGCAACCGCACGCCGCTGGTTGAGACTACGTCCATCCTCTACGGGCTGGCACTGGCGGCGGCGCTCGCGCCGTTTGTGTTTCTGACCGTCGCCATGCGACGCGCCGACTTGGCCAGCGGCTATCCGGCGGCTGCGGCCTCGACGTTTGCCTTCGTGTACATCGCGATCCCGATGGCGCTGCTGGTCGCGATCCGGCAGCAGCCAGCGGGAGCGATCTGGACGGTCTACATGCTGCTCGCGGTGTGGGCCGGAGACATCTTCGCGTACTTCGTCGGCAAGTCGCTGGGGCGGCATCGCATGTCGCCCGAGATCAGTCCGAAGAAGACCTGGGAAGGCGCGGTGGCGTCGATCCTGGCCAGTGTGATCGTCGGAACGCTGTGGTTTCAGCACGCGCCCGGAATCAGCGCCGCTCTTCTGCGCGTTGGACTGATCGAACGCCGCGACGGCATGTGGGGATTGCAGCAGCCGCAACTGTGGCCGATCATTCTGCTGTCGGTGGTGGTCAACATCGCGGCTCAGTTGGGAGATCTGGTCGAGTCCCTCATCAAGCGCGGCGCCGGAGTGAAGGATTCCGGCACGATTCTCCCTGGCCACGGGGGCATGCTCGATCGCATCGACGCCATGCTGTTCGCGGTGCCGGTAGTGTGGGCATACGGCACTTTGCGGCTGATGCAGTAGGAAGCCCCTCCGCATCGTCGAGCCTGTCCTTGCCCAGGGAGTTCTTGGTAGTGGCGATAGCAAAAGAGCGACTTTTCTCAGTGGAGATGCACTGTTAACACGATCAGCAGTCTGTCCGATGCTCAGACTGATCTTGTGCGCGCTTCCAGCGGCGAATCCACTTGCGCGCCCAACGATAGTGACTTGCAGTCTCCGCGCGGCAGTAGTCACTGAGCGTCCACGTCGGCCCCATCCACTTGAACCGGCCTACCGCCACCAAGTCTGCATCGGGAGTGGCTTCGACAAGAGCGATCATGCGGTTATGAAAGATCTCATAGTCCAGTAATACCGCTTTAAGGGAACGGCGGCGATGTTCCTGGTAAATCATCTCGTTGAAGCGTTTCAAATCTCCCAACGTCAATCCGGGTGCTGGCACGGCCGGGGTTTCACCTCGCTGCTCTGCCTCATGCCATTTCAGGATTCTCCCCTGCCAGCCCACGATGTGGGCTAGGATGTCCTTCACAGACCATCCGCCGGGGGTAACACCCGGCAGCGTCATCTGCCGAGGTTTGATCTGCTTCAGAAGCGTGTTGAGCGCCTCCCGCTCCACCTTGATTTCTTGAAACAGCTCAGGCCTTGCCAACCGCTTGCCCATGTGACTCTCCCGCTTCGAATGCTGTCGTTTACTTCCGGGTTGCGCTTCCTCGCAATCCGTCCTCCTTCCGAGAGGAGTTCGGCCCAACCCACGATACTGGCGCAAGCAGAGTTCTGGGAAGCGTAAAGATGAGGTACCGGAAGAGTTGTCGGCAAAGCGGAAGCTACCGTTTATAACTACTTATTACTACTCGGCCGTCAGGCCGGCTTGAGGACCCGCTGCGGTGCGTGGTGGAGGCCGAACCGCGCCCCCATCCCGTACAATGGACTCTCACTTGACTCTCGCATGAAACGCCTAGCCATCCTGGGTTCCACCGGCTCGATCGGCCTCAGCACTTTGAGTGTGGTCGAGAGCTATCCTGACCGCTTTCAGGTCTCGACGCTGGCCGCCGGCAACAATTCCGAGCTTGCTTTTGAGCAAGCGGTTCGCTGGAAGCCGCGCGTGCTTTCGCTGGCCAAGGAGCAGGATGCCGAAGCGCTCCGCGCCAAGCTCCGCGGCAAGGGCCTCTCCGAGATCGAAATCGTGCATGGTGCTGCGGGCACGGTACGGGTGGCGACCCATCCCGAGGTGGATTTCGTGGTCAGCGCTATCGTGGGCGTCTCTGGGCTGGAGGCGACCTACGAAGCGGTGCGGGCAGGGAAGAGCGTCGGACTGGCCAACAAAGAATGCTTGGTGGTGGCGGGCGAACTGATCACGGCCGAGGCGCGGAAGCAGGGCAAACCGCTGCTGCCGATCGACAGCGAGCATAACGCCGTCCACCAGTGCTTGCGCGGCGGACGGATGGAGGAAGTCGAGCGTATCTGGCTGACCGCTTCGGGCGGGCCGTTTCTGAAGACGCCGAAGTCGGAATTTGCATCAATTACGGTGCAACAAGCGCTCAATCATCCCACCTGGAAAATGGGGAAAAGGATCACCATCGACTCGGCAACATTGATGAACAAGGGGTTCGAGGTGATCGAGGCCTGCCGACTGTTCAATGTCCCGCCCGAGCGCGTGCAAGTTGTTGTGCATCCGCAGTCTACGATCCATTCGCTGGTCGAATTCGTGGATGGCAGCATACTTGCTCAAATTTCCGTTACCGATATGCGTTTGCCCATTCTGTATGCGCTGACGTATCCGGAACGGATTGCATCGGAGTTGCGCTTCTCGATCAGTGACTTAAGGCATCTGGATTTCTGCCCACCGGATATGAGTAAATTCCCTTGTCTTCGTTTGGCGTATGAAGGGGCGATGGCCGGAGGCGCAAAGACCATCGCCCTGAACGCCGCCGACGAGGTCGCGGTGGCCGCGTTTCTGGACGAGCAGATCGGATTCGAGGACATTCCCCGGATCATCGAGGAAACCATGGCGGCAACGCCCGCCGGACATTTGGAATCTATACAGAAGGTACTGACTCTGGACACCGAAGCCCGCCTTTTGGCAAGAGATATGGTGAAGCCTCGCCGCCGGAAAAGATCGCCCATCGGGGCCATTTCGTAATAGGAATTTTGGAGTAGTCTAAAGAATGATGCCACAGCTTTTGTCCATCCTTCACACCATCTTCATCATGGGGATCGTGCTCGGATTCATGATCCTGATTCATGAGTTCGGCCACTTCGCCGTCGCTAAGTATTTCGGCGTGAGGGTGGAAGTGTTTTCGATTGGCTTCGGCAAGCGGCTGCTGGGCTTCAAAAAAGGCGAGACCGACTACCGCATCAGCGCTATTCCGCTGGGCGGCTACGTGAAGATGTCGGGCGAGAACCCGATGGACGACCGCACCGGCGATCCGGGGGAGTTTCTATCGCATCCGCGCTGGCAGCGCTTCCTCGTAGCCCTGGCTGGACCAGCCATGAACATCATGCTGGCCATCGCGCTGCTCACCGGCGTGTACATGGTGCACTACGAATACCCCGCGGTGCTCGATGAGGTGGCCCGCATCGGATGGGTCAGTCCCAATACTCCCGCCGAAAAGGCAGGCATCCAGAGGGGAGACAAGATTGTTCGAGTCGAGGACATCGAGAATCCGAACTGGGAACAAGTGGATGTCAAGTGTGCGCTCAGCCCAAATCAGCCTTTGAAATTTGGCATTGAGCACGATGGCAAAGTTAGCGAGAAGGTCCTGGTTCCGGAGCCGTTCGGGCCCAACCAATATGGGGTGATGGGTTGGGTGCCGCAAGAGTCCAGCGTGACGGTGACCACGATTGAACGAGGGATGCCCGCCGAGAAGGCCGGCCTGAAACTCGGAGACCAGATCCTGACCGCGAACGGCGAGGATATTCCGGCCGTGCAAGCGCTCATCCAGATGTTGAAGCGTACCAAGGATCAGCCTCTGGAAATTGTGGTTCTCCGCAACGGCCAGAAACAGACCTTTACGGTTAAACCGGTATTCGACCAGGGAGGACCTGGACAGGAACCGGCCTACCGGATTGGCATCGCGAGCGTTCCCACCAAGGTTGTTAAACTCAACTTCCCGGACGCGTTGAAACGCTCGCTGTCGGACAACAAGAGAAGCTCTTTTCTGATCCTCGAGTTGCTGCAAAAGATGGTGCAGCACAAAGTCTCTATGCGCCAGGTCGATGGTCCGATTGGAATTGGCAGCGCCGTCGGCGCCGCCGCCCGCGAAGAGGGCTGGACTCCGTTGCTGCTGATTACCGCCGCCATCAGCTTGAACCTGGGCATTATGAACTTGCTGCCGATCCCCATCCTCGATGGCGGCGTCATCCTGCTTCTCTTCATCGAGAGCCTCATGCAGAAAGAGATCAGCCTGCCGATCAAAGAACGCATCTACCAGGCGGCTTTTGTCTTTCTGGTGCTCTTTGCCGTAATGGTGATTTATAACGACCTGGTCAAGACTTTGCCGGGGCTGACGAGGATGCCGTAGGTTCCGCTGCTTCAGCCTTAATTCGTGGTGGGACGCTCCGTCCGGGTAGGCAAGGAGGCGATCTTCTCGGCTCTAACCTCCCTGGTTTAAAATAGAGCCCCGACATGGCCGAAATTCAGCGTAGAAAAACCTTTACCGCCTCCATCGGCGGCGTCCGCGTGGGCAGCAATGCACCGGTTATGGTGCAGTCCATGACCAACACCGACACTGCGGACATCCCCGGCACCATCAAGCAGGTAGCCGCCCTGGCACGCGCTGGCAGCGAAGTCGTCCGCGTCACGGTCAACAATGACGATGCTGCCAAGGCCATCCCCCACATCGTCGAGGGGCTCGAGAAGCAGGGCCTGCGCACGCCGATCATCGGCGACTTCCATTACAACGGACACCTTTTGCTCACCAAGTATCCCGGCTGCGCCGAGGGCTTGGCCAAATACCGCATCAATCCTGGCAATGCCAGCATCGGACGCAAGAATGACGACAACTTCCGCACCATGATCGAGGTTGCGGTGAAGTACCAGAAGCCGGTGCGCATCGGCGTGAACTGGGGATCGCTGGATCAGTCGCTGTTAACGAAAATGATGGATGAGAACTCGCGTCTTCCGGAACCCGAGGATGCTCGCGAAGTGACCATGGAAGCGATCGTGGTCAGCGCGCTCAGTTCGGCCAGACTGGCCGAGCAGCACGGACTGCGCCCAGACCAGATCATCCTCAGCGCGAAAGTCAGCGGCGTGCAGGATCTGATTGACGTCTATCGCATGCTTGCCTCGCGCTGCGAGTACCCGCTGCATCTGGGACTCACCGAAGCCGGCATGGGAGCCAAAGGCATCGTGGCGTCAAGCGCTGCGATGGCAGTGCTGCTGCAGGAGGGTATCGGCGACACGATTCGCGTTTCCCTGACCCCCGCTCCCGGCGGCGATCGCACCGAAGAAGTTCGCGTGGCGCAGCAGATCTTGCAGTCGCTCGGCATTCGCAGCTTCACCCCGCAAGTCACCGCCTGCCCCGGCTGCGGCCGCACCACCAGCACCTTCTTTCAGGAAATGGCCGAACAGATCCAAACTTACCTGCGCGAGCAGATGCCGGTCTGGAAGGGACGCTACACGGGCGTCGAAGAAATGAAAGTCGCGGTGATGGGATGTGTGGTCAATGGTCCCGGCGAATCGAAGCACGCGAGCCTGGGAATTTCTCTGCCAGGAACATTCGAGGAACCGAAGGCTCCCGTTTACGTGGATGGACGCCTGTTCACTACGCTGAAAGGCGACAAGATCGTCGCCGAATTCATCAAGATTCTCGACGACTACGTCGAGTCCCACTACGCAGCCCGCGAAAAAGACGAAGTCGGCGCAAGGGGCTGAACCGGTTCCACGACGGACCAGACCTAACTTCCACCCACTAACTGCCCGACAGCTTGCGGCGCATCACGCCTGCAATGCCGAACAGGCCGGTACCGAGCATCAACATGGTACCGGGCTCGGGGGTGGTCAGCGTTCGATACCCGATATATTCCTGCGGTCCGTGCCCCGGACTCGCACCCACAGGCGTGTACAGCACGAGACCCTTAAAGTAGCTCGACGGAGTGTACTTCGCTGAGGCCAAGGCGCTCTTGTCAAGAGCGAGAACCGCGGCATTGGTCGTAATGCCCGAGCTGAACAGGTTCCACACTGCCCAATTGCCGGTCGTGGCGCTAATCTTTCCACTGATTACGCCATCGAAAATGATGCCCGCCGCTTTGTAGTCGAGGAGCTGGGCGCCATACAGGCCCTTCCCAGAAAGCAGCCCGGTCACGTGAGCACTCCAGCTTTCACCTATCGAAACGTGGTTGGTGAACGAATCACACATGAGCGGTGTGGCCTTCCCACCGTTGATCGAGAAATAGTAGGGATAGGTGTAGTAGCCGCCCGAGTTGTTAGTGCCGACGCCAAGTAACGTCATGGTGACGGGGATGGAGTCGGCCAAGGCCACCGCAGAGAGAAACATGGTTAGAACGAGCGATAAGAGAAAGCGGCTACGTTGCACGATGGAGCCTCCAACAGCAAATTGATTCGGCTATCCTCGTTCTCGCCAACTTTCCCGGCGAGCAGGACGCTACCTTAGAAATGCAATGACGATGCCAATAGGCGCGCAGGCTTGTCCCTGCGATTGCAAGCACTTAGCATTTGCGGATAACGGGGAAGTGAAACAATGTGCAGATATTCTCGCGCCGGCGTGGAAGTTAGTAGGCGCTAGTAACAATGCTGGTAACTAGCCGTAATCGGAAGCAAGTAACCAAGGGCGCATGCCCGAGCTATCGCGACCGCTAATTGAATGAAGAGACCGCCTCGTCCTGGTTCTGGAAAACCTCGAACAAGGGCAATAATCCGATCATTTTCAAGGTCTGCACAGTAAATTTGGACGGGTTCAGCAACTTGACTGCTCCACCCCGCTGTTTCGCGGCCGTCATATACCGGACCAGGAGGCCGATGCCGCTGGAGTCGATCATGGGAACTTCGGCGAGCTCCAGAACAAACCGGTTGATTCCGTTGTCCATGAGTTCGTCCAGGTTTTCGCGAAGGCGGTCGACGGTCGGCCCCAGCGAGATCTTGCCACTCAGCTTAATCAGCTTTACTTCTCCCACACTGCGAATTTCGATTTCCACGTTTTGCGCCCACCCGAAGTACTGCGATCCCGCTCCGCGAGATCGTATTGACTCTCACCCAAGCGTCTGCTAAAGTGCCTGCTCAAATTAGAGGAAGCCCGGCGTTTTTGCAAGCTAGAAGTTTCCCCCGCCCGGTGTTGTCTTGCGCCACGGTATGACGCCACAAGAATCCAAGCTAGACATCAATATCACTGGCTTTGCCTCGCGGCTGCTGGAATTGCGCGAGACTGCCGAGCGTGCCCGGCTCACGGCCCAGACCGTGGTGGACCGGTTTCCGGGAGCCACCGTTACCATCTATCTTCTTCGGGAAGATGAGGAGGGGGGTCAGTTCTGGTCTGCCCGCGCCACGACCGGAGATGGCGCCGAACCAGATCCCGTCATCCCAGCCGAGGCTGGCACTTTAGGATCGTTGTTGCGCGACCAGCAAATGATTGTTTTCGAGGGCCGAGCGCTGGTCCGTGAAGATTACGCCCATCTCAGTGTCCGCCGCACGCTGAAATACCTTGCCTGTGTCCCGCTGTTCCACAAGGAAGCGCTCATCGGCT
Source organism: uncultured Acidobacteriaceae bacterium (assembly GCA_963838935.1). Classification (GTDB taxonomy): domain Bacteria; phylum Acidobacteriota; class Terriglobia; order Terriglobales; family Acidobacteriaceae; genus Acidiflorens. The sequence continues at coordinate 74,822 of CAWITH010000019.1, forward strand.
CGATCGAAATCCTCAGCTTCGATGCCATTTTGGATCGGGCATCGCTGGAGGTTCTGGAATCGCTGGCAGAGATCGCGGCCCCCGCGCTGGTTTCGTCACAGGTCTATGAAGAAGAGCGCGACAACTCCCTGACCTCGATCACGCGGCTCACCCAGTTCTACGACATCGAGAAAGCGTTCAGTTCCACTCTCGAGATGGATGAGTTGCTGCCGATTATCGCCAACAAGATCCGGGAAAGTATGGAGTGCAACGCGGTGAACCTCTGGCTGGTTCAAGGCGATGGCAGCCTTTTGCTGATGCATCAGGCCGGAGTTGACCCAACGACAAAGCAGGGCATGGTTCAGAAAGAAGGCGAAGGGGTTGCGGGCGACGTCTCGGAAAACGGCGAAGCGGTGCTGATCGCGGAACGGGAAGACGAGCGGCTGATTCGCCGGAACCAGGGTCGCGGAAACCAGGGGCTGGAAGAGGGGAAGATCGAATCCCTCATCGTTGTACCCTTAATCGACAAGGGCTCCCTGGTGGGAGTGGTCGAAGCAATTAATCGGCTCGACGATAAGCCTTTTGATGATGACGATCTCTTCGTGCTCACCAGCCTGAATGAGACGGCGACCCTCGCGCTTCACAATGCCAGCCTGCTGCTGGCTGAGCGCAAGGTGGAGATCCTGGAGACGCTGGTAAGAGTCAGCCACGAAATCACGTCGACGCTGAACCTGGAGCGCGTGCTGCAAACGATAGTCAATGCGCCGCAGGCCGTAATTCCTTACGAGCGTGCTGCCATTGCCCTGGAGCAGGGTGGGAGATACAAGCTCTGTGCTGTCACTGGGGTGACGCAGGTCGATGCCGATGCTCCTGACATTGCTCCGCTCAACGCCATCCTGCGCTGGTCTCTGCTGTCGGAGGGGATCGTGTACGTTCGGCAGCACGGCGCCGAAATTGACGCCGAGCGCGAAGAGACTCGTGCGAAGTTCCAAAGCTATTTCGAAACCTCGAGGATGCGCGCCTTCTACGCGATTCCGCTGACCGACGATACCGGAAGAGTTGGCATCCTGGGTCTGGAAAGCGCGGACCCGGATTTTCTTTCCCCAGCCCACTTGGAGATTCTGCAGGTGCTCGCCGGGCAGGCGACCGTCGCCTTGCGCAATGCACAGATGTACAAGGAAGTACCGTTCATTTCCGTGCTGGAACCGGTGCTCGCAAGGAAACGCAAGTTCATGGCCATGGGGAAACGGCGGCGCACTCTCATGATCGCTGCCGTCGTCGCCGTCGTCATCTTCCTGGCGGTATTTCCAATGCCACTACGGGTCGACGGAGATGCCGTCGTGGCGCCATTGCACTCCGCACAGATACAGCCCGAGATCGAGGGGGTCGTCAGCCGGGTGTACGTTCGTGAAGGGGACCGTGTGACGCATGGTCAAGTCATCGCGGATCTCGCGGATTGGGAGGCTCGTTCGGCGCTGGCCCAAGCGCAGGCCAAGTATCAGACTGCCTCGCTGCAGATGAACCGCTCGCTGGCAGCAAATGATGGCAGCGAAGCCGGTGTGCAGCGAATCCAGGCCGACTACTGGAAGTCGGAAGTCGCAAGGGACCAGGAACTGCTCGACAAGACGCGATTGCGCTCGCCGATTGACGGCCTGGTGGCGACGCCCCACGTGGAAAATATGGTGGGAAGACGCTTGCAGTATGGAGACAGCTTCGCCGAAGTGGTCGACACCTCGCGGGCGGTGGTAGACGTGGCCGTCGATGACACCGATTCCGCCTTGCTACGCGCCGGGGAGCGCGCTTCCGTCAAGCTCAACAGTTTCCCGACACGAATCTTCCGCGGCGACGTATTGGTCGTCAGCCCCAGGGGAGTCCTGCAGGGAGATTCCCGGGTGTTTTTCGCTCGGGTCGCGGTTCCGAACGCCGACGGAGCCATTCGCGCGGGCATGGAAGGGCGAGGCAAAGTGCGTGTGGGATGGTCTCCCGCCGGTTATGTCCTGTTTCGCAAACCGCTTTTGTGGATCTATTCAAAAGCATGGTCGTGGTTTGGAGTGTAGGAAATGCAAAGTGGAAAATCGAACAGGCTTGCTCTGATCCTGCTGGGCGTGGCTCTGCTGCCTTGGCTGGCATGCTCCCAGAAGAGCGCAGAAGTCATAGCCGCTCCTTCTCCTTCTCCAGCTCCAGCGCCATCGGGAGGTTCGACTCCTGCTCCGGCGGCGAGCGTTCCGGCGAGCGACGGCGGGTTCACGGTTTCAGGTCCGTTAATTGTGGAGCACCAACTTGACGTGCTGGCGCAGCGCGAAGGCGTGATCGCCGAATTGCGTTCGGAGGCAGGGGCCCACGTTCACGCCGGGGACCTGCTGGCGCAACTGGATGACCGGCAACTGGTGGCCGATTTGGAGGCAGCACGCGCCAAGACCCGCAGCATCGAGGCCGACTTGAAGAACTGGGAAGCCGAAGCTAAGGTCATGCAGTCGGACTACGAGCGCGCCCAGAAAATGTGGGACGCCCAGATTCTCACCAAGGAGCAACTCGAGCACGCGAAGTTCAAGGCGGAATCGGAAACCTGGGATGTCGGGCGCGTTCGCGAATTGCTCACCAATGCCCGCCAGTCGGAACGTTCCCTTGAACTGGAACTGGACAAGACCCAGATTCGCGCACCTTTTTCTGGCGTGGTTGCCCGCCGCTACGTGCGCCAGGGACAACAAGTCGCCAAGGGAGAACGACTGTTCTGGGTCACGGCCGAGGGTCCGTTGCAGATGCGGTTCACTTTGCCGGAGAAGTTCATCGGGCGAGTCCAAAAGGGGCAAGAACTGCCGATGATGACTCCGGATCTGCCCGACCAAAGGTACAAGGTCAGAGTGGTGGAAGTGAGTCCAGTCGTCGACCCCGCCAGCAGCACGATCGAAGTTACGGTGGAACTTGAAGGAAAAGCAGGCTCGCTCCGGCCTGGCATGGATGCCAATGTTCGCATCGAGAATGTGCGATGAACATTACGCGGGCTCTGAATGCGGCGCTGCCAGAGATTCCCGCCCGCACTTTAGCGCAGCGCACTCCCCGCGTGGACCCCGACATCGTCGCGCGAGAGCACATAGAAGACGGCGAGCCTACAATTCGCGTCTATGTTCCAAGCGTAGGGTACATGTACAAATTTCCTCCCCGGAATTGGGCTCTCATCCAGCTGTTTGATGGCAAACATAGCTTTGAGGAAATCGCGGAGCTCTATTCCCGGCAGTCCGGCCGCCATTACGGCACGCAGCAAATTCGCGAATTCGCCGAAGAGCTCGATGCGATCGACTTCTGGTATAAGACGGCTCAGGAAAAAAATGTCGCGCTGATACAAAAAAGCGCAGATGAACGACGTCAACTCCAGAAGACAAAGAGCCGGTACGGCGACCTGTCGCTGATTCTGTTTCCCGCCCTTAATCCCGACAAGTTCCTCACCTGGATTGACGGATACACGCGCTTTTTCTATACCGGCTGGTTCACGCTGCTGACGCTTTGTGTTTTTGGCTTCAGCGCGGGTATTACCATCACGCATTGGTCTGAAATCGGGCGCGACACTCTGGAGTTCTACAACTTCTACGACAAGACCTGGCTCGACGTCATTGAATTCTATCTGCTGGCGGTCGTTGTGCTGGGCCTGCATGAGATGGGCCACGGGCACGCTTGCAAGCACTATGGAGGACGAGTTCCAGCTATGGGCTTCGCCCTTATCTATCTGGCTCCCGCCTTCTACACCGACACGACAGAAGGAGAAGTCAAAGCCACCCGCTACCAACGGATAGTCATCGCCTCTGGCTGGCGTCTGGATCGAATTGATCGCCTATTCCATCGTGACCCCGATCTGGTGGGGAACTGCCCCCGATACGCCCGTCCACGATGCGTGTTACATTCTTATGCTGTTCACGGGTATCTCGGCGGCCCTGGTGAACTGGAACCCCCTCATCAAGCTCGACGGATACTACATACTTACCGAGCTTCTCGGAATCGTCGATCTTAAGGAGGATTCCACGGCCTTCGTTTCCGGCTGGGTCAAGCACTACATCTGGCGGCTTCCGGTCGAAGTGCCGTATGTTCCTAAGCGCAGGCGGCTCGGTTATGCGGTGTATGCGCTTCTCTCCGGGCTTTACAGTTACACGGTTCTCTATGTGGTTGCGCGCTTCGTGGGGAACGTCTCCCGCAATTTCAATCCGGAGTGGTCTTTCATACCCGAGATCGGAACGGCACTTCTTGTCTTTCGTGGGCGCATCCGCACCCTTTGGAATTTTATGAAATTCGTTTACCTTGACAAAAAAGACCGGATCGCGGCCTGGTTCACGCCACAGCGGTCCATTGCGGTCGCGGTCATTGCCGTGATTGTTGCCCTAGTTCCTCTGCGCCGGGAATCCTCAACCGGTTATTTCGTTTTGGAGGCCGCCAACCGGGCCGTCATCCGCAGCACGGTTCCCGGCGTAGTGACGGACGTGTATGCCACCGAAGGCCAGTGGATCGCGGCTGGAGATCCAGTGGTACGCCTCAGGAATCGGATCCTCGATTCCAAGCTAGCTCGGGCCCAGGCAGACTATTCGGTCGTGGAGCACCGCAAGGTTCTGGCAAATCTCCGGAATGCGCCCGATTTCGGCGCTGTGAACGCAGAACGAAACCAACTCGGCCAGCAGGCCCAGCAACTCACGCTGGAAGCTGCTCAACTCGAGGTGCGCAGTCCCATTGCAGGATTGGTGCTCACACCCCGCTTAAGCGATCAGCTAGGTGCCTATCTTCCCGCAGGGGCCGAAGTAGGCGAAGTCGCAGACCTGCGTACGCTGCACGCCAGGGTTTATGTTTCCGAACACGATCTCTCCAGATTCCACGTCGGATCGGACGTTCGGTTGCTGGCGACGGGCTCCGTCCAGAAGGTGAAGGCGTCAGTGGCTGCCGTTGAGCCGGCGTCTTCGGAAATACCGCCAGGTATCATCGATCTCTCTCGTTATAAAGGGTTACGGCCGCCGAACTTTTACGTCGTGGATGTCAATCTGCCGAACCCAACCGGAGCACTGAAGCCTGGGATGGTGGGTACGGCTAGGGTATATGGCCAAAGAAGAAGCTTAGCGGGCTTCGGGTGGCGCGAAATCAAGGACTTTCTCGGTCGCCGCGCCTGGTGAAGAATATCAAAAAGGCTGCCCCTGCGCGGGCAGCCTTTTGTTGATGGCCAGCTTGAACGCTTGAACCCGCACTAATGAATCTGGGCAGCCCTGGCAGCCCTAGCAGCCCTGGCAGCCCTGGCAGCCTTGGCAGCCCGCGCCGCCTTCACTGGCTTCTCGCCCGCGGTCGGCATTTCCAGCGGGGAGCTGGCCACTATGGCCTTCTTGGTGGTGTTCAGGGTGCTGATCAAGGACTTCTTCTGGATGGTCATGGTGCGCTCCTTTGAATATTTGATTTTTTGGATTTCCTTCTATTGCACGCCTTGACTAGAGCAAAGCTCGTGCCAAACTCGAAGTGGTTCTCGATCGGGACTCGTAAATGCAACAATCCGAACTGTTTAGTGGCCGTTTCCCGAAGTTTTCGCAATCGGTCCAGAGTGGTGAAAAATTGCCGTCGGTTAATTCTTAACCGTATGCTGGTTAAAGTTTTAACCATTTATCGTCGTCCAGCCATCACAGCTTCAGCTTCCGGCAGAGGTACTTCATGCGCTGCGGGTCGATATGCAGCAGAGCGGCGGCGGCGGATTTTCTTCCGTCAGTCCGCCGAAGGGCGGCATTGAGATAGGCAATCTCGATCCTCCCCATCTCGAGCGTCGAAGTCCACCCCCTCCTCGGGGATCAGAATGGCTTCCTGGCTGGCTGCGCTCGAAGAGAGGAGATGCTGCGGTAGATGATGGGCCACGATCACCGGGCCATCGCTCATGATGACCATGCGCTGGATTACGTTCTCCAGTTCGCGCACGTTGCCCGGCCAGGAGTAGTCCTCAAGAATCTCCATGATTTCAGGTTGCAGCTGTTTGACCGGTTTCCGGTTGGCGGTGCAGTACAGCCGGAGGAAGTGCTCGGCCAGCCGGGGAATGTCCCCGCGGCGCTCGCGCAGGGGAGGAACCATAATGGGGACAACGTTGATGCGATAAAACAAGTCTTCGCGAAACCGGCCCTTTTTCACCTCTGCTTCCAGATCGTCGTTGGTAGCGGTAATGAGGCGAAAATCAATCTTCTTGGCAGCCCTTCCCCCTAACCGTTGCACCGACCGCTCCTGGAGAGCGCGCAGCAGTTTGCTCTGCAACCCGAGGTTGAGGGTCGTAATCTCGTCCAAGAAAAGCGTGCCGGTGTGCGCCAGTTCAATCAAGCCCGGCTTGGCGCTGTCGGCGCCGGTGAAGGCGCCCTTTTCATATCCGAACAGCTCCGATTCAATCAGGCTCTCCGGGAGCGCGGAGCAGTTCAGGCAGACGTAGGGTTTGTCGTGGCGTTCCCCACACTGCACGATCGCCTGAGCCACCAACTCTTTTCCAACCCCACTCTCACCCCGGATCACGACGCTGGCGTTGCTGCCCGCGACCGCCTCGATCGCCTGGTACACCTTGCGTATAGCCTCGCTGCCGCCGATCAGGCCGCAGAAAGCAGAGCGGTTTTCGACCTGGTCCAGCATCCATCGGCCTTCGGACTGCAAGGCGCGATTCTCCATGGTCTGCAGCAGCACGGTTCGCAGTTGTTCTCCTTCTACAGGTTTGAGGAAGAAATGGTCCGCGCCGGCCTGACTGGCCTGAAGAGGGAATTCGCTGCCGGTGGCAGCGGTGATCGCCACCATGATCAGGTCATCCCGCAGGCGGCGCATCTCCTGCAGCACTTCGATGCCGTCAGCTGCGCCCTCCCCAATGCTCTCCAGATCAAGGACAATGCCATGGAGGTCAGGGTCATCAATGAGCATCTTGATTTGTGATTCGGTGCTGGCCAGGGTGGTGCGGAAGTAGGGCGCCAGCGCCCGGCGCATGTCCCGAAACATCTCCTCGTCCAAGGTGACGACGGCGACCGAATAGCGCTCGGCGAGACTACGGTCGCTGGCACCTGGCAAACCCATAGGAGGTCGGAATCAGCGCCTGATTATACGATAGGAGGCCAACCGCAAGAGCGCGGAGTCATTTGCCTAACACGCCTGGAATCCAATGCACGGCGTTGTCGTGATACAGCTTGCGTAGAACAGAGTCCGGCAGAGCGAGACCTTGTACCCAGTGTCCTTCGTAATCAAATGTGGCGCTGGTCGCGAAGTACCGCCAGTCGAGTGCGTACTGATCTTCCCACTCTTTCACGACGTCTTTAGGGTTCGCGTTGGGCAGGTATTCCAGATCGGTTGCGTACAAGATGCGGTCCTGGTATTTCAGAACAAAAGCGCGCACTTTCTCGCTGGGTTGAATCATCAGATGGGGAACCCGAGCCGCAGTGTCAACCGCAAAGTTCGGATAACGATCGAAGCGCTGGGCAATGTCGTCAAGACTGTCTTCCATACTTCCCAGATGTGCTCCAACCACGCGGAGCTTGGGATTCTTCTGGAGAAGACGATCACGCGCTTCGAGAATCTGTTTCTTGGCGGGTACCTCAGGGTGGCGATACATGTACCATTCGGGATGCTCCTGGTAGTAGGAATTATCCAAATCAGCAGGATTCGGAGGCTTCCAACACATATCCGGCTCAGCGACGTGGGCAATCAAGGTCTTATTGTGGTCGGTGATATCGCGGTAGATTGGTTCGAGCGCTGGGTCGTCCGGCAGCACGTATTGGCCTTTGGAATTCTTGACTTCCATCCCCAGCGTTTTCCAGATCTTTACCGCGATTGCGCCCTGCTAGAAGTTTTCATTGAGCTGGCGAATCGTGTCTTCCGCGAAATGTGGCTCATTGAACTTGTACGGGCTGAATGACGTGCACAATTGCACGCGGCCCTCATTCGCGTGCACGATCGCCAGGACGTCCTCCAGTGCCGGATGCAGATCCTTGAGATAGTCATCGTGATCATTCACGTACAGGATATCCACAATATGAAGGTGAAGGCGGTTCAGCAAAGCCTGGAAGCTTGGGTCGTCGCGAAAGACGTGGGTGTGGGTGTCGACCGGCTCAAGAGAACTGAACGCTTTGAGTTCATCTTCAGTAAACCGCCTGGCCGGTTGCGAGGTGGTATTTGCGCTTGCCACTGGCTGGGAAACATTGGCGTTTTGCCGCGTACAACTAATTGTCGCCAGAGCTGCCAATAGCAAAATCGCCAGTTTTCGCATCGTTTCCCCTTTTTCGCACCTGCTAACAAATTTATTGACAAACGCGAACCATATTAATACATTTGTGATCGTTCGTGCACATATTTGATCGTCTTTGTGCTTGTCCTTGTCCGCCGATGTGTGACTCAGATTCTTGTCGAGCTCCGCATTTCGAGAGGAATTCATGATCGCACGTAATCTTCGGTGTTCCCGGTTTCCTAAAGAATTCGTGGGACAAGTCCGTCCGGCCCAGTTCGCCAGCCTGCTAATCGTGTTGGTGCTGGTTGGAAGCTGCCTCGGCTCTTCCAACCCGGCTGGGACCTCTCCGATAGTTGCCAATGTCGAGGGCATATCCGTAGTCGTTCATCCGAGCGACGGCATCTACGAGATCCAAACCGGAAAAGGCGGACACAGCGTCATTCATGCCAGACTGGCGGCCGAGATCGATCACAAATGGGTGAAATCCACTGACTACCCCAAACATCAGATCTCGCAATCAACTTTTGAGGATGCCCTGGGACACGGACAGAAACTTACCGTCATTTCCTCCGGGCTCGCGAACCTCCCTGACCTCGCCTATACGTTACAAATTTATGAAGGAAGACATTTTGGGGTGATCGAGGAGAGCGTACAGAATCACACCGGGAATGCTGTGACGGTCCAAAGTATCCGCAGCGTGGAAGCGGTTGGAGACCAAATCATCGATCTCAGGGGCGCGCAGAATGCCGGCCGCGTTCTCTCGGATAGTTACAGCGAGGATTGGCCGCCATTGCAGATTTACGATCTGGGGAAAGCTCCGCAGGGAATGCATCGAGCCGTAGGCAGCCAACTCATCTATAACCGGGAAAGCAAGGAGAGCCTCTTTTTCGGAGCTCTCACCTCCGACCGGTTCCTCACCATCATCCACTTGCAAACGCAAGCTTCATCACCACGGGGCACCGGCATCGCGTCCTACACGGTAGATTCCACCGGAACGACTGAGATCCAGGCAACCGACCCCGAATCGGGCATGCGAGAAGGACCGGCGGAAAACCTGATCGAATTAAGTGTTCCGCTCGCGGCTGGAGAATCGATGGCTTCAGAACGCCTGATGTTTGCCGCCGGAAACAACTATCACTCGCAACTGGAGAACTACGGCGCCGCCATTCGAGAACTGCATCACGGTCGCATCAGCGCAGACAACCTGCTGGGATGGTGGAGTTGGACGGCCTTTTACTTCAAAATCACCGAGGGCGCTACGCTCACCAACGCGCAATGGCTGGCCGAGCATCTGAAGACGCTGGGCTTCGACTATTTTCATTTCGACATGGGTTACGGATACGCGCGCGGCGAATATGCGACTCCCAATGCCTCTCAATTCCCCGGGGGCATGCGGGATCTGACGCACCGCATTGGCCGGTTGGGATTGAAAATAGGAATTTGGACGGCTCCCTTTGAAGTGGCCGAGCGAGCATGGGTTTACGAGCACCACAAAGATTGGCTGGTGCACAACGCACATGGCGATCCGATTCCAATTGGCGACGCCGAAGAGGTGAAGGGCGAACGCCTGTTCGTCCTAGACGCCACCCACCCCGACGCCCAGGAATATCTTCGGCAAACCTATCGCACGCTGGTCCGGGAATGGGGAGTGCACTACATCAAGCTCGACTTCATGGACAATACGGCCATCGAGGGTTATTACCATCGCCCGAACACAACCGCACTGGAAGCGCAGCGCATTGGGCTCGAAATTATTCGCAAGACAGTCGGAGAAGATGTGCTCCTCGATAAAGATGGGAGCCCGATGTTGAACCCGGTTGGCCTGGTGGATGAAGGCCGCACATCGCAGGATACAGGCCATGCGTTTCTCCGCAGCAAGGAAGCCGAGCCCGGGATCGCGGCGCGTTATTACATGCATCGCAATTTTTTCATCGCTGATCCGGACGCATTCACGGTTTCCCGGCAACTGGTTGAAGAGCGAACCATTCAAGCTCCGCTTACCTTGAATGAGGCTCAGGTTTCCATCGTTTTGTCGGCCGTATCCGGTGGGCATGTACGAAATTGGCGATGACCTTCCGACCCTGGGGAGCGATCCGGACCGGGTCGCGCTGGTCACGAATCCTGATTTGCTTGCCATGGCGAAAGTTGGGCGGGCTGCTTTACCTCTCGATCTCCTGACCATGCAGATAAAGACGAACAGCCGAGCATTTTTCTGCTTCACCAGGATCAGCGCCAAGCCATGCTCGCCGTCTTTAATTGGACCGAGCAACCGAGTTCCCATGCGCTCACGTTTTCTGACCTGAACTTTTCGGCGGGACACTGGTATGAGTTATACGATTCGCTCGCGCACAACCGGCCCGTAGCGATGGACCACGAAACGATCCGACTGGAGAATCAGCCGGCGCACTCGGTCAGGCTAATTAAGATTATCGACAGCTCAATCCCGGCAGCAGCCCCTTCGCTTGCCTTCCAAGTACCGTCAGAGGCGAAGACTGGAGAAGCTATCAAGTTCTCCAGCGTCGCGGCACACGATGGCGTTCCGGCACTCGCCTATCGTTGGGATTTCGGCGATGGAGTAGTCGCGGATGGCGCCGCGCTCACTCACACCTATACCACTGCCGGAAATTATGTCGTGCGCTTCACCGCTCAGGGCCTCGATGGTAAATCGGCAGAGAAGACGTTTCCCATCGCGGTGGTGGATCCGTCACTCTCCCACCTCCACAGCGCTACCATGAACCGAGCGAATAGAGCGGTTCTGGCGCAGATGACGAGAATTCAACGATAGTATGTTCGTTTGTAGATTATCGTGTTCGTGTCTGATCGATCTGAAGTCAGGATGCACACTATTGCGATAGAATCGGTGTTGCCCTGACCCAGTGGAATCGAAGACCGCCGAAAATATGGCAGTTGACAAAAGGTATGAAACGAAAGTATAAGTAATGGTTCGTAATCTTACACTGAAAGCTCGTAGTCCCAGCACCCGGACTTTTGCCTGGCCCCATTAGGCCGCTTGCGAAAATTCGGGTTTAGCGTCCAGGAGCCTCGCCATGCTCAGCCGTTTCCCTCGCCTGCAAGTTCTTGTTCCCTCATGACCCTTATCGCCGTCACGCCGCTGTGGGGGCAGTTCACGACGGCACGGCTCAGTGGAATGGTCAGTGATCCGTCAGAAGCAGTCGTGGTGGGAGCGACCGTTACCGTTCAAGATCTAGGAGAAAATGGTATATACCCAGACCACAAAGAGCGGATCTGCCGGCAGTATCTCTTTCCCAGCCTGCCGGTAGGCACTTATCAGATCACGGTTTCAATGGCCGGGTACAGCACGTATGTTCAGAAGGGTATTGTGCTATCCGTCGATCAGGCGGCCAGCCAAAACGTTCGATTGCAAGTGGGCTCGGTTTCGCAACAGGTTGTTGTGACCGCAGATTCGGCGATGGTTACCACTGACTCTGCCACGGTCGGTCAGCTGATCGATCAAAGGGAAATCAGCGAAATACCGTTGAACGGCCGCAACGTGCAGCAGTTGGTTTTTATTGCGCCGGGAACCACCGACGTGACCGCGAGCTATTGCGCTGCCAACTGCGAGGGCGGCGTTTTTCCCACCGAGCAGTACGCCAAAGTGAACGGGGGAGGCGTTAACGGGGTCAATTACCTGCTGGACGGTGTCGATGCCAATGACACCTACATCAACGCCAACGTGCCTTTTCCCAATCCTGACGCCCTCGAGGAATTTAATCTGGTCACCGGCAATATGAGCGCCGCCTACGGAAATGCTATCGGTGGCGTGGTGAACGTCGTCACAAAATCGGGAACCGACCAGATTCACGGAGATGTATTTGAATTTCTGCGAAACTCCGCGCTGGATGCCAGCAATTACTTTTCCGGGGGACTTGTCAATCCGCTTAAGCAGAATCAATTCGGGGGGAGCATCGGCGGCCCCATTATCAAGAACCGCCTATTTTATTTTGGCAGCTACCAGGGGACACGCTTCCGCACCGCCCAAAACGGCCAGATTGCCTCAGTTCCCAATTCGACTGAACGCACTGGAGATTTCGGCGATCTCTGCACAAGTTTTGGCGGCACCTTCGTCGCTGGTGTGTGCACAGGCGGGACAGGAACCACCCAGCTGATAAATCCGGCTACGGGGCTGGCCATTCCGAACAATCAGATTATGGCAAGCAATGGGCTTACGGTAAGCCCTGTTGCCACTTACCTTCTGAACCATATCCCGCTTCCGAGCCCCAACACCTTCGACGAGATCAACTTTAACGGTGGGTCGGATGCTCAGAACACCGATGAATACTTAGCCAAGGTGGACTTCAACTTCGGGAAGCATCATCTGAGCGGTCATTACTTTCAGGAGAATTATACGGACCCGATCTTTATTCCGCCTTCCTCGAACCTTCTCCAGCTCCGAGGCGATGCCGAACATCTGGTTCTCAAGAACATCAGCATCGTCGACATCTATACCATTTCCCATACCTTCTTATTGAGCAGCTACTTCGGCTATAACAGCGAGAATGGCACGACCTTTTCCTCGGCTCCCTTCAGTATGGCGGATGCAGGCGTGAAAATGGCAGTGCCGCAAAACCGCGGAGGCGGTAATGCAGCAGTCCTAAATCTGAACGTGGGCGGCGAGTTCACTCTGGCGGGCGTGCCCTATGGGATCTGGAATCGCGGCGATCAATCGCTGCGGGAAGTTGCCACCTGGATGCACGGGAGGCATGAGGTGCAGTTCGGCGGCGAAATTCTTCGAGTTCGCCTGCCCATGGGAAATCAGTACCAGGAAAGCGGGGTTTTCGACTTTGAGAATCTGACCGGCAGTCCTCTGGCAGACTTCGAGCTGGGCGCCGTGTCCTCGTTTACGCAAGGCGGGGGACTTTACCTGAATTTTACTGGATATAGAGAAAGCCTCTTCGTGCAGGACAGCTGGAAAGTTACCCCCCGGCTTCTGTTAACCGCTGGACTGCGCTGGGATCCTTTCTTCCCCTACACCGACAGCGATGGGAGAGTAGCCTGCTTTGTTCCGGGAGCACAGTCTCAGCGCTTCCCGACTGCTCCCGTGGGCATGCTGTTCGGCGGAAGCCATCACGATCCAGGATGCCCGGCCTCTTCCATCTATAACAATCCGAAAAACTTCGCACCGCGGCTGGGCTTTGCCTATCGGGTTACAAAAGATGGCAACACGAGTATTCGGGGCGGAGCCGGCTATTACTACGAAGCCCCAAACACGGTGTCTTTCGAGGATGTGGTTGGCGTCCCTCCGTTTGCTCCTATTGTTAACTTTGGCTCTAGTGCCGGATCACCCTGGGTTGACGTGGCCGATCCGTACGGAACCTCGGGCGGCGTGGCGAATCCATTTCCTGGACAGTTTGGTCCGATCTATCCAACTGCCAGCACTGCAGTTTTCCCCAACGGTGGTATCTCTTTCAGTCAGATCTTCGACCGTCACTTCCGCTTACCCATGGTGCTGTCCTGGAACCTGACCGCGGAACACGGATTTAAACAGGATTGGATGTTGCGCGTTGCCTACGTGGGCAATACCGGACGCCATCTCAGCGGCACGGGCGATCAGGAAAACGGCCTGCTGCAATTGAACCCCCCTGGGCAGCCCCTTTATGCCAGCTATGGCTCGATCGCATCTATCAATTCGGGAGTCAACAGCAATTACAATGCCGCTCAGATCACGCTCACCAAGCGCATGACGCATGGCTTCTCTTTTCTGACCAACTTTACATGGTCCAAGGAGTTGGATGATTTCGCCCCCATAGGGGGGTCATCCTATCTAACCAATAGCTGTAGTTGCGGCCGCTGGTTCGATTACGGCCCCTCGGATGACGATCTCAATAAGGCTTTCAAAATCAATGGCGAATATATGGTTCCGCGTGTCAGTCTGCCCAAGGGAGTCGACAAGATTCTGAACGGGTGGGAACTTTCCGCAACCGCCAATTGGCAGACCGTATTTCCGTTCTCCAGTTCCAGCGGCGGCGACTATTCTGGAAGCGGAATGTTAGGCGATCGCGCCGATCTTGCCGTGCCCAGTATTCAGCAAGCCATCCTGGGGCAGTGGCCGTTCCCATGCTGCCGAAGTGGCGAAATGGGTGCGACAAGTGCATTTGTGAATTCAACGCTGAAATTGGGTACACGGTAAAGTGCTCCGGTGACGACGTTATTTTTCGATACCCATCTGGTCGTTAAGAATGCCAAGATCACTGAGCGTGCTCGCTTGAATTCTAGTCAATTCTTCAACGCATTCACAAATGCCAATTCTGGAATCCGGACAATAACCTCGCCGATATCGCCTTTACCGATGGGTAGATTACCGGAATGGCGGGCTACTTCAATACCTATGGAACGGCCCAGTCACAGGAAGGTCATTCAATTCGGGCTGAAGTTGGAATTCCAGGATCGCCATACGTTTCGATAACGCTCCGCAATAACGCGCTCCCAGCGCCTCAACGGCAAAAGAGCCTGATCGCCTTCGGGCCGCATTTTCTCGAAAGCAGCACGTCGAGGTCAACACGGCGTCCGACCGTGCCGGCCAGGCCGCGGCCAGCGGCTGCATCTGCCTGCAATCGAAGTGACGTCATCTTCTCGATTCATCGAAAGCTTGAACTCTCTAACCCCCTTCAATTCATGACCATGGCAGCCGGGCTGCCGCATTCAGGTTCGATTCACTGAATATTCAACGAATTGTCATCAATTATTAACAAACGATGGGCTTCGCTGACACTTCGCCGACCATGAACTACATAGGGGAGAGTGGTTTTGTTCATGACTGTGTTTGCTATTTAAAACGTTTATTCTCAGGAGTCAAAAGAATCGAACGGATGATGGCTGTGCTGCTTTCGATGGTGCTTGCGGGGAGAGTGATGCGGCGCAAGCCCACCAGCGCCGCCACCGCAACGACAATGACGACGACAAAGAGCGCGCAGAAAAAAAAGGTCGCCAAGCCAACTGGGCCAGCTCTGTCGAGCGAACAGTGAGATGAAGCAGGCGATGGATCTCAGGCGGACGGCGATCAAGCAGTTGACCGATCTGGTTCAAAGCCAGTGAGGAGAAGAGTGAGCAGCTTGAACAGCGGTTAGATCAGAGCCAGGCGGTGGCCAAGCAGGCGCAAGCCAATGCGGATGCTGCGGCCGCTCAAACGGCGGCGCAAGCCAAAACGGTACGGCTATCAAGAGTGATGTTACGGATTTGAAGACGAGCGCCACCAACGCCGCGCTGACTCTGCAAGAAACACAGAAGAGCGTTAAGGATGCGATGGAAAGCCACTCTGGCCATCCACTATAAGGGAATCACCATCACTCCCGGCGGATTCCTGGCAGCAGAATCAGCGTATCGCAATCGCGCGATGGGGTCGGACGTCAATACTCCCTTCAACAGCGTTTCCATGCCCGGAAGCGGTACGAACGCGATTTCTGAATTCTTTGGCTCCGGCCGCCAGTCCCGAATCTCGATGCTGGCTGAGGGCAAGCTCAGCGACATCAAAATGAGCGGATATTACGAAGCCGACTTTCTTTCGGCAGGCGTAACTTCCAACAATAACCAGAGCAACAGTTACACCATGCGTCAACGCCAGGTTTGGGGGCAGGCTGCCTTCAACAATGGATGGAGCTTCACGGGCGGGCAAATGTGGAGCCTGGTGACGGAGACCAAGAAAGGCGCTCCGACAACCGGTCCGAGCTTTGCCGATGACGAATACCCGGCATACCATGTCGGTTTCAGTTGGGCGCGGCAGTATGGTGTCCGCGTGGCCGAGAACTTCAACAATCGCTTCTGGCTGGCCGCCTTGCTGGAAATCTCAGACGATCTTTTCGGCCAGTGGGAATGCCTCAACTTCGCGTTTGGCAGTGCCGGGGGTCACCAGTGGACTGTATGACAATCAATGGCAGGATTCCTTTAACGCGATGCCCGACATCATTGTCAAGGTGGCCTTGATCGGTTTGGGCCATGACGGAGCTTCGGCACCTCCAGCCGCTCCCGATGGCAGGATCGGCGGTGGACATCTTGCCGGCTCAGCTGGTGTACTGGCGGCACTGCCGTGACTGGGAGCCTATAACGCATCGAGGAATGGCGGAGGAGTGGGGGGCAACGCCCGCTTCACCCGCTCCTGCCAAGCATGCGACTTCGGCCTGCACGCCATCTACGGGAACGGCTAGCAGGCCGGGCACCGCGCCTGGCCGGGCCTGCCCGATGCCACCGTCAACCCCAATGGCACGCTGGCGCCGCTGCGCAGCTACCAGGGTTGGCTACCTTGGAAGACCACGCACCCAAGATCGATGTGTACCTCAACGGCGGCGAGGAGGACGCGGCACGACGCTATCAAGTCGATCCCGTCTCCCTCAAAGAGGTGGGGTACGGATCGCCGACCTTCGTGGATTCGGGCTGCTACACCGAGCCCGTAACCGTTGCAACAGGCACCGCCGGGTAGAATTTCGGAACGCTTGCCGACTGCAGCGGCCAGACCCAAAGCACGATCCAGGGCACGTTCGGGTTCTGGATAAAACTGCACAGCGGTCCCAGGGGAAGACTGCAAACGGTCCGCAGTATTCCGACCTGGTCCGGAATGCCTGGATGGGAACGTTCGCTGCGGCAACTGGGACAACGCCGGCAACTTATGTTGGGCCGCACGGAGTCGAGAACATGTTTATGACGTCTTCGCGACTACTTGCCGTAGCGAACCGGGTCCTTGCCCCCAGAGTTTTCGCCTTCTGGCATTGGGGGCGAGGAATTATTTTCAAAGCGAAACGACTCCCGTCGCTCCAGTGCGGAACTCCCGCATTGGAGCTATTTCATTTCAGGGCGCGAGCACGAAAGTGCCTTTCAATTCAATCTTGGTCGGACGCACTTCCCACCAGAATGCCGAAACTGCCCGGATCAGCGCTCCAGTCTTTCTTGCGCAGGTCATAGTAGGAAAATGCCCGGCGGTCAAGCGCCACGCTCACCTGCCTGGACTCGCCCGGTTTCAGCTCGATCCGTGCGAAGCCCTTCAATTCCTTTATAGGACGAGGGGCGAGGGAGTGACCGTTGCGAACGTACACTTCTGCGACCTCCGCGCTTGCGTAGTGTCCTGTGTTTTCGAGGTCGAACGACACGGTGACCGACTGGTTGAGATTTCCAGTTTCAGGCGACACCTTCAGGTTTTGGTAGGCGAAGGTCGTGTAAGAAAGACCGTAGCCGAAAGGGAAGAGCGGTTTCGGGCCACCACGATCGAAATGGCGGTATCCCAGGAAAAGGCCTTCCGAATACTCCACCTGTTTTGTGCCTTTTTTGGGATAGTAGCTGGCAAAGGTCGCATTGTCCTCCCACTGGCGCTCGAACGAGACGGGCAGCTTGCCGGAAGGGCTGTATTCTCCGAAGAGAATCTGCGCCAGCGCCGTGCCGCCTTCCTGCCCGGGGTACCAGGCCTCGATGACGCCGGGGATGCTGTCGATCCATTGCGTCATATCCACACTCCCGCCGGACGTGATTACGACAATGGTGTTCTTGTTGACGCTGCTGATCTGGCGGATCAGTTCGTCCTGACCAGCGGGCAGGCGGAAGGTGCGGTCGAAATCCTCACCTTCGCTGGAAGGGTCGAAGCCCACGCAGACGATGGCGACGTCGGCTTTGGCGGCGAGGGCCTTGGTTTCTCGGCCGACAAACTCCCGCGCGCTGGCAACGCCCAAACTCACACTGGCGGAGCCGACCGCTTCAAAGTATTCGAGCCGAATCTTGTACGCATGTCCGCCTTCGAGATGGCGAGTGCAGGAATTGAGCGTTTCCGCATGGCGCTGCCAGTCATTGATTACTGGCTCATCATCGATAAAGAGCCGAACCCCATCGTCGGATGAGGTGTAGAACTTGTAGTCATCGGAAGTCTTGGGAATAAAGTAGCCGCTCCAGCGCGCCGAAAAATGATCGACCGGCCCATTGGCGGAGTAGCTTCCTTCTCCCAGTCAAACGCCACCAGTCGGTCGGTGCGAACCAGCGCCGGGGAGCCCTCCAAATCCTGGTTATTGAAGTATTCTCCTTTGAGACCCGGCTCGCCGCCCGGAGCAGTGACGAACTGCTCTCGTTGAAAACCTCGGTGAGCGGCGGATTGTCCGCTGCGTAGAGGACCTTCGCACCGGCGCCAAGGTAATTGCTGATGCCTTCCATAAAGCTCACTGCGTTGAACGGCGTAGTTTGAGAACTGCCGCCGCCACCTGGGACGGCGGGATAGGAATCAGGTCCGAGCACCGCGATGGTGTTTACTTTCGCTTTGTCGAGCGGCAGCAGGTTCCCGGAGTTCTTCAGCAGCACCATGCTCTCGCGCGCTTCTTGCCTTACCAGTTCACGCCCGGCTTGGCTGTATGCGGGTATGGACGCATCCTGCTGCGGGGAGTCGAAGAATCCGAACTCGATCGCGGTGCGCAGAATTCGTCTGACTTTGTCGTCGATGGTGGCTACGGAAACTTGCCCGTTTTTAACCGCCGCCACCAGGGCCTGCGGGTTCATGAACTTGCCGGTGGGCATCTCCAGATCAAGACCTCCGTTAGCGGCGGCCACGCCGTCGTACGTAGCATCCCAATCGGACATCAGAATGCCGCGAAAGCCCCATTCCTTCTTGAGGATCTGGTTGTTGAGGTAGTCGTTCTGCGTCATGTGGATCCCGTTGACCAGGTTGTAGGAATCCATGATCGCCCCCACTTTGGCTTCTTTGACCGCAGCTTCGAAAGCGGGCAGGTAGATCTCGCGCAGCGTCCTCTTATCGATATCGGAACTGATGTTGTGCCGGTCGTACTCTTGGTTGTTCCCCATGAAATGCTTGGCCGTGGCGATTACGCGCCGACCCTGGATCCCCTGGATTAGAGATACTGCCATGCGTGACGCCAGTAATGGGTCTTCCCCGAGATACTCGAAGTTGCGGCCGCACATCGGCGCGCGATAGATGTTCATGCCGGGAGCGAGGATGAAATGGACGCCGCGGGCACGGGCATCGTCACCCATCATTGCGCCGACACGCCCGGCGAGGTCGGTGTCCCAGGAAGCTGCCAGCGCGATGCCGGCTGCGTATGCCGTGGTTGGGCCGTAGTCGTGGACACCCAGCGGGCCGTCGGACATCTTTAATTCCGGGATGCCGAGGCGGGGAACCGCGCGGATGAAGAAATTGTTAATGCCGCCGATGTGAGGTACTTTTTCCTCGAGCGTCATGCGGCTGAGGATGGCATCGACGCGCTTGTCGACATCGGCCGGTGCGCCTGACGTTTGCGACGCGGCAATCCGGACCAAACTAACCAGCAAAATGACAAGTGCGAACGCGGCGTGGAATCGCTTCATAAGAATCCTTCCGTTGTTGAGATCGAATGGCGCCTCCGGCAAAATCGAGCGGAGGCAGCAAGGTCACTTGGCCGAGAACTTGTAAATCGTTTCGGTCCGGTACGCCCCACCCGGCCGCAGGATCACCGAAGGGAAGCTGGGATGATTGACGGAATCTGGAAAATGCTGGGTTTCCAGGCAAAATCCGGAGTGCTTCCCATAGACCACGCCGCGCTTTCCGGTGATGGTTCCATCCAGGAAGTTGCCAGAATAGAACTGAACTCCCGGCTCGGTGGTCCAAACCTCCATCTGACGGCCGGAGGCGGGATCGATAACTCGGGCAGCCAATTTCAGTTTTCCCGGCTCCTTGCTCAACACGTAATTGTGGTCGTACCCACCCGGATCTCCCTTCATCTCCGCGATGCGGGAACCGATGGCCACGGGAGTTGTGAAGTCGAGGGGAGTTCCCTTCACCGGGAGAATTTCACCGGTGGGAATCAGCGTGGCGTCCACCGGAGTGTAGTGCTCCGCCGTCAAATAGAGGACATCGTCCAGAACGTCTTTACCGCCGCCTAGATTGAAGTAGCTGTGGTTGGTCAGGTTGACCGGTGTGGCCTGGTCGGTTTTGGCGGTGTATTCCAGTTGCAATTCGTTATCGTCGTTCAGCCGGTACACCAAGGTGACCGAGAGGTTTCCGGGGAAGCCTCCGTCGCCATCAGGGCTGACGGCGGTAAAGCGCACGGCGGCCGCGTGAGCTTCGCGCAGCGGCTCCGCCTTCCAGATCGTGCGGCTCAGACCTTTTGATCCACTGTGCAGATTGTTGGGCGGATTGTTGATCTCGAGCGAATACTCTTTGCCGTCCAGAGTGAACTTGCCCTTGGCAATTCGGTTCGCGACTCTACCGACCGTGGCTCCGAAGAAGGGATGATTGCCGAGATAGCCCTGCAATTGGTCAAATCCGAGGACAACATCACCGAGTTTGCCGCTGCGGTCGGGGACCCGCAACTCGGTTAAGGTCGCGCCGTAAGTGATCACCTTGGCGGTGGTGCCCCTGGCGTTCTTCAGGGTGAGCATTTCGACTGCGGTGCCGTCAGTCAGACTTCCAAACGAACTCGTCTCCACCGTGGCCTCCGGGTGAACTTCTGCGTGCTTTTGAGCCCAGAGAGGGCTGGAACCGGTGCCAACCGCAATCACGCATAGTATTGAAAAAAGCTGGTACCAATACATGCTCGTCATGGATGCCTCGTCTTGTATCTTATCGTGAAGCAGCCGCGGCCTCGATCAACTTCTGAATTGGAGGCGCCACCATCACCAGCAGGTTGGCCCTCGGTTTCATCGACCGGTCGGCCACCGCCATTTGTTCAGTACGCCACGCGTCCGGCAATGGCTGATTCTTGTCAATGCTGTCGAGCGCCTGCATTCCAGCTGCGGCAAGCGCGGCCAGATCCTCGGACAACGGCTTCGCTTCCGCCAGAAGGAATGAGCGGTCGAGAACAGGTTGAAGGTTCGCGTCGTTCTCACGCCACTTGACCAGCGACGCCCGTATCTTCGCCTCGGCGGCGGAATCCTTATATCCGCTCTGGATGTAGGTTTCGACCAACTCCGAGAATTGCCGCGCCTCCGTACTCTCGGGTCGAGCCGCATCCGCCAGCCGGTTCAGCGGCGTGGACTTCACCGGAGGCTGCGGAAAGATCTCCGTGCGCGTGTAGTCTTTGGTCGGCTCCACCACTTCGGCCAGGACGCGTAGGGCGGCTAATATCGTCATTGCCGGCGAGCCGATGGAGCATCAACAGGTAGTTCGTCTGATTGGTCAACCCCAGCCAGCGAAGACGCCAGCTCACTTCCTCCAGCCGCCGGTACATGGATTGGTTGTCGCGGATCTCCTGCGGTGACCAGAAACGCTCGGCAATCGCAGCCAGGCGCGGCCAGAGCCGCGAATCGATCGTTTCCGGAGTGATGTACTCCGCCCACATGCAAGCCTCGCCGCCCAGAATGCGCTTCTGTTCCTCGGCGGTGAGGGCCGCCGCCCCACCCGCAGTCGTTGTCGTGGCCATTGTAGTTGTCATGGATCCACCGCGTAATGGCGCGCCGCAGGCCACATCAGGTCGAGGTAGTACCCGTAAGCGAGCAGGCCGCGATGACCAAGTTTCGCGGCCTCGGCCAGGGAATCCTGTCCACGCCACGACTCGACCGCCACCGACTTCGGCAAGTCGGGATGCAATACCTCATCCCAACCCATCATGATCTTCCCGTGTTTACTCACGATCTTTTGCAGGCGTTGATTGAAGTAGGCCTGCAAATCACGATTGTTCTTCAAGCCGTGAGCCCGGATGAACTCCTGAATTTTCGGATTCGAGTCCCACGGCTTGTTAACGACTTCATCGCCGCCGATGTGAAAGTAAGCGTCGGGGAACAGCTCTGCCATTTCCCCGATGAACTTATCGAGGAACTTATAAGTCCCGTCCCGCGTGGGATCCATGACCGTATCTGCGTCTGCCATCCTGCCGGCCTTGTAGGGGCCGGGCACACTGGCAAGATCCGGATAGGCGGCCAACCAGGAGCGGCTGTGCCCGGGCATGTCGAATTCCGGAACCACGCGAATGCCGCGATCGCGCGCGTAGGCCACGAAGTCGCGGACTTCAGCCTGCGTGTAGTACTGCCCCTGGGATCCCAATTCCTGCAGCTTGGGAAAGCGCTTGCTCTCGACCCGGAAGCCTTCGTCGTCGGAAAGATGCCAGTGCAAGACGTTCATTTTCACCGCCGCCATGCCATCAAGGTTCCGCTTTAGTACTTCGATCGGGATGAAATGGCGGCTGACGTCAATCAGCAAGCCGCGCCAGGCAAAGCGGGGCTGGTCCTGAATGGTGATCGCTGGCACCGCAAAACCCGAGGAGGTAGCCTCGATCAGTTGCAGGAATGTCTGCAATCCGTGCAGCGCTCCCAAAGCGTTCGGCGCCGTCAAGGTCGCGCGCGATGGAGTGATTTCAAGCGTATAGGATTCATCCTCGCCAAGTTCCTGAATCTTGCGGCCGGCGTTCTCGGCGCGGATGACCAGGGTCGCGTTGGAGGCATCGGCCGGCTGCCCGTTAAGCTGCATGCCTGTCTGGCGGCTGACTTGCTCGAGGAATCTGGCGATGCCACCGTCAAGACGCGCGTCTCTTTGGCCAGCACTCGCGGCCGTAAACGATTGATCGACGACCAGTTGACCGATTCCAACCTGAGCTTTAGCGGGCACGGGCATAAGGTTGAGAGAGGAGGGAATCTGGGCCATCGCGAAGAGTGAGAAAAAGAAAACACTCAACAAGAATTGCAGGGTTCGCATAGGAATCCATCTTTGCAGGAAGGCACGGCGGTTGTCGAGGAGGTACACGAGCAATCGAGCGGCAAGTTAGATCCTTCTCCATCCCGTTAAAGTGTCTGTTCACCGCTGGGGTTCTGGGGATGCAACGGCCGCGGCTGTGTCCAAGTCTCGCTGCTGATTGCCTCTGGTTTGCTGACAACCCGGGAGTGGTAGTGGTTAAATTGAGGAAACTTCAGGAAAGTAATGGCCCGCAGTGGGGAGGGGTGAAAAATGTTCTGCGCAAAATCGCTTGTATGTCTACTGGTCTGCGTGTGCGTCCTGTGTGCCGTGCCCGCGGTAGCTCTTGATGATGAAATGCACGCCCATCATCACGAAGCTGGCGAACAACTCGGCAAGGTTTCGTTTCCGGTCTCGTGTGCGCCTGCTTCGCAGAAGGATTTCGAGCGGGGCATCGCTCTGCTCCATTCCTTCGGCTACGAAGAAGCGGAGCAGCAGTTTGACGGAAGTGTCCAAGCAGGACACGGCGTGCGCCATGGCTCACTGGGGCATTGCCATGAGCTTGTTCCACCAGATCTGGGAGCGGCCACAGGAGTCGGCGCTGAAGCGCGGCCAGGAGGAAATTGAGAAAGCGCAGAAGATCGGCGCTAAGACCGAGCGCGAGCGCGGCTATATTTCCGCTCTGGCTGTGTTCTACCGTGATCCGGCCACGAATGATTACCTGAAGCGGGCCTGCCGCGTACTCGGACGCGATGGCCAAACTTTACCAGCAATACCCGACGGATTTGGAAGCGGGCGCATTTTACGCATTGTCTCTGCTGGCAGCCGAGCGTCCGGACGACACATCACTCGCTGCAGAAAAGAAGGCAGTCGCGGTGCTCAATCCGCTCTTCCAGCAGCAGCCAGATCATCCGGGCCTGGCGCACTACATCATTCATTCCTGCGATTCACCTCAGATGGCGCCCCTGGGACTGGACGCCGCCCGCCGCTATGCCGGGCATCGCCTCTTCGTCAGCCCACGCGGTCCACATGCCGTCGCATATTTTCGCCCGGCTGGGGCTGTGGCAAGAGGACATCCAGGCGAACCTGAAGTCGGTGGCACTGACCGAGAAGTCGGGTGCGATGTACATGCATGGACATGCATTGCATGCCATGCACTTTCTGCTTGTATGCCTACCTGCAAACTGGCCAGGACGAAGCGGCCAAGCAGGTGCTGGAGCACTCGAAGCAGATACTGGCGACAGCGCCCACGAATGGCGACGATTCAGGAATGCTGGAATACTACGGCTTTGCCGCGGCGCATTTTCCCGCGCTCTATGACTTAGAGATGCGGAACTGGACGGATGCCGCAGCGCTCCAGCCCGCGGCGAACGCATCGCCACATTTGCAGATGATCACCTATTGGGCACAGACGATTGCCTCGGCGCATATGGGTGACGTGGAAGCGACCCGCCGCAATGCGCAGAAATACGATGAAGCGCGAGAGGCCGTTCAGCAAGACGAAGTATGCCTATATGCTCGATGGTCCGAATGTGGGGCGCGGGGAAGTGCGTGCCTGGCTGGCTTTCGCCGAAAAGAAGAACGACGAAGCGCTGCAGCAGATGCGTCAGGTCGCCGACACCCAGGACAAAGTGGGAAAAGCGGAAGTCGACATTCCGGCGCGCGAGATGCTGGCCGACATGCTGCTCGAACTCAACCAGCCGGAGCAAGCCTTGGCGGAGTATGAGAAGTCCATGAAGATTGATCCCAACCGCTTCAACGGTCTCGCCGGCGCCGCACGCGCTGCCGAACAGGCTCATCAACCGGTAAAGGCGAATTCTTACTACGCGCAACTGTTGAAGAACTGCGACGACGGAAAGCACTCGGACCGCCCGGAATTACGCAGCGCCAAGATGGTGCTGGCAAAGAACGGGCAGTAAGGCCAGCGGCGATTTCGCAGTGAAGATGATCTTCGATCAAGGCACTCGGATGCGCAGGCGTGCCTATTTCACTGCTCCTACAATCAGGCCGCTAGGCCCAGGCAGGTTGACCCGGGACACGTCCGTGAAGCCCGCATCCTTCATCCAGCGTGTGTATTCGACCTCGCTGTAACTGCTGCCGGAGTCGGTCGAGACCAGCATATTCAGCGAGAACAGCGCCGCGTGCTGCGGCCCGGTTTTGTCGGGATTGAGGATGAAATCTTGCACAACCAAGACGGCCCTTCGGCGCGAGTGCCCGGTGTGCGCGTTGGAAGATGTCGCGATTCTGCTCGTCGGAAAACATGTGGCAGATCGCGTTCAGCATGATGATGTCGTAACCGGAGCCAAAGTCATCCTGGAGCATGTCTCCCGGACGAAGCCTGACTTGCGCTGAGGCGCCGGCCTGGCTGACATATTCGATGGTGAGCGGTACGACCTCGGGGACGTCAAGGATCTCGCACTGCACGTCAGGACGAGCCTTGGCGAACGCGATGGAGTAGGCACCGGAGCCGCCGCCAAGATCGAGAATACGGCGAACCCCGGCTGTGCCCAGCGCTTTCACGACCAGCGGGGCGCGGTCTTTGGCGTTGCGTTGCATACCGGCAATGAAGCTGCGCGTCCAGTCGGGGGTGTCGTCGCGGGCATTGTTGCGACGATCGATTGGAATGCGCGTGCCGCTGCGCACGGCGTCGGTCAGTGTGCTCCAGCGATGCCAGATGTTGGCTATGTGCAACAGGCCATTGCGATGGTTGTCCTTGGAGCCCTGAACAAAAAAGCGTGCTGACTCGGGCGTGTTCTTGTAATCGTCGCCGTTTTTCGAGAGCAGTCCCAGGGCGACCAGCGCGTTGAGCAGCATGCCCACGGCGCGCGCATTGGCGTGAACCTTGGTCCCAATCTGTTCGGCAGTGGCTCCGTCCCCGACGGCGGTAAAGATGTCGAATTCAAGCGCGGTCAGCAGGCAGCGACTCGGCATGTAGCCGCGGATCAGCTGATCGAGGCGATCGGGCAGCGTGCCTGCTTTCTCGCGGGCAGCCATCGCCGCACGGAACTTTTCCCCATGCTCGATCGCCATGGCCTTCATCGCCGCGGCATCGGTCCAAACCAGACGATCAACGGGCTTGCCTCCGCGCAGATGCGCTTCAACGATTTCGGACACATCCGGCGGTTGCACGCGCCGGTACCAAACCCCTTCTGGATAGGCGACCATCACTGGACCTTCATCGCATAGTCCCATGCAGCCGCAGGTAGTGAGTTGCACATCGTGGTTAAGGCCGTGCGCTTGTATCTCGCGATCCAGCGCGCCGAGCACCGCGAATGACCCGCTGGCCGGGCAAGACGTGACTCCTTCTGGTTTTTGCTGTGTACAAACGAAAAGATGAAAGCGGAATGGTTCCATGACAGTCTCCGATTGAAGATTGAAGATTGATGGTAACGCTTTATAGCCGTCAACGCAGTGCCAGACTTCGTGTCCTTAAAATTCAGTTAGTAAATTTAGACCTGCCGAAGCTCCTGTAGATGTCGAAGCCCGGCCAGTTCAGTTACAATCCTCGGGCACATGAACCGTGAATACAACAAGCAGTACAGCCACGAATTAGGACGCGACATGGAGTCGCTGGTGTTCGGGCACGCCGGGCAACCGGTCCTCGTCTTTCCGACCTCCATGGGGCGTTTTTTCGAGTATGAAGACTCGGGAATGATCCGCGCGCTGGCCGGGAAACTGGAAGCGGGAACGATTCAGGTGTTCTGCGTGGACAGCGTCGACGGCGAGAGTTGGTACAACAAGAGCGTGCATCCGGGAGCGCGGATCTGGCGGCATGTGCAGTATGAGCGTTACGTCGTCAACGAGTTTCTGCCGTATTTGAAGTGGAAGAACTGGGCTCCGCAGATTGCGGTTACCGGATGCAGTTTTGGCGGCTATCACGCGCTGAATTTTTCCATGCGCCATCCGGATGTGGTTTCGGCATGCGTGACCATGAGCGGATCGTTCGATATCAAGAGCTTCCTCGACGGCTACTACGACGACAATGTCTACTTCAACAATCCGCCGGACTACTTGCCGAATATGAGCGATGAATGGTTCCTGAGCCGG
This sequence comes from uncultured Acidobacteriaceae bacterium, assembly GCA_963838935.1. Taxonomy (GTDB): domain Bacteria; phylum Acidobacteriota; class Terriglobia; order Terriglobales; family Acidobacteriaceae; genus Acidiflorens. The sequence goes on from CAWITH010000019.1 coordinate 101,614, forward strand.
TTGCGGCAGATGAAGATTGTGCTGGGATCGTCGGATTGGGATATGTGCCTGGACGCCAATGTGAAGATGGCGGCGATCCTGCAGGGCAAGGGAATTTCTAACTGGCTCGATATCTACGGAGACAACAGCAAGCATGATTGGCCGCTGTGGCAGCGGATGGCGGAGAAGTATTTTTAGTGTGGTGTCGGGGCTCTGCCTCGTCCCACGAGGATTGACTTATGGCTCACAAGAAAATCGGAATTCTTTTTGGGATGGAGAATACATTTCCTCCCGCTTTAGTCGAGAAGATCAACGGCATGAAAGGCCGGGCGTTACCGCCGAGTTTGTGAAGATTGGCGGCATCCGGATGGATGAGCCGAAGAAGTACGACGTCATCATCGACCGGATTTCGCAGGATATTCCTTTCTACCGGGCTTATTTGAAGAACGCCATGCTGCAGGGGACGATTGTGATTAACAATCCGTTCTGGTGGACGGCGGACGACAAGTTTTTCAATTATGCGCTGGCGCACAAGATGGGCGTGGCGATTCCGCCTACGGTGATTCTGCCGCATCACACCCATCCGCCGGATACGACCGACAAATCCATGCGGAATTTGATGTATCCGCTGAATTGGGAAGAGGTGTTTGCCTATGTTGGGTTTCCGGCGTTTCTGAAACCTTATTCCGGCGGCGGCTGGAAGCACGTTTATAAAGTGCATTCTCCGGAGGAGTTTTTCCATAACTACAACCAGACGGGCGACCTCTGCATGACGCTGCAGCATGGCGTCGAGTTTGAGGACTATTACCGCTGTTATGTGGTGGGACAGGAGAAAGTGCACATCATGAAGTACGACCCCAAGGCTCCGCATCATGAGCGCTATGTGAAGGGAAATCCGCAGCCGGGGACGGCGTTGAAGGCGCGGATCGAGAAAGACGCTTTGGCATTGTGCCGCGCGCTGGGATACGACCTGAACACGGTGGAGTTCGCCGTGGAGGGCGGCATTCCCTATGCGATTGACTTCATGAATCCTGCCCCGGATGCGGAAGTTACGTCGGTGGGGCAGCAGAATTTTGACTGGATCGTGGACGCGGTGGCCGAGATGGCGGTGAAGAAAGCACTCAGCGGGGAGAATCCGGTGGAGGAGTTGCGCTGGGCTGCGTTCTTGAATGGGCCGGAGTGGACGAAGACCGGAGCGCCGAAGCTGCGGAAGAAGGCATAGGTGGTGTGGTGGCGGGGCTGTGCCCCGCCTTGGACGGGGCAAAGCCCCGTCCCCACACGGGCATCTCATTGGTATACTAGTTGGACTTCTGTCAGAGTGTCCTCCCGCCTGGCAGCTTTGGGTGCCGCGATGAAGCCTACATTCACGCTGGGAATCGAAGAGGAATATCAGACCGTCGATCCTGAGACTCGGGATCTGCGCTCGCATATTCACGCCGAGATCATCGAGAAGGGCAAATTGATCCTGCAGGAACGGGTCAAGACGGAGATGCACCAATCGGTGGTGGAAGTTGGGACCTCGGTTTGCGCCAATATCAAGGAGGCCCGGGAAGAACTGAAGAGTCTGCGGCGCCACATGATCCGGTTGTCGCGGGAGAATGGGCTGCGGCTGGCGGCGGCAGCCACTCATCCGTTTGCCGACTGGCGAGTGCAGGAAGTGACGCCCGGCGAGCGCTACAAGAACATTGTGCAGGATATGCAACTGGTGGCGCGCGCCAACCTGATTTTCGGGCTGCACGTTCACGTCGGCATTGAGGATCGCGAAACGACGATCCAGTTGATGAATCATGCGCGCTATTTTGTGCCTCACCTGCTGGCGTTGTCCTCGAATTCGCCTTTCTGGCTGGGGATGGACACCGGGCTGAAATCATACCGCTGCAAGGTGTTCGACAAGTTTCCGCGGACGAATCTTCCCGATTATTTCCCGAGCTGGGGCGAGTACGAAAATTACGTCAAGCTGCTGGTGAAGACGAACTCGATCGATAACGCAAAGAAAATCTGGTGGGACATCCGGCCGCATCCATTCTTCAACACGCTGGAATTCCGGGTGTGCGACCTTCCCATGCGGGTGGAAGAGACGATTGCACTGGCGGCGCTGATTCAAGCAACCGTGGCCAAGCTCTACCAGCTGTATTCGCGGAACCAGGGATTCCGGCTCTATCGCAGGTCGCTGCTGATGGAGAACAAGTGGCGCGCGGCGCGCTATGGCATCGACGGAAAGCTGATCGACTTCGGCAAGCAGCAGGAAGTTCCGGAGCGCGATCTGATCGAAGAGTACCTGGAGTTCGTCGATGACGTGCTCGACGAACTGGATTGCCGGGCGGAAGTGGAGTACATCCGCGAGATCATGAAGATGGGTACGGGTGCGGACCGGCAGCTGCAGGTTTATCGCAAGACCGGCGACATGAAAGCCGTAGTGGACTACATCATTGAGGAGACAGAGACAGGTGTGGACGC
>CAWITH010000020.1:0-18282 GCA_963838935.1 uncultured Acidobacteriaceae bacterium
CAACAAGAACAACGTGCTCACTGTGAACACACGGTTTACGCAAGCCGCAACACCCACGGCCCCTTACGACCCTCGGCAGCTGAAGCTGGAGTTGAAGTTGAGCTGGTAGCGGACATAGCCTCATAAATAAGTCATACGCGAGGCAAGAAAAGCAGTGGGGCGCTCGGTTTACGCGTCCCACTGCTTGCGATCCACCGCCGTGCGGCGCGGCTCCAGCCCTTTCAAGCGCATCTGTCCTGTCTTTGCCGCTTGCTCAATCCACGGGAAAGTGGCATTGCGGTTCCTCTAGAACGCTCCAGGATGTGCGCTAGATCACAGTTTTGCGACTTTCCGCCAGCGTACAATTGCGGCGACCATCGGCCTGATTTCAAGGCTGATCTCACCGGGAGGTTCTGTGCCGGATCAACTCTTCGGAGCGATGCGCCAAAGCATCATCGACGGCGCTCCTGATACAGCCACGGCATTGGCGCAACAGGCGCTGGCTAATGGCGTCGATCCGCTCGACGCGGTGAATCAAGGATTTGCAGCGGGAATCACATTCGCGGGCGAGCAATTCGGCTGCGGAGAGATGTTCCTGCCCGATCTGTTGGCATCGGCCGAAGCGATGAAGGCCGCCATCAGCGTTCTTGAACCGGCGATGCTGAAGCAGGGCTCGCATCGTGAGGCCCTGGGCAAGGTTGTCCTGGGGACCGCCAAGGGCGATATTCACGATATTGGCAAGAACCTGGTCGCCACCATCCTTTCCGCCAGCGGATTCCAGATCTTCGATCTGGGCACCAGCGTCGCTCCCGAGCAGTTCATCGCCAAAGTCAAGGAAGTGGATGCCGACATCGTCGGCATCTCCGCGTTGCTTACGACGACCATGGCCGGGCAGAAAGCGGTGATCGAAGCCCTTGATCGGAATGGTTTGCGGCCGCGAGTCAAAGCGATCATTGGCGGCGCCGCGGTGACCTCGAAGTGGGCGGCTGAGATCGGCGCCGACGGCTACTCGCGCAACGCCATCGATGCCCTGGAACTGGCAAAGAAACTGATGAGCAAAGTGACCAACAAAGGAACGGCCCTGGCATGAGACCCAAAATCCAATTGCTCAGTCCTGAACTTATCGGCCGCATCCTCGGCGAAGCGTTCGAACTGCTGATGAACCCTGGGGTTCGGGTAGGCACGGCGGTGGTCGAGCTCTTGCAGGCGGCGGGAGTTGAAGTCAGAGTTGATGGCAGTGACAGGGTGGCGCGTCTGCCCGAAGCCCTGGTTCGCAAGTGCCTGGCATCGGTCCCACGGGACTTCTACCTGTACAACCGGCACGGAGGGAAAGCGGTTCATTACGGCGGCGACGATGTGCATTTCGATCCCGGCTCCTGCTGCGTGCAGATGCTTGATCCCGACACGATGGAAGCGCGGTCATCGGAAACTCGAGATTTGGTGCGCATTGTCCAAGTCACGGAAATGCTGCCGCAGTTCGCCGCGCAATCTACAGCGGTGGTGTGCACCGATGCACCGAGCGCGATCGGCGATCTCTACCGGCTGCTCGTAGTCCTCGAACATTCTGACAAGCCGGTGGTGACCGGATCGTTCTCGGCGGCCGGCCTTGAAGGCATGATCGGCCTGCTCGCTGCCGACTGCGGCGGCCGGGAGAAGTTGCGCGAACAACCGCGAGCGGTTTTTGATGTGTGTCCCTCGCCGCCGCTGAACTGGTCAGAGTTCGGGTCGCACAACCTGCTTGATCTGGCCCGCGCCGGTGTGCCTGCGGAACTCGTCTCCATGCCGCTGGCTGGCGGCACCGCTCCCGTAACCCTGGCAGGTTCGGTGACGCAACATGCCGCCGAGTCGCTGGCGGGCATCGTGCTGCATCAACTGGCGGGACCGGGCTCCCCTATAGTCTGGGGCGGCGCTCCGGCGATTTTCGACATGCGTAGCGGCGGTGCGCCCATGGGCGCGATAGAAACGGTCATGCTGAACATGGCGTGTTGTGAAGTTGGCAAGCATCTGGGCCTGCCCACACACGGCTACCTGGTCGCTACCGATTCGAAGTTTGTGGATGCCCAGGCGGGCGCCGAGAGCGCGCGCTCGGCGATGCTGGGAGCGCTTACTGGCATCAACATGATTTCGGGAGCGGGCATGATCGAATCTCTCGCTTGTTTCAGCGTCGAGAAGCTGGTCATGGATGCGGAATCGATTGCCTCGGCACAGCGACTGGTGCGGGGCATTGAAGTCCGCGGTGAAACCCTGGCCACCGGCATGTTCGCGCAAACCGGGCTCACCGGAAACTTTCTTAAACTGAAGGAAACGCGCACGCTGTTTCGACAGGAGCAGCATATTCCCTCTTCTGTCACGGATCGCAGCGCGCGAGGTTCGGAGGCCCCGAGCGACGTCTTTGCTCGCGCCCGTACCCGAGTTGACGAACTGGTGAGCAAGTGGCAGAAGCCGTCTCTACCCGAAGATGTGCTGCGGAAATTTCATGCAATTGTCGACAGCGCAGCCGATCGAGCAGGTGTGACCGCAGAGCTCCCTGGGAACTGACGATCCTAAAAGGCCCCCTTTGATTTCGCTCAGGGCAGGCTCTAAAGCCGTGCCCTGCCAAAAACGAATTCGGGAAACGCTCTACCACTTCTGTGCCATTTCGCCCTAGTTCTCCACAGCTTCCACTGGCTTGCTACTTGCATTCCCGCACACAAGTTCCGGATAATCTTGGAGAGAACTCGACAGCCGTGTATCGCTACAGCCGCGCAGACCTGCTGCGCATTCTCCGGCTTGTTCCTCGCCAGCTTCAAACCTGGGAGAAGGCGGGACTGGTGACGGCGGGCGAAGATTACTCCTTCTACGATCTGGTGCAAATCAAGAAAGTGCGCGACCTCTGTGCGCAGCGGGTTCGTCCGGCGGTCATCCGGCGGTCGCTGGAAGCGATGCAGAAACAGGTTGCCGGCATGGAGAATCCCCTGCTTGAGGCTGGGGCCTATCAGAGCGGACACCGCGTCGCCTTCCGGCACCAGGGGCGTCTGCTGGAGCCCATCGCCGGACAGTTCATGCTCGATTTCTCGTCCGAAGAGAGTAAAGTTGTGACCAGTCCGCCGCGCAATGGACCGGAACTCGTGGTTACCGACGTTGCCGACTTGTTTGCGCAGGGGATAATGCTGGAAGAAAATCCCACCATGCAAAACGAGGCGATCACTGCCTATTTGAAGGTTCTCGATATGGATCCCATGCACGCCGCCGCGCACATCAATCTGGGAACGCTCTACTACAACCGTCAGGAATACGCGCTCGCTGAAAAGCACTACCGTTCGGCGATTCAGATCGACCCGCGCTACGCGCTCGCCTATTTCGACCTGGGCAACGTGCTCGATGAGACTGGACGCGTCGAGGAAGCCATCGATACCTACAAGACGGCGATTCAACTGGCGCCTACCTACGCCGACGCGCACTACAACATCGCGCTGGCCTACGAGAAGATACGCGAACCCCGCAAGGCGCTGCAACACTGGCGCTCGTACGTGAAACTCGACACCACGGGCCCCTGGACCGTCCACGCCAAACATCAGATCCAGCGCATTCTGCAGGGCGACCGCCTGAAACTGGTGCACTCCCGCAAGGCGAACTGAAGATCGCTCTTAGTTCTTTGCTTCTGGCTTCCAGCTAAAGGCCAAGAGGTAACTAGCGGCTGCTCCCGAGTTATACTCAGGCTTTACCTGATCAGGTGCAGGGGACGAATAGATGCAATTCAGCCGTAGGATTTTGACTTTGAGTCTTGCGATTACCGTGGCCGCCATCGAGCGCGGTTTGCTTTAGCCAAGCGGTTAAGAAAGAGAAGGACATTTACAACGAACTGGCGAATGCGCGCGCCGAGATCAAAGAAGCTGTGGCGAAGGCTGCAGCGGAACACAAGCGCGTCATTGTTGTGTTTGGAGCCAACTGGTGCTACGACTGCCACGCGCTCGATAAGGCCTTTCATAGTTCGGAGCTGGCGCCGATTCTGGCGGCCAACTATGAAGTCGTGCATGTGGATATTGGCAAGGGAGAAAAGAATCAGGACCTGATGAAGCAGTACGAGGTTCCGATGAAGCGCGGCATTCCTGGGCTGGCCGTTCTCGATCCCGACGGGAAGCTGATTTACAGCCAGAAGAACGGTGAGTTTGAGAACGCGCGAGCACTTTCCCCAGGAGATTTCCGGGCATTCCTGGAGAAGTGGAAACCGGGGGCGCAGAGCCAGTGAGATTCTGAATTATCCAAAAGTGGTCAGCAAAAAGAGAGGCGCGGCTTGCGCCGCGCCCTGAACCAACACAAGTTAGTCCACCACCAGCTTGTTTTCGACGCTGAACGCGCCCGGCACAGAGCCCGCTCGTATTCCGGCAATGGTTTTGTCCATGGCGCTTTCGACGATGCCGTAGAGCGTCACGTGACCGTTGTCGACCACGATGCGGATGGGGTCGGCGGGGTCGGAGGCGTAGCGGCCCAGCACCGAATCGCGATAAATCGCGCGCGCGGTACGCACTCGAATCGAATCGTCAAAGTTCGAGACCGGCAGAACCTTTACATCGTTCACCACGTCCTTGACGCCGGGCGTGCGCGCCACAATGGCTAGCGCCGAATCCTTCGGCACGTCCCATACGGTATCGCCGTTAAGGGTTACGACGCCATCTTTCACGCTGACGGCAACATAGTTGAAGGCATTGTCGTAGTATCCGACGCGGTCATAGGCCAGTTGCTTGGCCAGTTTCTGCTGGAGCTGGTTGTCGGGCACGGTTTCTCCCTCGACCACGATGTCGTTGCGAACACCGCTGACGTTTGCGAGTTTCTTCACCTTTTTGGCGGCGTCGAGTTTGTCCTGATAGAGGCTGACTGTGCCGGTCAGGGTCACGATGCCATCCTCTGCGCTCGAGCTCACGTTCTGCAGTTGCTTCGCTTCATGAATTTTCTGGCTGACCGCCTGCTGAATCTGCTGATCATATTGGCCGGTGGCGGCCATTGCAGTCATACTCAGCAGGACGAGCAACGCCAGAGTGCCTGTAAAAGCCACCGCAAATCCTTGTTTCTTCATGGTTGCCATCCTTACTGGATTTCCGGTTCCCCACAGGATTAACCGGTTAGTTAAATAGATGCTGGAGGGGTAGGTCGGGATGTGCCGGGAGAAGGCTTTTACAAACTATTACACTTTCGCTAACAGGCCTGAACGACTTGGGGTTGTGGTGACTCTAACGATGCACACCGAAGAGCGTGTGAAGTCCCCAACCAGCCGCTGCGCCAAACGCAACGATAAAGGCAATACCGAGCAGGCGGCCCGACGCGGTGTTCTTGCTCCAGCCCTGGAGCACAGAGATCAGTCAAACGAGGAAGAGCAGGATGGCTCCGGTGGCTAGCGCTTTGATCAACATGGCAATGGTCTCCGATGCCTTGAGACTGACATGCGAGCCTGCGGAAGGGAAGTGCACGCGTCACGGTACTGAGTGATGGAATTACTGGGCGTCACTTTTGTTTCGCGCCGGTACGCTTCGTAGTACGTCTGGCGGAAGCTTTGCGAATCCGTCGCGGAAACACGCGCGCGAAAATCTTGTCTATGTTCTTGAGCTGCCGACTCAGGTCAAAAGCGCGCTCGATCTTCGCTTTCGGCACTCGCACGCGAATTTCAGGATCGTTCAGGATCAACTCGTGGAAGTCAAGATTCTCTTTCCACGCGCGCATGGCGTGACTCTGCACCAGGCGGTAGGCGTCTTCGCGGGAGATGCCGCTCTCGACCAGGTCCAGCAATAATTGTCCGCTGAAGACCAGGCCCCGCGTGCTCTTGAGGTTCGCCATCATGCGCTCGGGATAGACGAACATGGTCTCGATCAGGTTCGCCGTCTTGTTTAGCAGATAGTCGGCCAGCGTGGTCGAGTCGGGGATGATGATGCGCTCGGCGGAGGAGTGCGATATGTCGCGCTCGTGCCAGAGCGCTACGTTCTCGAATCCGGCTTGCGCGTTCGACCGCACCACGCGCGCTAATCCAGAGATCTGTTCGCAGGTGACGGGATTGCGTTTGTGCGGCATGGCCGACGAGCCCTTCTGCTTTTCGCTGAAGTATTCTTCGGCCTCGCGGACTTCGGTGCGCTGCAGGTGGCGGATTTCGGTCGCGATCTTGTCGAGTGTGGATGCGATCGTGGCCAGCGTTGCCAGGTAGTGGGCATGGCGGTCGCGCTGAATCACCTGCGACGAGACGGCGGCAGCCTTCAATCCGAGGCGCGCGCACATCTTTTCTTCAAGTTCGGGCGTGAGGTGGGCAAACGTTCCGACCGCGCCTGAGAACTTGCCCACACGCAGATCTTCGGCGGCGGCTTTGAAGCGTGCGATGTTGCGCCCGGTTTCCGAATACCAGTTCGCGATCTTGAATCCAAAGGTGATGGGTTCGGCGTGGACGCCGTGGGTGCGCCCGATCATCGGCGTGTCCTTGAACTCCCACGCTCGGCGTTCGAGCACTTCGGCTAGACGCTCCAAATCGCCGGCAATCAGCGATGAGGCCTGCTGGATGAGCAACGCCTGCGCCGTATCGACCACGTCGTTCGAAGTCAGGCCATAGTGAAACCAGCGGGCGTGTGGGCCGACGATCTCGGCGACGGCGGTGGTGAAGGCGATGACGTCGTGTTTGACCTCGGCTTCAATCTGGAAGATGCGATCAACGTTGAAGTCGGCGCGCGCGTGGATGGCCTTGGCGGCATCTTTCGGCACGATGCCGGCGGCGGCCAGGGTTTCGGTCGCGGCGACCTCGACCGCCAGCCAGGTGCGGAAGCGGTTTTCGTCGCTCCAGATGCGAGCCATCTCGGGCCGGGTGTAGCGTGGGATCACGGGGCTGTCTCCTGAGGGGGAACTGAGGATTGTAAATCAGATGAGGACATCGGGTCATCGGGTGATCGGGCCATCCGGTCATCTAAGGTCAAGTGCTTTTGAGACTTTCGATCGCCTGATGGCCCGATCACCCGATGGCTCGATTTCTTTTGCTACTCCACCGTGTGCTTAGCGGTGTAGCCTTCGCGGGCGTACACGATGTACTTCACGTCCTTGCCCTTCTGGTCGTGCACTTTCAGCGGACCACCATCCGGTGCCTGGAGCTCGATTTTCAGTTTGCGGTAGGTGCCGTCCTGCTTGGCGTTGGTGGGGTGGTACGTGATGTTGTAGGCGTTGCGGATGTCAGCCCCAATCTCGTGAAACATCTCCGGCAGTTCGCCTTCGAAGCGCGGAAAGTAGGCGCGGCCTCCGGTCAATTGTGCGAACGTTCTTACCTCGTTGTCCGCTTGCAAGTAGTCCATATTGCCGACCGGTATCATCCCGCGGGTGCGGCAATGGTGTACCTCACAGTATTCGCGCGCCTGGAAACCGACGCTGATGGGATAGATGGTGACGTCCTTTGTGGACTTGATCTTCTTGAGGGTTTGGTCGAGGGTAAGCTTGCTGAAGGTGTCCACCCCAGTGGTGACAAGGATGATGTATTTCTTGCCCTCGATGCGATCGATGCGGTCCAGCGTGTCGAACAGGGCATCGAACAAGTTGGTCTCCGAGAAACCCGGCATGCGCAACTGGTTCAATGCGGCAATAACAGCACGCTTGTCCTGGGTGAAATCGGCGAGGATGTAAGGTTTGATGTCATAGGAGATCACCGACACCCAGTCGTCCTTCTGCAGGGTGTTGGCGAAAGCGTACGATGCCCGCAAAGCCTCGACAATGAAATCATAATTGGTCGATGCGAACTCAACCAGCAGCACCGCCGTGATCGGAGCTTGACTCTGATTGAAGTTGGCGATCTTCTGCGGCGCGCCATCTTCCGCGATCTTGAAATTCTCTTTCGTAAGGCCCGGAATGGTCTGGCCGTCCTTGGTGGTCACGAGCACATCCAGGTTCACCAGGGGCACGTCAACCTTGATGGAGTAGTCGGGCATGCCTTCGATCTTTTTCGGTTTTTCGGGGGCCGGAGGAGGCGGTTCTTCCTTCTTCTTGGGGATCACATATGGACCGACGTCGTTTTGCGGCCCACCGGCTTCGGGCGGAGCCTCCTGCTTGTTTGGGTTGGCCGGGGGTTGCTGCGACGTGTCTTGGGCCTGAGCCTGAGCCCGCGCTGATAGGATCGCGACGACCATCCAGCAAAGAACAAACGCCAGCAGGATTACACGCTTACCAGAAGCCGGCGGCACCTGGTTTGGACCGCCAAAGACGCCTGAAAACATAGGAATATCCTCGAAAACTCCTGTGCTAGTATAGATGCAAGTACTCTGCGGTTGGGATATTTTGCGGGCCATAAAAACGCCGCCTCTCCTGGCAAACCCTTCTGATAGCACGCGGAGTCTAAGCAAGTGGCAGGGTCATTTTTTGACCTCCGGGGTTGTACATGGGTAAAGTTGCGCGCTCACTCGCCGTCTTTTTGTGTCTCTCGTCCGTGGTGTGGGTTGCCGCACAGGACAAACCGCCGGCCGTCGTTACTCCTGCCACCATTGCTCCGGCGATCATTTCTCCGGCAATCATGCCGCTCGATCAGATCCACGAAGGCATGAAAGGCACGGCACTCACTGTGTTTCAGGGCGTGAAGCCCGAATCCATGGACGTGGAAGTGCTCGGCGTGCTGCGCAACGTGAACGGGCCCAAGGGCGACGTCATCCTGGTGCGACTGCACGGAACCAAGCCGGAATATACGGGAGTGGTTGCGGGTATGAGCGGAAGTCCGGTCTATTTTGACGGCAAGCTGGCGGGCGCGCTGGCCTTCCGCATCGGCGAATTTTCAAAGGAACCAATCGCGGGGGTAACCCCGATCGAGGAGATGCTGGAGATCAATGCGTTGGATCACAGCCCGGCCCCGGCGCCGATGCGTGCCAGTGTTTCGGGCGCTCACCCTTCAGACCAGAACGCGACCACCCAGACCGCGAGCCCCGGGGAAGGCGCAGCGCTGCCGGCTCAGAACTACAGCAACTACCTGAAGCCAATCGAAACTCCTCTGGTGTTCACGGGTTTTTCTGACGAGACCTTGCAGCGCTACGGGTCGCAATTCGCCGCGGCGGGCATCGTTCCGGTGATGGGCATTGGTTCGGCTAGCGATCGCAAGCAGCCGGAACCGATCGAGCCGGGATCGGCGGTCAGCGCCGTGCTGGTTCGCGGCGATATGGATATTGCCGCCACCTGTACCGTGACCTACGTCGATCCGCAGCGCTTGCTGGCCTGCGGACATCCGCTCTTGCAGTTTGGCGAAGTGGACCTGCCCATGACCAAGGCTGACGTGGTGGCTACACTGCCTTCGCCGCTGAATGCATTCAAGATCGTCAATACGACCGAGACGGTCGGCGCCTTTGTGCAGGACCGCCAGAACGGCATTATGGGCGTGCCGGGGCGCGAGTCGAAGATGATTCCGGTGACCGTGGCCATGCATAGTGTTGGGGAACACGGCGCGACAACCAAGGAATTCCATTACGAAATTCTGAACAATGCGCGGCTCAGCCCGCTGGCCATGATGGCCACCGTCTTCAACGCGCTGCACGGCACCAACGAATACGGCGAGGATATTACTTACCGCATGAAGGGCGTGCTCAGCGTGAAGGGGTATCCCGACGTCACGCTGCGGAACATGTTTGCTCCGCAAGACAATGGGCAGCCCGCGGCGGCACTGGCGGCGGCTACCATCGGCGACCGCTTTGGACGCATCTATAGCAATGCTTATGACACTCCCGACGTGCAGGGCGTGAAGCTCGATTTCGATCTTGTCCGCGAACGGCGGTCGGCGCGCCTGGAAGCTGCGCGCACGGATATGACCGAAGCTCGCCCCGGCGACCAAATCATGGTTGAGACCGTGATTCGTCCGTATCGTGGCGAGCGACTGGTGCGGCAGATTCCCATTCGCATTCCGACCTCCACAGCGAAAGGAACGTTGCGCATTCTGGTCTGCGACGGAGATACGCTCGATCGTATGCGCCGCGGTACGCCCATGATGAACCGTGGCCTGGGCCTGGCACCGACGATCGCACTGCTGAATAAAGAACGCGCGAATGATCGCGTGTACGTCTCGTTGATCGGGTCCGATCCCGAAGCCATGGTTGCCGACAAAGTGATGCCGACTCTGCCGCTTTCCGTCATGAACGTCATGGACAACATGCGCGGCACCCAGGACATGGTCGTGCTCGGTGAATCGTCGGTCAGCGAAGCCTCCACCGAGCCGCTTGACTACGTTGTCTCGGGCGCACAGATGCTGACGATTAACATCAAGTAGATGGACAGTTAGTCTGGCTCCGGCGGCAGTTCGCGGGCGAGGGCGCCCGCGCCACACGAGCCGCGCAACTCCCTTAAAATGAGGTATGACTTTGTCTCGTAAGACTGTTCGCTCTACTGTCAGCGCTTCTTTTCTCCACATTCGTCTTCGCCGAGGGCACTCGCACCTGGGAACAATCCAAGTTCGAGGAACTGACCAAGGGGACCGCCAAAGGCATCGCCTTGCGCAGCGAGGGCGGACTCGAACTGGCTCCGGCATTCAAGGCGCTGGCGACCACGCCTTCGACCTACATCTGGTCGATCACGTCCGATTCAGCGGGAAACATTTATGCCGCGGCTGGATCTCCGGCGCGTGTTTATCGCATCACGCCGGATGGCCAAACCACGACCATCTTCGAGCCGCAGGAATTGCAGGTGCAATCTCTGGTCGTAGACAAGACAGGGGTTGTCTATGCAGCCACTGCGCCTGACGGCAAGGTCTATCGCCTGGAACCTCCGCGCCTCGAATCGGCGAAAGGCGCGAAGGCCGATGCGAAAGCTCCTTGGAGCGTAACGCCCTACTTTGATCCTGGTTCGAAGTACATCTGGGACATCGTTCTGGACAACACCGGAGCGCTCTATGTCGCGACCGGCGATCACGGCGAAATCTACAAAGTCAGCGGTAACGGCCAGCACTCTCTGTTTTTCAAGAGCGATGAAGTTCACATACGGGTTCTGGCGCTCGATCCCAAAGGAAACCTGATTGCCGGCTCCGATGGCAGCGGGCTGGTCTATCGCATTGCGCCGATTGGCGAAGCGTTCGTTCTCTACAGCGCGCCCAAGAAAGAAATTACCGCGCTGGCCATCGACGGCACGGGCAATATCTACGCCGCCGCAGCGGGAGAAAAGCACCCTGCAGGCACGATGCCGCAGATGAGCATCATGATGGCGCCTCCAACCCAGAACCCGCCGCCCGTGCTTGGCGGCAATATCACCCTTGGTCCCGCGCCCGCCGCGCCTGTAATGACGGCGCCATTTCCCGCTCCCGGACTTGGCGCGACCGGCGGCTCCGAGATTTATCGCATCGCGCCCGATGGCGCCCCGTCACGCCTGTGGAGTTCCCACGAAGATCTTGTCTACGCTCTCGGCTTCGATCAGCACGGACGCCTGCTTGCCGGCACGGGCAATCGCGGCCACATTTTTGCCATCAACGGGGTCGACGATTTCACCGATCTCGACCAAAGCCAGCGCCACGCAAATCACGGCCTTTGCCGCCGCGCCCGGCGGAGGACTCTACGCTTCCAGCAGCAATCTGGGGAAGATTTTTGTGCTCGGTCCGGGCCCCGAGTCGGAAGGAACGTACGAAAGCGATGTTTTCGACGCGCACATTTTTTCACTTTGGGGACGCGCCAGCGTGCGCAGCGCCGTCAATTCCAATTTCGAGTTTTATGCGCGCAGCGGCAATGTGGACAATCCCGACCGTAACTGGAGTAAGTGGACACGCGTTAAGCTGGCCTTGGCCGGCGGCTCCGAACTCGGCGTTCCGCCGGCGCGCTTCGTGCAGTGGAAGGCCGTGCTCCATGCCGGCAATCCTGCGCCTCGCATTGACGATGTTCTGCTGAACTACCTGCCCAAAAACGTTGCTCCCGAAATTGATGAGATCATCGTGCAGCCCGGTTACCACTACCAGCCGATTCCGCATGTGACGGGCTCGGAGCCGCCTGCTCCCGGCCAGCCGCGCTTCGATCCTCCGCCGCCTGCGATTCGCGATCGCGACTCGGTCGGAGTACGGTGGTCGGCACATGACGATAACGACGATCAGCTTGTCTACAACGTTTACTACCGGGGCGACGGCGAATCGCGCTGGTTGCTGCTGAAGACTGATCTTTCCGATCGCTACTACTCTTTCGACGCCAGCCTTCTGCCGGACGGTGGCTACACCGTGAAGGTGGTTGCCTCCGATGCGCCTTCGCATTCACCCGGAGAAGCACTGTACGCGGAGCGAGTCAGCGCGCGCTTCGAGGTCGATACCACGGCTCCGGTGATTGAGAACCTGACGGCCACGCTGGAGGGGAAGCAGATTCACGTGCGCTTCCGCGCCAGCGATTCGTTTTCTCCGATCAAGCGGGCGGAGTATTCGCTGGATGGCGGAGACTGGCAGTTCGTCGAGCCGGTCGGACACCTGTCGGATTCGAAGACCGAAGACTACGACTTTCGCATGGCCGTGCCGCAACCCGAAACGGCGCCGCCTCCGATGGCCGAGAGCACTGGGAATGACCACGTGGTCGTGGTTCGCGCCTACGACCGGTTCGACAATTTGGCCACGGCAAAGACTTTAATACGCGGGAAATAGAATTCCGGCTCGTCGTGAGTCATGGACGCGAGGCCGAGCCACGCTCGGCATGGACAGCGGGGGGGCTGTTCCTAGGCGACCTTGGCCGAGCGCCCGGCTCTCCACAAGCAAATCTACTGCTGCGCGAAAATGATGGAGGGAGCCGTGTTCGAGGTGTCTTCATCCATCATCAGGAAGCTTTGTACCGAACAAACCGGAGTTGGGTTGTCGAGGGTACCATTGCACCCTGAGGTGCCAACCACGTAGATCGAGTAATTCGGAGTCGTCGCCGGTGGAACTGGCACGATCGTACCGTTACCCGCGAACTCCAGCGTATAGGTACCGACCACCGGTTGGAGCGGCGGTACGAACGGTGGGTACTCGGTTCCGGAGACGTTGTAGGTTACCGGGCCTGTTTGCGGTGTCTGTTCATCCAAGAGCAGGTTGGCCGCAATCGGGCTAACTGTGGAACTGCCGCTGTTCGTAGTGGCCGCGGCATACGTACCCGGCAACTCCGAATTGCTCAAAGCGCAAAAACCTACTGAGCACGGTATTTTCCCCTGGGGAGTCATGGTTCCGGTCATCACCGATGAACTGGATTGATCGAGCAGGAATCCGCGGTTTGCTCCGCTGGCATAAAGGACGAACGGAAGCGGGGGTACGGGAGTGGTTTTGGTCGGATCGCCCAGCAGGTTGAAGGTATAGCGCCCATTGGCGCTGCTGGACGCCGCGTACGTGTATGGGGACGGAGACTGCGAGGCGGCGGGGAATTGGGCGCTGGAGAGGATTGTACCGGCATTATTCTGATCAAATTGACCGGAGAAATTCCCGTTACCGTCGGTCGTGCCCAGCGTCAGCGAGACGTTGGTGCACGGGGGAGCGGCGCACGTGGCATTCGCCCCTGTCAGAGCAGAGACGGAATTGGCTTTGAAGGCGGCGTTGGTGTATCCCTGCGCTAGCGACGAATCCTGGAGCACCATGGTTCCGGAAACTGCCGGGTGCGTGGTGATCGGGTCGGTGGAAATGGCATAGAAAGTCAGCGGATTCGTCTTATTGGCTGCTCCGGAAGCAAGAAAGAAATCGAAATTCATGGGCGCCGCGGCACCCGGCGTCAGCGTCATGTGGTACAACCCGCTGATATTCAAGTCGGTGGTGTAAGTGCCCGTAAAGCTGCAAGGCCCCGCGCCGCAAACATTCGTGGCGTTGCCGTTGTCGTTCACATCCATCTGGCCGGCGGATATCGCCCCATTACCATTCATTGGCAAGAGTCCGACATACCCAACCCGGTTGCCGCCGAAGTCTACACCGCTGAAGCCGAAGACGTAGGTTTGGTCGCCAGTGAACAGGTTGGGGCTGGATGATTTCTGCGCGATGCCGGAGCCGGTACCCTGGCCGTCGGATTCGATCATCGCGATGTCGCCACCACCGTCAAGAACCACCTGGTATTGATTCGGATAAACTCCCGCGGGCAAAGTCAGCGTCAGCGTGCCCGCGTTATTCGAGTTGTTCGTGTCGGACGAGGTCGGAGTGTAGGAACCGCCCGTTATTGAGATTGGGTTTTGCGCGGAAGGGCCGCTCGCGGTTAGTACCTCTTCCACGCCCGATGTGATCGTTCCATTCGACGCCGTGAAAGTTCCAACCACGGCTGCGGCATTGTGGCTGCTGTCATATCCGGAGAACTGGAATGCATAGGTGCCGTTTACGCGGGACTTGACCAGCGAAACTTTGGCGATGGTGCAGTAGCTGGGGTTGGCTGAGCAGCCTGTCAGATCATTGTTCGCAGCCGCTGATATATGAACACAACTGCCGCTGCAGCTGTCTGCTGGCGTGTACGTGTAGTAGGCCAAGCCGGACACAATCGGATCCTGATAAAAGTTCGCGTTAGCGCAGGTCACGCCGTTTGCCGTGCAGGTCCAGGTGAAGGTTTGGGGCGCATCGTCAGGGACGGCGACGGCGGTAAACGTCTGGGTCAGACCGTTGCCCACGCTCAGCGTTGCTGTTGCTGGCGTTACTTCGGTAGTGATGTCAACAATGATCAACGCCAGCGGGCCCGTCACCGAGGTGTCGGACACCAATGTCGCTGTGACCGTCGGCTGCGAACCTGCCGCCGGGACCGCGGCCGGGGCCACGTAGGTTGCGGTTGTCGGTGGCGTACCCGGCGTGAGCGTGCCCACGCCGCTCGGGCTCAGACTCCAGGTAACGGCTGTATTCGTCGAGTTCTTTACCGTGGCCGTAAGCGTCACAGTCTGGCCCGGGTAGATCGCGCTCGAGGTAGCGTCGGCGGGAGAAGTAATCTTAACGTCAACGGATGGTTGTTGGGGGGGAATACCGTTGCCGCCCTTGGCGCAACCGCCAGCCAGTGCCAGACTCGCCAGGGCCGCTGCAAACAGACAATTCTTAATCATGATCAGATCTCTTTCAACGATCTCTAAAGCATGGTGAGGGCAAGTACATAGGCCCTTCGCTCCGCTCAGGATGACAGCGCAGATTTAGGCCACACCTGTGCTTGATTTTAGAGCAGCCATAAGGCCAAATTGTTATTCAAATCAGCAGGTTACAAATGTACCTCAATCCAAGGCACTTGTCTGCGTGCGGTGGGTTTAGAAGGAAGGCCGACAGTGTCCCTTGTGCAAGAAATTGCAGCTTTCGGAGGGACAAGAAGTTCCCAGTTCTCAGTGGAGAACCGATTCGTTTTGACTGAGAACTGGGAACTGAGGACCGGGAGCTTTCTCTGCGGCCTCGATCAGCGGACGCAACTCGGCGGCAGTGATTCCGAGCGTGCCTCCGGAGAAGCCGTCAATGTAGGCGGAATTGATGCCCACGACTTCTCCACGCAAGTTGAGCACCGGACCGCCGCTGCCTCCTCGGGCCGTGGGCGCGTCGTAGATCAGCTTGTCGCCGGTGACGTCGCCAATGTGGCCGAAGGTCGCCGACGGACGGATGAGCGATAGCGCCGCCAATTCGCCCGCCGTCTCGGCATCATCCGGGTGCGACGAAAGCCGGTCGTACACGACTGCTGGGGACTTTGCCACCATGCCCGTAACTCCCATGGGATACGCCAGTACGCTCACCGACTCGCCTATCTGCGGCAGGGTCTGGGACAGGGTCAGCGGGCGCAGCTTCCTGGTGAAGGCGGTGGCTTCGAAGCGCAGGACGGCCAGATCGCCGTGCTTGGCCAGGGCCGCTGGCTCCAGGTTTACCGGAAGCGGCGAGCCCGGGAAATACGCCACCAGCGTTTCCAGCACCGGCGAACCACCCCTCCGCAATGCCACGGCAACTTCACGGTCGCCGTACCAGGGCTCGGCTACATGGCGATTGGTGGCCAGGAGGCCGGGCGCTATCACAAACCCGGTACCGGAGACGCGAGCACGAAAGCTCTGCCTGCTGCCGGAGACGTGATAAATACCGTAGATGTAAGCAACCGAATCGCGCGCATCGTCCACCGCCGCCGCCGAAACCGATTGCTGGCGTTCCAGATCGGCCACCTGGCGCGAGAGCTGGTTTACCTGCTGCTCGAGGCTGGAAGTCTCGGGGGGAGCGTAGTAGTGCGCCATCACTCCAGCGCCCACCAAGGCGAGCACGCCCAGCAGCCCCTGCACAAACCGCTGCCAGGTCTCAACCACGTCATCACCGCGATTTTGGCCGCCGTCGAAATTGAACATTAGCCGTCAGGCCCGGAACGTAGAGAGACGTCCGGGTAACACTATCCTGACGCATTCGAGTCAAGGCGTGTAGGGTACAGAAGTCGGGCGGTCACGGGCCAAAGGTAACTGCAAGGGTTAACTTCGTTGCCGAGAGATGCTGCTTCACGGGCCGTCGTTGGTCGTTAGTCGTTCGGGACGTCGAGCAGATCGACGCACCGCGATCGACCAACGACCAACGACCAGATCTTCGCTCAAACCCGCTCGAGCTCTGGCAACGTCCGTTCGTTCTTCACGTTGCCGGTATTCAGGGTAGTAGCGGGTTCGAAGAGAACGATCCAGCATTCTTCTTCCGCCACCGGACGGTGCTCTACCCCGCGCGGGACCACGATAAACTCGCCTTCTTCGATCCACTCGTAGCGGTCGCGAAACTCCATGCGGAAACGGCCTTTCACCACCAGGAACATCTCGTCCTCGTGCTCATGATGGTGAAAGACGAACTCGCCTTTTAGTTTGTCGAGCTTTACGTATTGGCCATTGAGTTCGGCGGCGATGTAGGGCTTCCAGTATTCGGTGATCTTGGCGAACTTTTGGGCGATGTTGATTTTGGACATGGGGCGCCTCAAGAGCTTGGATGGCGCGTCATGCCCGCACGTCGCAGGGAATCGGCTAGCGGCCGAGAAGTCTGCCGAGCTTTGCTCGGCTTGGACGGCCGGGGGCGGCCGTCCCTACACGAGCAGAGGCAAGAGCCGACGGCTCTCTAGAATCCGGCGGCTCCGGCGCTTGGGTGTCCACCGCGCAGCATTACCCGCACTCCGCGTTGGCTATTTACACGCGTGGTCGTCGTCCAGTCCACTTCATCGGTGCTGATCACGCCATTCCCGCCAGCGGCCAGTTCGTAACTGATGCGGCCTTCCTGATAGGTGTAGTTGCCGACCTCCAGAACCATGCCGCTCTTCAGCACAAACACCGGCACTCCGGGCCCCGCGCCACCGCCGCCTACCGCACCTTTGGCGATGTAGCTGGCGTAGGTGACCTGCGGAATCTCCTCAACCGTGGGCGGTTCGGTGGCTGTGACGCTCACGTTGCGCACCGCCAGTTGAGGAATCGCAGCGTCCTCCGGCCTGGCGCTGGCACCTTGGTAGGAGTTCTGGTAATAGGAGTCGTTTTCCATTCGCGGACGCCCAAAGAAATGCCAGTCCGGGCCGTTGGTCGCTGAGACCTGCGGGATCTGCACATCGTCCATCAGGCGCAGTGTGAGCTGGCTCTCGCCTTTGAGCGTGGGACGCGGCCCGCGCGCCGGCAGCATGATCACTTTCCACGGCCACAGCGGCGGCAGCATCCATTCGACAATGTCGCGCCTGGCATGCCCTTTGCCCCGGATGTCGCCTTCCTTATCGATTTTGTAGCCGCGCGTCGCGATCACTTTCGCGTCCAAAGGCATATCGCCCTGCGGCATGCCGATGCGATCGAACATCAACTTCATGTAGCCCTTGCCCCAGAAGTGTCCGGGATCCTGGGCCGACTCCAGATGCCCGACCAGGTAGCTGCCGCGCGGAAACGTCTGCTGGCCGAATTCGGTCACCGAGTGCAGATGACAGAGCACGGGATCTCCGACGGCAACGGTCGCAGAAGAAAAGTTCGGTTCATCCATGGTGCACTTCAGAAGAGTACCGGCGGGCAGGACCATTTCCCGCGCACTGGCACTTAAGGTTAAAGCAAGAAAGGATACCGCAAGAACTGCATAGCAGCTGGACTTCATGACGCACCTCGGTCTCACGCCCCAGGATTTTTGGTTCGTATTCCCAAGCTACTGCGTTGAAGCCAGACCCGATTGAGTGCAGTAAAACACAAGTTCCATCCGGCGGTCAATCGACCTTTGGGGATCAAAGTGTGTCTTTTTTGCAACATGTGGCAAGAGCACTAAACGATGGCGAAGGCCCGTACCGGAAACGTTCCAAAGCCCTTCACCTTTACGGGTACCGCGAAGAACCTGAAGTCCGCGTGGGGGAGAGCTGCCAGGTTCGTCATGTGCTCGACAATCGGAATTTCTTGCTGCAGAAGGATGCTGTGAACCGGGCGCCGCAAATCCTGGACATCATCGATGTTGTGCGAATCGATGCC
>CAWITH010000021.1:0-14929 GCA_963838935.1 uncultured Acidobacteriaceae bacterium
AACAAGCTTGTCATCCTGAGCGAAGCGAGGGACCTGCTTCTTGGCCGTACCACCGAGCGCGGGTGCCCCATCCTTGCGCGTTCTGTGCGCAAGGGTGGGATTCCACGGAACCGTCCTCTTGGGATTTTGCCAGCGTAGGAACGCCTGCCCTCGGCCATCTAGCGAAGCCAACCAACCGAGCGGTCGCTGCTCCACCGTCTGCGGCTGTTACAATTTCCAGTTCGCCACCGTACCCAGACGCGGCAATCCGCGTCCGCATAATAATGAGGTGTCTTCATGCCGGAAACTCTACAGCTCGCAAATCCCACGCCCCTCACCGTTTTCACGGAAGACGAGATTCTATTCCGCGACAACGTCCGCCAGTTTGCCGACGAAAAAATCCGTCCGCTCGCCAAAGAGATGGACGAAAAAGCGGTATTTGATCATGGACTGATCGATCAGTTCTTTCAGTTAGGCCTGATGGGAATCGAAGTTCCGGAGCAGTACGGCGGCGCCGGCGGCAAGTTTTTCGAAGCCATCATAGCCGTGGAAGAATGTTCGCGCGCCGACGCTTCCGCTGGCGTAATCGTGGACGTGCAGAACACGCTGGTGGCGAATGCGATTTTGCGTTGGGCCAATGAAGACCAGAAGAAGCGCTACCTGCCGAAACTGACCGCGGATACCGTTGGCGCGTATGCCTTGAGCGAAGCCGGATCGGGATCGGACGCATTTGCCCTGCAAACCAAGGCTGAACTAAAAGACAATGACTTCATTCTCAACGGACGCAAGCTCTGGATCACCAACAGCAAAGAGGCTGGCCTCTTCATCCTGTTCGCCACCGTCGACGCGTCCAAGGGATACAAGGGGATCACCGCCTTTCTGATCGAAAAGGACTTCCCCGGATTTACCGTCGGCAAGAAGGAAGACAAGCTGGGAATTCGGTCTTCCTCCACTTGCGAACTGATTCTAGAAGACTGCCGCGTGCCGAAAGAGAACGTGCTCGGCGAGGTTGGCAAGGGTTACAAAATCGCAATCGAAACTCTCAACGAAGGCCGTATCGGAATTGGCGCGCAGATGCTGGGCGTGGCCCGCGGCGCCTGGGAATGCGCCGCCAACTACGCGCAGGAACGTACGCAATTCGGCAAGCTCATTGCGGAATTTCAAGGGATTCAGTTTCAGATCGCGCAGATGGCTACCGAAATCGAGGCGGCGCGGCTGATGGTTTACAACGCCGCTCGGATGAAAGATGCCGGTGTAAATTTTGTGAAAGAAGCCGCCATGACCAAGCTCTTCTCCTCGCAGGTGGCGGAGCGCATAACCTCGCTGGCCATCGAAATCTACGGTGGCTACGGCTTTACCAAGGATTATCCCGTAGAAAAATATTGGCGCGACGCCAAGATCGGAAAAATCTACGAAGGCACCTCGAACATGCAGTTGGCAACCATTGCCAAGCTGGTGATGGGGAAATAAGGTCAGAGGTTAGAGGTCAGATTGCAGAGGTGAAAAACACAGAGGCTGGGTCTTACTTCTGCAATCTGACCTCTGACTTCTGCAATTCCCGATACTGGCTGCGGAAATAGAGCAGCGGCTCCCCTTCCCGAACTACGACCTCTTCCACTTCCGCAATGAAGATGGTGTGGTCCCCTGCAGTCTGCGTCGAGTGTAGCCGACACTCCAGGTAGGCCAGCGCCCCTTGCAGCACCGGCGTCCCCTGCGCCGTGCGATCAAAGCGCGCGCCTGCGGCTTCCGGATGCTGATGCGTCTCCGCTGAGCGCGCGTAATATTCCGAGATGGCTTGCTGATCGCTGCGCAGCACGTTTACTCCAAACCGCTTCCGGGCGTGCAGATGAGCGTGCGTGCGCGCCCGGTGATCCACACATACCAGAACCAGCACCGGATCGAGCGAGACCGCGGTGAAAGCATTCGCCGTCATGCCGTGGACCTCGCCCTCCTGGTCCACGGTGATCACCGTGACCCCGGTTGCGAAGCATCCCATGGCCTTGCGGAAATCGCTCGTGCTAACTCTCATGCGGAAACCATCGGGCCGCTCTTTCGAAGATCCGTGATCTGGGAAAGCCGCTCGCCATCACTTCGCTGTAGATTTACTCTTCTCTTTCGCCGCAGCTCTGCCCAGCAGGGCCAGCAGCGGCTGCGCCGATGCCGGCGCGCTCACTTTTCCCTCCTGCACGATCTCTTTGGCGCTCAGTTCCTTCCCATATAGGTCTTTGTTGGCTCCATTGTCGGATCGCATCGTCGAACCCTCCAGCGATAATCCCGCAAATAGCCCCTTGGACCTGGAATACGACAGAATTTCCGCCTTCATGACGATATCGGTTTCCGCGGATGCGGCGCGTCCCACCGGCCCGGCCGCCACCGAGGCGTCCCCTCCCAGCTTCACCTTGCTCGACATCACCGATTTTGCGCCATCCTCATTCATCACCAGCAGCACAAAGTCGGTAGCCTGCGCTCCAATCTGGAAACCGATACTCCCGCCCTCCAGCGCATACATCGCCGGTGCGCTCCATGGGCCCGAAAAATCCTGCCCCTTGCGGCAGGTGATCAGTCCGCGCCCGTAGCTGCCGCCTACCCCAAACGCCGCCTTTTTTACCGACGGATAGATCACGATGCACTCCGCCTTACTCAACAGATCCTTGGGAATTCCATCCGGCATCCCGAGGATTTCCTTCATCACCGTCCCGGCTTCGGTGATGCGCTCGTTTTCCTTCCTCTGTCCCATGGCTGGCACTACGCACGCCAGCACGAGGATCGCCAGCAACACCTTGTTCGTCATAAACCCGTTCGTCATAAACGCTCCTTTGATCGATGATAAATACAACATAGACGACAGACGATAGACGACGCGCAGCCTACTTCCCGTCCGCCTGTGGAGCCGCCAAATCTTGCGGGAAGCTCTTCAGCGCCACCTCCAGCGAGCGCGAAGAAGTCTTCTTGGTTTCGTCGGTTGCGTTCTCGATGAGAGTTCCCTTCAGCACATAATATGCTTCGTCGCTCCGGCTCTTGCCCTCGCCGCGCTCGATCGTCCCATGAAATTCGAACCATACACCGTGCACCGTCTCGGTGGTAAACGCAAGTCGATTGCCTTCAAGCTTGCCCGATTTGAAGAAGTGATCCAGAAAAACGCCGCGATCGCTTTCGGAATCACCGTAGCGCGAAACAAAGCCGGTAACCCGCCCCTGATCTTCGACGGTGACCTGCAAAAACTCACCGTCGCGCAAAAAACTGTACATCCCCGAGTAATCCGCCGCAGCGGTCTGCCCGCCCGCAATCATCACAGCAAAAAGAACGAACCACGCAGCTTGTAGCGCATGGAAGCGGATGGTGGTGCGGATCGCCATGTTCACCTCGAAACTCTCAGTATAGCGGTCATGAGAACCTGTTTCACAAATCGGCTTTTGGCAGGGCACGGCTTCACAGGCTGCGGAAGAGGTCACGAATGTGTGCATCACCGTGGAAGAGCGGCCCTTTAGGGCCGCGTAACGCGTGTGGAATCAGAGAGGGCTTCAGCCCCTGAGGGCCGCGCCTTCCGATCTGAAACGCACTTATGAAACACACCCCAATTGTTCGCACCTACCCTGCCACGGCTTCTTCCAGCCTGCAATCTTCCGCTGGCTTATCGGGTCTTAGCCCCATGAATACAGGCGCTCGCAGCTTCTGGCCGCCTTCCGTGGTTTCGTGAGTCCACTCCGCGAACTTGATTTCGGCGACCAGTTCCGGACGCACGAAGTGAACCTTTCGCAGCCCGCCAATCTCCCCATAAAACGGATTCTGTTTCGCCGCCAGCGGTTGCAACACGGCGAAGATTTCTTGCAGCGTCTTCTGATCGAAGCCACTGCCAACTTGGCCGACGTGAATGAGGCGTCCCTTCTGGTCATACAACCCGAGCACCAGCGCGCCGAAATATTCGCGGCTCCCCTCCGGATCTGTGTAGCCTCCGATCACGCACTCCTGGCTCTGCGTGATCTTGATCTTAAGCCAGTTGCTCGATCGCTTTTCTTCGTAAATGCTGTTGCGCTTCTTGGCGACGATGCCTTCCAGTTCGCGTTTCTTGGCTGCCGCGAACAGATCAAGGCCGTTCTCGTCATAGTGGTCGGAAAACTGAACCACCTCGCCAGCCACGATCTTTTCTCGCAACAACCGCTTGCGTTGTTCCAGCGCCACGCGCCGTAAGTCGAGCCCATCGAGATAGAGCAGATCGAATGCGTAATAGATGACCGGCACTCCTGCGCGCCGTTCGAGGCGGGGCTGGCCCGGATGGAATCCGGTGCGCTGCTGCATCAGGCTGAACGACGGGCGCCCTTTGTCATCGAGCGCCACGATTTCTCCGTCGAGGATGGCGCGTTCAGCCTTTACAAATTGCGGCAGACTTTGGAACTCGGGAAACTGCGCGGTGAGATCATTCTGATTGCGCGACATCAGACGAACGCGACCGCCGTCAAGGAAGGCAACGGCGCGGTAACCGTCCCATTTGATTTCAAACAGCCAGCCCGGATCGTTGAAGGCCTTAGCGGCCGAGGTTGCCAGCATAGGGTGTATGACCTTGGGCATGTGCCCCTGCTCCGCGCCGGGCAGAGTATGAACCGCAGGCGGCGCAGAGCTCGCGGAGGATTTATTGCTTCTTGATTTGGATGTCGCGTTCTTGGACGAAATATCGGAAGCGTCTGCGGGAGGAAGAACTCGCGCAGCCAGTTTTTTATTCTCGCCATTACCTTTCTCCGCGCCCTCAGCGTCCTCCGCGGTCAAAGCCTTCCGCTTCGAGTCGGCACGCGCGATGGCGTCCGCCAGCCACGCCGCCTTCACCCTCCCGCGCGATGCCGGACGGCTGCTCTTCCATTCTGCCGACCCTTTATCTCCCGCGATCTCAGCCATGGTGCGATGGGTGAGAACGGATGTGTCTTCCGCCTCGATGTCGAATCCCGCAACCACGTGATCGTCTCTTTTCTTGATCAGCAGCCACTCATTCCCTTTGCTTCCCGCCCGGCCCTTGATGTGTACGAGCGCGAAATCTCCCTTCAGCCGCTTCCCTTTCAGGCGAAACTTGAGATCACCTTTCGCCAGCATGGCGGCAGCTTCTTTTTCTGTGCCCGGAACGTACTCGCCTTTGACGGGCACCAGCGACAGCGGTTCCCAGGTCCCTGCGTCCCAAACCATCACCGTGCCCCCGCCGTAATTGCCTTGGGGGATGGTGCCTTCAAAATCGTAGTACGACACCGGATGATCCTCGACCTGCATGGCCAGACGTTTGTCGGCGGGGTCGAGTGAAGGCCCCTTAGGAACGGCCCACGATTTCAGCACGCCTTCCATCTCCAGCCGAAAGTCGTAGTGCAGACGCGTGGCGTCGTGGCACTGGACCACAAAACGGTGCCGCGATTGTTTCTCGAGCTTGGGCGGAGGCTCAGGCGTTTCCTCAAATCGCCGTTTTCGTTTGTACTCGTCAAGCGACATGGTCGCTATTGTAATTCCGAGAGGCTTGTGTGGGGACAAGCTCGTGTGGGGACGGGCTCGTGTGGGGACGGGCGCCTCGCCCGTCCAAGCCGAGCAAAGCTCGGCTATTGCCTGCGCCTAGACCAACTTTGGATTCTCTACCGCGACCCGTCACCCGCCAGACTGCGGATCCAAGGCCGTATACTGTTCCGGTTCCGAGGAGTAATTGATGAATCGGCTGCCGCGATCCAGAAATCTGCCCGCTGTCTTTATTTTTATTTTGCTCACCGCTTCCCTTCTACAAGCCCAGACCCCTACGCGACTCTCGGCCACACTCCGCGAGAAAGTGGACGCCATCGTCCGCGAGGCGCTGGCCACGACCTGCATTCCGAGCGCCTCGATCGCCATCGTACAAGGCGGAGCGCTCGCCTATCTCCAGGCTTACGGCGACGGCCGCATCAACCCACACACGCCCGCTCTGCCTTCCATGCGCTATAGCATCGGTTCGATCAGCAAGCAGTTTACGGCGGCGGCGGTGCTGCTGCTGGCGGAACAGGGTAAGCTTTCGCTCGACGATCCGGTGTCGCGATTCGTGCCCAAGCTCACCCGCGGCAACGAGGTCACGATTCGTGAACTACTCTCCCACACCTCCGGCTACCGGGACTACTGGCCGCAAGATTACGTTCCGCCATTCATGCTGCAGCCCATCACGGCAGACAAGATTCTCGACCAGTGGGCGCGCAAGCCGCTCGATTTCGATCCCGGAACCGAGTGGCAATACAGCAACACGAATTTTGTGATTGCGGGATTAATTGTTGAGAAGACGAGCGGCGAGCCTCTGCTGCAATTTCTGAGCGAGCACATCTTCGCGCCGCTCGGCATGAAAAGCGTCATGAACATCGACCAGAATCGGCTCACCGAAGCCGACGCGACCGGCTATTTGCGCTATGCTATCGGTCCACTGCGACCGGCTCCGAAAGAGGGTAAAGGCTGGCTGTTTGCCGCCGGCGAACTGGCCATGCCCGCCGCAGATCTGGCGAAGTGGGATATCAGCATGATCAATCAAACCGTGCTCCATCCCGCCTCCTACGCCCAGATGGAAAAAGAAGTCGTGCTCAAGAACGGTTTGGGAGCACGCTACGGCTTGGGCGTGGACGTAAGGCAGGAATTTGGTCAGCGCGCCATCGAGCACGACGGCGAGGTGTCCGGCTTTACCGCACAGAATATCGTCTTTCCAGACGCACGCATGGCGGTGGTCGTGCTCGTCAACGAGGATTCAGTCGGAGCCTCGGGTGATATCGCCCGCCAGATCGCGGCGCTGCTCTTCCGCGAGGCCGATGTCGGCAAGCAGGAGGATCAGTCCCGCGAAATTTTCGCGGCACTGCAGCAGCGTAAGATCGATCACGCGTTGTTCACCGACAATTGCAACAGCTACTTCACCGAACAGGCTCTGAAAGATTTCGCCAGCAGCCTGGGACCGCTGGGATCGCCGACCGAGTTTACGCAGACTAACAAGCAGGATCGCGGAGGCATGACGTTCCGTTCGTTCGAAGTGCACTTTCCGCAAAAGACGGTCGTGGTTTGGGAACGAATCATGCCCGACGGCAAGATCGAGCAGTATCAAGTCGGCGCGAAATAGCAGCCCCTGAGGAACGGCGGTTTACTTAGATGGGTCGCGAATATCCTGACAGTCCGCTGGTGGGAGTTGGAGCGGTGGTTATCCAAGACAACCGCGTTCTCTTAATCCGCCGCGGACAGCCCCCGCTGCTCGGCGAGTGGTCGCTCCCCGGCGGCGTTCTAGAATGCGGTGAAACTCTGCGTGAAGCAGTGGCCCGTGAAGCCCGCGAGGAAACCGGATTGCTGGTCGAAACGGGCGAGATGCTGGGCGTATATGAGCGTGTGATCCGAGACGATGAGCGCCGAGTGCGGTATCACTATGTGTTGGTTGATTTCCTGTGCCGTCCCGTTGGCGGCGATCTGAAGGCAGGAAGCGATGCGGCGGATGTGCGCTGGTTCACGCGCGGAGAATTGCCCGCGCTGAATCTAGCTTACGATGCCAATGATGTAGTGCTCAAAGGATTGGCGCGGACGACGTCGACGGCCTGACGCGAGGACTCATGCCAGCGCTTACACTAACTCAAGTCGTCGCTCGACTAAACAAATTCTACGGTGTGCCTGCACCGCCTCCGATTACGGATCCTTTTGAACAGGTGCTCTGGGAAAATGTCGCCTATCTCGCGGACGACGAGAAGCGGGCAGCGGCATTTTCAGCGCTTCGCAAAACCGTGGGCCTCAGACCCGAGGACATTCTTAAGGCGAAACCAGAACAATTACTGGCTGTCACACGGATAGGTGGCATGGCTCCGGAACTGCGGGCACAGAGGTTGCGGCAGAGCGCCGAAATAGTCCAGATCCTGCTGCAGGGCAAGCTGAACGCCGCGCTGGATGCGTCGCTCCCGAAGGCGAAGAAAACGCTGCAACGATTTCCCACGATTGGGGAGCCGGGTGCGGAAAAGATACTGATGTTCGCAGGAAAGTATCCGGTGCTCGGACTCGAGTCGAATGGATTGCGGGTGCTGTTGCGCCTGGGCTTTGCCGAGGAGCAGAAAAGCTATTCAGCCAGTTACCGCGCGGTTAAGAACGCAATTTCCGGTCAACTTCCTCCGGACTGCAAGGCGCTTGTCGCGTTGCACCAACTATTACGCAAACACGGCCAGGAGCTCTGCAAACGCTCCCGGCCGCTGTGCGACCAGTGTCCATTGCGAGATTCATGCGCTTACGCTGCGCAGTTTTGACCTGACCAATTTGCCTTCTTCAGTCCGCCATCTTGGCCACATGCACCGGGAAGCCCGTCCTCGGCAGCAGCGACGTCAGCTCGAACACCTTGAAGCCGTCACCGGTGATTTCAGTCTGGCGATAAAGCCCGGGCTCGGTTTCGGCGGTTTCGTGGCGCCCTTCCAGATCATTGAGAAACCTCTGCGCGTCTTTGATGCTGGCCTCTCCGCCTTTGGCGCGCGTCACCACCGCCTCGGTGGCATAGGAGCGTACCAGCTTCGGCCAGTACTTTTGCAGCAGCTGAGTGCTCGCGAAAATGTCGGCCCAGACAATTTCTCCGTTCACCGCGACCACAACGCCCACCGCATTCTTATCCCGCAGTTGACGGATCACGCTTTCATAGTTGCGCTCCACCGGTTCGGCAACCTTATCCACCTGTTTTTGCACTTCCTTGTTGTCCATGACTTGCGCGTACGAGGTGGTCGCGTTGACTGCGGGAGCGGCGCCGGTAACCTCTACGGCTTCCGACATGGCGCGCTGCGAAGTGCGGACGCTGTCCCACACTTGCTGCTGGTCTTTCGCAGCCATCGCCTTGCTGCGGACCACGGGAGCAGCGAGAAGGCCGGCAGCGCCGGGAACATTGCCCGCCGCACTGCTGAACTCGTACTTGCCGTTCGTCGGCACCCAGCGTCCCGGCTCAACGCAGAAGACGCTGAGGTCCACGGGGTCACTCTCGGCGGGCACGATGCGGTCCTTGCCGATGACCCGGTCCTGCTTCCCGCCCGTAACGATCTCGCCTGCCAGAAGTAACAACGGCCGCTTCGAGTTATTCACCAGGACCAGTTGATTCACTTGCGCGCCGAGCACGTGCATGGGATGCACGATTGGCGGCTCGCCCGGACGGCGACGGATGAGGCCGCGCGCCTGATCCGCTTCCGTAACCACAACGTCTCCGCTGCGTAAGCCTTCATCCAGGGTGAGAAACTCGGTCGTGTCATACGACCTGCCAGCGACCACGGGAAAGACTGTTAGATTGCCGCTGCGAATTGGACCGAGCAGCGAGTAGCCAGAGGTTGGCGTTGCCTCGCCCGCTTGCAACATACACGGAACCACAACCGCCGCCACAACCAACAGAACGATTCCAGCAACTGCGATGCCTAGCCGCATAGTTAATCCTCCCACGCAGTAAAGACGCTAGTTAAAGACACCTGTTCTGCCGCGTGCCCGCCATTCTCTGCGTGCGCCGACGCCCCGGCACGTTGAAGTCAGAGCGTGCCGGGGGACTCGTTCGCGAGTCTTCCAGGAGGGTCTTTCTCTGCTCGCTGATCGAAGAACGTACGATTTCTTCATCCTTGCGCCGGAAAAATTGCTAGCATCATCTGGACATGCCAGAGTGAAATGCCAAGCCCCGCCCAATCCGGCCCCGGAGCAGACTTCGCCACGCCTCTCTACGAGCGCAGCGGAGCTGCGGCCTACGGCGTGAGTGCCGAGCAGTTCGCCGCCATCCTCGATGAAATTCTGCGCAAGTATCTTCTTGCGAATACTGCCCACGCTTCGGCACAACAGAAAGCGGACTTCTGCGCCGAGCTGCGTCTGGAGGAACTGGCGCTGGCGCGCGCATGTGCGGCGGGAAACGAGCGGGCCTGGCAGGACTTCATCAGCCGCTACCGGCAGAAGCTGCACAACATGGCGTTGCCCATCACGCGCGACAGCGCACACGCCGCGGAACTGGCCGATTCCCTGTTTGCCGATCTGTATGGCGTGAACACGCGCGAAGGAGTCCGCCGTTCCAAGCTCGTCTTCTATACCGGCCGCGGTTCGCTCGAAGGCTGGCTGCGCACGGTGATGGCGCAGGAGTTCGTTAATCGCTACCGGAAGCAGAAACGCACGGTCAGTCTGGAGGAGCAAACAGAAGACGGCATGCAGTTTGCGGCGGCGGCTCCTGAGCCGGTGTGCGCTTCGGATCATACTTCGGACCAAAGTCTGGAAGCGGCCACCGATGAAGCCCTCGCCGAACTTTCCTCCGAAGACCGGTTTACCCTGGCGTCGTATTATCTGGATGGGCGGACGCTGGCCGAAATCGCGCGCACCCTGGGACTGCACGAATCAAGCGTCAGCCGCCGGCTGGATCGGCTCTCCACCGGCCTCCGGAAGCGCATTCTGGCCGGGCTGCGCGCACGCGGAATGAGCCACGCCCAGGCTACGGAGGCGCTGGAAACCGACGTCCGCGACCTCCAGTTGAATTTACGCTCGCGGTTGGCGCAAGATTCAGGGGCGAAAACGTTCCCTGAGGGAAAGCCTTGACGAGACGAAGATGACTGAAGTCCCCAAAATCGTGTATGACCGCCTGCGGGCTGCTTTGCCGAACCAAGCCGGGACCGGGGGATTGCATCCTGATGCGGATCTGCTGACGGCTTTTGCCGAGCAGGCGCTTTCGGCAACCGAGCGCGAAGGCGTGCTCGAACACCTGGCGCGTTGCGGAGACTGCCGCGAACTGATCGCTCTGGCGCTTCCGGCTGTTGACACGGTAGCAACTCCGGCCGAGGCTGAAGCCGAGCGGGCGGGAACGCCCCCGCAACGCAATCTAACCTTTGCTTGGCCCAGTCTGCGCTGGGCCGCTCTGGCCGCTGGAGTCGTCGTGGCTGCCGCGGTGCTTCTGATGCATCCCGGAAAGCTGAACCAGCCCACGCAGCCTCCGCTAAGCTCGCAGGTCGCAACCAATGCGCAACCACTTCCCACTCCGCAGATCGCATCGCCGCCACCAGTATCGTCGGCAATGGACCAATCGGCAATTTCCGCGACCACTCAGGCAGCGCCGCTAGAGTCCGAATTGCGGCCGTCCAAGAAACTCAAAGCGGGACAGGTTGCAACGCCATCGCTTCAGGCAGACTCCGAAATACTGCTCGCGGAAAGCAAGATTGCCGGCAACCAGAGGGATTTGAAGGAGGCGGACAAACTGTCAGCGGGTTCATCGGCCGGAGCCCGGACGCTCAATTACGACACGCGGACAATTCCAAGCTCGAGTGAAGCCGTCGAGGTTACTGCAGAATCTCCAACCGTGCAGGCAGAGGTCTCCTCCGAGGACGCGCAAAACGGAGCGCGGGCCGTTGAAAAAGCAAAGCCGGCCCCGCAAACTGAAGCAAGTCAGTCGCAGAACGTCGTCGCGGCTGCCGGTGCTGAAGCTTCTCTGCAGGGCAGGAATGTGATGCCGATGGCGAAATTGGCAGCGCCCACCAGCCCACGCATGCGCAATGTCGCCTGGATGATTGCGGCAGGCGTTCTGCAACGGTCACTGGACAGCGGTCAGAGCTGGCAAACCTCGCTGCATCCGGATCATCCATTGTTGTGCTACGCCCTTCACGACCAGGATGTGTGGGCCGGTGGACTGGCGGGAACGCTGTTCCATTCCGCCGACGGCGGCGCAACCTGGTCCCCCGTCCAACCTTCTATCAACTCCCAGACCCTTACCTCCGACGTAACTCACATTGATGTGCGCGCCCCGGCCGAGGTCGTAATTTCCACCAGTGACCACGCAATCTGGACCAGCCCGGACAACGGAAAAACCTGGGAGAAAAAGTGATCACGGCGTCTCTGACCTTCAGCTTTGCGAGCTTCCTCGCAGCCCGTATTTCGTGCAAAAGCCACAACTGATAGCGCCCGGTAACTCCGTAAATACGATTACCTAAGTACATGACCCGCGGTACTCAGGAATAAGCTCTATATTACGAAAGTGCCGTTTACTGTAGACCCAATCGGCCCTAGGATAGGCACGTGGTTTGGCAGTTCTGGGGGAGGGCTGCCGGAGACGCCCTGAGCTTCAACGCTCAGGGCGTTCTTTATTTCCCCCCGTTTACACCCGAGCGCCGGCCGCGACCGCTCTCCGCATCGACACCCTGCGCAAGACTTCCGGTGCGATGCCGCTCAGCGGAAAGACGCGATCGGCCAGGCTGGCCGCGACCACACTCCCAGGCATGCCCCAAACCACCGAAGACTCTTCGTCCTGGACGAGGACCTCTCCGCCCGCTTCCCGTATGACCGCCGCCCCTTGTGTGCCGTCCGACCCCATGCCCGTCAGCACTACCGCCAGCACATTCGCACCGTAGGTTTGGGCCACCGAGCGGAACAACACATCTACCGCGGGACGGCAGGAATTTTCCTGTGGATCACGGTTCAGGTTCAGCAGAAAATCAACTCCTTTGCGTGTTACCGTCATGTGTTGGTCGCCGGGTGCAATCCACACTTGGCCGCGCTGCAATTTCTGTCCGTTCGTGCCCTCGCGCACCTCCAGCGGGGCAAGGGTATTGAGACGCTCAGCCAGCAGGCGTGTGAACAGCGGCGGCATATGCTGTACGATCACGATCGGCACAGGCAGATCCGCGGGAAATTGCGGAATCAGTTCAGACAGCGCACCCGGTCCACCCGTCGACGTCCCGATGGCGATCACGTCGATGCGCGGCTCGGCACGAACTGGAACCAAGGTGGATGCTAACCTGAGCTGTGGCCGCGGCGCGTGCTCCGCGCACAAAATCTTGATCTTTTGCAGCAATTCCTTCCGGACCCGTTCGTGCGAGCCTTCCGGAGTCTCTCTGTAGGAGGGTTTGGCGACATAGTCACTCGCGCCCCGCGCCAGCGCATCCAGGGTTGCCGTCGCACCACGCTCGGTAAGAGCACTGAACATAATCACCGGTAACTTCGCATACAGTTTGCGGATCTCGACCAGGGCTTCCATTCCATTCATCCCTGGCATGTCAACATCGAGTGTGACCACATCCGGCTTGATTTCTGCGATCCGGGCCAGCGCCTGACTGCCGTTTCCCGCCGTGCCGGCGACGACGATCTCCGGATCGGACGCCAGCAGATCGCTCAGCACCTTTCGAAAGACCACCGAATCATCGACAATCAATATGCGAACCGGTCGCATGTCTCCTGTCCTAAAGCGCCGCCAGTCTTAAGGGCTCCCACGACATTGACGTTGCTCGCAGTTGTCGACCAGAGACTCTTTGACCATGTCGCCGGAATCATTCATCGCGAATACCCTCTCCATCGGCGCGGCCTGCTCTCGCTTGAGCACCAAGGTGCAGGACTGCGATCGAATTTGGACGGTGGAGGAACTTTAGGGAGGGGGCAAAGAATCCATCGCCCCGGCAGGGAACTCTACATTCTTCCCGAAAGGACTCGGGAACCTCGGATTGGCCGCGCCTTGCGAAATCAGCCGAGCGTAGTCTTACTCAACCGCTTTATACCGAGTAAGAGACATCGTCATTGGCCGCGCTTTGAGCCGTACTGTCCATCACAGCGTTGCCGTTCGACTTGCTGCCGCGCCGCATGGCGACGATGCCAGTGCGCACCATTTCCAATATCCCGTAGGGACGCAGCACTTCGAGCAACCCGTCGATCTTGTCTTCTCCACCGGTAATTTCAATGGTCAATGACTCGGGAGAAACATCGACCACGCGCGCTCGAAACACGCTCGCCAGTTCCAGCACATGGGAGCGAGCATCGTGAGTGGCCGACACCCGGATCAAGGCCAGGTCGCGAACGATGGCCGGTTGATTCGTGATGTTCTCGACCAGCAGCACGTTCACCAGTTTGTAGAGATGGGCTTCGATGCGGCGGGCTTGGTCACGGTCCGCGTCGACCGTAATGGTCATGCGCGACACCTCTGGTTTTTCAGTCCGTCCCACCGTCAGAGAATCGATATTGAAAGCGCGGCGCCGAAACAGCGATGCCACGCGCGTGAGCACGCCCGGTTTATTCTCAACGTACACCATGAATGTATTCAGCATATTTTTATTGAATCGTTGACTGATTGAGGTATTGAATCATTGGTGCAATAACTCAATGAATCAATACCTCAATAACATTTGCTAGTCCTCAGCCGTCTCCACAATCGGACTCGGCCGCCGAATCATGTCGTGCAGCGCCGCCCCGGCCGCAACCATCGGATAGACCGTGTCTTCCTGTTCCACCTTGAAATTGATCAGCATCGGCCCCGTGTGCTGGCGAGCCGCTTCCACCGCGGGCACCACCGCCGAACGCGTCGAGACGGTCATGCTGCGTATGCCGTAAGCCTCGGCTAACTTGGCGAAATCCGGATTCAGCAAGGGCGTGGCCGCGTAGTTGCGGTCGTAGAAAAATTCCTGCCACTGCCGCACCATCCCCAGAAATCCGTTGTTGATGATGGCGATATGGATCTTCAGATTCTCCTGCACCAGCGTCGCCAGTTCGCACATCGTCATCTGAAATCCGCCATCGCCCACCACCACCCAAACCTCAGCCTCCGGACAAGCGACTTTCGCGCCGATAGCGGCGGGCAGAGCAAAGCCCATCGTGCCCAATCCGCCAGAAGTAATCAGCGAACGCGGACGCTCATGCTTGTAGTACTGCGCCTCCCACATCTGGTGCTGACCAACGTCGGTGACGACTATGGTGTTGCCGTCGCGCGTCTGATGCCACAAATCATTGATCACATGCGCCGCATAAAGATGGCCGCTGTCAGGCAGGTTCTGGATATCGCGCACCGCCGAATCGCCCTTCAGCTTGTCAATCGAATCCAGCCACTCGCTGCGATCAATCGATTCGACATGCGGCAACAATTCCAGCAAAACTTCCCGTAAATCGCCCACCAGCGGAACATCGACTTTCACGTTCTTGTTAATCTCCGCCGGATCGATCTCGATGTGGATCTTTTTTGCGTTGGGAGCGTAATTTTTCAGATTGCCGGTAACGCGGT
>CAWITH010000022.1:0-153621 GCA_963838935.1 uncultured Acidobacteriaceae bacterium
GCCATGTCAAACTCTCGCCAGCGCTCACTTCATGCCAATATCCGCAAGCACTTTCGGATTCGTTTCTCCAACCGCCAGCAGGTTGTGGCACGCACTGCAATCATTGGTTATGGTCTGGCCATCGGTGCTGGTATGACTGCCGTCGTGGCAGCGGAAGCAGCCCGGCGAATCGTTGTGCCCAAGATTATTCGGGTGCGTTCCCCAGGTGATGCGCATGTCCGGGAAGATGTTGCGCAGGTAGATCCTCGCTACTTCATCGCCAGCCTGTTCTACCACCGTGCGCCGCGTCGCGTAGATCTGCGGGTAGTTGGTCCGATAAAAACTGTTGAGTTCTTCTTTGATGCGATGCTCCGCGACATCGCGGGCGGGATAATCCACCTTGAGAACCTCGACCGCCTTTTTCCTGATGTAGGGAAGGTCCGGGCTGATGCGGCCGTTGGCCATCTGCTTATCGACTGCGTTTTCGGGCAAGTCGAAGGCGTGCGTGGGCCGGTTGTGGCAATCGACACAATCCATCACCCGGTGCTCTCCCTTGTCCAATTGCTCTTTGGTGGGCTTGGCATCGCTCGAAATGAATTCGGTGGTCTTCCCCTTATCGTCGGTGTAATAGACGGCCGGGATCGTCTGGCGCTCGGGATCGGTCGAGATGTAGCGGATGCGCGCCATGTCGGCGAGGTGCCGCCCATGGATGCCGACCGCACCCTGCCAGGTGCGTCCGCCTACTTTCAGCAGCAGCACATCCGTCTGGGGTGTGTTGGTTTCGTCGTCCTTGTAGCTGGTATTCACCAGGAACTTGTCACCGGTGAAGCGTTGCGGCCAGTGGCATTGCTCACAAGTCTCGCGCGCCGGACGCAGGAACTTTACCGGCGAAGGAATCGGCCGCGAATAGGTGTGGAAGGTTACCGCAAAGACCTGCCGCAGGCCGGAAAGCTTCGAACGCACAAACCACGACGCTCCCGGACCGATGTGGCACGCCACACAGTCCACCCGCGAGTGCGGAGAATTCTGATAGGCCGTGTACTCCGGATCCATCACCCGGTGGCAAGTCTCTCCGCAGAACTCGGTCGAATCCATGTACTGCACGCCGCGGTACGATGCCGTCCCCACAATCAGAAGATTAAGCATGGTCGCGACGCCCACGTACTCCAAAGTGCGCCGCACCACCGGCAGACCGAGGTCGATGGCGGGGAAAACCCCCGGCAGTTCCCCGCTCCCCAGCAGACTTCGTCGCCGGAGCCAGATGCCAAGCGGAATCAGCAGCAAGCCAAGTACAAAAATGCCCGGAAGAATCAAAAAGACGAGAAGGCCAATATACGGATGCGGCGGTCCGGGCAAGAAGACGTCATAGAACCAGAAGGCGATGGTGGTGAGCGCCGTGCTGGTCGTCACCACGGCGCCGGTGAGTGTGATGGGATTCTGGCCCAGAAAATAGATGGGCTGAGCCCAGTCCCGGATGCGTTCTTGCAGAGTCATGTGAAACCGCTATTCCACTCGTTTTCTGATGCAATGTTGCTAAGACACACTCCAACTTTTGCCGCGGATCGCCTGCGGCGTTTGGCAAATCAACCTGACCTTAATCGAGACGCCTGGCCCGGTTTACTTCTTCAACGTACGGATGTATGCGACCAGCCCAGAAACCTCTTCCGGCTTCAGAGACTTGTACGCTGGCATCTTGGGGGGCTTACCGTTTGTAATGATGCCCGAGATGACCGCATCCGACTGTTTCTGAAAGTCGGCACCTGAGAAATCGTGGCCGGCCGCTTTCTTTCCGTCCGGACCATGACACATGGCACATTTTGATTTGTAGAGCGTCTCGCCTGCGCTTTGCGCATTCGCCGGCAGGGAGAGGGTGAGAACAACCGCCAATGCGATTGCAAGTGTCAATACTGCGACGCTAACTTTCTTCATCTTCAAGCTCCATTCGAGTTTATTGGCCCAAAAAACTGTTGCAATTTTGAACTATATGCGGGCGGAGGTCCGTGACCCAGATCACACCTGCATGTAATGGCAGGTTTCCAGCAAGATTAGCGCAGAATCGGCAAACCTCGACCAAGTTCTCACGTTGGCGGACCGATCCGGTTTCGCCCGAGGGCTTCTTCACAGCCTCGAACGTCCTGGCTGCCGCGCTGAAGCATCTATCTTGTAAATTGCGCCCGTGTCGGCTTCGCCGCAGCCAGAACCCAAGACAATATCGTCAAGTTCCAAATTTTGGGCCTGTTTCTCGGTCCCATGATGCTAAAATCAGGCAAATTCTTCATAACAGCCCGCTTTTGTCTGTTCGGCTTGCTGCGACGGCCAGGCCATAGCGGAGCTTGGGTGCCGGGTGCGGCGCTGTAACATCGAGCTTGAGGCGGCGAAGGAGTAAAGATGTCACTGGGGCCCCTGGTTCCACGAGGTAACGATCCACGAAACGGCGACGGATTGCGCGAATTCCAAACTGGAGAGCCGGCTGAATTTCTGAGGCCGATCGGCTCCGCACTCTATAACGTGCTGCCGGCGCAGGAATCCACGCTGCGCGAATACCTGCGCGTCCTCATCAAGCGCAAGTGGATGGTGATCTCAGTGATAGTGGGCATCTTCATGGCGGTCGCCGTTGCCAGCCTGCGCCAGACTCCCATCTACGAAGCGACCGGCCAAATCGTGGTCAACAAGGCCGATTCCAACCTCATCACCTTCAAAGACTCGATGCCGGTGGTCGACTACTATGACCAGAGTGATCTCGACACCGAGGTCCGCATCCTGCAGAGCGATCTCCTGGCGCTGCAGGTGATCCGGACACTGAATCTGGATAAGCGTCCCGAATTCGGAGGCCGTTCCGATCAAAAGCAAGCCAACCTAGTCGCCGATCCGCTGCAGACCGATCCGAATCGCACCTCGGCACTGTTAGGGGCCTTTCGCGGAAACCTCCACGTCGTTCTGATTCCCAACACCCGAATCATCGAGATTCATTACAGCAGCACCGATCCTCAGCTTGCCGCCAGCGCCGTGAATACCCTCGCCGCCACTTATGTCGAGCAGAACTTCAAGACCAAGTTCGACTCCACCATGCAGGCCTCGAACTGGCTTTCCAACCAGCTCGTGGACTTGCAGATGAAAGTGGAAACTTCTCAGGAGAAGCTGGTGCGCTACCAGAAGGAGCACGAGATTCTCGGCACTGACGAAAAGTCGAACATCATCACCGAAAAGCTCGACGAGCTTAACAAAGAAATGACCGCGGCCGAGTCTGACCGCATGCAGAAAGAAGCCGTCTACCGCCAGACTCAGACCAATGACCCGGACGAGATCGCTGCCGCAATCATTGCCGATACCACCGGGAATGGAAGCACCGCAACCTCCGGTCTTCTGGACAAATTGCGCGAACAGCAAGCCAACCTCAGAATCCAGGTAGCCGAACTCAGCTCCCAGTTCGGTCCCTCGTATCCGAAGGTCATCCAGATCAACAACCAGATCAAAGAGATTGACCACCAGATGCAATCGGAAACGAACAAGGCCGTAGACCACCTCAAGGGGCAATACCTGGCGGCCTTGCAGCGTGAAAACATGTTGCGCGGATCTTTTGAGAAGCAAAAACAGGAGGCCAACAAGCTCAACGAGAGCGCCATCGAGTACAGCATCCTGAAACGCGACCTGGACACCAACCGGACACTCTACGAGGGATTGCTGGAAAAACTCAAGGAAGCGGGCGTCACGGCGGGATTGAAATCCAATAATTTTCGCATCATAAATGCGGCGCGTGTTCCCACCTCGCCCAGCGAACCGAACATTCCACGCAACCTGGCGTTCGCGCTGGTGCTGGGCATCATCTCCGGCGTCGGCTTGGCTTTCGTGCTCGAGAACATGGACAATACGGTCCGCACTCCGGAACAGGCAACCGCGTTGTCGCTGCTTCCCTCTCTTGGCATGATCCCGCTCGGCTCCAAGTCCGCCAGCTACGGTGGGACCGGCAAGCGCTTGGCATTGACTGCCTCGAAGGAAGTGGTGGAGACGGTAACCCAGGTTCGCCCGCAGTCGCAGATGGCCGAATCGTATCGCGCGCTGCGGACCTCACTTCTGCTCTCCAATCTGGGAGCGCCGCCGAAAGTCATCATGATCACCAGTGCGCGTCCGCAGGAAGGCAAAACCACGACCAGCATTAACACGGCCATCGTGCTCGCGCAAAAGGGCGTCCGCGTTCTTCTGATCGATGCCGACTTGCGCCGCCCTAGTATTCACAAGACTCTGGGCATGGGCCCGCGCAGCGGCCTCAGCAACGTGCTCACCGGAAGCGCCACGGTGCAGCAGACGATTGCGGCCTCTCCCATCCTGCCCAATCTTTTCATCATGCCCGCGGGTACGCCGCCCCCGAATCCGGCCGAATTGCTGGCGTCCTCCAATATGAGGGACCTGATCGCGGAGTTGCGCGAACAGTTCGATCACATCGTGATCGACACTCCGCCAACCCTTTCCGTCACCGATGCCGTGGTACTCTCGCCCCGTGCCGACGCCACCATCCTGGTGATTCGCTCCGGCCAGACCACGAAACAGGCGCTGCGCCGCTCCCGCGACATATTGATGCAGGTCAATGCTCATGTGGCCGGGGTGCTCCTCAACGCCGTTGACCTTACCTCCCCCGATTATTATTACTATTACGAATATCAGGGGAAATATGGAGCCTACTATCAGGAAGAGGCTCCTGGCACGGGAAATGAGGCGGAACCGAAAGCGGTTTGAGTGCAACGATCGCTTTAACCATGGCTATTCCACTTTCAAACCGGCGGCGTTGGCAGTTGGCGGTGGGGTTGGTTCCTCTCGCCGGCATCTATCTTCTCCTGGCGGGCACGGAGTTTGCCGCCAGCGTTTTCGCTTCGCGGGCGGAGTTGCCGTCGCTGCAACGCGCGGTGCGCCTCTCGCCGGGAAATGCCGAGTATCGGCATCGACTCGGGCGCTACTTTGCGCTGGTGGCCGGTGATCCTCAATCTGCCATTAGCAGCCTTCGGTCCGCCGTCGCGCTGAACCCCCACGACGCCCACTATTGGTTCGATCTGGCCGCCGCCGATCAGGTAACCGGCGACCTCGCGGGCCAGCGAGCGGCACTGGATCGCGCGTTGCAAGCCGAACCTACTGCTCCCGATGTGGCCTGGGAAGCAGCGAATTTTTTTCTAGTTGACGGCGATATCGAACGCGCCCTGCGCGAATTCCACGTCGTCATCGAAAACGACGATTCGCTGGTGGACGACGCCCTGCGCGTCTGCTGGCGTGTGCGTCCCGACACCGACGCTCTGCTCCGTGACGTGGTTCCGGCCCGCACCGATTCCCTGATTTCCTTCCTCAACTTGCTCCGGAGCAAGCGGGAGACCGAGGCCGTTATCAAGACCTGGGACCATCTGGCTCAACTGCACCAGAAGTTCCAGAACCGCTATCTCTACGACCAGGTGCGTTATCTCATCGAAGTGCGCCGTCCCGACGCCGCCATATCTGCCTGGGAGCAGACCGTCGACGCTCTCGGCCTCTCTGACTATTTGCCTACCGAGGACAACCTGGTGGTGAACGGCGATTTCAGCCTCGACATCCTCAATGGAGGTTTCGACTGGACCTACGAGAATCGAGCCGGAGTTGAGCCCTTGCTGGATCCGAGTGAAATCCACCAGGGTCATCGCTCTCTTTCTCTCACCTTTGAAGGCCCTGGGATCAGCGACGCCGGAATACAACAACTGATTCCAGTGCGCGGGGCAACCACGTACGACTTTTTCCGCGTACTACAAGTCGAAGGAATTTGAGGGCGCGGGCGGCCCGCAGATCGTTCTGCGAGACGCCTACACGGGCGTACCGCTCTATGCCAGTGACGCGCTCAAGGATGCCGACTTCTGGAAGGAAGTTCACTCCAAAGTGACCACCCCGGACTCCACTACCCTGCTTAAGCTGGCCATCGAAAGGTTCCCGGCCGGTTCTCCCATCAAAGGCAAGCTCTGGCTGGACAGTTTCGAACTGTCTCCTGAGGATTCCGCCGACAATTCTCCAAATCCATCCAAGGACAAACCGTGAGTTCCGCCCTGGCAACGCAGCCTGAACCCGCGTCCATCGCCAAAGCCTCGCGACCGAGGCTAACCAGCACGGCGCTGCTGGCCGGCGCTTGTGCTGTGCTGTTACTCGGGCCGTTGGCCTTTGGCGCCGTTGAGCCCTGGTCGATTTTTGCCTTGGAGGTGTGCGCCACCTTGCTATTGGCGGTTTGGGCGGCCCGCCAGTGGATCCATCGCGAACTTGACTTCTCTGGCAATGTGCTCTACCTCCCCATGGCTGCTTTTTTTGCGCTCGTGCTGTTGCAGTGGGTGGTGGGGACAACTGCCTACCGCCATGTGACCTACTCTCACCTGCTGCTCTACGTTGCCTACGGCATGCTGGTTTTCGTCGTGACCCAGACTCTGCATCGTTCTTCTCAGTTTGAACTCATGGCGAAATTGTTCACGGGTTACGGGGTGGTAGTGGCTTTGTTTGCCGTGTTGCAGGGTATGGCGCCGAATGGAAAGGTTTACTGGATTCGGACCTTGGAGCAGGGGGGCCTCATCTATGGTCCTTACGTCAACCATAATCACTACGCCGGCCTGATGGAGATGCTCACACCCTTCCCGCTGGTGCTGGCCGCCACTCACTTCACCGACGGCGGCCGTAAGATTGCGGTGGCGGGAATCGCCGCGCTCATGGCGGCAAGTATTTTTCTTTCCGGTTCGCGCGGAGGCATGGCGGCGTTTGCGGTACAGATGGTGGTGCTCAGCGTCCTTCTGGCTCGCAAGCGCGAGGGAAATTGGAAACAGCCCCTCATGCTGGCGGCGTTCCTGGCGATGGTGATCGTTTTTCTACTCTGGATGGGTAACAACGAACTCACCCGCCGCCTGATCAGCATTCACTCGGATACTCGTGAAGAGATCAACGGCGGGGTCCGCCTCACCATTGATCGCGACTGCTTGCGCATGTTGATGCAGCGGCCTTTTCTCGGTTGGGGACTAGGCACCTTTCCTGTCGTCTACCCGCAATTTCGCAGTTTCTACACCAACATGTTCGTGAACCAGGCCCACAACGATTATCTCCAGTTGCTGATCGAGACCGGCCTGGCCGGATTCTCCATTGCGATCTGGTTTCTGGTGCTGGTTTTCCGCCAGGCCGCGGGCAAGCTTAAGAATTGGACCGAGAACGCCAGCGGCGCGTTGACCGTGGCCGCAATGCTCGGCTGCGTGGGAATCCTGGTGCACAGCTTTCTCGATTTCAATCTGCAGATCCCGGCAAACGCCGCGTTGTTTTACGTGCTCTGCGCGATTGCCGCCTCCAAACCACTGCAGGAATCGCAGCGCCGCCGCGTACTTCGCCGGCACAGTTTGATCGCGGAGTCTCACCCGGAAACCGCGGCATCCTGAGCGTTGCGGCGAAATCGGCGCAACTCAGGCGTGGTAGAGCTGCTCGTGCTGCCGCGCTTCGTACCACAGCGCCAGCTCGACGCGGTTCCACAGCCCCAGTCTGTCATAGATCAATCGCAGATAATTCTTCACCACGTGCTCGGTGGTCCCCAGAGAATCCGCGATCTCCCGGTTTTTGCACCCCTCGGCTACGCGTTGAATGATGAACTGTTCCCGTTCGCTGGGCCCGCGCCGGTTTGCTGCCGCTCCTGCCATAATTGCCTCCTATAAAGTAAAGTCGCGAGCTTGACTCGCTTGATGCCGCCCTTGATTCCGAAACGCACAAACAGCCGGTTGAAATGCGCTTTGACTGTTCTCTCGGCAATGTTCAGGTCTTTAGCGATTTCCGAGTTGTCGCATCCCTGGAGAAGCAGATCAATCACCTGCCGCTCGCGGGGCTCCATGTGGCTGAACTTCTCTTCCATAAACACTGCACCTCACCGACGCGACCCGGCCGCTGCAAGTGGCTTCGCGATCAGGTCCCCTCGACACATCTGGATTCGGGTCTTTGTGTCTCATTTTGCATTCATGCGGCCAAATCAGGCTTGCGGCTGTTAACTAAGTGTGAAAACTTCTGGGACGCGCATTTTTCTTGGAAAATGGCGGTTACTACAGTCATTGCAGGCACATACGCGCAGCCGTTTTACTCAGTGCCTAAGGTGAATCACTTAGTACAAACTTCCGGTGTACCTCCCCACCAAAGAGCATCATTTACACAGAAGTGCATCCGCTACGCGGAAGTGCATCCACAGCCAGGCCCTCAACCCTCCCCTATAATGAGCCGTGGACTTCAAGCTGGTAAGCAACTACAAGCCCCAGGGCGACCAGGCACAAGCCATCGATGCCCTCACCCGCGGCGTCTTCGATCGCGAGCAGCACCAGGTTCTGCTCGGCGTCACCGGATCGGGCAAGACTTTCACCGCCGCCAAGGTGATCGAAGCCGCCAACCGCCCCACCCTGGTCATGGCCCACAACAAAACCCTGGCGGCCCAGCTCTACCACGAGTTCAAGAGTTTTTTCCCCCATAACGCTGTGGAATATTTCGTCTCCTACTACGACTATTACCAACCGGAGGCTTACGTCCCGGCGGCGGATCTTTATATCGAGAAGGAATCTACGATCAATGACGAACTCGACAAGCTGCGGCTCTCGGCAACGCGGTCGCTATTTCGAGCGGCGCGATTGTTTGATCGTGGCCTCAGTCAGTTGCATCTACGGTTTGGGCTCGCC
Source organism: uncultured Acidobacteriaceae bacterium (assembly GCA_963838935.1). Classification (GTDB taxonomy): domain Bacteria; phylum Acidobacteriota; class Terriglobia; order Terriglobales; family Acidobacteriaceae; genus Acidiflorens. The sequence continues at coordinate 8,655 of CAWITH010000022.1, forward strand.
CGAGGCTTACTACGGCATGATGCTGTTCCTGGAAAAGGGACAGAAGATCAAGCGCCAGGATATTACCCACAAGCTGGTCGACATTCTCTACGAGCGGACGGAAGGCGATTTCCGGCGCGGGACATTCCGGGTACGCGGCGACGTCATCGAAATTTATCCCACCTATGACGACAATGCATATCGCGTCGAAATGTTCGGCGACGAGGTCGAATCGCTAGCGCAGATCGATCCTTTGTTCGGTACGGTCAAGCAGCGCTACATGCGGCTGCCGATTTATCCGAAGACGCACTACGTGATGAAAGAAGAGACCCGGGCTTCCGCCGTGGCTTCTATAAAGACCGAGCTCGCCTGGTGGGAAGCGGAACTGGAAAAGCAAGGACGGCTGGTCGAATCGCAGCGCATCCATCAGCGCGTGATGTACGACCTGGAAATGATCAAGGCCATGGGCTACTGCCACGGCATCGAAAACTATTCGCGCCATTTCACCGGACGCCTTCCCGGCGAACCCCCGCCGACGCTGCTCGACTATTTTCCGCGCGACTTTCTCATGTTCATCGACGAGTCGCACCAGACCGTGCCGCAGCTCCACGGCATGTATCACGGCGACCGCTCGCGCAAGCAGACGCTGGTCGAATACGGATTCCGCATGCCGTCGGCGCTCGACAACCGCCCGCTAACTTTCGAGGAGTTCGAACATCGCACCAACCAGCTCGTCTATGTCTCCGCTACGCCCGGACCCTACGAACTCACGAAGTCCGCGGGAGTGGTCGTCGAGCAGATCATCCGTCCTACTGGCCTGATCGACCCGCCGGTCGAAATTCGTCCCGTCAAAGGCCAGATCGACGATCTGCTGCACATGATCCGCGACCGGGTAGCCCGCAACGAACGCGTGCTGGTGACCACGCTGACCAAGCGCATGTCCGAAGACTTGGCCGAGTATTACAGCGAAGTCGGCGTGAAGTGCCGTTACATGCATTCCGAAATCGAAACCCTGGAGCGGGTGAAGATCCTGCGCGACCTGCGCAAAGGCGAGTTCGATGTATTGATAGGCATCAATCTTCTGCGCGAAGGTCTCGATCTGCCCGAAGTATCGCTGGTGGCGATTCTCGACGCCGACAAGGAAGGCTTCCTGCGCTCCGCCGGTTCGCTGATTCAGACCATAGGACGCTGCGCCCGCAACCTGAACGGCCGCGCAATTCTCTATGCCGACCGCATGACCGACTCCATGAAAAAGGCGCTCGACGAAACCAACCGCCGCCGTGCCATCCAGCAGGCCTACAACGAAGAGAACGGAATCACTCCGGAATCCATCATTCGTCCGCTCGACATGACGCTGGTCGCGATCGTAGGCGCCGACTACACCGACCTTACCGGCCCCGAAGCTGAAGGCATTCCAGAATTCAAGTCGCAAGAAGAGTTGGATGCCTACATCGCCAAGTTAGAGAGCGATATGCGGGAAGCGGCCAAGCGTTTTGAATTCGAGAAGGCGGCGAAGCTGCGGGATACGATCAAGGAACTGCGGACGAAGGAGTTTCTGTTCGCATAAGGGCCCGGAGGTTTGATTGGCAAATGACACGATATTCGTGTTACACTGGATTCGTGTCGTCAACTCGCCGCTTACGCAACGTGACCGTAACCTTGGAAGAAGATGTCGCCCAGTGGGCCCGCATCGAGGCGGCGCGCCGGGACACCAGCGTCTCGCGGCTGCTGGGGGCGCTGCTGAAGGAGCGCATCTCCGCCCACGGCGGTTCTGCCGCGGAGGCGGCGGAGCGACTGGCAAGTTTCGGCAAGCGTCACCGGCTCAGTTTGCGCGGGCTTAAGATTAAAGATCTGATCAATGAAGGACGCCGGTGAGCCGGTTCGTCCTCGACGCTTCGGTCGTCCTGACCTGGTGCTTTCCCGATGAGGATGCTGCCGTGGCACAGCATGTCGCCGGCATGTTCAAGCGAGGCGATACCGCGGTTGCGCCCTCATTCTGGCCGCACGAGGTTCTGAACGCCTTGCTGGTTGGAGAAAGACGCAGGCGCATATCCAAGGAGTTGGTGGGAAGCTTTCTCGACGACCTGGCAACGCTCCCCATCGTGCTGGAACAGTATCCTGCCAGCAATGTTTTTGACAGGATTCAGCATCTCAGCCGAGAACACGGATTGAGTGCGTATGATGCGGCTTACCTCGATCTGGCTTTAGCCAGCAGCCTGCCACTTGCAACCTTGGACGAAGAGTTAGTGCGGGCCTGCAAGAAAGCGCGTGTGCGGTTGGTGCAGGTGTGAGGTTCGCGTCTGACAGGTTAACGCTCCTACCCTGAGATTTCTGCTCTCCGAGTTCGCGCTGAGACGTTCTGCTCTAGTTCCGACCGGCGGCGGCGTGGGCGGTTTTCTTGCCCGACTCGCCAGCGGCGGCGCTGACTTCTTGTTCAATTCTCAGTTCTTTTTCAATGGATGAAAAACGCTGAAAGACTTCGTGCAGCCGCAGAGCCATATTGCGGATGGTGTCGGCTTGCGCCAGAACGTTTGCCGGCAGTCCGGGCTCGAGCATCATAAGTTCGGCGTTGCCGAGCACGCTGGTGAGAATGTTATTGACGTTAGTGCACATCTCCACCATGTAGCGTCCGAGAGCAGCCTCGGCTTGGGCGGCGGCACAAACCGTCCCGGCTTCGCGGGCGCGAGAATCGGCCCGGATGCGGCGCAAGATTTCGCGTCCGACCAGACCCACGATCGCGGGCCAGAGTCCGGGTTCGCGACGCAATTCGAGAACGGACCCGTGGATCTGGTAGAAATCGAGCGAGCGATCCGAATGAATTATGATCGCGGGCTTGCGGGCGTCCGCGAGCGCCTGCTGCAGGGCTTGGTGCCGGTCCTTACGCTGGGCTTGGCGCAGGGTTTGGCTGTCTTTCCCGTGGGCGTTTTTTTGATCGCAAGGAACGTCGGCAATCGCCAAGTCGTACTCGCTACCTTCGAGGTCGCGAGAGAAGTCTTGGTCAAGCACGATGAATTCCGGCCGCTCGGAATGCACGGCAGACCGCGGAGTGGGTCCCTGGGGCCAGGCCGCCGTAATGTCCCGCGCAAAAGCAGGGCTGCTGGCAAGAATCAGGACGGTCGGGCGTTTTCTGCTCATGGTCGTTTCCCGGGCTTGTCTTTTCCGGAAACTACTTCTTGGCCCCGGCGCCAGATTTCGCCGGCGCGCCGGCGGCGCGCGCGTTGAGCGGATTCTTGCGTGTCCCGTTCTGGAGCGCGTCGTCGACAGCCGCTCGGAGATCAACCAGCATGCGCAGCGGCTGTCCCGAGGAATATTCCGCGTGGAACATGACTTTCCAGGACTGGCAGATCATGCGCAGACGCGCGATCGGTTCTTCGGCGGAGAATTGGGCGCGGCGGCAATCGATAGTCGAGATGCCGCGGCGTTCCAGTTCGCGCAAGCCGTCCTGGATGGCGTTGAGATCGTCGTGCATAAGACGGAAAAAGATCCGCCGCAGCATGAAGCTGAAGCGCGCAAACGCCGCCATGGCCGCAGGATCGAAGTAGCGGGCGGCATTTTGCGTCTTCAGCTTGCGCCCTTGCTCAAGCGTCCCGCTATGCAGCAGTTCGCTGAGACGGCGGCTGCGCGCCGCCGACTGCAGGACGGTCTCCAGAGAACTCAGCCATGCCGGAATCTTCGGCTGTTGCGGGCCCAGCACCGGCTCCAGCACCTGCGCGACGTAGTCGAGGTCGACGTCCGCGTCTTCCAGGCCCGAGGGCGCGCATAGCGAAAAATATTGCACCAGCAGAAAATCAGTCTTGTCGCGGTCACTGGCCGATTTCGAGGTTTTGTGCAGGTGATGCGCCAGCAGTTGGCGCAGCACGGCTTCGTTGGCCAGCGGCGTGGTCTGCAGAAACTGGCGCAACTGGTGCACCTGGATCTGCGCGTCCACCTGTTGGAACCAGGCTTCAGCCTGGCCCACGGACTCCGCCGACGGCGAGAACCCTTCGCTGTTATCTTCGTCGATCGGGCAAGCGGGAACCTCAATCACAAACTCGCGGACCAGTGCGCTGTAAATCGGCCGCAGGGCGGAGAGCGCGGCTCCTTGCTCTTGCAGTGAAGGTTGGGAGGATGCAGTCATGATTTCACAATCCAATTGGAAACAGGTTTGAGGAAGCGGGCGGCAATCACCGTCCGTTCAGGATGATACTGTACCGCGACCACCGACGCCTCGGCACGCAGCGAGCCGTCGTTGCTTTCGACCATGATACGATCGGCAAATTCCAGCGGACGGCCGAGCGCGAACAAGACTTCGCGTGGCGTGCCGTACTCGATGACGGTATCCTGCAAGAAAACGCAGTCGCTTACCCGCACGGCCCTATCCCCGTTTCCGTTGCCAGGGACGCGGCTGAGCTTGATGGGAATCCGCACCGGAGTAGCCTCGGGAAAGAACTTGGCCAAGCGGCCTACAATGTCTGATTCGAGAGCACGTGCAGTTGCCTGGTTGGGCACAAAGACCTCTATCCCGGGGGAGCGCAGCAGTCCAGTCTCCCCTCCTCCTGGTTGAGAAGAACTACGAGGAGACTCGCTTTGCTTTATCAGTATGCATGAGTGCACGAGTCCCACCAAATACTTGAAGGTCATGGACCTAAGAGTAAGTGAAAGAAACGGCAACCAGTTAACGGCGTCATGCGCGGCCCCGGGCAGACGGTTCTTAGGAATCAGGGGACACGCGTCTCAGGTTGACGCAGCAGTCTCAGCCACCGCCGAGATGCCGCGAGCGCAAAGAAAATCTGGGAAACGAGTTCCCGTTCGTGGGTTCTCGGCGTTCTTTGCGTCTCGGCGTTGAAGACTTGGGTGCCCATCCCAATTTATTGCAGCGTGGTCGATTGCGATGGTTCCACGCGTCCGCCGATGTTGTAGCGCTTCAGCTTGCGATAGAGGGTGGCGCGGCTGATGCCGAGCATCTTGCCGGCCAGATTTTTGTCTCCATGGACCTGGGAAAAGACGCGCTCGATGGTGGCGCGCTCGATATCTCCCAAGTCTGTGGCATGGAGGACGGTGGCGCCGCCCGAGTCTTCGGGCGAATCCAGTGCTTCAGCTTGGATTTCCCCGTGCGTAATCGAGGGTGGCAGATCGTTGACTTCGAGAACGCGCTGGTCGCCCAGGGCGACCGCTCGCTCCAGGCAATTTTCCAGTTCGCGGACATTGCCGGGCCAGTCGTATGCCAGCAGCGCTTTCATGGCAGCACCGGAAAGCTGGAGGCCGCGTCCGGGAGCGAGGCGCTCCAGGAAGAACGCAGCCAGGATGGGAATGTCGGAACGGCGCTCGCGCAAAGGGGGCAGCGAAATCGTGACCACATTGAGGCGGAAGAAAAGATCCTTGCGGAAGGTTCCTTTCTTGTATTCGGACTCAAGATCGCGGTTGGTGGCGGCCATGATGCGCACGTCCACCTTGACTTTTTGATTACTGCCCACCGGGCGGACTTCTTTCTCCTGGATAAAGCGCAACAGCCGGGCCTGCATCTCGAGCGGAAGCTCGCCCACCTCGTCGAGAAAAATGGTTCCGGTATCGGCCGATTGCAGCAGGCCCTGTTTGGAACGAAGAGCGCCGGTAAAAGCGCCTTTTTCGTAGCCGAACAACTCGCTTTCGATCAGGGTGGGGACGAGCGATCCGCAGTCGACGGCCACAAAGGGACGGCTGGCCAGGTTGCCGCGAAAATGCAGGGCGCGGGCCACTAGTTCCTTGCCGGTTCCGCTTTCGCCCGAAATCAGGACGGGGGTGCGCGTGTCCTTAAGCCGGGAAATGAGGCGCAGGACGTGCTGAATGCTGGCCGAGCTGCCGATGATGCCGTGGACCGCGGTCTCGGTTTCGGAACGCTCGCGGAGGTAGAGATTCTCCTCCACCAGGCGGACTTTATCGGCCATGCGGCGCAGGAAAAGGCGCAGGTCGTCGAGCGGAGCGAAGGGCTTGGCGATGTAATCGTACGCCCCCAGTTTCATCGCCTGCACCGCGGTTTCAACCGACCCGTGACCGGTCATAAGTGCGACTTCGATGCCGGGAAAGTCGCGTTTGACTTGTTCCAGGAATTCGAGCCCGGACATGCCCGGCATCACCATATCGCTGAGCACCATGTGCACGGGCTGTTCTTCCAGCAGGGCGAGAGCGGCATCACCGCTCTCGGCTTCGAGGCAAGTGAAACCGAGCGATTCGCCGACCGTCATGCACAGGCGGCGGATGGTCTGCTCGTCATCGACAATCAACAATCGAATGCGGAAGTCGGTCATGGGGCTACCCTGCCCATGGTCTGCTGGACCACGGAAATGAATTCCCGAACCCGAAACGGCTTTTCCACGCAAGGCGCGCCGGTGCGGCGCAGGGTGGCTGCAGTTTCCTCGTTGGCAATGTCGCCGGTGATGAACACGAGGCGGGAGGCAAGTTCCGGGCGGTTGACAGCGATCCAGGCATAGACCTGGGCGCCATCGACGCCGCCCGGGGTGCGCATGTCGGAAACCACGCCGTGAAAATTGCCCTGGGCCAACAGTCGCAGGGCTTCTGCGCCCGATTCGGTCGGAACCACGGAATATCCCTGGCCCTCGAGAACCGAGCGTACCAGTGCCATGACTGCTGGCTCATCTTCAATCAAAAGCACGGGCCCACAAGGTAACTTGGTTTCCATCTGCGTCATTTAGGGTCCACTCCTGCAACCGCTCCAAAGGATGCCGCCTCGGATGCTACCGGCAGGCGGACGATGAAGGTTGCTCCTTCAGAGTCGGTGTTGTTGCGACACACAATTTCGCCGCCATGTTCGCGGACAATGCCATAGCAAATACTCAGGCCCAAACCCGTCCCCTTGCCCACGTCTTTGGTGGTGAAGAAAGGATCGAAGATCCGTTCCGGATCGGCGATGCCGGTGCCGTTATCGCGAAAAGAAATCTCCACGAAAGCGTTGCCGCGGGCGCTGATCACCTCAATGCAGCCGGCGGTCCGCGTGCTTTCGCGGACCGCGTCGTAGGCGTTGTTCAGAATGTTGAGAAACACCTGCTGCAGCTGGTGGGAATCCCCAACCACCTGGGGCAGGGATTCATCGAGGCGCTCGACCACCTGAATGCCGTGGCTGATGAAGTCGTACGAACGCAAGTGCACGGTGCGCTGCAGGATAGAGTTGAGTTGAACCGGCTGCCGCTGCGGCGGCATCTGGCGCGCAAAGCTGAGCAGGTTTTGCACGATCTGCTTGGTCCGCTGCGCCTCCTGCAGAATCACCCGCAGATCGCGTCGCGCGCTTTCGGGGAGCTCGGGATTTTCCATCAGGAGGTCGGTGAATCCGAGGATGGCGGTGAGTGGATTGTTGACTTCGTGGGCGACGCCGGAAACCAACTGTCCGACAGCCGCCATTTTCTCCGCGTGCACCAGTTTGGCGCGCAGTACGGCGGAATCGGTGACATCGGTCATGACCACGACAATGCTGCTCACTTTGCCATCTTCGCCGTGGATCGGGCTTAGATTGACGGAGAACTGGCCACTGGCGCCGTCGCTCCGAACCAGGGGCAGATCGAAGTTGTCAACCTGTTGCCCGCGCGCCACGGCTGCCAGCGCGTCCCGGAGCGCCGCGCGCCGCGGAGGGGCACACAACTCGGGAAAGGGCTGACCCAGGACCTGGTTCTGTTGGAAACCGAGACCGCTCCAGCGCCGGTTGGCATAACTGATCACACCATCGGTGTCGGTGACCAGAATCAAACTCTGCGTGTGGCTGAGGATCTTGCTGGAGAAATCACGCTCTTTCTGCAGTTCGGTTTGCGACTGACGCAGGCCCGTGATATCGAGCATCAGTCCGCGGTGCTGCAGGATGTTGCCGGCGGAATCGCGCAGGGCAAAACAGTTCATGAAGACGTGGACCGGCGATCCATCCTTGCGCCGCAGAATTTCTTCCTGATTGTGCATTTCCCCATCGCGCTTGAGCCGTTCCACGAGTTCCTGCCGTCGTTCGGAAGAAAAATAGACCTGGGTGGGGATGTCGAGCTGCAGGACTTCGTCGCGGCTGCTGTAGCCGAGGATGCGCACCAGCGCGTCGTTGACTTCGACGAAGCGGCCCTGGGGCGAGGAGACGTAAATTCCTTCCTGGATGTTGTCGAACAGTTCGCGGTAGCGGCGCTCGGCATCGCGCCGGTCGGTAATGTCCTTGAGCACGTGCACAATCTGTAACTGGGCACTACTCACCCCCTGGCTGGCGGCATGAATGCGCGAGGTGGAAATCAGGTAGGTGCGTTCGAGCACGGGGTGCACGTATTCGTCCAGACCCTCGCCGCTGCGGCAGAAAGGACAAGAGTGCGGCGAAGCGCCGGTGGAAAGAGCTTCGAGTGCCCGCATGTTGACGCCGATCAACTCGTCGGGCGCGATCCCGATAAAATCGGCCAGCGAGCGATTGACGCGCAGCACGTTGTGCTGTTCGTCATGGACCACGATGAAATCGCTGATGGCATCGAAGACATCCAGCCAGTGCCGGTTCGCCTGCTCCATGCTGGTAAACAGACAGGCATTCTCCAGCGCGATGCTGGCGTGGCTGGCAATGGCGCGCAGCAACTGCTGATCCTCGGCGCCCGGCGCAGCGCCGCGGTCGGCAAGACAAAGCACGCCGACGATTTCTCCCGAGGAGCCGGTCAGCCGGACCAGCGTGCAATCGCTCCATCCCAGACTGGAGGCCAGGGGAGCTCCCAGAAGATCACCGGCTGCGGCAAAGCTGACATCGTTGGAGTATTTCGGCAGGGCTGCACCGAGCGCGTGACTGAAGCGGCGCAGCAGCGGTGGATCATTGATTTCGGAAGCTTCAGCTTCGGAGGACCCTCGGATCAGAACGGTGTCCACCGCCGACGACTGGAAAAGCGTGAGGGCAACCGACCGGCTTCCCAGCAGGCCCGTCGCGCGCCGAGCCAGGTTGCGCATGAATTCGGGCAGATGCAGAACGGTGTTCAGTTCGAGCGCGAGCGTGACCAGGGCCTCGGCGCGGCGGCGGTGCTCCTCGGACCGGTGCAGGTTGCGGGTCAGTTCGAGTGCGATGGCCACTTGCGCGGCCAGAGCGCGGGCGCGGCGGACGTCTTCGTCGCTGATCGGCCCCGGCTCGACCCGGTCGAGCGCGCCGAACATCCCCAGCACCTCGCCGTTGGAACCAATCAATGGCACTGCCAGCAGTTGGCGGATATGGAAAGCGGCAACGAACTCCAGATTAGCGCCCGGAGTCGCCGAAGCATCCTCGGTGAAGAACACATTCTTGTTTTTCACCGCGCGGGTGGCGACGCCATCGTAGAGCGGAATGTCCACGGGACGGGCCGACCCGTTCTCCATTCCCCATCGAATGCGAAAGACAGCCTCTTCGAGCAGCCCGATGAAACAGCGCTGGAAGCCAAGAAAACTCGCGGCGCGGATTACTGAAGTCTGCATGAACTCGTCGAGTTTTCCAGCGGAACTAAGCTCGAAAGATATCTCCAGAATCTCGTGCAGTTCATGGGCCTGGGCGCGCGCCATGCCACACAACTCAGCGTTGGCGATGGCGACCGCGCCAAAACCGGCCAGGGCTGAAACCAGGGTTTTGTCTTCCTCGGTGAACGGGTTCGCGCGGCGCGGGTAAACCAGAATTGCACCCTGCGAGCGCGTGGTGCGAAACGGCGCTGCGACCAGGACTCCGGACGGCGAATCTTCTCCCAGATGCGAGGCGCCGTCTATGCTCACCGTAATGCGCTCGCCGGCGACGATGGTGCGGGTGGCGATCTCCTGCGCCGAGCGCAGCTGGTTCTGCTGGAAACGCGAACGGATGGAGAGCGCGAGCTTGGGCGTCTCGGTCGACACCGCCTGCAACTGGGACAGTTTCTCCGGCTGGACGAAAACCAGCACGGCGGGCGAATGCAGCAGCACACGAAGACGATCGGCGATGTTTTCCATCACGGCTGTGGTGTCGGGCAAGCCGTGCAGTGTAGCGGCGACTTCGACTAGCAGGCTGGCGCGCTGCTGCTCCTCGCGCGCGAGTTGGTTCAGGCGCAGGGCTTCGAGTGCAGTCCCCAGCTGGGCCACCAGGATCGTGACTTTGGCTACGGCGTCCTCGTCAAAGCCCGCATCAGGCACGCTCTGCACCAGCACAATGGCTCCGGCCGCACCGCCCGAAACCAGCAGAGGCGCGGCCATGGCGTCATGCGCGCAACATTCGGCCAACCAGGGATAACGAGCGACGTCGAGGTGGTTGACGAAGAACGCGTGGCGCTTGTGAATCGCCTCCAGGGCGATCGAGGGATCACCCGCGCCCGGCCGCTTGCCGCGAAAAGCTTCCGCATGGGCGCCGTCGGCCTCGGCTCCAACCAGTTCACCGTCGGAGGAGTAAGTCCAGAAGTAGGCGCCGCTGGCATGAAAGAAGGCGCGAGTGAGAGCGCAGAACGACTGAATGAGTTGGCCGGGCTCGCGGCTCTGAAAGGCAGCGCGGGAGAGCTCCAAGAGCAGCTTCTGGAAATCCTTTTCAGACTGAGACGCGTCCCCCAGCCCCGAGTTTCTAGTGGGTCTCGTCAGCGTACACCATTTTTCTTGCTAAATATCTGAAAACAATTGAATTACGTATCAACTTAAGCCTAATTCTCAAATTGAGTCAAGGGAATATGAGGGGGCAGTGCCAACTTGTGAAACGGCACCAAAATGATACGGGCGCCGCAATCTGTGATCAAAGGTGGCCGGATCATCTGGCAATCGGGTCATCGGAATCGAAGCTCAGAAGCGTGGTCCTAAAGATCATTCGACGGCCCGATTTTCCGCTCTCCAGATCTCCTAAGGATCGATTCTTCATCGCCTTGTGGAGAGATCACTAAAGTAATGGACAGAAGGAACTTTTGATATCCGCTGGGGCAGTCCTTGCCCGAAGATTAGATGAATGTCAGGCGACGAGGAAGATACCGTGACTTTTCAAGCATTGCATCGGGCGATTACGGTTGGTCTGCTGTTGCTAGGCGGATGGACCGCGATCAGCGCTGCCCCGGCATGGGGACAGGAAGCCAAGGCGCAGGAAAGCGGTCGAAAGGCAAAGACCAGAGTGCCGCCGGTGTATCCGGAACTGGCGAGGCGGATGAACATCACCGGCGTGGTGAAGGTGCGGGTAACCGTGGCTGCCAACGGGACGGTTAAGGATGCAACCCTGGTTGGCGGGCACCCGGTGTTGGCAGGCGCCGCTCTGGATGCGGCCAAGAAGTGGCGTTTCGAGGCGCGTCCGGAAGAGTCAACCGAGATCGTCGAATTCCGTTTTGATCCCACCCAGTAGGGGAGACAGCGCGTTATCCAAAGCGCTGGATGAGGAAGGTTGGAATTATGAATATAGGAAAGAAGCTGTACCTGAGTTTCGGGGTGATTCTGGCAACGGTCCTGATGCTGCTGGCGATCAACCTGTACGGGGTGCATCGCGAGCATGAGACCAAGGCGGCGGCGCAGAATTCGATCGACATGGCCGAAGCCACCTCGCTGGTCCGTTTCCAGATGATGCAGAACCGGCTGCACTTGCAGAACTACCTGCTCAGCGGGGACACCCGCGACGTGGACAAGATGAATGATGGCGAGCACCAGTTGAATGACGCCCTCCACCACGCCCAGGAACTGGCCAGTTCCGCGCAGCAGCGCAGCAATCTGGAAAAGGTGCAGGGACTGGAACAGGGATGGAACTCCGATTTCGCCAACCCATTAGTGGACAAGCGCCGCGCCGTGGACGGCGGCAATGCCACGGTTGCCGAACTGCAGATTTTCTATCTGCAAAAGGATCCGAACTCCTGGGTCACGCGTTCGAGCGACGTTCTGGATGAAGTTGACCAGGAAAACCACAAGCTGCTGAAGGAGCGGCGAGACTCTGACGATTCGGCAGCCAACTGGACAATCCTGGTTGCCGTGTTCAGTTCCCTGATCGCGCTGGCTCTGGGCGCAGTCATTGCCTATCGCACCGCCAATTCGATCACGGGATCGCTGACACGTCTGATTCATGTGGCCGATCAGATCGGCCAGTCCGGCGATCTGGAACACAATATTGACGTTCGCGGCAAGGACGAGATCGGGCAACTGGCCCGGACCTTCGATTCCATGGTGAAGTACCTGAAGGAAATGGCTGCGGTTTCCGAAGCCATTGCCGGAGGCAACCTGGCGGTCGAAGTCCGTCCGCGCTCCGCCAACGACACGCTGGCGAACGCTTTCACGCGCATGGTGGAAGGACTGCGCGGAATGGTGCGTCACGTGCGCGATGCCGCCTCTCAGGTGGCCAGCGCCTCCACTCAAGTGGCTAGCGCTTCCGACGAGTCGGCCCGGAACAGCCTGCAGACCTCTTCGGCCATCGATGAAGTGACGAGCACGATGCACGAGATGAGCGTAAACGTGCAGAACATGGTCAAGAGCACGCAGACCCAGGCCTCGAGCGTCAGCGAAACTTCGGCTTCCATCGACGAAATGGTCACCTCGATCCAGCGGGTCGCGGATACGGCCAAGGTTCTGCTCGATATCTCCAACCGTTCTCGGGAAGAGGTGCACAGCGGCATCGGCACCATGGAGAAAGCAACCGACGGTCTGAACCGGATCAATACCACCATCCGCTCTTCAGGCGAGATCATCGACGCGCTCGGCACGCGCGCCGACGACATCGGCAAGATCATCGAAGTCATCGACGATCTGGCGGAACAGACCAACCTGCTGGCCTTGAATGCCGCCATCGAAGCAGCGCGAGCGGGCGAACACGGCCTCGGATTCGCGGTCGTGGCGGATGAAGTCCGCAAGCTGGCCGAGAAATCCGCGCAGTCCACCAAGGAGATTTCCGAGCTCATCGGAAGCATCCAGAAGGAAGCGCGCAAAGCCGTCGAGAACATGGAGAAGAGCACGACCATCGTCAACGAAGGGCTGAACCTGGGACAGGACCTGAACGCCGCGCTGCGAAAGATTTCCAACGTGGTGACCGAGGTCTACAAGTTCGCGCAGGAAATCGGCGCCGCCACCAACGAGCAGTCGCACGGGTCGTCGCAGATCGCGCGCGCCACCACACGTCTGAACGAAATCACGCACGAAATCAACTCGGCGGTCGAAGAACAGGCTTCCGGGGCGCAGGCGGTGGTGCAAGCCATGGAGCGGATGCGCGAATTGCTGCAGTCGTCCACGTCGGGTTCCACCGAACTGGCCGCGTCCTCCGATCAGATGTCCAAGATGTCGCGGGGCCTGCTGGAATCGATGGACCGCTTTACGCTGCGCCCGAGCGACGGTGCGCCGGGATTCGCCAACGCAGCCCGGGGCGCGGCGGCGGGATCACGTTGAGGGAATTTCAATCATGAGCCGGGAAACACACGTAGTGGGCTTCCGGGTGGGCCGCGAGACTTACGGCGTACCCATCACATCGCTGCATGAGATCGTCCGCGTGCCGGAGATCACCGCGGTACCAGACGCGCCCGATTATCTCGAAGGGGTCATCAACCTGCGCGGCAAGATTGTCTCGGTGGTGGATCTGCGCAAGCGCTTCGGCAAGCCTTCCACCGGCATGGACCGGCGCAGCCGCATTCTGGTGGTGGAACACCGGGGCCGTCTGGCGGGCATGATTGTGGATTCGGCGTCGGAAGTTTTGAAAATTCCGGAGAGCGATATCGAAGCCGCGCCCGCCATGATGCAGGCCGGAGGATTGGACTGTGTGACGGGCCTCGGCAAGTATCACGGACGGCTGATCATTCTGCTGGATATCAGCAAGGTACTAGCCGCGCCTGAGGCTGGAATCGAGCCGGCAGCGGAAAAACCGGCCGCGGCCGGCAGGGGCAAAGCGGGGGCCCAGGGCGCCTCGGCCGGTAAGTAGCGAGAAGAATCAACCTACATGAGCATGAACGAGATCCCCGCACTCACGGACGCGGAATTGAAACTCCTGCAGACCCTCGTCTACCAGGAGTGCGGCATGCATTTCGACGATCGGCGCACCCCCTTTCTCCAAGACCGTTTGCTGCGCCGGCTGAAGGAGTGCCAGCTGGATTCGTTCTACAGCTACTATCGCCTGCTCATCAGCCAGCCGGGTAAACAAGAGCTCACATGCCTGGTCGAAAACCTCACCGTCAATGAGACCAGCTTCTTCCGGAACAAGGCGCAACTGGACCTGTTTCAGCATGACGTGATCGACGATATTCTGCGGCGCAAACACGAGCGCCGGGATTACAACTTGAGAATCTGGAGCGCGGGCTGTTCCACGGGACAGGAGCCCTATACCCTGGCCATGCTGGTGGCCGATGCGCTCTCCTACCACCATCTGCGCCATTCCGCGCCCTTCGAATCGCCGCTTCCCAAGCCCCTGGTCCCCGCGCCCTGGCGGGTGGAGATCATGGCCAGCGACATCAATTATTCGGTGCTGCGCGCCGCTCAGGAGGGTTCTTACTTCGAGCACCGGATGGCCGGAGTCGACTATGGCTACCGCTTGCGCTTCTTCGACAAAGTGGGCGATCGCTACGCGATCAAGCCCAACGTCAAGGAACTGGTGCACTTCGACTTTCACAACCTGAAGACCGAATACCTGCCGGAACGCAACGACATTATTTTCTGCCGCAACGTCATGATGTATTTCGACGAAGCCGAGCAGAAGCGTCTGGTGGAGAAGTTTTATCGTTGCTTGAATCCTCAGGGATACCTCTTTGTCGGCCATGCCGAGAGTCTGCTGGGGTTGACGAAAAAGTTTCAGATGGTGCATCGCAACAGCGGCACCGCCTACCAGCGCCTGGAGGTGATCGTGTGACCCTCCCCCCCGAGGATCGGATGACAGAACTCCGGCAGCTGTTTTTCGAGAGTGCTGGAGAACTCGTCCAAAAGCTGAACGACGAAGCCATGCAGCTGGAAAAATCGCCCGGCGACGCGGAGACAGCCCGCAGCCTGCGCCGGACGGTGCATACCCTGAAAGGGGACGCGGCCGCCTGCGGCTTCCGCGAGCTCAGCGAACTGTCCCACGAATTCGAGGATGTGCTGACGCTTGGGAACAAGGCCGCTGCAGCTTCGGTTCCCGAGATCGCGTTGCGTGCCGCCGACGTGTTTGCGGCCTTGCTGGAGGCGTATCGGAAAGGAACGAAACTTCCGAGCATCCAGTCCTTGCGCACGGATATTGCGCGTCTGGCGCACCCGGCGCCGGGTCGCGCTGTCAAAACCACTAATAAGAAGAAGAAAGCGGTCGCGAAACCGAGCCGCTGGTCGGAATACGACCAACTGGCGATCGCCCGGGCGATAGCCGAGGGCAAACACGTTCATCACGTAGTGGTGCAGATCGACCCCCAGTGCGCCATGCCCATCGCTGGACGCCAGATGATCCAGTTGGCCCTGACTGGGCTGGGCGAGGTGCTGGCCCTCTACCCGCTCGAAGGCAGCACCGAGCCAATGACCCAGGTCGAAGCGGCTCTGGCGTCGGAAAAATCCGCGGACCAGATCCGCACCAAGTGCAGCATTCCAACCATCGCGCTGAATGTGCGAGTCACAGCCCTGCGCCTCGCGGTGCCGTCACGCCGGCTCCCGCCGGCTTCCAAAGCCGATTCAAGAGAGCAGAACGAGGTTGAGCCGTCTGACACCGCCGAGCCTGCGGCCATGGACTCGACGCCGGTCGGAGAACCAGCGGCACCCGCCCTGCCTGCCGGACCGGACAACGTCCTGCGCGTGGATGCGGAAAGAATCGACAGCGTTCTCAATCTGGTCGGGGAACTGATCCTGGCGAAATCGATGTTCCAGCAGGCGCTGCTCGAATTTGGACAACGCTTCCCGAAAGACGTTTTGCGCGGAAAGTTTTCCGATGCTATGGCTTTCCAGTCGCGGGTTTTGAATGATCTGCAGCACTCGGTCATGAAGATCCGCATGGTACCGGTCGATCAGCTGTTCCGCCGCTTCCCGCGCATTGTGCGGGACGTCGGGCGGCAGTGCGGGAAAGAAGTCGAACTGGCGGTCCGCGGCGGTCAAACCGATCTCGACAAAAGCATTCTGGATGCGATCGCCGAGCCCCTGACCCACATGGTGCGCAATGCCGTCGGCCATGGTCTTGAAACTGCCGAGGAGCGGGTACGCGCCGGCAAGAAGCCGCAGGGAACATTACGGCTGGCCGCTTATCACCAAGGCAACCAAGTGGTCATCGAGGTCTCTGACGACGGGGCCGGCATTGACCCCGAGAAAGTCCGGCAGCGCGCCCTTTCCCAGGGATTGCTGAAGGCCGAGCAGGCCGCCCGCCTGACTGAGAATGAGACTCTGGATCTGATCTTAAAGCCCGGTTTCTCGACGGCCGAGGAGATCACCGAACTTTCGGGCCGCGGCGTGGGATTGGACGTAGTGCAGAGCGTGCTGGCGCGCCTCAAGGGAACGGTGCAGATCGAAACCGTGCTCGGACAGGGCACCACCTTCCGCCTGCGGCTTCCGCTGACGCTGGCTATTATTCGGGCGTTGCTGTTCCGCGTGGAACAGCGGCTCTACGCCCTGCCGCTGAACGCGGTCGCCGAGATCGCGCGCACGGTCGAAGAAGAGATCCATCAGGTCGAACACTACGACGTGCTGCAACTGCGCAACGCCGTGTTGCCCCTGCTGCGCCTGGGCTCGAAGCCTCCAGATGGACCAGAAACGGCGCAGCGCAAGGTCTTTATTCTCGTGATCAACAGCGGAGAACGCAAGTTCGGGCTGGTGGTCGACGAACTGGAGGGCGAGGAAGAGTTGGTGATCAAGGCGCTCGACGATCAGTCGATCACGACCGATCTGGTGAGTGGGGCTTCGATTCTGGGCGATGGCAGAGTGGTTCTCATCCTCAACATGATCGCCCTGATGGATCGTTTCACGCGCGGGCGCGCGGATGCAGTCGGCGCCAAAATGACGGGGTTGCTTTCGGGTATCGGACCGGCAACGGCCAGCGGTGCGGGAATCCAGACGAGTGAGATCCGGGCGCGCGGGACGGCAGGGGGCCAAGCATGAACAAGGTGCGGGTCCTGGTCGTGGATGATTCGGCGCTGATGCGCAAGCTGATTCCCAAAATCCTTGAACGGGATGACTCGATCGAGGTGGTGGGCACGGCGATGGACGGCAATTTTGGGTTGAAGAAGATCGAGGACCTGAAGCCGCACGTGGTGACCCTCGACCTGGAAATGCCCGGATTGAACGGAATCGACACTCTGAAACAGATCATGCGGCACTGGCGGCTGCCGGTCATCGTAGTCAGCTCGCATTCGACCGCGGGAGCATCTATCACGCTCAAGGCGCTGGCGCTGGGCGCATTCGATTTCGTGGCGAAGCCGAAAGATGTTGCGGCGCGCATGCCCGAAATTGCCGACGAACTGATCAAGAAGATCCAGGCTGCGGCGCAGAGCGCGGGGCCGCAGACGCAGTTCCTGCTGGGGGACACCCAGGGGCCAAGGCCACGCAAGCTCCAGCCCGTCGCACCGACGCGCATCGTCGCCATCGGCGTGTCTACCGGGGGTCCGAGCGCTTTGCAATACCTGTTTTCGAACCTGCCCGTGGAATTTTCGGGCAGCATCCTGGTGGTGCAGCATATGCCGGATGGCTTCACCGATCTATTTGCCAAGCGACTGGACGAGTGCTGCCCCATCCGGGTGAAGGAAGCGCATCCCGGCGATTTGCTGGTGGCCGGACGTGCGCTCATTTGTCCCGGGAACCGGCACATGAAGGTGAAGAAATTGCCCCTCGGCAACGTGGCAGTGCTGGCCGACGATGCCCCGGTCAACGGGCATCGTCCTTCAGTGGATGTGCTGTTTCACAGCGTAGCCGAGAAGTTTGGTCCGCAAGCCGTGGCCGTATTGATGACCGGCATGGGAGAAGACGGGGCCGCCGGCCTGGGCGAGGTCCGGGCGGCTGGGGGATTCACCGTGGCCCAAAGCCAGGAGACATGCGTGGTTTACGGCATGCCCAAGGCTGCCATTGAACGCGGCTATGCTATCCGTATCGCGGACCTCCAGGATATACCGAACATTTTGCTGGCCCAGTGCGCGCCCGACCGCAGCCGGGGAGATTCGACCGAGGTCAAGCGGGCTACTGGTGCCGGAAGTAACTAGAGTTATCTATCGAAAGTATGTAGATTCGTGATTAAGTGCTAGGTGTGGAGGAGTGTCATGGAAAAGTTTGCGCCCGTAAAACGGAGCGAAGACGGACAACCGGTGCGCTATCTGATCGTGGATGACTCCGTGTTTGCCCGCAAGAACCTGGCCCGCATGGTGGAAACCTTCGGGGGCCAGGTAATCGGCGAGGCTGGCGACGGAGTTTCGGCGATCAGCGAGTACGAACGGCTCACGCCCGACATCGTTCTGATGGATATCACCATGCCGCAGATGGAAGGCATTGAGGCGGCGGAGAAGATCGTGCGCGACCATCCCAGCGCCCGCATCGTCATGGTCTCGTCGGTTGGCTACCAGGAGAATATCGTGGCCGCCCTGCAGCGCGGTGCCCGCCACTTCGTGCAGAAACCGGTGAAGCCCGAAGTTCTTTATGAAGTCATCAAGTACGTAATGCGTGACGACGCAGTTGCGACGCGCGGCGCCGGAGCTGGAGCCTAGTCATGCGGATGGATCTGATTCAGCCCTTTATCAACTCAACCGACGCCGTTCTGGCGCAGGGGCTGGAGTCGCCTGTTTCCATCGAGAACCTGACCATGGAAGAAGAGGCGTACCGGCGAAAAGGGATCGCGGCTGAGGTTTGCCTGCTGGGCGAGATCGAAGGCCGGATCATTTTTGACGTCGACCTCGGAACGGCAGTGCAGCTGGCCACCCGTCTGGCGGGCGTGCAAGTATCCGAGACCGACGATCTGGTACGCGAGGCGGTCTGTGAACTCGCCAACCAGATCATTGGCAATGCTGTCACTTCGCTCAACGACCAGGGATTCCACTTTCATGTTCATCCCCCAACCCTCCACACTTCCGAACAGGGGAGCAAGACCAGTGAAGACACCGAAGCCCTCGTGATGTGCTTCAATACTTCGCATGGAAATGTATTCATGAATGTCGCCCTGCGCCACCACTGCCGCCAGGCAGTGGAACGGGCTTCCGTCGCGGGCTAGAAGCGACATTTAGCATTTAGCACCTAGCGCTTAGTCGCTTCCGTTGACTGCCAAAGTGACCCTGTGAGATCGTTCCCAAACATGCAAGTCAGGGAAATCCTTCATTCTTCGTCCAATTCGGAACGCGGTCGGTTTGATTAAGTGCTAAATGCTAAGTGCTACTGCTCAGGGTCCGGCAAACAGAAACACCGGATTCTGCGGCGGGTTTAGCGGATTCGGCGGAATCGGCGGGCGTGAATTGCTGACCGGGGCCGGAAGATTTTCGATATAGGTGTCGTTGGAAGTATCGATGATGTCGACATTCCCTCCATCGCAACTCGACAGGTAGGCGCGGGAACTATCGCCGCCGGCTGCCATCATGTAGCGGAAGGTCGCACGGTAGGGAGATGGGGGATCTGGAAGTCGGAGGAACGCAGACGGGTGCGTAGTACTGGGGAACTCTGGCGGTCGCGTCCGGAAAGCCGGGTATCCCAATGGTCTTGGTGATAGCGTTCGACGACACATTTACCACGGTGACCTGCGGGAACAGGTTGTCGATGGTGCTTGATGCCACCCCGGCAACAGCGGTTTGCGTGGCTGTCGTCGCATTGGCCGCCTGGAATGTGCACATCGCCGTGGGCTGATCACAAGTTGTGCCTGGAACGGAATTGGAGGCGGAGTTGACAAGGAACGTTCCGTCGAAGCCGGCGGGAGTAGTTATGCCAGACACAACCACGGTTATTCCCGGAGTAAGATCGTGCCCACCCGTCAAGGTATAGGTATAGGTCGCGGTGGTGCCGTCTCCTTGCAACCGCCGAAATGTTGAGTTGGCTGGACTGCGCAGCACTTGGAACCGATGCCACATAAGCGCGGCTTCCGTCCGGCAAGGCCGCCACGGCAACCGCGTTGGCCGGCACGTGCGGGGACGCCTGCCACCGGCGGTATTGAGATGGTTTGGAGCACCTGCGGTGCAGAGTCTGCGAAATATCGACGATCGCCATCTGCGGTCCACCGGGAATGTACAGCCGGTTCAGATTACTGTCGTAGACCATTGTGGTCGCGCCCGGCACACTGATCGCGGTCTCGGTGAAGGTGTCCGGGCCTGCAGTCGAAGTAGTATCGAGCCACGCGAGGGTACCGTCTTGTTCCAGAACATATACGCGCTGGTTATCCGTGCGCGCAACCAACCAGATCGGTGGCGACGTGGTACTGACCGGCGAACCCACCCGCTGCGACCGGTCGACGGTATTGAATCCGTCGATCGTCCTGTCGCCCTGGTTCGCCACGTATAGCTTGCTCTTGTCGGGCGTGACCGCCAGGGCAACCGGATTGTTCCCAACCATGATGGTCGCCAGCACATTGTTGCTTTGGGTACTGACTACGCCGACCGCGTCGTCATTAGGAAAATTGATGGGGTCCGGAATCAGGTTCGGTAGTGCCACGTACGCGGTCGTATCCGTCGGGGCAACGGCCACAAAATTCGGTGCCGAGTTCGCCGGCAGACTGATGGTGACGCTGCCGCTGATGGTCGTGCTACTGAAACTCAGCTTGGTAATCGAATCGGCCTGCCCATTGCTCGCGGAATGGTTTACGACCAACACCTGGTTGGCGGTTTGCTGCACGGCGTGAACCGGAGCATAGCCTATGTTAGCGACGCTCACATCCGTGTCACCGGAGACATCAACCACCATGGCGGTGCCCGTTCACGGCGCTTCCGTTATCGTTAATCGCCACCACGCTGTGGGCTGCCTTCGGGTTCGGGAAAATCGGAGGATTCGGGATGATGATCGGGCGAAAGGTATCGCCGCAGCCACTACAGATCACATAAATGAACAGCACAAACCCCAACCAGAGAACCCGCTTCATTCAAACTCCATGGGAAATGTCAGTCTCACGTGGAATCCGTTATTGTATCGGGAACCGGGTCGGGAGGGGAAATGAGACGGACAAGAAAACAGGTTTCAAAGTTTCAAGGTTTCAGAGTTTCAAGGTGGAAATCAGAGCTTTCAAGTTGAAACCTGACTTTTCAACTTTTGAAACCTGGGGTTCTTGCGGCCTTACGCCCGTCCGCGTCGTGCTTTCTGTTGGCGGTCGCTTGTCATCTCGGTGACTTTTTCCGATCCGGCCGGCTTCTTCGTCTGCGCCAGACTTTCCTTAAGCGCCGCCATCAGATCTACCACCGGAGCCAATTTCTTCGGTTGTTCAACGGCCTGGACTTCGCCGCCCTCCAGCTTCGCCGCAATCAGCTTCTTCAGATTTTCCTGGAATGTGTCGTGATATTTCTCCGGGTCCCACTCGCCCGCCAGCGCTTCAATCAGTTGATGCGCAACTTTAATCTCAGCGTCCTTGATCTCCACCTCAGGAGCGCCGAACGATTCGACCTCGCGCACTTCCTCGGCGTAGTACATTGTGTGCAGCATCATTCCGCCTTTATGCGGGCGCAGGAAAACCGTGTACTCGCGGTTGTGCATGGTGAGTTTGGCAATGGCGACGTACTCACTTTCCTCCAGCGCCTTGGTCAGCAGCGCATAAGGACGTCGGCCGGCTTCCTCCGGAACCATGTAATACGACGACTCGAAGTACACCGGGTCCACTTCACTCGTCTTCACGAATTCCAGTATCTCCATCGTCTTCGCCGTCTTCGGCTCGATCTTCTTGATTTCTTCCGGGTCGATGATGACGTACTCGTCTTTGCGGTACTCATAGCCCTTGATGATGTCGCTGCGTTCGAGGACCTGGTTGTCCGCCGGACAGATGAGCTGCTGCTTCACCCGATGGTGGTCGGTGCGATGAAGCTGGTTGAACGATATGCCGCTGCTGCGCGCGCCCGAGAACAGACGCACCGGCATCGAGATCAATCCGAACGTAAGATATCCAGACCAGACGGAAGCTGCCATTGGTTTCACCCCCAGTAGAGACGAGGCTTGCCTCGTCCTGGCAGACGCGGTGATGCCGCGCCGCCAAAAAAGATCAGAATCCACCCCAGCGTACAGAAGTGTAGCCTAAACTGGCCGGGAGTGGGGCCGCCAGATTACGGGACGAATCCAAAGGTCAAGCACTACCTGGCGCGGTCCTCTGCCTTAGAACACCGAATATAGTGTTATCGACCGTGGATCGTGCGGATCAGCCATCAGCCCTCAGCCGTCAGGCCGTCAGTTTGTCAGGAACATGAGATTCTACTGATGGCTGAAAGCTGAGAGATGTCTCAATCATGCTGAACCCTTTTCTAGCGCACGGATGGGCGTCTTCCCCAGAACGGCTGGCCATCGCCGCCATCGTGACTCTGGGCTTTGCGGCGTTGGCTCGCGCCCTGCGCGGCGTCAATCGCTCCGGGGCTCTGGCGGGCGGTCTCGCTTGCTTCCTGCTTTTCGCCGGCGGCGGCCCACCGGCGTTTGCCACGCTGACCGCGCTGTTTCTGATGACCTGGATATCCACCCGCCTGGGATACCGTCGCAAGCTGGCGCTGGGGCTAGCCGAGCGCCGGGAAGGCCGCAATGCCTGGCAAGTCCTGGCCAATCTGGCCGTCGCTGCCCTTGGCTCGGTTGTCTTCAGCGCCACCGGAAATCGGCTTTGGCTGCTCACTGCGCTGGCCGCTCTCGCCGAAGCCGCAACCGATACCGTGGCCAGCGAAATCGGACAGTACCGCGGCCAGGACGCGCGCCTGATCACGACCTGGGAACGCGTCCCGGCCGGAATCGACGGTGGCATCACGCTTGCCGGAAGCCTCGCCGGCCTGGCTGCCGGTCTTGCGATTGCGGTGGTCGCAGCCACCGGCGGGATGCTTTCCCACGCCCAGCTCTGGATTCCCGTGGCCGCCGGATTCGCCGGAATGCTGATCGACAGTTTTCTCGGCGCCACGCTGCAACGCCGCGGTTGGATCAGCAATCAGACCGTCAATCTCTTCGCCACGGCGGCTGCGGCGGCACTGGCGTTGCCATTTCGAGCTGATGAATCTTCCGTAGAGACGCGGCTTGCCGCGTCTCGGACCGAACCGAGCGTTGGGGACGCAATACGCAGGAGGTTTTCGGCAGATTACGTCCGCTGCTTGACGTGGTCGAGCAGCAGGAAGATGAACACGCCCAGCAGGGCGTTCGCCATGCCCGACAGAAATTCGTGGGGCCAGTTCCAAGCCACGCGCAATCCGACCAGGCCGCGGGCAATCATGAAGTAGACCACTTCGTGCACCACGTAGAAGAAAATCGTAAGCAGGAACCGCGCGCCGGCATTTTCCACGTCCAGCTTGATCCCCAGCGAAGACGCGCCGAATCCCACCACCGTCTTCGAAATTCCGTAAAGCCCAATGGGATGATGCGTCAGCGCATCTTGCAGAATGCCGATCAAGCGCGCCAGTGAACAAGCCGGCCAGCGGGCTGCGCCGCGCCGTCGCGAAACCGATCGTAATCAGCAGCGGCAGATCGAAGAAGGAGAAGAGATGAAAGCGCAGGGGCAGCCACGCCTGCAGAAAAACGGCAGTCAGCGGAATCAGCACCGTCGCCGGAATGCTGAACCGGTAAACTTCAACCTGCGCCCCCGATGTGTAAGTGATGGCCACGTTAGTGCGGACTGTCCTCGGCCGCGGGTTGCGGTGTGGGTTCGACCACTGCCTTCACGGGCTTGGGAGGAGTTTTCGCAGCAGCGGCCGCACCCATGGCGGCGGAAGGCGGCTGGGACACGGTCTTCGGCTTGGCTTCGGAGCTTGCGGACGCCGCACCATCGCCTTTTTCAGCATTCTCGGGCTTGGAAGGAACACCTGGCAGACGCCCGGCCAGGATATCGACAGCGCGCGCTGCGCCGGTCTGCTCGGGCAGGGCCTGCCTCTGATCAATCTTGGTCACCACTAGCACTTCTTCCAGCCGGTTGAGATCGGCCGCTGGCCGCACGCGAATGTTGAGAAACAGATCGCTGCCCGAGCCCACCTTGGTCACTCGGCCTACCAGCAGTCCCTTGGGGAAAATGCCGTCTCCGCCGCTGGTCAAAACCAATTCTCCGGCGGGAACGCTCTCGTCGCTCATCACTTTTTCAAGCACCACTTCGCCTGAGGCCGTGCCGCGCAAGATCCCTTGCAGACGGGTTTTGTCGAGAATCACTCCCACTCCGCTGGTCTGATCGTTGATCAACAGCACTTTCGAAGTGGACGGGGAGCGATACGACTCCAGCACTTTACCCACGATGCCGTCCGCCGTGATGACCGCCATGTCGGGCCTGACGCCATCGTTGTAACCTTTGTCGATGAATACCACGCGCGACTGCTCGCTGCCGCTCCCTCCGATGACCTGTGCCGCCATCGTCTGCGATATGAACTGTTCCTTAAAAGCCAGCAACGCCTGCAAGCGCCGCGCCTGATCGGCGTCCTGGCTCATCCGCACTTGCTCCAGACTCATGCGCTCAATCTGTTGTTTGAGGCTGCGGTTCTCGGCGCGCAAACCGCGCAGGTAGAAGTAATTGTGCCAGACGTTGCGGGTGGAGGTTTCGACCCACACCAGCACTTTCTCCATGGGAGTCACGGCTCCCGCCGCCCAGATGCGGATCAGACGCGTCGGTTCGTTGTCGCTCGGCCGCTTCACTTGCACGGCTAAGCCCAGCACCTGTGCAAATAAAACTCCCACCAGCACAATCAGGTTGCGATAGCGTCCGAGGACGTCCATAACACCAGTTCTCAGCTCTCAGTTGTCAGTTCTCAGTGAGCCCGTCGTCCTGACTCGAATCGTCCTGCGAGACGGATCTACTCGATCGAAATCTTGCGCAGCAGCTTGAAGTCCGAGAGCATCTTGCCGGTGCCCAGCACCACGCTGCACAGCGGATCGTCGGCGATCGAAACCGGCAATCCCGTTTCTTCGCGGATACGTTTGTCGAGGTTCTTGATCAGCGCGCCTCCGCCGGTCAGCACGATGCCGCGGTCGCTGATATCGGCAGAAAGTTCCGGCGGCGTGCGTTCGAGCGCGACGCGAATCGCGTTCATGATGGTCGAAACACACTCACTCAACGACTCGCGGATTTCACTGTCGTCCACGGTAATGGTTTTCGGCACGCCTTCGATCAGGTTGCGGCCTTTGATTTCCATGGTCAGCGGCTTGTCCAACGGATACGCGGAACCAATCTCCATCTTGATCTGCTCCGCCGTGCGCTCGCCGACCAGCAGGTTATATTTCCGCTTCAGGTAGTTCATGATGGCTTCGTCCATCTGGTTGCCGGCCATGCGCACGGAACGCGAATAAACGATGCCGCTCAGCGAAATCACCGCGATGTCGGTGGTGCCGCCGCCGATATCGACCACCATGTTGCCGCTGGGTTCGGTAATCGGCAGCCCCGCGCCAATCGCCGCCACCATGGCTTGCTCTACCAGAAACACTTCGCTGGCCTTCGCACGATAGGCGGAATCCATGACCGCGCGCTTTTCCACCTGCGTGATTTCCGAAGGCACGCCGATCACGATCCGCGGATGCACCAGCATCTTCCGGTTGTGCGCCTTCTGAATGAAGTAGTTCAGCATCTTCTCGGTGACCTTGAAGTCGGCGATCACACCATCTTTCATCGGCTTGATGGCCACGATGTTGCCCGGCGTGCGTCCCAGCATCTCCTTGGCTTCTTTGCCTACGGCTTCCACTTCGCCCGTATTCTTGTTGATGGCTACGATCGAAGGCTCGTTGACCACAATGCCTTTGCCGCGCGCGTACACCAGTGTGTTGGCCGTCCCGAGGTCGATGGCGAGGTCGCTCGAAAACATGCTGAACAGCGAACGTAGATTGTGCGAGCGCGATGCGCCGTTATGAAACCCGTTGTTTGACATGGCAATACTTCTCTCTCTCAGGAATTCGTCTCACCTCTGGAACCTGGGACTTCGCCGGTTTCCGTGTGAGTCGCTCTCCGCTGGTGTTCTCTATTCTACTTGGATGTTCAGCAGAACTGGTTGTCTTCTGGGCACCGGTGGTTCCGAACATTCCAAAAATCGAATCCCTTACTGAATTACCACTTTTTCCTGGCGGGTATTCACTCCGCCTTTCGCATTCTGCGCCGTGATCGTGATCACGTTTTCCCCGTTCGGCAAAGGCGGCGTGAAATAGTGAAAACCGCCATCGTCGCCGACGATCGGCACTTCCCTGCCGTTCACCATGACGCGAGCTCCCGCCTCGGTCTTGCCCGTCACTTCGATCACGTGTCCGTGCTGGGTCAGAGGATCGATGTCGAGCGACAACTCTATTTTCTCTGCCGCCTTGATAACGACGGTAAAGCGATTCTTTTCGCTTTCCACCGATTCCTTGCCCCCGGCATCGTAAGACTGGATTGACCAATAGTAAGCGCCGACCGGCAGACCGGTCACCACCACGCTCGTTGTCTCCACCTTGCGATCCAGCAACAAGGACGAAAAATACGGATTATGCGAAATGCGAAGCCGGTATCCCGCGGCATTCGCCATGGGGGTCCAGGAAAACTCCACTTCCTTCGACTTCTCCCCGGCATTGGCAAACACCGGCATCATGTTTCCGGGTGTAATGGGAGTTGGCGGACCAATTTCCGTGGCCCGTTCCATGGTTTTGGATTCCGCGCGGAAGCTCACCTTTTCCCAGTTCGAAAGATGAACCACTTCTCCATTGCGCTGGATTTCGCCGCTGCCTTTCTTGACCAGGATTTCATGCTGATCGTCCTTGGGATCGTTGTGCACCATGGCCGCCGAATCCGGAGCCAGCGAAGCTTTCGCGCCCGCCACAATCACCTGCGACGTCGAACCCTGAACATAGGTCGCCGTGGTCAGATCCACCGTGCCGGTCGTCACCGCCACCGACACGCTGGTTTGTTGCTGATCGTTGGCCGAGTTCTCCTCGATGACGATCAGCGAATCCTGTTTCACGGTGTAGTTGGTCCCGTCGTTGAAAACAATCTTGGCCATGCCCTCGGCGCCGGTTTGCACCACGTCGCCTTTTTCCAGGGGCAGGCTATAGTCGGCGTTAACCCAACTATTGCCGTTGCCTTTTCTTACCTTGATCGTCCCATCGAGCGCCGTGAAGTGCGCCTGCTGCGAAACGGCGGCCGACGGCGCCTTCAGAGGAGGCGCCAGGCCTGCAACTTTTTCGAGCATGAACGTGGTAAAGTGTCCGGCCGCCTTCACCGACGAGTCGGTGAATTTCGGAAACGCCTCGTGCATGACCACGCCAAACATCAGCGCTGCTCCGAGCAGCGCCATGATCACGCTGCGGTACGTCACCGTCTTCCAGGCAACGTAAATTCCCGGCTTATCTTGCTTCGACACGAGCCTCTGCCAACCTCACTGCAAAATTCTGCGAATACCTGATATCTCTCGCGCTATGACCATCATATCCCCGCTGGCATGGGTATTAAACTTGGGTCAGGTGTGGAAAGGGTTACGAAAGTGACCAAGCTGGGAAGCCACGCCCTGGTGATCCATCCAGTTGACTTGACAGTCTTGCCCTGAAGTCGATAATGAGAGCCAATCTTGGGGAGGGGCATGCCTACAACTTATCGTCTTCTTTGTCGTTCCGCGGTCGTGTGTCTGCTGTCCGCATTGGCGCTTGCGCAAGCGCCTGCTGGCGACGAAATCGTTGCCAATCAGAACCGTTTCCCCGCGGGTAAGCTGGAGAATGGCGTGCTCAACCTCCAACTCGAACTGCGCAACGGCGCGTGGCGTCCCGAGGCAGAAGACGGCCCGCAGCTTTTCGTGCAGGCCTTCGGTGAAGCCGGACGTGCGGCACAGATCCCCGGGCCAATGCTGCGCATGCCGGAAGGCACGACCCTCCACGTGACCGTCACCAACCAACTGAAGATGAAAGCGACCGTGTACGGGCTGAACACGCGTCCCGGCGAGGAGAAAGCCGGCGTTGAGATTCCCGCCGGCGAAAGCCGCGAATTCACTTTTGCCGCGGGCGCCCCCGGAACCTATTACTATTGGGCGCGAACGACCGAGCCTCTCAAGGACGGCGACTTGATTCTCGTTCAGCCCTTGCGCGCCGACGCATATCTGAACGGCGCCTTCATTGTGGACCCTGCCGGTCCCGTCGTAGCGGACCGCGTATTCGTCATCAATGTAATGGTCGCGAAGGCTGACATCGTTCACCCCGGTTTCGAAGTTGTCACTATCAACGGCAAGTCCTATCCCTACACCGAACCCCTGGAATATACGGCAGGCGATACCATCCGCTGGCGCGTCATCAACCCCAGCATCTCGGAGCATCCGATGCACCTCCACGGCGCGTTCTACCAGGTGCTGAGTCTGGGGAGTTTCGAGACCGACACTGCCTACGCCGGCGCCGACCGGCAATCGGTCGTGACCCAGAACCTCCTGCCCGGGAGCACGATGATGATGGAATGGACACCCGAACATGAAGGGCGCTGGTTGTTCCACTGTCACTTCCAATTCCACGTCTCCACAGATGAACGCATTCCGGTGTTCAGCCGGGTGATGGCGCGACAGTACGGCGACCCCGAAGCCGCCAGTGGAACGCACGCACACCACGACGCGATGGGCGGCATGAATGACATGGCGGGACTGGTACTGATGATCAATGTGAAAGCACCATCGTCAGCACCGGTGCGCGCCTCGGCTGCTACGCCGCGGAAAATTGATCTTGTGATCGAGCCTAACGCGGCTGGTGGGAAGTCGCGCACCTTCTCCTGCTCGGTGCGTGAGGGAAAGAAGATCGTGGCCTCGGAGGACAAGTCTGTAGGCCCACCGATCGTAGTGACGCGCGGAGAACCGACTGAGATCACGGTGGTGAACCACCTCGATGCACCGACTACGATCCACTGGCATGGCCTGGAACTCGACAGCTATTACGATGGCGTGGTGGGAGGCGGCACTGGCGATCAGGTCACGCCTGCTATTCAGCCGGGCGCGAGCTTCGTCGCCCGCTTCACGCCCAATCGCGCCGGAACGTTCATTTATCACACCCACGCTGCCGATCCCAACCAGCTCTCCGGCGGAGTGTACGGTGGCCTGATCGTGCTCGACCCCGGCGAGTCGTTTGACGCCGAGCACGACCGGCTGCTGGTGATCGGGGCGCGCGACACCTTCTTTGACGCCAAGCGAATCACCATTAACGGGTCGGAAGCGCCCGACCCGATGCTATTCAACCGCGGCACAAGCTATCGCCTGCGGCTGATCAACATGGCGCCCAATCTCGCCGCGAACGTTCAACTCGGCAGCAAGGAGCACCCGGCAACGTGGCGCGCCGTCGCCAAGGACGGGGCCAATGTACCGTCGCGACTGGCGAAGCCGGGCGATGCCCTGCTGCATATCGCGTCCGGTGAAACCTACGACTTCGAATTCCAGCCCAACGCGCCGGGCGAGATCCCCTGGCAGATCGAAAACGACGACACTAAATCGAAGCTGGTCGGCAAGATCCTCGTGCAGTGAAGCGAGCCCGCCCTCGCTTGCCCGTCTGCACTCCGGGCGTTAGCATGAAGTGTTCCGCACTACTCCCAGGAGGCTCTTATGGCGACCGATACCCTGACCAGCCCGACGATCGCGGGCGGCACGACCAAACACAAGGTTTTCAAGAATTTCATTGATGGCGAATGGGTCGAATCCGTCAGCGGACGGACTTTCGAAGATCGCAACCCCGCCGACACGCGCGAGGTCGTCGCCATCTTCCAACGATCGAATAAGGCCAGACGTGGACGCAGCCGTGGACGCGGCCAAGCGCGCCTTCGCCAAATGGCGTCTGGTGCCCGCTCCTCGCCGCGCCGAGATGGTTTTCCGAGCCGCTGAAATTCTCATCGAACGCAAGGAAGACCACGCCCGCGACATGACTCGTGAAATGGGCAAGGTGCTGAAAGAAACCCGTGGCGACGTCCAGGAAGCGATCGACGCCGCCTACTACAACGCCGGCGAGGGCCGCCGCCTCTTCGGTCCGACCGTGCCCTCGGAACTCCCCAACAAATTTGCCATGGCTGTCCGCCAGCCCATCGGCGTCTGCGGCATGATCACGCCCTGGAATTTTCCCATGGCCATCTCTTCGTGGAAGCTGCTGCCCGCCGTCGTCTGCGGCAACACGTGCGTGATCAAACCCGCACAGGACACTCCGCTCTCCACCTTCAACCTGGTCCAAGCCATGACTGACGCCGGCATCCCGAAGGGTGTCATCAATATCGTGACCGGCTTCGGTTCGGAAGTCGGCACGCCGCTGACCGAACATCCGGTGGTCCGCGCCATCTCGCTCACCGGCTCTTCGGAAGTCGGCAGAATCGTGGGCGCTACCGCCGCCAAGACCTTCAAGCACTGCTCGCTCGAACTCGGCGGCAAGAATCCGATGATCGTGCTCGACGACGCCAACCTCGACCTCGCCATTGAAGGCGGTCTGTGGGGCGCGTTCGGCACCACCGGACAGCGCTGCACCGCGACCAGCCGCATCATCGTGCAGAAAGGCGTGTACCACGAGTTCGTCGAGCACTTCGTCGCACGCGCCAGGAAAATTAAAGTCGGCAACGGCCTCGATGAGACCGTCGAGATGGGTCCGGCCGTGAATGAGAACCAGCTCAAAACCGACTTGAGCTACATCGAGATCGGAAGATCCGAAGGCGCAAGGCTGGTCACCGGTGGCAACCGGCTCGACCAGGGTGATTATCAGCATGGGTGGTTCCTGGAACCCACCGTATTCACCGACGTCGATCCCAAGATGCGCATTGCTCAGGAAGAGATCTTCGGACCCGTGGTTTCGATTATTCCCTGCGACGAGATGGAGAGCGCCATCGAAATCGCCAACAACATCGAGTACGGTTTGTCGTCATCGCTCTACACCAAAGATGTAAACAAGGCGTTTGCCGCCGTCCGCGATCTCGAGGCGGGCATCACCTACATCAACGCTCCGACCATCGGCGCGGAAGTCCATTTGCCCTTCGGCGGCACCAAGGCCACCGGCAACGGACATCGCGAAGGCGGCATCGGTGCGATTGACTTTTACACCGAGTGGAAATCGGTTTACGTCGATTACTCCGACAAGCTGCAGAAGGCGCAGATCGATCGGGTAGAGTAAGGCGATCTACCGCCAAGTCACAGCGTGCGCATGGATTACGGTGCGTCGTGTCAATTTGTCTCAACTCTGACCCAACCGCGGTGGAGGGATGTACGGTTCTCAGTGTACCCCTCCTGCGGTAAGGTAGGCTTTGCATTACTCCAGTAATCTTGTCTGCATGCCGGTCAATGCCTATCCTCGTCGGATCGGGTCGTGATCCGCTCCACCCCCCCAGACTAGGACAGTGCATTCTATGGCAACCCTTTTCCGCGGCGGTTGGACCGATCGCTACTTTCGGAATGTGCTCGCTTCTTTCGCCATAACCCTGCTGTTTCTCGTGACCGTTTCTCCTTCCACCGCGGAAGTCGTGCAGGTGCGATAAATCCGAGACGGAAGGAGCTCTCCGGACCGTCGAACCTGAATATCCCAGATCATGAAACACTCTTTGCACATCGGAGCCGCCTGTGAAATCGCCGCAACGTCACCTGCGCGCGAACGGGGATGTGACCAACGTGGAGGTCCTGGTCGTCAACCCAATTTTGGCGGAAAGCGCAACTAAGGCTGTACTCCAATGGAAGTACGCTCCCTCTGCTTCGGAAGCGCAGACAAGAAGTCGAAATTAATTTCGCCCCAGAACTAGAACTGCGGCTGCCACGATCTCCTGACCACCGCAGATTTTCAGGTGTCTCTCTGCCTACCCCAATCGACACGGTGGCGTGAAGGAACTCCTCGCATAGTTCTTGTACAATCTATGCGGAAAGGTAGTGATCACATGCCCACAACTCAAACGCGCGAAATTACCCCTGCCTCCCGTTTAGAAAACGTTCGCTATGCCATTCGCGATCTGGCCTGCGTCGCCGACGAGGTCGCACGGCAGGGGCACAAAATTCTTCCCCTCAACATCGGCGACCCGCTCAACTTTGATTTCCAGACGCCCGCCCACATGATCGACGCCGTTTATCAGGCCATGCGGGAGGGAAAGAATGGGTACTCGCCTTCTTCCGGCATCAAGGAAGCGCTCGACGCCATTCGCGGCGAGGCCGCACGCAAGGGGATCACCAGCATTCAGGATGTCTTCGTCACCTCGGGCGTCAGCGAAACGGTGGACATCTGCCTGGCCGCGCTGCTCAATCCCGGCGACAACCTGCTGACGCCGTGCCCCGACTATCCGCTCTATTCGGCGGTTCTGGCGAAGATCGAAATCGGGCTGAACACTTATTACCTGAACGAAGAGGACGGTTGGCAGCCCGATCTCGACGACATCAAGAAAAAGATCACGCCACGGACGCGCGGCATCGTGCTCATCAATCCCAACAATCCGACCGGCTCGCTCTGTACCCGCAAGATGCTGGAGCAGATCGCCGAACTCGCGCGCCAACACAACCTGATCATTTTTGCCGACGAGATTTACGACAAGCTCATCATCGACGAAACCCCGCACGTCGCCATGGCGAAGTCGCGCCCGACGTGCCGGTCGTCACCTTCGGCGGACTGTCAAAGAATTACCTCGCCCCCGGATGGCGCATCGGATGGGGCATTGCCAGCGGCGAAGCTTCCGTCATCAAGCCCTACCTCGAAGGCGTGAACAAGCTGTTGCGGGCGCGCCTCTGCGCCAACCATCCCGAGCAGTACGCAATCAAAGCGGCACTCGAAGGCCCGCAGGGTCACCTCGTGGAAGTCAAGCGCAAGCTGCGCAGCCGCCGCGATCTGACCATGAAGTGGTGCGCAGAAACTTCGCGCGTAAGTTGTGTCGCGCCACGCGGAGCTTTTTACGCGTATCCACGCATCGACATCCCGGAAGGCGACGACGTCTTCGTCAAGGAACTCATTCGGCAGAAGTATGTGACAGTCGTGCACGGCTCCGGCTTCGGCCAACGTCCGGGGACAAAGCACTTCCGCATAGTGTTCCTGCCCGACGAAAAGACGCGTCCGCCGCGTACTCGGCAATCGGCGATTTCATACGCGAGCGCTACGCGTAGAAAGAATGCGGAGGAACAGTGCCCCTGCGCAGCCAAGACGGATGAATGGATCCGCGTCAAGGTCCAGTGACCGTGACGTTAAAGCCTCCGCTATTGTCGCCGACGACACTAGTCGTTGATGCCCAGGAAAAATGTCCCAGCCCGAACTCACCGAGAAGGTTTTCGCGTCGCCAATAAAGACGATTCCATTGGGCATAATGCCAACCGGGTCACGTTCTTGGTGCCATCGAACGCACTGAAACCGGTCTTTTCGACCTTTGATTGGGGAACGAAGACACCGATCAGGGCATCATGTTCGGTGTGTCATGAACGAGACGCCAATGGCCTCTTAAGGGGTAGTTGCCCGGCCGCTGCGGCTCAGTTGCCGATTACAAGTACACGCCCTCCGGACCAGTACTTCGCCAGGACCGTAGTTCACCGTGCCACTTATATAGGTGACTGTAATCCTTCCCGGCCCGCTAACCGTGAGAGCGGCAACCAGCGGTACGCAGACGTCCACCGGGTTGCCAAAACAACCTGTCGCATTTCCCGGTACAAAGACCTGCGTCTGCGCAGTCGTGGTCGTGGCCGCAACGATCAGGACCAACACAGCAAGCATCAGCTCCGCGCTGGACAATATGTGTGAGCGACAAAGACGTGAATATCGTAGCTTTCATGTTTTCTCCTCACCACCAGTTGTGACCTATGTGATTCTTCCGCTTTGATTCCCCTACGGACCGCAGGAGTTTGAGGGATGCGGGATTCGGTGGGGGAACCGAACGTTTCGAGTTGCCTTGATTTGCGTCTTGCAGGGCCGACTTACGAATAGAGAAGGACTGTGAACCTCGATCTAATGCTACTCGCTTTCGCCACGCCCGTCAGCGACAGACATCACGATTCGGTGTGATGAGATGGGGAAGCCAGCTGTCAGTAGATTCCCGGGATCAACGCCGGCACTCTGCGCGCGTACGCTTCGAACTCCGAGCCAAAGGCCTCGCGCAGCAGCCGCTCTTCACTGCGAACCCGAATGTAGGTTCCAGGAATGAACAACACAATCGCAACCAGCAGCGGAATCCACTGCCCCGCAGCCAGTCCGGTAGCCACCAGCATTCCAAACATGCCCGTGTAGATGGGATTCCTTACGAAGCGATAAGGTCCGTCCTGAATGAGAGTGTGGCCCTCCACCAGGCGCGCGGCCAGAGCCCACTGTTTTCCCAAGCGTCGCGCGGCAGCGTTAACCAGCCACACCGAAGCGACGGCGATCGCCACACTCAGCACCGCCAGTCCCCATTCCACCACGGGCAATTCAGTCGCGACCGGCGAGAAATGTTTCAGCTTCAGGGGAAAGGACCAGACACAGAAGTAGCCTGCGGCTTGCAGAAGCATTCCGATGAGGGAAATCCAATCGCGTTTCGTCTCACGAGCCCGGGGTGGACGTCTCCTCAGCCAGAAGGTCAGGCCAAAAATCCACCAGCAGACGATGATCGCGTCAGAACGCTACCCGTGCGGCCACATCCGGTGTTGGTGAAATTGCCACTTCTGCTATCGCCGCCCTTCGGTGCAGTCCCGTGGGACTATACCATTTCCGTCCCCCACAGGTCGTGCAGGTGTACGATCCCGAGCAGGCGCCGGTCGCCACCCACCACCACCAGCGAAGTGATCTTCATTTCTTCCATGCGTGCCAACGCGGTGGCGGCGAACTCCTGCGCACCGATGGTCTTCGGAGCCCGCGTCATACAATCCTGCGCGGCAAGGTCGAGCGCATCCTTGCCACGCTGTTCCAGCAACCGCCGCAGATCGCCGTCGCTGATCACGCCCAGAAGGCGGTCGCCCTCGACCACCGCCGTCATCCCCAGCTTCTTGCGCGACATTTCGTAAATCACGTCCGGCATCTTCGTCTGCGCCGTCACCCGCGGAACTGCGTCTCCTGAGTGCATCAACGATTCGACTCGCGCCAGCCGTTTGCCCAGCTTTCCGCCCGGATGCAGGTTGGCAAAATCTTCTTCCTTGAATCCGCGTTTTTCCGAAAGCGCCACTGCCAAAGCATCGCCCAGAGCCAGCATGGTAGTGGTAGAAGCCGTAGGAGCAAGTCCAAGCGAGCAAGCTTCCCGAGAGATCGAGCAATCCAAAGCCACGTCGGCAGAAGATGCCAGGGTAGAAGCCCGTGTGGCGCGTGCGTCCCCGCCCGCGACTTTTTCCGCAACGTCGTCGCAGGTCATAGCGATCAGCGGCACCTGCAGCCGCTTGATGGTCGCCACCAACTGCAGAATTTCTTCGGTCTCGCCGCTAGCTGAGAGCGCCAGCACAACATCGCCGCGCACAATCATCCCGAGATCGCCGTGCAACGCCTCCACCGGATGCAGATAGAGCGCCGGCGATCCCGTCGAACTGAGCGTAGCCGCGATCTTGCGAGCGATCAGTCCGCTCTTCCCCATACCGGTCACAACCACCCGGCCCCGGCAACCGAACATCAGTTCCAGAGCCCGGTTGAAGTCCGCGGCCATCGGCCCAGCCAGCCGGTCCGCCAACGCCCGCAGCGCCTCGGCCTCAATGCGCACCACGTTTTCGCCCACGTGTTTCATGAAGGAGGAATGTTAGCAGAAGGAAGAGAGCATCGCCTGCTCAGAAGTGATCGTCCGCCTTGCGTCCCACATGCCCCGGATGCTCCAGCGCTCGCGCCTGAATCAGGTGGTCCCACGGACTGCCCTGCCAGTTATCTTTCTTGCGCTCCGCATGAATCCACGGCGGCAGCGTCATCAAGAGCCGGCGACTGAGCGAGTGCAAGTAAGGTTCGTAGAGAATCCGAAGTTGCGCCAGCCGTTCGGGCGCGTCCGCGCCGTCATACAAAGTCACGCCATGCCCGGCAAGTTCCGCCCGCAACCGCGGGAGCTCCGGCTCTGCCAGCCGGTCGGCTTCATGGGGATTGTATTCCGCGTTCACCACCTGCGCGAGATCGACAACCGCGTGCCGCGCCATGGCAAACGTCAGTTTCGCCTGTTCGGGGTGGATGCCGTCCACGCCCGTCATCACCAGCGACGTAACATCGAGCATGACCGTCAACGCGCTCAACCAGGATTGATTGCTGTGCTGCGACCGGAAGTAAACCAGCACCGGATAGGAAATATGACTCGACAGCAGGTCGGCGCACCAGCGCTCCCAATCGCGAAGAACATGGTCGAGCACGGTTTGCTCGGGACAGCACCCCAGCCGGCCAAGGAATTCGGCGGCGCTGGGAGGTGACCCCGCGCGCGCATCCAGCAACGAAATCTCGATCTCGCGCCCGGCAAACGAATTGTAGATAACCGGCAGGTATCCGATCACGACTCCAAGGAAGGCGAAGCCCATGCCCGCTTCCATCACGGCCAGCGCGCGGGCAGCGGTGTTGTTAGGCGTGACATCCCCATAACCCAAAGTGAAAAAAGTTTCTCCGCTGAGGTAAAGCACTTTCCCGAACGTGATTTTTTCATTGGCCAGAGTGAGATGTTCGCCCAATCCGTACTGTACGCAGGCGAATCCAAAGATCAGACCGAGCGCCCAAAAGCCCAGCAGCGGAAACAGCGACAGCGGTCCAAAGTACGCCAGGAAGCCTTCGCGCCGGTTCGCGGACTTGATATGCCGACCCACTGCGGTCCAGAGGCGCCAGGTTTTCTTATAGAACCGCGACGAGATGCGAAAAAAACTCCGTCGGATGCGCCGCGGCAAAACTACGGTCTCAAACGCATCCATCAGGATGATGAAGATCAGGACAATCCCGCCGATCGCTGCCCACCAATGCATAGATGAGATTCAGATGAAACGGGAATAGTAGCAGATTCAGAAATGACGATGATGATGCTACGGCGTCGCGTGCGCCAGGTCCAGCGCCTTTTTCACCGCCTGCAATTCCTTTAACATCCCGCGCAGATTGCGCGTGTCGAGCGCATTCGCGCCGTCGCTCTTCGCCGCTTTCGGATTGTCGTGGACTTCCATGAACACGCCGTCCACTCCCGCCGCAACCGCCGCCCGCGACAGCACTGGGATGAACTCCGGCTGGCCCCCGCTCACCGCCGGCTGATCTTCATCTCCGTGCGAAGCCGAGGGCAACTGCACCGAGTGCGTCGCGTCAAACACCACGGGCGCGAAATGGCGCATGATGGCCAGCGACCGCATGTCCACGACCAGGTTGTTGTAACCGAAACTTGAGCCTCGCTCGGTCACAAACACTTGGCTGTTCCCGGCATCGCGGCACTTCTCGACCGCGTGCTTCATGTCCCACGGCGAGACGAACTGCCCCTTCTTGATGTTGACCGGACGCCCACTGAGCGCAGCCGCCACGATCAAGTCGGTTTGCCGGCAGAGAAATGCCGGGATCTGCAGCACGTCCACGACTTCGGCCACGGCGGCGACGTCGGCGGCCTGATGCACATCGGTCAGCACCGGAATGTGCACATCATCTTTCACCTTCTGCAGAATGCGCAGGCCTTCTTTCATCCCCGGCCCGCGATAGCTCCGAATCGAAGTGCGGTTCGCCTTGTCGTACGACGCCTTGAAGATAAACGGGAAATTCAGCGAACGCGCCACGCCCTTGATGATCTCCGCCATGCGCAGCGCGTGCTCTTCGCTCTCAATCACACACGGCCCGGCGATGAGGAACAGATCGCCGGCGCCGACGCGAACGTTATCGATTTGGAAGGATAAGGTCAAAGTCTATTGCTTCACCACGGAGGCACAGAGACACGGAGAAAACCTTCTTATTGTCTTTCTCTGTGTCTCTGTGCCTCTATGGTGGATTTTATCTCCGTCCCACTTTTTCCGGCCGCAGAAACATCTCGACCACTGCGGCATCTTTCTGTTCTTTCTTCTTCTGCCCGTGTTCATACGCAGCGCCCACAAACGCCTTGAACAGCGGATGCGGCTCCAGCGGCTTCGATTTGAATTCCGGATGGAACTGGCACCCAATGAAGAACGGATGCCCCGGAATCTCCACCATCTCCACGTAGGTTCCATCCGGAGTCGAGCCGGAAATTCGCAGTCCCGCTGCCACCATAGTCTCTTCATACTCGCGGTTGAACTCGTAGCGATGCCGGTGCCGCTCGCTGATCTCGGTCTGGCCATACACCTGGATA
The DNA here is from genome assembly GCA_963838935.1 of uncultured Acidobacteriaceae bacterium. Taxonomy (GTDB): domain Bacteria; phylum Acidobacteriota; class Terriglobia; order Terriglobales; family Acidobacteriaceae; genus Acidiflorens. Next base: position 46,648 of record CAWITH010000022.1, read on the forward strand.
CGCCAGCGTTCCCGGCTCGATCTTGCATGGCCATGCTCCCAGCCGCATCGTGCCGCCCAGATCCTCCACGCCTCGTAACTCGCGCAGCTTGTAGATCACGCGATGCGGAGTCGCTTGGTCAAACTCACTCGAATTGGCATCCGCCAGCCCGCAGACGTTGCGCGCATATTCAATGCAAGCCGTCTGCATGCCCAGGCAGATTCCGAAATAGGGCACATGTTTTTCGCGCGCGTACTGGATCGCCCTCAACATGCCTTCGATGCCACGCTTGCCAAATCCGCCGGGCACGAGCAATCCGTCGTAATCTTCTAACTGCGCTTCATAACTCTTATCGGCTTTGTCGGCAGGCTCCAATCCCTCGGCCTCGATCCAATTCACTTCCAGCTTCAGGTTATGGGCCAGCGCGCCGTGCACCAGGGCCTCTTTCAGCGATTTGTAGCTGTCTTCATACTCCACGTACTTTCCGACAATGCCAATTCGGACCACATCTTTCGGGTTGTAAACGCGGTGCACCAGATCGTTCCACTTGGAAAGATCGCGATCCTTCGCTTCCAGTTTCAGGCGCCGCAGCACCAGCGTGTCCACTTCTTCATGGGCGAAAACCACCGGTACTTCATAGATGGATGCGACGTCCTTGGCCGTGATCACCGCTTCTTCTTCGACGTTGCAGAAGAGCGCAATCTTCGACTTGATCTCCTTCGAAAGGAAGCGGTCGGTGCGGCACAGCAAAATATCCGGCTGAATTCCGACGCTGAGCAACTCCTTGACGGAGTGCTGCGTAGGTTTGGTTTTCAATTCCTGCGCCGCGGCAATAAACGGCACCAGCGTGACGTGCACAAACAGCGTGTTGTCGCGCCCCAGTTCCTGCCGCATCTGGCGGATGGCTTCGATGAACGGCAGCGACTCGATGTCGCCCACGGTGCCGCCGATTTCGACGATCGCCACGTCCACGTCCTGCGCCACTTTTTTCGCCGCCGCCTTGATTTCGTTGGTTACGTGCGGAATCACCTGCACCGTCTTGCCCAGGTAATCGCCCCGCCGCTCTTTGGCAATGATCTGCTCGTAGATCTTGCCAGTGGTCCAGTTGTTGTCGCGAGAAAGCTTGGCGTGCGTGAACCGCTCGTAGTGCCCGAGGTCAAGGTCGGTTTCCGCCCCGTCGTCGGTCACGAAAACCTCGCCGTGTTGAAACGGCGACATCGTCCCCGGATCAACGTTCAGGTACGGGTCGAACTTCATCAGGTTGACTTTCAGGCCGCGGCTTTCGAGCAGGCATCCTATGGAAGCCGCCGCCAGACCTTTCCCCAATGATGACACCACACCGCCGGTTACAAAGATGTACTTTGCCGACATCGCTTCCTCGCTTTGATTTTGTCTGGAAAATTGTGCAGGCTGGGGTGCACGATCAATTATGGCAGAAGTTATTCCGGAAGGGAATGTGGAAAAAAACAGCCGTCAGCCGTCAGCTACCAGCTGTCAGTCCAAACCTTTGTCGGCAGTGGATAAGAAGCGGGTGCCCCACGTTTCGCGGTTTTCGAAACGCGCGATTCCACTACGCCCTATTGCAGCGCGTAGAGATTTCCGTCAAAGCTTCCGACGTACACAACTGAACCGTCAACCACCGGCGATGAAAACATCGCGCCCACCGACCACAGCCGATGTGTCCCAATCACAGAATCGTCATAGAAATCGCTGGAGTATGCAGCCTCATATTTCGGAGTCCCGTCAGGATGGGTAAACTGAGTGCCATTCTTCTTTGAGTCCTCTGTCTCAAACTCCCCGGCGAATTTCTGCGTCTTTAAATCCACAGCCATCAACTTCCCGGCATGGCTCCCTATGTAGAGAGTGTTGCCCGCAATCGCTGGCGAGGAGAACATCGGCCATTTTTTGGAGCTTAAAGAAAACAGAATGGTGCCGGTCTTCGCATCCGCCGCGTAGAGCATTCCCGAGTCCGAAGTTGCGAAATAGAGCTTCCCCGCCTGCACTGCGGGCGAGCCGATGACCCACGATCCGTCGTTGTTGAACACCCATTTTTTCTCGCCAATGCGCTCGTCGAGCGCGTACAAGTTAGAATCGCGGCAGCCAAAATAGACGATCCCATCCGCCACTGCAGCCGAAGACTGGATTCCCTCCTGATTGTGGATGTCCGGATCAACGCCCGTCTTGAAGCGCCATTTCTGCGCTCCAGTATCCGCATCCAGGGCGTAGAAATATGAATCCCAACTACCGATAAAAACCATACCATCCGCTACCGCCGGAGAGGCATGTACAACATTGCCAGTCGCAAACTTCCACTTCACCTTTCCCGACTGCGCATCGAGCGCGTAAATATTGCCGTCCCCGCTGCCGAAATACACCGTTCCAGCGACCACCGCCGCCGAAGACAGATACACATCGAAAACATCCGGCATCGTCTCCGCCGCGGGTTGACCACCGTGTAGGTGCTTACCTGCGAACCTTCGCTCGCCGCCGGTCTGGAAGCGCCACTTCTCTTTTCCGTTCGCCGCATCCACCGCGTAGAAATTGGAGTCGTAACTTTCAAAGTAAACTACTCCATCCACAACCGCCGGCGAGGAGGTCACGCGACCGTGCGTCTGGAACTTCCACTTGATCGTGCCGTCGGCAGAGTTTAGGGCGTAGAGATTACGATCGTTGCTCCCGAAGTACACCACTCCCCCCACAACCGCCGGCGATGAGAGCACCTCGCCTTTCGTGTGAAAGCTCCATTTAACCCCGCTCAGCCGCGCTACGCCAGCCCCCGGATAAACACCCGTGTGTTGCGCATCTCCGCGAAAGGAGGCGCTTTCGCCCCACGCGAGAAAGGAAATGCAGATCACAATCACGACCGCGCTTCTTTGCATTGTTTTAACTCCAGCTCTCGGGAGAGAGCAAAATACAGTCTTAGACGAAGACCCTCTGGAAAGGTCACCGTTTGTGAGAACCTTACGCCGTTCGCATAGGCCGCATGGTCGATCCAGCAACTGTCTTCCTCCCATTACGCCGCCATCATAGGGAGCGAATCAAGCTTTCCCAAAGGCCCAAGACGGCTGATAATGTCCCACAGGATGAAATCCAGTATCGGAGAGATGGCCCCCCTTGCCACTTTGATCGTCGCGTTGGTCTTCTCTTTCCTGTCGCAGGCTCCCGCCCAGCCTCAGGCCCGCCGCCTGATCCTAAAAGACGGCACCTACCAGTCCGTCACCAAGTATGAAATTCACGGCGAGCGCGTCCGCTATTTCAGCGCCGAGCGCGGCGAATGGGAGGAAGTCCCAAAAGCGCTGATTGACTGGGACGCTACCGACAAATTTGAGCAAGGCCGCGAGGAAGGCAAGCTCTCTCCCGAAGCCGTCGAACTCGACAAGGAACTCGAGGCCGAGCGCAAAGCCGAACAAGCCCGTTCCCCGCAAGTCGCGCCCGGTTTGCACCTGCCCGATGAAGGCGGCATCTTCCTCCTCGATACCTACCAGAACCAGCCGCAGTTGGCTGAACTGCAGCAATCGGGCGGCGACCTGGATAAAAACACCAAGACGAATATTCTGCGGTCGGCGATCAACCCGCTGGCCGGTGCCCGGCGGACCATCGAACTCCCGGGAACTCATGCCAGGATTCAGTCGCACACCACCGTGCCCTCGCTCTACATCAACATCGACGCCAATCAGGGTGCGCCCGCAACCGTGCAGGCCGCCACCGGCGAGCCTCCGGCGCTCGCCCTCAGTAACGGCGATCGCTTCAAGATCATTCGCATCGAGGTCAAAGGCGGCAAGCGCGTTGCCGGCGCCGTCAAAGTCGCAGTCACCGGAAAGACGAAAACCGACGAACGGTTTGTCCCGGCCACGGTCACCACCATGACCGGAGGCTGGGTTAAGCTCGCACCCACCGAACCGCTACCGGCCGGAGAATACGCCGTCGCCGAGATGCTGGGCACAGAGGGAATGAACCTCTATGTGTGGGACTTCGGCGTCAACCCTTCCGCCCCCGCCAACACTTTTACGTGGAAACCGGACCCGAAAGAAGCGCAGCCGAAAACCGGCCAGCCCGCCGATCTGCAGAAGCCAGACAAGCAGTAAGCGACGGCTGCTTGCCGGAGCCACCTTCAAAATGGGATGGACGCTTCCGAGTTGCCGACCCACGAAGTGGGTTCACGGCTGGCTCGTCGCCACAGGGGAAGACACGCCGGCAGCCGATTCCAGAGCCTCACCGCAGTATGGGCAGAACTTGTCGCCAAGGTTTACGCTGCGCTGGCAGCGTGGGCAGACCGGCTGCAGGCGGTTGCGGCACCGGGGACAGAAGCTGAAGCCCGGCTCGACCTCGGCATTGCATTGCGGACAATTAACGGCGCGCGGCTTGCGCAAGATGAAATAGAGGACGATCCCCAGCCCATTGGGGACGAAGATTGCAATCAGCGTCCAAAGCAGGCGGCTCATCTTGCGCCGTCCCGCGTCCCGGTTCACGTAGCCAATCAGCACGACGTAGCAGCCAAACAGCGTTCCTGCAATGACTCCCAGCAGGACCCGAAGCGCAAGCGGAGGCGCATTGTGGTCCCTGCCGACGACGACCACCAGGAGCACAACCATCGACAGGAGAACCAGGGTAGCTAAGAAAAAGACCCATGGGGAAATGCTGCGAATCTCGTCTTTGAATCGCGTGGAAGTTTGATTTCTGTTTGTCATCTCAAGTCTCCTGACTCCGTACTTCGTTCCAGCAGGATCTCTCTCGGTTCGATTAGCCCTCGTTCGATCAGCCCTGGTAAGAGCCCGTGTGGTTCGCCAGGTGAGTATCCTTGGCCAGCAGCAGTATTCCCGCCACCAGGGCTGGCATCACGCAGAAGACCAGGAAACCCACTTGCCAGACCGATGAAGCCAACTGGGCTCGCGCGCCTAACCATTCAAAGCCGCGCCACAGAGCGACTGCGCTGAGCAGCGCAAATAGGGTCACGGCTGTACAACTGATCGAGACCAGCCACAGACGTTCTCTATGCTGCTGCAGTTCCAGGGCGCGGCGGCGCACCTTCGTCTGCGTCGTCGAGACCAGGCTCCGTTCCGCGGCGATTGGAATCGCGCGCAAGGCATGAATCGTCTCCCGGGCGTTCTCGGCGAATGCGCGGCATGAAGCACACGTTTCCAGGTGCGCTGCCAACCACGTTTGATCGGCGCCGGGAAGCGCTTCGGGACCGGCTAGCGCAGTCAGTTTCCGTGCCCGTTCATGCGCATCGTTGTTCATAGCGGTGTTCACAGCGGCGCTCCTTTTAACCACGGTTCGAGCGCGCTCAGGCCGCGGTAGATTCTGGATTTCACGGTTCCCAAAGGTACGCGTGCCACGCTCGCAATCTCTTCGAGAGACATGCCTTCCTGAAATCGAAGCACGAGCGCCTCACGGTATTCCGCAGCGAGATGTTGCATGCCGGCCGCGATGTGCTCGTTTTGCTCGCGGCGCAGAGCCACATCAAAAGCCGAGGCCTGTCCGGTCGCAGGCACATCGAAGGGCGCTTCGCCGTCATTCAACAAGCCGTCAAGGCTGGCGGGCTGTTTGCGGCGCATATGATCAATCGCCAGGTTGCGCGCAACCGCAAAGAGCCATGTGCTGAATGCGTACTTGTCTTTGTACTGGTGCCCGCGTTCGAGCACGCGAATCCACGTTTCCTGGAAGAGGTCTTCCGCCAATGCACGGCGTCCGGTCAAGTACACGAGGTAGCGGAGAAGGCGATGCTGGTATTGCTCGATCAGCCGGTCGAGCAAGTCAGGATCTCGACGTCGAAGTCCACGCGCGATCTCGGTACTCTCTTGCGCCATAGAGCTCTCGAAATAGAAGGCAGTCGCGTTCATACTACTGATACATACGCGGGTGGGGAGAGAAAAGACGCAAACCCTCGGGAGAAGCGCCGCAACCGCCCTAACTTATTGGAAGGAATGGCCAGACACATCTTGTGGGGAGATTCCCGCGGACCTGCGTGCCAAATGCTAAGCTTCTCAGTTAAGGATAAGGCCACAGAGCGTGCCTACGCCATCCACGGTCAGCCCGGCAACCCGGAGAGACGAACGGGAGTTGCGCGATGCCTACTTCGCCATGCGCCTCTCCCTGATTGTCGGTTTGGCAATGTTGATGGGGAAGACCACCGTCTATTTCATGACTCATTCAGCGGCCATTTTTTCCGACGCCGCCGAGTCGGTCGTCCACGTGATCGCCGTGGGATTTGCCAGTTTCAGTCTTCGCCTCAGCACCAGATCAGCTTCGCCTCAGTTCCTCTACGGTTACGAGCGGATTACTTTCTTCTCCGCTGGCTTTGAAGGAGCCATGATCGTCGTGGCCGCCATCGCAATTCTCTATGAGTCGATACGGATGTGGATCACCGGACTACAGCTGGAACGCCTGGGAACAGGCACACTGCTGGTCCTGATCGCGGGAGTCGTCAATGCCGGTCTCGGTTACTATCTTTTGCGAACCGGCCGGCGCACCAACTCACTCATTCTCGAAGCCGATGGCAAACACGTTTTGACCGATAGCTTGACCAGCTTTGGGGTTGTGGGAGGACTGGGGCTGGTGCTGCTGACGCACTGGAAACCATTCGATCCGCTGGTAGCCATCGCCGTCGCCGCGAACATCCTCTGGTCTGGCGGACACCTGGTTTGGCGTTCGGCCGTCGGCCTGCTCGATTATTCGGATCCGAAAGCCGGCCGGAAAATTCGCGACCAGCTGGATGCAATTTGCTCGGAGCTCGCCATCCAATACCATGGCGTACGCTTCCGCACTACCGGATACCGCCAGATCATTGAAGTGCACCTGTTGTTCCCGCGCATGACGCCCGTCAGTGAAGCCCATCGCCTGGCAACCATCCTGGAAGAGCGCCTACCCGCCGAATTGGGGATGCCCGCTGAAGTCACCACTCACCTCGAGTCCCTGGAAGACCATGCCGACGTTCACCGCGAAGAGCACTACACCGGAAGACCTGACTAGCTTCGACCGGCCTCAACCTTGCGTTCGTAGGGTACGTACACTGGTTCCCAGATATTTGCTTGCAGTTCGCGATCGAGGTTATCTTCGCCGGCGACTTGTGACTGGCCATCTTGAATTGCCTGCCTGCCTACGGCCCGGCCAATCGAGCGACTCAGTTCGCGCGAATCTGAAAGCGATGGCAGAAGGCTTGCCTTCTTATCTTTTTGTGTAGGGACAAGACGCACCAATTCCTTGGCCGCGGCCATGACCATCGCATCCGTGACGCGTTTGGCCTTCGAAGCAATGATCCCGAGAGCGAGCCCCGGAAATATGTAGGAGTTATTGGTCTGGTCGATGCGAACTTTCTTCCCCCAAATCGTCACCGGTTCGAACGGACTCCCGGTACCGATCAGCGCCTTTCCTTCAGTCCAATTCACCAGGTCCTGAGGAGCCGCTTCGCTGCGTGAGGTGGGATTCGACAACGGGAAAATGATGGGCCGGCGGGTGTGCGTGGCCATTTCACGCACGGCTTCTTCGGTGAAGGCTCCGGCTTGCCCAGAAACTCCGATCAGAACCGTAGGCTGGGCATGGCGGATCACGTCGAGCAAGGTGATCTCTCCATTCGGCTGTCTCCAACCCCGTACTTCCTCTTCTTTTCGCGCGTAGGGCAACTGCTCCAGCCGCACATCTTTGCCATTTTCTGTAACCAGACCGTGGAGATCGAGAGCGTAGAAGCGATTGCGAGCTTCCTGCTCGGGGACACCTTTGTCCTTCATGAACTGCACGAGCAGGTTAGTAATGCCTATACCTGCGGTTCCAAAGCCGAGCACAACGATCTTTTGCTGCTCCAAGGGCACGCCCGTAACGTTGATCGCGGAGAGCAATGTGGCGGTCGCTACTGCCGCCGTGCCTTGAATGTCGTCGTTAAAGGTGCATAGTTGGTCTTTGTAGCGAGCCAGAAGGCGAGCGGCATTCGCGCCGGCAAAGTCCTCCCATTGCAGAAGAACGTGCGGCCAGCGTTTCTTCACGCTGTTTACAAAAACGTCCACGAAAGCGTCGTACTCATCGCCGCGAACTCTCTGGTGTTTCCACCCGATGTAGATCGGACTCTTTAACCGGTCCTCATTGTCTGTTCCCACATCGAGCAGCACCGGAAGACAATGCTCCGGATGGATCCCGCCCAGCGCGGTGTAAAGGGCCATTTTTCCAATCGGGATACCCATGCCTCCTGCGCCCTGATCGCCGAGTCCCAGGATACGTTCGCCGTCGCTGACCACGATGCATTTCACATCGTCGTAACGAGAGTGACTTAGAATCCGATCGATACGATCTTTGTTTGGATAGCTGAGAAACAAACCCCGCGGCTTTCTCCAGATCTCACTGAAGCGCTGGCAACCCTCGCCCACAGTTGGCGTGTACACCAGCGGGAGCATCTCTTCGATATTGCGCACCAGCAACGCATAAAACAGCGTCTCGTTCGTATTCTGCAGTTCGCGGAGAAAGGCGTATTTATGGAAGGCGTTCGGCTGCTCCCGGAATGCTTGCATGCGGCGCTCAATCTGGTCCTCAAGATTCCCCACATGCGGTGGCAATAGACCGTGCAGGCCAAAAACATCGCGTTCGTAGTCCGAGAAAGCAGTTCCCTTATTAAGACGCGGAGAATTGATCAGGTTAAATCCCGATAGAGAAATCTGGTAGGCCTGGTTGCTGGCTGTCTGCCAAAATTGCTCATTCATTTCCGTCCCCTTCTAAATCCGGTTTGGCGTCATTCTCCCCAGGTCACCGCCAGGTTTACTTTACCCGAGTCTACCCAAGTCAAGGACCAGAAGTTGGATTCCAGGAAGTTTGCCGGTACAGGTTGAGGAAGTTCCAGAGTGACGGGCCAACCGGAAAGAATTCTGCGAATCGGAGAGCGGCTTTTCCTACCCCAGCACGCTACGGCTCAAGCGTCTCGAGCAGCCCGCGCGATGCCACCCCGATGTTGTCGCGAGTCGTGTTTTTCACCATGTACATCATCTCGTCCGCCTGGCGGATGATGTCGTGCGGAGTTCGCGCATCGTGCGGAAAAGTCGCCAGTCCCATGCTGGCGCGCATGGTCAGATTTAAACCCAGCTCGGTGCAGAAGCTCCCCCCGCGCACCGAATCCTGCAAACGTTTCGCCACCACCACCGCCTGATCCTTAATGGTTTGCGGCAGCAGGACCACAAACTCGTCTCCTCCATAGCGGAAGGCGAAGTCAATCAGCCGCAATTGCGCTTTGATCAGGTAGCCGATTTCGGCCAGCAGCCGGCTTCCCACCAGATGTCCATGCGTGTCGTTGATCGCCTTGAAGTGGTCGAGGTCGATAAAGATCACGCTGAATTCGTAACCGAAACGCGCCGAGCGGTAGACCTCGGTTTCCAGCGTCTTATGCAGATGCCGCGCATTGAACAGCCCCGTGCAATCGTCGGTGATGGTCAGTTCCTGAATCTTCTCCACCGCCCTGGCATTCTCGACGGCAATCGCGGCGTAATCGCACAAGGCGTGCAGGAAGAACATCTCCTGTTCGCTGAGGCCCACGTTGGCGTTGATCAGTTGAATCACGCCCAGCACGCGATGTCTCGAGCGCAAGGGCACGCAGATGACCGAGCGCGTCTGCAGCCGCGTCATCTCGTCCAGCCGGGATGAGAACCGCGGATCATTCTGTACGTCGGGCACGATCAGCGCCTGTCCGTGCTTGGCCACCCAGCCGGCAATTCCCTCCCCCATCTTCAATCGCGCCCGCGCCAGGATCTCAGCCGCTGCCCCCACCGCGATCGCGAAATAGAGCTCATCCTTTTCCTCATCCACCATCAGCAGCGACCAGGTATCCGGGCGGAAGTATTCCGCCATTTTTTCCATGATCGTCTGCAGAATTGAATCGAGGTTCAGCGACGATGTCAGCGCTTTGGCGACATCGTGAAAGATGGTCAGCTCTTGCGACAGGCGAATATGGGATGTGCCCGCTGCCTCCGGCATGAATCCTCGTTCGAGTAGTTGGATACGAAATTATAGGTTTGGTTGCACCACTCGGGCAACGTACGTCGGTAACCGGTACCTGACACGCCAACCCTGCGCTGGAAGCGCATACTGAAAGGTCAGCTTCGAGCAGCGCACCGCCTCTTGGTTCGATGCTCTCAGCTTGCCATTCAACGACACCGAATAGTCTATGATGTTGCTTCTCGACAGAGTAAAATTCCGTTCGCCGTCCGGCGGAAGCGGGAGACTGGCTTGCCTTCCTTTGGCGAAAGACTAAAACAGGAGCGCGAGAAGCGCAAGATCACACTGGAGCAGATTTCCGTCTCCACCAAGATCGGAACCCGCATGCTGCAAGCCCTGGAAGAGGACAACTTTAGCCAGTTGCCCGGCGGCATTTTCAACAAAGGCTTCGTCCGCGCCTATTCCCGTTTCGTCGGCCTCGACGAAGATCAAACTGTTGCCGAATACCTAGAGGCTTCCGGCGACGCCCCTCTCATTCCAAAAGAGCCCGAAGCGCTTGAAGATGAAGCCAGCGAAATCGAAGAAACGGTGAGTCGCGAAACCAGTGACACGGCTCCCGCCCGCCAACTCCCCTGGGGCTGGTTCGCCGCCGTGCTCCTCGTCGTCGCTCTCGCACTCTCCTTCTGGAACCATCGTCGGCGGGAACATCCTCAACCGTCTCTTCCGCCAATCCCAACCGCAACCGAGACACATTCACCCGCTCCTCAATCAGGCGGAGCGTCCGCCCGGCCGGATGGCGCCACTTCGCCCACCTCGGTTTTGCCCAAGAACGGCTCCTCGCCTGCCAGTTCGCCGCTCGCAGGATCCTCCAAACCCGTCGCTCCCAAAGCATCTCCGAGTTTAGCGCCTGCCCTTCCCGCCGCATCGCCGGGTGAGTTCACACTCGTCGTCCAGGCCCGCGAAGATTCCTGGATCTCGATTACCGCCGACGGCAACACTGTCTCCTCCGGCCTCTTGCTCGCCGGCAGCCAGCGCACCGTGCGCGCGCGCAACGAAATCATCGTCAAGGCCGGAAACTCAGGCGGCATCGACTTTCGCCTCAACGGCAACAAACTCGACACCGGCGGAGAATCCGGGGAGGTTCGCACCCTTACTTTTGGTCCGGGAGGAATTTTGCCGAGTGCCCCTGCCCCGCCTTCGACGCCTTAACTTTGTCTCTTTCTTTTCTTCCGTTTACCTCACCCTTCCACCATTCAATGTCCATTGGCTTCCACTCAATGTCAGATCCCTCCTGCCCTCCCCTATTCCATTGCGCTTCACAGGTAATCTCTGGTACCGTTTCTAGGAAGATTTAAGCCAAACCCCGATCAAGAGCCCTGCGCTCCGTAAGCCTCCCTTATCGGAAGTAAGGCTCCAAGTTAAGGCTCAAAGCCACCTTGAGGAGAAACCAGCTTGCCTGAAACCAATCGTTTTCTGTTTACCTCGGAATCCGTAACCGAGGGACATCCGGATAAAATCGCCGACCAGATTTCCGATGCCATTCTCGACGCCTGCCTTCGTGATGATCCGAACAGCCGCGTCGCCTGTGAAACCCTGACTTGCACCGGCCTGGTCGTGATCGCCGGCGAGATCACCACCAAAGCCTACGTAGATTTTCAAAATGTCGTTCGCGGCGTGGTGCAGTCCATCGGCTATGACAACGCCGTCTACGGCTTCGACTCCAACACCTGCGCCGTAATTTCCAGCATCAACAAGCAGTCCGGCGATATCGCCATGGGTGTGGATACCGGCGGCGCCGGCGACCAGGGCATGATGTTCGGCTACGCCTGCAACGAGACCCCCGAACTGATGCCCCTTCCGATTTCACTCGCCCACAAGCTCACCTTGAAACTTGCCGAAGTTCGCAAGAATGGCACCTGCCCCTACCTGCGGCCTGATGGTAAATCCCAGGTCACAGTCGAATATGACGCGCAGCGAAAAGTGAAGCGCGTGGATGCCGTCGTCGTCTCCACCCAGCATTCCGAAACCGTCGGCAACGACGAACTTCGCGCCGACATTTTGAAGCATGTGATCCAGGCCGTAATTCCCGCCCACCTGCTCGATGAGGACACCAAATACCACATCAATCCCACCGGACGCTTCGTCATCGGTGGCCCCATGGGCGATTCCGGCTTGACCGGCCGTAAAATCATCGTGGACACTTACGGCGGCATGGGTCGTCACGGCGGCGGCGCCTTCAGCGGCAAGGATCCGACCAAGGTGGACCGTTCTGCTGCATACATGGCCCGCTACATCGCGAAGAACATCGTGGCCGCCGGCTTGGCCGATCGCTGCGAAGTGCAACTCGCCTACGCCATCGGAGTTGCGGATCCGGTCAGCGTCCTGGTGGATACTTTCGGAACCGAGAAGATTGATGCGAGTCTGATTCCAGATCTGGTGCGCGCGAATTTCAAGCTCAAGCCCCGCGAGATTATCGACACGCTTAACCTGCGCCGTCCGATTTATCGCAAGACCGCGTCCTACGGGCACTTCGGCCGCACCGATCCCGATTTCACCTGGGAAGCGACCGACAAAGCCGCGAAACTGGCCGCGGACGCCGGCTTGAAGCGGGAAACGGCGGGAGCCAGGAAATAGTTGTTTCACCACGGAGGCACAGAGGCACCGAGAAAAGCGGTTTTGGTTTTTCCCGGTTTAGGTTTTCTCTGTGACTCCGTGCCTCCGTGGTGAGTTGTTCTTCATAGCGTCATTATCCGGGGATTAGGAGAGAAATGGCTACCACATCAATCAGCAGCGACGTAAAAGGATTTGAACTGGCCGATCTGGGCAAGAAACGCATCGAGTGGGCGAACCAGTCGATGAAGGTACTCCAGATCATCCGCAAGGAATTCATCAAGAACCAGCCGCTCAAGGGTGTCCGCGTTTCGGCCTGCCTGCACGTGACGGCCGAGACCGCGAATTTAATGATCGCCTTGCGCGACGGTGGCGCCGACGTGGCGTTGTGCGCATCCAACCCGTTGTCCACTCAAGACGATGTCGCCGCCAGCCTGGTGCGCGACTATAACATTCCCGTCTTCGCCATCAAAGGCGAGGACAATGACTCTTATTATTCGCACATCATGGCCGCGCTTGATCACAAGCCGCAGATCACCATGGATGACGGCGCCGACCTGGTCTCCGTGCTCCACACCAAGCGCACCGCGGAACTGGAGAATGTGATCGGCGGCACCGAAGAGACCACCACCGGCGTGATTCGCCTGCGAGCGATGGCCAAGGAAGGCGTGCTGCGCTATCCCATCGTCGCGGTCAATGACGCTGATACCAAGCATCTTTTTGACAACCGCTACGGCACTGGGCAATCGACCATTGACGGCATCATCCGCGCTACGAATTTCCTGTTAGCGGGATCGAAGTTCGTAATCGCGGGCTACGGCTGGTGCGGCCGCGGCCTGGCTTCGCGCGCCCGCGGCGCGGGAGCGGAAGTCATCGTGACCGAAATTGATCCGACCAAGGCGCTCGAAGCGGTCATGGACGGGTTCCGCGTGATGAGCATGGAAGAGGCCGCCAAACTCGGCGACGTTTTCTGCACTGTCACCGGCAACAAGAACGTGCTCGCCAAGCAGCACTTCGAACACATGAAAGACGGCGCCATCATTTCCAACTCGGGCCACTTCAATGTCGAAATCGACATCCCCGCGCTCGAAAAGTTGTCGTCCTCCAAGCGCACCACGCGCAACTTCGTCGACGAGTACACCATGAAAGACGGCCGCCGCATCAACCTGCTGGGCGAAGGCCGCCTCATCAATTTAGCGGCCGCCGAAGGCCATCCCGCTTCGGTAATGGATATGAGTTTCGCCGACCAGGCGCTTTCTCTCGAGTACATGGTGAAGAACTACGCGTCGTTAGAGAAGAAGGTTTACATGGTTCCAGTTGACCTCGACAAACGCGTGGCCAAACTCAAACTGGAATCGCTCGGCATCAAGATCGACCGCTTGACCTCGGAACAGGAAGAGTACCTCGCCAGTTGGTCGGAAGGAACGTAGAAGCAGGTCTCAGGTCTTAGGTGTCAGGTCTCAGGGGGCGGCGCAAGCCGCCCTTTTCCTTTGCTGACAAGCGTACTCCGCTTGGTAGAGACGGGGCTTGCCCCGTCTCCTGCCGCGACCCCTCAAGTTTTCCGCCGCCTCGCCGATAAACCCACACGAGGGCAGGTGCGTGGCCATTGCCAACTTCAAAGTGCTGCTGGTTGAGGACAGTAAGTTTCTCCGCATGGCCAACGAGCACGCTTTATCCAGAGCTGGTTACCTGGTCTCGACGGCCGCCGACGGCGAGGAAGCGTTGCAGGTCGCCAGCGACAAACTCCCCGACATCATCCTGCTCGACATGTTGCTTCCCAAAATGAGCGGGCCAGAAGTCCTGAAGGCGCTCAAAGCAAATCCCGCCACTAGGAACATACCGGTCGTCGTGGTAACCAGCCTCTCACAAAAGAACGAGGAAAAGCTCATTCACGAAGGCGCGGCCGCCTATTTCGAAAAATCCACGCTGCAACTCGACAAGAGCTCTGATCTTCTGGCCGCCACGGTGGCAACCGTGCTCCGCCGGGTCAACCACCAGAAAGAACTGGACATTCGTTTGCACGAATTAGCCGGCAAGAAGTCCGCCGGCCACTGACAACCTCACCCCTGCCCGGACATCGCATGCCGAAGAAACACCCGTGGCGCTAGAATGAAGTGCATGTATCACTACAATCCCTCGACCGCCCTCGAAGAGTTGACCGAAGACGCTACCCTTCCCAACCCAGTCCACGTGCGCGACATGATGCTGCGCCACAAGCTCACCGCCGACCAGTCGCTGGAGCTGAACCGGATCTTCGTCGAATACCAGAAATTTTTCGGCGAAGCGCAAAAGCTGGGTAAGGAAATCTTGAAGAAGTTGGCAGAGTAGCTTTGGGGTGGAGCAACGAAGCACCGGTCGGACCGATCAGGCTTTGCCCTGGATCTTAGCCCACCACCAGCGCGCGCCGACCAACAGGAACCGCCAGTCGTGGAAAAATTCCGGCGGCTTGCCCTCAAAAGCGTGACCGATAAATTGAAAAACCCATCCCATCAGGAACAGGGCCAGGGCATACATCCACAACCCGTGCAGGAAGATGCTCGCGATAAAAAGTGGAACCGAAAGCAGGATGGTAGGAATGCCCAGCGTGTGACAAGCGCGGTTCACCGGATGTTGGTGACTAGAGCTGTATTGCGCGATCCACTGCTCGTTAGTGCGTCCGCCTAACACGCGCAGGATGATATCACATGAAGCGCGCCAGCGCTTGCTAAGGGGAAGCCCCTCGGGATACACTTGCGGCCCACAACCGGGGCAAACAGCATAAATCAAGCACTTATCTTAAGGAGAACCGGATGACTTCAAAATGCGTCTCGGGAGTTCTGATTGTCGCGCTTACTCTGGCACTCGCCACGCCAATTCGGGCAGATACCCTGAAGACCGACGCCCACGAAATCGAGATTGGGATCGGGGTTGCGGCTGCGGCCGTGGTAATCGTGGTCGTTTTGGTCATCCACTATTCCACGAAAAAGCGTGCGATTACGGGCTGCGTCACTTCGGGAGCAAATGGGATGAGCATCACCGACGAAAAAGACAAGCAAGTTTACTCGCTGTCTGGCAATACGGCGAACATTAAGCCGGGCGATCGAATGAAGTTGCAGGGCAAGAAGCTAAAGGGCGCAGACAAGACGCTCGGGTGGGAAGCAAAAGAGGTGACCAAGGACTTCGGTGCTGCCAGCCCTAGGCGCGATCGCCGTTTGACAGAGGTTCTCGCTGGACTCTAGAAACGAAGAGAAAGGCTGGCAGATTTCTCATGCCAGCCATTTTGTCATTCCCGGTGCAGCTTCTTAGCGGCCGCTGCGGAACCCCCCACCGTGGAACCCTCCGCGCGAGCCTCGAACCGGACCGCGTGCTACGAAGCCGCGACCTGCCGGACCACGACCCACAAGCCGCGAGGGCCCGCAAAGCCGCGAGCGTAGGGCCGTCCGTAATATCCGTGTCCCCAGCCGTGATACCAGGGGCCTGCGCCGATAAAGACGCCGCCAGAGAACCAACTCGGGCCATAGTAGCCATAGGGCGCGCAAGCATACGGATAGTCCGGGTAATAGCCGTAAGCGCAAACCGGTGGACCAGCCACGACACCGACGCCGCCGATTCCGATTCCGACCCTGACCTGCGCCTGCGAGTACGCGAGCGGCATGGCCAGTAAAGCCAGCAGTGCAACATATCTCAGGTATTTCATGGTGAACCTCCCTTTCCTTCCACTCCGCGAGTCGTTCTTTCGATTCGCCGGAGCCGAGGTCCTTCAGCTTTCTGTTTTCCTCTGAAGTGCCTACTCACTCAAACTCGAATGCGCCGGAAAAGTTGCGGGAAACCGAGTGGCTGATTTCAGCCATCCTGCGTGAAATCAACCAGTTGGGAAGGGTGGAAGAGCCGCCTTTCGCATCGTACGGTTTTGGTGGAAGAGCCGGCCTTCAGGCCGGCGTCCAGACGATAGATCACGAGGGCTTTAGCCCGGAGCAACCGTTCTACTTCTTCGGATCTCGACAAGGCTCAGTAGCGACGATCTCCGGCTCTCCCCATTCAAAATTGATGAAGCCAACGCAGCTTATCTTTTCGGAGACATTGTAGACGGGCGTCTGCTCCTTGAATGGCCTATGATCGATGCCGATCCGCCACTTCCCTTTAAGAAAACCGCCGTCGATGGTGCTGGCAAACTCCCTGCCATCTATATTGAAGTTCACATTGAAACTCTTCACGGAGCGAAATTCTTTGGGAACAACAAAACCTTGCTTGTCCGCGGATTCCCGAAAGCGCTCGGGAGTTATCACCGAAGAATCTACGCTCAGCTCCACCTTCACTCGGTCGCAAGGCACACTGGAGCCATCTAGTTCACACGCGGCAAGAAAAACACGTAAAGGCTCCGAAAGATCCAACCCCCAGTTTGGATCGCATTCGTACTGCCAACGCGCCGGAGCTGTTATCTCAACTCGGTTCGGCAATTCCAGAAGAACTCGACCGTTGTCAGGCATCTCCGGATCGCAAGACGCGCTCTCTGTCAGCTTGTACGAGAAATGTGTTTCGAAACTCGTCGGTTCATGCTTCAAGAAGACCCACGTCCTGACGTTCTCCTGTGCAGCCTTCGCGAGCATTGGCTGACCACTTTCGATGGTCACCGATACTGGTCGCAACCCGTCTGTTGTTACTCGAAGCTGCACTTCAGCTTGGATCCTGGCTTGACGTGCCAAGAGTGGGTACAAGGGCATTTCGCCAGTTGTCACAACCGGATAATGAGAGGCCTGTGAAATAGAGAACGTTGCCAAAACAGCAATCGTGAAAAACAGCCGCGCGGAATGCCACACGTTGCCCTCGCAACGCAGTTTAGCACCGTCCTCGCTGCTACAATAACCGTTTACCCAAACACTTAGAGAACACCATGCACCGCTGGTCGCAACTCTTTATTCCCACTCTTCGCGAGGCTCCGGCTGACGCCGAAGTCGCAAGCCACAAGCTGCTTGTCCGCGCCGGATATATCCGTCAACTGGGCGCGGGCATCTACTCGTTTCTGTTCATGGGCAATCGCACGACCCAGAAAATCATGGGCATCGTTCGCGAGGAGATGGACAAGATCGGGCAGGAGTTCTACCTGCCCGCGCTAAATCCGCGCGACCTCTGGGAGGAGAGCGGGCGCTGGACAGTGATGGGCGAGAACATGTTTCGCCTCAAGGACCGCAAGGGTGCCGACCTTTGTCTGGGCATGACCCACGAAGAAGTCATGACCGATATCGCGCGCAAAGAACTGCGCAGCTACAAGCAACTGCCACAGATCTGGTATCAGATTCAGACCAAGTTTCGCGACGAGCCGCGTCCCAAATCGGGCTTGCTGCGGGTGCGTCAGTTCATTATGAAAGACGCCTACTCGTTCGACATTGACGCGGCGGGGCTCGACGTCTCGTACCTCAAGAATCACGACGCCTACTGCCGCATCTTCGATCGCTGCGGCCTGAAGTACATGGTGATCGACGCGCACTCGGGCGCCATGGGCGGATCGAAGTCGCAGGAATTCATGGTGCGCACTCCGGCGGGCGAGGACCTGATCGTGAGCTGCGAGAAATGCAGCTACGCGGCGAACATGGAGAAGGCGACGTCGAAACTGGCTCCAGTTGAGGACCTGAAGACGGAGGGCGATGGCCAGCCGGGCGTTAGTGCGCCGATCGAGGTCCACACTCCGGGACAGAAAACGATTGAAGACGTGGCGCGGTTCCTGGGCGTTTCGCCGAAGCACATGATCAAGACTCTGGCGATGATGACCACTGAAACTGATGCGAAGGGTAAGTCTCGTACCCAAGCCGTCGTGCTGCTCATGCGCGGCGATCATCAGATGAACGAAGCCAAGCTCTCAACCGCAGTTGCGGGCAAAGAGACGCGTCCCATGCAGGAGGAGGAAATCCGCGAACTGTTCCACGCGCCTGCTGGATATCTCGGCCCGTTGGGCACCGACTGGGCAAAAGACACTAAGGATTCGTCCAAGCCGATCCTGCTGGTCGATGAGGCGCTCAAAGGCCGCACCAACCTGATCGGCGGGGCGAATAAACAGGACTATCACATCAAGCACCTGACGCCGGGCAAGAATTTTCATCCTACGGCTTACGTCGACCTGCGCAGCGTGACCGCCGGCGAAGCCTGCTCGAATTGTGGCGCTCCACTGCGCATCGATACGGCAGTTGAGATCGGACACATCTTCAAACTCGGCTACAAGTATTCCGAGTCCATGGGCGCGCGCGTGCTTGACCACAATGGCAAGGAAGTGGCTCCAATCATGGGGAGCTACGGGATTGGCATTGAGCGCATCCTGACCGCGGCGGTTGAGCAGAATAACGACGAGAACGGATTCTGGTTGGCACCTTCGATTGCGCCCTTTGACGTAGTCGTGGTGTCCACCAACTCCAAAGACGAGGCCATCCGCAACGCCTCCGAGGACGTTGCCCGGCGGCTCGAGGCCTCCGGTTTCGACGTTTTGCTGGACGATCGCGACGAGCGCCCTGGGGTAAAGTTCAAGGACGCCGACCTGGTGGGTATCCCCTTTCGTATCAACGTGGGAAAGAAGGTTACCGAAGATACTGTGGAAGTGGTTCAGCGCTCGACTCTCGACAAAGTGGACGTTAGAATTTCAGCCATAACGGAATATTTCCAGGAACTGCGTCCGGCCGCTCGCTAACCGGCGGATAGGGCCGGCGCAGGATGGAAAATTCCCCTTGAAACTCGCAACCCGCGATCGGGCAATGGTGTTATGGCAACTCTGAAATTGATCTTCGGTGTAGGCATCTTCGGGCTGGTTATACTGGTGGGCATCAAAGTCATTCCCCCCTACTTCGAGAACTACGAGTTCCAAGATGCAGTCAACGCCGAAGCCCTGAATTCAACCTACACCACGCACTCGGAAGAAGAGATTCGCGACGTGGTGATCAGACAGGCGCACCGCTACGATATTGAGCTGACGCCTAAGCAGGTCCATGTCACGCGGAGTGGCGGTTATGGCACCGGTACTACTTCTATTGAGTGCGAGTATAGCGTTCCGATCGACCTGCCCGGCTACTCAACCGTCATCGACTTTCATGCGTCGTCAAAGAACAAAGGCATGTACTAGAGACAGCTCTCAGCTTTCAAGCCTAAGGTCTTGGAGCTGCAACTGTCCCCAGCAAATCATCGCTTAGCGGGGTTTGCGCAGAGGCGGGGTGGGCTCGCTTCCCTTGCGCGCGGTTTCGGGGGTCGAGGCGCTGACTGCCAGGTCGGCGGACCAGCAATCGGCAAGAATCTTCCACGTGCCGGCGGGCTGCCGCACCAGTACGATCAGATATTTTCCCCGCTCTTCGCGGCGCTTCCCCATGGCGACTGGCACCAGCATCTTGCAGCGGCCGAGGTCGATAGCAATCTCGCCCATTACTTCGACGCGCAGCGATTCCATCTCTACGTCGCCCAATCCGGCTTCGAGCAGCGAAATTAGAAATTCCCGGATGGCAGGCAAGCTGCGCACCGGCGGAACGCTGGAACGGATCAGCGTGGCGTCGGCAGCGTAGAGTTCGAGCAAGTCGTCGATGTGCTTGGTATTGCAGGCCTGCGCCCAGTCCTGGACAACCTGGCGAGCGCCCGCTTCGGCGCGGCCGCCAGGCGCAGTTCCCGCCGAACCAGGAGCTCGCCCGCGGGGAGCTGTCGACTGGGACTCGGCTGACGGCGTGCCGGATGCCGCTCCCGGGACAAGATGATGGTAGTGGTGGTGGACGTGATGTTGTGCGCCGGCGCGAGCGTGCGGTTGCGCGGAACTGGAGACAGCGGCGGAATTCTTAGGGAGACCGCACGACCCACAAAAGCGAGCGCCCGCGGGCAGCGAACCTCCACATGCGGAGCACGTGCCGTCGCTTGCGTCCAGATCACTGGCCGTCTGCTCCGGCGTACCAGCGCTTCCCGACATGCGATGGATCGCTTCCACGGCAGCAGCCACGGCTTCAGCATTGGGCTTGGGCCAGTGAAAGCTGCCTGGCAGCCGCTGGAAAAACTCTTCGACCTCCTTGCCCTCGACGAGTTCGTCCTTGCGTTCTTCCGGTCCTGGATCGGGAGGATTGGGATGGTGTGCGGTCACGGCAGCCTCATCGCTGACATTGTAGGAGAATTCCTGCGCTAGCGGATGCTGAATCTTACACGCGCTTCGGAATCCGTGGGAACGCCGTTGCACAGCGCGGGCCGATAGCGCCAGGAGCGGATAGTGCGCAGCACAATCTGGTCTTCGTCCAGGCCGCCGCTATCCAGAACGAAGGCGCTATGTACATGCCCGTCGGATCCGACAATGAAGCTGACGCGCACATCCAGATTGCCATATTGAACGTGCAGCAGCGGGTCCGGGGTGAGCAAGGCCTCAGGCGGACGCACGTGTCCACATTTTGGCAGCGCCAGCGGCGCCGATACCGGTGAGAATTCGGAGATGTGCGCGGGTACGCGGTGCAGGGCCTTTTCTGATTGCGCGAGCGGGGCGTCGTGCGAAACCGCGGACGACGACGTAACCGCGCACCAGGCCAAAACCACGCTAAGGCCGGCCAGCGGCAGGGCCGCCGCGAGCGCCTTCCGCTTGGCCGTTCCTTTCGTGCTTGGCCACGCACACTTCATCAGGCTAGGGCAGGCAATCCGCATGCCAGCCCAAGCAAAAGCTAACATATTGATTAGCCCTATGTTAGCCGCATTTCCCTGGTGAACTTTTCAGCGCCGGATGCAATCCGTTGCAAATCAGTCGCAGCTGCAGCCGATCCGAGCAGGTTTCGCTGGCGACAACGGCGGTCTGCAGACGGGCGAGGACGCCCGCCCATACGAATAATTTCCTTCTACTTCAGCTCAGACCATTCTGAGTATATTTATACGCGGTATTGACCGACCGGGCCATGAAATAGATGCTAGACGCCTGCGGATAAGTGGCAGAGTTGGCGTAGTTATCGACGACAACTGCAGTGGGTCCTCCATTTATCTTCACCGGTGTTAGGGTTGGGGTACCACCGTTGATGGCGAGTTCCTCCACGCAACCACCGGCCGCGCCCGCAGCGGTACAGTCCATGGTCAGCCCGAAGAAAAAGAAGTCGGTTCCTCCGACGCCGATATTGGGATTGAAGAACTCCGTCCATCCGCTGCAGGTGCCGGTGGATGTCATCGGAGTAGTAGGAATCGGCTGTGCGACCAAAGCCGTCGGGTTCAGCATGGGCTGCGCGACGGGCACGGTAAACCCGAAGGCATACTGCCAGGGGGTGGTATCAGTGGGGCCGGTTCCACAAAGATGTATCGATCCAGTGGAAGGACTGTTGTAGTAATTGTTGTCCAGAGCGGGCTGGTACAGGTTTACGTTGGGGGGGCCTAAGAAGGAGCCCTGACCGATGCTGGCTTCCGCCAATAGGGTCACACTAGCGGTATCGGCTTCGACCAGAACGGCGCCGTAAGGGACGCCAGTAGCGCACACGTTGCCGCAATCGGAACTGACGACGAAGGTTACGCCGTTGGTGACATCGACAATCGGCGCAGCCAGGATTGCATGGTTGTTACCCTGTCCAACCGCAAGGTGTGTGGCCGAGACCACGCCGGTCGAGGCGTCGATCTGGTACAGGTTCCCATTCGCGGCCCCGACCATCAGCATGTTCAGATTCGAATCAAGAACCGGAGAGGTCAAGGCGGAGTTCGCGATGACCGTTACCGGCCAGGGCGCGGTCGTATCCAACGTGGGCGTTCCTTTGAAGACCCCGGTAATTTTGTAAATCGCGCCGTTGGCCGAGCCCACATAGGCGATATCCAAGGCGTAATCGACCCACGGGGATGACGTGATGTCATTTTTGGCCAAGGGTAAGGAGAAAAAAATATCATTCGTGGGCGGTACGGCCGCGCCGATCGCGCCCCTGTTAGTGGGAAGGTTTGCGGCCCAAGTCACGACATGGAAAATGGATTGGGCGGTGCCGGCGCTTGCAGGAACGCTTTCCACGAAGGCGATCTTCTGCCCATTTACTGAAATGACCGGGGAAGTTACGATATGGCCCCCGGTTTGGGTGGTGATGTCATAGGCGAACATCACCACCGGAGCCTTGCCAGGACAGAACCCGGTGCCCGCGGGATCGACATAAAGATTATTTAGGGCGACGAGATTGGCTACGGTGCCGGTGGAGGTCGTATCCAGTCCGAACACGACGTAGTCGTTGGTACAATCGGGCGGCGCCGCAGGATTAATGGAATACTTGGAGGGATAGGCATTTATGGAAAGACGTGACCCAAAACCAGTAAGGTTCCAGTCGCTGTGGGGACCGGAATTGTCTGCAGCCGGGACAGACTCGGAACCATCGAAGGCACCAAAATTCGGAGTCTGCCAACGCTGCATCGCCTGCTGGAGAACCCGCGGTTCCCGATAGAGCAGGTCCGGGTGCTGGGCGAGCCCATCGCGGCTGAACACGATGTGCTGCTGCGACCAGTCTTGCGGAAATCCAGTGTGGCTGGGAGCCGCCGTTTCCTGCGCGCAAAGACTCACCCCCATACTCGACACTACCGCGAACCACACCGCCGCCCACACTGCAATGGCACGATAAGCATGCGCTCGCTTCACAGCTACCTCCCGATTGCGATTAGATTGCCGCCATTGTAGCGGGTTTTAGGTCCAGAGGCGATAACTGACTTTGCGACTGGGTCCTCTCATGGGGACTTCTCGACCACAACCTCTCCAGCAGGGCATTTCCGATTCTTAGCCGCGTGTGGAACAATGTAGGACCTGGGCTCAGGCCCACCTTCATCCATGACCGTCGCGCCGAATAGTCTCCAGCTTGCACTTCTCTCGGCGGCGATCCTCGGCTTCCGTCACGGATTCGACTACGACCATATTGCCGCTATCTCCGACATCACCAGCGTGCAAACCAGTCGCTGGCGCGGTATGAGGCTTGGCTTGCTCTATGCCCTGGGACATGCGGCCATGGTTGTCGCACTGGGCACCGCGGTCATCGTGTTTCAGCTTTCGCTGCCTCGTGGCATGGATCGGATCGCCGAGCGCTTAGTGGGACTGACGCTGCTGATCCTGGGAGTTTATGTTCTGGGATCGCTCTTCCAGGGAAACTCCGCGCCGCGCAGCCGCTTTCATCTGATGGCTGGGGCTGCGCGCTGGATCCGTTGGAAGATAAAAGGCTATTGGCACAATCACGATATCCCGCGTCCCGCGAACAATACATGGAATTACAGTGCGAAATCTGTAATGATGATCGGCTTGGTCCATGGGCTCGGGGCAGAGACGCCCAGCCAATTAATGATTTTCCTGCTGGCAGCCAATCTTGGCGGGATCGGCAAGGGCTTTATCGGGCTGGGGATGTTCATCGCCGGACTGTTGGTGATGAACACGGTGATGACGGCATCGGCCGTGGGACTTTTCGGATTCAGTTCGCGCCTGCCACGTTTTCAGTTTGTAGTCACCGTGCTTACCGCGATTTATAGCCTGGCGGTAGGCGCGCTCTTCCTGTTTGGTTCGTCCGGACTGCTGCCGTCGCTGGGATGAGGCTGGTTATCCAGACGCTGTGTTAACCCCATTCGGATAGCAATAAATTCTGCCAGAACCGCAGACTTAGTAATACAATGGCGGACGGAAGTTACCCGAGGGGGTATTGGATGACAAACATCATTAAGGCACTGGTCCGGCTCCGCGAGGAACGCCGGGATGCGCAGAACCAAGTCCAAAAGCTTGGGGAGGCTATCTCAGTTCTGGAAAAGCTTACCCGAGGTTCCAGCTCCATAGCACATGCGGGGACAACACATCGCGCCAAGCGTATTCTTTCCGCAGCCGGGCGCCGGAGAATTTCTCTGGCCCAGAAAGCACGTTGGGCGAAAATCAGGCAGATGAAGAAAGCAGCCTAAACACCGGGCGGGCCGCAGGCTGCGCGAAGTTCTCGCGAGAGACTGAGGCCCGCCGGATTTTCTCCCAGGCTGCAACACCGGTCTTTATCTAGTCTAGCCGTGCCCTCCACCGAGCTCGCGCACGATGCTGCCGACAAATGCCTTGGCGTCGCCAAACAACATCAGCGTGTTATCCAGATAGTAGAGCGGGTTATCAATGCCCGCAAACCCGGGATTCATGCTGCGCTTGATGACCATCACGGTATGGGCTTTGTCCACGTCGAGGATCGGCATCCCGTAGATGGGGCTCGTAGTATCAGAGCGGGCGGCAGGGTTAGTAACGTCGTTGGCGCCAATCACCAGGGCAACATCAGTTTGCGGAAAGTCGCCGTTGATTTCGTCCATTTCAATCAGGCGGTCATAGGGAATATCGGCTTCGGCCAGTAGGACGTTCATGTGGCCCGGCATGCGTCCGGCCACGGGGTGAATGGCAAAGCGCACGTCCACGCCGCGCTTGGTAAGAGCATCGTAAAGTTCGCGCACTTTGTGCTGCGCCTGGGCGACGGCCATGCCGTATCCAGGAACTACGATGACGCGGTTCGCAGCGGAAAGAATTGCCGCGGCTTCTTCCGGGGTCGCGCTGCGAATCGGTTTGGCCTCTTCCCCGGCAACGGCTGAAGTTTGCACCTGCCCGAAGGCTCCAAACAGAACGTTGGTGAAGGAGCGGTTCATGGCCTTGGACATGATGATGGAGAGGATCAGGCCAGAGGATCCGTCGAGCGCCCCGGCGATGATGAGCAGCTTGTTGTTGAGAACGAAGCCCATGGCCGCCGCCGATAGACCAGCATAGCCGTTCAACAGCGAAATGACGGTCGGCATGTCCGCGCCGCCGATAGGAATGATCAACAACACGCCGAACGCCAGCGCGATCAGGATCATGAACGGAAACAGCGACCGGGCTTCCGGATGCAGGACCAGAGATACGGCGATCACCACCGCGCCCGCGAGCAGCACAAAGTTGACGAGGTTCTGTCCTCTATAAGTAAGAGGCCGTTGCGGCAGAATTTCCTGCAACTTGCCGGCAGCCATCAAACTTCCGGTGACGGTCAGGCCGCCAAGTATGACCTCAAGCGACAGCACCGACATCATGAAGCGCGAAATATCGGGTGAACGCAGATAAAACTCGGCCGATCCGACCAACGTCACACAGAGTGCGCCAAAGGCATGACTGAGCGCGGTTCGCTGCGGAACCGCCGTCATCGCCACGCGCCCCAGCGGAACGCCGATGATAGTACCGAGTACGAGTGCGATTGCGATCAAGTGGTAACTCATGCCGCGGTTGAGCAGCGTGCCGCCGATCGCCAGCACCATGCCAATCTCGCCCGCCCAGATGCCATGGCGGGCCGTGGTCGGAGAACTCATCCACTTCAGCGAGAAAATGAAGAGTACGCTCGCAATGAGATATAGAAGTTCGATGGCCACCTGGAGGGCTGTCATTATTTGGTCACCGGCTTATCCACCGGATTAGCCGCGGGCCGGCTGGATTTGAACATCTTCAACATACGGTCCGTGATAAAGAAGCCGCCCACGATGTTGCTGGTGGCGGCGACCACGGCAATGAATCCGAAGATGGTGGAGAGCCTGCTCTCGTGCATGCCCACCAGCACGATCGCGCCCACCACCGCGATCGCATCCAATGCGTTGGTCAGCGACATCAACGGAGTGTGCAGCAAGGGCGAGACGCGCCGGATCACTTCAAATCCAATGAATCCAGCGAGCGCAAAAATGAAAAGTGCGTTGATCAGGTTCGAACTACTGTTCATCCTTCCTCCGTATTCGTTCGTGGAGCGTCGGGGCGTCCCCCGGCAGGCGAGACACCTCGTCCCTCCCCCGTCACTTTGTCAGCGCGGGCAACTTAAAGAACTCGCGGACCCGGGATTGCACAATCTCACCGCCGTGGGTAAGCAGAGTCTCGCGAACAATTTCATCTTCCAGGTTCAGATTCAGCTTTTGATCTCTTATTAAGTGAGTCAAAAAGGAAGTGACGTTGCGGGCGTACATCATGCTGGCGTGATAAGGCACGCCTGTAGCCACGTTGATCGCTCCGATAATGGTTACGCCATGCTTGACCACGGTCTTGCCGGTCTCGGTGATCTCGCAGTTGCCGCCACGTTCGGAGGCCAGATCGAAAATCACCGAACCCGGCGCCATTCCCTTGACCATGTCTTCGGTCACCAGCACCGGCGATTTCTTTCCCGGAATCACGGCCGCGGCAATCACCACGTCGCTTTCCTGGACTACTTTTCCAAGCAACTCGCGCTGACGGCGGTAGAAGTCTTCATCCTGCGCCCGGGCATAACCGCTAGCGTCCTGCGCATCTTTGGCCTCGATTGGAAGCTCGACAAAACGCCCGCCAAGACTCTGCACCTGCTCCTTCACCGCAGGCCGCAAATCGTAAGCCGAAGTCACCGCGCCCAGGCGGCGCGCCGTCGCAATCGCTTGCAGTCCCGCAACACCGCAGCCGATCACGAAGACGCGGGCCGGTGTGATGGTTCCAGCCGCGGTGGTCAGCATCGGGAAGAAACGTGGATGGTGGTCGGCCGCCATCAGAACGGCCTTGTATCCGCAGACGGTTGCCATGGAAGACAGCGCGTCCATACTTTGGGCGCGAGTTGTCCGGGGCATCAACTCCACTGTGAATGCGGTGACGCCAGCCTGCGCGATTTCCTGCACCACGTCCGCCGAACCGAACGGACGCAGAAATCCGACCAGTATCTGATCGCGGCGGTACAGCGGCACATCCTGTTTGCCCGTAACGTCGTTGGGACCGTAGCAAAGAATCTGCACCACAATGTCCGCGGCGGCAAACACGCCGGCGCGGTCGGCGACGATCTTCGCGCCTTTGTCGGCATACTGCGAATCAGGATAGCCGGCTTCGATTCCAGCGCCGGATTGCACTTGAACTTCGAACCCCGCTTTGGTCAGCGTCGGGAGGACGGCCGGTACGAGCGCGACCCGCCGCTCCCCCGGATAACTTTCTTTCGGCACACCAATGATCACAAGGCCCTGCCTGTCTAGCGATTCTCGATCGCGATTCCTAAGATTCGGAGCCGCCCCGCTCGCAGGGAGCGGGCAACTTCCAGGGAACCGAGGATTCTAGTTGACCGGGACGGCACGTGCAAATGTATCAGGTGTCAGGTCTCAGGTCTTAGTTCTGAGGCGTTCGTTCTTTGTTTACCTGAGACCTAAGACCTAACACCTAAGACCTAGCCGCAGCCCGTCGTCATCCTTGGACGCAACAATGTCAACGCAGTTTTGCACGATCCAGTCGGCGCCGGCGTCTTCGAGAACGCGGCGGGGCATAGTCGTCAAGAACGCAATCACTCTTGCGCCAGCAGCTTTTCCCGCGCGAACTCCAGCGGGCGCATCTTCCAGCACGATGCAATCGGAGGCAGCAAACCCGAGTTTCGCCGCCGCCTTCAGGTAAGGCTCGGGATCGGGCTTGCCGATCTTGACGTCGGTCGATGTAATCATGGTCGTCGGAATGGGCAGGCCCGCGGCGCGCAAACGCACCTCGGCCAGCGGGCGCGTACCCGAGGTCGCAATGGTCCAGCGTTCCGTAGGCAGAATGTTCAGGAGTTCACGGGCGCCCGGCAGCAGCACTACCCCATCGAGGTCCGCGATTTCACGGCGTTCGACTTCGCGATCTTCGCGGTCAATATCGGCATTGGGCAGAAGCTCGCGGATGGTGGTTCGACTCGGACGCCCATGCGCCATGCGGACCACGGTCTCCGGATCAAGGCCATGTTCAACCGCCCAGCCATGCCACACCCGCGCCACCGCGGGAGTGGAATCGATCAACACGCCGTCCAAGTCAAACAGCAGGGCACTGCAGCGAATCGCAATCATCCCTTCTAATCTACATTGCAGGGTATTGTCGAAAAGAAATGAATTAGCGTAGCTCGCCCGTGGATTCAAAGCTCGCTCCGCCCAGAACCGCACCCGAAGCCAGCAGGTTGCGGATCTTCTCGCGGTTCGGCCCCGCGCTATGGATGGCATCCGCAAGGCTGCCAACCG
Source organism: uncultured Acidobacteriaceae bacterium (assembly GCA_963838935.1). Classification (GTDB taxonomy): domain Bacteria; phylum Acidobacteriota; class Terriglobia; order Terriglobales; family Acidobacteriaceae; genus Acidiflorens. Next base: position 75,040 of record CAWITH010000022.1, read on the forward strand.
CTTGCTCGACCTTCGTACCTTCTGGCAGGCGGAAAATCCACGGAATGTTGGTCGAGGTGAGCGCGCGGTCGGAAGAAATGGCGACCACGGGAATAAACGACTTGACCGCGATTTGTTCCGCCAAATGGCTGGAAGGGCGGTCGAGGGCGATCAAAGCGAGAACATGATCCTGATAAACCGCCTTGACCAGCTCGTCGGAAGCCTTTCCCCACGATAGCTGCGAGGGAATCGCAACCAGAGAAATGGGTTGGCCTTTGCCGTTGATCGCACGCAGTAAACTTACCACTTCGGCCGAGCCGACAATTTCATCGGCGCGCGGCCCGAAGACGCCGATTCGCAGGTTGCCAGTTTTTTCGTCAGCCAGCGCCGGTCCCGCGTACTGAACTCCGTCCTCGCCCACGCGGGCATACGGTTTCTCCATCGTGATCCGTCGGTACTCAACGCTGCCATTGTGCACGCGGGCAAGAAAAAGCGGAGCGATGTTCTTGCAGTTCGGATCGAACACCATGTCTCCGGTCACGCCTTGATGTTTTTCGATGCCGGTCAGTGCGTCGCGAATCCTGCCCTTGTTCAACCCCGCGCGGCAGATCGCATCCAGCAAAATCTGCATAGCATCGTAAGCCAGTGCGGCGAAGTGGTCGGGCTTCTCGTGAAAGCGCGCCTCGTAGCGGGCATTGAAGTCAAGCCAGCGCGGATCGGTGCGGGTCGGATCGTAGGGAAAAACCGCCTCGAAGCCTTCCGCCGCCGCGTCCGGCCAGCTTGACCAGTTCGTCGTCGCTGGTTCCGGAAATCGTGCGGTGGCTGCCGAACACCCGCTGCTTCATTCCCAGTTCCCGCATTTGCTGCAGGATTTTCGCGGCCGGGCCAACGTCGGTCCAGAGTACGATCGCATCCACGCGCGAATCTTCGATCACTTGAAGTTGGTGGCGGAAGTCGGTATCGCCGGGCATGAACTTCTGCTCGATCACCACCGGATGGCCCAGTCGCCGCGAAGCGTCGCGAAATTTGAGGACTCCGAAGCGGCCATAGCGATCGTTCACGCGCAAGATCGCGATCCGCTTCAGTCCGAGTTCTGTGTAGATGTGACGCGCCAGCGTATAGCCCTGCAGCCGGTCATCCTGCAGATCGGTGAAGAACCAGGGAATGATCGTCTCCGGAATCGTGGGATCGGTGGAAGCGCTGTTGACCAGCGGAGTTTCAGCTTTCAGCATCAGGCGAAGGGCGATGTGCGTGGATTCCGAACTGACGGAGCCGAACACAGCCCAAACCTTGTCGTCATAGATCATCCTGACAACGTCGTTAGCGGCCGCGCCCCAGATGGCGGAATCCTTCGAAACGCCGGCGGCGGCGCTGCTGTTCTGCCAGTTGTTGTAGTCGTTGTGAGTTACGAGGCGGAAAGGTTTACCGCCGTAGCCCCCGGCAGCATTGGCCTCGTCAATCGCCATCTTCGCGCCGTTCAGCATGTGATTACCGAGCACTTGATCGGGGTGGTCGTACAGCGGCGCCAGAAGGCCAATGCGAATTTCGTCCAACTCCTTAAGGTCGGGATCGGGGATGTCGCGAGCAGCGCCGTTATACTCGATCAAATCCTGATAGAACTCGTAGTAAGGAGGGGTGTACTTCGAAAACGGCCGCAAGTCCTCGGGCGCGCCGGCGTAGGGTTTCAAAGAGCGGGGTGCAGGCCGCCCCGGAGGATTGCTGCCGCAGGCACAGGGCGAGGATGGTTGGGCCCAAGCCGCGGACACCAGCACAACCGCAACGAAATATACGAGCCTGCGACTCATATGCGCTTCTCCTTACTCGGTACTCCGCTTGTTACTCTCCGGGTGATTCACGGCGAAACATAGCAATCGCTTCGATCTCAACCAGTAAGTCCGGGCGGCAGAGAATCGCCTGGATTCCGGTCGAAGCCGGCAGCGGTTCAAGACCTTGTTCCTGATAGAACGCAGTGCGCTCTTCATTGAAAACCTTGTAGTCGCGCTCGATGTCGCGGAGGTAGCACGTCGTGCGCACGATGTCATGCCAGGTCGCGCCTTCCGAAGCGAGCAGGGCGCTGATGTTATCGAACGTACGCCGCATCTGGCCGCGAAGGTCGCCTACGTGAACCGTGTTGCCTTCGTCGTCGATGCTGGCGGTGCCCGAGATCAACAGAATGGTCAAGCCATTCAAATCGATTCTCATGCCGCGCGAGAAGGCGCTGCCATAAGCGTAGGCTTCATTCAGCGCCGAGTGGTTGGTGATGGCGCGCTTGGTGACCGGGCCGGTGTTAACTTCTGCGAGTAGTTCTGCTACGTTCATAGGAGAACTCCTTAGTTTAGTGATCTGCTCGAAAATCTGACTTAGCCGCTGCCGAGCTTCGCTCGGCTTGGACGGGCGAGGCACCCGTCCCTACACGTTCAGATCCATGTTGCCGAATGCCGTGGCTCAAGCCCTTGGCCGTCGCTACCCAAAGATCGTCTCCCTGGAAGTCGACGCCGAGAATGTAGTTATGCGCGGGCGCGCTTTCCACCGCAACCTCCTTGACGACGCCGGCGGCGTCGCGAACCAGCATCTCCGGCTTGTGAGTGTCAAGCGCAGGCCGATAGACGGCCCAGTTTGTGCCATCGTAGTAAGCCAGTCCTTTATCGGTGGAGAACCAGGCGCGAGTGCCGTCCACGGCTTTGACCTGGTTCAGGAAGTTACTAGGCAGGCCGCTGTCTTTTTGCAGGAAGTTATGCCAGTACCGGCCATCGTAACGGCTGGCGCCAAAGTAAGTCGCCACCCAAAGTATCTTGTCAACATAGCTGACCGATGTCGTAATCTCGTGAATCAGCCCCTGGTCTTTCATCAGCACAATCTCATTTTCGCCGTCGGGATCGTTGTAATCCTTCCAGCGCTCGGTCTTGACGTCGTATTCGAGCACTCCGCCGCCCCATACCGCGTAGTAAACCTTGTCTTCAGCCGGGCTGACGCTGTAGGTCCAAATCTCGTACATCGGAGTGTTGCGTTCGTTAAACAGCGCCCATTGGCCGGTACGCGTATTCAGGCGACTGGCCCCGGCGGCGGTTGCCGTCCAGACAAAATCTCCCTGCACGCCGACGCCGTACACGACGTCGTTGCTCAGGCCGGAATTCAGCTGGGTGAAGGTGTCGATGCGACCTGCGGAGATGCGACTCAGCCCGCCCATCGTACCCACCCACAGGTCGCCGGTGCGTTTGTCGAGCGCGAGCGAGAGCACGGCCTGATGCGCCAGACCATCGACGGGCCGAAAGATTTTCCACACGCCGTTTTCGTACCGGCCCAGCCCATTTTCCGTGCCCGCCCAGATCCGATTCCCGTCCACCAGCACGCAGAAGACGTGGTTGTCGGGTAGTCCGTTGGCGGTTGAGAAGTTCTCCCATCGGAAGCGCGGCATATCTTGCGCTCCGGCGAGCGAGACCGCGATCCAAGCGCTAATGACCGCAGTCAACATCGCGAACAAAATTCTCCCCGTGCATCTGGAGCTACGGACGGACATAGGCCTGCTCTCTCAGCAGCGAGCGGCGGCTACTGCTGTGCGTGTCATGACAGTCCACACATTGTCCTTTCACACCTGGCGAATGCTGCTGCATTTCCACAAATTGCTGGTGGCAGGCGGAACAGATCTTTTCCTTCGGCCATGCCAGATTGAGCATAGTCATGTCGCCTTCGGTCTGCGCCAGATGGCAGACGGTACAGGGAAGCACCATGGCGGAATGCACTGACTTACCTTTGGTTTTATTCGCGTGGCAGGAAGAACAATTCGCACCTTTGGGGATAATGCCCGGGTGCTCGATGACCGATGCTTGCACCGCCGGCGCCAGCAGTAGCAGAAGGAAGCCCAGCGTTGCAAACCGGATTCTCGAATTTGTATTCATAACGTCTTCAAATACTCAATCAGATCGTTCAGTTCATCTTTCGTGAGGTCGTTGCTCACGCCGTGCATATCTTTCGGATTGAACACGGTCCAGATTTCTTCCAGCGATCGAGCCGACCCATCGTGCAGATACGGCGCGGAGTACGCCACGTTCGAAAGCTGCGGCACATCGATCACCGGCGACCGATCGGTGGATTTGCCGGTACCAACATCGACCTGTTTCTGGTTCGTGTACTTTGGCCCGCTGTGGCAATACGCGCACTGGTTACTCTGAGGAATAGGCTTGCCGTTCTTGTAAGTCGTCCTCTCAAAGATCGCTTTGCCGCGCTCCTGCGCCGGGGTGAGCTCTCCATTTGCCAAACGATAACGATTGGGACGATAAGGAAGCGAGTAAACAAAAGTCACCAGGTCGGTAAGTTCCCGATCGCCAAAGCTCTGCGAACGGAAGAAGTACTTCTCCGTGCGCGGCCCGCACTCAGTCGGCATGTCAGGATTGCCGCCATTCCACTTGAAGGGCTCGGTGCCGGCAAGATCCTCGAGCGAGCGATTGTCGACAATATCCTTGCCGAAGCCGTCCGGCTCAAGATCCCATTGCAACCCGTCAATGGTTGCGTCCAGATGGCAGTTGGAGCAGCCAAACTGGCCCTGGAAGGCGTAATCGGCGGTAAAGAAAATGCGCTCGCCGCGGCGGAAAGGACTAATCTCCTTCGGACCGCCAAGGTCGATGGTGGACGTCACCCGGTTCGTGGTTGTGTCGATGACGGAGATGTTGTCGTCAAGCCGGTTCGCCACATACAGCCGCTTGCCATCTTTCGACAGCAAAACGCCGCGCGGATTGTGACCGACAGGAATCCTTGCCACGACGTAGTTGGCCGACGCCGAGAGATCGTTGACGAAGGACTCTCGCCGCGAGTGCGCGAAGTTGAGCAAGCGCGCGACATGGATGACGGTTACGCTCTCCGATGCTGCCGTAGTTACAAATATTGTCGACTTATCCGGCGTGATAACTACGCCCCAGGGCAGCGAGTAATAGCGGTCGAGCTCATCGATCGGAACCTGCACCGTTCCACCGACGTCCTCGCCAAACAACGTGAGTGAATTGCCAAATACCCAGCCGTGCTCGACGTGCGCCAGCGGAACCAGATTCTTGGGACGAAGCTGTGCCGCCACTCCGAGCTTTCCGTCCGCCGACAACGACACGTGAAACACACCCGCCACGTTGTGCAGCGGCATGCGTTCCACCACCGTTTGTCGCCCAGTGTCGATGACGGTAATCTCTGAATTCGGCGGAGTGCGAAACGCTCCCGGATTCGGATAAATGTGCGTGCCGTAAATGAACTTGCCGTCCGGTGAAAGCGCCAGATAGCTTGCCCCGCGCCCGGCCAGGAGGCGCTTCGTCTCCTGCCCTGTCTTCACGTCAATCACGGAAATGTCGCCGCTGAGCCGGTTGGCAACGTAGAGCGTCTCGCCCGTCCGGTCGGTGACAATGCCGGCGGGTTCGAATCCGGTGGGCACGGTGCGCGTCACTTTCAGCGTGGCGGCGTCTACCACCGACACCGTATCGTCAGTGGAATTGGTGACGTAGACTTGCGTGCCGTCGGGCGAGAGCGCGATGCCACGAGGTGCACGGCCGAGAGGCACGACGGCTGCAACCTTGCCCGATTCGACATCCACCACACGCAGTTCGTCGCTCGCCTGGCAAACGACGTACAGGGAGTGCCCGTCCGCCGAAAGCACCATCTCCAACGGGGATAGGAAGCGCTCGCTGATCTCAGAATTGGACCGCGCTGCCGCAGGCGTGGCAGCGTACGCGAGCATCATCAGTGCAAGAGTTAAAGCAGCAGTCAGCGTCAATAATGGAGTGAGCGTCGTGACCAGCCCTACCTTGCCGCGCACTGTGGTCGCCAGTCGCATCTACGGCTCCTCCACCGTGATCACGCGATCCACCGCCAGATTTTCCAGAACCTGCTCCCTCCCGCTGGGCCAGTGGATGGTCAGTTTGTCGGCCTTCGCCGCGCTGCCCAGGCCGAAATGAACGCGGCCGTCGTCCTGCGAGAGATAGCCCGAACCGGCGATGCGCTCGGCGATCTGCTTCCGTCCGCCGGAGAGCAGTTCCAGGTGCGCGCCGATCCCATCGCGATTGCTCTTCTTCCCTTTCAGCTTCACGGTCAGCCAATGATTGCTGTTCTGGGTGACGTTGTGCAGCAGCGTGCCGGGCGCGCCCAGGTTCACGACGAACGCATCGATTTTGCCGTCATTGTCGTAGTCGGCAAAACAGGCGCCGCGCGAAACCGTCTTCACGTCAAGCGCCGGACCCGCCTCGCGCGAAACGTCGGCAAACTTGCCATTACCCAACCCGCGAAACAGCGACTGCTCCTGCGGAACCAGGTGGATCAAACCACCGTGAAAAATCAGAATGTCGAGCCAGCCGTCGTTATCGAAGTCGTACACGCCCGTGCCCCAACTGGTGTATTGCGCCGTAGCCTGCGAAATTCCCGAACTCGGCCCGATATCCTCAAATCCGTTCTTTCCCGTGTTGCGCATCAGGCGGTTGTACTTCGAGTCGGTCACCCAAAGGTCCATTCGGCCATCGCCTTCGATGTTGGCAAACACCGGACCCATCGCCGAAGTGTTCTCCCCGTTCTGCCCGTAGGCGACTCCGAGATCGGCGGCGATTTCCTCAAACGTGCCGTCGTGCTTGTTGTGGAACAGGAAATTCTCCGTCTTGTCGTTGGCGACGTAGATGTCGGGATAGCCCTCGCCGTCAAAGTCCGCCGCCGTCACACCCATCGTTCGGCCCTTGTAGGCGCCAATTCCCGACTTATCGGTCACGTCGGTAAACGTGCCATTACAGTTATTGTGGTAAAGACGGTTCGTGTCCGCGGCGTAGTCCAGTGGGCCGGGATAGTTATCGGCAGCGTAGTAGTTACGATACTTGGGATCGAACTTCACATATCGACCAACGAATAAGTCGACGCAGCCGTCGCGATCGTAGTCAAGCCACGCGGAACCGATCGACCAGCCATCAACTTTGATGCCAGCCTTCTCGGTCACATCTGTGAACGTGCCGTTGCCGTTGTTGTGGTACAGGATCGCGCGTCCATAGCCGGTGACGAACAGATCAACGAAGCCGTCGTTGTCGAAATCAGCCGCAATCGCAGCCATGCCGTAAAGGTTGGCGCCAACGCCAGCCTGGTCGGTAACGTCGGTGAACGTGCCGTCGCCGTTATTTCTGTAGAGATGATTGTGCGGAGCAACCGTCGGTGGCTGCTTCAGCGGGTAAGGATGCATTCCCTCTTCGAGCGGCTTTCCGCTGACCACGTAGAGATCGGGCAGTCCGTCGTTGTTGTAGTCGAACCAGACGCATCCCGCCCCGGTGCTTTCGAGCAATGAGCCCAGTTGCTGCGCTCCGAAGCTGTGCGTGAATTGAATGCCTGACTTAGCCGTGGCATCTTCAAACCGAATCGGGCCCGGCGCGTTCGCCGGTGGCGATTGCGCCAGCAGCGCGGACGATAGCAGGAGGAATCCGCAGGTTCGAGTGATCAATTTAATGTCCTCCTGAAGAAGCGTGCGTGTTCGCGCCCGTCATGTCGGCTGGAGTCGTGGACTTCAGCAGAATCATGGGCACTGCATTCTCGGGTGCAGTTTCGGGGCCCGCGTGGCATCCGACGCAGGCTCGCTGCTCGCCCCGGCGCATCCAGAACCAGCCGGCTTGCCGCTTCAAGGTTCTGCCGGAGCTGTCCAGCAGTTCCATCTGCAACGGCTGGTCGGCCGCGACTTGAAGAAAGAAGGACCCATCGCGCTCCACCGGCGCTGTCCCCAGAAGCTTTGCGGTTCCCCTGCTACCCCGCGTGTAGAGACGAACGGAGTGGATCGATCCGGCAGCAAACTCGTATTTCGAGGTATAAGCATTCAGGCAAAGCAGATTGGCATAGGACCAGTCGTGCAAGCCCGAGGGATGCCGATTCGGCACCGTGCGTCCCGCAACCAGCGCCGGCTGGATTGCATTGGCGCTCTGCTCCTCGGCGACGGACGACAGACTGCCGTCACCCGGTTTCCAGCGTTTCAACCGGAAATCGCTCTTAGCGTCCGGTCGCCACGCAAGCAGCCAATCGCCCGACAAAGTCTCGGCGGCATCCCCGGCATACTCCCCGGCGGGCGCAGCGACGTGGACTTCCTGCGCGCGTGCTGACGTGAAGCGTCCTAAGCCGGAACCAGATGTGAAGACGATGTCGCCCGATGCAACCTGCCTGCCGGAGTAGCGCGCCTGGCCATGATCGCAGCGGTAGGACTCCACTCCGCTGCCATCGGAATAGACGGTATAGAGTTCCGGCGTGCCGCGGGCCTCCGAGCGGATAAGTCGCCTCAAACAGAATGCGGCCGTCAAGCAGAACGTCGGTGGGCAGGAAGTTTCCCGGACCATAAGTCAGTTGGAGGGTCTTGCCCGTAGCCCGGTCGGCAGCCTCAATAACGAATCGGCCGTCCGTCTTCTTCGCGTACACGACGCGGTCGCCGGGCAAGTAGAAAGGACGAACGCAGTCATCGGCGCACGACGTGACCCGCCGCGGCGCGCCGCGCGGAGACGTTGCGTCTAAGGCGAACCTCCCAGATCTGCCAATGATCTTCGATCTTCTGCCTGCCGGCAAACAGCACATTCTTGCCATCGAATGAAACCGTGGGGTCGGCGGAAGCCGCGAAACCTGGGATCAGCGGATGACGGCCGCTGGCGTCTTGCAGAAATATGTTCGCGCCGGAGTTGAACCGGTCGGCGCCGCGAATCCATGCCAGCGGCTCATACCGCTTCGCGAGGGTGAAGAGGAATGTCGGAGAATCCGGGCCCGAGGAAAACACGGAGAGCATGGGCGCGAATCCAATGATTCCGGCCAAGATGGCAAGCGAGAACAGCCCCACGGTGATGGGCCGCGCCCGCACTAGTCTGCAGCTCCCGTCGCGACCAGCTGCGGAGCAGTCTGTGCCTCGCGAATCGCCAGATAGGGCTGCAGATCGTCCATCATGTCGCGGAAGTCGCGGAAGGTAAGCGACTGCTCGCCGTCGCTCAGCGCCTGATCGGGCGACGGATGCACTTCGACCAGGATCCCATCCGCTCCCACGACGGCCGCCGCCCGCGCCAGCACCGGAACCAGGCAACGCACGCCGGCGGCGTGACTCGGATCGACAATCACGGGCAGGTGCGAAACCGCCTTCAATACCGGCACGGCGGCGATGTCCAGCGTATTGCGCGTCGCCGTCTCAAACGTCCGGATACCGCGCTCGCAGAGAACAATCTGCGAATTACCATTCATCGCGATGATTTGCGCGGACTGCAGCAACTCTTCGAGCGTCGCCGTCATCCCCCGCTTCAGCAGCACCGGCCGTCCACAACCACCCAGTTTTTCCAGTAGTGAATAGTTCTCCATGCTGCGCGTGCCCACCTGCATCAGGTCGGCATACTCAGCGACCAGGTCGACGTCTTCCACGCTCATCGCTTCGGTCACGATCGCCAGCCCCGTCTCTTCCCGCGCTTTGCGCAGAATCTTCAGACCTTCCAGGCCCAGCCCCTGAAACGCATATGGCGAAGAGCGTGGCTTATAGGCGCCTCCGCGCAAAACGCGCGCCCCCGCTGCGGCCACGGCTTCCGCCGTCTGGAGCAACTGTCGTTCAGATTCGACCGCACACGGTCCTGCCATCACGACGAAGTCGTCGCCCCCGATTTCGACACTGCCGGCGCGAACGATCGTCCGCACACCGTCGCCAGCGCTGGCGACAAGATCGAAGCGCGAAAACTGGCCATTCCACTTAGGATTCATGAATTCTCACGGCGCAATCATACGTAGCTCGGAGCGATCAATCACTACTGCGAAACTACTAAGTCCCGAGAAATCAATAAGTTGTGATGTATGTCACAATTGGCTGTGACGGCAGAGGTTTCATTGGCGGAGAATTTGTGAACCAAACAATTTTGTAACCAAACAATAAGGCCCTCGCGAAGAGGGCCTGTTGATTCAGGATAGATTGGTGAGCGCGGCAGGAATCGAACCTGCGACCCACGCCTTAAAAGGGCGTTGCTCTACCAACTGAGCTACGCGCCCCACCCATTTCAATCTAACACATTTTCCAGGCGTACTTGCTGTACGCCGCTTGGCGAGCAAGCCGGATGCAGCGTAGTTCGCAACTTTCCTGCTGGTCCTGCGCCCGGGGCGCGGTGACGTTGCCATCGCAAAAGCGATACACTTTGCATTCATGCCTCGTCCGAATTTCTTTCAGGCAAAACGTGTATGCCTGGCCGGCGCCATGCTGTCATGCATGATGCTGTCGCCGGCTCTTGCTCGCGCCGACAAAAAGCAGTTGCCCGCCGTGCGCTGGACCTCGGGTGCACCCGGTTGCACGTTCGAACGCGGCGATGACGGACGCTATCGCTGGACCATGGCCGGGAACGACCTCCAGGTAACCCTTCTGGTGGATTCGCAAGAACTGACCAAGAGCCGCCACCGCTTCTATCGCCTCCTCAGCATGTACGTAAGTGTGACCTACACCGGCCAGGGCAAATTTGAATTCCCTGCCGACGTGCGCATCGACTTCGTTCGTCATCGCGACTTTCTCGAGGCCTACAGCGATCCCGCGGAACTCTCCACCAAGTTGCAGAACGACATCGATACGCTGGTCTTCGAAACTGAGCGCCAGATCAAGAAGAATCCCAAAATCACCGAAGAGAAAACGGCGCACTTGCGCGAGTACGAAAAGGAAGCTGCCGAGTTCATCGAGTTCTTAAGCACCCAAACCCTCGATCCCAACACCGTGATGCTGACCCCGGGCAATCCCGAAGCCCACGGCTGGGTCTTCTTCGCCACCAGCAACAAGTGGATCGGCCCGTGGAAGGCCCGCGAAGATTTTATTGTCGGCGTGTGGATGAAAGACAAGGTCTGGCAATTTCCCATCTCGCTGCCGCCGGCCGAAGGCGACCTGATCCTGCGGAAGCCGCCCGAGTAAAACACACGTAGGGACAGCCGCATTCGTCCGTCCAGCGCGAGCGAAGCTGGCACCGGTCGGTGGGGTCGAATGGCTGCGAGCGCGTCATAAAATTGTGTTACATTTCGTGCTTATGGAAATCGCTCCAAAAGCAGCGCCAGAAGCCGGGAAACCCGCAGTGGTTTTCTACTGCCCGGTCTGCGCCACCGAAGTCAGCGATCCGCTGACCTGTGGCGATTGCTCGGCCGTCATCTGCCGCCGCTGCGGAACGCCGCTGGAATCTCCTGATGAATTGGGCATGGGATAAATCGACTACTCATGAATACTGCTCCCGCGTCCCTGCCGCCCGAAACCGAAACCTCCCCGCAAAAACCCAGTCTCGTTCGCGGGCTTAGTCTGCTCGACTCCGTGCTGTTGCTGGTAAGCGGCATCATCGGCTCGTCGATTTTTCTTACCGCCAAGGATATTGCGGGCCCTTTGCCGAATCCGACGTTATTTTTTCTGGTGTGGGTCCTCGGTGGAGTGATTTCGCTGTGCGCTTGCGTCGCCTTCGCCGAACTCGGCTCCATGTTTCCCGACTCCGGCGGACAATACATTTACCTGCGCGAAGCTTACGGCGACCTGGTCGCCTTTCTCTACGGATGGATGCTGTTCGCGGTCGCCAATGGCGGCACCATCGCCGCTCTCTCGGTCGCTTCCGCCGCTTACATGGGCAACATCGTTCCCTGGATGTCGCAGCAGCACGTAATGGCGAACATCGACCTGCCGTATCCCGCACTGGCGGACGGTCACTTCGTCTGGGCTCTTTTCACCATCGTATTCACGCGCGCGCACGCGGTCGGGCTGGCGCTGATCGTTATCCTCACTTGCGTCAACGTTTTCGGACTGCGCTGGGGCGCGTTTCTCCAGAATGTTTCTACCATGACGAAGTTCACCGCCATGGCCGCCTTCGTCGTCCTGGGATTCGCCTTCGGCAACGGGCGTTGGTCGAATTTCAGCACCCAGACGCGAGGCGGAATAACCATGGGTTTGAGCCCCGGACAATTAATCTCCGCTCTCGGCGTCGGCTTGATTGCCGTCTTCTGGGCTTACGATGGCTGGGTCTACATCACCTGGGTCGCCGGAGAAGTGAAGAACCCCAGGCGCAATGTGCCGCTGGCCATGGTCTTGGGCGTGCTCGCCGTGGGCGCCATTTATCTAGCCATGAACCTGACCTACGTTTATGCCATGCCGCTGAGCGAGGTCGCAAAATACGAGACCATCGCTCACGCCGCCGCAACAGCACTCTTCTCACCCGCTGCTGCCGCGTGGCTGTCGGCTACAATCGCGATTTCGTGTTTCAGCGCGGCCGCCACCTGCACCCTTTCGGGCGCGCGTGTGTACCTCGCCATGGCGCAGGATGGTGTCTTCTTCAAACGCATGGCCGTCATCCATCCCAAATGGCGCACGCCCGCCTTCAGCTTGATCGGCCAGGGCATCTGGGCCGCGGCGCTCGCCATGAGCGGACGCTACGATCAGCTCTATACCTACGTCATCTTCGGCATGGTGCTCTCCTACACCCTGACCGTCATCGGCTTGTTCGTCCTGCGCTGGAAGAAACCCGACATTCCCCGTCCCTATCGCTGCACCGGATACCCATGGTTGCCAGCGATCTACGTTCTGGTCGGCGCTGCCTGGACGCTGAACACCATCATCACCCGTCCCGGCGAGGCCTTCTGGGGCGCAACCATTGTGGCGATCGGCATTCCGGGATATTGGTATTGGAAGCGCAAGAGCAAACTCGCCGTCTGAGTTTCGCCTTGCCCATCTCGCGGCTCTCTGATAATTCTTAGCGCTCACCTCGACGGTGACGAGATCTCGCGCTTGAGCGACCCAGAGCTATCTTCCATCTCCGTGACCGGATCCGGCGTCTCCATCGCCGACGCCGTCGATCCCAACCGCCCCAAGCGGGTCATGGGGTTTCGCGACCTGTTGCTGTTCTACGTGGTCACCGGAATCAGCCTGCGATGGATCGCCACCGCCGCTGCCGCCGGCCCTAGCGCCATCGTCATCTGGATCGGCGCCTGGCTCGTCTTCTACACGCCACTGGCGCTCTCAGTCATCGAACTTTCTTCGCGCTATCCGCATGAAGGCGGCCTCTACGTCTGGTCGAAACGCGCCTTTGGAGACTTCTCCGGCTTCATGGCCGCCTGGACTTACTGGACCAGCAATCTTCCCTACTTTCCCGCCGTGCTCTATTTCGCCGCCAGCAACCTGCTCTTCATGCGGCAATCGCAGTGGGGATATCTTTCCGCGGACCGCACTTACTACATCCTCTTTGCGCTGCTGACGCTCACCGCTGCCACATTGCTGAACGTCGTCGGACTCGACGTCGGCAAATGGCTGCATAACATCGGAGCACTCGCCATGTGGATTCCCGTTCTGATCGTCATCGGCATGGGCCTGCTCGCGTATCACCGCTTCGGATCGGCGACGACGTTCTCGCTCCACACCATGAAGCCCAGCGTGCGCCTGAATGACATCATTTTCTGGTCGGTGCTGACCTTTGCTTTTGGTGGAAGCGAAACCGCGTCCTTCATGGCCGAAGAAATCAAGAACGCCCGCCGCACCATCCCGCTGGCGCTGTTCCTCGGAGGAATCACGGTAGCGTTCTGTTACATTATCGGGACTGTCTGCGTGCTGCTGGCGCTGCCGGCATCGGAAGTCAGCAGCCTGCAAGGCCTGGTGCAGGCCATCGCCAAGACCTCCGAGCGCGTCGGCCTGCCCTGGTTCCTTCCCGTCGCGGCACTGCTGATCGCGCTCAGCAACATCGGCGCTTCCGGCGCATACCTGGCCGCCGTCGCCCGTTTGCCCTTCGTAGCCGGCATTGACCGCTATCTACCGTCTTCATTCGGAGCGCTGCATCCCCGCTTTGGTACGCCCTGGGTCGCGCTGTTAACTCAAGCCGTGATCGGAGCGATCTTCATTTTTCTAGGACAGGCGGGCACCTCAGTCAAAGGCGCGTATGACGTGCTGGTCAGCATGGGCGTGATCACCTATTTCATCCCCTACTTATATTTATTCGCGTCAATGTTCAAGCTGCAGAGCCAACCGGCCGGAGAGGAAGTTATTCGCGTCCCCGGCGGAAAGCCCGTGGCGTATGCGCTGTCGATTCTGGGATTCACAACGACGGTGTTTACCATCGCCCTCTCCGTCCTGCCGCCGCCCGATGAACCGAACAAGCCGCTCGCCGTCTTCAAAATCGTAGGCGGCTGCGGAGCGCTGGTGCTGATTGGAGTTGGCCTGTACTGGGCAGGAAAACGGCGGACACGGCAAGCACAGGGGAACGCCGCTTTTTCGCGTTGACAAGTCCGCCTGACTGGCACAAAATTCCAGGCAATTTGTGACCGGTCGCCAAGCGCTGAACCCAGCTTGGGAAAAGGATTTTCACGCGAAGTGAGGAGGATTCCTATGTCGAATATCACGGGCCGCGCTCGCTTGTTCTCTCTGACCGCCATTCTGATGGCCGTATTCTCCGCTGTGCTCTGCGGAAGCGCAGCGGCGCAGCAGCACATCACCGGCACCTTGGGGGATGGCGCAACCTATGTGATCGACGTTCCGCCGATCTGGAACGGGACTCTGCTTCTCTATAGTCATGGCTATGTCGTACCCGGATCGGCGAATCCCGCGCTCGACGTGGGCGATCCTCTCACGGGCGGTTATATGCTGGCGGCGGGTTATGCGCTAGCAGGTTCATCTTACGCGACCACTGGCTGGGCGGTTCAGCAGGCGATCCCGGATCAGATTGCAACCCTCGATGCTTTTGAAAGTGCGGTTGGCACTCCAACCAAGACCATCGCCTGGGGGCACTCTCTTGGCGGCATGATTACCGCCGGATTGGTCCAGGAGTATCCGAGTCGCTTCAACGCGGCGCTGCCCATGTGCGGGGTCCTGAGCGGTGGTGTAGGCACGTGGAACGGATCACTCGATGTTGCATTCGCCTTCAACACGCTGGTGGCAGGCGGGTCTTTGCAAGTTGTCAACATCACGGACCCGGATGGGAATTTGACCAACGCCGAAGAAATACTCTACGCGGCTTCGACCACTGCGCAAGGGCAAGCGCGCGTGGCTTTGGCCGCGGCCCTTGGAGACTTGCCCGGCTGGTTCGATCCGCTATCTCCGGAACCGGCGCGCACCGACTACGCAGCCCAGATAGCTAACCAGCTTCTATGGTTGTCTGAAGTGGATTTCCCTTTCATCTTTGCTCTGCGCGCTGAACTGGAGGCCCGCGCCGGAGGCAATCCTTCGTGGAACACGGGCGTGGATTACGAAGAGCACCTGAAGCACTCGGTCGATTATGCGGAGGTGCGAGCCCTGTATGCCGCAGCCGGATTGAGCCTGGAGGCAGACCTTGCGACACTGAAGAAGACCAAGCGAATTAAGGCCGATCCAGACGCTTTGGCTTACTTGAGCGAGAACATCATCTACAACGGCCAGCTGCCGTTTCCGGTGCTGACGCTCCACACAACTGGCGATGGACTCGTGCCGGTGGAAAACGAGCGGGCCTATCGCAAGGTGGTCGACGAGGCTGATGACGGCGCCATGCTGCGACAAGTATTCGTGCACCGCGCCGGCCACTGCGCATTCACGCCAGCGGAAACAATTACCGCACTCGAAACGCTTGACCTGCGTCTCACGAGAGGGAAATGGGAGGACCTCACGGTTCCCGACCTGAACAATGACGCGGATCTTTTGGGTTCTGGGTACAACGTTTACATAAATGGCGATTCGTTGGTGCCCACGCCACCGGCTTTTCTGAAGTTTGAACCCTTGCCATTCTTGAGGATTTACGACGCGTTCACACAATAGAAGAAGTCACGCATTGGAGTCAGCGCCTACTCTGGCACTGCCGTTTTCCGCTTCGGATTAAAGAACGGTAGCGGCACGACCGTAGCCGTCGTCTTCATCCGTTGCGCTTCGATGGTCAACTCCATTTGCAGCTTGGTGCCGGGTTTGGAATACTCGGTGCCCACGCTCGCCAAGCGCAATCAGTTTCTTCAGCAGTGGAGAGAACGCCGTCGTCGTGGCCTTGCCCACATGCTTGTCGCCGGAATAAACAGGCACCGCAACGCGCGACGCCTGGCTGGGCGCTGCCGGAGAGAGTCCGAACTTGTCGAACTGCTCTTCCACTTCCACCCAGTCCACTTCCAGTCCAACCAATTGACGCGCCACGCCCTGCTTGTGATCTCGCGCCAGCGCGCGCTTGCCGATGAAGTTCTCTTTGTCGAGATGCACCATCTTCCCGAAGCCCAACTCATACGGCGAATACTTCTGCGAAGGAATCAACGCCTTCTTCGAGCTGATGTAATCGACCTCGATCAGCAGCAGTCCCGCCTCCACGCGCGAGACATCGAGCGCCAGCATTCCGGCCGCGTGAATGTCGAACTGTCTGCCCTTATCCATCAGCACGTCCCAAACCGTGACCGCATTATGCTCATCATTCCGTGGAATCCAAATTTCGTAGCCTAGATCGCCCGTGTACCCGGTTCGTGAAATATCCACCGGCACTCCGGCAATCTTGCCGCTCGTTTTTCGAAAATATTTCAGATTCGTAATGTCGGCGTCCGCAACCGTTTTCAAAAGCCTCGCCGAGGCCGGCCCCTGCAGCGCCAGAGCCGCCGTCTTCTCAGAGATATCCTCGATCTGAACCTCCATGTTCAGGCCGTTCTGGCTGAACCAGCGCAAGCTGGGATCGGCGGCCGTCCAGCGATACTTGTTTTCTTCCAGGCGCGTGATCGTGCCATCGTCGATGACCTTGCCGTCTTCATCGCACCAGCAGGCGTAAATCACCTGTCCCACGGCAACTTTGTTGATGTCGCGCGTGATTACGCGGTTCACCAGTTTGGTCGCGTCTTTGCCGGTGATCAGATACTTATAAAGCGGCGAAATATCAATCAGCGCGCACGCGTTGCGGATCGCGTTGTACTCGTGCTCATGATGAACTTCGTAAACGCTGACCGTGTAGTATCCCGACCACTCGCGGTAATTCAGACTGTGGCAGAGGGCAAAAGTTCTCTCGTGAAAGGCAGTTCCAATGGGCAAGGTGGACCTCGCGTGGTTTTCCCTGTGAACCCCTGTGTCCTCTGTGGTTAAGAAAGTTCCCTACCACAGAGGACACAGGGGTTCACAGGGGAATTCTCGAAGAATCCCTGACGCCGGATTATATGCACCCTACGCTCCCGCAGCAAGCGCTGAAACTCGTTGACCATGAGTCAGCAATTGCGCGTAAGTAGAGACAAAGCGACACTTTCTCGATAGAATGGCGAGTCACTTTTCCCTGATGTTCGGCGCAATAGTGGATCAGTTTTTCCACGTCAGTCTTTCAAGGTCAACCTATGCCTCCTGTTTCGAGCGCTAGCAAGTACGACGTAATCGTGGTTGGAGGAGGCCACAACGGCCTCGTCAACGCAGCCTATCTGGCGAAAGCGGGAAAGAAAGTGCTGGTCCTGGAGCGCCGCCACATCCTCGGCGGCTCGGCTTGCACCGACGAAGTTTTCCCCGGCTTCAAGTTTTCGGTTTGCTCGTATGTGGTCTCGCTGCTGCGGCCCGAGATTATTCGCGACCTCGAACTTCCCCGCCACGGCCTTGAGATCTTGCCGCTCGACGGCACGTTCACTCCCATGCCCAGCGGCGACTATCTGTGGCGCGTGAACGATCACGGCAGAACGCATCGCGAAATTGCTCGCCACTCCCGCATTGACGCCGAAGCTTACGATGAATTCGGTAAGGCCATGCAGGCGATGTGCCGCTTCGTGAAGCCCATCCTCAGCATGATTCCGCCCGACCCGATGACCCTCAATCCCAGGGAACTGATGAAGTTGCTCTTCATCGGGCGCCGCTTCCAGGGCATGTCGAGCGGGGACAAGTACAACCAGGTCCAGCTCATGACCATGAGCGCCGCCGACTTTCTGGATCAGTGGTTCGAGACCGATGTGCTCAAGGCGACGATGTCGGCCTCAGGCATTATCGGAACCTTTCTCGGCGTGCGCTCGCCCGGCACCGCCTACGTTCTGCTGCATCACTACATGGGCGAAATTGATGGCGCCTTCCGCGCCTGGGGATTCGCGCGCGGCGGCACCGGCGCCATCTCTAACGCGATTGCCGACGCCGCTCGCGAGGCCGGAGTTGAAATTCGCACCCAGTCTCCGATTGCCCGGATCATCGTTAAGAATGACGCCAAGAACGGACGCGCCACCGGCGTCGTCCTCTCGAACGGCGACGAAATTTACGCTGACGCGGTTTCTTCCAGCGTCGATCCGCGGCTCACGTTTACCAAAATGATCGAGCCCGGCCATCTGCCCGATGATTTCATGGAAGGCGTGCAGCGCTACAAGTTCCGCGGCTCTTCCGGCAAGGTCAACATGGCGCTCGACGGCTTGCCGAATTTCAAGTGCATGCCGGGCGACGGCCTGCATCTTCGCGGAGCCATGTCGATCTCTCCCGCCGTCGAGTACATGGAGAAGGCTTACGACGAAGCAAAATACGGACACTGGTCGTCGCATCCGTATATCGACATGGTGATTCCGACGCTCACCGACACGTCGCTGGCGCCGCCGGGCAAACACATCCTCTCCTGCTTCGTGCAATATGCGCCCTACAAGCTGGTGCCCGGCCTCGACTGGGACACGGAAAGAGAAAAGTTCGGCGATGCCGTGGTCAACACCATCGCCGAATACGCGCCCAACATCAAAGACATCATCCTGCACCGCCAGGTCGTCACCCCGCTCGACCTCGAACGCGAATGGGGACTGAGCGAAGGCAACATCTTCCAGGGCGAACTCTCGCTCGAACAATTGTTTTTCCTGCGTCCGGTTGCGGGATGGGCGCAATTCCGCTCGCCCATTAAGAACTTGTATATGTGCGGATCGGCCACCCACCCCGGTGGCGGCATCATGGGCGCGCCCGGACGTTTGGCGGCACTCGAAATTCTGAAAGACGGGGGAGCATAGACCAATGGCCGAAACGCGCGATGTCGTTATCGTCGGTGGCGGACACAACGGTCTGGTCGCCGCCTTTTATCTTGCCCAAGCCGGATTCAAACCGCTGGTGCTCGAACGCCGCTCTCAGGTGGGTGGCGCGGCCATTACCGAAGAATTTCATCCCGGCTTCCGCTGCTCTACGCTGGCGCATAACACCGGCCCGCTCCGAGCCGATATCGTGCGCGACATGCAACTGGAGAAGCACGGCCTCAAGCTCACGACTCCGGATATAAGTACCGTCTCGCTGCTACCCGACGGCCGTGCGCTCGTTCTTTACTCCGACGCAAAGAAAGCCGCGCAGGAAATCGCGCCGTGGTCGCAGAAAGACGCTGCCTCCTACGCGGACTTCGGTGCCGCTCTCGGCAAGATCGGCAAGGTCATGGGCGAAGCGCTAGCGCTCACGCCGCCGAACATTGACAACCCCAGCAGCGGCGATCTTTGGGGCATGCTGAAGACCGGCCGCGCCCTCCGCAATCTCGGCAAGAAAGATTTGTATCGCGTCCTGCGCTGGGGACCGATGGCCGCCGCCGACCTGGTCTCGGAGTTCTTCGACACCGAGCCGCTGCGCGCCACCATCGCCGCCCGCGGCATCTTCGGAACCTCCCTGGGCCCGTGGTCGGCGGGCAGTGCGCTCGTATTGATGTTGCGCGCCGCTGCCGATGCATCTCCGGCCGGAAACGTTCAGTTCGCGAACGGTGGCGCCGGCGCCATCACGCTGGCCATGGCTGCGGCGGCGAAGCAGGCAGGCGCGGAAATTCGCACCGGCGCTGACATCGCCCACATTTGCGTGAAAGATGGCGCCGCCACTGGCGTCGTCCTCACCTCTGGGGAAGAAATTTCCGCCCGTGCCGTGGTCTCGAACGCCGACCCCAAGCGCACGTTAATGCGTCTGGTAGATCCCACGCACCTGGCGCCCGACTTCGTGCAAAGAATCAAGAATTACCGCTGCTTGGGGACAGTCGCGAAAATCAATCTCGCACTCTCCGCACTACCGGAATTTACCGCACTCAAAGGAAAAGCCGACGGCAACTTGCTCCGCAGCCGCATCCAGATCAGCCCTGAGATCGATTACCTGGAGCGCGCCTTCGACGAATCCAAGTACGGCAACTTTTCGCGCAAGCCGTACCTTGAAATTACGTTCCCATCTCTTTCGGATCCGTCGCTCGCGCCTGCGGGCCAGCATGTGATGTCCATCTACATGCAGTACGCGCCCTACAAGCTGAAAAATGGCGACTGGGAAAGCCAGCGCGCCGCGTTCGGCGAAACCGTAGTGAGCACGATCGCGCAGTACGCACCCAATCTGGCGCAGTCCATCCTGCACCGCCAGATCATCACGCCCAAGGATCTCGAAGAAACCTACGGCCTCACCGGAGGCCATATCTTTCACGGCGAACTCGCGCTCGATCAGTTCTTCACCATGCGCCCGCTGCTCGACTGGGCGCGCTATGCGACACCGATCGAACACTTATATCTGTGCGGCAGCGGAACGCATCCTGGGACAGGCTTGACCGGCGGCTCAGGCGCTAACGCCGCGCGCGAGATTGTGAAGGCGCTAAAGAGGTAGTTCGATTTCTCTCTGTGTTCCCTGTGGTTCAAGAACTGCGTTACCACAGGGAACACAGAGATGCACAGGGGGAAGCCGACTAGGTTTTCTATGCACAACTCCGCCATTCTTCTCGTCTCCTGTCCCGACCGCAAAGGTGTCGTGGCCACGATTGCCGAGTTCATCTTTCGCCACGGCGGCAACATTCTCTTCAACGATGAGCATGGAGACGCTGCCTCCAATCTCTTTCTGACCCGAGTCGAATTCGATCCAGCAGATTTCGATTTTGACCTGGCCGAGTTTCCCCAGCGCTTTGCCTCCATCGCCCGCGACTTCCAGATGAGCTGGAGGCTGGCTCGCTCCACTGACCGCCCCCGCATCGCCATCTTCGTTTCGAAGTATGACCACTGCTTGCAGGATCTGCTCTACCGCCACCAGAGCGGCGAGTTGCGCTGCGAAATTCCGTTGATCGTTTCCAACCATCCCGACAACCAGCGCATCGCCGACTTCTACCGCATTCCCTACTTCGTCGTACCGGTCACCAAGGAAACCAAGTGGGAGGCAGAACAGCAGCAAATCGCGCTGGTTCGCGAGCACCAATGCAGCCTGGTCGTCCTCGCTCGCTACATGCAGGTACTCTCGAACGAGTTCATCGCCACTCTGGGATCCGAGAACCTGATCAACATTCACCACTCTTTTCTGCCCGCCTTCGTCGGCTCCAAGCCCTACCACCAGGCGTTCCAGCGCGGCGTCAAACTGATCGGAGCGACCGCGCACTATGTTACTCAAGTACTCGACGATGGCCCCATCATCGAGCAGGATGTCGTCCGAATCCACCACCGCGACACCATCGACGACCTCGTTCAAAAAGGCCGCGATATCGAAAAAGTCGTCCTCTCTCGCGCCGTCCGCTGGCACGTCGAGAACCGCATCCTACTGTATGGAAACAAGACTGTAGTGTTCCAATAGCCGCTCCTTTTTCGTGCTCCGCTTCTTGCCGCGCGGCGTCCTAAACTCCGCACCCAGCACTGAAATCAGGGCAGTGGGTCCTGAGCACTGGGTACTGGTGCAGTCACTTTCGTAACACGGTAACCGATTGCGCTGCCGTTACGCTTTTACTAGGCTGTACCTAAGGACGTCGCCCATTTGGCCACATTACCGTGCGATCTCGAAGGAGCTGATTTTGGTTGAGGATCCCAAATGGGAACTGGCGTTGCTGGCTACGGTGCAGAGCTTCTACCAGCGCCTGCTCAGTGACCAGCTCGGCGGCGAGTTACCCGCGCCCGCCGAACTCGCCCCCGACGTCATCGACCACACCCCCGACGTCCGCTCCACTCTGGCTCGCATGCAGCTTTGGATCCAGCTCCTCGACATGGCGATCACTCCCGCGATGCTGCGGCTGGGCGTGCAGTCCGATCTCGATCCCGAGGTGGCCGAGGCGTTGCTGCGTTACTTCGCGCGCCACCGCGACGATTCCGGAGCCAATCGCGACAAAACCGATCTGGTGGCAACTTTTCTGTTTCGTCATCCCCGTGTACCGGGCCAGTGGGAGCAGCGCGGCTATGGCTTGGATGGATCGATTCCTCTGTCTCCGTTTGAAATCGCGCTGCTCGAAATCCTCTCCGAGTCCGACGTTCCCGAACTCTCGGAGAACGACGTGCAACTGCTGCGCGAATTCGGCCCTCTGCTCGACCAGGCGAAGCGCTTCGAGGATTTCAGCGCGCTCATGGATTCCGGCGTCATTCAGCGGGTCCGGCAGTTAAAATCCTCGCTCGGCGAAGCCATGTATCACCCCGGAGTGCTGGCCACGCTCGCGCCTTACAATGTCGCCTTTGGCGATCGCTTCCATACCCTGTTCGACGACGCCGCCAAAGAAATCAAGGATTACTCCCGCCGCTTGGAAGAACTCGGCGGCAGCATCCTCAGCACCGTCGACGGCGTCGAAGTTACCGTCGACCATGTCTCCGCCCTGAATCAGGAGGCCTTGAAGCAGGCTGACTACAGCTCGGCCCTGGAAAAATTCCGCCGCGTCGCCCGGCTGAAGAAAGAATTGGAGCGCAGGCCGCCGATCCGTCGCGCCAGCCCAGACCACGCGCATGTAGCTCACGCCGTCGGCACTGGCGGAGCGGCCGCCGCTCCCGCGCTGGCTCAGGCTGCGGTTGCGAAGTATGCTCCTGCCGCCATCACGCCCCAGGCGCTCTCAGTTGAAGAAGCAAAATTGCGGAGAGTGGAAGAATCGATTCGCGTCTTCGTGCGCGTGGCCGATCCCAAGTTCCGCCAGATTGTGCCCATGCGTTATTTCAACCTGATGCTCAGTTCCGCCGAGATTGAGGCCTATACCGCCGACTATCTCGAACAAGCGGGCCCACGCGCCGACGCTGCCCGTATGTTGCTTCGCATTGTCGCCGTCACCGCGCGCATCACCACCGAGATGGAGGAACTCAAGCGCTCGCAGAAATCCCGCTCCGTCTGGAAGCTGCACGCCGATTCTCTGGTCGTCCTTGTCGATCTCGCCAAGCATCTCGCCGAAGCCGTAGACCGGCTCGCCCTGACCATCGGCAAAGAAGCGGAAGCGCAAACCAACAGCGAACCGCTTCGCACCTCGCTCGAAAAGCTGCGCGAGCGCACCGGCGAAGCCGCCACGCTTATCGCCGCAGCGTAAGAACTGATCTCCGTCCACTACGATTGGCTTTCTCTTTGAAAAATTTCGCTGCTTCGGGTATTTGCGTATTGCGGATGTTAGGGAGTACGCACTTTCGCAGCGATTTCAGCTCCAAGCCTGTGAAACTCGGCAACGTCCCAGGTGTAGATCCTGGTTGCGCGACCTTTCAAAGCACTCCAGCCTATCAGAGCGTCGTAAATTGTCCCTCCGACGATGCCGGCATTCGCAGAGTCTTGAATCGCCTGCCGATATTCCCGCACGTCGAGCGAGACAATTTCCAGTCGTTCCTCGACGGAATCGAGAATCAACAGCGCCTGATCTGCGCTCATGCGGGCCGTGCCAGGCAACCGCGTCAGCGTCGCGTACAGTTCTGCAAGACTGTGTGCGGCGCAACAGGCAGTTTTCCGATCGGCGCCACTAAAGAGAGCAAAACTGCGCTCGTGGTGTTCGTGAACCTCCACGGACATGGCGACGAGGACCGATGTATCGAAGAAGGATTTCACCGTTTCCTGCCCAATATTGCTTGCTCCCTGTCTTTGCGCACGCGACGGATGGTTTCACGCACAACCGACGCTTTCAGCGGCGCCCCTCCACGAAAAACCCAGATGCCCTGTTTCTTGTACATTGACGCTTTGCCGCGCACTGGACGCAAAACGACATGGTCGTCGAACGACTCCAATTCCAGCGGCTCTCCCGGCTCAAGTTGCAGCTGCTCGCGAACCGGCTTGGGCAGAACCAGACGGCCGGCCCGGTCGATGTTCAGAGTGGTATTCATAATGGCATTATACCATGGTATTTACCATAATTCATGGCATTATCTTGACGACGGGAACAACGCAAAAAGCAAAAGGGACGAGCAATGCCCGTCCCAGTCAATCTTGCCTGCCGCTAACGCCTAGTGAATATCGAACTGCTCCTGGTGCAGCGCAGGGTCCGATTTCACAATAATCGTCTTCTTGGTAAGCTCTTCCATCTCGTTCAGCAATCGGGCGTTGTCTGCCTTCAGCGCTTTCGCCACCTCCGGGTTCACCCGCAACATCACGTCGCTGTGCTCCAGATGGCTCGAAATCTTGCGCATCTCGACGTACACCTCGTTGCAGATGGTGCTCACCGATTTCACAAATCCGGTCGACTGGCAATACGGACACGGCGATCCAATCGTCCGTTCCAGCGACTGCTTCACCCGTTTACGTGTGATCGCCACTAGACCGAAATCGTTGAACTGCAGCACCTTCGACGGCGCCCGATCCAAGCGCAACGCCTCTTCCAGCGCTTGCATCACTTTCTGCCGGTTGCGGCGCTCGTCCATGTCGATGAAGTCGATGATGATGATGCCGCCCAGATCGCGCAGCCGCACCTGGCGCACGATTTCTTTGATCGCATCCACATTTGTCTTCACGATCGTATCTTCAAGGCGAGCGGTTTTGCCCACGTACTTGCCCGTGTTCACGTCAATCGCCACCAGCGCCTCGGTCTGGTTGATCACGATGTAGCCACCGCTCTTCAGCCAGACTTTCGACTTCAGCGCCTTGTTGAGTTCCTCGTTCAGCCCGAACTGCTCATAGAGCGGAGTTTCCTTGGTGTAGAGCTTGACGCGCTTGACCAGCGCCGGCTGGAAGCGATTCGCAAACCGCACAATGCGCTCGTACTCCTGCTCGGTGTCAACCCAGATCACGGAAAAGTCCGAACTCACCTGATCGCGCAGCACCCGCTCCACCACGTTCAAGTCGTGATAGATGAGCGCCGGAGCCTTGCTGCTCTCAGAACGCGTCTTAATCTCACTCCACAGATTCTTCAAAAAGCGGATATCCGCGCGCAGCTCTTCGTCCGTAGCGCCCGCCGCTGCGGTCCGCACAATGAAACCGCCGCCGCCGTTTTCTCGCTCGCTCTGGATGATTCGTTTGAGCCGCTGCCGCTCCTCTTCCGATGAGATTTTGCGTGACACACCCGTGTGGTTCACCGTCGGCATGAAGACCAGAAAGCGTCCCGGCAGCGCAATGTGACTGGTGATGCGCGCACCTTTCTTCGCAATCGGTTCCTTCGCAATCTGGATCAGCACCTCCTGCCCTTCTTTGAGCAGTTCGCTGATCTGCGGCACCACGGTGTTCTCGCGGCTGCGGAAGCGCCGTCCAGTGCGCCGTCCGCGACGCCGGTCGAGGTCGCGATCAGGCCCGCGCTCCGGCCCGCGGCGCTGCGTCCGCTGCAACAATCTCGCCTCGGGTGCGGGACCGCGAACTTCCGCGCTCGCATCCACGGTACCGTCGCCGATCGCTTCCGCCTCCAGCAGCGCCTCGGCTTCCGCCTGAGCCTCTTCCAGTTCCATCTCTTCCGCTTCTCGCTCTTCCGCTTCCAACACGGCTTCTGGAACCGCTTCGCCGTTCGCCGCTGCCTCGCCGCCGGCTGTTAACCCCGGAGCGGCCTCTCCAACTCCGGATTCCGACAACTCTCCGCCGGCCGCTCGCGTCTCCTCTTCCAGTTCCTCGAAGCCCGCATCGTCTCCCGGTTCTTCCCCGTAGGACGTGAGCTCGGCTTCCTCTTCCTCGATTTCCTGCTCTTCTACCGCACCGTGCACAACCTCGTGCGTAACTTCCTCGGTTACAACTTCGTGGGTAAGCTGCGGCGGCGCCACCGAGTCCGTCTCCTCGACCGAGCTCGCCGGCTCCGAGTAAGTCTCCACCACGGCTCGCGCCTCGTGCTGGAATTCAGCGATTTCCGGCGCTGCCTGGGAAGCGGCTTGGTGCTCTTGTTCCTCAATTTCCGCTTCCGCTACGTGCTCATGCTGCTCGTGTAGAGGCTCGGCAACCTCCGTCGCGAAAATCGGCTCATCTTCAGGAAAGGTCGATAGGATCGCCGCCGGCTGTTCCGCCGCGGCACTACTCGCTGGCAAAGCTTGACTCTGTGCCTGCCGCTGGTACTTCGAGATTGATTCGCCGGGAAGCACGATCGGTTGATATCCCGGAGGAGGTCCGTAATCGTAGTCGCGACCGGCGCGAGCCGCCGGGGACCGTTGGAATCGCGAGTCGGCTCCGCCCCGTCCGGGACGGTCGCCGCGGCCAAAGCGGTCGTTCCGCGTTTCACTTCTGGATTCACTTCGAGGTTCGTTGCGAACTTCGCTGCCGGTTTCAGTGCGTATTTCGCCACGCGGTTCGCTTCGCACTTCGCCGCGATCCGGTCCACGCCCGATCTCTCCCCGGCGCCCGCGACGGCGGCGGCGCCCGCGAAAATCACGCGACATGCCGGTGGCGCTGCCCGTTCCTTCCGCAGCTACTGCCCCCGGTTCTTCCGCCTCGCCCGCGGCGCTGCCGGCTTCGGCGAGCTGCCCTTCACCGGCTTGGCCATTCGCTTCCAAGCCGTTGTGCGGACGCGCCTCCGTCACCGGACGATTCGCCGGGATGGCTTCATCCAGGTCTTCGTCCTGCTGTTCCAGATCCATGAAGTCGGAGACGTACAGAAAGGCGTCGCGTTCCAGGCCCAATGTCCACAAAGGCCGACTGCATGCCGGGCAGCACGCGCGTCACTCGGCCCTTATAAATCGAGCCGGCTAAGGTGTATTCGTTTTCTCGTTCGAGGTAAATTTCGGCTAGTTGATCGTCTTCGGTGATCCCCACTTTGGTTTCGTGGGGGGTGGTCGATACATACAATTCCTTGTTCATTTCTACTCCGGTCTTTCTTCACCGGACCAGAAGCGCAAGGCGGACCGAGGGATCGATGGCGTTCAGCGCCGCTCCGGGTAGGAGCGGGCGCGGTCCCAAAGTAAAGAAGATTTCTTCCCGGGACCTCGACTGCAGTGAATTGTTCTTACTCGTCTGCACTGATCGCGTTAAGCCTTCCGTCAGGTCTGTGGCCACTCTCTCGCGTTCCGCTGAGGGGGCCGTTCCCCGCCTGACTGGCTTCAATCCTGTCCGGCTTCCACTTCGCCGGGATTCTGCCCTCCTTTTTCGCGAGGGCCTTCGTAATCTTGTTTCGTGCCTAATCTTGTTTCGCAGCGCCCTTTTTGTTGTTGTGAGGGTGCTCCAACTCCTGCCGTCCGTCTCAGTTCACGAAGCGGCGCATCCGGACGTTCATCACCATCCCCAACGCCAAAAACATGAATAGAACGGAAGACCCGCCATAACTCATCAGCGGCAGAGGTATTCCCGTGACTGGCATAAAGCCAACCACCATGCCGACGTTGACCAGAATGTGAAAGCTAAGCACAGCCACCACACCCATCACCACAAATGCCCCGGCGCGGTCGGGCGCCGTTTGTGCATTCTGGGTCAACCGCATCAGCACTATGAAGTATAACAGCAGAACCACCAGAGCTCCTACAAACCCGTGTTCCTCGGCGAACGCGGCAAAAATGAAATCGGTCTGCGGCACCGGCAAAAACGCCAGATGCGTCTGCGATCCCTGCCGGCTGCCAAAGATCCCGCCCGACCCCACCGCAATCAACGATTGGTTCACTTGATACCCGGAGCCCTGCCGGTCCGCATCCGGGTTCATAAAACTCGTCAAACGTTCTTTCTGATACGGCTTCAACACCTTCATCCAGGCCACCGGAACCAGCAGCCCCATGATCAGCAGCACGATCAGCGTCTGCTTCCAGTGCAGCCCACCCAAGAACAGGCCCATGACCGCCACCGGCAGATAGGTCAGCGCCGTCCCCAAGTCCGGTTGCGCCAAAACCATCAGCATCGGAAAGCCGACAATGGCTCCCGCTTTCAGAAAGTCCGGCCACGACAGATCCCGCTCATGCATGTCCGCAAAGTACTTGGCCACCGCCAGAATCAGGATCAGTTTGACCCACTCCGACGGCTGAAAATGTCCGCCCCCCGGCATCTTGATCCAGCGCCGTGCGCCCAGATATTTTTGCCCGAAGAGAATCACCGCGATCAACGATGCCAGCGCTGCGATGTACATCCAGTGGATTTGCTCGAGTAGAGCGTGATAGTTCAGCAGGCTGATCAGGAACATCGCGCCCACGCCGGCCAGAACCCAGTAGATTTGCTTGAGGTAGAGATGGGATTCGGCAAATTTGGAGTGTTCAGTCGCGCTGTGAATCTGCACTACGCCCAATGTGCAGATCACCAGCACGAAGCCGATCAGGACCCAGTCGAAATCTCGGTAGGATACGTAACGCGACATGGATTCAGTCGCTCACCCCGGCACTCATGGACAAGAACTCGACGGACATGCCGGACTCACCGGGGGTTCTTGCCTTGTCCACACCCACACCCCAATTGCACCCGCCGCACCTATCCCGCCATAGACGACGTACGGCGAACTCATGATTCCTCCACCCGCAGCTGGCGCTGCCCCAGCTCCGCGGCGGTGCTTTTTCTTCTTTTTCTCCGTGTCGCTCGTGTCGTCGCGCGTGGTCTGCTGACCCTGCGTCACGGTGGTCGTTCCCTTGTCGTCCTGCACCATCAGATCGCCCTTGTTGGCCGCGATCTGCATGCGTCCATCCACGTCGGTCACCTGAAACTCGGTCCATGAATTGCTCGCCGGCTTTACCGTCACGTCGCCTGCCCGAGCCGCCAGCCCGCGCGAAGTAGTCACGCGCACCGCGCCATGCTCAAGCTCCACGGCCGGCCCCTCAAACTTCACCAGCGAGTCCGCCAGCACCATTACGCTTGATCCGTTCGATTGAATACGCGCCGTAGAATCGGGCCGCGTCTGCAACATGTCGCCCTCGAACACGGCTGCCGATTTCGGAACCGCGCTCCCGTTCAACCAGGCAGATCCGTTCGTGTACAACATGGCCGACGCCGTTTCTCCGGCCAGCATCGCTTGCGCCGGAAACACGACCGCCAGCAAACAGCACACGGCAGACCGAAGCCTTGACTGTGACATGAGTTCCGATCACTCCCGCACTTCTGGATTTTCCGCTATCGTAAGCGGTAAAGGTTTACAGGTCAATGCGTTTGTTCGCCCCGTGCACTCCTGAGTTACCACCTGAGCCGGGTCCGCCAAGGGCTTCCCCATGAGCATCTCGCCATTTACCCCCTCGACCTTTACATTCATCCAGCGGTTCGGCGCATGACGTCCAGAAATCTTCATCTTCAGGTAATTGTCCGTCAGCGCTTCGGTGAAATCCGCTCCGCCGGTTTGCAGCGTGATCGCCTCGACTACCGTCCCCGCCAGCGACCTCATAAACGCAGCCTTCTTCCCGGATGCAATCTCCCGCAACATGCGATTTCTTTCTCGCGCCACCGCCACCGGGACTTGTCCCGGCTGTTCCGCCGCCGGCGTTCCCGGACGCGCCGAATAGGTGAACACGTGGAGATAGGTAAACGGCAGCTCTTCGATCATGCGCCGCGTTTCGTCGAACTCCGCTTCCGTCTCGCCGGGAAATCCCACCATCACATCGGCGCCGATAGCCGCAGTAGGCATGGCCCTTCGAATCTTCATTATCTTTTCCCGGTAATGCCAAGGCCGGTACTTGCGATGCATGCGCCGCAACACCGCATCGCTCCCTGACTGCATGGGAACGTGAGCGTGCTTGGCAATGCGCGAGGACGAGGCCACCAACTCGATCAGCCCGTCGCTCCAATCCATAGGTTCAACGGAACTGATGCGCAATTTCTGCAGAGAAGTGAGCTCCAGAATGGCAAGAATAAGAGATTCCAGCCGCCGGTCGTGAGGAGTCGGTTTCGGCTGAGAACTGACAACTGAGAGCTGAGAACTGCTCTCCAGATCCCTTCCCCACCGCCCCAAATTGATTCCCGAAATCACCACTTCGCGATATCCCGCTTCCACCAGCGTCCGCACTTCCGCGATGACGCGCTCCGCTGGCAGCGATCGGCTCTGTCCCCGCACATACGGAATGACGCAGAACGAGCAGCGGTTGTCGCATCCATCCTGCACCTTCAGGTTCGGACGCGTCCGCTCGTTGGCCGCTTCAAATACCGGAGCCGCCAACAATTCGGTATGCGCAAAAATATCCCCCACCACCACATTGCCCGGGTAACCCACTCTTTCACGTGGGTGCCCCACTCCTTCGCGTTCTTTGCGAAGGGGTGGGATTGGCTCTCCCGAAAGCTGCGCCAGGGATACAAACCCCGCCGAGGGAGCCGTTGCAATCTCTGCCGCCTGATGTTTGTGCGAGTTACCCACCACCCAAGTCACGCCGGGCAGTGCCGCCAGTTCTTCCGGCGCGCGTTGCGCGTAGCATCCGGTCACCAGAATGCGGCACTCCGGATTCACCCGCTGCAGCCGCCGTATGGACGCCCGCGCATCCTTATCTGCGCCCTCAGTCACAGTGCAGGTATTGAGCACGACAATTTCAGCGTCGCGCGCTGCCCCGGCGCGCTCCATCCCCCGCTCCAGAAATTGCCGCTCCAGCGCCGCCCCATCCGCCTGGGTCGCGCGGCAGCCAAAATTTTCTATGTAGAAGCGAGCCACGCTCCTATACTAAACGAGTGGGTGCTGCGGCTGAAGCTCCAGGCGATCGCGTGCCCATTCCGCAGGGCACTGCATCTCCGCTCCACTTAAGAGGTGCACGATGAAACGCCGCATTCTTCTCGTCGACGACGATCTCGCCGTTCTGCTGACTCTCAAAGCCGTTCTCGAACTCCAGGGATTCGAAGTCGAAACCGCCGCCAGTTCCGCCGAGGCCCTTGCCCGCATCGAATCCGGCGTTTACCAGATGGTGATCAGCGACTTGCGCATGGAAACCGAAGAGGCCGGTCTGGAGGTCATCCGCGCCGCACGCCGCCAGGCTTATGATCCCGCAACCGCTCTGCTCACCGCCTATCCGCCCTCCGGCGAACATTGGCGCGGAGAAAATAAGAAAGGGCAGAACCGGGACGAACCAGATTGGAGCGGAGTGAACTCGGACTCGCTACTCATCAAGCCGCTGGGCACGAGCGATCTTCTGCGTCAGGTGGAAGCCCTGCTCGTCCGCCACGCCGACAAGCAACTCCGCCAACGTAACGCCTCCTCCAGGGCGCAGGGAACCAACCATCAGGCGGGATGAGCGTCCCGCTGGCCGCGTTGGCTCAGTATTGAAGGAAAATCAGGCGCTTGCGACCTGCCGCCCCTGCTGAAAACATTCGCGGCACAATACCGGTCTTCCTTGCGTCGGCCGGAACGGCACCGTGGTTTCTTTCCCGCATTGCGAGCAGTTCGTCCGGGTTTCCGTCCTGGCGTAGGAATGCGCCCGCGACGGCCCGTGCGACGTGGCTCCAAGCACGGCCACTCGCTTGCCCTTGCAGTTCTTACAGCGTTTGGGCTCGTTCTTGAACTGCTTGTCATGGAAGAACAGCTGTTCACCCGCTGTGAACACGAAATCCGTGCCACAATCGATGCACTTCAAAACTTTGTCCTGGAATTCCATTGGAGAGGCGCTCCCATTCCGCGTCCCTGCTCTGCACGGGAGACCCGAATAGGGAAGGATCCGGTTCACAACGTGGGCAGGAGATCTACATCCCCCTCATGATGACCCCTGGGTTCGGCCCGCCATGCGGTGTGCTCCGCATGGTTACTACTCTTGCTGATTACGACAACGCTGGGAAAACTCGAACAACTTGCAATCCAAACAGTCCGTCAAGACGCTGCTTGTCGCGTCTCACTATCTTCCAATACGAGGAACGGGCCGCTCCTGCCAGCGAACGGCCCGTTTTCCTTAGTCTTGTTCCTTACGTGCTTTCTTGCGGCTGCGCTTGCGAGCCAGCGCTTCTTTTACGCGCTTTCTCTCGCCGGGCTTCAGGTAAAACGAGTGCCGCTTTACTTCCTTGATGATGTCCTCGGTTTGTACCTTCCGCTTGAATCGCCGCAGGGCGTTTTCGAGGGATTCCCCCTCTTGAAGTCGAACTTCCGCCAACGGGCTGCACCCCCCCACTCGTCCAAAGTGGACTCCGTTAGTTATGGCAAGCAATGTACCCTTAAGTCAAGTGGAATGTGCAGAAATCCTCGCCTTACCTCAGAAATTCAACCGCATCGACACTTGCATCTGCCGCGGAGCAAACGCGTTCAGCGGCTTCATTAGACTTGTAGGTTGCTGATAATAAGCCGGATAGTGGGTTCCTCCCGACACAGGGTATTGCGTGTACTTTATGAACTGTCCCGCCAAATTATAGTAGCCGGCGTCGCTCACTTCGTAGGTCTGATTGTCGCGATTGAACAGATTGAAAGACTCCGCGGTCAACTCCAGATGATACCGTCCTCCCAGATTCATCGTCCTTGTCAGCCTCATATCCATGCTGGCGTAGTCCGGACCGATGAATGCGTTGCGCCCGTAGCCCGACAATCGGTCATTGCTCGTGTTTCCGTCCTGATTCGGATCGCCCTCCACCGTCGCGTTCGCTGGGCGTCCGCTGCCATACGTCATAATCCCGGAGATTTTCCAGTGGTCGAACAACGCCGCCAGAACTTTCTGTCCCGCGCAAACGGATTCGGCTCCTCGATCGCTGAAATTGACAGTCGTTGCCGCTGGTCCGTCACGCTCGATGCTTTTTCGCTCTTCGGGGCGGCAAACGGGTTCTGCACCGTTGACGTCGCCGTCGTTGGAGCATCCTGCCCGTTGTCGATCGCGTGCGCCCAGGTATAAGCCAGCCGGAAATCCATGCCCTTCGACATCCGCTTTCGCAACGACACTGTCATGCCGTTGTAAAAGGTCGCGCCCACGCTCTGATACTGGTCGACGGCCCCCAGTTGTGGAATCGGGCGCACCAGTGGGTTGATACACGGCGGATACGGACAACTGATGCTGCCACTCGTTTGCCACGTCGCAAACGACGACACGTTGTAAAACGCATTCTGAAACGTATAGCCCGTCGGATCGTAGATCGGATAACTGTAATAAGTGGGCGGCGGCAAGTTTACATCCTCCGCCCGGATCATATCCATCCCGTGCACGTACAGATAAGATACGGTCCCCATAAGTCCGCCACTCAGTTCCCGCTCCAGGCTCAGACTTGCCTGCAGCACCCGGGGCGTCTTAAAGTCCGGCGCAAATGCCGACACCTCGCTGGTTGCATATGGCTGCAAGGAAGCCGGGATCGTGCACGCGACCGGACCCCGCGGACAGTTCACCGCCGCATTCGGATACGTGGGAAATACCTGATTCTGGTAATAATTTGCATTGTCCAGAGAGAGGAAGTTATCGCTCAGCCCATTGTTATTGATCACCGACGACTGGTAAATCCCCGGAATACGCGTATAGAAAATTCCAAATCCGGCCCGCACCATCACTGGCCGGTCGTTGCCGAGCGCATAGCCGATTCCCACCCGCGGTGCAAAGTTCGTCCCCAGCAACGGCATCTTTCCCGCCTGCGGCCACAGCGGATTGCTCACCATCCCCTTTTTTGAAAACGTCTGCAAGTCGTAGCGCACTCCCAGGCTCAAGGTGAAATGCGGCGTCAACCGCGCCGTGTCCTGCACGAACGCCGAGTAGTCATTGCTGTCAGGGTGCGACACCGGATTCCCAAAATTCTGCTCGTAATATCGCGCCAGGTTGGCGGACGGTCCCGTCCAGCTGCCAGCATCCCAATCCCAGCTCGGCATGATGGTGTGCGCATACGCCCGCAGCGGCGTTAACTTCAGGCTGCCCCCATTCCCAGGCTCCGGCACAAACGTAAACGGATCTACATAAATGTCGTCGAAGATATACTTCCCGCCGAACATCGATGGAAAATAGTTGTAGTCCCAGGTCCGCATCCCGTCGGCCCCGAACTTCCACTCGTTTCGCCCGCGGCTCCAGCTCAAAGTCTCCGCCAGGTGCAGCCGGTGCTCCCGCGTCTGCCGCGGCAAGGTCGACGACTGCCCAAAATCCTCCATCCAACCGTAGATGTCCGCCTGCGTCCCGGTCGTATTCGGAAACAACTGCTCCAAATCCTGCGAAAACTGCGCCCGCAAATGGCTGGTCAACCGCGGCGTAATGCCACTGGACAAACTGAGCGACGCGGTTTCCGTCGCCACGTCCTCTTCCCCATTCGCGCTCAGCGCATCATTCGTAATCGGACTCCCCGAATCGAAACGTGACGTTGTTCGTCCCGTAAGACCGCGCCGTGCTCACTCGCAACGAAAGATACTGATGCGGAGTCAGCACATGGTCCAGCCTCATTGATCCCGTGTCGCCCAGCAACTGCGCGCGTTTCGTCCCCCCATTCTGCGAAAGTTGCGCTGCCGCCGGCAACACGGTTGGCGCAACACAGGGTGGTCCCACCCTCACTCGGAGGAGGGCAGCCAGGCACAATGGCCTGATCGCACGCCGACCCACCTATCGCGGGATCGCAGACCTCGTAGTCCAGCGGCAACAAGCCCTGCACCGGCACCACTGTCGTCGCACCGTTCATGAACTCCACCACCGCGGGCACATTAAAGATGTGCTGATCGTAACTCGCAAACAAGAACGTCTTGCCGCGCTGGATCGGCCCTCCGAGCGTCGCCCCAAACTGGTGCTGCTCATTGTGCGGATCGAAGCCAACGAACGGAGGCGCCGCTCCCCCCAGCGAACTGTCGCGCAAATAATAGAAAGTGCTCCCGTGCCAGTGGTTTGTGCCCGACTTAGTCACCACATTCACCACCGCGCCCCCAGCCCGTCCCGACTCCGCCCCATAGCCGCTCGACTGCACGCGGAATTCCTGCACCAGTTCGTTCGAAAACTGGTAAGGCGAGCGATATCGTCCCATCGCCTGCCCATAGAAGCCGTTATTGTTGTCCCCGCCATCCACCAGGAAACTCGTGTTGTATCCCCGAATCCCGCCATAAGAAAGATCGCCGTTCGAGCCTGACGTCAAATCTCGCGGGTCCTGGGTCACTCCCGGCATCAGCAACAGCAGATCCGTGAACCGCCGCCCGTTCAGCGGCAGATCCTTGATCGCCTTATCATCGACCAACGCCGAAATCGAACTGGGATTCGTTTCCACGCGCGGCGCCTCCGACACCGTGATCGTTTCCATCGGTCCCCCCACTTTCAACTTGAACGTCAACTCGGTCGTCGCTCCGACCTCCACTGGCATTAGGGGCGAAATCTGCGGCGACATCCCTTCCGCCTCCGCCCGCGCCGAATACCGCCCCGGCGGCAGCAACCCCACCGCGAATCGTCCCGCCGAATCCGTGGCCGAGTGGTAGCGGATCCCCGTCTCCACCCGGATGGCCACGATGTCTGCGTTCGTAATCACCGCTCCCTGAGCGTCCAACACCACCCCCCGCAGCGCGCCGGTAGCGGCATCCTGCCCCCAAGCGGCGCAACCAATAAGAACGATGATGAGGTGAAGCAGGAATAGCGGGAAGACAGCCACCTGAAATCCATCGCCGATCGCAGCGGTTTCCCTAAGACCTAAGACCTGACACCTAAGACCTGAAAGCTGGCGGCACATAAGAATCCCCTCGCATCCGAGACTTCGGAATCGGAGGGGATTCCAGAAACCCTGTCTATCTCTATATCACCGCGCCCCTCACGAAAATGTGATGGACGTACCTGAAAAATGTTCGGTTTTTGAGAATCGTTGGCCGCTCGTTGTTGGTCGTTCGGGGGGCGCGATTGCTCGCGGCTTTTCCCAACAACTAACGACCAACGACTGACTTCCCCAATCGCTCCGTGATATGTTTTCTGGTCGCAGCTCAAAATCGCACTCAGAACCGCACTCAGAACCGCACTCACAACTATGATCCGCTCCTGCCAAGGCGTCACTCCCCGGTTCCCCGACACTTGCTATATCGACGACTCCGCCCAACTCATCGGTGACGTAGTCCTCGGCGAGCATTCCAGCGTCTGGATGAACGCCGTCCTCCGCGGCGACGTCCACCAGATCCGCGTCGGCCACTATTCCAACATTCAGGACAACTGTGTCCTCCATGGTATGAAGGAACAATATGGCGTGTACCTCGGCGACTACATCAGCGTAGGCCATAACGCCATCCTGCACGGCTGCACCATTGAAGCCCGCTGCCTGATCGGCATGGGCACCATTATCCTCAACGGCGCCGTCATCGGATCCGGCTCCATCATCGCTGCCGGGACCCTCATCCCTGAGAAGACGGTCGTCGAGCCGAACTCCCTCTGGATGGGCTCCCCAGGAAAGTTCCGCCGCCACCTGGAGGAAAAAGACCAGGAAACAATCCTCCGCTACGCCAACAATTACCTCGGCTACAAGGATTCGTACTTGAGGGAGAGAAAAAGCTCTTAGTTCTTGGCAGGCATAGCCCGCTGAGCAACAGCAATCGATGGGGAACAGTTTTCCACTCAGGTAAAAGATTGCCCGGCCCGCCGCTTGGGTGGCGGCTGTGTGGGGTCGTGGGGTGAGGCCGGGCGATCTAGGATTGCAACTATGCATTCTTATACCGCATCCGCCCTCGTCTCGCCTGTGACGACGATCACTGCTCGATGTGCGTACACCACATCCGGCTGTGATCTAGATCACCGCCAAGACCAGCCCCACTGGCTAAGGTAAGAACGATACTACCCCCGGAAACACCTTTTAGGAGAAGCAATCATGGCCTATGTAATCACCGACAGCTGCATCAAGGACGAGCTTTGCGTGGAGGTCTGCCCCACCGACTGCATCCACCCCAAAAAAGACGAGCCGAAGTTTGAAGCCGCCACTCAGCTTTATATCGATCCGGTTGGCTGCATCGATTGCGGCGCCTGCATTCCGGCCTGCACCTCGGATTCGATCTTCACCGCCGACGATCTGCCCGAGGACAAGAAAGAGTTTCTCGACAAGAACGCCGCCTACTACGCATAACCTCCCCGCGGCGACTGTCTGAACGGCACCCCGCCCGAGTCCGCTTGGGCGGGGTTGTTCGTCTTTTGCTGAGTTTGCCAGGTCGTTGTCCGGTAGTTGCTCCCTCACTGCGTTCCAACCCGCAGAATGCCATTTCAACGTTAAACTACTCCAGACAGGCAGCAGCAAGATGAAACCATATGTAGAGACGGGGCTTGCCCCGTCTCGCCTTAGGTGAAAGCCTGGTGAAGAGCAAACGACCAGCGACCAGCGACCAGCGACCAACAACCAATGATCAAATCTCCCCGAGGAACCCGCGACCTTCTCCCACCCGACACAGCGCTCTGGAACTTCGTCGAGGCCGCCGTGCGCGACGTCTTCCGCGCCTACAACTTCCACGAAATCCGCACGCCCATCTTCGAGTCCACAGAGCTGTTCGCCCGCGGTGTGGGAGAAGAAACCGACATCGTCAAGAAGGAGATGTTTACCTGGGAAGATCGCGGCCGCGCCGAAAGCGATAAAGGACAGTCCCTGACCCTCCGCCCCGAAAACACCGCCGGCATCGTCCGCGCCTACATCGAGCACAAACTCTGGGAGCGGGGCCTGAACAAATTCTTCTCCATCGGCCCTATGTTTCGCCGCGAGCGCCCGCAAAAAGGACGCTACCGCCAGTTCTACCAGATTGACGCCGAAATCATCGGCCCCGCCACCTCCGGCAGTCAGTCTCCCGTTCGCGACGCGGAAATTCTCGAAATGCTGGCCACGCTGCTCGACCGCGTAGGCATCGCCAACTGGACGCTCGAACTGAACTCCGTAGGCTGCCCCGCCGACCGCGCAAAGTTCAATGAGGCTCTGCGCAAAGCGCTCGAGCCCGTGGTAGACAAAATGTGCGCCGACTGCCAGCGCCGCGCCGTAACCAATCCGCTCAGAGTCTTCGACTGCAAAGTTCCCGAAGATCAGCCCATCATCGCAACCCTTCCCACCATCAGCCAGTTTCTCGACGAGCCTTGCCGCACCCACTACGAAGAAGTAAAACAGATCCTGAACGCCGTCCAGATTCCCTACGTCGAAAACCCACGCCTGGTGCGGGGGTTGGATTATTACACGCGCACCGCATTTGAATTTACTCACGGCGGCCTGGGGGCGCAGAACGCGATTCTAGGCGGCGGAAGATACGACGGCCTCTCGGAGGCTCTCGGCGGCCCGGCCGCTCCGGGGATTGGCTTTGCCATCGGAGAAGATCGCCTGGTGCTTTCGCTTACCGCGTCGGCGGAGTCGGTCATCCGTAAGCCCGACGTATATATTGCTCCGCTCGGCCCCGGAATGAATCGCGAAGTCGCCCGTCTGGCGCGAGAACTGCGGCGGCACGATCTGGTGGTCGATCTCGGTGACGAATCGTTCCGCTTGAAGAAGTCGTTCGAGGCCGCCGACAAGATGGGAGCAAGATACGTCCTCATCGTCGGCGAAAACGAAGTGAAGGCCAATGCCTTCGCGCTCAAGCACCTGGCCTCCGGCGAGCAAATTACGGTCCCTCGCGCCGAATTGGCGCAACGGATTCAGGTCAAATGAAAAGGCGTAACGTGCGATCCTCCAGCCGCGAAGCGGCGCAATAAGAAAGCCCGGCACGTAAGTGCCGGGTGCTCGGGAGCGAAAATCGAGTCCTGCAGGGACGGCATCAGCGTCCAGCGAACGTCGTCGTGACGTAGAATCGTCCCCTAGGAGACAAATCATGCGAAGCACTTCCTTATTGTGTGCGGTTATCCTCACTGCCATGCTGGCCGTGGCGCAGACTTCCAAGCCCGTCTCCGCCTTCGACCAGCAACTGATCGATCTGCAGAAGCAGTTGCTGCAAGCGACCCAAGCGAAGAACGCAACCGCGGTCGACCGCGCCGTCGCCGACGATTTCCAGGGTATCCAGACCAACGGCGACTTCTACGAAAGAAGCGAAATCGTCGACTCCGCGCAGAAAGGCAAGCCCGAAGAAACGCGTGCCTATGATTTCCGTGTCATCAAGTTGACCGATGACTCCGCCGTCGTCACCTACAACCTGATCGTCACCGGAGAACAACCCCGCTATCGCCACATGGCCGACGCCTGGGCGAAGATCGACGGCCAATGGAAACTGAAATTCCGTCAGATCACCCCCAACCTCTGGAGCGCAAACGATCTGGACTAGCGGCCGTTTCGTAGGAGTTTTGCAGGGGCATAGCTTCAGCCATGCCGGTAGAGCGGTTTATTGTCACAGGAGTTAGCATTCATGAAGCCGATCCATAAAGTTGCCATCCTCGGCGCCGGCACCATGGGCGCCCGCATCGCCGCGACCTTTGCCAATGCCGGAGTGCCTTCCCTGTTGCTCGATATCGTCCCTCCAGACGCCGACGGCCCCGCGCGCAACAAAATCGCAGCCGCCGGACTCGAAGGAGCCAAAAAATCGAAGCCCGCCGCGTTTTTCGAACCTGCGCTCGCGCGCCTAGTCACCGTTGGAAATTTTGAGGACGATCTGAAACGTCTGGCCGATGTGGACTGGATCGTCGAGGCGATTGTCGAGAACCTCGAGATCAAACGGTCGTTACTAAGAAAGGTCGAGGCCATCCGCAAGCCCGGCACCATCGTCACCACCAACACCAGCGGACTTCCGGTAGCGAAAATTGCCGAGGGCTTTTCCGAGGACTTCCGCCGCTCCTGGTTCGGCACGCACTTCTTCAATCCGCCGCGCTACATGCGTCTGCTCGAACTGATCCCTACCCCCGAAGCCGACCCCGCGCTGATCGCAGCCGTCACCCATTTCTGCGACGCGCAATTAGGCAAGGGCGTAGTGCTGGCGAAGGACACTCCTAATTTCATCGGCAATCGCATCGGCACATTTTCCGTGCTCAACGTCATGCGGCTCATGCAGGAAATGGACCTGACCATCGAGGAGATCGACGCGCTCACCGGCCCCGCCGTGGGCTGGCCGAGCTCGGCCACCTTCCGCACCATCGACCTGGTGGGCCTCGACGTCCTCGGACACGTGGTCACGAACATGGCGCAGAACGTTCACGACGAGCGCAGCGAATTACAGATTCCCGCCTTCTTCCGCCAGATGCTGGAACGCAAGTGGCTGGGCGACAAAACCAAGGGTGGCTTCTACAAAAAGAATGTAGGGCGGGCGCCCTCGCCCGCCGAACCCGGCAAGGAAAAAGAAGATGAGCGCCTGGCCCTGGACTGGAAAACGCTGGAATACCATCCCCGCCAGAAGCCGAAATCCGCGGCGCTCGATATGGCGAAAAACATCGAGGACACGGGAGCGCGCCTTCGAATGTTGCTAGGCATGAATGGAGACGGCGGCGCAGCGCAAAAGTCCGACAAAGCAGGCGCTTTCCTGTGGGCGTCGCTGTCCGACCTGTGGACCTACTCCGCCAATCGCATCCCCGAAATTTCCGATTCCGTGGTTGAGATCGATCAAGCCATGCGCAACGGCTTCGCCTGGGAACTCGGTCCGTTCGAACTCTGGGACGCCGCCGGAGTGGAAGCAACCACAGCCCGCATGAAAAAAGAAGGCAAGCCGGTCGCAGCGAATGTCGAGAAACTCCTAGCCGCAGGCCAAAAGTCCTGGTACGCCGACGATCCAAAGACACCATCAGGCCGCAAGCACTGGGATCTCGCAACTGGCAGCTGGCAGCCGGTAGCTGTTCCTGAAGGAGTCTGGTCGGTCGAAGTCGCAAAAAAGTCCAACGGCGTAGTCAAGAAAAACTCCGGAGCCTCGCTGGTTGACCTGGGCGACGGTGTGGGCTGCATCCAATTTCACTCCAAGATGAACGCCCTCGGCGCCGACATCATCTCGCTGATCCTCCAGACGCTGAAGCCGGGCGGCCCCGGCG
Organism: uncultured Acidobacteriaceae bacterium; assembly: GCA_963838935.1. GTDB lineage: Bacteria > Acidobacteriota > Terriglobia > Terriglobales > Acidobacteriaceae > Acidiflorens. Next base: position 115,615 of record CAWITH010000022.1, read on the forward strand.
ACGCCTTCGACGCCTTCGTCATCACCAACGACGCGCAGAATTTCTCCGTGGGCGCGAACCTGATGCTGCTGCTCATGTCGATCCAGGAAGAAGAATGGGACGACGTTGACCTGGCCATCCGCCAGTTTCAGGGCATGACGCAAGCCATCAAATTTTCGCCGAAGCCGGTGGTAAGCGCGCCCTTCGGACTCGCGCTGGGAGGCGGTTGCGAAATCTCGCTGCACGCCGCCGCTCGCCAACCCCACGCCGAGCTCTACATGGGCCTGGTCGAAGTCGGAGTCGGCCTGCTTCCCGGCGGAGGCGGCTGCAAGGAAATGCTGCTGCGCGCGGTCGACAGTGCCGCTTCCATTCGTCCCGATCTTCCTTCCAACGCTCGCGGCGAATCAGTCGAACTGCTGGAAGCGATGAAAAAAGCCTTCGAAACCGTCGCCACGGCGAAAGTCGCAACCTCGGCCCACGAGGCCCGCGGATTTGGCTTTCTGTCCAGCTCCGACCGCATCACCATGAACCGCGAGCGCGTTCTCTCTGACGCCAAAGCGCGCGCGCTGGAACTGGTACGCGCCGGCTATGAGCCCCCCGTGATGCGCACCGACATCCCCGCTCCCGGCGAGAGCATCTTCGCCACTCTGAAACTTGGAGTCCACATGATGCGCCAAGCTGAGTTCATCAGCGATCACGAAAAGAAGTTGGGCACGAAGATCGCTGAAGTCCTCTGCGGAGGAAATATCACCCCCGGCACGCCCGTCAGCGAACAGTACCTGCTCGACCTGGAACGCGAGGCCTTCAAGTCGCTGTGCGGAGAAAAGAAGACGCAGGAGAGAATTCAGTTCACGCTGAAAACTGGCAAGACGCTTAGGAATTGACGAGGTAGGCGGCAATCACTTCGCCAGCGCCCGGTCCACCGAAAACGCGCCCCCTCCGCGCAGCAGCAGCGCCGCAGCCATGGCAAGCGCCAGCAGATGGAATTCAATTCCCTCACCCTTCTGCGTCCCCATCCAGTTCATGAAGAAGCCATTCTGCAAGTGAACCATAAAGAATGCCCCGATCATCAGGCCGGCAACTCCGAGCGAGGCGACGCGGGCGAGGAGTCCAACCATCAGTCCCAGCCCGCCAAAGAATTGAGCGCAAATGATCAGCAACGCAACCGGAGCGGGCATTCCAATGTGCGCATAGCCTCCCATGCTGACCTGGAAACCCTCACCGCCAAACCAGCCCAGCATCCTTTGCGCCCCATGAGCGAAGAACACGACTCCCAGAACGACGCGCAAAGTGGTCAGGCTCACGTCGTTGCCTGTGCTCATCAGCTTCTTAAACATGGCTCCTCCGGGCAGGGTCTCGCCCCTCCCGAGAAAATAATCCGTGTCCCGGAAGCGGGGTATAATTTCAAACTATACCTTTCGAAGGACGGTACAAACCAAAATGTCCGCAGGCAATGGTACAAACGGCGGTGATTTGGACGCGGTTCTAAAACCGCGGGCAGAGTGGCTGGCAAAGCGCAAGGCCGAAAACAAAGACGGCAACTTCTCGCAGATGCACTACGCGCGCCGCGGCGTAATTACCGACGAAATGCAGTACATCGCCTACCGCGAGAAGATCACGCCCGAACTGGTGCGCGATGAAGTCGCGCGCGGCCGCATGATCATTCCCGCGAACATCAATCATCCCGAACTGGAGCCGATGGCCATTGGCGTCGAGTCGCTCTGCAAGATCAACGCCAACATAGGAAACTCAGCCGTCACCTCGAATGTGGAAGAAGAGCTCAAAAAGCTGCACACCGCCGTCCACTACGGAGCCGACACCGTCATGGACCTCTCGACCGGCGGCGACATTCACACCATTCGCGAAGCCATCATCCGCCATTCGCCCGTTCCCATAGGCACGGTTCCGATTTACGAAGCCATCTCGCGCGTAAAGCGAGTAGAAGATCTAACCGCCGGCGTGATGCTGGAAGTAATCGAAGAGCAGGCGCAGCAAGGCGTGGATTACATGACCATCCACGCCGGCGTGCTCATTCAATATGTGCCCATGGTTTCGAAGCGCATCACCGGCATAGTAAGCCGAGGCGGCGCGATCCTGGCTCAATGGATGACGCACCACCACAAACAGAATTTCCTCTACGAATGCTTCGAAGACATCTGCAAGATTTTCAAGAAGTACGACGTAAGCTTCTCCCTCGGAGACGGCCTGCGTCCCGGCTGCCTAGCCGACGCCAGCGATGAAGCCCAATTCGCCGAACTCAAAACCCTGGGCGAACTGACCCGCATAGCCTGGAAGCACGACGTCCAGGTCATGATCGAAGGCCCCGGCCACATTCCGATGCACAAAATCAAGGAGCAGGTCGACAAAGAAAACGAGTGGTGCGACGAAGCGCCCTTCTACACCCTGGGCCCGCTAGTCACCGACATAGCTCCCGGCTACGACCACATCACCTCCGCCATAGGAGCAGCCATGATCGGCTGGTACGGCGCCTCGATGCTCTGCTACGTAACGCCGAAAGAGCACCTGGGCTTGCCCAACGAAAAAGATGTGAAAGACGGAATCATCGCCTACAAAATCGCCGCCCACGCCGCCGACGTAGCCCGCCAGCGTCCCGGAGCCCGCGACCGCGACGACGCCCTAAGCTATGCCCGCTACAAATTCGACTGGGAAAAGCAGTTCGAACTCTCGCTCGATCCCGAAACCGCCCGCTCCATGCACGACGAAACCCTCCCCGAAGAGGGCTACAAGACCGCAGCCTTCTGCTCCATGTGCGGCCCCAAGTTCTGCTCCATGAATTACTCCAGCAAAGTGGACGAATACAACAAGCAGGTTCACGGACTGGAGAAGAAAGACTACTCGGAACTGGTGGAGAAGCTGGTTACGATCAAGTAGGCGTCAGATGTGCAGCGCAAACATGGTATGTGTCACACAAATCACCGTCTGTTGGGCAAGTGTCCTCTACTGGGCCTTTGCCCTCGTCGTGAGCCTGTTCTACGCGATATTTGCCGTCGATGCACTCGAAGTTAGTGATGAGGATAAAAAGAAGATTGCAGAGAATTGTCCTCTCAGATGGCATCAGCGCTGGCTTAACTTCTTGGGCTCTATTGTTGGTTGGTGCGTGGCATACGTTGTTCTTCAGCATACATGCTCGACCTACGGTTTTCGCCCGGTAGATTTGCCTTTGGCGTTCTTAGCTTTTGTCGGCATGACAGGCCACCTCCCTTACGTAGTGAAGCATGTGTGGAAGTGGCAGTTCCCTTGGCGTCCAGCGGCGATCCAAAATAAACCAGAGAAAGTTGAGCCTGGGTGGGCGAGTGGCCAACTTCCGTGTCGGGCTAAAAGAAACAGGGCGCCCCACTTCTCGCGCTTTTCGAGAAGTGGGCATTTCGGCTGCCGACTGCTTCGCCCGCCTGACCCGGACTTCAGACGAGGGGTCGAGAACAGCGCTTGTAGTACATAATAATACATGCTATTGTTACTGCATTATGGGCACCGAGAAAACCATCAGCTTCCGCGCCGTCGCCGAAAAGATCGACACCCTTGATTCTCTGGCCGCCGCCCAGGACCGTTCGCGCAGTTATCTCATCAACCAGGCGATCACCAACTACATCGACCTGCACGCCTACCAGGACACACTGGTTCAGAAGGGGCTGGAAGAAATGCGGAAAGACCGCGTCGTAAGCCATGCGGAGGTCGTAAAGCGGCTCAAGAGGACAGGGCGCGCGAGCCGGTCGTCGAGTCGGTTATCGAGCCAATGATCCAATGGACCGAGCAAGCCATCCGGCAACTCGATCAGGCCCGCGATTACATCGCACTCTCGAACAGCGAAGAGGTCGCCACCCGGATCACGGCGCAGATCGTCACCACCATTCAACAGCTCACCGCCTTCCCCATGCCGGGCAGATCAGGCCGGGTTCCGGGCACTCGTGAACTGGTCATTTCGAATACGCCCTTCATCGCAGCCTACGCCATCGATCATGGGCGCATCGTGATCCTCGCCCTCTACCACGGCGCGCAACAATGGCCGGAGACCTTCTAAAATGGACGGGGGCCCCATCCTTTTTGCGCATTCTACGAAAAGGGTGGGCGCGCAATGAGCATAGAATAGAGCGTTACCCGCGAAGCCAAAAGGAGATTCCGCTTCCGATGTCACAGTATGAAGAACTGCTAGAAGAATTTGAGAGATACGGCCGCTCCGCCGATGGTGTGAAGTCTCTTATGCAGCACATCGCCGAACGCCTCCATGAAGCCATGACCCGCTACAACTGGGTTGGCTTTTATTTCATGGAAGCCCCCGCTTTTGAAGCTCTCGTGCTCGGACCTTACGCCGGCAGCTTTATGCCCACCCTGCGCATCCCGCTCGACAAAGGATTATGCGGAGCGGCGGCCACTTCCGGCGAAACCGTGGTCATCAACAATGTTAAGGCCGATCCTCGCTACCTCGGATCGGATCTCGTGAAGTCCAATATTGTCGTGCCAATTTTTGTGAAGAAAGGCGCGATGAAGAAACAGGTCATGGCCGAGCTGTGTATCGAAAGCTACTTTGCCGATACCTTCGATCAACCAGAGCAGAAATTCATCGAGTCCTGCGCCGCTCTGGTCGGCCGCTATATGGAAAAAACACCGTGACCGATGGCGAAGATTATGCGAGACGCATGGAACGGGTCATCGTTCCCGCGCTTCACACTCTGAAATCCGCCGCGCCGTTCCACACCAACTGCACTGCAATCGCTAGAATCAGGAATCCGAAAATGCGGTTGATCGCGCCCATGGCTCCGGGTCCTAGGCGCTTTACAAATGGACCTCCCAGGCACAGCAACAGATAACAGGTCAGGCCGAGCGCAACGATTCCGACAATCATGCCCACGTAAGAAAGAAAGTGATCGGCATGAGCGGCGAGTCCCATGACGACGCCGATCGAACCTGGGCCGGACAGCATTGGCATAGCCATGGGCGTGAGCGAAATGTCCTCTTTGGTCAGCGCCTCGCTGCTTTCAGCCGTCGTCATGCGACTGGAGCCCGTCACCATGCCCCACGCCGTGTTCGCCACGATCAACCCGCCCGCGATTTTCAATACCGGCAGCGAAATTCCGAAAAAGTTGAGGACGAAGCGGCCAAAGAGCATGAACACAACCAGGATCGCGATGACATCGACCGCGATCTTCAACGCAGTGCGACGGCGCTCTTCCCGCGTGTAGTCGGCGGTGAGACTGAAGAACATTGGAACGCCGCCCAGAGGATTGACGATGGGAAAAAGCGCAAGGAATGTCGCCGTGGCTGCGCTGGGCAGATCGTGTAGCACATGTTCAATGGCCATCTGTGCGTTCATCTTCGTCTCTAATCGCCGCGACTACCGCGCCTGCTCCAGAACCAGAACACCCCGGTTCAAGGCAGCCGCCAGCGCAGCGATCTGTTGCTCGGTCCGTTTAAGGTCGCCGCGATCAATCGCCTCGTTCACTCCCGGAATGACCACAGCCGCATATCCGGTGTACTGTCCCGGAGCGTAAATGGCGTGGTGATACCACGGACGGTTGGGCAGCCCCTCCGGAATTAAGAGCGCCCGCTCGGCTTCCCGCAGTTTTGCATTCAGGCGATCTGGAGCCGTCGGAACCTTGCGTTGCTTCTGCAAAAGTTTTGCGCCCGCTTCCTCGAGGTGACGCGCTCCTTCCAGGGCTGCCGAAAAATCTGGAGCTTTATCTCCGAAGCGTTCTTTACTTTTGTTCTTGGCGGCATCGAGATAGACCAGAATCTCCCTACCGTAGTTTTCGTAGTCATAAGGAAGCACGTCGGCGTTCGACATGCGCAACACTTCCAATCCGTAAATGCGAGCCATCTGCTGCTCGTAGCGGAAATCGGGATCGCCGAACTTCTTGAACCAGGTGAAGTCGTCGAACGCCGAGTGATACACGCCATAATCGCCGCTCGAAGTGATATCGGTGGAAGGTACTCCCAGATGCTGCAGGAACACCGTGTAGTCGGAACCGCTGCCCAGATCGCCCACCGGAACATCGTTCTGCATTGCCGCCGGTGGTGGACGGAAGGTGCTCGTTTCCCGGGAATTTTCCGGATTCGGCTGGCTCGTCTTTTTCCACGCGTCGTACACGGTTCCGCCTTCGGGCGATGGCACCGCCTTGGCGATCTCGCGGATAAACTCTTTCAGCGTGGGAACACCCGAGGCTCCGAACTTCTTGCCCGATACGGCCACGTCCATATTGAAATACGCAGCGGCACTCCCGAGTTCCTGCGCGTGATCTTCGCCCCACTCGGTGGAACCGATCAACCCTTCTTCCTCCGCGTCCCAGCTTCCGATCACAATCGTCCGCTTCGGCTTCCAGCCCGACTTCAGCAGTTCGCCCAAACCGTGCACCGTCTCCAGCATCGCCGCCGTGCCGCTGTTCGGATCCACCGCTCCATACACCCAGGCATCGCGATGATTGCCCGCGACCACCCACTCGTCAGGCGAAGATGCTCCTCGAACCTTGCCAACCACATCCCAAATCGTGCGGAACTGGTAGTCCTGCTTAAGGTGCATCTTCACTCTCGCCGGACCCGGACCGACGTGGTAAGTAAATGGCAGCGCTCCCTGCCACTCGCGTGGAGAAGCTGGCCCGCCGAGGTGTTCAAGTATCGGAGAGGCATCGGCGTACGAAAGCGGAGTCACGGGAATCTTCGGCAATTGCTCGGATGCGGCGGGAGACAAGCGCTTCGAATCCGGCAAATTGGGAACTGACGCCACGCCCGGAGTGGTCGGGTCTCCGGGAAACTGGAACATGAATCCGATCGATCCGCGCTGCACGCCGCTCGCCGGGCGCCACGGCCCTTTCGGATAGGCGTCGCCGCGGTAGTAACCATCGTCCTTCGGGTCGGAATAGATGATGACTCCGGCCGCGCCGCGCTCCTGTGCGACGTAGGCTTTCACGCCGCGGAAATTTTCTCCGTAGCGGACAATGACGATCTTGCCGCGCACATCGACGTTCATCTGCTTCAGCTTGTCAAAGTCAGCGGGCGAACCGTAGTTGGCATAGACAACTTCCGCCTCAGCATCACCCGACGGCGACATGCCGTTGTAGGCGTTGACAATGCGCGGATCGTCCTGGAACGGATCGCCATCAACATGCTCCGGTCGCGGCCCATGCATTTCCACTCCGTCGGGCGCGGTCATGTCCACCCGAATCTCCGCCGGATAATTCAGCCACACTCTATATTCGACGATCTCGGTGTCCAATCCGGCTTCGCGAAACTCCTTCGCCACGTACTCGGCGGTCGCTTTGTCCTCGGGAGATCCCGCGATGTGCGGCGCCAGGGTCAGAATGCGCAGGTGCTCTTCCGCCAATTTGGGGTCGGGCACGGCCATAAATTTCTTCTCGATTTCCAGTTCGCCGGCCACATCGCGGAAACCGCTGATGACCCAGCTCTCCGTCCGGCCTTCCACTTTATCCTTGCCGGCATGGTCAAGCGCCAGCACAGTCGAACCCATTAGCACGAAGAACAGAACAGCACCCGAAAGAAGTTTCATAAGCTCCTTGTAACGCGATTTCAAATCTTTTGCACCACCGCCAGAACCTCCTCTACCGGTGCGACTTGGTCCTGGGGGTAAATCTTGCGGAAGGCGACGTTTCCGTTGCGATCCACAATCACCACTGCCCGATCGCTAGAGCCCGCGCCAAAACCGGACTTGCGCAGCACCCCGTAGCGCTCCGAGACTTGCCCGTGCGGCCAGAAATCGCTGCACAACGGAAACTCGAAAGGGCCGATCTCCCGTTCCCAGGCCGTGGTGTTCATGATCGAATCCACCGTAATGGCCACGATCTCCGCGTTGCTCTCCAGCACTCGAGGACGCTGCACCTGGTAGCTGATCAACTGCGCCGCACTCGTTTCCTGCCAGTTGAAGGGATAGAACGCCAGCACCACAATCTTCTGTCCGCGATACGTGCTCAAACGGAATGGTATCTTCACGCCCGCAATCAGCGCCGGCAGTTCGAAGTCCGGCGCCGCATCGCCGACACCTGGCGTTCCATTCTCGAGCACGCCGCGTAAACGGTCTTCATTCATAAAACAGCGGCGAGATCTGCCGCAAACTGAAGATTGTACCGTGCGCAGGGAGCCGCCGTTGGAACGCGTTACACTAAATAGTCATGAGCACGCCGCCAACGACCCGTTTTTCCGATCGGGTGGAGAACTACGTCCGCTATCGCCCGGGATATCCGCCTGAAGTTCTCGACCTGCTTCGCGCCGAGTGCGGGCTGCAGCCGAGTCACATCATTGCCGACATTGCTTCCGGCACCGGCCTGTTTACCCGCCTTCTTTTGGAAAACGGAAATTCCGTTTTTGCCGTCGAACCCAACGCCGAAATGCGCGAAATGGGCGCACATCAACTCGAATCATTTGGCCGGCTGGTGTCGGTTGCCGGAACGGCCGAGGAAACGACGCTGCGCTCCGCTTCCGTCGACTTCGTTACCGCCGCCCAGGCCGCGCACTGGTTCGACCTGCCTCGCGCCCGCGCGGAATTCGCCCGCATTCTGCGGCCGGGAGGATGGTGCGTGCTGATCTGGAATGAACGCCGCACCGCAAGCACTCCGTTTCTGCGTGACTACGAGCAACTCCTGCTGACCTACGGCACCGACTATAAGGAAGTGCGCCACGAACGCACCACCGCCATCATTCACGAATTCTTTGCGCCCGCACCGTACCAGGAACGCGTGTTCGACCTGCGTCAGCAGTTTGACTACGAAGGCGCCGCCGGACGACTGTTGTCATCTTCGTACGTGCCGCTTGATGGCAACCCCAACCACGCGCCGATGATGCAGGAACTGCAACGAATCTTTCGCGCCTATGCCACAGATAACACGGTCGAATTCGAATACAACACGCGGGTGTACTACGGACAGTTGGGCGAGTGAGACAATTTGTAATTGGTGATTTGTAATTTGTAATTTAACGCACACGGGTTTCAAATTACTACTTACAAATCACAAATTACAAATTGCCAATTCCCATGTCTGACACAAAGTCGTTCCACATGTCTCCCGAGGAGTTCCGCCGCCAGGGCCACGCTGTCGTGGACTGGATCGCCGACTACCATTCCCGCATCGAAGCTTTCCCGGTTCTGTCGCGCGTGCAGCCGGGAGAAATTCGCTCGAAACTTCCGCCCAAAGCGCCGGAGCATGGCGAGGCCTTCGACCAGATTCTTGGCGACCTCGAACGCGTCATCCTGCCCGGCATCACGCACTGGCAGTCGCCCAATTTTTTTGCCTACTTTCCGGCGAACGCTTCTGGGCCGGCCATTCTCGGCGATCTCGTTTCCTCCGGTCTGGGCGTGCAAGGCATGCTCTGGTCCACCAGTCCGGCGTGTACCGAACTTGAAACCCTCGTGCTCGACTGGCTGGTCCCCATGCTGGGCTTACCGGAGAAATTTCTTTCGACGAGCAGCGGCGGCGGCGTGATTCAGGACACAGCGTCCAGCGCATCACTCTGCGCCCTGTTGGCCGCCCGTGAGCGTACGACAAACTTCGCCAGCAATCGCAAAGGCTGCGATGGACGTTTGGTCGCTTATTGCTCCACCCAAACGCATTCTTCTGTTGAAAAAGCAATAAAGATAGCGGGCATGGGCTCGGACAACCTGCGCCACATCGAAGTGGACCAGAACTTCGCCATGCGCCCGGAAGCACTGGCGCGCCAGATCGTGCAAGACATCAAGGCCGGACTAATTCCCTGTTTCGTGTGCGCCACCGTGGGGACGACCTCTTCTAACGCCATCGATCCCGTCCGCGAAATTGCCCGCATCTGCCGCGACCACAATCTCTGGCTGCACGTGGATTCCGCTATGAGCGGTACGGCCGCGCTCTGCCCGGAATTCCGCTTCATTAACGATGGCGTGGAATTCGCCGACAGTTACTGCTTCAACCCGCACAAATGGATGTTCACCAATTTCGATTGCAACGTCTTCTATATCGCCGACCGCAAGCACCTGATCCAGACTCTTTCTATCCTGCCAGAATACCTGCGCAACCAGGCCACCGAATCCGGCGCGGTCATTGATTATCGCGACTGGCACGTCCAGCTTGGTCGCCGTTTCCGCTCGCTCAAGCTATGGTTTGTGATCCGGCATTACGGCATCGAAGGCCTGCAGTACCACATTCGCGAGCATGTGCGCCTGGCGCAGCAATTCGCCGCCTGGGTGAGCGACGATTCGCGCTTCGAACTCGCCGCGCCCGCTCAGCTCAACCTCGTTTGCTTCCGGTTGCGCGCCGGAGATCATATTAATCAAGATCAAGCCAATCAACTCCTGATGGACCGCCTGAATGCCAGCGGCGATCTGTTCCTAACGCATACCAAGCTCGATGGCAAACTCACCCTTCGACTCTGTGTCGGGCAAACCAACACGCAGGCCCGCCATGTGGAGCACGCCTGGCAGCGAATCCAGCAAGAGACTGGGAAGCTAGGAAATTCCTGATACCGTGTAGGACGTTATGCCACGTGAAATCTCGGCAGGCGGCGTTGTGCTTCGACAGATTTCGGGAATCTGGCACGTCGCACTGATTGAGCCGCAGAAAAGTGAACCGCAGAAAGAAGCTCCCAAGCCCGCAAAGACGCCGCGCAATCGCAGCCGTGCCGTACTCGCGCTCCCCAAAGGTCTGGTGGATCCGGGCGAAAAACCGCAGGCAGCCGCCCTGCGTGAAGTGCGGGAAGAAACCGGCATCGTGGCTGAACCCGTCACCAAACTTTCCGATAACAAGTATGTTTACGTTCGCAGCTGGGGCGACGGCAAACGAGTCTTCAAAATCGTGAGTTTCTACTTGATGCGCTATGTCTCCGGAGAAATCGACAACCTCACTTCCGACATGCGAATCGAAGTCAAGCGAGCCGTGTGGGTGTCACTTGCCGACGCAGCCCGCCAGCTCGCCTACAGCAACGAGCGCAAGGTGCTTCGTCAGGCGCAGGACTATTTGGAAACACAGAGGACTTCTTTGGCAACTTAGCGCGACACCGCCAGCAGCGCCCGATCTATCGCGTTCTTTTCCTCCCAGGTCAGCCGCCGCACCGCGCCCTTCTTCAGATCGCCCAGTGCGAGCGGACCGATTGACACTCGCACCAGACGCAAGACGCCAACCCCAAGCGCTTCAAGCAGACGCCGAATCTGCCGGTTCTTGCCTTCGTCGAGCGTGATCTCCAGCCAGCTATTCTTATCGCCGTGCCGCAGCAGTTGCGCTCCCTTCGCGCACAATTGCTCACCGTCAACCGCAAGCCCTTGCATGATTCTCGCCAACAGATCGGCACCGGCAACGCAGTCCACCTGCACGTGATACTTCTTATCCAGATGACTGTCTGGCTCGGTGATGCTGGCCGCCCACTTCGAATCATTGGTCAGCAGCAGCAGGCCTTCGCTGGCCTTATCCAATCGTCCTACGGGACCAACCCATGGCAAACCCGGCTCCAGCAGATCGTAAACCGTTTCCCGCCCCTTCTCGTCCGACGCAGTCGTCACCACGCCGCGCGGCTTATTCATGACGAGGTAGATCGCCGGCGTTTTGTCGACCGGAGAACCATCGACCTCAACCCGGCCGTCTATGCGGCCATCCGGCATTCGCACCGGGCTTTCCGGATCACGGACGATCCGCCCATTCCGAGTGACACGTCCAGCACGAATCAAAACCGCCGCCTGGGACCGCGAGCAATAGCCCATTTTGGAAAGCGCTCGCGCCAGTCCAATTCGTTTCTGCGTCCTCACATCCCTATGCTAAATCGATTCTTGCCCGGCGACGGAGGGCGTACCATGTCATGTAATTCACTGCCGTCATATTTGGAGATCTGCGATGCTACGATGCGGCCCACGTTTGCTTCGGGTGTTCCTTGTCTGCGTTGCACTGTTGTGCGCGGCGCGCGCCCAAACCACGAACCCGCCTGATCTAACTAACCAGCCCACACTTTACGTGGTCGGGTATGCCCACCTGGATACGGAGTGGCGATGGGAGTATCCCCAGGTCATCAACGAATACCTGCGCAAGACCATGGAAGACAACTTCACTCTCTTCGACAAATATCCCCACTATGTTTTCAATTTCAGCGGCGCGAACCGCTACCGTTTGATGAAGGAATATTATCCGGCGGATTTCGCCAGGTTGAAGAAGTACGTGGACGAGGGCAGATGGTTCCCGGCGGGCTCTTCCATGGAAGAAGGCGATGTGAACACGCCCAGCGCCGAGACCCTCATCCGGCAAATTCTTTACGGCAATAACTGGTTTCGCCATGAATTCGGCAAGGCCAGCTCGGAGTACATGCTGCCTGACTGCTTCGGCTTTCCATCTTCGCTGCCCACGATTCTCGCGCACTCCGGCGTCAAAGGCTTCTCCACCCAGAAGCTGGTGTGGGGATCTTCCGCCGACGGCGGCGGTCCCGAATCACGCGAGAAAACGCCGGAAGGCACACCCTTCAACGTGGGCGTCTGGGTGGGACCGGATGGAGAGAGCGTGCTGGCGGGTTTGAATCCGGGTGACTACAGCGGCGGGATTGACACCGATCTCAGCAGACCATTGCCTGCGGCTCCGCCGAACACCTCGCTCGAAGAGATTCGGAAGAAATTTCTGCCGCTACAGCAGAAAATTCGCCAAATCGAGAACGCCAATCTACCGCTCGATCCTAGCGACCTTCAGGAGTATTACGCGCTGCGTGCGCAGGAGAGAATCCTCGCCAAGGTCCAATCGGATAAGGACCTAGACCGTTACCAGGGAGATTGGGCAGCCCGCGTGGAGCAGAACGGCAAAGTTAGTGGCGTGTACACCGACTATCACTATTACGGCACTGGCGACATCGGCGGAGCTCCTGATGAGGAGTCGGTAAAACGCCTCGAAGCGATCGTCACCAAAGGGTTGGCAAGCTTGCCGCCGAAGAACGGGTATTATGTGGAGGGTCAACCGCATCCGGAATGGCAATCGGTAAAAGTGGGCGATGGCCCAGTGCATGTAGTCTCCGCGAACGCGGAGCAGATGTTTCTCGACATCACGGCCTCCGAGGCCGCTGGACTGCCGCGCTACAGCGGTGAAATGGAGCTGACCAATCATTCGGCCGGCTCGCTCACTTCGCAGGCTTATCAAAAACGCTGGCTCCGGAAAGAAGAGTTGCTGGCCGACGCGGCAGAAAAATCTTCGATTGCCGCCGAATGGCTAGGGGCCCGAACCTATCCTCTGCAACGGCTGAACGATTCCTGGACGCTGGTCATGGGCGGCCAGTTCCACGACATCGCTGCCGGGACAGCCACTCCCAAGGCGTACGAATTTGCCTGGAACGACGACGTCATCGCCATGAACCAGTTCGCGGGCGTGTTGAATAATGCATCCGAAGCGGTCGCAGCGGCGCTCGACACCCAGACCAAAGGCGTTCCCATCGTCATCTTCAATCCTCTGAACATCGCTCGTGAAGAGGTGGTCGAAGCCAGCATCGAATTCCCGGGCAACATGCCAAAAGCAGTTCACGTGACTGGACCGGACGACAAAGAAACTCCAGCGCAAATATCGAACGGCAAGGTGCTGTTCGTTGCGCGAGTACCGTCCGTGGGCTATGCCGTTTATGACGTGCAACCCGGGGCTGAGACCGCAGTCGCATCCGCTCTGAAGGCGTCCGAGAACTCGCTGGAAAATCAGTACTACCGCGTACAGATCAATCAAGACGGCGATGTTTCCAGTATTTTTGATAAATCGCTCGGCCGGGAATTGCTTGCTGGCCCGGCGCGCCTTGCCATCTCCTACGATAACCCCGAGCAGTGGCCGGCCTGGAACATGGACTGGGACCAGGAGCAGGCAGCGCCGAAGGCATACGTCAGTGGCCCAGCCAGGATTCGTGTTGTGGAAAGCGGCCCGGTGCGCGTGGCCGTCGAAGTCTCACGCGAAACTCCAGGCTCCCGATTTGTGCAGACGATCCGGCTTTCGGCGGGAGACGCGGGCCAACGAGTAGAGTTCGGAAACGCAATCGATTGGAATACCCGGGAGTCGAATCTGAAGGCGATGTTCCCCCTGGCAGCCTCGAATCATATGGCTACTTACAACTGGGATATCGGAACCATCGAGCGTCCCACGGCCGAGCCGAAGAAGTTCGAAGTTCCGTCGCACCAGTGGATCGACTTAACCGACATCAGTGGCGTTTTCGGCGCGACCATCCTGACCGACTGCAAGAACGGATCGGATAAGCCCAATGACAACACGATCCGGCTGACCTTGATCCGGACGCCCGGCGTTCGCGGCGGCTATGCCGACCAGGGAACGCAGGATATCGGACATCACGAGTTCATCTACGGACTCGCGGGGCACGCCGGCGACTGGCGCCAGGGCGGGACTGACTGGCAGGGCCAGCGCTTGAATGATCCACTCATCGCCTTCCAAACAACTCAGCATCCAGGTGCGCTCGGCCGGGAATTTTCCTTGCTGCAGGTCAGCAGCCCGAGGATTCGACTCTTGGCGCTGAAGAAGGCTGAGCAGGGAGATGAAATCATCGTGCGCCTGGCGGAACTCGATGGCAAGCCGCAGCCGGATGTCAAAGTTTCATTCGCGGCACCGATCATTGCCGCTCGCGAGGTGAATGGACAAGAGCAGCCGGTCGGAGCCGCCAAAGTTTCGAGTGGAGCGCTGTTGACCTCATTCACCGCGTACCAGCCAAGAACGTTTGCCGTAAAGCTGGCAGCGCCGCCAGCCAAAGTTGGGGGCGTGCATTCCGCACCCGTGTCGCTGAAATACGACCTTGCCGTCGCCAGCAATGATGGCGCTCACTCGTCCGCTGGGTTTGATGGCAAAGGCAACACGCTGCCGGCTGAGATGCTGCCGGCGCAAATCACTTTCAATGATGTGCAGTTCCGCCTCGCGCAGGCGACAAATGCCGTGCCCAACGCGGTCCTGGCCAAAGGCCAGACGATTGAACTGCCAAATGGCCGCTATAACCGCGTCTATGTGCTGGCGGCGTCGGCCGATGGCGACCAGAAGGCGAGCTTCAAGACTGGAAGCAAGAACGTTGACTTGACGATTCAGGACTGGGGCGGATTCATCGGCCAGTGGGATGACCGGCAGTGGGTCGCCAAGGACATCCCGATCCCAGCGTCGCCCGGTAAAACTGAGCACAACGATTATGCCGAAATGGCGGGAATCAGAGCCGGCTATATCAAACGGGCGGACTTGGCTTGGTACTGCTCGCATCACCACAATGCTGCCGGGGAAAACGTGCCGTACCGTTATTCGTATCTCTTCGCCTATCCCATAGAACTGCCGCCGGGCGCGAAGACCATTCAACTGCCGGACAACGACCCGATCCGCATTCTGGCTATATCAGTAGCCGAGGAGAATCCAGAACTAAGGCCCGCGCAGCCACTGTACGATGTGCTGCCCTCGCCGCTTTCCAGCAGCGCAGCCCATTAGACCTGACGCGTTTCAGGCCGGAGCGCGCTCCGCAAGAAGCACGCAAGCGAACGGCAGCTTGTCAGTGCAATCTTATTGCAGTTTGGTAGTCGCGTTTGACCGCGGGCTACCCGGATGACAGGCAAGCCAGACCAACACCAGCACAATGACCACCCCACCTATTCCAAACCACATTGGTTGCTCCCCCCTTTGAGCGGCAGTACTCCGTTCTACAGCGGCGATCGGATCGCAGGGATGCCACATCAGCATCTGTTACGATCGGTACGGGCTGACCCCCAGCTTCTTCACCTGCTCCGTGAACTCCCGCACCACCTGCCCAAACCTCGGCCCTTCGGCCGCCGAAACCCATTCCAGGCGAAAACGTTCTTCCTCGATGCCGAAATCCGCCAGCATCAGCTTGATTGCGTCCGCGCGTTTTTCGGTCTTGTAATTGCCCTCCTGATAATGACAATCCCCCAGATGGCAGCCGCAGATGAGAACGCCGTCCGCCCCCTTGGTGAACGCGTCAATCACCAGGTTGGGATGCACCATGCCCGAGCACATGACGCGAACGATGCGGATACTGGGCGGGTATTGGGTGCGGGAAACGCCCGCCAGGTCTGCTCCGGCGTAGGAGCACCAGTTGCAACACAGGGCGATGATCAAGGGTTGAAAGTTGTCTTCCATTACTCGACTCCCAAAGCAGCATGGATCTGGGCCTCGATCTGCCCGAGGGTAAATCCACGGATGAATATCCCGTTCTTTGGACACGTCGCCTGGCAGCAGCCGCAGCCCTTGCAAGTGGAGTCGGCGGTTTCGACGACTTTCTTGATCCCTCCCTGCCACTTGTATTCGAGCAGGGTGATTGCTTTGTAGGGGCAGGTGTCCACGCAGTAGGCGCAACCGTCGCAGCTCTCGTCCACCACTTGCGAGATATTCGCGCCCAGTTCGAGGCTGTCCTGCACAAGTACAGATGCGGCTCGGGCGGACGCTGCCTGAGCCTGGAGAATGCATTCCTCGATGGTCTTGGGCGAATGCGCCAGCCCGCACAGGAAGACGCCATCGGTCATGAAGTCGACGGGACGCAGCTTCATGTGGGCTTCGAGGAAGAATCCCTCGCTGTTGAGCGGAACCTTGAGGAATTGCGCGATCTTCTTGTTGTCTTCATGCGGATGGATGCCGGCGGACAGAACCACCAGGTCAGCCGAAATCGTTATCGGCATCCCGAGGGTCTGGTCGTAGACGGCGACCCGAAGTCCTTTGCCGTTTCGCGAAGCGTCATTCCGTGACACCTCGGGCTTCTGGCTTTCGTCGTAGCGCACAAACACGACGCCTTGCTGGCGCGCCTTGGTGTAATAATTCTCCTTGAAGCCGTAGGTTCTGATATCCCGATACAGAACGTACACATGCGTTTGCGGCGAGAGTTCCTTGATCTTCAGGGCATTCTTGACGGCCTCGGCGCAGCACACGCGAGAACAGTAGGGGTGGTCGGCATCGCGTGATCCCACGCATTGGATCATGACGACGGTGTCTGGCGGCTGATTGCCCTCCCGCGTCGGAAGGCCAAGACCAGAAGCGAGGAAGGCTTCGAGATCACGCTGCGTGATCACGCTGTCGTCCTCTCCACAGAGGTATTCTTTTGGTTGATACTGTTTCGCACCTGTGGCCACGATGACGACCCCGTGGCTGACCTCCCTGGTCGCGCCGTCGGCGGAGATCGTGGTCTTGAAGTTGCCGATTGTGCCGTCGATCTTTTCGATCTCCGCGCCGGTAAATAGATGGATTCTGCTGTTCTGTGCGATCTCCTCGCGCAGACGCGTTAATTCGGCCTGCGGATTTTCTCCGTTGAGCAAGTAGTAGGTCTGGCGCAGACTTCCGCCCAGCTCATGCTCCTTCTCCACCAGATAAACATCAAAGCCCTGGCGCGCCAATGCCAGCGCGGCGGTCATGCCCGACAACCCTCCGCCAATGACCAGCGCGGACTTCTCCACTCCGACTGTCTGCCGGTGGAGCGGCTGCAACATCCGCGACTTGGCCAGCGCCATCCGAACCAGGTCTTTGGATTTCTGGGTGGCCTGCTCCGGCTCGTGCATGTGCACCCACGAACACTGGTCGCGGATGTTGGCCATCTCAAACAGGTAGGGATTGAGTCCGGCCTCCGCCAGCGTGTTGCGGAATAGCGGCTCGTGGGTTCGCGGGGTGCAGGAGGCCACTACCACCCGATTCAGATTGTGTTCGGCGATCTGCTCCTTGATGCGATCCTGGGTATCGTTGGAGCAGGTATAAAGATTGTTCTCCGCGTACACGACGTTGGGCAGGGTCTTCGCATATTCCACGACGTCCGGAACATTGACCACGCCGGCGATGTTGGTCCCGCAGTGGCAGACGAAGACTCCAATGCGCGGTTCTTCTCCCGTCACATCTTTTTCGGGCGGATACACCTTGGGCGCGATCAACGTTCCGCGGGCTTCTCGCAAGAGCGAGAGCACCTGCGTCGCCGCCGCCGAGGCCTGCATCACAGTTTCCGGAATATCCTTCGGCTCGGCAAACGGTCCGGCAACGTAGATTCCTTCGCGGGAGGTTTCCGCCGGCTTGAATGCAGAGGTTCCGCAAAAATTGAATTGATTCAACGCCACGCCGAATCGCTCGGCCATCACCTTGACGTCTTTGGGTGGCTGCATGCCCACCGACAGCACGACCAAGTCGTATTCCTCGAAGAGCTTTCTGTCGCTCTCGCCAAGATACTGGACGATCAGGTTCCGCGTCCCGGGAACTTCGTCGATCTTCGGCACGCGAGAGCGGATATAGCGCACACCGAGCTCTTCCGCCCGGTGGTAATACTGCTCGAAGCCCTTGCTGAAGGCGCGCAGGTCCATGAAGAAGACGTCGCATTGCAGACCTGCGCCGAGATGCTCTTTGGCAATGATGGCTTCCTTGGTGGCATACATACAGCAGACGGACGAGCAGTAGTCGTTTTCGGAATCGCGCGAACCAACGCACTGCAGGAAGGCAATCCGCTTCGGCTGCTGCTGGTCGAAGGGCCGAACCACATGGCCGGAGTAAGGTCCGGAGGCGGAGAGAATCCGCTCGAACTCCAGCGCCGTGAGCACATTCGGGAAGCGGCCATAGCCCAGGTCTTTCTTCAATCGGGCATCGTAGATCTCGTATCCGGGGGCAAGGACGACGGCGCCGACGTTCAGGTCAAGCTTCTGCTCTCGTTGGGTGTAGTCGATGGCATTGGCCTGGCAGGCAGTCTCGCAGAGATGGCAATCACAGCAGATCCCGCAGGCCAGACAGCGCTTGGCCTCAGCCACCGCTTCTTCCGCCGTGTAGCCGACGTGGACTTCGGCAAACGTTTTTCCCCGAGTCGCGGGGTCGAGGGCCTGCATGTGGACCTGGCGTTGCATCAGCACGCCCGTTGTATCCACCTCGTATTCGGTGCGATACGGCCCTTCGAGTTCGCGCCCGATGCGCAGGTCTTCGTGATTCAGCCAGCGATCGATCGATCTTGCGGCCTTCCGGCCGGCGAGTTTGGCGTTCACCACCACGTCGGGACCGGTTACGCAGTCTCCGCCCGCAAAGACCCCGGGGAGTCCGGTTTCGAGCGTCAGCGGATCGGCAGTCAGAGTTCCCCACTTGGTGATGTCAAGTCCAAGGCGTTCTCCTAACGCGCCCACATCGGGGAACTGGCCGATGGTGACGATGGCGGCGTCACACGGCAAAACGAATTCGGAACCGGGAACGGGCTCGGGAGCAGGCCGTCCGCTAGAGTCGGCCTTGCCGAGCTTCATCTTCAGGCACTCCAGACCGGAGACACGCCCGTTCGCGTCGGCCTGGAACGACTTCGGGGCAGCGAGAAACATCAGCTTGATACCTTCGCGCTGCGCGTCCTCGATCTCACGCGGATCGGCAGGCATCTCCGCGCGGGTGCGGCGATACACGATGGTGACGTCGGTGGCTCCGCAACGAAGCGCGGTGCGAGCCGCGTCCAGAGCGGAGTTCCCCCCGCCAATCACGAGCACTTGCCGGCCGGGGATAACCGGCTTTTCGAGATTGACCCGGCGCAGGAACTCCACGCCCCCCGTGACTCCAATCAGCTTTTCCCCCGGAACAGCGAGCTTCCGTTCGACGTGGGCGCCGATGGCGAGGAAGACTGCGGAAAAGCTTTTTCGCAGATCGTCGAAGGCGATGCTCTTGCCCACCGCCGTATCCAGCAGGATCTCGATGCC
Organism: uncultured Acidobacteriaceae bacterium; assembly: GCA_963838935.1. Classification (GTDB taxonomy): domain Bacteria; phylum Acidobacteriota; class Terriglobia; order Terriglobales; family Acidobacteriaceae; genus Acidiflorens. Next base: position 135,197 of record CAWITH010000022.1, read on the forward strand.
GATGGCGCGCATCCGGTCCACTTCCGCATTCAGCAAGTCGGCGCGGCAAGCGGAACGAAGGGATGCCGACGGCCAGCATGCCGCCCGCAGTCGGAAGCGCCTCGAAGATGGTTGGACGGTAGCCCTGTTGCCGGAGTTGATAGGCACATGCGAGTCCGGCCGGGCCCGAACCCACGATGGCAATTCTTTCCGGACGGTCGGGAACGCTGGGTTGCGGCAGCTTATAGTCGGGACATTGGTCGGTGACGAAGCGTTTCAACGCGGGCAGATTCACCGGATCGTCCACTCCGGCACGCGTGCACGCAGCGGTGCAGGGGTGCGTGCAAACCCGGCCGCAGATGGAGGGCAGCGGGTTGTCGCGCAAAATGACCTGGAGCGCTTCTTCAAAGCGCTGTTGCGCGATCAGAGTCACATAACCCTGTCCGTCCTGATGAACGGGGCACGCAGCCTGGCAGGGAGCGACACCGCGGCGAGAGATGGTGAAGATGTTGGGGACGGCTTGCGGGAACGGCCGGTAGATCGCCTTCCGCTCTCCCAGCCCCTGATCAAACTCGGAGGGCAGCGTTACCGGACACTCCGTCGTGCACGCGCCGCAACCCGTACATTTCGTCGGGTCCACAAAACGCGGCTGCTGCTTGATGCTGACCGTGAAATTCCCCGCCTGCCCATCGACGCGCTCCACCTCGCTCAAGGTGAGAATGTCGATGTCCTTGTGCCTGCCGATCTCGACCAGACGCGGCGCCATGGTGCACATCGCGCAATCGTTGGTGGGAAAAGTTTTGTCGAGCTGCGCCATGACCCCGCCAATAGCAGGGCTGCGTTCGCACAAATACACCTTGATGCCGCCGTTGGCCAGATCGAGGGCCGCCTGCATGCCGCCGATACCGCCTCCCACGACCAGGGCAGCACCTACCGGTGGGGTTTTAGAGTCCTCAGGCCGCATGGGGAACAACCTCCGCCGCGGGCGCCCGCCGCGCGGCTCTTTCCTTGACCGCCTGGAAATACAAGGCCAGCGGTCGATAGATCATGTGTGCCCAGTTGCCGAACGGCATCTCTACCAGCAGCATCGGCGTGGCGATGATCACGTGCAGGGCATACGTGACAAGAGCTGCGTACGCCAAGCCTGAATACCGGAGGATGTGTGCGCCCAGACCGGTGACCGCCGTGAGCAGAAGCAGGATGGGGAAGATCAGATCCTCCAGCCGCGTTTCCTTGTAGATTTCCTTGTTCGCCTGCATTCGTCGAATGAGGATTTCGCCGATGCCGTAGAAGATGAAGCCCGTGGCGAGGTATCCCAGCCAACGCTGCGGGTTATAAAAGGGATAAATGTTGTCGGTTTGGAACCACCGCAGCGCGAAGACCTTGATGGTCAGCATCATGACCGTGCCCAGGGCGAGGATCCAATGTCCCAGCCACCGCCCTTTCTCCGGACACTTCCTCATTCCCTCGTGGGTCACCGATTCGTACAGGTACCACCACGCCTCCTCGACATAAGCAGAGAATGGGATGGAAGGCCGTTGCTCGCCCATGGTGAGCCGCCAGACGCGGTGGACACGGGATAACAGAAGAAGCAGCGGAAAGAGCATCACCGTGAGCGTGTAATACGTAATGATGGGAAACATGTGCTCCAAGCCCATCGGTGTGGTAAGGCCTGAAAGCGGCAGTCCCACGTACCACAGGTGGTAGCCGAGGATGAGCAGTATGACCAACACCGCAGAGAAGGCGAGCGCGCCCAGGTGCCACGCCCGGGACCGGAGGAGCTTGCCCGCTAACCCCGTCCACTCATACTGCGCGCTCAGGAAGCGCCGCAGCGTTTTCATGGAAATCCTGGGTTCGGCATGGCGCGGGCAGGCGGTGGAACATTCGCCGCAGTCGTGGCAGATCCAGGGTTCGAGGCTTCCCAGGAGCGGCTCTCTCAGCCCCAGAAGTGAATAGCGAATGCTCTTTCGGGGAAAGTTTGCAAAGTCCGAGGCCAACTCACACGAGAGCGTGCAGCTTCCGCACTGATAGCAACCCGTGGGGTCGAACTTCCCGTACCGCCGAATGTCTTCCAGCAGTGTTGGATCGCTTTGAACCGGCAATGCGCCTACTGCCATTTGCCACCTCTAACCAGGGCGACCGCTACTGTGTTGCGGCCACCCATTCCTTCACGGTTCTCCTGGAGTACACCAGGAACTTCCCGTCTTCCTCCACGATCTGGATCTGAAAGTTCTCGTTCTGATATGACTCCGCTATACGCGCTGCTTCCTCTTTGCTGTCGTAGGACTGCCCATCCCAGAGGAGCTTCTTTCCATCGCTCATCATTACGAGATTCGGGCTCATACAATGCCTCCAGCCTGTCCACCTGGAGCTGAGAAAACGTTCAGCACGTGGTTTGGCATAGATCACCTCGCGGCGCTGTGGTGCTGGGGGAAGCACCGGGGAAATACTCGCCGACCAGCCACTCCGCCGCTTGCGCTACGGCGTCGCTGACTGCAGCTGACAATCCCTGCGATATTTCTTCCGGCAATGGCCCCGTCTGGCAGGCCAGCACACGCACTTCGACCCCACAGCTTTCCTGCAACTCGCGCAGCAGGTTCGACGTAGGCAACTGGTGCATGGAGAAATCGTCAAGTTTGACCGGAGGAATCTCGGCGGGATTGATTTCGAATATCTCGCCGGGACTGCGTCCGGCGTCAATCGCGTCCAGGATGAGCAGGCGTTGTGGGCGTGCGCTGCTCAGGCAAAGAGTGAATAACAGCTTGCGTACGCCCGTGCCGGCGTCCAGCAAGCAGACGGCTTCGGGCACGCGGTAGTGTGCCTCTACATAGTCAACTACCGCGCACCCGAAACCGTCATCGCCAAACAGAATATTGCCAACGCCGAGTACCACCGTCGGCTTCCGGCAGAAGTCGGGGAGATCGGATTGATCGAGTTCATCGAATTGATCGATCTCCCGCATGCTTCCTCCTGCTCGCCACCCTTCAGTTGGCGAGCGTGCCCATCAACTTGCCGTCCGCGTCAAGAATGTCCAGCTTGACCGAGAGCTTCCCATCCAGCCGGTGGGTCGCGCAGGAGAAGCATGGATCGTAGGCGCGGATTGACATTTCAACCGTGTTCAGCACTCCCTGGTCGTACTTGCCGTCATGGATCAAACTCTTGGCGGCCTGCGTGACCGACATATTGATGGGAGCGTTGTTGTGGGTGGTGCCGACGATCAGATTGACGTTGGTAACCAGGCCGTTGGCATCGGTGGTGTAGTCGTGAATGAGCGTGCCGCGCGGCGCTTCGGTGCAGCCTACGCCTCGCGCTGCCCGCGGCGTACACTTCACCCGCGTTTCGGTGCTGGTAATTTCCGGATCGTCCAGCAGGCGAATGGCGTTTTCCGCGTTGTAGAGCAGTTCGATCAGCCGCGCCCAGTGATAGAGCAGGGTGAGCTGAGCCGGCCGCCCGAACTTCGCGCGAAACTCCTCGAGTTCGGCTTGCGCCAGTGGCGTGTCGATAAAGTCGCAGACGTTGATGCGCGCCAGTGTGTTGGCCCGATAAACGCCCTTGGGATTTTCGACATCCATGGAGAAACCTTCGCCCCACTGTTTGGCGTAGGGGAACTTCAGGTAGCTCCACGATTCAATGTGCTCGGAGATGTGCTCGGTATAGCGATCGTACGGAAAATCCTGGTATGCGCCTTTGGAGGTCATCAGGCGAAGCTTTCCGTCGTAGAGGTTGAGCGCGCCGTTCTCCTTGACAGTGCCGATGAAGCCGGTAGTGATCACTCCCAGCGACTTCACCACTTCGAGGTACTTGGGGAATACGTTCTCCTTGGCAAAAGCGATGGAGAACTTGGCGAGTTCGAGTGCGTCATCGGCATTCTTGCGCAACTGGTCGCGCTCGGCAGGAGCCAGTGGCTTGCTGAATCCGCCGGGAACAGCGGCCTGGGGATGGATCGCCTTGCCCGCCAGGACTTCCAGCATATGGGCACACATGTGGCGCACTTTCACTACTTTTCGGGCAATGTCGGGCGCTGCCTGCAGCACGCCGATGACATTGCGGATGGAGTAATCAGCATCGGGACCGAGCAGGAAATCGGCTCCTGCCAGGAAGTAGAAGTGCAAGATGTGCTCTTCCATGTAGGCGATGCTGTTGCACAGCTCGCGCAACTTCTTTCCCGCCGGAGGCGGCTCGACTCCAAAGACCGCGTCGCAAGCCTTGGCCGAAGCCAGGTGATGCGACCACGGACACACACCGCAAATGCGCGGCGTGATACGAGGGAGGTCTTCTACCGGGCGTCCGAGGCAAAACTTCTCAAAGCCGCGCAGTTCAATGACGTTCACCCGGGCGGTATCCACGTTGCCCGCGTCGTTCAGTTGAATGGTCACCTTGGCGTGGCCCTCAATGCGGGTGACAGGTTGAATGACCAGTGTCTTTGCCATGGATCACCTCCGGGGCAGCGGCCGCAGACGGCCAGCGCCAGCAAAACGGTTGAAGGTTGCGGACCGATCCGGAATCTGTTTGGGATCGAGTCCGACGGAAGAAAGCGCCCCCATCATGTCCACCATGGGATTGGCTTTGTCCGACAGCGGGCCAAAGCAGCCTTCGCAGGGCATGTAGGCGCGGATGCAGCGCGGGTTGCCGTCGCTGCCACCGCAGCCGGCACGGGTCGCTGGCCCCAGGCACAGGATGCCCTGTTCCATGAGGCAGCGCATTTCGCTCAGTGGCGCTCCCGGCTTGAATTCCGGCGGATCCAGATGGCCTTTCAGCGTCGAAACCGCCGCCTTTTTTTCACGCCTGGTGGGACACTCGTCGCAAACGCTCTTCGACGCCAGCACCGGCAGGGGCTTGCCTTCAACCAGAGCGATCAGCGCTCCGGCCACCATCTCGGGTGTGGTTGGACATCCGGGCAGATAGGCATCCACTTTCACCACTTCGTGGACCGCGTAGACCCGGTCGGTGAGCTCGGGAATCTGCTCGTGGGGCAAGCCGTTCTTCTCGGTGGTGACGCTGTCGCGGTAGACCTTCTCCAACATCTCTGCTGTAGAGTATTGATTCGCTAGCGCCGGTATACCGCCAAAGCAGGCGCAAGAACCTAGCGAAATCAGGATCTTGCACTTCTTCCGCATCTCCAGCGCCAGTTTCTTGTGTTCGTCACTGCGGATTCCTCCCGATATCAGCCCGACATCCGCCGCGGGGATTTCCATCTCTGTACCTTCGCCCGTCTGACCGAAGAGCTTGTGGTCCATCAGGACGGGCATGTGCACGATTTCTACGTGTTTGAGTACGTCGAGGAGCGGTTCACCGATGTCGAGGATGGTGACCTCGCAACCTCCGCATATCGCAAACCATTCTTCGGCAAGTCGAGCTGCCATGCTGCACCTCCTACCGGAGTTGAATTACTAGTGCCTCGTTCTGGTCTCCTGCGATCCGTGACTACTTCGCTTGCCGCTCAGGTTCTCGTGCTCGCGGCACACGGGTTGAGGCAGTGTTTATTAGTTCAATTCGAGCACCTATGTCTGTGACCAAAATCACCCCGGACAGTGACCGTAACGCGCCTCTCGAATGCGCGCGCCGACTTGGAGCTTGTTTTTCTTGAAGTCCTTGGTTGGCACGCACTTGCGAAGGGCCAGTCTGGCAGCGTCGATAAGGTCGGTCCCGCTGGACTAGGCACGAAGTTTTGCTGCCGCTACCAACGCCTGTCCCAGGCTCAAACCGCCATCCCCGGAGGGCACTTCTTTTTGTGTGAATACTTCAAATCCAGCTTCGGATAGCTGGGCCTCGAGCCGTTGCGACAGGTAGACATTGTGGAAGGTTCCGCCACTCAGGCACACGCGGTGGAGAGCTCAGTTTTATCTCGTAGGAGCGTTGCCAGCTGGACGAACCCCTCAACCAACCCGTTGTGAAAGCGCCGGCTGATCGCCGCCACCGGAAGATTCTGGCTGAGATCATTAAGCAGTGCTTCAAATAAAGGCCGTGTGCCGATGATCCATTGGTCGCCCTTCGCCAAGAGCTTCAGCGGATAGGCTGTTTCTTCCTCCGACGGGGTAATCGTCATCTCAAGTTCGATGGCAGCCTGGGCCTCGTAATTGACCTCCTGGCGAATTCCGACTAGCGCAGCCACCGCATCAAACAACCGCCCGCAGCTCGAAGTCAGCGGCGAATTCACTTTCCGTTCGACCATCCGCAGCAGCAACTCCGTTTTTGCCGGGTCCAACTGTCTCACAAATGGAATCGATAGACCCAGAAACTCTCTCCCAAAGTGATGCGCCAGATAGCTCACCGCCATGCGCCACGGCTCCCGGATCGCCGCTTCTCCCCCGGGCAGTGGGACATATTCAAAGTGAGCGGCCCGTTCAAAATCTTCATACCCGGCAATGAGCACTTCTCCGCCCCAGATATTTCCGTCGGTGCCATAACCGGTCCCATCCAGGGCAAATCCGATCACTCGACCTTCGAGGTGGTTCTCCGCCATACAACTTGCAATGTGGGCGTGGTGGTGCTGCACGCCAACCAACTTCGTTCCGCTCTGTTGCCGCGCCCATTTGGTGGAGAAGTAGTTTGGGTGGAGGTCGTAGGCGATGATTTCTGGCTTGATTTCCAGAATCCGCTCGAGGTGTTCGATGGCTTCGTGGAAAAAACTATAACTTTCGACATTTTCTAAATCTCCAACGTGTTGGCTTAAGAACGCGTGCTTTCCTTTGGTGAGGCAGATGGTGTTCTTGAGTTCGCCTCCCACCGCCAGCACCGAAGGCTGATCGTCCTTCAAGAAAACTGGCACCGGAACAAAACCGCGGGAACGCCGCAACTGCCGCGGGATGCCGCCTGCAACTCGCACCACGGAATCGTCGCAGCGCAGCAGGATGTCGCGGTTATGCACCAGGAAGTAGTCGGCGAGACCGTTCAAGCGATGTACCGCTTCTCGATTATCGATTGCGATTGGCTCTTCGCTCAGGTTGCCGCTGGTCATCACCAAAGCCTTGAACCCGCCTTCGGCGAGCAGCAGGTAATGGAGCGGCGTGTAGGGAAGAAAAATTCCCAGGTACCGGTTGAATGGTGCGACCGCCTCGGCAATTATGGAGAGCCCGGCGCCCGCGCCCAGCGGCAATTTTTTCGGCAGCAGAACAATGGGTCGCTGAATAGACTGCAGAACCTTGGCCGCTGCAGCGTCCAATTCGCAAATTTCCTGAGCGGCCTGCACATCCGGAACCATCACGGCGAACGGCTTTTCCACCCGGCGTTTCCGCTGGCGCAACAGAGCTACCGCCGCCGGGTTCGTTGCATCTACGGCCAGATGAAATCCGCCGAGTCCTTTTACAGCCACGACCAGTCCGGTATCGAGACCGGAAACCGCTTCGGCGATGGAATCGCGGCATTCGATCCGTTTTCCGGACTTATCCCAAAGTTCCACCCGAGGTCCACACTTCCAGCAGGCATTGGGCTGAGCGTGAAAGCGGCGGTCCAGTGGATTCTCGTACTCCGCCAGACATGCCGGACACATAGAGAACACCGCCATCGACGTGCTAGGTCGGTCGTAAGGAATATCGCGAATGATGGTGAAGCGCGGCCCACAGTTGGTGCAATTGATAAATGGATAGCGATAACGCCGGTCGTTTGGATCGAACATTTCACGCAGGCAGTCCGGACAGATCGCGACGTCGGGCGAAATCAGGGTGCGAACTTCTTCGCCCTCGCGGCTATGGACAATGCAAAATTCCTGCACGCCATTGCTTTGCACAGCAAGACACGGCACGTCATGAACAGCCACGTTCGTGATTCGCGCCAGAGGCGGCGCTTCGGCAGGCAAGTGCTCGACAAAATCCTGCACGGTTTCTGCCGGCCCCTGGATTTCGATGGTGACTCCGGCGGAGGTATTGCGAATCGTTCCTCTAAGGTGCCTGCCGGTGGCGAGACGATAGACGTAAGGCCGGAATCCAACTCCCTGCACGATTCCCGAGACCTCGATTTGGCGCCGCACTTCCATACATCGTCAGCTCACTGTCTCTTGCGCCAGCGCTCTATGCGCTATGCGTCGCTGTTCCAGCCATAGCATCCATTCGTGCAGACCGTTCCCGGTCAGGCAAGACACCTTCACGATCTCCATCCCGGGATGTACCTTACGGGCATTTTCCGCCGCCACCTCGATGTCGAATGGGACATAAGGAAGCAGATCAATTTTGTTGAGCACGAGCAGATCCGACTTGAAGAATATGGAAGGATATTTCAGCGGCTTGTCTTCACCTTCGGCCACACTCAACACCACGATCTTGGCCGCTTCGCCCAGATCGTAACTGGAGGGGCAAACCAGGTTGCCCACGTTTTCAATCAGCAGAAGGTCCAGATCGTCGAGATCCCAATCTGCTAAGTGACGCTCGATCATGCGAGCGTCCAGGTGGCAAGTGCCGCCGGTCGTGATTTGCTTGACCGGAAAATGAAATCGCTTCAGCCGGTTGGCATCGTTTTCCGTCTGAATATCGCCCGTCAACACGGCCACACGATCCTGCCGCGGCAGAGTTTCCAGGGTGCGCTCCAGAAGGCTGGTCTTGCCCGAGCCCGGCGAACTGATCAGGTTCAGGCACAAAACACCGTGCTTCTGAAACCGGGTGCGCAATTCACCCGCAACGCGATCATTTTCACTGAGGACTTTTTGCTGCAGCGGTACTCGCTCCATATTCTTCTACCTCCAGATAGGCCAACTCCAACTCATCTCCACTGATGCATTTGGTTTCCAGGCTTGCGCATTGCGGACAACGGGAATCGTAGTCGCGCACGATGAACTCGCGTCCGCACCCCCAACACCGATGCCGGCGGGGACAGACCTCGATCCCCAGTTCCAGAGACTCCAGATCGGTGTCATGAACGATCGCTTCAAAACAAAAGCGCAACGCGTCCTGATCGATGGCTGCCATTTCGCCGATCCGGACTCCGACCTTGCAGGGATAGGTTCCCGGATGAAGCCCCATCTCGGTCCTAACCGCTTCGAGCACCGAATTCGCGATTCCCATCTCGTGCATAACCTGCCTAGCAAATCCGCGGTAATTGATCGCCCGCGAGCATGTCCACAATGCGGGTCGTGCCGAACGGCGTTCTCATCGTCACCAGGCCCGGGTTTTCTTTCTTTACTGTGCCGATAATCTGCGCCTCCGCTCCCAACCGATGACGTCTCATCGCCTGCAGCAGCGCGTCGGCAGCCTCGGGCGCCACGATTGCGATCAGCTTGCCTTCGTTGGCTACATATAAAGGATCGAGTCCCAGCAATTCGCATGCTCCGCGGACCTGTTCGTGGATCGGAAGGGCACGTTCTTCCACTTCGATCCCCACCCGGGACTGTTCGGCGATTTCATTCAGCGTGCTGGAGACGCCGCCGCGCGTGGGGTCGCGCATGCAGCGAATCTCACGAGTTACTCCAAGCATGTCGGCCACCAGCGTGTGCAAGGCAGCGCTGTCACTCTTGATTTGAGTTTCGAATTCCAGCCCCTCACGCTGCGCCAGGATGGCGATGCCATGCTCGCCGATGGAGCCGCTGAGCAGCACCTTGTCGCCGGGGCGAGCGCGATCGGCAGAGAGATCGACTCCATCTGGCACCAGGCCGATTCCAGTCGTATTGATAAAAACCCCATCGCCCTTCCCGCGCTCGACAACTTTCGTGTCGCCGGTAACAACCTGGACGCCCGCCGCGGCCGCGGCTCGCTGCATCGAATTCACCACCTGCCGGAGTTCATCCATCGAGAATCCCTCTTCGATGATGAACGCAGCACTCAGAAATAGCGGCGTTGCGCCACCCATCGCCAAGTCGTTTACGGTACCGTGGACCGCAAGCGAACCGATGTCCCCGCCCGGAAAAAACAAGGGCTTGACCACGAACGAATCAGTCGAAATGGCCAGGCGCTGGCCGTTTACGTTCACGATCGCCTGATCATCCAGACGAGCCAGCACCGGATTCTGCAACGTGTGCAGGAAGACGTCGCGTATCAACTCGGCGCTCAGCTTGCCGCCGCTGCCATGCCCGAGCAAGACGGTGTCCTTGGCGGGAAGCGGCGCCGGACAGCTGAGGTCGAATTTAATGTCAACTTCGGTTTTCGTTGACACCTGGCTCTCCTAACTCGCGACCATGTGGCGGCGGTAGTGGTAGTAGGCTGCACATGCGCCCTCGGTAGAAACCATGGGCGCCCCCAACGGATTCTCAGGCGTACAGCGCATGCCAAACACGGGACAGTCCGGCGGCTTTTTCAGTCCCTGCAATACCTGGGCGCTGATGCACTCGGCCGGTTCGTCGACGGAAATTTCGCCCAAATCAAAGACTCGGTCGGCGTCAAAGGCAGCGTATTCCTCGCGCAGACGCAAACCACTCTGCGGGATCGGGCCGATGCCGCGCCATTTCTGGTCGGCGACCTCAAATACCTCGCTCATGATCTGCTGCGCCGGCACGTTCCCGGCGTAGCTCACCGATCGCACATACTGGTTTTCCAACTTCGCCTCTCCCGCCTCGAGTTGCCGGATCAGCATGAGAACGGCTTCCAGAATATCTACCGGTTCGAATCCCCCGACCACAATCGGTACGCGAAAATCGCGAACCAGCGACTCATACTCTTTACAGCCCATCACGGTGCAAACATGCCCCGGCGCAATGAAACCCTGAACCCGGTTCGTCTGCGAGACCATTAAGGCCCGAATCGCAGGCGGCACCAGCACATGGGAAACGAGCATCGAAAAGTTGTTGAGATCATCGCGCTTGGCCTGCCACGCCGCCATCGCGTTCGCGGGAGCTGTTGTCTCGAAACCAATCGCCAGAAAAACAACTTTGCGGTCGGGATTCGCACGGGCGATCTTCACAGCCTCGGTCGGGGAGTAAGCGATGCGAACGTCCGCGCCTTGTGCCTTGGCGCGAAACAGGTCAGACCGAGATCCCGGCACCCGCAGCATGTCTCCATAAGAGACGAGGATCACCTCGGGGCGTAGCGACAACTCGATGGCTTTATCCACGGTTTCCAGCGGCGTAACGCAGACTGGACATCCGGGGCCGTGCACGAGTTCGATACCGCGGGGCAGCAGTTCGTCGATGCCGTAGCGCATGATGGTGTGAGTTTGGCCGCCGCAGATCTCCATCAAGACCCAGGGCTGAGTGGTTCGTTGCACGATCTCAGCGGCCAGGGCCCGAGCAATGCGCTCATCGCGATACTCATCGAGGTATTTCATGGTGCCGCCCTGTCCCGCTTTCCGCAGTCGGGCCGCTACGAATCGGGCGCGGCCAACTCTGCTTCCAGCATTCCCATCTCTTGCAGAAGCTTGTAGGTGCGCTCGGCTTCTGCTGCGTCCACGCGGCTTATGGCAAAGCCGACATGGACCATGACATAGTCGCCCAACCCGGCCTCGGGGACAAAGTCCAGGGAGACTTGGCGCACAATTCCGCCAAACTGGACGCGGCCGACTCGCATCTTGCCCTGCTCCTGAATTTCAAGGATTTTTCCCGGTATCGCGAGGCACACGGCAGATCTCCTGGGTAGCCAGTAGACCATCGCCTAGTCACCGATATCTGTGACGAGCGTCACGCCTCAAGGTGACGCGCCAACACCGGGTCGCGGCACGCCTTAGGCGATTGCGCGACAGAATATGGGGCCCACCGAACGATCAAACTGTGCAACCCGAGCCTGCCTCCTGACGTCAAAGTAGATGTGCCGCAGTGACTTTCGTGATATCAGCCAGCCCCGCGGTGATCGTGTATACTGTGCTGGCCTTTGGATCTGAAATGGTTATGGCAGAACAATCTCGCGCCCGAGTAAGCATGTGGTCCCGATGCCGGATCGCAATTATTGTTCTAGCCATCTTTTCGCTCACGGCAAGCCTCGCGACTCGTTATTCTGCGCTGGGTAGCGAAGTCCAGAAGGTAGCAGCCGTAAAGTCTCAGTCTCCGGAAGTCCAGAGGCAGCGCCTGCTTAGCAACGCACTGCAGTGGACGGCTCCGGCTGCCAGTTTCACCCTCTTTCAGCCGCCGCGTTCTTCGGTGCTTACGGTCTCGGTGGTGGTTCCATCTACGAATCTCAATTCCGAAAGCTGGCTTTATAACCGGCCTCCGCCTTCCTGCTGACTTTCCCTCTTTTGCAGTCAATCACGGTTCTTGAACTCGTCCCCAGTCTTTGCCATTGACTGAGGCGGCTCCATTTGAACCCGAGGTTCAACCACAGAGAGAAGCTGGGCATTCTCCGAGAGGAAACGTGCATGGCCATTGAGTCTTTGTTGACCGAGAAAGATCTCGATGCTCTTCGCCAGTTTGACACTTGCATGGTCGCAAATGCCATCGACTCGTCCAATGTCAGGCTGCGTAACACAGGATTTGCGGATGGCAGCATTCACTGCATGTTTCCGGATGCTCCACCCACGGTGGGATATGCGGCCACGGCTCGTCTGCGAAGCGGGGAACCGCCCATTGCGGGCGGCAGTTTCCGTGATCGCGCCGACTTCTGGAACAGCATCCTCCAGATTCCCGCGCCTCGCATCTTGGTTTTGCAGGACATGGACGAGCCGCCGGGCCGCGGGGCGTTTGTGGGTGATATGCACGCCGCCATCCTTAAAGCTCTGGGATGTATCGGCTACTTGACGAACGGCGCCGTGCGCGAGTTGCCTGCCGTGCGCGCCTTGGGTGTCCAGTTGTTCGCCGGAAGTGTTGCGGTTTCTCATGCCTATGCCCACATCTTCGATGTGGGAGCCACCGTCAAGGTTGGCGGCATGGAGGTACATCCCGGAGACTTGTTGCACGGCGACCGCCACGGAGTGCTGACCGTCCCCATGGAATTCGCAACCAAGATCCCGGAGGTTGCGGTACGGCTGCAACGCGTGGAACAAACGGTGATCGAATTTTGCCAATCCGGTGCGTTCTCAGTTGCCAAGCTCCGCGAAATTATGAAGACGACAGGTTAGCAACGGCCACAAGATCTTGCACTCTGGGAACACTGCTGGCTGCGATGCCAGAGAAAGCTGGTAAAGAGAACGCGATGAATGCGACTAGCAATCGATCCTGCGAGACACGAACCCGAGGCCTCAGCCTTTCAAAGCTGATCGTGCTTCCCGGCCTGCTGGCTCTGGTGGCGTTCGTATTCGTCGCTTGCTCGGGTAGCGGCAACGGCGGTGTGCAGGCCAATGGCCCGGCGATTACGGTGGGCGTAACAAAAGTCGTGCGTAAGTCGCTAGGCCGGCAGATCACCTTGTCCTCCGAGTTAGTGCCCTTCCAGGAGATCGATGTGTACGCCAAGGAATCCGGCTTCGTCAAAAAGCTGCTGGTCGACTACGGAACCCACGTAAAGGCGGGCCAGGTCATAGCGATCCTGGAGATTCCGGAGCTCGAGGCGCAGCTTCAGGAAGATCAGGCCGAAATCAAGAATGCGATGAATCAAGTCAGCCGCGCCGATCACGAATTGACCCGGTATCAGGCACAGTACAAGGCGCTTCACTTGCAATACACGCGATTAAATTCGGTCTTTGAGAGCCAACCGGGAATTGTCGCGCAGCAGGAAGTGGATGATGCCCAGGGGAGGGATCTGGCGGCGTCATCGCAGGTGGATGCTGGACAGGCGGCTCTGGAAGCGGCCCAAAGCCAACTCTCCGCGACCAAGGCAAAACTGTCGCACGATCAGAGCCTGTTTGACTATTCCAGGATCACGGCGCCTTTTGCCGGAGTAGTGACGGACCGCTACGCCAACCTCGGCACCCTGGTGCAGGCGGGCACAGGTTCGAGCACCCAAGCCATTCCGATCGTCCGGCTCTCCCAGGACGATCTCTTCCGGCTGGTGATTCCGGTCCCCGAATCCTACGTTCGATACATCAAAGTCGGCGATCACGTCGACGTCCGTGTTCCCTCTCTCAACCGGACATTCCCCGGCAAGGTAGCGCGCTTCTCGGTGGATGTGAAAGAAGAGACCCGAACCATGCACACCGAGGTGGATGTTCTCAATCCGGATCGGGTGCTGATGCCGGGCTTGTATGCCGATGCTGACCTGACGCTTGAGCACAAGGAAGACATCCCCTCCGTACCCTTGCAGGCCCTGAATCACGCAAACGACAAAACCACGGTGTTTGTAGTGAATGCGAACGGTGAGCTTGAGGATCGTCCGGTAACTCTCGGCATCCAGACCGCCAACGACGCCGAAGTGGTTGCAGGCTTGACTGAAGGAGAACAAGTGGTTGTCAGCGATCGCAGCGGATTGAAACCGGGAGAGAAGGTTCACGCTCAGGTAGTGCAGATTATGCAGTATCACGAGAGCAACCAGGAGTAAGTGAAGTTAATTGAGCGCAAATGTCACGTTTTTCGATTCGTAATCCGTACTTCATCGTCGTGATTTGTCTGGCGCTGGCGGTAATTGGCGTCACCAGCCTGTTACGCATGCCGATCGATTTGTTCCCTACCATCAACCTTCCTGAAGTGGTGGTGGCGACGTTTTATTCCGGCATGCCGCCGCAAGACATTGAAACGGATATTACGGATCCTCTGGAACGATTCTTTACCCTGGCCAGCGGGATCGACCACATGGAATCGCGTTCGCTGCTGGGCGTCAGCATCATCAAGGTGTATTTCCAACCGGGCACCGACGCCGACGCCGATGTCACCGAGCTTTCGAACCTCGCCTTGGCCGACCTGAAGCGGCTGCCTCCGGGCACTTTGCCCCCGGTGGTGCTGAAGTTCGATGCCTCCAGCCTGCCGGTTTGCCTCGTGACCCTCAAGGGTGAAGGACTGACCCAGACTCAGATTCACGACATCGGACAATTTACTATTCGCAATCAGATCGCGGTGGTGCAGGGGGCCGAGATTCCGCCGCCGTTTGGCGGCAAGTACCGCCAGATCATGGTCTACGTCGATCCCTACAAGCTGGCGTCCCGGCAGTTGAGTCCGACCGATGTTGTGCACGCGGTGAACGACTCCAACCTCATTCTGCCCGCAGGCGACGTCAAGATCGGCCCCAACGACTATTACGTCTACTCCAACAGCCTGGTCAACACCATGGAGGAACTCGGTGAGCTTCCCATCAAGACCGTGGAAAGCTCCTGGGTCTCGGTGAACGATATTGGCAAAGCCCAGGATGCCAACCAGATTCAGTACAACCTGGTGCGAGTGGATGGCCAGCGGTCGGTCTATCTCCCGATCATGAAGCAGGGTGGCGATACCAACACCATCGCAGTCGTAGATGGCATCCGCGAGGCCATCAAACATCTCTATGACATTCCCAAGCAACTCGTGTCCACCGTCGTCTTCGATCAATCGGCTTTCGTCAAAGAAGCGATCAACACCCTGCTTCATGAAGGACTGATCGGGCTCGTCCTGACCAGCATGATGATTCTTATCTTCTTAGGAAGCTTGCGCGCCACTACGGCTGTGTTCTTGTCCATCCCGCTTTCCGCGTTGGCCACCTTTGTCGTTCTCGACCTGACGGGCAGCACCGTAAACACGATGATTTTGGGCGGCCTGGCATTGGCCTTTTCGCGCATCATCGATAACTCGGTCATCTCCTTGGAAAATATCTATCGCCACCTGGAAATGGGAGCTGCACCCGAGGCAGCTGCCGAGGCGGGAGGGGCGGAAGTCAGTCTCGCCGTCCTGGCAGCGACGCTTACCACCGTGGTCGTGTTTTTCCCGGTTACATTTCTGTATGGAGTTAGTAAGTTCCTCTTCTCGGCCTTAGCGCTCGCGGTCGTAATTTCTCTGTTCGCTTCTTACCTGGTCGCCATGACGGTGATTCCGCTGTTTTGCTCGCGCTATCTCAAGGCGATGCCGCACGCCGGAGAGCACGACCACGAAGGCGCGTCGGCGCCGGCGGAGGGCAAGTCGTGGTGGGACCGGTTCAATGCCGGCTTCAACCGCCGCTTCAACCAACTGCTGGATTATTACGAGTACTGGGTCCGTCGCACGGTGCAACGTCCAGGGCTGACGGTGGCGATTTTGAGTGGTGTGTTCGTGCTCAGTCTGGGCATCTATCCTCTGCTCGGGTTTGCCTTTTTCCCGCAAACCGACGCCGGACAATTCACCATCAACCTGAAGGTTCCGACCGGGACCCGCATTGAAGTGACCGAACAGTACGTGGCCAAGGTGGAAGACCTGATCCGAAACACGGTCGGGGCAAAGGAACTGAAGATGGTGGTATCGAACCTGGGAGTGGTGCCCGACTTCTCGTCGTTGTACACCACCAACGCCGGCCCCTACACGGCGACGATCCAGGTGGCCTTGCGGGATGGGCACAAGAAAAGCAGTTTCGCGTACATGGAGATGGTGCAGAAGAGGATGGCGAGCGAGTTTCCGGATGTGCGGACGTTTTTCTCCAGCGGATCGATGGTGGATGCGGTGCTGAACATGGGAATGCCGGCGCCCATCGATGTGCAGGTGAGCAGTCCGGACCTGCAGCAGATTTACGGGATCGCGCAGGAGTTGGCCGGCCGCATTCGGAGTTTGCCGGGTGTGGGCGAGGTATATATTCCGCAGGATCTGAACTATCCGGCGTTGCGGCTGGATGTCGATCGGGTGCACGCCGGAGAGTTGGGGCTGACGCAGAAGGACGTGGTGGACAACGTGATCACGGCCCTGAATTCGAACTACATGATCGCGCCCAACTACTGGGTGGACCGCAAGAGCGGCAACGACTACTACCTCACTGTCCAATATTTTGAAAACGGACGCACTGCGATTCACAACTCCGTGGACCTGACCAACATCCCCATCCACGCCCCCAACCTGAGTCAGCCAACCATGTTAGACACGGTCGTCAAAATAGAAGATATTCAAACCCCCACCGAAGTGGACCATTATCAGATCCAACGGGTCATGGATGTGTACGTGACCCCGGCCAGCGAAGATCTTGGAAAAGTCTCCGATGAAGTTGCCCGCCTGATCCCCAAACTCAAGACTCCGGAAAATGTACGGATCAACATGCGGGGCATGGTGCAGGGAATGAACGCATCGTTCCGCAGCTTTGCCATCGGCCTTTCGCTCTCGGTCATCCTGCTCTACCTGATTCTGGTAGCGCAGTTCAAGTCGTTCAAAGACCCCTTCCTCATCATGTTGGCGATTCCCATGGGCTTCATCGGAGTGCTGATTATCCTGCCGCTCACGGGCACAACTCTCAATGTGATGTCGCTGATGGGTGTCCTGATGTTGGTCGGAATTTCGGCGTCGAACAGCATTCTGATCGTCGAATTCACTCACCGCCTGGAAGAACAGGGAAAATCGATAGAAGAGGCGGTCATTACTTCTTGCCGGGTCCGCCTCCGCCCGATCCTGATGACGTCGTTGGCGACGATCATCGGAATGGTTCCGATGGCCCTGAAACTGGGCACGGGAAGCGAGCAGTACGCTCCCCTGGCGCGCGCCATCATTGGCGGTTTGACGGTCTCTGTAGTGCTCACGGTGTTCATTGTGCCGGCAGCGTACTTGCTTGCATATCGCAGCCGGCGGGCTGGATAGGAAAATATGCCAGGATTTTCAATTCGCAACCCGTATTTCATCATTGTCATTTGCCTGGTGCTGGTGGTGATCGGCGTGACCAGCTTGGTGCGTATGCCGGTGGATTTGTTCCCTTCCATCAACCTGCCCGAGGTGGTGGTGGCCACGTTCTACTCCGGCATGCCGCCGCAAGATATCGAAACCGACATCACCGATCCGCTGGAGAGATTTTTCACGCTTGCCAGTGGCATCGACCACATGGAGTCTCGATCGCTGTTGGGCGTGAGCATTATTAAAGTTTATTTTCAACCGGGAACTAATGCCGACGCCGACGTCACCGAGCTCTCCAATCTAGCCTTAGCCGATCTCAAGCGTTTGCCTCCGGGCACACTGCCGCCGGTGGTGCTGAAGTTTGACGCATCGAGCCTTCCCGTGGCGCTCGTCCCAGTCAAGGGGCCGGGGCTCAACGAAACCCAGCTTCACGACTATGCTCAATTCGCAATTCGCAATCAAATCGCTGTGGTTCCGGGAGCCGAGATCCCTCCTCCCTTTGGCGGCACCTACCGCCAGATCATGGTTTACGTCGACCCCTACGAACTCGCCTCGCGGCAGCTGAGCCCGATGGATGTGGTCGATGCCGTCAACGACTCCAACCTGATCTTGCCGGCTGGAGACGTCAAGATGGGGTCGTACGATTACTTTGTCTATTCCAACAGTCTGGTCGATAACATGGACCAGTTAGGCAAGGTCCCTGTCAAGACCGCTGGAACGTCATGGGTAACAGTCAACGACGTCGGGCACGCTGAGGATTCCCATCAGATTCAATACAACGTGGTGCGTATCGACGGCCAGAGATCCTGTTACATCCCCATCATGAAACAAGGCGGCGATACCAACACTATTGCGGTCGTGAATGGCGTTCGCAAGCTGATTCAGCACTTATACGACATCCCTAAGCAGATGACCGCCAGCCTGGTCTTCGATCAGTCGGTTTATGTGAAGGAGGCGTTGAAGACGGTACTTCACGGCAAATGATGGC
>CAWITH010000023.1:0-43151 GCA_963838935.1 uncultured Acidobacteriaceae bacterium
GAAACGTAACTCTTAATCAGTAGGCCCGCATCGGTGAAGCCTACGCGAAGGCGAGTAGATTATCTCTGGATCGTGCGCTCTGGTGAGGATGCAAAACAAACTAAAGGAGACGATGAGACTCGCCTGTCCGTTAGCTGTCCAATAAGGATTCCCTGGTGCTCCTTACAAGGCTTTTCGAGGGCCACCCGCGTCTTGTAAGTTGTTGAAAATACTAATGTCCTTGGGCTCATAACCCAAAGGTCGGTGGTTCAAATCCACCCTCGCAACCAATGGGGTTGCTGGCCAAGACGGCTGGTAACCCCTTCCGTATTTTTGGCTCATAAGCAGTGCAATTCACGAGCATTTTCCTAATTTACCACTCCCTTTTTGACCTTCCACCCTCGTTTTGAGCACAGTTGAGCGCAACTAGCTGAAAAATCAGGGAGTCGATGAGGCTGATGGCTTGCTCTGGGAGGGTTGAACCGGTGTAATCGCCGGGAACTGAGCGTGTCGCGAAATAATCTGCTGCGAAGTGGGAAGCGTGGAGGAATCCCAACCCCCGCCGAGTGCCTCGATCAATTGCACGCTGTCCACGATTTGCTCAATCCGCAGGTTCACCGCTGTTTGCTGATTGCTAAAGAGTGTTGTCTGAGCGGTAATGACGTTGAGGTAAGGATCGATGCCAAGCCGGTAGCGGTCCGTGGCCAGGGTTAGACTTCGTTGCGCGGATGCGATCGCCGTGTCTTGTTCCTGAATTTCCTGGGAAAGAATGCGCAGGGCGGAAAGATTATCCTCGACCTGTTGAAACGCGGTCAGGACCGTGTTGCGATAGTTGGCGACGGTCTGGTCATATTGCGCGCGATATTGTTCGACGGTGGCACGACGCAGGCCGCCATCGTAAACCAACTCGGAAATGGACGGACCTACGGACCAGATCCGGCTGGGCCAGGTTAACCAACTGGAGCCGGACGTGGACTGAAACCCGAAAGAACCGCCAAGGGTCACCGTCGGAAAATAGGCGGCTCTGGCGACACCGATTTGTGCATTGGCCTGGGCCATCAGACGCTCGGATGCGGCGATATCTGGACGTCGCTCCAAGAGTTGCGAGGGAACGCCAAACGGAATGGCTGGCGGCGGAGTCTTTCAGGGGCTCGACGGCGATCGAGAAGGAAGAAGCAGGTTGACCGACCAGGAGTGCAATCGCATGCTCATATTGTGCTCGCAGAATGCCCAGATTGGTGTCTTGCGCGCGCGCGGTTTCCAGTTGAGTCTCGGCTTGCGCTACGGACTTCGTCGGAGTCGATACCCGTCTCATACAGCGCCTTGGTCAGTTTCAGCGATTCCTCATAGGCCACCACGGTCGAATCCAGCAGTTGTTTGAGAGCGTCCTGCCCGCGCAGTTGGAAGTAATCGACAGCGAGTTCAGCTTGGGCGGTCAGGCGGGTATTTTCCAGGTCGGCCGCGCTCGCTTGCGCGTTGGCGACGTTGGCGCGAACCGTGTTGCGCACGCGGCCCCATAAGTCGGGCGTCCAAGAAGCGTCGAAGGGTAGAGAGTATTCGTTGAAGGTCGTCCCGGAAGCCACGCCAGGCGCAGTGCCCGCAGCACTGGGCTGGTGCTGGCGAGTAATGCTCGCGCCAGCGGTCACAGTCGGGAAATATTGCGCGCGCGCCTCGCGCATCAGGGCACGCGCCGCCATGAAGTTGGCAAACGCAGCGGCGACGTTTTGGTTCGAGATGTTGACTTGCTCTTCGAGCGTGTTCAGTTGCGAATCGCCGAGAATCTCCCACCATTTGCCATGGAGAGCGCTGTCCTGTGGTTGCGCGACTTTCCAGCCGTCCATTTTCTTGAGGTCGTCGGGAGTGACTTCTTTGTAAGTCCCCGGCGCCTGCACTGGAGGACGATTGTATTTAGGACCGACAACGCAACCCTGCAAGAGGAGAGTGCCGCAGAGAAGCGCGGCAGCGCGCATTTTGTTGGTCAGCTTCATCGGTGTCCCGGACTCCTTGCGGGGTTGGTTCTTTTTGATCTTGGGTTCGCGCAGCACATAAGAATTTGTCATCCGAAGGACTCGATTTGTCTCTGCGCTTCGAGCTTGCCGTGAGCGCGCAGCCAGTTGACTCGCAAGCGGTCCAGTGAGAGATAAACGACCGGAGTGGTGTAGAGCGTGAGTATTTGGCTCAGAAGCAGGCCGCCAATAATCGTCATTCCCAGAGGATTGCGGAGCTCTGAACCCGTTCCTCTGCCGAAAGCCAACGGCATAGCGCCAAAGATCGCGGCCATGGTGGTCATCAGAATAGGCCGAAAGCGCAGAATGCAAGCCTGAAAAATGGCATCCCGAGGGCTCTTGCCTTCGCTGCGTTCGGCAGCCAGCGCAAAATCGATCATCAGAATGGCGTTCTTCTTGACGATGCCGATTAGCAGGATGACGCCGATTATTGCGATAACGCTGAGGTCCTTGTGGAATATGTAGAGGGCCAGGATGGCGCCGACTCCTGCGGAGGGTAAGGTGGAAATAATCGTGAGGGGATGAATATAACTTTCGTAAAGAATGCCCAGCACGATATAGACGGCCAGGAGAGCGGTGATAATCAGAAAAGGCAGCGTCGCCCGCGAAGCTTCGAAAGCTTGGAGCGTACCAGAGAACATGCCGGTAATGGTATTGGGCATGCCGATTTTCTGTTCCGTTTCGACGACGGCCCTGGAAGCGTCGCTGAGGGATACACCCGGGGCAAGGTTGAAAGAGATGGTCACCGAGGGATATTGACCCTGGTGATTCACCGACAGCGGTGCAGTGGTCGGTTCGTAGTGCGCGATGGCGCTGAGGGGAACGACCCTCCCTTGTGCAGCCCTGATATATACGTCGTTCAAGTTCACCGGCGACTGCCAGTACTGCGGCGCGACTTCCAGCACGACGTGGTATTGGTTGATGGCGGTGTACATGGTGGAAACCTGGGCTTGGCCGAAGGCTTCGTAGAGAGAGTTGTCGAGCATCTGCGGGGTAATGCCGAGGCGCGAAGCAGTGTCGCGGTCATAGGTGAGCATGGCCTGAAGACCGCTGTTCTGCTGGTCGGTATTGACATCGGTGAGAATCCGCGACTTCCGCATCTGTTGCAGAAGCACCGGGCCCCACCTCACCAGTTCCTGTAAATTGTCGCTCTGAATTGTGTACTGATATTGCGCGCTGCTTTGCCGTCCGCCAATGCGGAGATCCTGTCCGGCTTGCATAAATGTGTTTGCGCCGGAGACAGAAAGGAGTTTAGGACGCAACCGGTCAATCACTTGGCTGGCGCTCGCGTTACGTTGCGCCAGAGGTTTCAGGCCCAGATAGATGAAGCCGCCATTGGTGGCGCCCCCGCCGCCCGTGAAAGCCATGACGTTCTGCACGGCCGGATCCGTTTTGACGACATCGACGATGCGCTGCGTAGACTTCTGCATGGCCTGGAAAGAAATGTCCTGCGAACCCTGGATGCCGCCGAAGACGGTGCCGTTGTCCTGCTGGGGAAAGTATCCCTTGGGGACGTTCCAAAAAAGGTAGATGTTGAATGCGATGGTGATGCCGAGAACCGCCAGCGTCAGGTGGGAGTGTTCGAGGACCCAGCCTAAAGTGCGCTCGTAGAGGCCGAGGACCGCATTGAATGCGCGCTCGCTGGTCTGGAACACCTTGCCGTGCCGCTCTTCCCGAAGATCCTTGAGCAGGCGAGAACACATCATCGGTGTCGTGGTGAGAGAAATGACCAGGGACATCAAAATGGCAACCGAGAGGACGACGGCGAATTCACGGAACAGCCGCCCGACGATGCCGCCCATCATCAAAATGGGGATGAAGACGGCGACCAGAGAGATGCTGATGGACAGAACTGTGAAGCCAATTTCGCTGGCACCTTTGAACGCCGCTTGCATGGGCGGCATGCCGTGCTCGAGATAGCGTGTGATATTTTCGATGACCACGATCGCATCGTCCACCACGAAGCCGGTGGAAATGGTGAGAGCCATGAGCGAGAGATTGTCGATGCTGTAATGAAGAAGGTACATCACGCCAAAGGTGCCGATCAGAGAGGCGGGAACGGCCACGCTCGGAATCAAAGTGGCGCGAACGCTTCGCAGGAAGACGAAGACGACCAGAATTACCAGGGAAATCGAGATCATGAGGGAGCGCTCGACGTCGCGAACGGAGGCGCGAATGGTTTGGGTACGGTCGAGCACAATTTCCGTATTAATGGCGGAGGGGATGGAGGCCTTGAGTGCCGGAAGCGCAGCGCGGATGCGGTCTACGGTTTCGATGATGTTGGCGCCGGGCTGGCGGAAAATAATGATGAGCACGGAGGGCTTACCGTTGACGAATCCAGCGGCACGCAGGTTCTCCGTGGCGTCCTGGACATTTGCGACATCGGACAACTTGACGGCCGCGCCATTGTGGTAGCCGACCACTAGCGGCATGTAGTCCACCGCCTTCAGAAGCTGGTCGTTGGTGGTAATGTCCGCGATGGTTGTGGCATCTGTGATTTGGCCCTTGGGACTGTTGGCATTCTGCCGGCTCAACATGGAGGCAACGTCCTGCAAGCCGAGACCGTAACTGTTGAGTTGGGTCGGATTCACATCTACACGCACTCCCGGCAAAGAACTACCGCCCACACTCACCTGCCCGACCCCCTGAATCTGAGAAAGGCGCTGTTGCATGATGGTGGAGGCTGCGTCGTACAGCTTGCCGCGGTCGTAGACCGCGGAGGTGAGGGCCACGATCATGATGGGAGCATCGGCCGGGTTGACCTTGCGATAGGTGGGATTGCCAGGGAGATTGGCGGGCAAGTAACTGCGCGCGGAATTGATGGCGGCTTGGACGTCGCGCGCGGCTCCGTTAATATCCCGGTTCAAATCAAACTGCAGCGTGACGCTGGTGGTGCCGAGATTACTGGACGACGTCATCTCCGTAATGCCGGCAATTCGCCCGAACTGCCGCTCCAAAGGAGTAGCGACAGAAGATGCCATGATCTCGGGACTGGCTCCCGGCAAACTGGCGCCCACCGAAATCGTGGGGAAATCGACCTGCGGCAGCGGCGAGACCGGCAACGCGCGGAAGGCCACGGTACCCGCCAGCACTATGGCCGCGGTCAGGAGGGTAGTGGCCACGGGCCGCTGAATAAATGGAGAAGAGAGGCTCATCGTAATTTAATCCGCGTAATTCATCCGCATCAATCCGCTGGTACCGCCTCTGGTCCGGATTCCGGGGCGCGGCGCGAAGAAAAACGCTGCGCGAGCCGGTCGAAGAAGATGTAAATCACTGGAGTGGTGTAGAGCGTAAGCACCTGGCTCAGGAGCAATCCGCCCACCATCGAGATGCCCAAGGGGCGCCGAAGTTCCGACCCAATTCCGGTGCCGAGGGCGAGGGGCAAGCCGGCCAGCAATGCGGCCATGGTGGTCATCATGATGGGACGGAAACGCAGCAGGCATGCTTCATAGATAGCGTCTTCCGGCCTCTTACCCTCTTTGCGCTCCGCCTCCAGCGCGAAGTCGATCATCATAATTCCGTTCTTCTTGACGATCCCAATCAGCAGGATGATTCCAATGAGGGCGACGACGCTGAGCTCCTGACGGCAAATCAACAAGGCAAGGATTGCCCCCACCCCAGCCGAGGGCAGAGTCGACAGAATTGTGATGGGGTGTATGTAGCTCTCGTAGAGAACGCCAAGCACGATATAAACCGTGATCAGCGCCGCGAGAATCAAGAGCGGCTCGTTCGACAAGGAAGCTTGAAACGAAGCAGCGGTGCCCTGAAACGCGCCCTGTACGCTGAGGGGCATGCCAATTTCCCGCTGGGCCTTGTCGATGGCATCGGTGGCTTCGCCCAGTGACGCGTTGGGAGCCAGGTTGAAAGAGATGGTGACCACGGGAAATTGCCCCTGGTGATTGACGGACAGGGGGCTGCTCTTCATTTCGAATCGAGTGAAGGTGCTGAGGGGAACGGCGGCTCCATTCACCGTGGTTACGGCGCTGGGATTAGCGGAGCCCGAGCTGGCGAGGGTGTTCGGGGAAGCGGAAGGACTCGGTGCAGCAGAGGAGGCGGAATTGCCCGAAGACGTGGTCGCAGTAACCGTGCCCGTGCCGGATGAACCCGTAGTCAATGCCGTCGAAGCCAGGGCAGAACGAACGTAGATGTCCTGCAATTTCGAGGGGTTCTTCTGGAATTCGGGTTGCGTTTCAAGAATGATGTGGTACTGGTTCAACTGCGTGTACAGGGTGGAGACCTGCCGCTGCCCAAAGGCATCGTAGAGCATCTGGTCGATCGCTTGCGGCGTGATGCCCATGCGCGAGGCGGTGACCCGGTCGATGACGAGGGAGGCGGCGAGACCGGAAGTTTGCTGGTCGGTGGCCAGGTCGCGAAGCTCCGGAATCGCTTGCAGTTTAGCCATGAGCCTGGCCGTCCACTGATTCAGTTCGCGCGGATCGGGATCTTCGAGAGTGTACTGATATTGCGTCCGGCTCACGCGATCTTCCACGGTGAGATCCTGCACCGGCTGCATGTACAGCGTAATGCCATCGATCTTTTCCAGATTTGGCTGCAGCCGGCGAATGACATCCGAGGCACTGATCTTGCGCTCTTCCAGGGGCCTCAAATTGATTTGGATGCGCCCGCTGTTCAAGGTCGTGTTGGTGCCGTCGACGCCGATGAAGGAAGAGAGGCTCTCTACCGCAGGGTCCTGCAAGATCACATGGGTGAGTTGCTGCTGCTTTTCCGCCATGGCGGGGAAAGAGATGGACTGCCCGGCTTCCGAAATGCCCTGAATGATTCCCGTGTCTTGCACCGGGAAGAAACCCTTCGGGATGACGATGTAGAGAACGATGGTGAGTACCAGCGTGCCCGCGGCCACCAGAAGAGTCGCGGTTTGGCGTTTCAACACCCACTGTAAAGTTCTCCCATAAAAGGCAATGATGCTTTGGAAGGCGCGCTCTGACGCTACGTAGAACCGGGTCTGCTTGCGCCCGTGCGTGCTCTTCAAGATGCGCGAACACATCATGGGCGTGAGGGTCAGCGAAACCACGGCGGAGACGAGGATGGTCACGCTCAAGGTAATGGCGAACTCGCGGAAAAGCCGGCCGACGATATCGCCCATGAAGAGCAGGGGAATCAACACTGCAATCAGGGAGATGGTCAGCGACACGATGGTGAAACCGATCTGCTCCGAGCCTTTAAGGGCCGCTTCGAGCGGCGGATCGCCCTCTTCGACAAATCGAATGATGTTTTCGATCATGACGATGGCATCATCGACGACGAAGCCCGTCGAAATCGTGAGGGCCATCAGGGTGAGGTTGTTCAAGCTGAAGCCGGCGAGATACATCACGCCAAACGTGCCGACGATAGAGAGCGGGACGGCAACGCTGGGAATGGTGGTGGCCCAAACATTGCGCAAGAACAGAAAAATGACCAAGATCACCAGCACCACGGTCAGTATGAGTTCAAACATGACGTCTGTGACGGAAGCCCGGATGGTGATGGTGCGGTCGGTCAGTATATCCACTTGAACAGCGGCGGGAAGATTGCTCTTGAGGAGGGGAAGCAGCTTCTTAATGCGGTCGACTACCTGAATGATGTTCGCCCCGGGCTGGCGTTGAATGTTGACGATGACCGCGGGAGTTTCATTCATCCACGCGGCCTGGCGGTTGTTTTCCACGTCATTGTCGACGGTAGCCACTTCCGAGAGCTTGACCGGCGATCCGTTGTGGTAGGCGATGATGACTTGCGCGAAATCGGCGGCGGTGAGCAGTTGGTCGTTCGATTGAATCTGGTAGTCCTGTTGCGGGCCGTCGAAATTGCCCTTGGCCTGGTCGAGGCTGGTTTGCTGCAGGGCGGTGCGCACATCCTCGAGGTTGATGCCATACGAGGAAAGCGCGGTGGGATTCACGCGCACCCGAACCGCCGGCTTTTGGCCGCCACTGATGCTGACCAGTCCCACACCCGGGAGCTGAGAGATTTTTTGCGCGAAGCGGGTGTCGGCCAGATCTTCGACCTGCGACAAGGGAATCGATTTCGAAGAAAGTGCTAGAGTCAGAATCGGCGTGTCTGCCGGATTCGTTTTGCTATAGATCGGCGGGACCGGCAGATCGGAAGGTAGATAGGTTTGCGCGGCGTTGATGGCTGCTTGTACTTCCTGTTCGGCGACGTCGATGTTCAGCTCGAGGGAAAACTGCAAAACAATGATGGAGCTCCCGTCGGAACTCGTGGAAGTCATCTGATTGAGGCCCGGGACCTGGCCGAACTGCCGCTCCAAAGGCGCGGTTACGGCCGAGGCCATCACGTCAGGACTGGCACCGGGATAAAACGTGACGATCTGAATCGTCGGGTAGTCAACCTCGGGAAGCGCGGAGACCGGTAGCTGGAGATAGGCGACGAAGCCCGCGAGCAGGATGGCTGCCATCAATAGCGACGTCGCCACCGGCCGCAAGATAAATGGACGAGAGGGGCTCACTGATGCGAAGCTCCGTTTTTGCCGCTGCCGGTGCCTCCCTTAGAGGCTCCGGACGGAGTGGATTGATTCACATTATTCTGGCCGGTTTGAGACTGCTGGCCGGAGGCTCCGCTACCACTTTTCGGCGTGCGAATGCTAACCTTCGCGCCATCCAGAAGCTTGTCGAAGCCATTCACCGCAACCACTTCCTGCGGTTCAAGACCTTGAACGGCGGTCACGGATCCATCCGTGGTGCCGAGCGTAATCGTCCGCATGGAGGCGGTCTGATCGCTTTTAATCACGTAAACAAAAGCGCCTTGGGCGTTGCGCTGAATCGCTGGAGTGGGAATCAGAGTCGCATCGTGCAACGTGTCGACGAGCAGTTTGACATTCACGAACTGGCTCGGGAAAAGGACATTGTCTCTATTGTCGAAGACGGCTTTGAGCTTCAAGGTTCCCGTAGTTGGGTCGATGACATTATCGAGAGTCAGCAGCGTGCCGGATTCCAGTTTCGTGTTGCCTTCGCGGTCAAATGCGTCCACCGCCAGTTTCTTTCCCTTGCGCAGTTGCTGCTGAATCTGGGAAAGGGAATCTTCCGCAATGCTGAAGATCACCGTGATGGGTTGAAGCTGCGTGATTACCACCAGGACAGTGGTGCTATTCGCCTGCACGATATTTCCGGGATCGACCAGCCGCAGTCCCACACGCCCGGCTATGGGCGCGGTGATATGCGTGTAGACCAGATTAACCTTGGCATTGGCGACCTGGCCTTCGTCGTTTTTGACGGTACCTTCATCCTGCAACACGACCTGCTGTTGATCGTCAAATTGCTGTTTGGCGATGGCGTTACGATTTAAGGCTTGCTGGTAGCGTTCCAAATCGATTTTGGCTTCATTCAAGACCGCCTGATCGTGCGCCAGTTGCCCCTCGGTTTGCGTTAGTGCCGCCTGATAAGGGCGCGGATCGATTTCGATAAGCGGGTCGCCCTTCCGTACCATTTGCCCTTCGCGATAGTAGACCTGCGTGATCTCGCCCTGCACTCGGCTGGTCACCATGTCCGTATACACGGGCGTTACCGTCCCCAAGGCGTTCAAGTAGATCCCGATGTCGCCTTGATGTGCCGTCGCTGTCGTCACCATGACCGGCCGGGAAGCAGCGTCGCCGCCGGCTTTCGCGTCAGGAGTGGCTCCGCCGCGCTGCCACAGCACCACCACGCCAACTATAGCGGCGGCGGCGATGAGCCAGATCCACCAGCGGCTCTTGTGATTGGTCGAATTCTGGATTGTGGGCCGCTCGGATTCCCTGGAAATATCTGAGTCTGGTCTTTGCTCCGTCACTTGCACTCCCCAAATCGATGAGGGACAACAGCTCTCATATATGGCTTTCTGGTGAATCTTATCATCTATCCTGTACCCATTCGACGTGCGGAAGGGGCAAATCGAGCGGAGTTTTTTGTGAAGAATTGTCAACGCTCCGGTTCTGGACCGGTTCGCGGGCGCGTATAATTCAGCCGGTGAACGCGGTCGAGGGTAACTCATCCGGTAACAAAATCAGCCCCTGGCTCCGGCGAATCGCTCTGAGATTGTTCTTGGCTGGCGTGGGTCTGCTGGGAATCGCGTATGCTGCGGACTATGGCGTGTTTCGATATCGTCTGGCGACGAAGCGCCAGCCCTTTGGCAGCGTGACCATCGAACACTACTACGAGGTCGCGCACAAAGACGGGAAAGCCGAGCTTATTTTCGATCCACCGGTGCAGAAAACCTGCGTGCACAGCCTTTTCCCACACTCCGGCGACCCTCCGTGCTGGTTTCTCAACCGACACGCTGAGCAGAAGACCGATCTATGACGATTCACCGACAGAGCCTCCTGCTTTAGGTTCTGCTCACCAGGGAGAAGCGAGTCTTCGGCGAAAACTCTTCTAGGCTCCTGCAATGATGCGTAAGAACACATTTGAAAATTCTTGGCTACGGTCGCGGAGAATTCGCCTTCGGGCCAGCGAATCAGAAATTCGTGCCCAGCCAAAAGACCCGGATAGCACGACTTCAACAGAACTCAACCAAATTTGAGACTTCGCTCGCGGCGACTCTCTTCCTCCAAGTGCACCGTGCGAGCCTTCAGCAAATCATTGAGCGATACCAAACCCAGAAATTTTCTCGTGCCACGCTCCAGGACCGGCATTCGCGTGCAAGCCTTTTTCCACCAT
This sequence comes from uncultured Acidobacteriaceae bacterium, assembly GCA_963838935.1. Classification (GTDB taxonomy): domain Bacteria; phylum Acidobacteriota; class Terriglobia; order Terriglobales; family Acidobacteriaceae; genus Acidiflorens. The sequence continues at coordinate 10,625 of CAWITH010000023.1, forward strand.
GCGATATACGACCACCCGCAGCGGCTCGTCTGGATAGGCTTCCACCGCGCTGGTTCGCACCAGATCACCGATGGGCCATCCTAGAGCCGCATCCCCATTCTGCTGCATCCGCTCGTTTAGGTCCCCGCGTGTCAGTACACCGACGAGCTTTCCTTCCGCGTTCACGACAGGCAATAAACGTTGTTTCTGGCGGTGATCCGCCCGCAACGAGTGCCGTATCTCGCCTAGCGTACTCGCGGCAGGCAACACCGCAACTTTGGTTCGCATGACCTCGCGTACAAAAAGAATTTCGAGCGGATCGACCGCATACTCGCGGCTGAGGTGGTAGCCGCGCCGGGCAACTTTTTCGGTCAAGATGGACCGCCGCAGCGTCAAGACCGTGAAACCGTGGGCGATGACACTCCCGACCAGCAAGGGCAAGAACACGTTGGCGTCGTGCGTCAGCTCAAAGGCAAAGACAATGCTTGTAAACGGAGTACGCATAGTGCCGCCAAGAATGGCGCCCATGCTGATCAGTGGCCAAAACCCGGCGCCTTCATTGGGAAGAAACATTGCTGCAATTCCGCCCAGCGCGCCGCCCATCATCAGCAGCGGGGCTAGAACGCCGCCCGATGTACCGGAGCCGAGCGATACAGCCCAGATGAACCATTTGACAAGCAAGACCCCGAGAATGACTCGTGTGGTCACGTTCCCCTGTAGCAGGGCGGCGATGGTGTCGTAACCGACGCCCAGTGCTTGGGGGAACACGAGACCTCCCAAGCCGATGGCCAGCCCGCCTATCGCCGGCCACCACATCCAGTGGATCTTCAACCGCTGGAAAGCGTCCTCAGCCGCGTATACCGATAGCGTCAGCAGGGCTGACAGGGCGCCCGCCATCAGACCAACCAGGGCGCATCCGAGCAGTCCCTTTGGCCCGATGAACAATGGGTGGGCCGGCACGGGAAACAGCGGGCCGAACCCCAAGATATATCTTCGTACAACCGCAGCCATTGCACTGGCCAATGCCACGGGAATCAGGCTGCGCGGTTTCCATTCGAAAAGTAGCAGCTCGACAGCCAGTAGCACCGCCGCCACCGGCGAAGCAAAGGTTGCCGACATTCCTCCTGCTGCGCCTGCGACGAGTAGAGTCTTGCGCTCCGCGCTCGTCAGGTGAAACAACTGGGCGATCATCGAGCCCACCGCGCCGCCCGTCATGATAATCGGCCCCTCTGCGCCGAACGGGCCGCCGGAACCGATCGAAATTGCCGAGGAGAGCGGTTTGAGAATCGCGACTTTGGGTTCAATCCGGCTGCCGCCCAGCAGAATCGACTCGATCGCCTCGGGTATGCCATGGCCTCGGATGCGTTCGGAACCATACCTCGCCATGACGCCGATGATCAGTGCGCCAGCAATTGGAACGAAAATGCTGTATACGCCAAGATGGTTGCCGATCGGCGAAACCATCGCTGTGTTCCAGCGGCCAAAATAAAACAGATTGGTAAACAACCCGATTAAGCGGAGTAGCGCCAGTGCGACAAATGCGCAGACCACACCTATCAAAGTGGCCAATAAGGAGATGGGAACGACGCGCCATGTCGTGGTGAAATCTCCCAACTCATCGTTGCGCTCTGGCCGGTTGCTGACCGCCGCGTTGTTCCGTAATTCTGTTTCGCTATCCTTGTCCACTGTTGAAGAAGTCATTGATCCTAATCGCGGCCATCAGACACGAAGCCGTGCGTGGAAGATGACGTGGTTTTTCGTACGCCAATCCGAGACTCTAGGAAAGCGGAAGAACCTTCCTTTTGTAAACTGTGTTCGCCAACGTCGCCATGGCGATATACCAAGCGACCAGCCCGGTGATAAAGATCTCCCACCCTGCCACCGGCGCCGGACACTTACCAAGAACCACGAAGTCCAGCAAAATGAAGGCCAGCAAGAGCAGCCAGAAGAGGACCGCCAGAAACTTCCCGACACCCTGGACCGCAACACAGAAAGCGAATGTGAACAGAGTCCACATGAGGAAGAAACCAAGTTCCTCGGGATGACCGGCCGGAATGCCCGTCTTCGGCTGCACGTACAGCAGCACGAATAGTGACCACCAAAAGGCGCCGTAGGACATGAAAGCAGAACCGCCGAAGATGCTTCCTTTTCGAAGGTCCACTATCCCCGCGATGAATTGGGCCGTGCCTCCGAAACAGATTGCCAGTGCCAGGGTCGGTCCGGCGCTCCAGAATCCCACGTTATGCAAGCCTGTCGCCATCGTCGTCGTGCCGAAACCCATTAGCCCCACTACGGCTGGGTTCGCCCACCACTCCTTGCAGATACCACTGTCCGCTAATTCCGCCATATTGTTGTTCTCCTTGAATGCGTTTCTCCGGAAGGTCGAACATATTGTGTGTGAAACCTCTCACAATATCTGTGAAATCTTTCACAAATCGTCGCGGAATATGACCTTCCGACCCGAGTTCCCAAGCTGCACGTACACAAATGGATAGACGATAAATTCCCTTCAACCTGTGAAACTTCTCACGGAACTGGTGTGCAACCTGGCCTAAGGTCTGAAGGAGGGGAAATCGCCGTGGGAGATCCGGAGAAAGAAACGCTCTGCAGATCCGTTCCCCTCCCAGAGTCACTTGGCTCAGCATTACAGAAGCTGAAGAAAGCGCTGAACACTGTTACAACCGTTATCTTCTGTCTGTTCTTTGTAGCCGTGATTGGGAGCGAATTGGCCTTCTTGGCGACAACGCCCTTCGTACCGTTGGACATAAAGACGGTGGGAGTTTTCGTCGGCGGGGTAGCCCTATTGATGTTGATTGTCCAGGTGATAGACATTACCGAAAACTAGCGAACCCAACACTGGACGATGCTACATCCTGATGTTCAAACTATGTCTCGACGTTGAACTAGCCATCGGTCCGGTGCTAGCATCCTGCGTGCACGTACCCGTCATTGCGAGGAACGTTTGGCCAGGTTCAGTTACTAGCCTGGACCTGTTTCATGGGGTCGGACAGCGGGATGTGCGCAAGATTACCAGCCTCTGCACTGAGAAGTGGTTCTCCCGTGGAGTAACGATATTCCGGGAAGGCGAGTTGGCCGATTCCCTTTACGTCCTGAAAAAAGGCATGGTCAGGCTGATTTCCATCTCGGACCAGGGGAGGGAAACCATTCTGCATATCCTTAAGCCCGACGAGGTCTTCGGCGAACTTCTCCTGTCCGAGGAGAAAAGAGCCTTCACGGCCATTGCGACTGAAGATTCTCTGGTGACGATTATTTCCCAGGAATCTTTTGCGGAACTCTTGTCCGCGTTCCCCACCGTCGCCCTGAACTTCATTCGACTGCTTTCGAAGCGGTTGGCCACAGTCGAGAGAGGACTGGCGGAGTTCAGTCATACCTGGTCCTATCACCGGCTGGCGAGAGTGCTCGTCCAGTTGAGCGAAAAATACGGTCGGGAGGTTGCTGGTGGCGCGTTAATCAACGTCCGCCTGAGCCATGAAGATTTGGCCAACTTGATTGGGACGAGCCGGGAAACGGTCACGACACAACTCGGCAAGTTCACGCGCATGGGCCTCCTGAAACGCGAGGGCAGGCATTTCATTGTGGCCAGGTCCAAACTTATCGAATTTATTCGCTCGGAAGAGCTTCGGCTCAAGGATCTCCCCTTTTCTCAGAGAACAATTCCTCCCGGGAAGCTATAAGCGACGCTGCAGGCATGCTTAGTCCGCTGGTCCACCATGAAGCGTACTTACGAATAAATGAAAGCCAGGGCCAGCAAAACTCCAAACGCCACTCCATGCTTCATCTCGGACCACCCGAGTTCTCTAACATTCAGGGATTCAGGTTTTCGAAAGAACCATTGTGTCCCGCGCACGAGGGCGGGAGCAAAGGCGATGATCGCCAAGGGGGGAAGCACCCGCCATAGAGACGCGAGCGTGAGCAGCACCAAGAATGCTGGCTGCGCCAGGAAGAAGAACCTCCCTCGGTCAAATTTCTCGGAGAAGGTAGCAGCACGGGCAGCACGGATGCGCAGTTGGACGAAGTGAATCTGATTGCCCGCGAAGATCCAGTTCGCCGCCCACAAAACGAAAGCACGCTCATCGAGCCGTCCGGTGCCGATATAGTAAGCGGCCGGAGCAGTGCAGGTGAGGCCCATTGTACCCACCAGTTGGGCCGCCATTCGGCCCCTGCGACCGAACCTCCGAAGAACCGCCTGGGCCACAAATGCTAATGCCGTTGCCGCTCCAAGCAACAACAACTTTGAGTTTTGACCTTTCCACATCAGCCCAGTCAGACAAGCGGCCGATATCGCGGCAAGACAAACGGACGCAATGAGGGCTGTCCAGCGTTCTCCTGATGTATGGGCGGTCAGTGAGCCCGTACCGCAGAGGCTTTCGAGCGGTGTTCGCAACCAAAATAAAGAAAGCGTAGCGATCGTGAACACAAGCAGCGGCCAGGTCCGATGTGCCGATGCAAGCCCCGCGGCGACCCCGGTGAACAGGGGAACAAGCAGCAACCCCCAGGCACCATGCTCACGCGGAACTATCAGCGCCCGCCTGCGGGCCCGCTGAGCTGCAATGACAGCTTCACTATCCTCGGTCATCGTTCTTTCAGATCTCAGGACCGGATCTTGTGCCATAGCATTGAATATCCCAAGATTAGGGATGCGAATGAACCCAGCACATGACTTTTGTCACACTGCTACGCATATTTGCTGGCTGTGACCTAAGTCATAGTTCACGGTCAACGCTTGTCCTATTCTCGTAAGCGGGAGGATATAGCCGTGCCAGCTGTGGAGCGAGACAATTCCAGAACGCCAGTGTCGCTGCTCAGTGAGACCGATGGCCCGGTTGAAGATGCTGTCGGCACCGCTTCCCACCTGCCAACGGAAAGTGGAAGGCACACGAAGCCCACGCGCAATAAGCTCGTGCGGCGAGACAATCGAGACTACTCGCAGCGGTTGCGCCTCGCCGTACAGCTTCTCTTCGCGGTTCTAAACCTGTGGATCGGGTTGCAGTTTTATCTTTGGGTACGCTGGGCAGAAAGCGGTGGCCAAGCATTCGAAGTCTCGCGACCCGCCGGAGTCGAAGGCTGGCTACCCATTGAAGGCCTAATGCAGTTGAAGTACTTTCTGGTTTCCGGGCAAGTTCCGCATGTGCACGCGGCTGGGTTCTTCCTCTTCACGTCATTCCTGATCATTTCATTCGTCTTCCGCAAGTCGTTTTGCAGTTGGATATGTCCGGTGGGAACCGTTTCTGAATACCTGTGGAAGTTGGGTCGTTCCGTCTTTGGTCGAACCTTCCAGCTGCCCCGCTGGGCCGACATCCCGTTACGCTCGCTGAAGTACCTCGTGCTGGGCTTCTTCGCGTACGCAGTGATCGGAATGTCAGCTGCGTCCGTCGCCGAATTTCTCAATAGCCCCTATGCGCTCGTCGTCGACGTGCGCATGCTCAACTTCTTCCGTTACCTTAGCGGCACGGCAGCATGGGTCATTTTCGGGACGGTGATTGCCTCGATTTTCGTGCAGAACTTTTGGTGCCGTTATCTTTGCCCGTACGGCGGGTTCCTCGGACTGGTCTCCCTGCTCAGTCCGACGCGTATTACGCGTAATTCAAGCACTTGCATTGATTGCGCTCTGTGCGCTAAGGCGTGTCCCGCGGCATTGCCGGTCGACAGGCTGCTGCAAATCCGCTCCGCCGAGTGCACCGGATGTTTGGAGTGTGTGGCCATCTGCCCTGCAAAGGACGCTCTGGCCATGAGCGTATTGGCAAGTCCGCGAAAACGCCGCGCCATTCCAGCCTGGAGCATGGCCGCAGGAATCGCGATTTTGTTTCTTGGCATGGTTGGCTACGCGAAGGCTACTGGCCAGTGGAACACGAATCTACCGAAGCAGGTCTATCTACAACTCGTGCCGAATGCGAGCGAGCAACATCACCCAATGCCGGAGGCACAGTGATGGAACTTAATAGCTGCCTCCCGGTTGTCCTCTTTTCCATAGGACAGAAATCGCAGGCGCGAGCTTTCGAACCTTCTCACGTAAAATCGATGCTATGCCGACAGAGCAGGAATCTGCCTCGCTCGCTGTACTGAAAGGTGTATCTATCTTTTCCGGTTTATCGGAACAGGAATTCGCGTTTCTGACTTCGCACCTTGTGCAGCGCAAATACGCTGGCGGCGAACTGATCTTCGGCGAAGGCGATCCTTGCGCCGGCCTATACGTGGTTCAGTCGGGCAATGTGCGCATCTTCAAGAGTTCGGCTAGTGGCCGCGAACAAGTGCTTTCAATCGACGGGCCGGGCAGCTCAATTGCCGAACTACCGGTCTTCGATGGCGGAAACTATCCAGCCTCGGCCCAGGCAGTCAGCGATAGCACCCTCCTCTTCTTCAGCCGTCAGGATTTTCAGTCTCTCTGTTTACAGCATCCGCACGTAGCGCTGAAAGTCTTGCACGTGGTTGGCGGGCGTCTGCGCCGGTTAGTGGGCATCATCGAAGAACTTTCGTTCACCACAGTGCGTCACCGTCTGGCTTCCTTTCTCTTGCGTCTTGCCCAGAAGGACGGCAAACGCACTCCCGAAGGCGTGGAAATCATCCTGCCAGTCAGCAACCAGGAATTAGCATCGCAAATCGGCACCGTGCGCGAGCTTGTATCCCGCAATCTGTCCCGGCTGCAGGCGGAGGGAATGATCAAGATCGACGGCCGCAGCGTGATTGTCTGCAACTTGAAAGCCCTGGAAGCCGAACTGCAGTCTGAGAATTAACCAGAGTGGCGATTGGGTCCTCTGCCTGCCCGCATCCGCGACGCATTTTCCCTTTATTCATATCCATGATGGTTACCCCTCGGTTTTGTGATCGCTGTGACAAAAGTCATCGGCACGGCTGCGCTACTCCGCTACCTTCGAAGATGAAGCGTGGCCACAAGGCATGAAGCCGGACCACGAGGAGGATGCAATGAGCATTACCGCTGAGAAAACTGTTCGGGAAGTGGCCCTGGAAAATCCAGCTGCGACTCGAGTCTTTGAGAAACTGGGTATCGACTATTGCTGCGGCGGCAATAGATCCCTCGAAGAAGCGTGCCGCACGGCGAATCTCCCGATGGACGAGGTGCTGGACTCGCTCGAAATCGCCGAGCAGTCCGCGCGCGCCGTCCAGAAGGACCGTAACTGGACAACCGAGATGCTGGCTGACCTGGTTGCGCACATCATCAGTACTCATCACAAGTACACGCGCGAGGAGATGGCTCGCCTCGGTCCGTTGTTCGACAAGGTCTGCTCCGTGCACGGGAAGAACCATCCGGAACTGCTGCAGGTTCGAGTCAGTTTTCAGGGGCTGGAGCAGGAATTGACGATGCACATGATGAAGGAAGAGAGAGTCCTGTTCCCCTACATAGTAAGGATGGAAGAGTCGGTCATCCAGAAGGAACCGGTGTTGCCGCCGCCTTTCGGCAGCGTGCAGAACCCGGTGACGATGATGATGCACGAGCACGATTCGGCGGGCGAAGCATTGCGCTCGATGCGTAAGGACAGCGCGGGCTATACGCCCCCGGACGATGCCTGCATCAGCTTCCAGACTTTGTACAAAGCCCTGGCAGACTTTGAAGCCGACCTCCATCAGCACATCCACTTGGAGAACAACATCCTGTTTCCAAGAGCGATTGCCATGGAAAGGGCGCAGTAAGAAGTTCGAAACCGTGATTTTAGTCACAGACTACCGCCGCCCCTGTGCATAAGGTGGGTGTGGCTCGTCTGCGGAGGTTCCCATGCGCTTTGTGGCTTTTCTCCCTTTTCTCCTTTTTCCGCTGATTACGGTTGCTCGTTCCCAGGTCTCCCCAGAAGCTCAAGCATGTCTGGATTGCCACAGCAGCAGCACACCGGGCATTGTGGAGCAGTGGCGTGAAAGCGCCCACGCTAAGGAGAATGTGGACTGCTATTCGTGCCATCGTGCCAGTGAGAAAGATCCCGCCACATTTGACCACTACGGTCATCGCATCGCCGTGATAGTGACACCTAACTACTGCGGTCGCTGTCATGGCAAAGAAGTAGAACAGTTCGAAAAGAGTCGCCATGCGCAGGCAGCACAATTCATCGGGTCTCTGGATAACATGTTGGGAGAAGTAGTTGAGGGCGGCCCGGCTGCAGCAAACGGGTGCCGGCAGTGTCACGGCAGCGAGGTCAAGTATTTGAAAGACGGCAAGTTTGATGCAGACACTTGGCCGAACAGCGGTATCGGGCGCGTCAATCCTGACGGCAGCCGAGGCTCCTGCGCTGCCTGTCACGGACGGCACTCCTTCAGTTCGGCACTGGCTCGCCAGCCCGAGAACTGTGGGAAGTGTCATCTGGGTCCCGATCATCCGCAAATGGAGATCTACACCGAATCGAAACATGGTATTCAATTCCGCGCCAACATTGCCAAGATGAACCTGGATTCGAAGTCGTGGGTTGTTGGCAAGGACTACTCCGCGGCGCCCACCTGCGCAACCTGTCACATGAGCGCGACCAGCAATCAGCCGGTGACACACGACGTGGGCGACCGTATCAGCTTTACACTACGACCAGTCGTCAGCATCAAGCTGGAAAACTGGGAGAAGCGCCGCGCCGCCATGCAAGACGTTTGCTCGAATTGTCACGCGACCGGCTGGGTAGAGAACTTTTACAAGCAATACGAGAACACAGTCGATCTCTACAACGAGAAGTTTGCCAAGCCCGCCAAAGCGATCATGGATAAGCTCTATGCCGCCAATAAGCTGACGAAAACGCCCTTCGATGAAAAGATCGAATGGACCTACTATGAGCTCTGGCATCATCAGGGGCGGCGCGCTCGGATGGGCACGGCAATGATGGGCCCGGATTACACACAGTGGCACGGCTTCTACGAGGTCGCGAAGACCTTCTATACGGAATTTATTCCCGAGGCTGAGGCGCTTCTTCCCGGCGTGACGGCAGACGTTATGAACAGCCCTTACCACCAGTGGACAAAAGGGCTGAGTAAAGAACAGCTTCAACAACAACTTGACTTCTATAAGAAGAAGTACAACCAGTGATGACCTACCGGAAATGATTCCGGAGACTCTATCCGGCACATCTTATATGCCGCAAGCCGCGGCATAAACACGCAGGACAGTTCGGATGTGTTCTTGAATCATGTCTTCGGCTGGGTGGACAGCCCGCCCAGACCTTATCGCCTCGTACTGTGAAGGCAGGTATTGACTGAACAACGTTGGAGGCACCGGGCAGGCATCCAGGTTGGCGCGGAGTTGGGCCAGTTCTTGCTGAACCTTAGCGTCGCCCCAGTAGTACCGGCAACGATCGCTGTAACTGTAGAGGCGCGCCAGCTGTATCTCGTCTTCGCTTCCGTGGTAGTAGGATCGCCAGTAAACAGGATTGCGCAACATGGCGGCTTGGAGCGCTTCCCGGACTTGCGAAAGACGAACTCCCCTTCGCTGCGCCAGCAGTTCCCGCTCGATTGCGCCTAAGGCGAAGACCGCCTCCCGGAAGGCGAAGGTCAGCCACGGCCCCACTTTCAAGATTGCGAAATGGTCTTCCACCATCTGCGCAAGCGCTGCGGGCTTCTGGTAGTCCGTGGAGTGCGCTTCGTAAACGAGAGCAGGAGTCTGCGGCAAGGCGGACGAGAGTGCCATCGCTTTCTGCCGCTCATAGTCGATGATCACGTTTTCGCCAAACTCTACTCCGGGCTGCACTACCATGCCAATCACCCTATCCCAGGTCGCCGCCACGTTCTGCTCGTCGAAGGCCGCGCGGAAAAGCTCCAAAGTGTGATCAACCTGGTCGGCCGGGGATACGGCGGGAGGCGCTCCCGGAAGCGATTCACCCCCCGGAGCCGGAACTTCGGTGCCGATGACGTAAAGGAGAGGAGAAGAACCTCGCGGCAAATCTTCAAAGGCACTTTCGGCGGCTCGACAGAGAATGGCGGCTCGTTGCGCGATGGTGCGCTGGTCAGGCCCGGATGTTCCGTCGTCGGCACACGCCATACTCGCATCGAGATGAATCTTCTGGTATCCGGCGAGTACACAGGAGCGAACCAGTTCTCGAGCATGGTGCAGAGCCACGTCCCAAGGCTGTTCTCGCCAGGGGTACGGGCCCAGGTGGTCGCCGCCCAGCAGCACGCGGTCTCGAGGGAGTCCACCCTGCTGCGCGGCGGAGTGAACAAACTCAGCGAACTGCGATGGAGTTTGTCCGGTGTAACCACCCAATTGATTCACCTGGCTGGAGGTAGATTCGACGTGCAGGACTGATTCATCTTCGACAGCCTGCTGAACGGCTGCCGCAATGACGCTGGGGTGAGCCGAGCAGACGGCGTACACTCCCACTTTTTCGGAGCGGCGATTGCGACGGATGATCTCCCGCAATCGCTCGCTGGCGTTTTTGGGCTGAGGTTCCACGGTAGGCCGCGTCAGTCGGGCTTTGCCTCGAGCAGCAGATGCTGGTTGAACGCGGCAGAAATTGTGGCCTGGGGACCGTGCACGGTGCCGAGATCTTTATTGTTCACATAGTCCACGATGTGATAAGTGCGGTCCTCTAAACCGCGCAACTGAATCGGCCCACTCCAATGGCGGGCGAAGAAGGCATAGTACATGCCCTCGCCTTTGCGGATAACGTGAGCCTCCGGGCGGTCAAACCCTATGTCGTAAAGATCTCCGAGATACTCGCCTCGCGAGAGCATTTTGTCTTTGTAAATGTGCAACCACTCCTCAAATATCTTCTGTCGCTGCGGTGTCAGGTCCGACTTGCTGTGCTTCTTGACGAGATTCGGGAGTACAAACTGCGTGCCCACCACTCCGCCCACTCCCACCGTAGAAGCGAAGTCAATCGCACCGTCGCTCAATTCGACGTGGTCACCAAAATAGGGAATGTTGTCGCCCATGAGCGCTTTCAACGTCTTGCCCTTGGAGCGGATCTGAAACGAACTTTCCGGATCGGACGCCACCGACATATTGAAATGCGGCATGGTGAAAAACGAATAGGCAGTACCGCAAGGGCAAAACTCCACCAGGGCGTCGGGTTTCACGCTGCGGGCCGTCTCGTAAATCTCCCGAAAAAAATCGGGCAACGCTTCCACCGAGTCCTCCGGGCGCTGGTGGTGGTGCGCGGGATTGTAGCAGCGAGGAACGGCGTTCATGTGCTGGCCATCCAGTTTGAGGCCGTCGAATCCCCACTCCCCGAGGATCTTACGAACCAGCGCTTTGTGGTATTCCACAACTCCCCGGTCGGCGGGACAAAGATAAAACGAGTTCCACCAGGAAATTTTCCGCTTCGATCCATCGCGGTTCAGCAGAAGGAAGTCGGGATGATCTTTAAGGAGCTGCGACTCCGGGACGGCGCTCAGCGGCGACCACCAGAGCTGGGCTTTGAAACCCTCTTGATGGATGCGATCGACAAGAGCTTTCATGTCAGCGTCGCCATGAGGAAACTTCTTGGGGTCGACTGCCCAATCGCCGTAATTGTTCTGCCAACCATCGTCCAAAGTGACCCAGGCGAAGCCCATTTTCTTAACTGTCGGAAGCGTGTCGTACACCTGTTTGAGCTGCACCGACCGGCCGTAGCCCCAGGCACACCAGATCGGGCCAAAAGCGCTGTCGGGCGCCGAAGCCATTTGAAATCCCTGCCGCATCATCAGCCGGCGGTACTCGGTGAGCGTGCGAAAGTAGTCACCTTGATGCACGGAGACAAATGTGCGAAGAGTGTGGAAGCTCTCTCCTGGTTCCAGAGTTCGCTCGCGGGTGGAGCGGACGGCCACGCGAGCATGACTCGCGTCGGGCATGGAAACGGGAAGGGATATCAGGCGCGGTCCAGGTTCCACGTGACCTACGGCGAGACCAACATCTTTCCGCCACACATCGACAATGGGAGTGCCGCCACCGTAGTCGCTGGCATTCATGCCGAGATAATTTTCCTGCCGGAATCCGGCACGCAACGGGAGTACCCAATCCGGTCGTTTCTCATAGGAGCCACTTTGATAGGACCAGAATGCGGGGCCGCTCGACACAGGCATAGCGCTCAGTGAATATTGATGGTTTGCCCAACCGTGGATGGCGAGTCGAGCAGCCCCTTCGTTCGTATACGTGACGTCAAAGATAGCGAAGGATGGAAAATCGGAATAAATCGTGACCGAGACGTCTTTGCGCAAGTTGCCGGACTTGCCTGTCAGAGAAATCCGCTCTCCCGCACCCAAGGCGTCGGACACACGCTCCCGCCGGCTCGCGCTCATGGCGAAGTCGCTCCAGACGCGGGCGCCAGTTACCGTTTCCGATGCAGAAAACGGAGTCAGAAGTTTCGGCTTTGGGCCAAACAAAGCGACCACCCGGCTGCGGAGGTGGCGGTCGAACTCAATTCGCAAGACCGAGCTTTGGATTTGAAGATTGGTAGCGACGTTGCTCGCATCGGTAGGAGCAGATGGTTGACGGGAACGATTCTGCTCGGAGTTCCAACCAGGCAGGGCAATGCCTACCAAAACACAGTACGCGATGGCACGCTTGCGCCTCATCGTCAAAGGGTACCACCGATCATTTCGTGGCCGGAGCCAAATAAAGTCGAGCCATCGAAGCTGAAGGCAGCATCTTCAATCTAGGTTCGATAACCAAGGTTCGATAATCTAGGTTCGATATCGCGGCGAAACGGTGGCATAGATATGGCAGAAACAGAAGAAGCTAAGAAACGTGACTTTAAGGATGGATGTTTCGTTCGTGATCTTGCCGATGGAGCGCTGGCCCCCGGTCAAGCAGATGGTGAAGACGTGGTGCTGGTGCGCCGCGGCGACGAGTTTTTTGCAGTGGGGGCAAACTGCACTCATTACCACGCAATGCTTTCACAGGGTCTGGTTGTTGGGGACACTTTGCGATGTCCCTTGCATCACGCCTGTTTCAGCCTGCGCACTGGAGAAGCATTGCGTGCACCCGCGCTCGATCCGATACCGCGGTGGCGCGTAGAAAGGATCGGCGACAAGGTGTTCGTGCGGGAAAAACTCGCCGATCTGGATCGAAAACACCTTCGCGGCTCAGCGGCGGCAAAAAGCCTTCCGGCGTCGGTTGTGATCATCGGAGGTGGGGCGGCTGGCCTTGGGGCAGCAGACATGCTGCGCCGGGAAGGCTACGATGGCCCTCTGACCATGATCAGCGCGGATGACTGGCCCCCTTACGACCGGCCAAATCTATCCAAGGATTTTCTCGCGGGCAATGCACCGGATGAGTGGATGCGATTGCGACTGCCTGATTTCTACCGTGAACAGAACATCGATCTGGTGCTCAATGCACGAGTGTCGGCGCTGGACATCCCGCGAAAGCGTGTCCAGTTGGAGAACGGCCAGACGTACGGATTCGAAGCCCTTCTGATCGCGACTGGAGCCGAACCTGTCCGCTTGAAGATCGAGGGTGCCACCGACTCCCAGATTCACTATTTGCGCACTTTTGCGGACGCTCGTGCGATTGTCTCCAAGGCTAAGTCTGCCAAGCGTGTCGTCGTCGTCGGTGCGAGCTTCATTGGCCTGGAGGTGGCGGCATCTTTGCGCACGCTTGGAATCGCGGTAGACGTCATAGCATCCTGAGAAGCAACCGTTGGAACGTGTGATGGGGCCGGAAGTCGGCCTCATGATTCGCGGGCTTCATGAAACTCACGGCGTTGTCTTCCACTTGGGGGAGACGGTCAGGAAGATTGAGGGAGACACAGTAGGGTTGACCGGCGGAGCCGCGCTGGAAGCTGACTTCGTCGTTCTGGGCGTCGGCGTCCGCCCCTCCTTGACCCTGGCCGAGCAAGCGGGTCTGGTGATTGATCGCGGTATTGTGGTCAACGAATACCTCGAAACCAGCGCTCCGGGCGTCTTTGCAGCAGGCGACGTTGCCCGCTGGCCCGATCCGCATTCCGGGGAGAAAATTCGGGTAGAGCATTGGGTAGTGGCCGAGCGGCAGGGGCAAGTGGCGGCAAAGAACATTCTGGGCTATCGCCAACGGTTTGATGCTGTGCCATTTTTTTGGAGCCAGCACTACGACGTCGCCATTAATTATGTGGGGCATGCCGAGCGTTGGGATTCAGTGGAGATCGACGGCGATCTTAATGCTCGGGATTGTGCTGTGTCTTATAAACGCGGAGGGCGCACCCTCGCCGTTGCAACCATCTCGCGGGATCGGCAGAGTCTGCGGACCGAGGCGGCGATGGAGGCAAACACAAGAGTCTAGGACCCAAGAGTCTAGGAGCGAGGATCGCACCAGCACTCCTTTGTTAGCATGGCATGCAAGTTAGAGAGGGGGAACGTGATGAAGGCCGCGGTTTTGCACGCGTTCAAGACACCATTATCGCTGGAGGAGGTGCCTCGGCCGGAAGCTGGCGCAGACGAGATCCTAATTAAGGTAGAGGTCTGTGGTGTTTGTCATTCCGATTTGCACGTCGCCGACGGCGACTGGACGCAGTTAGCCGGCATTGTAAAGAGACCGCTGATCCTGGGACACGAGATCGTGGGCCGGGTGGCGGAACGAGGCGCGGCGGTCAAGGGCGTGGAGGTGGGAGAACGGGTCGGGGTGCCGTGGGTGCAGTGGACATGCGGGCAATGCGAGTTTTGCCGCGAAGGCAACGAAAATCTCTGTACGCGTCAGCGCATCACTGGCGTCATGGTAGATGGCGGATATGCGGAATACGCGAAGGCTCCCGCCAGCCACGTGGTCAAGATTCCTGAAGCTCTTTCCTCCGAGCAGGCGGCCCCGTTGCTCTGTGCGGGAGTCACTGTTCATCGCGCTCTGAAGCAGTCGAAGATTCGTGCCGGTCAGCGGCTGGCCGTGTTCGGAGTCGGCGGACTCGGCCACATTGCCATCCAGATTGGCCGGGCAGCGGGAGCGGAAGTGACCGCGATCGATATTTCCGATGAAAAACTTGCACTGGCGAAATCGCTCGGCGCTGCTCGAACACTGAATGCCGCAACCAGCAAAGTAGTCAAGGAAGTGCGTAGCTTCGGCGGAGTGCATGTCGCCATGGTCACCTCGGCGGCCAAGTCCGCGTATGACATGGCGTTCCCTTGTGTGCGACCGACAGGAATGCTGCTGGTTGTGGGTTTGCCCGCACAGGATATCGCGTTTCCGGCGATCATGATGGCGGCTGGCGAGATTCAGATCAAAGCTTCCTCAGTGGGCACGCGCGAAGATCTGCGCGAGGTTCTGGCGATGGGGGCAGCCGGGAAGGTCACTTGCCAGGTGACGACGCGTCCGCTAGCCGAGGTCCAAGAAGTTCTGGGGCAATTGAGCCGCGGCGAAGTTTCGGGACGGGTAGTGCTAGGCATGCCGTAGATCTGCAGGTTTGTTGACCTTAGCGCCTTTAACGTGATATCAACTATCACTTTTGCGTGGCGCTGCCGCCGGAAAGGCCGTTCTCGCAGTGAATGTCAAACAACTTTTCGATTTAACCGGACGCGTGGCCATTGTTTCTGGCGGCTCGATGGGTCTAGGTCGCCAAATGGCCGAAGGTTTGGCGGAGATGGGGGCGAATCTAGTGCTCTGTGCCCGCAAGAAGGAGCGCTGCGAAGAGGCGGCGGAAGCGTTGCGAAGCCACGGCGTGCAGACGCTTGCTTTGGGATGCGATGTCAAAGACAAGGCGGAAATTCAGCAAGTGGTGGAGGAAACGTTCGCAAGGTTCGGCCGGGTCGACATTCTGATCAACAATGCCGGCGTGTCCTGGGGAGCTCCGGTAGAAGAGATGACGCTGGAGCAGTGGGACAAAGTCCTCGCCACCAATTTGACTGGGACGTTCCTGTTCTGTCAGGCGGTGGGCAAGGTTATGGCCGGGCAGCGATCGGGCAAGATCATCAACATCGCATCGGTGGCGGGTTTGGGAGGAGCATCGGCGGAACTGCAGGCGATCGGTTACCACGCAAGCAAAGGCGGCGTGATTGCATTCACCAAAGATCTGGCATGCAAATGGGCGCTGCACAACATCCAAGTGAATGCGATCGCCCCGGGATGGTTTCCGACGCATATGTCGGAATGGGTCATTGAGCACCGTAAAGATTCCCTGTTGGAGAAGATCCCGCTCGGCCGCTTTGGCGGAGATCACGATCTGAAAGGCGCGGCCGTGTTTCTGGCATCGGACGCTTCGGCGTACGTGACTGGGCACGTGCTGGTTGTCGATGGAGGCCAGACGGCCTGGTAATAAGAATTTCACTATGAATATTCCTCTGACGCCGGTGCGATTTCTTCGCTATTCCGAGGAGCAGTTTCCTCGCAAGACGGCGGTGGTGTGCCAGGACCTGCGATTTACTTACGCCCAGTTTGGCGATCGGGTGGGGCGCCTGGCAGGAGCATTGCGTGCTGCGGGACTAAAGCCGGGCGATCGCGTGGCGTTTCTGAGCCTGAACTGCCATCGACTGCTGGAAGCCTACTTCGGGGTTCTCGAAGCGGGCTGCGTTCTGCTTCCTCTGAACTATCGCTTGGCAGCGCCGGAGCTTACCTACATTTTGAATGACTCCGGAGCGACGGCGCTGTTCCTGGAACAAGAGTTTGTTGGTCTCGTGGATTCGTTCCGGCGAGACCTGCGCACGGTGCGTTTGTTCCATCAACTCGATGGGAAGTCGCAAGCGGAGTGGCTCTCCGCTCAAACCTACGAACAGATGCTCGTCTCCGCCACCCCCTATCGCGGAGACTTGATGGAGTTTGATGAAAACTCCGTGGCAGAGATTTTCTACACCAGCGGAACCAGCGCCAGCCCGAAGGGCGTGATGCTCACCCATCGGAACGTGTACCTGCATGCGATGAGCGTCGCTTTGTACCATCACTCCCGCTTTGAGGACGTGATGCTGCACACGATTCCCTTGTTTCACGCCAACGGCTGGGGAGTTGCACACACGATCACGTTCGTGGGCGGAACGCATGTCATGCTGCCGCGCTTTTTGCCGGAGGAAGTGTTCCGGCTGGTGGAGCGGGAAAAAGTAAGTGCGCTGAGCCTGGTGCCGATTATGGCCACCGTGCTGGTGAACTCGCCGGCGCGATCCAAGTACGACCTGAGCAGTGTGCAGTGGTGCCTGATCGGAGGCGCGGCATCTTCTCCGCCCCTGATCCGGGACGTGGAGCAGACGTTGGGATTCAAGTGCTTCTCGTCCTATGGACTGACGGAATGTTCGCCCGGACTGACGACTGCCGAACTGAAACCGGACATGCAGTGCACTCCCGAAGAGCGGCATGTGCTGCAGGCCATGACCGGCTATGCCTATCCCGGGTGTGAAATTCGGGTGGTCGACGCCGAAGACAAGGACGTGCCGCACGACGGGGTGACGATGGGAGAAATCATTGCCCGCAGTGATGGAGTGATGGCGGGTTACTGGCAACAGCCGGAAGCCACGGCCGAAGTTATGCGGGGCGGATGGTTTCACACCGGCGACATGGCTGTGGTCGCGGAGAACGGTTACATCCTGATCGTCGATCGCAAGAAGGACATTATCGTGAGTGGCGGGGAAAATATTTCGTCGCTCGACGTCGAAAAAGTGCTGCTGGCGCATCCTGGCGTTTACGAAGCGGCGGTGATTCCGGTGGCTGACCAGAAATGGGGTGAAGTGCCGAAGGCGGTGGTGGTGGCGAAACCGGGATGCGAACTTAGCGAAGTGGAATTGATCGAGTTTTGCCGGGCGCGCATGGCTCACTACAAGTGTCCGCAATCGGTTGAATTTTGTGAGAGCTTGCCCAAGACCGCTACGGGCAAGGTTCTGAAAAGAGACTTGCGCAAGAAATATCAGATGGGGTCGTCCAATGAACACCTTAGTGAGACTCACTAGAGATGAAGATGTAGCGATCATCACCATCGACAATCCGCCGGTGAACGCTCTCAGTCCCGGCGTGCCGGAGGGAATCTGGGCGGCAATCGATGAGATGAATGGCGACCCTGCCGTCAAGGCGGCGATCGTAATCGGCGCCGGGCGCACGTTTGTGGCGGGCGCTGACATCAAGGAATTCGGCAAAATGACTTCGGGAGGACCCCGCAGAAGCCTACATCCGTTGCTGTATCACATTGAAGATAGCGGCAAGCCGGTGGTGATGGCGATTCACGGGAATGCGTTTGGGGGTGGACTGGAACTGGCCATGGCCGGCAACTACCGGGTCGCATCGCCGACAGCGCAGGTAGGTCAGCCGGAAGTAAAGCTCGGCATTATTCCCGGTGCCGGTGGAACGCAGCGCCTGCCGCGCCTGATCGGCTTCGCCAAAGCAGTGGAGATGTGTGCAGAGGGCAAGCCGGTTTCCGCGCGCGACGCTGCCGCGATTGGACTGATCGACCGCTTAATCGAGGGAGACCTGCTCGCCGGAGCGGTAGCTTTCGCGCATGAAATCGCCGGCAAGCCAGCGCCCAAAACGCGGGAACGAACGGAGAAGCTGGGAACAGCTACGGAGAACGCCGGGATTTTTGCCTCGGCTCGCGATACGGCCGGCAAGAAACAACGCGGGCTGAAGGCTCCGCTGGCGGCGATTGATGCGGTGGAAACGGCCACGAGATTATCGTTCGAAGAAGGTTGCCAGGCCGAAGCAAAACTTTTCACCGAATGCCTTTTCTCCGATCAGTCAAAGGCGCTAATCCATGTTTTCTTTGGCGAGCGCGAAGTGGCGAAGATTCCCGACGTTCCCAGGGAAACTGCGGTGATTCCCGTGAACCGCGTGGCCGTCGTCGGCTCCGGAACCATGGGCGGAGGAATCGCGATGGTGTTTGCTAACGCGGGCATTCCGGTGCTTCTCAAGGATGTAGATGGGGCAGCACTCGATCTGGGCATGGGCAAGATTCGTAAGAACTACGCCAGTTCGGTACAGCGCGGGCGTTTCACCCAGGCATTCGTGGACGAACGTCTGCAAATGATTACGCCAGTGCTCAACTACGATGCGTTTTCTGAAGTGGACATGGTGGTGGAGGCGGTGTTCGAAGGCATGGCTCTGAAGAAAACCGTGTTTGCGGACTTGGACCGCGCCTGCCGGCCGGGAGCGATTCTGGCGAGCAACACTTCGACGCTTAACATCGATGAAATCGCCGGGGCCACGTCGCGGCCGGAGGCGGTGATCGGAACGCATTTCTTCAGTCCGGCCAACGTGATGCGATTGCTCGAAATTGTGCGCGGAAAGAAGTCGAGCAAAGAAGTGATTGCCACGTGCATGCAACTCTCCAAGAAGCTGGGCAAGATCGGCGTGCTGGTAGGGAACTGCCGCGGCTTCGTGGGCAATCGCATGTTCGGCCCGTATCGCCGCGAAGCGCAATTCCTGATCGAAGAAGGTGCGGAGGTGGAGGCGGTGGATCAGGCTTTAGTAGAGTTCGGCAACGCCATGGGGCCGCTGGCGACGGGCGACCTGGCGGGTCTCGACGTGGGCTGGCGCATTCGCAGGGAATACCGCCATCTGGAAAAAGCCGGAATCCGCCAACCGTTCGTGGAGGACCGTCTTTGTGAAATGGGGCGTTACGGCCAGAAAACAGCAGGGGGATGGTACCGCTACGACGAGAACCGGCGCGCGAGCACGGATCCCGAGGTGACCGCGCTGGTGCGGAAGTGGAGCGCGGACGCGGGAATTCCGCAGCGGCAGATCTCCGCCGAAGAGGTGGTTGATCGTTGCGTCTACGCGCTTGTGAATGAAGGAGCGCGGATTCTCGAAGAAGGATATGCGCTGCGGGCGGTTGACATCGACATCATCTATCTCAACGGCTACGGATTTCCCGCTTATCGCGGCGGTCCGATGTGGCATGCCGACACGGTGGGATTGCAAAAGGTCTATCAGCGGATTTGCGAATTTCACCAGCAGCACGGAGAACTGTGGGCGCCTGCTCCTCTGCTGCACCGCCTGGCACAAGCGGGCAAGACCTTCGCCGAGTTTGACAAAGAGCAGGTTGCGGCCGCGTAAGGGCCGAACCGTAGGGGACAGTGTGAGCCGAATCATCCTCGTGCGCCACGGGCAAGCGTCTTTGCTGGATCGGGACTATGACCGGCTCTGCCCCAACGGCGAAACGCAGGCCCGATTGCTCGGCGAATATTGGTCGCGACGTGGCGTGGTTCTTGACGCCGTATATTCGGGGCCGCGGGTCCGGCAACTGGAAACCGCCCGCATCGTCAGAGAAGCATATCGCAGCGCCGCTCTTTTCTTCCCAGAGGCAGTGGCCGTGAACGAATTCGACGAATATCAAGCGGATGCGGTGCTGCGAGAATGTCTTCCGAAACTCCTGCAAGCGAATGCCGAGATCGGCGAAATGCACTGTGCGTATAAAGAATCCACCGAATTCAGTGACCGGCGCAAGAGTTTTCAGAAGTTGTTTGAAGCCGTAATTGCTAAGTGGGTTGCGGGAGAAGTTCCGGCAGAGGGCGTTGAATCCTGGGATGAATTCTGTTTGCGGGTGGCGCGCGGTCTGTCGCAAGTAGTGCGTGATACTCCACCGGCGGCGAGCGCGGCGATCTTCACCTCGGCGGGAACGATTGGCGCGGCGATGCGACGGGCCCTGCATTTGTCGGCCGAGGATACGTTGCGGGTGACCTGGATGTCGCGCAATGCTTCGCTCACCGAATTTCTTGCTTCGGGCGAGCGCTTCACGCTGAGCACGTTCAATGCGCACCCGCATCTCGATGGGGATGGCTTGCTGACGTACCGATAGCGATATTCATCGGGAGCGGCTCTCCACCACAGGAATTGACGATGGTGACACTTTGCGATCAAGCGGGAATGGTGAGAGCAGGCGAGGAAATCGATCTCGGCCGGCTGCAGCCGTTTCTGCTGGAGCACTTTGGCCACTGCGGACCGGTTTCCGTCGAACAATTTCCCAGCGGCCACTCCAATCTTACCTACCTGGTGAGGCTGGGGAGCAGGGAAGTCGTGCTGCGACGCCCGCCCTTTGGCAGTAAGGTTCGGTCGGCGCATGACATGGCACGCGAATATCGCGTGCTGTCGAAACTGCATGACGCCTATGCGGTCGCTCCGAAGGCGCTGCTTTATTGCGATGACCTCTCAATTCTCAGTGCGCCCTTTTACTTGATGGAGCCGATTCGTGGAATGATCTTGCGTCGTAATCCGCCTCCGGGTGTGCCTTTTCCACCAGAGACAGCACGGCGCTTGAGCGAAGCCTTCGTCGATAACCTCGCGCGCCTGCACCGTCTGGACTACGCCGCGATCGGCCTGGCGGATTTAGGCAAACCGCAGGGCTATCTCGAACGCCAGGTCAAGGGCTGGATCGAGCGCTACCACAATTCGAAAACGCACGACCTGCCGGAAGTCGAACGCATTTCCATGTGGCTTACAGAGCGAATGCCTGCGAGCTATGACGCGGCGCTGATCCACAACGATTACAAGTATGACAATGTAGTGCTCGATCCTGACGATCCGACAAAGATCGTCGGCGTTCTGGATTGGGAGATGTGCACGTTGGGAGATCCGCTGACGGACCTGGGGACGGCGCTGGCGTACTGGACCGATCCGCAAGACCCGGAGGAGCTGCAGGAAATTCGCAGTGCACCGACCACGCTGCCGGGCACACTGACACGAACGCAGTTAGTTGAGCGCTACGCGGTCGTGAGTGGCCGCGATCCCGGCGACATGGTCTTCTATTTGACGTTTGCCCGCTTCAAAGTTGCGGTCATCATTCAACAGATCTATTACCGCTACGCCCAGGGATTGACGCAGGACGTACGCTTTGCGGCGATGCCGGAAAGAATCCACACTTTGCTGCGCGCCTCGTGGCATTGCGCGGAAAGCGGGACGATATGAGCGAGCACTTCCTGCAAAGTTCACTGCGGATAATAGCGAACCAGCCACTCGGCGACGCAGCAAGGCCTTCCGGAAGGCCGACTCCCAACGGCCTGACTCTCGACACGGATAAAGGAAGTCGGCGTCCACAAACTCGGGCGACTCCTTCACCGCAAGCAGAGCTGACGCGAGCACGAACCGGCGAACCAGCGCGAACGGCCGCGGGAAAACGGACCTTGTTCAAGTCCGTAGTTGACGCCCATCGCAACGCCTGCGCGGATCTGGATTGCCTGTTTCAGAAAGTAACTCAGCAGCGAAAGAGTGAGAAAGCCGTGGGCAATGGTGCCGCCGAAGGGCGATTCACGCTGGGCACGTTCGCATGTCGAGGTGAATCCACTGGCGGTCTTCGGTGGCGTCGGCAAATTTCTGGATGCGATCTTGGGTGACGGCGAGCCATTCGGTCGCGGGGAATTCGCGGCCTTCGAATTGTTTCAAAGAATTCAGATTCTCAATTTCAAAAGGCGGCATAGGAGTATTCCATGACGACATTAACAGACATCCCGCGCAAGACGACAAAGGGAACGGCGTTTCTGCTCGAAGACTCGTCGCCGCAGGACGTTTTCACGCCCGAGGATTTGAGCGAGGAACATATTGCTGTTGGTCAGATGGTGGATGAATTCTGGGCCAACGAAGTAGAGCCGAATCTGCCGGCGATCCGCGAAAAGAAGCCGGGCGTCGCGATGGCAGTGTTGCGGAAATCGGTAGAACTGGGGCTGACTGCGATGACGATCCCGGAGGAGTACGGCGGCATGGCCATGGATCTGCCATCGCTGATGGTAACCGCCGAGCGCTTGGGACGAGACGGCTCCTATGGGGGATGGCACTCGGCGCACACCGGCATCGGCACGCTGCCCATTGTCTACTTTGGCAACGAGCAGCAGAAGCGCAAATATCTGCCGAAGCTGGCGAAACTGGAGATGCTGGCCGCCTACGCGCTCACCGAGCCGCTGGCGGGGTCGGACGCACTGGCGGCACGAACGCGGGCCGATCTTTCCGCGGACGGAAAACACTACATGTTGAACGGCCAGAAGATGTGGATCACGAACGGCGGCGCTGCCGATTTGTTCACGGTGTTTGCCAAGGTGGGAGGAGAAAAGTTCACCGCGTTTCTTGTCGAGCGGAATTTTTCCGGCGTGAGCAGCGGGGCGGAAGAGCACAAGATGGGCATCACGGGCAGTTCCACCACGGCCGTGTATCTCGACAACGTTCCCGTTCCGGTGGAAAACGTTTTGGGAGAAATTGGACGCGGGCATGTGATCGCGTTCAACATCCTCAACATTGGACGGCTGAAACTGGGTCCGGCCTCGGTCGGAGCGGCGAAGAACGTGCTCGCGATTTGCCTGAAGTATGCCAAGCAGCGCAAGGCGTTCGGCTCGACGATTTCCGAGTTCGGCGCAATTCAACACAAGCTGGCGGAAATGGCGATCCGCATTTTCGTGGCGGAGTCGATGGCTTGGCGCGTGGTTGGACTGATTGAAAATCAAATGCACGGCGCGTCGGCGGAATCTGCGGGCGGGTCCAACCGGGAACTGAAGGCCATCGAAGAGTTTGCTGCGGAGTGCTCGATGGTAAAGGTCTACGCGGCTGAGATGCTGGACTATGTAGTTGATGAAGGCGTCCAGATCCACGGAGGCTATGGATACCATCAGGACTATGCGGTGGAGCGGGCTTACCGCGACTCGCGGATTAACCGTCTGTTTGAGGGGACCAGCGAAATCAATCGGCTGGTGATCACAGGCATGCCATTGAAGCGCGCGGCGCGGGGACAACTCCCTCTGCTCGAGGCCGCTCGTGCCATTCTCCAGCAGGCCGAGCCAGGGACTGCGGATGCAGGCGCCGATGAGGAGTTGAGTCTTGTTCACAGCGCAAAGAACATCTTCCTGCTGACGCTGGGAGTCGCGCACGCGAAATATGGCGCGCAGCTCGAACAACAGCAGGAGATCATCATGAACCTGTCCGACATCATCATGGAGGTGTTCGCGATGGAGTCGAGCCTGCTGCGCAGCCGGAAAAATTGGCGGCGGCCGGTGGTGGAGTCAATGCAGCGGATGCCTGCGCCGTGTATTTGCGCGATGCGATAGCCAAGGTTGAACTCTCGTCGCGTACGGTGCTGAGCGCCTGCGCCCAGGGCGACGAACTGCGACGAAATCTTTCCCGCTTGCGCGCGTACGCCGCTCACAATCCAGTCAATTCGATCGCACTGCGGCGCCAGATTGCACGACGCCTGCTGGAGAGTGAGCGGTACACAGTCTGAGCGGCAGGATCGAACGAAGGAGGCAGCATGGCACTTACCAATCACAAGTTTCTGCTGGCGGCGCGTCCGGCCGGCATGCCGAAGCGCAGCGACTGGACCTACGCGGAAGAGCCGGTCGGAGAACCGAAGGACGGCGAACTGCTGGTCCAGGTGTTGTACATCTCGCTCGATCCGGCGATGCGCGGCTGGATGAATGACGCGCGCTCGTACACACCGCCAGTGGGCATCGGAGAATTGATGCGGGCACTGGGCGTGGGGGTCGTGACCGCATCGCGTAACCCGCGCTTCGCTGTGGGCGATCACGTTTCCGGAGTGTTCGGAGTACAGGAGTACGCGATGACCGACGGCCGGGGAGTAACGAAGATCGACACGAGAGTCGCACCGCTGCCAAAGTATCTCAGCGTACTTGGCATGACGGGCATGACCGCGTATTTCGGACTTCTCGACACGGGACAGCCGAAGCCAGGCGAGATGGTCGTGGTCTCGGCCGCAGCGGGAGCCGTGGGCGCGGCCTGGGACAGATCGCCAAGATCAAGAACTGCCATGTGGTCGGTATTGCGGGAGGAACGGAGAAGTGCCGCTACATCGTGCAGGAGCTGGGCTTCGATGCAGCCATCGACTACAAGTCCGAAGACGTAAAGCAGTCTCTTCGGAAGCATTGTCCGAAGGGGATTGACGTCTATTTTGACAACGTGGGTGGTGCGATTCTGGACGCCGCGCTGGCGAACCTGGCGCGGGGCGCCCGGATTGTGATCTGTGGAGCGATTTCGCAATATAACAATACCGGCCCGATCACGGGACCCAGCAACTATATGTCGCTGCTGGTGAATCGGGCAACCATGAAGGGCATGATGGTGTTTGACTACGCCGATCGCTACGCGCAGGCCGGAGCGGAAATGGCGGCATGGATGGCAGCGGGCAAGCTCAAGTCGCGCGAGGATATCGTGGAGGGGCTCGCTACTTTTCCCGAAACCCTGCTCAAGCTTTTTACGAGTGAGAATTCGGGAAAACTCATGCTGAAAGTGGCCTAGGCCGACCAAGGAGAATCACTGGTGGCATTCGTCGAGAATCAAGGGGCAAAGATCTATTGGGACGAGCAGGGTCAGGGAGCACCGGTCCTGTTGATCATGGGCCTCGGCTATACGTCGGCCATGTGGCATCGCACGCGCCCGGCGCTGGCGCAACGGTATCGTACGATAGCGTTCGATAATCGAGGAGTGGGGCTGAGCGACGTACCTCCCGGGCCTTATTCGGTTGCTGCTATGGCATCGGACGCGGCTGCGGTTCTGGATGCCGCCGGCATTCCCAGCGCCCACGTTTTCGGCGTTTCAATGGGTGGCGCAATCGCGCAAGAATTCGCGCTGCAATATCCGGCGAGGACGCGTTCGTTGATTTTGGGGTGCACCGCACCCGGCGGATCTTTGGTGGTGCGCTCGGAGCGCAAGGTCGCCGACCTGCTGATGGCGCGCGGCATGACGCTGGAGCAAGCGCGAGAAGCCATCCTTCCCTACATCTACGATGCGGCCACGCCGCGAGAGAAAATCGAGGAAGATATCAACCTGCGCCGGCGTTGGCTCCCCTCGGCAGAAGGTTACATGGCGCAACTGCAGGCGATCCTGGCGTGGGAGAGCTACAGCCGAATCGCTCAGATCACGGCGCCCACGCTGGTCATTCATGGAAAGTCGGATGCGCTGGTGCCGCCGGGCAACGGGGAATTGATCGCGAAGCGGATTCCGGGCGCGAAACTCGTCCTGCTCGAGCACGCCAGTCACCTGTTTCTCACCGACCAGACCGAAGAAGCAAACAAGGAAATACTGGAATTTCTGTTGTCGCATGACATTCCTGGCGAGCATACATCATCATCAAAACAATTCATTTGATGAATTTCACGAACGCGGATACCCTCGCGCGCATCGTGAAAATGCGGCGCTCTGAAAAGGCACGAGCGTGGGGAGTTTTTCGTTTTCATTCAAACACAACAAACCAATGCTGTCGATACGCCGCAGGTCGACAATCTGCCGAATATCAATTTGAGTTTCATGCAGGCTATCTACCGCTGATTTGTGAGCCAGCCAGTGTCGAAATGAAGTATTATCTGCCGGTCAAATGGGGGACTTTATGAGGAACACAAAGGTGTGGATACGCTCGTGCGGATTCGGCTTTGCGTGCCTTCTGGTGCTGTTGGGAATGCTGAGTGCCGCGTTCGCTCAAGGCGTAGGCGCGGCTGCCGGTATAAAAGGGATAGTGACGGACGCCTCCGGCAGCATCATGCCAGCGGTAACTGTGGTTGCCGAGGATGCCGAGAAGGGAATCCGGCGTAGTGCCGTTACCGACAACGGCGGCGAGTATCGCTTCACGGGGCTGCCGCCAGCGACCTACAACGTGACGGTAGAGCACGCTGGTTTTCAAACCCAGATCCAGAGGGGCCTGGCTATCACAGTGGGCCAGACGGCGATTCTGGATTTCCACCTGAAAGTAGCATCGAGGAAGGAAACCGTCGAAGTGTCGGCCGAGCCGCCCGCCGTGGACACGGAAAGATCAGGCCAAGCTGACACGCTTACCCAAACCTATATCGATGACCTGCCGATCGACCGCCGCGACTACCTGACCTTCACCTTGCTGGTGCCCGGTGTTTCCAATTCCACCCGGCTGGCGGACGACACCAGCTATCGCGTCAAACAGACGCCCACCAGCGGACTTTCCTTCTACGGCAGCAACGGCCGAGGCAACAGCGTGACCGTAGATGGCGGGGAAGCCAACGACGATGAAGGCGGCGTGCGCCTGACCTTAAGCCAGGACGCGGTGCAGGAATTCCAAATCAACCGCAGCAACTACACCGCCGAGCTGGGCGGGGCCAGCGGCGCCACCATCAACATTGTGTCGAGATCCGGCACCGACAACGTGCACGGCAGTCTCTACGGTTTTTTCCGCAATGACGCCATGGATGCCCGCGACCCATTCGCCTTCAGTTCGGCTCTTGCGCCAGACCCGACCTACGCTAATTTCAACACCACATCTGCCGGCGATCCGATCAAGAATTCGCTCAGCCGCCAGCAGTACGGCGGCGCCATCGGCTTCCCCATCGTGAAAGACAAAACCTTCCTCTATGGTTCTTTCGAGGGGCTGCGGCAGAACTCGCAGAATTCGGTTCCCCTGATGGTAGACAGTTCGATCTTCGCCGGACCCTCCATAGCTGGAAATACCTTGCCCTCTAATCTTGCCCAGACCAACCCGAATGACCCGAGGCTTGCGCAACAGGCAGTTATCCAGGCGCTGGCCGCGTCAACCAACCCGAACCCGGTGCCTTGCCTCGTCAACCCCGCTGGTGGGTATTTCTTCGAACTCTCGCCGGTTTGCGCTGGTTTCCTGCAGGCCGCCTTCGCGGTTACTCCTAACGCGGGCCTGAGCGCGACTCAAGCAGGGTTGAATGACTTCCTGGTAAGCCAGTTTGAGAATAACGGCGGAGTATTTCCCTACGATACGCGGCAATACCTGGGATCGGGCCGCCTGGACCACCGTTTCAGCGCAAATGACCAAGCCTTCCTACGTTACAACTACGGCCATGACCTTGAAGAGTCTCCTGATGTGCAGTCTTTGACCGCCTATTCGCGGGGCAGCTCGATCCAGGCGTATAACCATACCCTCCTGGGCGCATGGTTCCACTTGTTTAGCCCGAGCACTCAGAATGAAGCCCGGGTGCAGTGGAGTTATAACCACACAAACGTGATTCCAAACGAGGCCGCTGAAGTAGGAATTGACCTCCCCGGTTTCGGGCAGTTCGGAACGAACATCTTTCTGCCCCAGCACGAGATCCTGCGCCGCTATGACTTCGCGGACAACATCAGCATAATCCGGGGCCACCATACCCTGCGGTTCGGCGGTGAAGAGCTTCTCCGGGGCAATCACACTGCCACGAACATCTTCATGCCCGGCCGCTTTGAATTCGGGCCCCTGCCGGGAGCTGTGGTGAGCCCGTGCCTACTGCCTTCGGTTTTGGGGGACCCCTGCGGAGTGAACATTCCGACGGGAGCCGCCATCAACTCGCTGCAGAATGCCTCATTGGGCCTGCCCCAATTCCTTCAGGACGGATTCGGCACTCCCGGCTATAGCCGAACCAGGCCGTTCACCGCCCTTTATGCGCAGGACGCCTGGGCGATTGCGTCCAACTTCACTCTTAACTACGGCGTCCGCTATGAACTCGACACGCAGTACGCTCCATTGAATACCCCCAAGCACAACTTCGCCCCCCGCGTTTCGTTCGCGTGGGATCCGTTTAAAGACCACAAGACCGTGATTCGCGCGGGATACGGAATGTTCTATTCACAGATTTACGACGTCATTCCTGGGGTGGATTACGTGCTGGGGGCTATGAACAAAAACAACACTGCGGTCGAGAACACGGGCGCGAGTGGTCCCGGCAGTCAGGTCGCAAACCTGACCGCCACGTGCGGGTTTCAAGAATTTGGCACAGTCATCATTCCTGGCACCGGCAGCAGCCCTTGCAACCGGCAAATCGGCATCTATGTAGATCCGATCAACCTGCCAACCCCTTTCAATTCCCAGACTGTTTACGAGAGTCTGTTCAACACCAACAACCCGGGACAATCAGCGCTTGGGGGAGTGCTGGGTTGCACGACGCCGCCACCGGGGGCTTTGGCTTGCATTACCCCCAGTGACTTGACCGCTGCCTCGAATGGCTTCTTCGTGCCCACGAACAGCGGCCCCATTCCCGCTCTGAGCGTTATATTCAGCAACCAGCCTAACTACAAGAGCGCTTACTCGCAACAAGCCGAGTTTGGAATTGAGCGGCAGGTCGCTGCTGGTCTCTCAGTTTCGTTGAGCGCTATCTATTCCCACACCGTCCACATTCCAGTTGCGATTGACACCAACGTGCAGGATCCGGGCACGGTAACGGCGCCCCTGGCAAACGGGAGTACGGTCACATACCGGGATTGGAATACAAGTGCCGCCTTTGATCCGCTGGGCCAGACCACGGCCAAATGCGACCCGAGCAAGGGGGGAAACGCCGCCAATTGTTTCTACAATCCGCTCATTATCCAGAACAACCAATACACTTCGGCAGGATCCGCTCTTTACGAGGGCGGCATTCTGGAAGTCAAGAAGCAGTTCAACAAAGGCATGGCGCTAATGGGGAGTTACACCTATAGCAAAGCCTTTGACACCACCACTGATTACAACAGTGACTACGGACCGCAGGATAACCTGAACCTGGCCGGCGAGCATTCGCTTTCCAACTTCGATCAGCGGAACAAGGTGGTGATCGCGGGCATCTTCGGCAGCCCCTGGGAGAAAGGTATCCTCTCCGGCTTCGAAGTGGCTCCGATTTTTAATTACAACAGCGGGCATCCCTTCAATTTGCTGAGTGGAGAGGCCACCAATGGCGACAATCACCCCACTAATGGCCGCCCCATAGGAGCCGCTCGTAACACGGGTCTTGGTCCGGATTACGTTGATTTCGACATGCGCTTGAGCTGGCATCACAAAGTGGGCGAGAAAACCACGTCTGTTAATCACGGCGGAAGGATTCAACATCGCAAACCGGACCAACTATGCCAGCGTGAACAATGAGGTGGGCCCGCTTTTCGGGGTCCTCGCGGCCGCCGGTGGAGGGGGGAATACGACGTTTAACGTACATGGAACGCCGGGTAATCCCAGCCAACCGCTGAGCTTCACCTCCGATTTTCCGAAGCGTCAGATTCAGCTCGGGATGCGCTTGACGTTCTAGGTTTGACAGCTTCGCTGAGGGTCAGGTCGAGGCCAAGGTTTTAGATTGATATTTTTTCAGTTCGAGCTTGGCAATCAGGGCGCGATGCACTTCGTCGGGCCCGTCCGCGATGCGCAGCGTACGGATCGTGGCAAATAATTCGGCCAGAGGAAAATCGGGGGACACTCCGGCGCCTCCGTGCATTTGAATTGCCTGGTCGATAATCTTCAGCGCAATGTTGGGAACGGCGACTTTGATCTGGGAGATCTCGCTGCGCGCGCCTTTGGTGCCGACTTCATCGAGCATCCACGCAGCCTTGAGGGTAAGAAGACGGGCTTGCTCCAGCATGATGCGGGCGTTGGCAATGACGTCGGCATTGCCTCCAAGTTCGGCCAGGGGTTTGCCGAAGGCCACGCGATGGAGCGAGCGGCGGCACAAAAGTTCAAGCGCGCGTTCGGCCGCTCCCAGCGTGCGCATGCAGTGATGAATGCGGCCGGGGCCGAGCCGGCCCTGCGCGATTTCAAAACCGCGGCCCGGTCCGGCGATGATGTGGTCGAGCGGTACCCGGACATTTGTGAAGCTAACTTCGCCGTGACCGAAGGGCGAGTCATAGGATCCAAACACCGGCACCATGCGCTCGATCTTGACGCCGGGAGTGTCGAGCGGCACCAGAACCATGGAATGACGCTGGTACTTCGAGGCCGAGCGATCGGTAATGCCCATGAAGATGAGCAGCCGACAATGGGGATGCCCGATGCCGGAACTCCACCATTTGCGGCCGTTGAGGACGATGTGATCTCCCTCGATCAGGGCCGTAGCTTGAATGTTGGTGGCATCCGAAGAGGCCACGTCGGGCTCCGTCATGCAGAACGCGGACCGAATCTCCCCGGACAGCAGCGGCGTGAGCCAGTGTAGCTTTTGCGCAGCCGAACCATACTTGACCAACACTTCCATGTTGCCGGTGTCAGGTGCATTACAGTTGAAAGCCTCAGGAGCAATCGAGGACCGGCCCATGATTTCTGCCAGGGGTGCGTATTCTACATTGCTGATGCCGGCGCCATACTCGCCGTCGGGGAGGAACAGGTTCCACAGGCCGGCGGCTCGCGCCTTGGCCTTCAAAGTTTCCATTACCGGAGGCTGCTTCCAGCTGCGCCAGTCAGGAAGGTTCTGCACCTGCCTGAAATACTCAGGCTCGGCTGGCAAGACTTGCTCTTGCATGAACGCCGAGAGGCGCTGGACATAGCTCTGGGCCCTCGATGACAAAGAAAAGTCCATTTGGTAGGCGCCCACCTCGCAGGAATTCTAGCCTAGCTATTTCAGGAAAATTCTCCTAATGAATCCTATGAATCCTGTAATATATGCGGCGTGCATTTAAGTCAGGCAGACCTGAACCTGTTCGTGGTGCTGGAAGCTATCTATCGCGAGGGCAACATCACTCGCGCAGGCCAGCAACTGAACCTCACGCAACCCCGCGATCAGCCACGCGCTGAAGCGGCTGCGCGATCTGCTGCAAGATCCGCTGTTCGTCCGCCAAGGGGCGCACATGGTCCCGACGCCGTTCACGCGGAACATGATTGAGCAAGTGCGGCAGGCGTTGCAAATCCTGGAAGCAAACCTCAGCCAGAGCCGCAATTTCGTTCCCGAACACACGCGCCGGAATTTTCACCTGTCGCTGTGGGAATACGCCGAGGCGCTGATTCTTCCATCCCTGCTGCAACGTCTGGCGCATGTTGCCCCGGGAATGTCGATCAGCACCTCGCGGGTCAAGCGCCGAGACCTGGAGACCGAATTGGCGAGCGGTTCGGTCGATCTCGCCATCGACATCCCCATGACGATGAGCGATCGCATCCGTCATAAGTGGCTGCTGAATGAACCATTCGTGGTCATCGCCCGGCAAGGTCACCCGGCGATCAAAGATAAACTTGACCTGGGTACTTATCTGGCGCAGCGCCATATTCAGGTCTCTTCCCGGCGCCACGGTCCCAGCCTGATTGACGTTGAACTGAGCCGGCGTGGACTTCGGCGGCAGGTGTTTCTACGCAGCCAGCACAACCACGCGGCCTGTATGGTGGTGAGCCAGACGGATATGCTGCTGACTTTGCCCGAGCCCCATGCGCAACTATTGAATACGGGAAGAATGAACACGGATCGGATGATTCAGGTGTATCCCTTCCCGCTCCCAGAGCCCCGTCTCGAAGCCCACTTGTACTGGCACGAGAGCGTGGAGAATGATGCGGCAAACCGCTGGTTGCGGCAAGAAATTGAAAACGTGTTGGCCGCGGAACGTCGAGTGCCGGACGCGCCGCGCAAGGCCGGAAGGGAGCGGCGCCGACCGGGGACCGAAAGTGGAATCCAGCGGGACTCGGTCCAGCTGCGAGGGTAAGGAAACCAACGCTCCACGTGGGCGGTGAAGGATGAATCGTGAACATTTCGTTAAAGTAGTCGAGGAAGCGCTCGACTCTCTTCCGCAAGAATTTCGCAGCCGCATTCGCAACGTAGCTGTTCTGGTAGAGGATAAGTCGCCGCACCAACCACAGCGGCCGGGGCGCCAAAGGCGTCTGCTTCTGGGTCTCTTCCATGGCGTGCCCACGACCAGAGAGAGCATATTTGACCTGCCGACAGGACCTGATCACATCGTGCTCTATCGAAGAATTTTGAGGCGGTCTGCTCCAGCGAGGCCGAAGTCCGCGAACAAATCCGCCTGACCGTCATCCATGAACTGGGCCACTATTTCGGGATGGATGAGAACCGACTGAAGGACGTCTAGGAACCAGGGGGAGGTTACAATCTGATCCAAAGCAGGGGAATGAGGCCAGCCACAGCAAGAATTGTCATGAGC
>CAWITH010000024.1:0-56097 GCA_963838935.1 uncultured Acidobacteriaceae bacterium
GTTGTCCATTCGTACCCGTCACGATATTGGTATAGCTGGGAAAGTAGGGCGGATTCAAATTGTATCCGAAGTCAAAGCGCAACGGTCCGATGGGTGTCTGGTAGCGCACTCCCAGGCCAACCGCGTGGGAAGCATAGTTGTAATTGCACTGCAGGTGCGTGTCCGCCTGAAAACAGAGTTGTTGGTTAGGCTGGTGAAAGCGCGCCAAGCTGGGGAGCATTTCCTGCGGCCGCGCAAACACGTTGCCCATGTCTTCAAAGATGGTAAAGCCGATGTTGTCCAGAAGGTAAGGCACAGTAACGTTTGGAAAACGCATTTCCAGATTATTGAGGAACACCGCGCTGCCGCCGACGGGAAACCCGGTAAACGGATCGCGTGGTCCTGCTTGATTTAACCCGAATCCGCGGTGGGAGTTGCCCCCGCCGCTGTAGAAACGCTCCGGCAGAGGAATCAGAGCCTCGCCAGCGGACGCCGGTTGCGACGGATCCAGCACAACCGTGCCTGCCAAAAGGGTTCTCAATCCCGATACTGGTGGATCGGGCGAAGACGAATCTCTGTCCGGTGCTGCGATTGCGAAACAAGGTGTGATAAGTGGAGTTCTTGACCAGCACCCGGCTGAAGTCGGCCTCGGAACCAAAATAGCTGGCGGCGACGCCGCCCTCGACCGTGGTGTAGCTGCCGCGGGTGCTTTCCAGATCGTTATCGCGCCGGTTGCGAATGTAGAGGAAGTTAGGTAGTTCCGACCCGGGTGGGCGTGGAGAGAAGCGGAATGAGGTTGGCGGTGGAAACCTGATGTTGCTGGCTTCCACGCGACGATAACTGAAACGATAGGCGAACGTCGTCAGTTCGCGGTCTTCTTTCTTGTACAGCACTTGCAAGACCTGGAACGTGCCCTCCAGGCGCTTCGATGTAAACGTGGAAACGTCCACGGTGTTGTCGTAAAGCCCGGTAGCGGTGAAACGAAAGTTCTCGAGGTTGAGCAGGTTCGGGATGTCGTAGCTGATAAGCGCGCGCTGCTGAAGATAGCCGAGGTTACCTTTCATGGTGATGGTCTGATGGCGGCCGTCGACGTTGATGCGGCTGACGCCGAGAGAGACCATGGGGCTGACGCCGGTTTGCCCGAGGGGCTGGTTGGTGCCGTAGGCGGGCTGTCCGGTCTGGAATTCGAAGCCGCCACCGTAATCGAAGGTGTAGCGATCGGCCTCGCGCGCTGTGACCAGCACGCTCTTGCGCGATTCGGTGCCCTCCGGGTTCTGGATCGCCGTGTCTACCTGCTTGAAAAGGCCGAGGTCGTAGAGTCGCCGCTGGCTCTCCAGCATGTCCTGCTGGCTCAGGGGCGCGCCCGGTTGCACTCGCATTTCCCGGCGGGCAACTCCCATGCGGGTGTAGTGCAAGCCATCGAGAAAAACCTGGTTGACAAAAAACTGCTCGCCTTCGTGAATCGTGAAAGTCACGCCTACGAGCGGCAGAGCGGCCTCTGACGGAACGGGTAAATAGCTGACATCGACGGTGGCATTGGGAAAACCATTATCGAAATACTTTCCCAGAATAGTGTCGCGGTCATCGGCCAGGCTCGATTCATCAAATCCTTGTCCTTCGGCAGTTTGAATTTCGGGGAGCTGTTCCTGCGGAAGAGTGTAACTGCCGTCGATACGGACCCAGGCAACGCGCGTCTGGGGGCCCTCTTTGATGGTGATCTGAATGGCCAGCAGCGAGGGATCGTTCTGGTAGTTGGTCACGAGTTTGCTGGTGACTTCAGCCTGCCGGTAGCCACTCGCCCGATAGAGATTCCTGGATACCGCGAACATCCTCTTCGAGCAACAATTCGCTGTACCGCCCGTGCGCGAACAGGCGTCCGGCGGATTGGTCCTGCATGCGCGAGCGAATCAATTCGTCGGAAAAGAAATGATTGCCAGAAATGCGAATGGCGGCGAGTTTGTGGCGGTCGCCGGGATTGACGGCGTACACCACCTGTAAATTCTTGTCGTCCTCGGCGCGGTGCTGCGACACGCTAACCGTGGCCTCGAAATAACCCAGGGTCTGAAGATGGTTCTGGATGTTGCGGCGGCCCTCGTTGAGCAGATCATCGTCGAGCGCGCCTTCTTCATAGACGGGCACCAGGCGACGGAGCACGCGCTGGCTGAGTTTGAAACCGTCGGCGGAAATCTCGACCACCGGACCGCGATCCACCTTGAAGGCGTAGTCCACCGTGTTGCGTTCGGGATGATAAGTGCGGCTGGCCACCTCGACCTGTACCAGCAGGCGGTTCTGCTTCTGGTAGCGAGCGCGAATTCGTTGCAGAGCGCGCGTCACGCGATTCGAGAGGACCCCGTCGCCGGAGTGCAGATCGGCGATCTCCCTGAGCTCTGCCTCCGAGTAGCCGGTATCGCCTTCGAACGTAATCTCTCCGACTACCGCCCGTGGTCCACGGACGACATGGAAAGTCAGGTTGACCTGGTGCTGCTGGGCGTCGCGCTGTTCGGAGATGGTCACTTTCGACTGGTGGAATCCGTTTTCTTCCAGCACTCGTTGGATGCCTGCCAGAGCGTGGTCCAGTTTCTCCGGAGAGTAGAGTTCGCCGAGTTGCAGGCGCGTGGCGCTAGCCAGTTGGTTGGCGGATGGATTGGTGGAGACGCCGTCGATCAACACCATGCCCACGAAGAAATTGGCCACTGTGAGAAAGCGCAGCCGGACGCCGGCGGTTTCGGTGCGATCCGCATCGGCTTGAATGTCGGAGAAGCGTCCGGTGGCATAAAGCGCCTGCATAGCGTCGTGCAGTGTGTCGCGCGTCAGCGGTTCGCCGATTTTGAGCGGCGTGGCTGCCAGCAGCGTAGCGGCTTCTTCTGGAGGAACACCCGGCAACTCGATCTGATCGATCGTCAGGCCGAGATAGGGCGTGATAGTTCCGAACTGGGTTCCGAACTGCGCTGTGGACTGCGCGGGCGATTCAGACCGCGCGGGCGATTCAGGTGGTTGCTGCTGAGCGGGTGGCGAACCAGCAGCCCAACTTGCTCCTTGCGCAAGAACCATTACCAACAGAAGTGCCCGTGCAATCCGCGCGGCACCTCTCAGTCGCAAAATTTCCTCCCGAAATTCCGGCCGTTCAACCACGAAACCTTTCAGATTCGATGAGTTGCAAAACAGCACACGTTGCTCGCAGGGACAAAGTTTGATAGCCGGAACCTATAATACTGTCTGGAAAGCCCTTGCAAGGTAATCTCTAAGGTAAGCCTTTGGAAATCGACGACCGTTACTCGCGGCAGGTGCTGTTCAAAGAGATCGGAGCCGAGGGCCAGAAAAAGCTGGCCCTGTCACGCGTGGTCATCGTCGGATGCGGCGCCACCGGTTCCGCCCTGGCCTCGTTGCTGGCGCGTTCGGGCGTCGGCACGCTCCGAATTCTCGACCGTGACTACGTCGAGTCGAGCAATCTGCAGCGGCAAGCGCTATTCGACGAAAGTGACGCTCGCGAATCGCTGCCCAAGGCGATCGCGGCCGCACGCCAGATTGCGCGCTTCAACTCGCAGATCGCGGTCGAGCCTCACGTTGCCGACCTGGTCCCCGCGAACATCGATTCCCTGATCGGGGACTGCAACCTGATCCTGGATGGTACCGACAATTTCGAGACCCGCTACCTGATCAACGATTATGCGGTGAAAAATTCCGTGGCCTGGATTTACGCCGCCGCGGTCGGCAGTTATGCCGTGACCATGAACATCCTGCCCGGCGAAACCGCATGCCTGGCTTGCATCTTCCCCGAGTCTCCGCGCGGAACCGTGGAAACCTGTGAGACCGCCGGCATCTTGAATTCTGCCGTGAACCTGGTGTCGTCGATTGCGGCGACCGAGACGTTGAAGTTTCTGACAGGTGCCCGTTCGAAGATGCGGCGGACGCTTCTTTCCTGGGATGTGTGGACGAACGAACGGGCGGAGATGTCGGCAATGTCTCCGCGGGCGGGATGCCGAGTCTGCCTAGGAGACTTCGTCCACCTGGCAGGGGAAGGACGGCCACACATTACGTTGTGTGGCAGAAACTCCGTGCAGATCCACGAGCGGCAGCGGCCGGTCGACTTCGCCGAGTTGAGCACCCGGCTTCAGCCTCATGGGCAACTGTTCGCCACAACGAGTTTGTGCTGAAGTTCTGGCATGAGCCGTACGAGATGACGCTGTTTCCCGACGGTCGGGCGATCATCAAGGGAACGACCGACACGGCCATTGCGCGCAGTTTGTATGCGCGATTTGTAGGCAGTTAAGAATTGCAACTGCGCAAACTGATTGCAGGTTGTGCGCAGCAGTTTTCACCAGCCTCCATCCCTGAACTCGCCTCAATCTCAGCGGTTTAGCCGAGAGCGCCGCGAATCTCCGGTCATCCTGGCCATGTTCGACCCGGGGCCAACTGGCCAGAAAACTGCAGTCGAGGCGGTAGGTGTTAGCCCCAGTGGAGGCAGTATGCGACCCTATTTGGTTCTGATGGCGGTAGTTTTGACGGCGGTAGCGGCCTTTGCGCAGCAACCCTTTCCTCACCCAGCTTACGGCCCTTGCCTTTATGGATGCGGTCCCTATATCCCGCTGGTGACCACGCCCGAGATCTCCCTGCAAACGGTTACCCCGAATCCGGTGGGAGCTAGCAACGCCACTACGGGATTAATCGCCGGCGCGACCAACGCGACACTTTCCCAGATTCAGGGATCGACGAGCTCGGAGTACACCGTGCCCGTGTGGTACCAGGGCGGCGGCGCTCCGATCATGACGCCGCAAGTCCACCTGCAACCCGAGCGTCTGGGACGCGAAGGACGAGTGATGCACGAGGCCATGCGGGAAGAAAATCCGCGGGATGAGCACGGACCCCACGCGCAAGCCCGCGGCGGCTGGACCTATTACCCCGGACGGGAACACACCGCGAGCGCGGTACGAGCGGCGAACGAAGCGAAGGGCTTCAAGAAGGCTTCCCGCGTCTATACCAACGACGACGTCACTCGCCAGAACGACGCCAACGGCACCGTCAAGCACGGCGGCAAGACGGAAAAGATGTAGAGGCGGCTTTTCCCGCCAAGCTCTGGGCTCCCGGTCGTCGATCGGGAGCCTTTTCCTTGTATGGAGGGCCAGTCCACCCAAGCTTCCGGCTCGACACGATCACTTTTTCTTCAGTTCATGACTCACGCGGTTGGCGATCCGATCCATAGGCTGCACCAGGCTATCCGACACGTTGGCGGAAGGCTGCGCAAGGATCGTGGCGTTCATCATGGCCGAAAACTTCCCAGGACGAAAGAGCGCGAAATTAATCTCCAGGTTGTCGCGATAGACTGGCCCCGACTGTCCGCCCATAGGGTCACTCGCATCGGTGCTGGGCACTTTCCCGCCGATGGCAATCGCTGGAATCCTGGGCTCAGTCAGATTGGCTTTGGGATTTGTAACTTGAGTAAGCACCAGGTAATCGCACTCCTGACGCTTTAGTTCTTCGCCATTCGCCAGCGTTGGGTGAAGTTCACGTTCGTCGGTCGTGGCCGACTCCATCGTTACCGCAGCCAACTTGTTTTGGGTCAGACTCTTGGTCAAACGCTCCGTCATGCGTTCCACAAACAGCGACGTGGTCGTCCGATTGCTGACCAAGGCAACGCACACCTTCTTACGAACCTCGGGTTGAGAAGGTCCTTGCGCCCCTGACGACAAAGCTACGCCCATTAACAACAACACTGACAGGGGAGGGAAAACGCGACCCGACCGGCGCATGCAGCACCTCGACGTGAGCGCTAGTATATACAATCTCCAGCCATTCCCTTCCTCAATCTGCTATCTTCGTCGGTTGATTCTCTATACATATACAACGCAGGCGCCGGCGGGCGCCGAGGATACGTGCCCTCATGACTGAGCTTGTTCGTCCGCAACCGTCCCGTCTTTACCGCTGGACTGTGCTGTTGTTCGTCAGCGTGGCGATGGGCGGCAACTACTACATCTACGACAGTATCAATCCGCTGGAACGTATTTTTATCGACAAGCTGGGTTTTTCGGCCACAGCGTTCGGGTGGCTGAACTCGTCCTACAGCGTAGCCGCGGTTTTGACGCTGCTGATCGGCGGTATCGTTATTGACCGGATAGGCACGAAGAAGGCGCTAACGTTCTTTGCTTGCCTTTGCCTGCTGGGAGCCGTGCTCACCGCCGCGCGCGGACGCCCTGGAGTGATGATTGCCGGCCGCACTGTGCTGGGTCTGGGCGCCGAATCGATGATCGTTGCGGTCACGACGGTGCTCGCCAAGTGGTTTAAGGGCAAAGAGCTGAGTTTCGCTTTCGGGATCAACCTCACCATTGCCCGTCTGGCGTCGGTAGCGGCCGACAACTCGCCGACCTGGGCTCACCGGGCGTTTTATCCCCAGGGGCCTGCTGGTGAGCCAAGCTGGCAAGGACCGTTATTCATCGCTGTAGGCGCCGCAGTACTAGCCGTGTTGTGCTCGGGAATCTACTGGGTACTCGAAAGCCGGGCGGAGGGGCGCTACGAACTGGGACAAGCGGGTTCGATCGACAAGCTGGAGTTCGGACAGATTTTTCGCTTTAACTCATCGTACTGGTTCGTGGTCGGGCTTTGCTTTACCTTCTACTCCGCGATTTTCCCGTTTCGAACATTTGCCATCGACTTCTTCACCAATAAGATTCTGGCGACCCATGGCGGCATAAGCGCTACGGAAGCCATGCGCATCCTGTCCCACGAACGGGCGGGGTTCTTCAACAGCCTGCTTCCTTTCTCCGCTATGATTGCGACTCCACTCTTCGGATTGCTCTCCGACAAGATCGGGAAACGTGCATTCTTGATGATGTTTGGCTCCATCCTGCTGATGCCGGTTTACTTAATGATGGGCTACACCAACGTTTCGCTCTACTTGCCCGTCTGCATGATGGGAGTGGCTTTCTCGCTGATTCCGGCGGTCATGTGGCCCTCGGTGGCCTACATCGTCGACCAGAACCGGCTGGGCACGGCTTATGCCTTGATGACGCTGATCCAGCAGATCGGCTTCTTCCTGCTTGAATTTGCTGATCGGCACGGCCAACGACTACTCCCACGCCGGACTGGATAATCCGAGGGGATACGGGCTGGGCATGTGGATCTTCTCCATCCTCGGCTTCGTCGGGCTGACCTTCGCCATCCTACTGCGGATTCGCGAAACCGGGCCGCATGGGCATGGGCTGGAGACGATCACGGCCAAAGGGTAAAGAGATCTTTGGTAGAGACGCGGCTTGCCGCCTCTCCCGTTGCGGGCAAGGCGCCGCAAGACGGGGCAAGGCCCGTCTCTACGGTTACGAAAGTGATCTCTCGGCGAGTTTGGTTGGAACTTTGGGCGTATAGACCATCCCGGCAAGCTACGGTTTTTGGTATTCTGACGGCCTAGGAACGGTCGAGAGCGCTTCTGCAAGTCCCTCGGCAAATTTGTACAACGAAAAGAGTTCGAAGCCGCATCTGAACCACTAGCGGCCGGAAAAGGCGACTTGACCGACCCGACGCAAGGCATCTCCGAACGAGAGGCGATTGAACAGGCCAAGCAAGGCAACGAAGCAGCCTTCGAAGTCTTGTATCACCTGCACAAACGCCGGGTGTACTCGCTATGTTTGCGGATGGTTTCCAATCCCGTGCAGGCCGAGGATCTGGCCCAGGAAGCATTTCTCCAGCTCTTTCGCAAGATCGGCACCTTTCGCGGCGAGTCTGCCTTCTCCACCTGGCTGCATCGCATGACGGTCAACGTCGTCTTGATGCAACTGCGCAAGAAGGGCTTGCCGGTGGTGTCGCTGGAAGAAACTCTGGAGGGGGAAGACGAAGCGCCCAAGAAGGAATTTGGTACCAAGGATTTGAAACTGACGGGCTCCATCGACCGGCTGCAATTGCAGCGGGCGATTGACCGGCTGCCGCCCGGCTATCGAACGGTTTTTGTGTTGCACGATGTGGAAGGATTCGAGCATAACGAAATTGCCCAAATGGTGGGCTGCTCGGTGGGTAACAGCAAGTCGCAGCTTCATAAGGCGCGGTTGAAGCTGCGGGAGTATTTGAAGTTCATGAGAGCCGAAAAGGCCAAGACTGGGTAAGGAACCTGCGGTATTGGGGGAGAGGTTGCTATGACGTGTTCAGATGTAGAGCGAGTTCTGCCGGAGCTCCTCGACGACGCTCCGGACGGTGCGCTTCCCGAGGAGGTTAAGACGCATGTAAAGTCCTGTCCGGCATGCTCGGATCTTGTGTCGGACCTGAAGCTGATCGCGAGCGAAGCCCGGCAACTGGCAGCAAGCGAAGAACCGGCGCCCAGAGTGTGGGTGCGAATTGCCGCCCAATTACGCGCCGAAGGACTGATCTCTGATCCGGTGACTGGTGATCCCGAACCGGCCCCCTCGCGGCCTGTCTTTGTCCCAGTCCCAGACGCGAACGTCTTCTGGTCGCCGATGGAGCGCATGGTGGCTGGCGCCCGTGGCCGCGGCGGTGCTTGCGGCCGGCTCTTACGTCGTAACCCATAAGCCAGTTCCGCAAGTGGCGACGCAGCAAACTCCGGCAACTCTGGGGAAGGCCGCAGTGACGGCTACGGTCACCCCTTCCCCCGTGCCTGTACCGGCTCCTCAACAACTGACACGGAAATCCGCTAAGCCAGCATTCTCCAAATCAGCGACCGCAGTGAAATCCGCGGTCGAACCCGCGCCGAGCGAGGAAGATCAGCAGTTTCTGAGCGCGGTTTCCACGCTTGCCCCTTCGATGCGGACGACGTATGAAATTCAGTTGCAGGCGGTGAACGCCGACATCCGCGAAACGCAAGCCTATGTGGATCGGAATCCGGGGGATATGGACGCTCGGCAACATTTAATGGATGCGTATCAACAGAAAGCACTTCTTTACCAGATAGCGTTGGATCGTATTCAATAGGGGAAGGGGCGGCCGGTATTCCCGGCCGCAGGGGCGGCATTTTATGGCGAGTCTTCATAGCGCGAGTCTGCGACAGGCAAATCTGAGGCATGCGAATTTTGGGCAATACATGGCCGTAATGCTGGTTCTGGGAGCCGGTCTGGCATCAGCGGCTTTCGCCCAGACCAAGAAAGAATACAGTTTTGCGGTCGGTCCCAACGCCAATATTTCCGTGGATACGCAATACGGGGCGATTTCGGTAAGGCCCGGCAGCTCCACCCAAGTAATGGTGACGGCGACGCTCAAGTCAGACAAGGTGGAAGTCGACCTGCAGCAAAATGGCAACCGGATTCAAATCGCGTCGCACCTGCTGTCGGGCGCCGACGAGCAAACCGGCCAGGTTGACTACGAAGTGCTGATTCCGCCCGACGCTACCGTGAGCCTCCATTCCTCGACCGGTCCGCTGTCGGCGGAGCACCTGCAAGGGGACTTAACCCTGGAAGGTCCCGATGCCATGGTAAATGTAAGCAACGTCGAGAATGGACACGTGCACGTCCGGACGATGCGCGGGCCGATCACGCTGACCGATGTTCGCAACGGCCACGTCGAGATCGCTTCCATCAGCGGCGACGTCCATATGCAGTCGGTCAGTGGCCCGCTGGTACAGGTGAATTCGGGCAGCGGAAAGATTTTTTATGATGGCGATTTTGGCTCTGGCGGCGACTATAAGTTCACCACCCACACCGGGGACATCGAAGCCGTAGCGCCGGCGGATGTCTCGGCCGATTTCAGCGCGCACTCGGTGCTGGGCCGGGTGCACAACGATTTTCCTCTGCAACCGAAGCAGCACTCCCGGTTTTCCTTTGAAGCGGGACGTTCCTTCTTTGGCACGGTCGGCAAGGCCGCATCGGAGGTCGTGCTGCGCTCTTTCAGTGGTAGAATCCGCCTCAAGCAACGCTAAAGTGAATCAGGTGTCAGGTGTCAGGTGTCAGGTCTTAGGAAGGTCTCGATTTTCCTGAGACCTGATACCTGACACCTTGAGACCTGGGAGCGCCGTGGAGAGCCATGCAAGTACGCGCGGTGTTTCTAGTGGGATTCATGGCTGCCGGCAAGACCACCGTGGGACAGGAACTTGCCCGGCGGCTGGGCTGGGACTTTGTGGATCTGGATGCCAAAATCGAGTCCCACGAGCAACAGACCATTGCAGAGATGTTCCGGGATCGAGGGGAACTTGAGTTTCGGCGTGCCGAAGCCGCAACTCTTCGCGATCTGACCGAATCGATGGAACGTGACACCGTAGTCGCGCTCGGAGGTGGAACGTTCGCGCAACTGGGGAACTTTGAGTTGTTGCGGCCTTGGCACTCTATTTTCCTGGATACTCCCTTGGACGAACTTTGGCGGCGCACTCGGGAGGACGCGACCAAACGGCCGTTGCGAAAAGAGGATCGCGCCGACTTCGAAAGTCTGTATTGGCAGCGACGGCCGTCCTACACTCAGGCCAGCGTGACTGTCGTAACTTCAGGGAAAGATCTGGCCACCATTTGCGCCGAAATCGAGCGTACGTTTCAGTTGCGGGAGGGGACGGAGGCGGCGGGCTCGTCTCAGACCCCCTCCGATCATTTCTAAACAGGAGAATCACAGTGAAGTTGTCTTGCCGGCTGCTCGTTTTCGTGATGGCGTTGATTGGGTGCCTTGCGGCTTCGGCCGCCCCCGTGCCCAAAGAAAAGGAAAAAGAACACGAGGGCAAGCCCGTCGACTCCGGTTCCTTCAGCGTGTTGCAGAATGGCCATCTGGTAGGAACCGAGACGTTTTCGATCTATGAGACCAGCGGCGGCAGCGTGATCCACTCCCAGTTCAAGACCGAGAATACTCCGCCCGACGTGCAGACTTCCGACATGGAGCTCAACTTCCAAGGGTGAAATCCGTCGTTACGAGTGGAAGGAATTGAGTCCCGGTTCCGCGCACTATGTGGTGCTTCCGAATGCTGATTTCCTGAATGAGAAGTGGAGCGCTGGAGAGGGAGATAAAGAGCACGAAAAGCCTTACCTGCTGCCCGCGGCCACGAGCATTCTGGACGACTATTTTTTCGTCCATCGCGAAGTGCTGGCCTGGAAGTTTCTGGGCATGGTCTGCAAACAGGACAAAGGGCAGCTACAGTGCCCCTTGAAGGAGCGTACCCTGTTCGGCACCCTGGATCCGCACCAGCAATCTTCGGCGTCGCTCAGCGCCGAGTACCTCGGCCGGGAAAAGGTGAGCCTGAAGAGCGGTCCACAGGACCTTATCAAATTGGAACTGAGGAATGATGCGGGGACGTGGCAACTCTGGCTCGACGATCAATTTAAAGTGATGCGGATGTCCATTGTGGGAGAGAATACCATCGTGGACCGTGATTAAAGTGCAGGTCTTAGGTCTTGTCTCAGCGAACGCCACGGGAAGG
The DNA here is from genome assembly GCA_963838935.1 of uncultured Acidobacteriaceae bacterium. Taxonomy (GTDB): domain Bacteria; phylum Acidobacteriota; class Terriglobia; order Terriglobales; family Acidobacteriaceae; genus Acidiflorens. The sequence continues at coordinate 11,300 of CAWITH010000024.1, forward strand.
TTTGCCTAAGACCTGAGACCTGCTTTGGGATAACTCTTGACGATTCTTGACTCACGCACGTCGCGCGTTCTATTCACGGGTCTCCTGTTCGCCGTTGGGCTGGGCTTTCTCTATGCGGCGCGACGCACGTTGATTCTCTTCCTCTTTGCCATTTTTTTTGCTTATCTCATTAATCCCGCCGTAGAGCGGCTGGAGAAGCTGGTCCGCAGCCGCGTCTGGGCGATCACGATCATTTACCTCCTGCTTCTGGTTGGCCTGGGGGGGGCCGGTTTCCTGGTCGGCCCGCGGATTGCCCGGCAAGGCGCGCGCCTGGGACAATCGCTCCCCGGACTCATGGATAAGGCCAGCACGGGCCAGTTCTCGGGCCAGATCGGCCAGCTTACGGCAGAGATTGGGAGCGAGCACGGCTGGAGCGCGGATACGCAGAAGCGTATTCGGGATTTCCTGATGAGTCACCGGGAAGACCTGTCTCTCCTGGCGCAGCGCATCGGCGTTCGTGCCGCCGAAGCGGCGCAGGATGTCTGGGTGCTGTTTCTGGTACCTATTCTGGCCATCTTTTTTCTCCGCGATGGGGGCAGCTTTCATGAAGTGCTGGTTTCGCTGGTGCAGTCGCGCTCGCAGCGCGAGTTTCTCCAGGATGTGTTTCAGGATCTGAATCAGATGCTCGCCCAGTTCATTCGCGCCCAGTTGACGCTGGCGGCGCTGTCGCTGGTAGCCTACACCGCATTCTTGAGTGCGACGCGGGTTCCGTTCGCGCTGATGCTCGGTACCGCCGGAGGCGCGCTCGAGTTCGTTCCCCTTGCCGGGCCGCTGCTGGCAGGCGCCGCCATGCTGATCGTCGCCGTTCTGGCGGGATACCAGCACTGGCTCATCCTGCTGTTGTTTTTGGTGCTCTGGCGAATGGTGCAAGACTACGTCATCTCTCCGCGGATCATGGGAGTCAGGGTGGAATTGCATCCGCTGGCGGCTTTGTTTGGCATTCTTGCCGGCGGCGAAATTGCCGGCATCCTCGGGGTCTATCTCTCCATTCCGGTAATGGCCAGTTTGCGCATCGTCTGGCGCCGCTGGCGCATTTACGCCGAAAAACGCAAGTTCGGACCGCTCAACGAGTATTCATTCCCGCAAGAGTTGGGGAGAGAGAGAACTTAGAAATTGGGTGATCGGCTGATCGGACCATCGGGTGATCTAAGTTCAAATGCCTTTGATTTTCGATGACCCGATCGTCTATGTCGTGGCCGCCACCACAGGGCCGTTCTTCACGGTCTCCACATCCACTTTGCGCAGGAACTCGGCGGCTGCTTCCGGCAACACGGTATTGATGAACATTCCCGAGCCCAGCTCGAACCCGGCCACTCGCGTCAACCGCGGAATCACGCTCAAATACCAGTGAAAGTACTTCACGCCGACGCTTTCGGCGGGAGCGCTTCGAATCGTAAAGTTGAAATCCGGGTTTGCCAGCCCGTGGTAGAGCTTGGCCAGGATCAAGCGCAGCATGCGCGCCAGATCGTTCATCTCCGCCGCGCTAACGTCGCCGAAGCTGGCCATGTGCCGCCGCGGGTAGATGTGGGTAGAGAACGGAGCCGGCGAGGCGTACAGTTCGAGCGCCACGAAATGTTCGGAGACCAAGACGATGCGTGTCTGTTCTTGCAACTCCTCCTCGAGCATCTGGCAGAACATGCACTCGCCGTAGTCATCAAAATGTCGCAGCGCGTGCTGAAAGCGCTCGCGCACCTGCAGCGATGTTACCGGAGTCGCGATCATCTGGGAGTGCGGATGTTCCAGGCTGGTGCCCGCATCCAGGCCGTGATTCTTGAAGATCGTAATCAGCGCGACGCGCGGGTCGAGGCTGAGTTCATCGTAGCGAGTCTTATAGATCCGCAGGACTTCCGCCACATAGGAATCGGGCATCATGGCCATGACCTGGGAATGGTCGGGTGTTTCCACGATCACATCGTGAACCCCGAAGCCGTTTACCGTCCGGCGCGAACGGTGTACGGTGCGCGTAGGCTGCGCCTCGCGGGAGAGCGCGGCAAATTTATTCGGGATCACGCGCGCGTGCCACGGAACCTCGGTTGAGGCCGGTACCCGCAGCACTTCCGGCGGAGTCAGCTTTTCGTTACCCGGACAAAAGGGGCAGTTCGCGACAAACGATGCCAGCGGCTTGCGCTCGCGACGCTGCGCCATTTCTTCGGGACGCCGGGCACGCTCGGTTGCGATTACAACCCATTCTTTGGTAGCAAAATTCTGGCGCAGTTCCGACATTTAGGCACTCCTGGGCAGGTTGCGGAGGAACACCGGTCTTGTATCAGGGCATCGCTTTAGCGATGCCGTAAGGTCTTCGAAATCAGATGCCCTTTTAAGGGCTGGGCATCGACATTCGAATTTTTCCGCAGCCTGCTAGTCAAGCCTACATCCCCGTTAGAAAGTCGAACAGTCACTGAGGGTCGTATTCCTGCGTCGAGGCAAGCGAAAACGGAGGCCACTCGCATCGAGTTTGCCCGTGGATCACCAGCGCTATCCCCGGCAGAAATTACGCTGGTATAAAATCAAAACTTGTCTTGCTGACCAAAATATGTCGAAAAAACTTCATGTAGGAATTCTAGGGGCGACGGGTATCGTCGGGCAGAGATTTATCCAGATGCTCGAACATCACCCCTGGTTTGAAGTGACTTGGCTGGCGGCCTCCGACCGCTCGGAAGGCCGGGCCTATGCCGAAGCCGCCCGCTGGCGTTTGAAAACGGCCATCCCCGCCGCCATCGCCAAGATGAAAGTCTCTCCGGCCAAGCCTGAAGGCGCGCCCAAGATTATTTTTGCCGCTCTGGATGCTGGCATCGCCCGCGAACTGGAGCCGCAGTTCGCCGACTCGGGTTGCGCGGTCGTCTCCAACTCCAGCGCGCTGCGAATGCAGGCCGACGTTCCGCTGGTGATTCCCGAGGTGAATGGCGATCACATTCAGCTCATCGCAAAGCAGTCGTGGTACACAAAGTCGGGCGGTTATGTTGTCACCAATCCTAATTGTTCGGCCATCGGCCTGGTGCTGGCACTGGCTCCGTTGCATCGCGCTTTCGGGATCGAGACGGTGATGGCGGTCACCATGCAAGCCGTGAGCGGTGCGGGATATCCCGGAGTAGCGTCGCTCGATATTCTCGGCAACGTGATCCCCTACATCGCCAAGGAAGAAGAAAAGATGGAAGAGGAAACGCAAAAGCTGCTGGGGACGCTGAAAGGTTCGCACATCGAGCCTGCTCCTTTTGCCATGAGCGCGCAATGCAATCGCGTCGCGGTGGAAGATGGTCACACCGAGTCGGTCGCCGTCAGACTGAAGAAGAAAGCATCGGCCGAAGAAATCATCGCCGCCTGGAACTCTTTTCGCGCCGAGCCGCAGAAGTTACGTCTGCCCAGCGCGCCTGATCAACCTGTCGTGTACATGACTGCGGCGGACCGTCCGCAACCGCGCTTCGACTGCGATCTTGGCGCCGGTATGACCACGTCGGTCGGCCGCTTGCGCAAGTGCAACGTTCTCGACTGGAAGTTCACCGTCCTGTCGCACAATACGATTCGTGGCGCGGCCGGCGCAGCCCTGCTCAATGCCGAACTTCTCAAGGCGAAGGGATGTCTCGGGTGATTAACAACAGCGGACAGTGGATAGTGGTCAGTGGCCAGCGTTCGGATAAGCCCTCGTCAGCGCCGCCGCTTTTGCTGATCACTGACCACTATCCACAGACCACCGCTCTAAGGACCCGCCCATGATTGTGATGAAGTTCGGTGGGACCTCCGTACAAGACGCAAAAGCCATCGACCGCGTCGCCCACATCGTCCAGGGTCGGCTGGCGGATTGTCCGGTGGTGGTGGTCAGCGCCATGGCCAAGGTGACCGATTCCCTGCTCGCCATGGGAAAGGCTGCTGGCGGAGGCGATCGCAAGACTGCTCTCAAGATGGCGCGCGCCTTGCGCGAACGACACTATGAAACCGCCGGAGAATTGCTCGGCACGGCTCTGTTCACGGAATTTCACGGCGACTTGGGCTCCGACTTCGAAGACCTGGACGAATTGCTGCGCGGCATTGGCGCGGTCGGTGAGATCACTCCGCGAACTTACGACTACGTTGCTTCGTTCGGCGAAGTGCTTTCGAGCAAGATTGTGGCAGCCGCTTTCACCGCCCGCGGATTGCCGGGTGCGCACGTGGATTCGCGCCAATGTCTGCTGACCGACAGCAGCTATACCCGCGCGGTTCCTCAGATGGAGGAAACCAACGAACGTCTGCGCAAGCGGGTGCAGCCCTTGATCGACGCCGGCAAGGTTCCGGTGATGGGCGGATTCATTGGTTCGAATCGGGTCGGCATAACCACCACCATCGGCCGCGGCGGATCGGATTTTTCGGCCGCAATCTTTGGCGCTGGCCTCAAGGCCGAGCGCATCGAAATCTGGACCGACGTCGACGGCATGATGACCACCGACCCGCGCATTACTCCCGAGGCCCGCCGCATCAAGGTCATCAGCTTTGACGAAGCCGCCGAACTGGCCTACTTCGGAGCCAAGGTTCTGCATCCGGCAACGGTGTTGCCGGCTGTGCAGCAGAATATTCCGGTCTATGTTCTGAACTCGATGAACCCGGCCTGCGAAGGGACGAAGATCACGGCGCGCGCCCCGCGTTGTTCGAACATTTTCAAGGCCATCGCGCTCAAGAAGAAAATCACTCTGGTGGAGGTTGCTTCACCTCGGCGTCTGCTGGTGCATGGATATTTGAAGTCCATCTTCGAGGCCTTCGACCAGCACAACGTGGCGGTGGACGTGGTTTCCACCTCCGAAGTCAGCGTCTCGGTGACGGCCGAGACCAATGAGGCGATCCCGGCTCTGGCCGCCGATCTGGCAAAACTTGCGGACGTGAAGTACGAGGGGCGAAAAGCGATTGTCTGCCTGGTGGGCGAGAATTTACGCGACACTCCCGGAATCGCCGCCAAGGTTTTCGGCATCCTTGAAGATGTGAAGATCCGCATGATTTCGCAGGGCGCGTCTGAAATTAATTTGACCTTCGTGATTGAAGAGGACGACGCGGCCGAGGTGGTGCGGCGGTTGCACCACGCGTTTTTCGCTGAGGTTGATCCGGAAGTGTTCGCATAGCTTCGTTTCAGCATGAATCTTTTAATCCTAGGCTGCGGTAAGACTGGATCGCTGGTTGCGGAAGTGGCGCGCGAACGCCGCCATCACGTCCGCACCTTGGACGTCGACGAAAACGCGGAGGCCTGCGCCCTTACTCCCGCCTTCCTTGCCCCGTTCGACGTCGCCATTGACTTCACCACGCCGACCGCGGTCGTCGCTAATGCCGAGGCCTGCATCCGCGCCAAGAAGAATCTGGTGGTCGGAACCACCGGCTGGTATGAGCAATTGCCGCGTTTGCGCGAGATGGTGGCCTCGGCCAAAACGGGCTTCCTCTACGGATCGAATTTTTCTATTGGCGTGAATCTGTTTTTCGAAATTGCCGCGACCGCCGGAGCCGCCCTGAAATACGATTACTCCGGGCAGATTTTCGAGCGTCATCATGTAACCAAGAAAGACGCCCCTTCAGGGACTGCGATCACGTTGCAGAAGATTGTGCGTGAAACTGGAGGTCAGGAAGTTGAGATCGTCTCCTTTCGCGAGGGCGACGCGGTCGGCATGCACGAGTTGGTCTTCAATTCTGCCGGCGATCGCATCTATCTGTGTCACGACGCAAAGTCACGCCAGGGATTCGCGGAAGGCGCAGTGCGCGCCGCCGAGTGGCTGGCGGGGAAAACTGGGTTCTTCGAATTTCGCAACGTCTGGCGAGAACTTTAGGGCAAGTCACCCGGAATCGCTATAACCGCAGACAGTTGCCGAGCTTCGCTCGGCCTAGACGGGCGGGGCGCCCGTCCCCACACGAAGATCTACAGCCGGCAAAGAACACGTGGCTCATGCAAGCGCTGGCGAGAAGAGTTATCCTTAGCGCATGCAACTGCGAGGCTGTGGTACTGCTCTGCTCACACCGTTCTCTCAGGACGGTGCGGTTGACGAAAACGCACTCCGCAATCTGGTCGCATGGCAGATCGAATCCGGCATCGATTTCCTGATCCCCTGCGGCACCACGGGAGAAACTCCCACACTGACCCACGATGAGTGGCTGCGCGTCATCGACATAACCATCGAAGTCGCCGACGGACGCGTGCCGATCGTCGCCGGCGCCACCTCCAACTCGACGCAGGAGGCTGTGGCCAAGGCGAAAGAAGTGGCGGCGCGGCCGGGCGTCAACGCCATCCTCACCGCTTCGCCCTACTACAACAAGCCGACGCAGGAGGGCCAATACCGGCACTTCCGCGCTATCGCCGAAGCGGTTGACAAGCCGGTCATCGTCTATAACGTGCCCGGCCGCACTGCCGCTAATCTTGAACCCGCGACTCTGGTGAGGTTGACCGAGGTCCCGAATATCGCGGGCGTGAAGGAAGCTAGCGGCAACATGACGCAGATTGCAGAGGTGCTGAATTCAGTGCCAGAGACTTTTCTAGTGCTTTCTGGCGACGACGCCGTAACTTTGCCGGTGATCGCGCTCGGCGGCGTGGGCGTCATCTCGGTGGCGTCCAATGAAATTCCGCGCGAGATGGCGGAGATGACTCGCGCCGCCCTGAACAACGACTGGCACACTGCCCGTACCCTCCATCGCAAGTATCTTCCGCTGATGCTGGCCAACTTCATCGAATCGAGTCCGCTGCCGGTGAAAGCCGTGCTCGCGATGATGGGGAAGATCGAAGAGGTCTATCGTCTGCCCTTGCTTCCCATGCGGCGCGACACGCGATCGAAGCTGCAGAAGATTGCAACCGACGCCGGATTGATTACGCGGCCGGTGGCTGCTCCGGCCGTTGCCGCCGAATTTTATGTTTACGAAAATTGGGCGGCGGGCCCGCACAAAGCGATTTTGCACCGCGCCTCCTGTGGACAGTGCAGTTCCGGCAAAGGACGCCCCAGCGGGCATGATCCCAATCATTCGCGTTGGCACGGACCGTACGGCAATCTCGCCGAAGCGCGTGAGGCGAGCCACCAGATGCCCGGGGTGCTGATCCGCAGCGAATGCAAGTGCGTAGCGTAAGGGCAGCACTTCGCTTTTAGCACTTAGCCGTTAGCTTTTAGCGCGTTAGTCAAATAAGATTTGTCATCCTGACCGAAGCGAAGGACCTGCTGTTTGTCTACATCAGACTCGCTATCCACTTTGAAGTCGGCCATTGAACGCCTATCGGCGGACGAGACGATCGGCAACGCCGCCGAAGCGCGCCGCACCTTCCACGACTTCCGCGCCGCTCTCACTCGCGGCGAAGTTCGCGCTGCTGAAAAAATCGACGGACGCTGGACCGTTAACGCCTGGGTGAAGCAAGGCATCCTGCTCGGCTTTCGCCTCGGCGAATCAAAAGAACTGTCGGACGGCGACGTGCTCTCCTTCGTCGACAAAGACACCTTCCCTGCTCGCCGCCTGACTCTCGCTGACCGCGTTCGCCTGGTGCCCGGAGGATCTTCGATCCGCGAAGGAGCTTATGTTGCACCGTCGGTCATCTGCATGCCTCCCATGTTCATAAACGTCGGCGCCTACGTGGATGAAGGCTCGATGATCGACTCACACGCGCTGGTCGGCTCCTGCGCGCAGATTGGCAAGCGGGTGCATCTGAGCGCCGCCGCACAAATCGGAGGCGTGCTGGAGCCGGTCAACGCCGCCCCGGTGGTCATCGAAGACGATGTGCTCGTCGGCGGCAATTGCGGAGTTTACGAAGGCACTCTGGTCGGCGCCTGCGCCGTTTTGGGAGCGGGCACGATTCTGACACGATCCACGCCCCTTTATGATCTGGTGCGCGGCCTGATCTACCGCGCGTCAGCGGAGCAACCACTGGAAGTCCCCGAAAATGCCGTCGTTGTCCCTGGCTCGCGCGCCGTGAAGAACGGTAAAGGTGCGGAGTGGAACCTCTCGCTTTACACGCCCGTGATCGTGAAGTACCGCGACGAGAAGACCGAACGGGGGATAGAACTGGAAGATTGGCTGCGGTAGTCAGCAACTTTGACGGACCCACTTTTCATTTGCACTTTACTTTGTGCTATAATGTAAAGCGATGACAGAAGCGACTCTTTCGGCCAAGAACCAGATCGTGATCCCGCGTGAAGCTCGCGAAGCTCTGGGACTGAAACCCGGCGACAAGATTCTTGTGGTGGTTCGGGGCGGAAAAGTCCTGGTCCTGCAAAAGCCGAAGTCCTATCATGCCGCGACCCGCGGGTTGATTCGCGGTAAATATCCAAAGGATTATCTGCAAAAGGAGCGTCAGAGTTGGGAGTAGAGCGGCTCCGCGCCTTTCTCCGGCATCACCGGCGAATCGCCCTGGACACCAGCATCTTCATTTATCACTTAGAATCCAACCCAAAGTATCTGCTATACACCGACCATATTTTTTCCTGGCTTGAGCGACCGGAATCCAAGGCGATCACATCCACAGTAACGATGACGGAGCTGTTAGTACTGCCGTATCGCGCCGGCGACGAACAACAGGCAAATGATTTCTATGGTTTGCTTTCCACCTATCCGAACCTGGACTGGATTGCACCAAACCTGGAGATCGCCGATCTCGCGGCTCGAATTCGCGCTCTTCATCGCCTGCGAACTCCCGACGCTCTACAAGCCGCAACCGCCGCACACGGGCAGGCTACTGGTTTGATTACTAACGATTCGGTCTTCGAACGTGTGGAAGGATTTCAAACGCTCGTCTTGCACGAACTTCTGTAAATCCCGTGCTTAGTGGCTCTCTGGTTGTGCTCAAGGGTTCACGACGGCAATGCCGTCGAAGCCGCCCCGGGAAGTTGCATTTGCTCCTCGGCAAACCTGCGCCGCATCTCCAGATGCTTGGCTCGGAAATGCGCGCCTGCGCGCTGGCCCCACGCCCGCACAAAGTAATAGTTCAGAGCGCATCCGATGGCCGAACTGACAACCGGAATCAATCGGCCCGCCCACTTCTCCACCACATCGGCTCCTGCCTGCACCGCAATGCGCTGAATCACCTTCGGCACAAAGCGGTTGACCACTTCCTTCTCCAACAACTCGCGGCTGATGTCGACTCCGGCGGCGCTGGCCGCCGCAATCCAAAGCTCGGCAATCTCGTCGTCGGTGTTCAACTCGAAGCCATAAATCAGGCTGAGCTTCTGGATGGTGCGCATGGTGATGGTAGAAAGAATGCCGAGGTCCGGCACGATGGTGAGGATTCCTCCCAGACCGAAACCGGCTCCCTCAGCCGCTGCCATCTTCATGCCGCCGCGGATCACCGACTCCGCCACTTCGTCGAGGCGTTCCACGGGCAGCGTGTACACGCCATGAAAGGTGGCCAGCGGTAAGTCGTGCGCCACGCGCAGTTGCATCAGGAAGCGTCCGGGATCAACTTTGATCGTTTCGTAGGCACGCGTCAGGCCGCCGCGAATTGCGCCTTCGACGCGCCGTCGTAGCCAGGATTTCTCTTCGTCGGCCATTTTCACCTATGAGTTTATCAGCCGGCCCCAACGACGGCTCCACCCTGTGCTAGCATCAACTTGTCTAATGTCAAAAGGAAAACTGCACATCGTTCCGCTGGGCGGGATGGGCGAGTTCGGTATGAACTGCATGGCCATCCGCTTTGGCGATGACATCATCGTGGTGGACGCCGGCCTGATGTTCCCCGAAGCCGAGTTGCTCGGCGTCGACATCGTCGTCCCCGACATTTCTTACCTGCTCGAAAATCGCAAGCATGTGCGCGGCATCGTGCTCACACACGGTCACGAAGACCACATCGGCGCCCTGCCCTGGATTCTGAGCGAACTGAACGTTCCCGTCTGGGGCACCGAGTTCACGCTGGCTTACGTCGAAGATAAGCTCGATGAACACCAACTTCTCGACGACTCCGACCTGCGCGAAATTCGTCCCGGAGAACGTTTCAAGGTTGGACCGTTCACCATTCACCCACTGCAGGTGACTCACAGCCTGGTTGATTGCGTCGCGCTCGCCATCCATACGCCGCTTGGGGTCGTGCTGCATACCGGTGACTTCAAGGTCGATCCCACGCCTACCGACAATCGTCTCTTCGACCTGCACGGTTTCGCCGAGTACGGCAAAGAAGGAGTGCTGGCGCTCTTGCAGGATTCCACCAACGTGGAGCGCAAGGGCTACACGCCGAGCGAGCGCGCCGTCCGCCGCAAGTTCGACGAGGTGTTTGCCCGTACCCAGCGGCGTCTGTTCATCTCCTGCTTCTCGTCTTCGATTCACCGCATCAAGCTGACCGTCGACATGGCGCGCGATCATGGCCGCAAAATCTGTTTCATCGGCCGCTCCATGAACAGTTCCTCCGAGATCGCCGAAGATCTGGGCTATGTCCAGATTCCCGAGGGCATGCTGATTCATCCCGGCGAAATGAAGAACTTCCCTCCGGAAAAAGTCTGCGTCCTGATCAGCGGCACGCAGGGCGAGCCCATGTCGGCGCTGTCGCGGGCGGCGGTGGATAACCACAAGCACGCCAAAATCGAAAAAGGCGACACCGTCGTGCTATCGTCGCGCATCATCCCGGGCAACGAAAAAGCCATCTTCCGCATGGTGGATCACCTCTTCCGCCGCGAAGCGTTCGTTATCTACGACGACGGCTCTTACCCGCCGATCCATGTCAGCGGACACGCCAGCCAGGAAGAATTGAAGCTCATCATCAACCTGGTGCGGCCCAAGTATTTCGTCCCGATTCACGGCGAATACCGGCAGCTCAAGTTGCATGCCGAACTGGCCGGGTCCATGCATGGCTCGGTCGGGAGCGTGATGCTGATCGAGAGCGGAGACGTCCTCGAAATCGATGAACTCGGCGCCCGCAAGGCCGGACGAGTGAATGTAGGCCGCGTCTGCATCGATTCCGGCTCGCGCACGGATGTGGTGGAAGACTTAGTGATTAAAGACCGTCGCCACCTCAGCGAAGACGGCTTCGTCATGCCGATCATTGCCATCAACAAGCTCAGCGGACTGGTCGAGACTGCTCCCGAGATCGTGACGCGCGGATTTGCGCCTGGCGAAAACGGCGTGATCGAACGCGCCCGGGAGATTGTGATGGAGACGCTCGATGCCTCCAGCAGCGAAGAGAAAGCCGACTATGGCGTGATTAAAGAAAAAATCCGCACTGATTTGAAACGCTACATCTCGCGCCAGACGCAGCGGCGGCCGCTGATCATGCCGGTGATACTGGAAATCTGAAGACTTTCCGCGACCGAGATACCAAGGAGAAAGCGTCCATCGTAACCAGGATCATTTGCCTCAACACCGACCAGTGCTGATCCGCCGGCCCAAGTATTTGTACATTCGGTTGCTGCAACCACTCATCGACGACTTGCACGGCTTGCTGCAGGCTGACACGCATTCCCGATAGCCGCCGATTCGTGATAACCCGTAGGAACGCAGATACGCTTTGCCAGGGCAGTCCCACGGCTTCTACTCCCGAAAGCGCTTCCTCCAGCCAAGAATGGCTCTTCTTGTGGTAGGCCGAATCGAGATCGTAGGCATAGATCAGGAGATTGGCATCAATGACGATCACCGATGATCCGGTCCTTCCAGGTATTCCAATAGCTCTTCTACTTTTTCAAACGGAGGCAGACCCAGATTCCACGGCTTCACCCGGAACGGCTTCCGGACTGGCGGCTTCGAAGCCGTCAATCCCATCCGCAGAAATCGATTCACCGCCTCTTTGAAAGAAGAGCCAGTTCGCCGAACTTCCTTTTTCAGCAACTGGGCCACGTCGTCATCGAGCGAAAGGGTTGTCCTCATCTTTTGATGTTATACCATTAGGCATCATGATGTCAATCTCTGTAACATCATGATGTACTCCTTAGCCGCCCTTGCAAAAAACGACCGGACAAGGCACGCTCAAACACGATGGTTTCCCTCGATGACATTCACGCAGCTCAAAACCTTCTCCACGGCATCGCCGTTCGCACTCCCCTGTTCGAATGGACTGCCGCGGCGGATCAGCGCAAGCTCTTCCTCAAGCTCGAAAACCTGCAGCCCATCGGCGCTTTCAAGCTGCGCGGCGCTTATAACAAGGTCGCGTCTCTTAGCGACGAAGAGTGCCGCCGCGGAGTCATTTCCTATTCCAGCGGCAATCATGCGCAGGGTGTGGCTTACGCGGCGCGGGCGCTGGGGTGAAGGCCATCATCGTCATGCCCTGCAACGCTCCCAAGAACAAACTCGAAGCCACCGCTGCCCTTGCAGCGGGGATCGTCATCGTCGGTCCCGGCAGCGAAGAGCGCCGCCTGCGTGCCGAGCAACTCGCCGCTGAGCATGGCTACGCTATCGTGCCTCCCTACAACGACGAAAAAATCATTGCCGGCCAGGGAACCGTTGGGCTCGAAATCCTTGAAGACCTGCCTGATGTTGAAACCGTGCTGGTCCCCGTCGGCGGAGGAGGATTGATCAGCGGGATCTCGGCCGCCGTTAAGCTCAGCAATACCAAAGTGAAGGTGATTGGAGTCGAGCCGGAGCTAGCCGCCGATGCGCAAGCCAGCCTGCGCGCCGGTCGCATCGTCTCTTTTCCGGCCGAGCAAGTCTCGCGGACGCTGGCTGACGGTCTTCGCACCCAGAGTATCGGCGCCATCAATTTCGAACACATCCGCGCCTATGTGGACGACATTGTCAGCGTGACCGAAGATGAAATTCGCGAGGCCATGCGGGCGCTGAGTACAAACACGAAAACTCTGGCCGAACCGAGCGGCGCTGTAGCCATAGCCGCGTTTCTTTTCCATGCCGGCGAGCTCCCCAAGACAAACATCAATGTAGCCGTGATCAGCGGTGGCAACATCGATCCTAAGTTGCTCGCCGAGTTGCGGAATCGCTGAACCTCCGGCTCGATTCGTGCTTCGACCGCGGCGAATGTACAATCCTGAGTCTCCCCCGAGGACAACGTGAACCGCTGGCTCGATCAGTTCTTTGAACTCGCTCATCACCAGACCACCGTCCGCCGCGAAGTCGTCGCCGGACTCACCACCTTCTTCACCATGGCCTACATCGTGGCCGTCAACCCTGCCATCCTGAAGACCGCGGGCATGCCGGCCGGCGCCTCGCTCACTGCCACCATTCTCACCGCCATTTTCGGAACGCTGCTGATGGGGCTCTACGCCAAGCGCCCGTTCGCCATCGGTCCTTACATGGGCGAGAACGCTTTTATCGCGTTCACCGTGGTTCATGTGCTCGGCTACACGTGGCAAAGCGCTCTGGGCGCGGTGTTTCTGGCCGGAGTCCTGTTTATTCTGATGACTCTATTCCGCCTGCGCCAATGGATGGTCGACGCCATTCCCGCCACCCTTCGTTACAGCTACGCTGTCGGCATCGGATTGTTTCTCACGTTTATCGGGCTGAATCAGACCGGCATCGTCACTATAGGATCGCCGGGAGCACCGGTGCGGCCGGGCCATCTCACCTCACTTTCAGTTCTGCTTTCCGTCTTTGGATTCCTGCTGATGACGGTGCTCACCATTCGCCGCTTCCCAGCCGCGATTCTCAGTGGAGTTCTGGTCACTGCTCTGCTCAGTTTTGTGACCCGCGTCGCTCCTGCGCCGACCGGTTGGGTGAGCCGTCCGCCCAGCTTGCAGCCCGTTTTCCTTCAATTCGATCTGCACAGCCTGTTTACCTGGGGATTTTTCCCGGTCGTCCTGACGATTTTCGTCATGGCATTTGTAGACACCATGGGAACGCTCATTGGTGTGTCGGCGCGTGCCGGCTTCCTCGACAAAGACGGCAACCTGCCGCAGATCGAGCGTCCTATGATGGCCGACGCGCTCGCCACGACCTTCGCCGCCGTAATTGGAACCACTACCTCCGGCGCCTATATCGAGTCCGCCACCGGAGTCGAGGCTGGCGGGCGCACCGGCCTGACCGCCGTCACTACGGCGCTGTGCTTTGTAGGGACTCTATTCTTCGCGCCCTTCATCTCCGCCATCCCGCCACAAGCTTACGGACCAGCGCTTATCTTCGTTGGCTTGCTCATGCTCACCCCGATCATCCGGATTCCCTTTAACGACCTCACCGAACTGGTGCCAGCCTTCGGCGTCATCGTGCTGATGGCTTTTACCTACAACGTGGGAATTGGCATGACGGCGGGCTTCATCCTGTATCCTTTTTGCAAGCTGGTTTCGGGACGCTTGCGGGATGTTCGCCCTGCGCTCTGGGGGTTGACCGCGCTGTCACTGCTGTTTTTCGTATTTTATCCATACACGTAGAAGCGGGTGAAATTCACATGATTCGTTTTGGTATAGCGGGATTCGGTTTGCACGCGGTTCGGCGTCTGATGCCGGGATTCGTGCTGGCTCAGAATTGCAAAGTGGTCGGTCTTTCGCGCCGGGATCCCAACAAGGCGCGCGAAGCCGCGGCGCAGTACGGCATCCCGCACGTCTTTGCCTCAACCGTTGAACTCAGCCGCTGCCCTGAAGTCGACGCCGTGCTGGTCACGACTCCCAACGCGTGCCATCTGCGGGACGTCCTCACGGCTGTGGCTGCCGGCAAGCCGGTGTTGTGCGAGAAGCCCATGGGCATGGACGCGGACGAATGTCGCCAGATGGTCGAAGCGGCGCGCAGCGCCGGAGTGCTCCTCGGGGTGGCTCAGGTCTTCCGCTTTGAAGACACCACCGCGAGATTTCGCCAGCGCGTTGCTGCCGGTGACATCGGCCACCCGGTTTTTGCGCGGGCGGAGTTCTCGTATCTAGGTTCAGGCCAGGCCCGGACCTGGCTCTACAACCGCTCGATCGCTGGAGGAGGGCCCATCTCCGACGTAGGCGTCCACTGCATCGACGCCTTGCGTTACATCCTGCAGGACGAGCCCCAGCGGGTCAGCGCCTTCGGTGGTCCAGCCGAAGGGTCAGGTGACCTAGAAGCGGCGGCCGTTGTGACGCTGGAGTTTCAGCGCGGCACGCTGGCCACGGTGCTGGTTTCAACTCGCGCTCACTATCGCACGCCCCTGGAGATTGTCGGTGACGCCGGCGTGCTCAGGGCCGACAACGCGCTGAATGTTGAACGTCCGGTTAGGCTGGAACTGTGGCGCGACGGTCAACTCGCCGGCGAAGAAACCGGTTCCAACCACCTCGCCTACGCCAGACAGGTGGACGCTTTCGCTGCCGCCGTCGAAGGCCGGGAAATGTTTCCAGTGCCGGGCCGGGAAGGCTGGCAGAACCAGATCATTCTGGACGCCGCCTACCGCAGCCTGGCTTCGGGCAAGAGTGAACCGGTACCGATTTAGTGTTGGTCGCTAGTCGCTCGCGTGGGCACGCGCATTCCATCGATCCATCGATCCTTGGCTTGCTAACGACCTATGACCGCCGATCAACGACTGCCCCCAAATTAAGAAGCGCCCCGGATCCAAAGGATCACGGGACGCCCGAACAGCCCTCCCCAGAACTGCTCATCCTGAAAGGTATTGCAGCCGGCCTGCGAGCGGAATGCCACTCTTGAGGGGTATGAATGGCACAAACGGGCCACTTGCCAAACGCCAAGTCCGTGGTAACATCCGTCACCTCGCGACTGGTTACTAAAAGTCGCGCCAGGTTCTGGAAGCGGCTTCGCAACGTGGCCTTTGCTTTCTCGTGGCGAGATCCCCCCTGTCGATTCCGAACCAAACAGTTGCTCGGCTTCGTGGTCGGACTGCCTGCGGGACTGAGCTTCTGGAGATCTTGGGGAAAGCGATTGTTGCTAGTGTGCAGCAGATTGCATCCCGAGATTCTAGCCATCTGTGGAGTGGGGTTGTAAGTTGTTGATAAACAACAACAAGTAAGCTTCAGTAGCTTTGGAACAGCAAGTGCACTAAGCGCAAGTGGCGATCCATACCTTGGACTCCAGGTTCCAGGGTAAATTTGGGGAAAAAAGAAAAATTTTGGGGAGGAAATTCAAATGAGGCGAGTGTTTCTCTTAGCATTGATCGCAATGGCGTTGCCAATTGCGGCATCGGCAGACATTATTCTCACGAACCAGTATGGTTCGGTTGCGGTTTCAAACGCAGGCATCGTGTCGACTCTTTCGGAGCTACGCAGCTTTGACGGGATCACAACGGGAGGGTCCATGGGCTCGGTAGTGTTCTCGACCGGCGCCCTGACCGGCGGCTCGCTTTCGGGCTCCAGCGCAACGTTTGCCGCTGGCGGGCCAGCTTCGTTCGTCGTGACGGGCGTGGGCCTTTGGACACAATCATTGCCGGGGGCTCCCAAGAGCAAGGTAACGCTCTTTAGCGGCAGCTTCGTGGCTCCGGTTACGTTAACCTTGGTCAGCCAGGTGGGCCAGAATAAGACTTGGACTCTCAGTGGCACGATCGCTGGCACGCTGTATGACGGTCGTAGCGTGACTGGAACAACCCAGCAGACCATCTATAGCAGCAGCAATCAATGGACCAATGGTATCGGGCACATCCGTGTAGGTACTTCGAGCATCACCGTCCCGGAACCCGGAACTTTGGGCCTCCTCGGAACGGGACTTGTGGGAATCGCTGGAATGTTCCGCCGCAAGCTGATCGGGACATAACCTAACGCTTGAATCGCCCAGAACACTCAACTCATGGCCCCGCCGCAAGGCGGGGCTTTTGATTTTGAGCCCAGTGATCACGCCGATAGCCGCCGCACAAGACGGCCCTTTCCTGAGGACGGCGTCAACCGGTTCGTCTGCTAAAGCCGAGCCTGCCCCGAACCCCGCTTGGAATTCTGCGCCATGGCCGTTTTGTTCGGTTACTGCCGTAACGGCCAGCGATGCCTTTGGCGTTGACCTTACCTTCGTCCAAACCCTACAGTCAGGCGCAGGGGGATGTATGAAGGATATCCATGAGGTTTTGCGTCGCAAGCAGGCGCAGTACACGCAGTTGGGCAAGCAGATTGAGATGTTGCAGCAGGCTGCCGAGAAACTGCGCGAAGTCGCGCCGTTGCTTGCGGAAACCGATGTCGAAGACGATAGCGCCGTGCTCGCGGAAGTGGACGATGAAACCAACGCGATGGCAGCTAAAGCCAGCGCGCAATCCGCGCCAGCGGCGGCCAAGCCAGGGCGCAGCGCAACTCCGCGCTGGCCGTAGATGCCTGAGGTACAGGCAAAGCGCGAGGCGGGAGGCTCGGGCGCATGACATTGCAGGCATTACTGGTGTCCAAGGATGAACCGACGGCGGAAACGCTGATTCAGGTTCTGACGCAGTTTGGCGTGGCCGTGGATCGTTCCAACGATGCCGATGTCGCCGCGGAGCGACTGCATGAGGCGCAATTCGACCAGGTCATCGTAGACTTCGATGATCCCGAAGCGGCTTCTCAGCTGCTCGAATCTTGCCGCCGTCTCGTCGGCCCCGACCGCAAGCCGCCGGTCACTGTTGCCTTGTTGCACGATGCTTCGCAGATCCGCTCGATCCTGGGCGCTGGAACTCATTTCATCCTCACCAAGCCCATCACCCCCGAGCAGGCTCAAACCACCCTGCGCGCCGCCACCGCCCTGCTGAAGCGCGAACGCCGGCAATCCATGCGGATCGCTGTCCAAGCCGAGGTTTCGATTCGTATCGACGACAACAATACGGTCGAAGGCATCCTGCTCGACCTGAGCACCGGCGGCATGGATGTCCTGACGGCCAAGCCACTTTCCTCCGGGACCTTGGTTCGCGCCTCCTTCCAGCTTCCCGATAATGGGGGTGGTATCGAAGGGGATGCGGAAGTAGCCTGGAGTACCCCTAACGGCCAAACCGGCTTGCGCTTTCTGGACATGGACGCCAATCTGCGCGACGACCTAAGCGAGTGGCTGGCGGCCCGTTCGCACGATGCTTTACCCGAAGAGCCGGATGCAGTCACCCAATG
The DNA here is from genome assembly GCA_963838935.1 of uncultured Acidobacteriaceae bacterium. Lineage (GTDB taxonomy): Bacteria > Acidobacteriota > Terriglobia > Terriglobales > Acidobacteriaceae > Acidiflorens. The sequence continues at coordinate 29,125 of CAWITH010000024.1, forward strand.
CAAACTGACCGACCTCAGTCTGGGCGGCTGCTATGTGGAGACCGAATCTCCCTTCCCGCAGTCCTCCGCCGTGGACCTGTGCCTGCGCGCCGCCGGCATGGAGATTCACGCTGAAGGTTTGGTCCGGGTCATGCACCCCGGACATGGCATGGGCATTGAGTTCCCTGCCCGCACCGAAGAGCAGCGCAAGAGCGTAGGCGAGTTCATCGAATTCCTCACTGGCCAGCCCGGCGCCACTCCGCAACTGGAAATTTCTCCGCGCTCTCTCGTCGCCAACGTGGTCGATCTCAGCCCGGCCGACAGCACCGCAACCGATGCCGACGATCCTCTGCTGGAATTGCTGCGGACTGGCAATGCCCTGGAGGAAGAAGCTTTTCTTGAAGAACTCCGCCGCCAGCGAAATCCCGAGAGCGTCAACCAATAGACGCCAGTCAATCAGCGTTCCCCCAACCGCATTCTGATGGCAGTAAAAACCGGGAACCAGATCGGCACCCCGTCTTTAGTGCCGGCCCAGTCCCCGGTGGTCTGTTCCACTTGGTTGCTCGCAGGCTACCGTGTTACTCCCTTCTGAATGGTTTCGGCTCAGTTAATTTTCCGAGAATTTTCTGATGCAATATAGAATTGCTCGTTGCTCAGAACTCCGATCTCGCGTGCGTTGGTGCTGGCTGGCGCTTGCCTGTTGGCCATCAGTCCGTTCTTCCGGTGGGGCAATCCGTCCGGACATGATTTCGAGTTCCACATGTATTCCTGGATGGAGGTCCTTGGCCAATGGAAGCACGGCATCGTCTATCCGCGCTGGTCGGCCCTCGGATACTGGGGATACGGCGAAGCTCGCTTCCTGTTTTATCCACCCGCTTCCTGGACTCTGGGCGCCGCGCTCGGGGCTGCTCTGCCCTGGAAGATGGTGCCGGGCGCATATTGCTGGGTGGTACTCATGTTCGCTGCAGCGGCCATGTACCGGCTGGCCCGCGAGTGGCTCTCCGCCCCGGACGCGTTGTTTGCAGCTGCGTTTTACGCGCTGAATCCTTATCACCTGTTGATCGTCTACTGGCGCAGCGCCTACGCTGAGTTGTTGGCCGGTGCTTTGCTGCCGCTTCTGCTGCTTTGTGTTCTGCGGCTGACAAAACCCGGCTTTAGGCCGGTGCTATGGCTCAGTCTGACGCTGGCTGCAGCCTGGCTGACGAACCTGCCCGGCGCCGTCATGATTCACTACTCGGTGGCTGGGCTGGCGGTGGTTCTTGGCGGTGCTCGAGCGATCTTGGCGTTCGCTGTTGCGAACGGCGCTCGCCGTCGTATTCGGCGCAGGCTTAGCGGCTTTCTATTTGATTCCTGCGGCTTATGAAACAAGATGGATCAATAGCGGCGAGGTGCTGTCGCCGGGCGTGCGTCCGCAGGATAATTTTCTCTTCACCACTCTCGCCGATCCCGACCACAACCGTTTCAATCTCCTGGTCTCGACCATAGCGTCGGCCGAAATCGGCGTTCTCGCTCTGGCGATCTGGATTTCGCGACAGAAGAAATACGCAGCGACAGCCGCCCCTGGCTGTCCAGTTGCGCACCGCGCGACCGGCTTTGAGGTCCCGTGGATCCTGCTTTCCGTTTGGGGCGCCGGCAGCGCCGTCCTGATGCTCTCGGTGAGTAACTTGCTCTGGCAGCACTTGCCCAAGTTCCGATTCGTGCAGCTTCCATTCCGCTGGCTGCTTTGCATGAACGCTGCTCTGGCAATCCTTCTGACTTTGGCTGCCCGGCGCTGGACTTGGCGCTGGCTCGCCTCTGCCGTTCTACTGGCTGCCGTGATCGTCGCCGGCTATCGTATCCAGCCGCCCTGGTGGGAGCTAGCCAACGATATCCGCGAAATGAGCACGGCTGTCGCCAGCGGCGCCGGCTACGAGGGCACCGACGAATACGTGCCCGCCGGAGCCGACTCCTACGAACTGAACAAAAGTCTGCCGCTGATCAGCGACGACGCAGGAGCACAGGTTCCGAGCCAGATGCTGGCGTGGCAACCAATGGAGAAACACTTTCGGGTCCACGCTGCCGCATCGCAAAATCTGACTCTGCGCCTTTTCAACTACCCGGCATGGGACGTGGTTGTAAATGGTAAACGCACCAAGACTCGGACCACTGACGTCACCGGATTGCTGGTCATTCCAATTGACGCTGGAGATAACGAGGTGCGAGTCCATTTCCGACGAACACGCGATCGTTGGATTGGAGACATCGTCTCGCTGATTTGCCTGGCCGCGCTGGTTGTGGCCTGGACCAACACCCGGAGAACTTCGCGGAGCGCCGCATGACCTCACGCACCGTTCTTCTGGCGACCTCGAACCCCGGTAAACTTCGCGATTTTGCCGGAGCCGCTGCACCCTACGGCATCACTATCGCGACCATCTCGAACTTCTCGTCTCTTCCCCAGGTGGTCGAAGACGGGAGCACCTTCGAGGAGAACGCGCGCAAGAAAGCTGAGTCGTACAGTCTGGCCGTTCCCGGAGAACTGGTGCTGGCGGACGACTCCGGCCTGGAGATCGACGCCCTCGGCGGCGCGCCCGGGGTCCACTCCGCGCGTTATGCCGCGGATGAACCGCACGCAGCTGGATGCAACACCGATGATGAGACCAACAACGCAAAGGTGCTAAGCGAACTAATGGAAACTCCAAGAGATAAGCGCACGGCACGTTTCGTCTGCGTAATTGCCGTGGCTGGGGATGGCCAGACACTGCACACCTTCCGCGGCACCGCGGAAGGCATCATCCTCGACGCGCCTCGGGGGCAAAACGGCTTTGGATACGACCCGTTGTTTTATTTCCCGCAAATCGGCAAGACCTTTGCCGAACTGAGCGCCGAAGAAAAGGCTCGGTACAGCCACCGCGGCGCGGCATTCCGTGCATTCCTGGAGTGGTATGGTTAAAGCTCTCCTTGACTTCCCTTCGCGCGCAAAATGATAATGATTAGTTTTCATATCGGACCACGTAAGGAGCAGTCATCGTGGCATCATCCGCCAGTTCTGTTGCTCCCGCACCAAAGATCAAACCGGGCGTCGCTCCGCTCCGTGCCGGCGAGGGAACCTCGTTCCTCCTCCGCCGCCTGCATTCTCTAAGCGGCATCGTGCCCATCGGAGCCTTTCTTCTCGAACACTTCATCTCGAATGCCGAAGCCTTCAAAGGCCCCATCGCCTACGGAAAGCAAGTCGAGTTTCTGAACAGTCTGCCTTTCGTCCTCGGCCTCGAGATCTGCTTCATCTGGATTCCGATCCTTTACCACGGCCTCTACGGCGTCTACATCTGGTATCAGGGCGAGACCAATGTCGGCGCTTATCCGTGGCAGGGCAACTGGCTCTACACTTCGCAGCGCTGGACCGGCATCATCGCCCTCGTCTACATGGTGCAGCACACGTACCACTTGCGCTTCACCGGTGTACATCTACCGACACACCCCATGCAGTCGTTCGCGAAAGTGCAGGGAGAATTCCAGAATCCGTGGATGGTAGCCTTTTACGCGGTCGCCATCGTCGCCGCTTCCTGGCATTTCAGCTACGGCCTGTGGCTGTTCGCCGCGAAGTGGGGCATCACGACCGGCGAAAGGGCGCGACGACGCCTGGGCTATCTCTGCCTCGCGCTGGCGCTCGGTCTGGTGTCAATCGGCGCGGCCAGCATGTACGGATTCCTGAAGACACCGCTGCAACCCTTGGATTCAAGTTCAAGTTCGGAAAACATCGTAATGCGTTAGTGGTTATGCAAGCAGGCCCGGGCCCGGCCCGGGAACCATATTCAAAAGATCGGACTCATAGAAATGGCAGCTCCGAAAATTATCGTAGTGGGTGGAGGCCTCGCGGGCTTATCCGCCGTTATCAAAATCGCTGAGATGGGCGGTGAAGTTGACCTGTTCTCGATCGTCCCGGTAAAGCGCTCGCACTCGGTGTGCGCGCAGGGTGGCATCAACGCCGCCAAGAACCTGAAGGGCGAAGGCGATTCCACCTGGATCCATTTCGACGACACCATCTATGGTGGAGACTTTCTCGCCAACCAGCCACCGGTCAAGGCTATGTGCGAGGCCGCGCCCGGCATCATCGATCTGCTCGACCGCATGGGCGTTCCCTTCAATCGCACTCCCGAAGGTCTGCTCGATTTCCGCCGCTTCGGCGGTACGCTTTTTAACCGCACTGCCTTCGCTGGAGCGACCACCGGACAGCAGCTTCTCTACGCGCTCGACGAGCAGGTTCGCCGCTACGAGTCCGAAGGCAAGGTGAAGAAGTACGAGCACTGGGAGTTCCTGTCGGCCGTTCTCGACGGCAAGCGCGTCTGTCGTGGCATCTGTGCGATGGACCTGTGGACCATGGAAGTGCGGACCTTCCCGGCCGACGCCATCATTATCTGCACGGGCGGCATTGGCGCCATCTTCGGCAAGTCCACCAATTCGGTGGTGTGCACCGGATCGGCGCAGTCCGCGCTTTATCAGCAGGGCTGTTATTACGCGAATGGCGAATTTATTCAGGTTCACCCCACCTGCATCCCCGGCGAAGACAAGCTGCGCCTTATGTCGGAATCGGCGCGCGGTGAAGGCGGACGCGTCTGGGTTCCCAGAACGCAGGGCGACAAGCGCGATCCCAAATCCATTCCTGAGAAAGAGCGTTGGTACTTCCTCGAAGAGCGCTATCCGAAATATGGCAACCTCGTGCCGCGCGATGTCGCCACCCGCGAAATCTTCGAGGTCATCTACAAGCACAAACTCGGCATCGACGGCCAGCCGATGGTTTATCTCGACCTTACCCATATCGACGCTAAGACTCTCGACCGCAAGCTGGAAGGGATTCTCGAAATCTACGAGAAGTTTGTCGGCGTCGATCCGCGCGTTACGCCCATGAAGATTTTCCCGGGCATGCACTACACCATGGGCGGCCTCTGGATCGATTACAAGCAAGCCACGAACATCCCCGGCATCTACTCCGCGGGCGAGTGCGAATACCAGTATCACGGCGCGAACCGGCTGGGTGCGAACTCCCTGGTGTCGTGTATTTTCGGCGGATTCGTCGCCGGACCGAGCGCCGTGCAGTATGCGAAGAACCTGCAGGCCGCGCCCAGCAACGGTCATTTTGAGGCAGAGCGTAAACGGCAGGAAGAAATCAATGCCATGCTGATGAAAGCCGACGGCAGTGAGAATCCGTTCCTGCTCTGGCGCGAACTCGGCGAAGTCATGACCGCGAACTGCACCGTGATCCGCTACAACAAGAAGTGTGAGGCAGCGGACGCCAAGGTGGTGGAATTGCTGCAACGCTACCAGAAGATCAACCTCAGCGACCGCTCGCAGTGGGCGAACACGACCATCGCCTTCGCGCGCCAGCTCTACAACATGTTGCAGTTGTCGCGGGTAATCGCGCAGGGAGCGGCCATGCGCGACGAGTCCCGCGGCTCGCACTATAAGCCCGATTTCCCCGAGCGCGACGACAAGAACTGGATGAAGACCACGAAAGCAACCTTCGCGCCCGATTTGGACGAGCCGAAGTTCGAGTTTGAGCCCGTGGACGCAGCGCTGATTCCGCCGCGGCCCAGGAAGTACTGAAGTTTGCGTAGGGGAGGACGCATTTCGTCCGCCCCAGATTAAGAAATTCGTGATCGCATGACGGATTGTCAGGCAGAACAAGGAATTCGTGATCGCATGATGAACTATCGCGAAGAACCGGGAAGGGCACGAGTTCCACTCGTGCCGATAGCAGCATCCCGAATGACCGCGGCTTTAGCCGCTGAGGGCCACGGGTCTAGTTTGAATCCCGGGAACGCGGAACAATAACGGTACTCGGAGGAATTGGCCACGATTCGGCCAACCACAGGATTCTGATGAACATAATTCCGATGATGAATGAAGTCCTGAGCATCGCGAATCCGATGATCGGTGAATCCGCGCTGCCAGATTTCGGAGTTGCGCCCGATAAGGGTGCCGAGTTCATGGGAGTACGCGCCTTTAATTAGCTGGACGGCGCGTTCGATAGTCACGTCTTTCGCGGGCGTGAGCAGAACGTGGACGTGATCGGGCATGAGGACAAAGGCGTGCAGGAGGTAGCTGCCTTCGCGGCGATAGTGATATAGCGTCCGGAGGAATAGCCTGGAGTAGTTTTCGACGACGAAGAGTCGACGGTGATGCCAGGTTGAGAACGTGAGGAAATAGGTTCCGGGAAGAGAAAAGAGCCGTGAAGGCCGCAAGCGTTACCTCAGCGGCTGGAAGCCGCATCTTCTCTCTCAGCCTAAATCGGCACGAGTGGAACTCGTGCCCTTCCCGGTGGTTTTTTCGTAAGTGTTGTTTCGTTTCGGGAAAACGAATGGGTCGAGTCGCTGACTAAGCTAGGACCTAAAGGCTAGACGCTGCAGCGCAAGAGATGTTGGCGGATCATGTTTGAACAACTAGATGACAGCAAACCGAAGATGCCGGTGTGGCAGGTCTGGATGGGGCTCATTCTTGGTGCTTTTAATATAACGTTCGGTATCCTTGATGAACTTCGTCATCACGACCATATTTTCACGTTCGTGTTTGTCGCAAATGGAGTTCTTTTTTTGTGCACGTCAGGTTTGGGCTGGTTCAGGTTGCGAAAGGGCCGGGAATAGATTTCTCCAGCCACAAAAAGCAGGTCCTTCGCTTCGCTCAGGATGACAAAGGATGGGCTAAGAACTAAAGGCTGAAAGCTAAATGGCAAACAACAAAACCGTAATCATCAAGATCAAACGTCAACTCACCCCCGACGCCAAGGCGTCGTGGGAGGAGTTCGAGATTCCTTACAAGCCGAACATGAACATCACGTCGGCGCTGATGGAGATCGCGGCCAACCCGGTCACCCGTGACGGCAAGAAGACCACGCCCATCACCTACGACTCGTGTTGTCTCGAGGAGATCTGCGGCTCCTGCGCCATGCTCATCAACGGACGCGCTCGCATGGCTTGCTCTTCGCTGATCGATCAGCTCGATCAGCCCATCAAGCTCGAGCCCTTCTCGAAGTTTCCCGTGGTGCGCGACCTGGCGGTTGACCGCAGCGTGATCTTCGAGAACCTGAAGAAAGTCAAAGCCTGGGTGCCGGTCGATGGGACTTACGACCTCGGCTCCGGCCCGCGCCTGACCGCCGAAGCCCAGGAAGTGGCCTATCCGCTGTCGCGTTGCATTTCGTGTTGCTGCTGCATGGAAGCCTGTCCGCAATTCACCGAAGACACGGGCTTCGTCGGCGCCGCCACCATCTCGCAAGTGCGGCTCTTCAACACGCATCCCACCGGCGCGGCCCTGAAGCGCGAGCGGCTGACGGCGCTCATGGGAGACGGCGGCATCCAGGAATGCGGCTACGCGCAAAACTGCGTCGAGGTTTGCCCCAAGGACATTCCGCTGACCACATCGATTGCCGACGTCGGTGGCCAGGTCATGAAGCAGGCCTTCGTCGACCTGTTCCGCAAATAATGGCGCATATCCGCGTAGAGACGGGGCTTGCCCCGTCTCCGCCCGCACCATTTCCGAACACGCCCTGGATCCGTGCCGCTGCTCACAAGACGCGGCAAGCCGCGTCTCTACGGCAAGCAGAGCTACAGTCCACCGTTCCCCAAACGACGCTTTTTCCCACCTTAGCCCTGAAAGCAGCAGATTGCCCGCTGGTAACCATAGGTAACTCCCTTAAGTAAGGGGGCTTACGCCGAATTGCTTCACAAATTTCTTCACCTGTGGTTTACAATCGTCCTTCCTCTCGGCAGATGGGCACTTTTCCTCCGCCCCGAGGGTTGTCGTAATGATGCGAAGATTTACAACATCGAGTTCCAAACCGCTGGGCGTGCTGGTCTTGCTCGCGATTCTCGTTGCGCTCGCCGCTCCGCCAGACGCCTTTGCCCTGCACCGCGTGAGCCGCCGCCACCGCATCCTGCATCACCTTCGTGGCATCCTCTGGAACCCGCTGTTCCGTCCGTCGCACGATTCCCTGATCCGGCAGAACGAAGAGATTGACCGCCTCGACCTGCCCCGTATTCAGGACGACGCTCAACTGGAAGCGCTCAAGGCTTCGGGAGAACTGGTGCCGATCGAGGCCAGCGAGTCTCTCAAAATTGAGCCGAGTCTTGATCCTTCACGCCGCTTTTGCCGTCCCTGGACCCGCGACTTCCTGCAGGATCTTTCCGAGGTTTATTACCGCCAGTTTCACGCTCAGATCCAGGTAAACTCGGCGGTACGCACCGTTAAGATGCAGAAGAAGCTGCGCCGGCGCAATCGCAACGCGGCTCCGGCAGAAGGCGACACGGCGTCGTCCCATCTCGCCGGCCTCACCGTTGACCTGCAGCGCCGGGGCTTGACCAAGGAAGAGATCCGCTTCGTCGAGCGCTACCTGTTCTATTTGAATGCCCTCGGTCTGGTCGAGCCCGAAGAAGAGCGCCGCCACTGGTGCTTCCACGTGATGGTCTCCGAACGCTACAGCGATTGGCGGGAGACACAGACGATCTTCCCGCGTCCGCCAGCGCCTGAGCCTGGCGCCGCTCCGGATACGGTCACGGCCACTGCAATGACGGCCGCCAACCGATAGCTGCCTCCGCTACAATTTCCACAGCATGATCGTTCTGATGGCCGGTCTCCCGGGAACCGGCAAAACCACGCTTGCCCGCGAACTGGCCGCCCGCACGCAAGGCGCTGGCGCTATTCTTAGCAAAGACGAGTTCCGTGCCGCCCTGTTCTCTCCTGACGACGTCGAATACTCCGCCCAGCAAGACGACTTTGTGATGGAGGTGATGCTCGAAGCTGCCCGCTTCCTGCTGCAAAAAACTCCCGCGCGCAAAGTTTTCCTCGACGGCCGCACCTTCTCGCGCCGCAGCCAAATCGACGGCGTTCTCAAATTCACCCGTGACCTCGCTCAGCCCTGGACGATCATCGAGTGCACCTGTTCCGACGAATCGGCCCGTCGCCGTCTCGAGCTCGAGCTCGACCCCGATCCTTCGCACCCCGCGCGCAACCGGACGTTTGCCCTCTTCCTGGAAGTAAAAGCGCGCTTCGAAGCCATCCCGTATCCGAAGACGACGATCAACACTGACCACGCGATGGAGGAGTGCTATCGAGCAGGCGCTCGTTGCCGTGAAATTATCCTGAAATGAGGCTCGTGTGGTGACGGGGCTCTGCCCCGTGCAAGGGCGGGTCGAAGACCCGCCACCACACAAGCATCGTATAGAATCTGTTCATCCATGAACAAACTCATCATTAACCAGCAAGTATTTGCTGTAGCCTTCTCACTTGTCTTTACCCTTCCCGTCTGCGCGCAGACCGAGGTCAGCCCCAAGGCGCGCGAGATCCACAACTCCGCCATCGTCATCGACACGCATGCCGATACCCCGCAGCGCTTCCTCGACGAGAGCTTCGACATCGGATCGACCGATCCCAAGGATCACGGCCACCTCAGTCTTGACAAGGCCAAGGCCGGCAATCTCAGCGCCGAGTTCTTTTCCATCTGGGTGGAACCGGAAGCCAACCAGGGCCACTTACGCTCGTCGCACGCTCGATCTGATCGATTCCGTGTACGAGCAGGCTGCGCACCATCCCGACCGCATGATGATGGCCTTCAGCGCCGACGACATCGAGCGCGCTCACCGCGAGCACAAGCTCGCTGCGCTTTTGGGGATAGAAGGCGGCCACTCCATCGAAAACGACGTTCGCCTGTTGCGCGATTTCTACCGCCTTGGCGTTCGCTACATGACCCTGAGCTGGTCGAATACCAACGAGTGGGCCGACTCTTCCGGCGATATCGACAATCCCAAAGTCGAGCACCACAACGGCCTCACCGAAGGCGGCAAGCAGATCGTTTTCGAGATGAACCGCCTCGGCATGTTGGTCGACATCTCGCACGTTGCCGACAAGACGTTCTACGACGCGATTGCAGTCAGCAAAGCGCCCGTCATCGCCTCGCACTCTTCCGCCCGTGCCCTCACCAATCATCCGCGCAACATGACCGACGACATGCTTCGCGCCGTCGCCAAGAACGGGGGCGTCGTCCAGGTAAATTTCTACAGCGCCTTCCTCGATGAGAACTACCGCAAAGCCGATGAAGCGCAAAAGAACGACCGCGACGCCGCCATCAAGGCCTACATCGACCAACGGAAAGCTGCCGGCAAAACCGTTACCTACCTCGACTCCGACCGCATCGAGCGCGAATGGGCCGCCAAAATTCCGCGCCCACCCTTGAGCGCGCTGATCGATCACATCGACCATATCGCCAAAGTTGCGGGCATTGATCACGTCGGCCTGGGCTCGGATTTTGACGGCGTCAGCGGTGCAACTCCCGAGGGCATCGACTCCGCCGCCGACCTGCCCAAGATCACCCAAGCCCTGCTCGACCGCGGTTATAGCGCCGGCGATATCCGCAAGATTCTTGGCGGCAATCTGCTACGCGTCTTCCGCGAAGCCGAACGCGTCAGCCGCGAAATGCAAGCGAGCAAATGAAATGTGGAGAGACTGTCGTACAATTAAGGCCGACCAAAATACCCTACAGGAGCATCCATGCGAACTCTAATCCATACGCTTGTCCTGATCGTCTCCACTTCCCTGTTCAGCGCCGCACAGACGGCCACAGCGCCGCCCGCCTCCAAAGCTGCTGCCGAACCCACCGCCATCATCCACACCACCGCCGGCGACATGCACTGCACTCTGCTTCCGAAGGTGGCTCCGATTGGAGTCGAAAATTTCATCGGCCTGGCTGCCGGCACCAAAGACTGGACCAGCCCCATCGGCCACGCCAAGAAGCACGGCGTTCCGCTTTATGACGGCACCATCTTTCACCGCGTTATCCCAGAATTCATGATTCAGGGTGGCGATCCCGCCGGCAATGGCATGGGCGATCCCGGCTACAAGTTCAAGAATGAAACTTCGCCAAGTGTCAAGTTCGACCGCCCCGGCCGTCTCGCCTACGCCAACGCCGGACCTGACACCAACGGCTCGCAGTTCTTCATCACTGAGGGAGCCTATCCCAGCCTCAATGGCGGCTATACCATCTTTGGTCAGTGTGATAATGCCGCCGTCGAAGTGGTTAAGAAGATTGCCCGCATGCCTCGCGATTCCCGGGATTTTCCTGCGCATCCCGTCAAGATCACACACATCGAGATCCTTGGCGCCGGTGATGCCGCCGACCCAGCAGCCGCTCCCAAGCCATCGGCGGGCACGAAGAAACCGATGTAATGACGCGGCTTGCCGCGTCTGAGACGTGGCAAGCCATGTCACAGCAAGAAGAAATGCAAGGATGGGAGGGAAAGCTATGACCCGCACACCTGGAACGTATGCCGTCATCGAAACCAGCGAGGGCACGGTTATCTGCCTCTTGTTTGAGAAGGATGCCCCCAAGACCGTCGCCAACTTTGTCGAATTGAGCGAAGGCAAGCGCGAGTGGACGCATCCCACCACCCACAAGAAGACCAAAGATCCCCTCTACAACGGAACGATCTTTCATCGAGTGATTCCCGGCTTCATGATCCAGGGTGGCGATCCCATGGGCTCTGGATTCGGTGGGCCTGGCTATCAGTTCGAAGACGAAACCAAAGGTTCGCCGCATCGTTTCGACAAGGCCGGCAAGCTGGCGATGGCCAATGCCGGCCCCAACACCAACGGATCGCAGTTCTTCATCACTGTCGGCAATACCGACTGGCTCACCGGCAAGCACACGATTTTCGGCGAGGTCGTCGAGGGATACGAGATCGTGGAAATAATCTCGAAAGCGGCGCGCAACCGCCAGGACCGTCCCAACAAAGACGTAGTAGTCAAGTCCGTCAGGATCGAACGCTAAATACTGTCGGGTGTCCCACGTCTCGCGGTTTTCGAGACGTGGGATTGTACCCGCTAAACCGTGTGAGCCTCGTCACATCGACCTGTGACCGTCAGCCTAGTTTCCCCTTCTCCAATCTATAATGATGGATAAATTTCCAGCCTTTGGAGGCAAGTAATGTCATCATTTAACGGAGTCCCTCTCCCAGCCAAGGGACAGAGGATCGAATACAGCAACGGCAAGTATCGTGTTCCCGATCGCCCCATCATCCCTTTCATTGAAGGCGACGGTACCGGCCGTGATATATGGAAAGCTTCGGTTCGCGTATTCGACGCCGCGGTCGAAAAGGCGTACCAGGGGACGCGCGCCGTAGCCTGGTACGAAGTGTTTGCCGGCGAGAAGGCGAAGGCCCGCTTCCAGAATTGGCTGCCTGACGACACGGTCAGCGCCATCCGCGAATTTCGCGTCGCCATTAAAGGACCGCTGACCACGCCCGTCGGAGGCGGTATCCGCTCGCTCAACGTCGCCCTGCGCCAGATCCTCGACCTCTATTCCTGCGTGCGCCCGGTGAAGTACTACGCCGGAGTGCCCTCGCCCGTGAAGCATCCCGAGCGTATGAACATTGTCATCTTCCGCGAAAACACGGAAGACGTTTACGCCGGCATCGAATGGGAACAAGGCACGCCCGATTGCGCACGGTTGATCGAATTCCTCAACAAAGACATGCTGAAAGGCGGCAAGAAGCAAATCCGCCTCGATTCCGGCATCGGCATTAAACCCATGTCCGTGACCGGTACCAAACGCCTGGTGCGCATGGCCATCAAACATGCTCTCGAACACAAGAACAAAGCGGTGACTCTGGTCCACAAAGGCAACATTCAAAAGTTCACCGAAGGCGCGTTTCGCAAGTGGGGATACGAACTCGCCACCGAAGAATTTCGCGACATAGTTGTCACCGAGCGCGAGAGCTGGATTCTCGGCAATAAAGATAAGAACCCCAATGTCACCATCGAGGAGAATGCCAACCTCGTCGAACCCGGCCTCGAATTCGCCCAGGAGGATTTCCGCCAGGGTATCTACAAGGAAGTAAGAGATTGTCTCGATTCCATCTACGCTACTCACGGCAAAGGCGCATGGAAGAAGAAGTTGATGATCAACGACCGCATCGCTGATTCCATCTTCCAGCAGGTGGTGACCCGAGCCGACGAATACAGCGTTCTAGCCACGCCCAACCTGAACGGCGACTATATTTCTGACGCCTGCGCGGCGCAGGTTGGAGGCCTCGGCATCGCTCCCGGAGCGAACATCGGCGACGGTTACGCCATCTTCGAGGCCACGCACGGCACCGCTCCCAAGTATGCCGACAAGGACGTCATCAATCCCGGCTCCGTCATTCTTTCGGGCGTTATGATGTTCCGCTTCCTGGGATGGACCGAAGCCGCCGATCTGATCGAGCATAGCCTGGAACGCACCATCGAACAGAAGAAAGTGACGTATGATTTCGAGCGCCTGATGGAAGGCGCAACGAAAGTGAAAACCAGCGAGTTCGCTAGTTGCATGATCGAAAACATGACCGTCCCAGTGGCAGCCGACTGATATTAGAGGTACGGGGCTTGCCCCGTCTCTTTTGACGCATCGGCGCTGCCGGAGACGCGGCAAGCCGCGTCTCTACAAGAAATTGCTTATCAAGAAAGGAGACCTTATGCGCAATAAAGTAACGATCGTAGGTTCCGGAAATGTAGGCGCTACCGCCGCACATTGGATTGCATCGAAAGAACTGGCCGATGTCGTTCTCATCGACATCATCGAAGGCGTCCCGCAGGGTAAAGGTCTTGACTTGCTCGAAGCCATGCCCATCGAGAAGCGCGACTCCGCCATTCTCGGGACGAACGACTATGCCGACACCGCCAATTCCGACATCGTCGTCATCACCGCCGGAATTCCTCGCAAGCCCGGCATGAGCCGCGACGACCTGTTGAATACCAACTTCAAAATCATGAGCGACGTTGTCGGCAAAGTCGTACACCACTCGCCGAACTGCATCCTCATCGTGGTCTCCAACCCGCTCGACGCCATGGCCCAGGCCGCCTACAAGATCAGCGGCTTCCCGCGTGAGCGCGTCATCGGCATGGCCGGCATCCTCGACTCCGCCCGCTTCCGGGCTTTTATCGCACTGGAGCTTAAAGTCAGCATCGAGAACGTAACCGCCTTCGTCCTCGGCGGCCACGGCGACACCATGGTCCCGCTTCCCCGCTATTCCACCGTCGCCGGAATTCCCATCACTGAACTTTTGGATAAGGCCACTCTCGATCGCATCGTCCAGCGCACCCGCGACGGCGGTGCCGAAATCGTTAAGTATCTCAAGACCGGATCCGCTTACTACGCCCCGTCGGCCGCCACCACCGAGATGGTCGAGGCCATTCTCAAAGACAAGAAAAAGATTCTGCCCTGCGCCGCCTACCTCAACGGAGAGTACGGCATTCACGGCCTCTTTGTCGGCGTCCCGGTAAAACTCGGCTCCAAGGGCATCGAGCAGATCATCGAGATCAAACTCACCGCGGAAGAGAAAGCCGCCCTCGATAAGAGCGCCGCAGCCGTGAAGGAACTCATTGCGGTGATCAACGTCTAGGACGAACCGTCTGTAGAGACGGGGCTCGCCCCGTCTCACGCGGCGGCAAACGTCAAATTGTGACTTTGTTTTGAAGGGGCGCGGCTTCAGCCCCGCCGTCGCTCCCGTCAACTAAATCCGGCTTTAGCCGCTGCGGGGACGACCCGCCGCGAACCGCGGCTCGGTTCGTCAGAGAACTCAGGTTGCGTGTCAGGGCTTGGCTTTTGCAACGTCGAGAGCTGGTCGGATGCGGTATGATTGCTGCCGTTTTTGAACGCACAACGTGGGGCGACAATCCCATGAACCTCCTCCATGCACCCAGCCGCAGGCTCGCCATGATCATCGCATTTGGGCTTTTGCTCCCCATTGCCTCCGCTGACACGGCGCAAGAGATCAAGCTTCCAGCGCCTGGCCAGAAGATCAGCGTCGCAGGCAAGTTGCGTGGAATGGATGATCACAAGGAATTCAGTTTTCACGGAGACAGCGGCACGAAGGTAAAGATCGAGGTGACTGGAGACGGGCCGGTACGCGGTGAGGTCACGTTTCCCTCCGGAGACCAGGAAGGAGGTCCGGGCGGCGATATTCTGGATCAGGCCTTGCCCGAGACCGGCCAGTACCAACTGAAGATTTCAGAGAGCAAGATGGGCGAAGAGTGGAATGGAGCCTTCACCATCGAGATTTCCGTGGCCAAGTGAGGCGCACTGGCCTGCGTCTCTTTTCGCTTCCGTCATCGGCTCAGGCTCGCTATAGTGTCTGAGGCCAGCAGTCTGAAGCCGGTAGCATGGACTTCGATCAGCTCGAAATCTTCCTGGAAGTGGCGCGTCTCTCCAGTTTCTCCCGCGCGGCGGAGAAGCGCTTTCGCACCCAGCCCGCCGTTTCCTCCCAGATACGGGCGCTGGAAGAAGAAGTTGGCGCTCGTCTGCTCGACCGCTCCGGAGGCCGCGTCTCGCTCACCGCATCCGGCAAACTGTTTTTCAAGTACGCAGAAGAAACACTCGACCGGCGCAAGACCATCCTTACCGAGATCGCCGAAACCGAGCGTGTGCCCCGCGGCGAAATCGTCGTGGGAGCCAATGAGGGCACTTGCCTGCACATCCTGCCCGAGGTGTTCGCGCAATTCAAGCGCGACTATCCCAACGTCGCCGTGAGCATCCGGCGCTCCGACTATTCTCGGATTCTCGAGTCGATCCTCGAGAACGTGGTGGACTTTGGCGTGGTCTCGCTGCCCGTGACCGACAATCGCCTCGAGGCGCAGATGATTCACCGCGACGAACTCGTCGTGATCACGGCCCCGCGCCATGCGCTCGCGGCGAAGAAGAGTGTCACCCTGGCCGAGGTTTCGGCCTATCCGCTCGTTTTGCCCAAACTCGGCCACACCCGAGATGCGCTCGACGCCCTGTTCTGTGACCATCACTTGAAACCGAACCTGGCCATGGAGCTCGATTCGAGCGAACTGTTGAAGCGTTTTGTGGCGGCCGATGTCGGCGTGGGATTTATCGCCCGCTCCAATATCGAGGAAGACATCCGGGCCAAGGTTCTGGTTGCGATCACCCTTGCCGGCGCGCAAATCCGGCGTGACCTAGCCATCGTCTTCCGCAAAGACAAGTCGCTCAGCCGCGCCGCTAAGGCCTTCATGGACATCGCCGTCAAACAAAAGAATTTCTCCACGTCAGTGGCAGGGGCTGGGAAACGGTCAAAATGAACCGGGGCAAGCGGGTCGCGATCCTGTTGTGCCTGTTCCTGCCGGCTGCTGCAGGCCAGAGGCAGTCCGCCAGCGGCAAAACCCCATCCAGTGGCCCTGCCAAGCTCACCGCGCTGCAAGTGACGGGGACGGCGCGCTACACCGACAAGGAGATTCTCGCCGCCAGCAGCCTGCTGCTGGGCCAACCCGCCGCCGATGGCGATTTCAAGGAAGCAGTGCGGCGTCTCGGCAACTCCGGAATGTTCAGCGGCATTGTCTATTCCTATACTTCTTCAGGCTCGAGCGTGAAACTCGAACTGCAGCTCACCGATATTGACGCGAGCAAGCTGGTTCCCGCGCACTTCGAAAATCTCGTCTGGTTCACCGATGCCGACCTTCTCGTCGAGCTGCAGCGCCGGGTTCCTCTTTTCCGAGGCAAAGTGCCGCTCACCGGAGACCTTGCAGATCGGATCGAAGAGGCGCTGCAGGCGATCCTCGACGAGAAGCAGATTCCCGCACGAATCGACTACCTCCGTGAAGGCCCTATCGAGGGCGGAAACGTGATAGGCACTTCCTACATGGTTGAGGCCCTCGAGATTCGGATCGGCAACGTCGAGTTTCGCGGCGTAGGGCCGGACTTGCTCCCCGGTCTCGAGGCTGCGGCTCGCAAACTCCAGGGAGCGCCCTACCTCCGAACCAGTCTTGCCAAAATCGCAAACGTTGACTTCCTCCCTGTTTGTCTGAAGAGTGGATATCTCAGAGCATCCGTTGCAGACGCAGATGCAAGAGTCCTGTCGCAAGCGAAGGGTGAGGTCGAAGTGGACGCGATCTTCCCCCTGGCGCCGGGCAAGGTATACGTCACCTCGGGCGTTGTCTGGAAAGGCAATTCCGTGGTGAAGTCCGAGGAATTGCAGGGACTCCTCCACCTGCCGCTCGGCCAGCCCGCCGACGCCGTGCGCCTGCTCCATGACCTCGAAAACGTCGGCAAGCTTTACCGCAGCCGCGGCTACATGACGGTCCAGGTCAAGCCCGAAGCCCAGTTCGACGAGGAGCATAGCGCCGTGCACTACGACTTGAGCGTCGTCGAAGGCGATCTCTACAAGATGGGAGAGCTGGAGATTGCCGGGCTCGACACGCAGGCCACAGCCCGGATGCGGGCGGCGTGGACTCTGCGCGAAGATCAACCCTACAACGCCGACTACCCCAACAAGTTTCTCGACGATACCCGGCAACTCGTTCCCCGCGGCGTTCCGTGGAACGTCACCGTTCATGAATCGCTGGACGCGAAGAGTAAGACCGTGGACGTGGAAATCCGCTTCAAGCAGCAGTAGAGATCCAAACGGCGCGCCTGAATGTGAAATATTGTTGTAACCCGAAAAGGTACCCGGGAATCTCTATATTGGCAGTGCGACGTGTCTATTTTGAACGATCCCTTTGCGAGGAAGCGAGGAAAGAATGAAGGCGAATCGAATTGCGATTGCGGTTCTCGGAATGCAAATGTTGGCCGGGCTGGCGGTTCCAGCGCTGGCTGCCGGCAAGACCCAGACCTTGACCGGCGAAGTCAGCGACGCCATGTGCGGCGCAAAACATGAGATGCCCGGCCAGCCCGCTGACTGCACGCGCGCGTGCATGAAGCATGGATCGAAGTATGCGCTCGTGGTAGGAGACAAAGTCTATACTCTGGAGACTTCGGATAAGACCGCGCTTGACAAGTTGAACGGTCTGGCGGGAGCGAAAGCAAAGGTAACCGGAGAAGTGGACGGCACGACGATCACGGTAAAGTCGGTAGCGGCAGGATCGTAAGAGCAGTCAGTAGCAGGAGCAAATAAAAACCGGCGGGTTGCCCGCCGGTTTTCTTGTCTCTGCAATTCCGTTACTGTTGTTGAGTCTGGTCCGGATTATCGTCGCGCCGCTTCAGCGTCGGGCGATCGTCGTCGCTCTTGTCCGTTCCGGTGGACTTATCCGTGGTCGAGGCGCGCCGCAGGCTGGGCTTGCTCCCATCCTTCTGTTCGAGGACCTTGTGCCGGTTTTCGATAACGGCCAGCCGCGCTTTCACATCGTCAAACTCCGAGGTCGAAACGATGTATTGCGCGCGTGCCGGAAGAATCGTCGCAATCTCCTTTTGCGACGCCTCAATGCGGTCGGGCGTCTGCGGGTGCGAAGCGAAGGCCTTGGCGATCGTGCCCGGCTTCTTCTTCTCTTTCGCCTGAATCTTTTCGAAGAAGCTGATGAACGCCTGTGGATCGTATCCCGTCTTATACATATACTGCAGCCCAAGGTAATCTGCTTCCGCCTCGAAATTGCGCTGGAACTTCATGAACGTCAGCGGCAAAGCCAAGCCACTTGCTTCGTAAAGTCCGTAGCCCAACCCGCCCCCCATAAAGATCAGAGGAAGGCTGCCGATTTGCGCCCAATTCGCCCGCGTCATCTGACGCATCCCGTGGCGAGCGCAAACGTGCGAAATCTCATGCGCCATTACACCGGCCAATTCCGCCTCTTCGTCCGCCGCCAGAATCAGGCCGGAGTTTACATAGAAAAATCCACCAGGAAGTGCGAACGCATTCACTTCGTCGGAGTCGATAACCTTGATCGTGAACGGCACCTTCGCGTCGGAATTGCGCACCAGGTTTTGGCCGATGCGGTTGACATACTCGTTGACCACCGGGTCCTGCACCAGCTTTACGCTTTGCTCGACCTGCATCGAGTACTGTTTACCCAACCTGATTTCGCTTTCCAGCGAGTACCAGTCGCCCAAGCCGCGCCCGCCCACCTTGCGGTTACCGATGGCATCCACGTCCTTCTCACTGCCATCGTGCTTCACCTTGCTCTCGTCAGGTTCCTGGACGGGAGGCTCACCTTGCGGAGCCGTTTGGCTGTCAGCGCTTGCCGAAGAATCCGTGGGCGGAGCCTGGGTTGAAGAAGTTGAAGAATCGGGGGTTGCCGAAGGCTCCTGCGACGGAGCGGGCGCCGGTGCCGTCGACGGTTGCGTACCTTGCGGCGCTGTGCTTTGCGGCTGCGTGCTCGGCGGCTGCGTGCTCTGCGGCTGAGAGGTCTGCTGCTGCGGGTCGGTTGTTGGCGTGGTCTGGTTCTGCGCTAGCGCAACCATCGCCATCAGCGCCAGTAAGCTTAGGGAAATCAGCAATTTGCGGAAAGACATTTGGCACCCCCGCGGAAACCCGGCCGAATAGGATAATTATACCCCCGATGGCAAGTCGGGCTCGACGGAGTTTCCCACCTAGTTGGACGCAGTCTCCCAGCGGAAAGTTACCCGTTATTTTGCACCCTTTGCCTTTTCCGCTCGCCGGTGTACCATGGCGCGTTTTCAGACCCAGAGGAAGAGGAACCGCGTATGTTAGACCGTCGCAGCTTTCTGTCACAGTCATTCGCTTCGTCCCTGTCCGTCGGCGCCGGCTTGGCCTGGCGAGGAAATTTGTGGGCGCAACTGGAGTCGCTGCCATCAAAGCTGCCCGAGCGCTCCCTTTTCGACCAGAACGAAGACGCCTATTGGCGCGAACTCCGCCGGCAGTTCCTGATTCCCGCCGACGAAATCTACCTCAATAACGGCACCGTGGGCTCCAGCCCCGCGCCCGTGCTGCGCGCGGTCTTTGAGGGCTATGAAGCATGCGAAAAGCTGAACGAGGCCGACCCCGAGGACTATCCCATCTGGGGATACGCCTCCTGGAACCAGTTTCGCGATCCGCTGGCGGCCTTTGTGGGCTGCAATCGCGACGAGATCGCACTCCTCAGAAATGCCACCGAGGCCAACAGCTACATTGCCAATGGCGTCGATCTGAAGCCCGGCGACGAAGTGCTGATGACCGATCAGGAGCATCCCGGAGGCGAGCACCCATGGAATCTGCGCGCCAAACGCTACGGCATCGTGGTGAAGAAGATCACGCTGCCGAAGCCGGTAGAAAATCCCGCGCAGGCGCTGAACCTGTTCGCCGACGCCATTACGACACGCACCCGTGTAATGTTTTTCAGCCACATCACCACCTTTTCAGGAGTGGTGCTGCCCGCCAAAGAACTTTGCACCCTGGCTCGCAGTAAAGGAATTATTTCCGCAGTGGATGGAGCCCACGTTCCGGGAATGATGCGCCTGAACCTGCACGACTTGGGTTGCGACCTGTATTCCTCCAGCCCGCACAAGTGGCTGCAGGCGCCCAAAGGCTCGGGATTCCTTTACGTGCGCGACGAAATGATTGACCGCCTGTGGAACACGATCGCCACCGAAGGCTGGGACGACGTCAAGCTCCGCGCCGAACGCTTCCAGCGCATCGGCAGTTCCAACGTCCCCGCGCTGTGGGGATTGCGTGCCTCGATTCAACTGGCCAACGACATCGGGATGGACCGCATCGAACGCCGCCAGCGCCAGCTCTGCGACTACATTCTGGCCGCCATGATCAAACGAGGCGCAGTGTCGTGGACATCTCCCGATGCCTCGATGCGCTGCGCGATCGCGACGGTGAACGTTCCGCCGCTCGCTCGTATGGACCTCGAAAACTGGATGTGGAAGCAAAGGAAAATTCGCATCCGCGGAGCCGACCCGCACAAGCTGCGGCTGTCTACGCCCTACTACCTCTCGAGGCAGGATATCGACCGGTTCTTGGACGCTTTTGACGAGTACAAGAAGTCGAAGGTGTAGCGGGTGACCTCGGCGGCGGAAGCCGTGCCCTCTGCTGAGCTTAAAACACCCACGGGGCCTAGCCGCTGCGGTCGCGCGCTCTGCTCGACTCTACGACAGAGCAATCACCTGGTGATCGTGGCAATCGGGATGAATCGTCTGATAGAGATTTGCGAGCAGTTCCGGCCCATACCGCGCCACAAAACTAACGCCTGCGATCTCGCGCTCCTGGAGCGCCTTATGCGGAAATAGGGCGTGGCTCAGAGCATCCGCGTGCCGCGTGATGACTTCATTCCGCAGCTCTTCCGCTCGTGAAACCCGTGCTTGCAGGCGGCTGACTTGGTTCGCCATGCTGGCTCGCGTACTTTCAGCCGTATCGATAAGGGTCGAATCCAGCCTGCCAATCGATTCGCGAAGCGCCGCCATCGACTGGTCAACACTCGCGTAGGCTTCCGAAAAGCGCTCCTGCAAATCTGGTGGCAGCGAACGAGCGGCAATGGCTTCTCGCACTTTTTCCGGGCCGTGGAACAAATCGGGCAGGCCCAGTTGGTAGCGCGTCAAAATGCGCTCGGGTTTCGGTTCGACCAGCGTCGCCGAAAAACGCGGCAGGATAGGCGTCACGCGTCCCAGCAGTTTCTCGTAGACGACAGCCACCTGCGCGAAGTATGCGACTTCGGCTGCTCCCCCCGTATAAACGAGCGTAGGCAGCAAGTAGTCCTGCACCACGGGACGCAGCAGCACATTCGGGTTGAACTTTTCTGGCGCGGTTTCAATCTGGTCGAGCAGTTCGCGGTGAGAGATCCGCTCCTCGCCCACGATGTACTCACCACCGTTGCTGCCGTTGGTACCATTATTTCGTCGCCGCACCACCGTGCGCGCGCCATTCTTCACTTCAAAAAGCAGCGTGCTCGCCGAGGTCACCTTCACTTGCTGGTGATACCCCGCCGCCTCAAGCGCTTTGCCCCGCCCGAGCAGTGCCTCATCGAGTTCAGAGGCGCGCTCGATAGCCGCGCGGAATAGCGGCTTTGCGAGATCGTGGAAATCCTTGCCTGTTGAATCAGGGCCCGCCGGATCGAGCAGGATGACGCCCCAATCCGCAAACAGCCGCGCAAACAGCAGGGCAAACGCACTCCCCAGAGTCTCTCTCGGACGATACGCCCGGCGCAGCCACGTGGCGACCTCGGAATCTCCGAGCAGCGCAGCCGCGCGTTCGACCACGGGCTCGATCTCCGGCCCGAACTTGACCGCCCCTACCGGCGCGTCCGTCACCGCGTTACTTTGAAACGCGTGGCTTTCCACCGCAAGTGGTTCTGGAAGTCCCTGCGCAGAGAGCAGCGCGACATGGTTGACCTCGGCCAAATCGTGATCCTCGGTCGCCAGCCAGAAGACCGGGACGCAGTCCACTCCAGCCGCCGTCGCCTGTTCCGCCAGCTTGACCGCCGTCAGCGCCTTGAAAATCGAAAACAGCGGCCCGCCGAAAAGCCCGACTTGCTGTCCCGTAACCGCCGCCAGCGCCCCTCGCCGGAGCCGCTCAATATTGGCCAGCGCCTTCGGAGAGCCGCCCCACGTGCGATTCTGCCGCTCCAGAATTTCGCTGACTTTGCCGCGGCGCACGGCATCGTAAGCGACATGCTGGGATTCGTCTTTTACCCACTCGGAAAAAATCGGTGAACGTGGATACATCCCGCGAACGGAAGGAGTGTAGGAGAGATAATCAAGGAAGAGACGTGTGCTGTGCGGAATCTGCGGGAACGGCAAACACTGCGCCTTCATCGGCAGCTCTCCGGACATCCCTCGATACACCGGCGTGGTTTTGCGATCCGCATATCTTTTCGTTCTCTCAGAAGCCAACGCGAGCGGTTTCTCACGCGCGTTCAAAAATAGCACTTCCCAGGCACGCAGCGCCGAACTCCAACCACATTTGATGACGCGGAAGCGCTCAGGTTGCAGAGAATGGGCGTAATACGGGTTGGCGATACGAGCGGCAAGAATGATACGACTCGGTTTGTTAGTGCAAACGCGATTTTTCGCCAACTACGGGATATATCGCCAGTTAATCACAACGCGCGCATTGAACTTCAGCTTTTAGTGCGAGGTCGGCTCGGCGGAGACCGTGCGAGTCGGCCCGCTCTGAATAGCCCTCACGTATTTCTCGATTCCTCGCAGTTCAGACTCGGATACGCCGAGCTTCAAGAATGAATGTGCGTAGGCCTTGTGGGCATTTCCGCGTGCAATGGCATCGAACAGTTCTTCATCGGAGAGGCTGGCGACTGTTTTCGACCGAAGGTCTGGAATCTTCCCAATGGCGGATGATGCTCGACCGCTGCCATCGGCTGAGTGGCAAGACGCGCAATGCTTGACGTAGGCAGGCGGTGGATCAAGTGCAAGAACAACTCCGCTGTACCCGAGTGCTAGAACTATGAAGAGCGCATTAGAATATCGTTTCACCGGCTACTCCTAAGGATGATTGTCACAATAGTATCCTCGACGGCGAGCGACAGCACATAACATCGGTAATGGTACTTCAGTGGTGCCGCTCACTCATGGGCCATAGCCGGCGACAGGCCGCACATTGGGAGAGATCGTAGGTCGAGGCTCGTAGATGCGCGGTCAATGCGCGTAACCGGGATGTTTCGCCAACCGGGATGGCTCTAGACCATGCACAGTTGCAAACGTAAGCGGTCATAGCGCCTCCTGGTTTTTTTCTTCATAATCCGGGGTATGGCTCTCATCGTCTTCCTTCGCGGCGTTAATGTTGGCGGACACCGAACCTTTCGCCCCAGCGTCCTCGCACGGGAGCTGAGCGAATACGATGTCGTGAACATAGGCGCGGCGGGAACCTTTATCGTCCGCAAGCCACAGTCGCGAGCAAACTTTCGGGCGGCTCTGCTTCCCAAGCTGCCATTCGAAGCGGACGTGATGCTGTGCGACGGGCGCGACCTTCTGCGCCTGGAAACGGCGAATCCGTTTGGGACTCAGCCCTCCCCGCCGGATGTTGTTCGCTTCGTGAGCATCCTCTCGAAGGCGGGCGCCGTCCGCGCATCGCTACCCGTTTCGTTTCCCTCCGATGGCCAGTGGTTGGTGCGGGTGATGGCGTCCGAAGGCCAGTTCGTGTTTGGCATGTACCGGCGCCACATGAAGACCATCGGCTACCTCGGCCAGATCGACAAACTCTACGGCGCGCCCGCCACGACACGGAACTGGAACACGATCGCTGCCATCCTGCGAATCTTGAAGGGCCACGGCAAGCCGCGGTAACCAACGGCGCTCTCCCGCTTGGTTTTGGGTGTAAACGCGATGTTACGCCAACTATCCTTTAGGCTTGACCGAGTGTCTGCGATACAGGATCACGAATATCACCACTCCGCTTGCAAGAAGTGCGAAGGGAACAGGCCCAAGAGCGTCAAAGCTCCTCTGTTGAAAATCGGTTATCCCGTTCACCGTCGGTATTTCGGAATCATAGTAGATTGTGATTTTGTCACCCGCTGACGGCACGGGCCTGTTGTAAAGTGGAATTTCCTGTCCCCGAAAAACGTCCTCCCCGAGCTTGAATTCGAAGTGGACGCGATTACCTTTGGCGACTTCCCTTACGATGCCCATTGTCGTAGCTTGACGTGCAGCAGCTCTTGAATAAACATGCCACTGCCAAACGAAGACGGCAGCCCCGATGAGCCATGGGAGCACGATTATCAAGGTCCAGTAGGGAGGGCGGTGCCAGAACTCACGAGTTCGCTCTTGCCATGAGGGCCGCTCATACTCCGTCAACGAGCCGTTAAGGAGTCCCATACTCGTCGATTTTACGCTGACTGTTGTAACCAGGCGTTTACGCTCAGAACGGGATGAATCCGCTATGACGGCATCGCCCGCCATCTACCGCCTCTCAAACACGACCGCAACCTTATCCTCGTAAGCCACCCGCCAATCTTGCGGAAGTTCGCGGAGCAGATTGGCCAGTGTCGATCCAGTGGGCAAGAGCGCCGTCCGAATCTGCCACTGTTCGAGCACGCTCTGCCATCCCGGCTCGGCCTGGGTCAGGATCAGGTACTGGCGAATCCGGTCCGAGCCGTAAAGATCGTGACGGTCGTCCACAACGACCTTGCGATCGGGATACATAACGTAGATGAGGTAGCCTCCCCAGGCATCGGTTGAGAAAACGGGATCCGAGTTCAGTTTCCTCCCCTCAGCTTTCCTCTCCAGGAAATTCACCGCCGCCACCGGCATTTTCTGCGGATCGAACCGCGCGTGAATCAGCTGACGCGAGCCCAGCCATCCGCCCTGCAGACAAATCGCGAAGGCAAGGGCCACCGAGACGACCGGCCACAGATGTCCGCGGAGCTCCATTTCCTGACTGCCCATGCGACCGGAGAAGCTTGAAATTCGAGCCGCTCCGTTGCGCAGCCAGCGCCAGGCGCCTGGCTTATCTGCCAGCGAGACGAAGTCTTGCCACAGGATAGGTCCCGCCACCAGCACCAGCAGCATCGACGAGACCGGAAGATTGCGGGACGAATAGAATCCTGCATACGCCGAAAGCAGCACAACCAGCAATTGACTGAGCCGCAGTTTCTTGCCCAAGCCCGCAGGACGATTACTCCAAAACGCGATCAGCGTAAGCACCAGAATGATCGCAAACGAGCGCGGAGCCCAACCGTGAAAATCCGGCGACTTGAACTCATCGATCCGGTTCATCAGATAACGATCGCCGAGATAGTGATAGATGTGCAGGTGCAGCCGCCAGCCGTAGGGATTTACCAGAGTCGCCACCGCCGAGGCAACCCAGGCGACCGCCATGGCGCGAGCCCGATGCGCGGAGCGAATCGCGGCCAACGCATCGTGCGCGCGCAGACTCTCCACAAATGCGGCGAAGGCGTAGATTCCGAGTAGCGCCATCCCAAAAAGCCATCCGCCATGCACGTTCACCCACAGCAACATCGAGGCGGGGAAAAACCAGCGTAGCCACCGTGGCGGATGCCCGTCCCTCCAACCTTCCCACCGCTCCCATTTTTCCAGCGCAACAAACCAGAGCAGCGAAAATAGCCAGCTCACAATATGCGGACGCGCATAAAGATGAATCGTCGACGCCGCTTCCGCCAGCAACATGAGCACAACCGCCAAAAGCAGGCCGGTGCCGCGCCGCACCAATTGCGAGAGCAGCATGGCGAAAATCGCAGCTACCAGCAGTGCACAAAGCCAGACCACTCCGTTCAATCCGCAAGCGTGGTGGAGAATCCCGAGCAGAAGGTCGTACAACCATTCCCAGGCAAACCACGGCTGACCCTGCATGGTGGAAGAAAACGGGTCGGTGCGAGGGAGCGAGTGCGTCGCCAGAATCTGCTCGCCGGTGCGGATATGCCACCCAATATCCGCATCGCCCAGTGGCCGATTCGACAAAGGGCCCACCAGCAAAGACCAGAAAAGGAAAACAAAAATAATGTCCCGCGCGGAAGGAGAGAAAAAACGCAGGGCTCGCGAAGTGGGCTGGGCCAGGGTCATTAAAGTGTGAAGAGGCAGTGTACAGGTTTCAAGGTTTCAGAGTTTCAAGGTTTCAAAGAAACCGCCATTGCTCGCTTCGCACCTTGAAACTTTGAAACTCTGAAACCTTGAAACCTGGCTTTAATAGCGCAGATACCCAATCCCCACCCGCATATGGTGCAGCAGGCTGTCCGGCACAGTCACGGCAATGGTCAGCCCCAGCACTGCGTGCACGATGCCGATGGGATAGATGCTGCGGTAGCGGCGAAACATTTCGCAGAAAAACAGCCCTCCCGCCAAAGTAAAAGTCGTCAGTATGGGACTGGGCAGGTGCGCGGAAGCAAACAGCGTGGCCGTAACCCACACTGCCGCCGAACTCCCAAACAGTTCTTCGCAACGCGTGAAGAAAAACGATTGCAACATGAATTCCTGGATCAGCGCCCAGACAAAGTATTGCCACATTAGGTGAAGCCTTGGCCACGTCGGATTCGCTGGAACCTGGCCGCCGGCCCAGTGCACCAAGCCCACCAGACAAACGACTGTCGCAAAACTGATCCCTAGCACCACGCTGGCGCCAAACGTCTTTGGCAATCGCAGGCCAAGCCGCTCAAGCGATGCGCGATCAATGATCGCCAGGACCAGAATCGCAATCGTCGCCATTCCGATCCAGCGGTTCCGGCTCTCCAGCCGTGGCTCCCAAAGCGCAAACTCCAGACACAGAAATGCGATGACGATCTGGGCCCAGACGAAGTATGGGCGGTAGGCGGTCGGCACCGGAAGGCTCCGCAGCTTCAAGGCCATCGGAATCGCGACCGGCAATGCGCCAAAAGTTTTCGTCTGAACCGTCA
>CAWITH010000025.1:0-20814 GCA_963838935.1 uncultured Acidobacteriaceae bacterium
ACTTAATACCATTCACGGCCCGTTCGCATTCCTTCAATTGTCGGCCGTGTCGGTTTTGATGTGGTGGGTTATCGCGCTGGCTTACAAAGAAGTGACGCCATGCCTACGGCGCACCTATGCATGACATGAGCGCCACCAAGGTTCTCCTTCTTATGGGAGCCAGCATGATCGGGTCGATGGTGCAGTTGCCTGGTGTAGGCGGAGGCTCTCAACTGGCGACCATCAGCGCGCTCGACCACGTCTTTAAGATTGTCCCCAAGGAACTCACGGTCAGTTGCGGCATCATGCTGTGGCTGGTAACGTTCGTCGCCGTCGTTCCCGTTGGACTATTGCTCTCCCATCACGAACGCCTGTCGCTGCGCAAGCTTTCCGCCGAGACTGAGCAGGCCGAAAAGATTGTCGCGGTTGAGGAAGCATCGTGATCGGCTGTATCGTTAGTTGTCATCTGGCCTACAAACCGGGAGATACCTCGTGGTAGCCGGAGCCGAAATACCGATGGAAAGGAGTTCTCCAACGAAGAAAGCGTTGCGTGCTTGCTTCTGGACTTTGATGCTCTGCGCCTGTGCGTTCGCGCAGGACACCGCGAATTCCGGGTTCCGTTCTTTGCACGTTGACGCCGGTAAAGTGACCGGCGAGATGCGGTCGTTTCAAGGATTGAACGGGCCGCCGAGTCCGCTAATGGCAGGGCTTCCCAATCTTGTTCAACAATACACAGATTTGCGCGTTAGCCAGGTTCGCACCCACGATTTTATGGGGCCGACGGAGATCGACTCACACTTCGATCAAACGAACCCCCTGCTGGCGTGGCTTATTCCCGACGAAGCCCAACGGGCCGGAGTGGTGCAGGCGGGCAATGCCGCCATTATTTTTCCCGATTGGAGCGCCGATCCGGAGAAGCCCGGAAGCTACAACTTCGGCCCGACGGATAAGGTCATCGGCGCCATTCGCGGCAGCGGGGCTGAAGTGTATTACCGCATCGGGCGCAGTTGGGGCGCCAACATCGAGCCTCCGCCCGATTTCGATAAGTTTGCCAGCGTGGTGAAACACATCGCCATGCACTACAACCAAGGCTGGGCAAACGGCTTCCATTACAACATCCGCTATTGGGAGTTCTGGAACGAGCCGGAGGCTCTGTTCTGGGGCGGCACACCGGAACAGTTTTATTCGCTTTACGAAAAAACGTCGCGGGCTCTGAAGTCGGTCGATCCGGCTCTCAAAGTGGGAGGCGACGCCATAGCTTTCGCGTATAACGGCGGCCCTTACCGCGAAGGATTTATCGATTACTGCGCCGCGCACAAGGTGCCGCTCGATTTTTATTCGTGGCACACCTATGCGATTGGATCTTTCGATCCTTATGACGCGGTGCGACTCTCGCGGAACATTCGCGAGATTCTGGATATGCGTGGTTTTACCAAGACCGAGAGCATTCTCTCCGAGTGGAATCTGACGCCCGACTTTACCGAGGCAGAGAAAGCCAGACTGCAGGGCGAGGAAAACGCAGCTTTCATTGGCGCCGCGCTTAGTTATTTTCAGGACGCGCCCATTGATCACGCGCAGTTCTATCGCGGCGACGCAGCCTGGATGGGACTCTTCGGGCTGGATGGGAACGTATTTCAAGACTGCGTATGCGTTCGAGGCCATGGGAAAAATGCTCGACACACCGCAGCGGCTTGCGGTTGCAGGCACAGACACTTTTGGTTTCGCAGCGCTCGCCGGCCGCTCGGCCGACGGGAATACGGTCCAGATACTGATCGCCAATTACGCGATTCCCGCGGGCTTCCAGCCGCACATTATGCAAATGCCGCCGGACGTTATGAAGACCTTGCCCCCATCCTTAGACTTTTCGAAATTTAAATCCCTGCCGCCACGAACGGACATCGTTTATCGCGACAACGCCGGCTATAGCCTGACCATCGAGAACTTGCCCTGGGGCAAGAAAGCATTCAGCATCGAGCGCTACCGAATTGACAAGACGCATAATCTCGACTTAGTGGAACAGAAGGCAGGCGCGGGGGGAATCTTGGATTTGTCCATTGCGCTCGCGCCGGACGCGCTGGAGCTTATCGTGCTTCGGAGACGCTGAACGCGACCTCTGCGTCTTGGGATTCCTTCCGGATAACGAGTCCCTTTGCAGACCTTTCTCGGCTCTTTCCGCATCGCCTGCTACAATCTTCTTTAATCCTCGAGTACAGCCAAGCGCATGAAATGCCCCTTCTGCGGGTTTGAAAATGACAAAGTCGTGGATTCGCGCGAAAGCAAGGAAGCCGATTCCATCCGCCGCCGCCGCGAATGCCTGAAGTGCGAGAAGCGCTTCACCACCTACGAGCGCATCGACGAAATTCCCTACATGGTGGTAAAGAAAGACGGCCGCCGCGAACGCTTTGACCGCCAGAAAGTTGCTCAACGGCCTGATGCGCGCCTGCGAGAAGCGTCCGGTGCCGATCAGCAAGCTCGAACAGATCGTCAATGAAGCCGAGACCTTCGTGATCGAGTCCGCCGAGCGCGAGCGCAAGACCAGCGAAATCGGAGAGCTGATCATGAACCGCCTCCGCCGCTACGACAAAGTCGCATACGTAAGATTCGCCTCCGTCTATCTCGACTTCAAAGACGTGCAGGAGTTCATGGCCGAACTGAAAGATCTGCTGAAAACGAAAGATGCGCCCGAACCAAAAAGCAAAACCGCGAAGACCTGATTTAGATTTACGTAGTGACAGCCGCCCTCGGCTGATCCGAGACCGATGACGCAGCTCGCAACTTCATATTCTATGGCACACAAAGTAACCCTAATCCCCGGCGACGGAATCGGCCCCGAAGTCATCCAGGCCACGGTTCGCATGATCGAAGCCACCGGCGTCAAATTCGAATGGGAAAGCTTCGCCGCCGGCGCCGAAGCCTTTGAGAAGTACCACGAATACATTCCCAAAGAACTCAGCGAATCCATCGAGCGCACCCGCGTCGGACTGAAGGGCCCGGTGACCACGCCCATCGGCGGCGGCTTCTCCAGCATCAACGTCGAACTGCGCAAGCGCTTCGAACTCTTCGCCAACTTCCGGCCCATCCGCAACCTCCCGCACATTCCCACCCGCTACCCGGGCGTGGACTTGATCGTCGTCCGCGAAAACACCGAGGGACTTTATTCCGGCATCGAACACGAAGTTGTCCCCGGAGTGGTCGAGAGCATCAAGGTCATCACCGAAAAGGCTTCCACCCGCGTCTCGCGTTTCGCCTTCGAGTATGCCCGCAAGAACAAGCGCAAGAAAATTCATTGCATCCACAAAGCCAACATCATGAAGTTGTCCGATGGATTATTTCTGCGTTGCTCGCGCAACGTCTCGAAGGAGTATCCCGAGATTATTTACGGCGAGCACATCGTCGACAACACCTGCATGCAACTGGTGATGAACCCCTACCAGTACGACATGCTGCTGCTGGAGAATTTCTACGGCGACATTATTTCCGATCTGTGCGCGGGACTGGTCGGCGGTCTCGGCCTGGTTCCCGGCGCGAATTTCGGCCACGAGTGCGCCATCTTTGAAGCCGTCCACGGTTCCGCGCCCGACATTGCCGGAAGGAATATCGCCAACCCCACCGCCGTGTTGCGATCGGCCCTGCTCATGCTGCGCCATCTCGGCGAGGCACGACGCCGCCTGGAAGATCCGCAACGCCATCGACGAGGTCTACCGCGACCGCAGCAAACTTACGCGGGACGTAGGCGGCAACGCCGGGACATCGGAATTTGCCGACGCCATTATCCAGGCAATGGAAT
Organism: uncultured Acidobacteriaceae bacterium; assembly: GCA_963838935.1. Taxonomy (GTDB): domain Bacteria; phylum Acidobacteriota; class Terriglobia; order Terriglobales; family Acidobacteriaceae; genus Acidiflorens. The sequence continues at coordinate 3,767 of CAWITH010000025.1, forward strand.
CGCAGAGTGCCGCGGCGGCGGGGCAAGAGCGACCCGTAGAAACGTGATCAGCCTCGTCTCGGGCGCAGTTCCCCGCGTTCAAGTTCACGCGCAATGAGCGGATAATAGAGCAGCATGTCATTCCAATCTTTTTACGCGTTCCACAAGACGGTCGCCGCTCTCGGCAAGGGTGTCGATCATCTGATCCGCAGCTCCTCGCGAAAGCTAAGCGACGGCGATGCGGAGCAATCGATCGCCGAATTCGAGCGCCTCTCTGGCAGTGGTCACTCGGGCGGATCGCGATTTGATCGAGACGAGACTCATCAACGCCGCTAACCTGCCCGTGGGCAGCCGTGGTCTGGTAAACTAATGCGTTTCGGGAATCGTGCCGGGCGCCGCTGCTCGCACCGATTCACTGGGGGCTATCCTCGATACTCTTAAACGCATCGAAATTCCATACCATCGCGGACTGCACCGCTTCGCCGTCTTCACCGCCTGCGCCACCCTCGTCCTCATCGTCGCCGGGGCGCTCGTCACCAGCAACGACGCCGGCTTATCCGTCCCCGACTGGCCCACCAGCTTTGGCTCCTTCTACAAAATGCCGCATATGGTTGGCGGCATTAAGTACGAGCATAGCCATCGCATGGTGGCAGAATTCATAGGACTGCTCACTATCATCCTGGCCGTCTGGACCTGGCAGAGTGGAGAAGCGCGGCTGGCTGCGCCTTCTGGGCCTGGGAGCGCTCACGACCGTGATCACGCAAGGTATCCTCGGCGGACTGACCGTCTTATTCTTTCTACCCGCACCCATCTCCAGCGCGCACGCCGCCGTGGCGCAAACCTTTTTCTGCATCGCCGTCGCGATCGCCGTCTTCACCGGCCGCCGCTGGGTCGAAGAGCAACCGCGCGCCGAACTCGACCAGCGCCGCCCCACTCTGTTCACTCTGACTCTGCTCTCGATTTTTGTGCTTTATGTACAGCTGATCCTCGGCGCCATGTTCCGCCACCATGGCTTGAGCTGGTGGCCGCACGTCATCAACGCAGCCGTCGTGGCCATCGTCCTCTCCTGGACTGCGGTTCGCGCCATCTCCGTTTACCCACAACGTGGACGCGGTCCGCCGTCCGGCAATCGCCATGCTCGGCCTGATGGTTGCGCAACTCTGCCTCGGATTTCTAGCCTTCATCACTCGCGTCATGTGGGGAAGAGACGCCGCGCAGCCCGAACTGCCCATGGTCATCTCGACCGTAGTCCACGTCGCCGTGGGAGCGCTGCTGCTCGCCACCACCGTAGTTCTAGCCATCCAGGTCTGGCGCCACGTGCCCGTCGCCTTCGAAGAGCGCGTCCCCGGCCAGAACCCCGTCGCCGCATGAGTGTTTTGTATCAGATTGCTGATACGCACTGAGTTGCGGACGCCCGGGCTCCGAACTCGGATGTTCTTGGACTATTCCACGCAATCCTCGGCCAGTAGCACGTGGCGCTCAATGAAACAGGCTTGCAAGAGGGATCACGATGTTGCTCAGATTGTGGCCAAACACAGATGGCCAGACGCTATCTGTGCGTTCGCGTACCCATCCTGAAACCAAGCTCAGCAAGAACGGGGCAATAGCCGCGTGGAGAACGATACGGGCATGGAGTTGAGGGTCTACGTCGACAAGGCCGTTGAACCCGGCGAAAAGGATGGCAGTGATGATGAGCCCCCAACCGAACTCCGCGCCTGCCAGTCGCCACGGTTTTCCGAAAACACGGTTCAACAAGGACTGATACACGCCCCGGAATACCAGTTCCTCGGCGAGGCCTGGCATGATCAGAAGGAAGGTCCAGCCCTCGGCGTCCAGTTTCTTGCGAGCCCCAAGGATGAAGAAGACTGCGGGCACTGCCAGAGCCAGCAGCCCAGCGACGATCGACGGCTTCAACCAACCTGGCCGGAAGCGCGACGTCACGCCAACTGAGACTAGCGAGATTCCGGGAACGAGAGCGATCAACAAGAATGGCCACGCCGTCGAGAGGATGCACTCCTGCCAACTCCAGTGCAGGTGCTGGAAACCATCGACCCGAGGTATTTCTCCGAGGGCAAGATTCAGGACGACTAAGAATGCCGCGAATAGTAACAAACTCCAACGTCGCGTGTGGGAGCGCCATGCGGCAATCAGCACAACGGGGAGGACGCACGCCAGGATGAGCCCCGCCTCTAGGGCAACACGGCAGAGATAATCGCCAAGCTGCACGCCGCATTATATTCCTTGGTCCCACAAACCTGTTCGAGAGGAGAAAGCCGACTTTCTGTAGAAGCCGACCGGCCACTACGATTTTTATGCAACCTGTTGGGAGCTGGGCCGCCAGCCCGCACGCCCATCGATTCGTCGTAGAATGGCCTGTGATTCCGAACTCAACCGCAATCGACTTAGCTCCGCCTGCCCAGCCCGTCAATCCAGCAGGCCAGCCGATCATTGCCGTTCGCGACCTCGTCCATCGCTACCAGGATCGCACCGCCCTCAACGGCGTCTCCTTCGACGTTCGCCCCGCCGAACTTTTCGGACTGCTCGGCCCGAACGGCAGCGGCAAGACCACTCTGTTCCGCATCCTTTCCACGCTCATGGTCCCCACTTCCGGCAGCGCCACGATCGCCGGCTTCGACGCCGTTCGCCAGCCCGGAGCGCTGCGCCGCCACATCGGCGTCGTCTTCCAGGCCCAGAGCGTTGACCCCAAGCTCACCGCCTACGAAAACCTCTGGCATCAGGGACACCTCTACGGCCTGCGCGGCCCCGAACTCAAAACCCGAATCAACGAGATCCTCACCCGCGTCGGATTGCTCGACCGCTCGCGCCGATCGCGTAGAAACTTTTTCCGGAGGCATGCAGCGCCGCATCGAGCTCGCCAAAGGCCTGCTCCATCATCCCGAGGTTCTGCTTCTCGACGAACCCACGACCGGCCTCGATCCCGGCGCCCGGCGCGACCTCTGGCAATATCTCCAGATCCTCCGCGATCAGGAGCGCGTTTCCGTCATCGTCACCACTCACCTGATGGAAGAAGCCGAACGCTGCGACCGGCTCGCCATCCTGAACGAAGGCAACCTGGTAGCGCTCGGCACGCCCGAAGCCCTGACCCGCGAGATCGGCGGCGACGTAATTCTGCTCGAAGCGCGCGACCCGCAGACCTTAGCCGACCGCATTCGCGGTAAGTTCGACGTCGATGCCACCGTCATGGACAACCAGGTCCGCCTCGAAATTGAAAACGGACATCGCTTCGTCCCTGACGTCGTCGAAGCGTTTCCCGGGAGAAATCCAGTCGCTGAGCGTGAGCAAGCCCACCTTGGAAGACGTTTTCATCCATCGCACCGGGCACCGCTTCTGGAGCGAAGACGCTGAATCGGCACCAGAGACCGGCAAGAAGAAAGCCAAGAAGAAACGTTCTGACCGCACATTGCGACGCTGCTAAACTAAAAACAATGGCCACGCAAACCGCGACCTTCCCCGCAACCGCCCCCGCATCCGCCGGAGTCCTGCTGCCCGCCTTCACGCTCTGGTGGCGCGAAGTGGTGCGTTTCTACCGGCAGCGCGCGCGCGTGGTCGGCGTGATCCTCTCGCCGCTTCTTTTCTGGATTGTCATCGGCTCGGGCTTCGGAACCTCATTCCGCTCTGGACAGGCCGCCGGACAGCAAAACTATCTCGATTATTTCTATCCCGGTGCGCTGGTGATGATCGTCCTGTTCACTGCGATCTTCACCATGATGTCGGTGATCGAAGATCGCAACGAAGGTTTCTTGCTTTCGGTGCTGGTGGCGCCGGTGCCGCGCGCCGCGATTGTCCTCGGCAAAGTCCTTGGCGGGACGACACTAGCCACAATCCAGGGATTGATCTTTCTGGTTTTCTCGCCGTTCGTCGGCATACACATGACGCTCGCTTCGTTCGGGCTGATCGTCCTCACCGTGTTCCTGGTTTCGTTCGCACTGACTGCGCTCGGCTTCGCCATCGCCTGGCCTATGGATTCGACGCAGGCCTTTCACGCCGTCATCAATCTATTTCTGATTCCGCTGTGGCTGCTTTCGGGAGCACTCTTCCCGGTGTCCAAGGCTTCCGCATGGATTCGCTGGCTCATGTACGCGAATCCCCTGACTTACGGAGTCGAGGCGCTGCGCACCCTGATGTATCCCGAAGCGCCGAGTTCGTTCTCGTTCGAATTCTCGCTGACCGCATCCATTTTGACGTTGGTGCTGTTTGCGCTATTCATGTTCGGATTGGCCTTTGCGCTGGTAAACCGGCGCACGACGAAGCCGGCAGCGTAAGATCATGCCCGTAGACATTCTTGCCCTTGCCGCGCATCGTGACGACGTGGAACAAACCTGCGGCGGAACTCTGCTCAAGATGGCGGAACGCGGATACCGCACCGGCATCCTCGACCTCACGCAAGGTGAAATGGGGACACGCGGCTCGTCTGAAGATCGCGAGCGCGAAGCGGGGGAGGCGGCGCGTATCCTGAAAGTTTCCTGGCGGCGCGCGCTCGATATTCCCGACGGACGCGTCGAAAATACCTGGGAGAATCGCTTGAAGGTGGTCTGCGCGCTGCGCGAACAGCGGCCGCGGGTGCTGATTCTTCCCTACTGGGAGGGGCGACATCCGGATCACTACACAGCCTCGGTGCTCGGGTATGAGTCAGCGTTTATGTCGGGACTTGCCAAGTTGCCGCTGGACGGTTCGGCTCATCGTCCTTTCAAAATTATTTATGCCAGCCTGTACCGCGACGTGCGGCCTACGTTCGTCGTGGATATCACGGACCAGTTCGAACCGCGATTCGCTTCGCTGATGGCGTACAAGTCTCAGTTCACCGACCAGGAGGCGGGCAGCGAAATCTTTCCCGCCCATAAAGAGATTCGGGCGCGAGTGGAATCCATGGCTCGCTTCTACGGCATGATGGGCGGCGTCACCTATGCCGAACCGTTCGTGCAGAAGGAAGTGGGACTGGTGGAGGATGTGATGGCGATTCCGGTGAAGTCGATCTGACCGATCAAGAACGGCGAAACCTTCCCCTCGCCGAAGGGAAAACCATGCCTCTCACAAAACTCGACGCCATCGTTGCCCTGGTTGTGATTGACCTGCAGAAAGGCATTGCCGGTATGCCGACGGTGCATCCTGCCGGAGAGATCATCGGCCGAGTTGCGCAGTTGGTGCGCGCTTTCCGCGAGCGCGGGCTGCCGGTGGTTCTCGTCAACGTGGCGGGCCGAGCTCCCGGGCGCACGGATGCCGGATTCCCCAAGTTTTCGTTTCCGCCCGATTGGACCGAGCTGGTTCCTGAATTGGAGCAGCATCCCAGCGATCACCTGGTTACCAAGCAACGATGGGGCGCGTTCCTGGGCACAACCTTGGATGATTACTTGCGCCAGCGCGGCGTAACCCAGATCGTCTTGACGGGCATTGCGACCAGCATCGGCGTGGAGTCGACGGCGCGCAGCGCCTACGATCTGGGGTATAACGTGGCGCTGGTCGTGGATGCGATGACGGACCGGGATGCGGACGCGCACCGTCATAGCGTCGAGAAGATTTTCCCCAGGCTGGGCGAAACGGCCACGACCAACGATGTGCTGAAGTTGGTGCTGGCAATGCCACTCACCAGATAAACGGTATCAGGCGGTAGCGAACGCGGGCGGCGTACTCCGGGTAGCCAGCGAGGCCGCGGTGGAGTTCGCGGTCTTCCATTGCCGTCCGAAAAACGAAAGCGCCTAAGAAAACTGCCGAACCGGCCAAACCGGCCCAGGAACCGAGCACTAACGCAGTCGCGGGCAGGTAGATCAGCAGCGAGGCATAAAGCGGATGGCGGACGATGGCGTAGGGTCCGGTGGAAACGACGGTTTGTCCGCGCTCGGTTTGGATGCGCACGACCGCGGCAAGAAATGAATTTTCCCGAAAAACGCGCCCGATCATCCAGAACGACAGGATAACCATGGCCGCGCCCGCGACTTGCAGCCAGACGGGCATGTCGGACCAGCGGTAGCGGACAGCATCCAGACCCATCAGGACGAGCCAGCCGCACCAGGCAACCGTCATAAGCAGGATTAAGAATTTGTCCCAGAACGGCTGGCCTTTTTGCAGCGGCGATTTGAGGCGCTCGGCCAAAAGCGCGGGATCGCGCCGCGCCAGCCAAAGGGTGAGCGAGAAAGCTCCGGCGACAAACAGAATGAGATAGGCCCACGCGGCAGGCCAGCGGAGGGTCCCCGCAGCGCCAAAAAGGAGGGCCGAGAAGAAGAGGACTTCGGTTACGAGAATGACGCAGAGCTTGATGATCATGGGCGGCGCCTCCGCCATGGTAGACGAGCGCTGCGGAGGTGTCACGATGGGGAGAACCCCGCCCTTCGCTTCGCGATAGGACGGGCCACCCAACCGCCTGCTGAAACTTGGAAAACAGCTGTGATGTCTGTCACAGCTTTTCAGTAAACAAAGATCATACTGGCCTCTCGATAAGGAGGATACAGATCATGATTCAAAAACTCGTAGGGCTGGCTCTGTTCGTAGGTCTTAGTTCAGGTTTGTTGTATGGTGCACCGCAAATGGGGGACGACAAGGCGTCGGCGACACAGACCGTAACGGGGTGCCTCCAGAAAGGTGCTGAAGCGGGAGGATTTTTTCTCATTAGCACGGACAATAAGCATTGGGAGCTTTACCCGAGCCCTGGAGTCTCCCTTGCCGATCATGTCGGCCACACAATTGCTGTAACCGGCACGGTGGCGCACAGATCGAAGGCACAAGAAGAAAAAAGCCAGCCTTACGAACAAAAAGAAATCGGAGGCAGGCAACACGACGATTTGCAGGTCTCGAGCATGAAGATGGTCAGTGCGAGCTGCAGTAAATAGAAGTCGACGCACAAAGCCCACTCGCCGCAAGTCCGCAACCGCCGTGATTCAGGACGCAGCATTCGCCGCCGCAAACGTGGAGGGACGGACTTCCCGTTCGATGGCGCGTGAGAGCTTGTCTTGCGCAACCTCGAGATCGTAGGCGGACTGGAGATTCAGCCAAAAACCCGGGCTGGTATTGAAGTAACGAGCGAGCCGCAAAGCCGTATCGGGAGTAATGCCGCGGCGCTCGTGGACGATCTCGGCAATACGTGTCACCGGGACACGGAGATCGAGCGCCAGCCGGTTCATGCTTAGGCCGAGTGCTTCCATGAAGTCCGCGCGCAGAATCTCGCCGGGATGGATGGGAGGAAGAAGTTTTTCGCGTTTAGCCATGGTTGCCTCTTTAATCCTTGCCGCCTCAGTGATAGTCCACGATCTCAACTTCGTAAGCATTCCCCTCACGCCAAACGAAGCACAGACGCCACTGATCGTTAATCCGGATACTGTGCTGTCCCTTGCGCTCGCCGCGCAAGGCTTCCAGACGGTTTCCCGGCGGCGCTGCCAAGTCACGCAATTCCGTGGCGCTGTCCAACTGTCGAAGCTTCCGCCTGGCGATGCGCTCGATGGCCTGAAAGCGGCGGCTCGGCTGTCGACGGTGAAGTCGCCCGGTTTCCGCGCAGCGGAACGACTTGATCACGGATTTGATTGTATGCTGTTCAGCGTTTAACGTCAACCAGAAAGCTATTCGGCGCCAGTTCGAAAGGCCACTTCTCGAAAAACGCGAGAATTGGCGCACCCCTACTTATTTCGGTCAGGGTTAAGAGACAAACCGGCGTTGCACTGCCCTCTAAAGTGGCCCACCCGCACAGAAGCGCGGGATCGCGCCGCGCCAGCCAAAGGGTGAGCAAGAAAGCTCCGGCGACAAACAGAATGAGATAGGCCCACGCGGCAGGCCAGCGGAGGGTTCCGGCGGCGCCGAAGAGGAGGGCCGAGAAAAACAGGACCTCGGTTGCGAAAATTACGCAGACCTTGATGACCATAGGCTCCGCTTGGACCATGTTACCAGCATTAATAACGTGCCAGGACGGTGGACGTTCCGGGAATGCCCTGCCCTTCGCTTCGCGATAGGACGGGCCACCGGCCGGAATTTTGTTGTTACATCGTCCATGGGGGTCGGTTGTAGAATCTCTGGGAATGACCATTCCGGAAATCGTTCGCGATAATCTTGCTGTTTCGATTTGTTCCCTGCTGTTTGGTTCGCTGATTGGGTGGTTGTTCACGAGGCTCCAATCGCGAACTAAGCGGCTACACTACTCCACGTTCAGCGAGCGAATTGCGCTCTCTACTAGCGACCCAATCTTTGGGAACGTGCAAGTCACCTGGGCAAACCAGCCAGTGCGCAATCTTTACATGATACGGATCACTGTAAAGAACGAGTCGAACAATGATTTCGAGAACGTCCCGCTAAAGGTCTACGCCGCCAAAGAGACCTTCATGCTTAACGAGCGGACCGGAATCGCGAATTCACCTTATATCGCTACTTACTCGCCATCATTCAAGGCGCAGGTCACCCCGGCCCCCGGTCAGAACCCGACCCCGGCTCAATTTGACATCTACTATCATGCGCGAGAGTATGAAATTCCCATCTTCAATCGTGGTCAGATTATTGAGCTCAGCTACTTATGCACCCGGCCGGCCGATGATGCGCAGCCCTACTTATTTGTAAGCACTCAACTAAAGGGAGCAAAACTGGTACAGGATGACCGACCGCTGACGGCGGCGGGCGTTCCGCTCCAAGCCGCTTTACTTCGAGGTATCCTCACTTGCCTTCTTACGGTGGCGTTTTGCACAATCTTCATACACCGCGTCTGGTTGGCGAGCGTGTTATGTCTCATGGTGGGTCTCTTTGCACAGCTCATCGGAGCCTTAGAATACAAGGCAGAACGCGCCGTATGGAAGGCCCTCGCCGGATAATCTTGGTGGAAGGGCGTCGAAACCTTTCGTTTTTCGAGGGATGGGAGAGAAGCGCGAGACGTGGGGCATTCGTGTTCATACCGGGTCGGCTGGCGCCGGCCTAAAGGCCGGCTCTTCCGCCGTTAACTCTCAGCGGTCCACGGGCTTCTCCGAAATTTCCGCCGTATAATGTTCAGTTCCGCATAGGAGATTTCATCATGGCTACTCTTACTGAACCCGTTACGCGTACCCGCATTGAATCCGACAGCATGGGAAAGATCGAAGTCCCCTCCAATGTTTATTGGGGAGCGCAGACGCAGCGCTCGCTGCTGCATTTCAATATTGGGCGCGACACCATGCCTCCGGAGCTGATTCGGGCGTTTGGCACGCTGAAGAAGGCGTGCGCGCTGGTGAATCAGGACCTGGGAAAACTCCCGTCCAACATCGCGAAGCTCATCGTCGAAGCGGCCGACGAAGTCATTGCCGGCAAGCTGAATGACCAGTTTCCGCTGCACATTTGGCAGACCGGCAGCGGCACGCAGACCAACATGAACGTGAATGAGGTCATTTCCAATCGCGCCATTGAGATTGCGGGCGGAGAAATGGGTTCGAAGAAGCCGGTGCATCCGAACGATCACGTCAACATGTCGCAGTCGTCGAATGATACGTTTCCGGCGGCGATGCACATTGCGGCGGCGGAACGGGTTAAGAACGCGCTGATTCCGGCGATCAAAACGGTGCGCGATGCGATTGCGGCCAAGGCTAAGGAATTTGACTCCGTGGTGAAGATTGGGCGCACGCACTTACAAGACGCCGTGCCTTTGACCATTGGACAGGAATTTGGCGGCTGGGCAAGTTTGCTCGACCGCGACATTAAGCGGCTGGAACAGGTTCTGGATGGGCTTTACGACCTGGCAATCGGCGGAACGGCGGTGGGGACGGGGCTGAACACGCATCCGGAATTTGCCGAGCGCGCGGCGAAGAAGATTGCCGAACTTACCGGACTTCCCTTCCGCTCGCATCCGAATAAGTTTGCCGCGCTTTCGGCGCACGACGAGATCGTGTTTGCTCAGGGCGCTATGGAAACCCTAGCCGCTTCGCTGATGAAGATCTCCAACGATATTCGCTGGCTGGCTTCCGGTCCGCGCTGCGGGTTGGGCGAGTTGGTGATTCCGGAGAATGAGCCGGGATCGTCCATCATGCCGGGCAAGGTCAATCCTACGCAGTGTGAAGCGATGACCATGGTCTGCGTGCAGGTGCACGGAGCTACGGCGGCGGTGGGATTCGCCGGATCGCAGGGCAACTTTGAACTCAACGTATTCAAGCCAGTGATCATCTACAACTTCCTGCACTCGGTCACTTTGATCACCGACGCTTGCCACGGATATGTCGAGTACATGGTCAAGGGCATTGAAGTGGATCGCGCCAAGGTGGACTTCTACGTGAAGAATTCGCTGATGCTGGTCACAGCGCTGGCTCCGAAGGTGGGATACGACAAGGCAGCGCAGATTGCGCATACGGCACATGTCGAGCACTCGAGCCTGCGGGAGGCAGCGCTGAAGCTGAAACATCTTACGGGTGAGGAGTTCGATGCACTGGTCAAGCCGGAAAAGATGACGCATCCGTAGGAGGTGTGGCCCTCAGCGGCTAAAGCCGCGTTGATTTTGCGGGATTTACGGCGCGGCTGAAGCCGCGCCCCTTCAAAACAAAGTTAAGAGCTGGACGCCCGCACCAAGCGGGACCCGTCTACAATGTCTTCTGGGGTCAGGGGATATTAGCCCGGCTACGATCCCCATTCACATTACAGGGGCATGAAACCGCAGAAACGCGTGGGGAGACATCCAAACGGACGCGAAGTATGAATAGGCTGATCAGTCGATGGCCCGCTCTTGCTGCTTTTGTCGTCGTTGCCCAAGTCATTGCTGCGCTTACGTTGAAGCCGGGCGCTTCTCAACTTCAGTACGCAGTCATCGTTTACTTCGTAATTATCTTTCTGGCAACAGCTGCCGCTATTGTGAATGCGGTGCAGAGCGTGCACGCCAGCCGGATATTCTGGGCCTTCATCGCCAGCAGCTATGGCTTGTTGTGGGTGATCGATTGGTTGTGGGTGTACTACGTTCTGGTGTTGCACCGCGAAAATCCCTTCAGTTGGTTTCACTCGACGGTGTTCTTCCTTCGACCGGTCCCGCTGATGGTCGCGGCGACCACGTGTCCACACTGGAAACAATCGGCCCAAGTGCTCTATCGGACAACCCTGAACCTGGTGCTGCTGCTGTTTTTCTGGGTCTTTATCTACACCTATTTTGTGTTTTACTACCGGTTCATCGATCTTGACTTCTTCCTCCACCGATACACGATGTACTACACCGCGGAAAACGTTTTTCTGCTGGTGATTCTTGGCATCCTGATTCTGCGTTCACACGGGCCCTGGAAGAGTATCTACTGGCATCTGTTCGGCGCGGCCAGCCTGTGGACGGTGACGCTGCAGCTGCAGAATTCCGCTATCGCCTTTCGCGGATACACGCTGGGAGGGTGGTTGGACGTGCCCGCGGTCGCTGCCTGTTGCTGGTTCGTCTGGGTGCCACTGCTGGGGATGCGGCTGGCGCCAGAACTGGTGGAAACGGCCCAGCCGGTTACGGCTCCTCCTCGGAAATACCTGGCGTTCTCGGCGATGCTGGTGGTGCTTGCAATTCCGCTGATCGGTGCCGGGGAGGTGATCTGGGAGGCTGCTATACCGGAGTTGCACAGGTTTCGGCTGCTCACGATCCTCGCTTCTTTTGTGTTTATGGCCTTTGCCTTCTTTGCCAAGGAGCAGATCGCAAACCATGAACTAGTGGAGGCCCTGGCCTTGAATCTGCGCTTTTCCGAGGAACGCTTCTACAAGGCATTTGGCTCCAGCCCGGAAGGCATCTCCATCACCACGGTAGCGGACGGCCGTTACATCGAGGTCAATGATGCCTACTTGCACATGCTGGAATACGAACGATCGGAAGTAGTGGGAAAGACGGCGCTGGCGCTGAATGTCTGGTGCAAACCGGAAGAACGCAAGCAGATCGTGGAGCAGTTGCTGCACGAGGGACAGGTACGCGGGGCAGAAGCGAGCTTTCGAACGAAGTCCGGGCAGATTCGTGAGGTTGAGATTTCCGTGGAGAGCCTTCAGCTCCAGGGAGAACCATGTTTGCTGTCCGTTACCCGCGACGTCACTCGGCACAGAATGCTGGAGCGACAACTGCGGCAATCCCAGAAAATGGAAGCGGTGGGGCAGTTGGCGGGTGGGGTCGCGCATGATTTCAATAATCTTCTCGGGGTGATTCTCGGGTGCGCCGAACTGCTGGGCAAAGACGTGGTGTGGAATCCGGCGTGGAACAAGAGAATCGAGACCATCAAATCCACCTGCCTGCGCGGCGCTTCGCTGACCTCACAGTTGCTGACCTTCAGCCGCCGGCACATATTGCAGCCCAAGGTGCTGAACCTCAACGCCACCGTCTCCGAGACCGGGAAGATGTTGCAACGGATCCTGGGAGAAGACATCGAGCAAAGAGTGGTATTGGATCCCGCGCTGGGATCGGTGAGAGCCGACCCCGGGCAGATCGTACAGGTGATCATGAATCTGGCGGTCAACGCTCGCGATGCCATGCCGAAGGGTGGCCATCTGCGGATAGAAACCGCCAATGCCACGTTCGGGGAAGACACGGAACAGGGCGGATCCGTCCGGCCGGGACAGTATGTGATGCTGGCGGTCACTGATACGGGCGTCGGCATGGATGCGCAGACGCAGGCCCACATATTCGAGCCGTTTTACACCACCAAGCCGGCTGGAGAAGGAACGGGGCTTGGTCTGGCCACGGTGTTGGGCATTGTGGAGCGGAGCGGCGGCTACATTTTTTGCGAGAGCGAACCGGGAAAGGGGACCACCTTCAAGATTTACCTGCCGCGAGTCGATGAGGCGGTGGAAGCGGCGTCCCAGACAGTCGCAGCGAGAACGACGCAAGGCTCGGAGACGATCCTGTTGGTGGAAGACGATTCCGTGCTGCGCGAATTGATTGGCGCGGGACTCAGGGCGGACGGATACAAAATTCTGGTCGCAACCAACGGTGTGGATGCGTTACGGGTTTCTGAGCAGCACCCCGGCTCCATCGACGTATTACTGACGGACGTGATTATGCCGCAGATGAGCGGCCCAGATCTGGCGCGGTCGCTGGCGCCGCGCCGTCCGGGCATGAAGGTGCTTTACATATCCGGGTACACGGACGATAAGCTTCGCCATGCTTCCATCTCGGGCTCCGAGGTGGTGCTGATCCAGAAGCCTTTCCAGTTGGTCGATTTGACTCAGAAGCTACGAGAAGTGCTGGGCGGCAAGGCCTAGGGTGCGTTTCGGATGATTTCAAAGATCGTGTGGTGACGGGGCTCCGCCCCGCCACCACACAACCCTAACACCTTAATTCTTCTTCAGGAATCGCCGCCGGTTGAGGTGGGTGGTTGCTGTCGGCTCAATGTCGTCGTACTTCAACACGCTAATGGAGCCATCCACTTCGAGGACCGCGAGCGCAGCATCCTTATAGGTACCGACGCCGTGCTCGCGCAAGGCGCGTTGAAGTTCGTCCATGCTGACGTGCTCTTTGGCCATGTGCGACTCGATGACCTCGCCGTCGTGCACCAGCAGACTGGGCTGTCCCTGAATATATTTCCGGAAGCGGCGATTCCCGCCGGAAAGCTCGGCGACCAGATAGTTCATGATGAGCAGCGTGGTGGCGGCGATCGCGCCTCCGGCCAGAGAAGTGTCAGGGCCGGTCATCGCATTTTGCACGGAGTTCGAAAGCAGCAGAAGGAGCGTGAGATCGAACGGAGTCATTTGGCCGACTTCCCTCTTGCCGCTGATGCGAATTCCGATCAGCACGAGGCAGTAGATGACTCCGGTGCGGAGTGCGATCTCAAGGAGCGTGTGCGCATTCGCGGGCAGCATGGGAGATCAGAAGTTCAAGGTCAGAGGTCAGAGGTCAGATTGCAGAGGTTAGCACCTGATTTCACCTCTGCAATCCGACCTCTGACCTCTCACCTCATCAACTACTGCGGCGTCGGGGTGACCGGTATCGGAGCATTTTTCGGCGTGCTCAGATAGCCGGTGATCTTGTTCTTGTCCACCGTCCAGACCACCAGTTCATACAGCATGTGATCGCGTCCGGTATAGAACTGGACCGGCTCGCTCTGGTTCCTGTCCTTTTTCTCAATGGTCTTGTCGTCGGCGGTGACGTTCAGCGTGTACTTGCCTTTCTTGGGATCCGTCTTCTTGAGCTGCAAGGCCACGGTCGAGAAGGCCTGCGGATTGGCTCCCTTCAATAAGGTGAATTCATAGTACTGGCGGTCGCCTTTGTGCTTAAGAGCATCGAGATCGGCACGCGTATTGGCGATCAATCCGCTTTGCACGCCGAGGTCGCCGATGGTGTTCTGCAGTTTGGCGATGGTTGCCTCGAGCGACGCCTTGGTGGCGGCCACGTCGGTCTTAACGCCGCCGACGTCGGTCTTGACACTCCCTACTTCTCCGGCAACGGCGCCCACGTCTTTCTTCTCTTGTGCTGCCTGGGCTGCAAGGCGCGCCGCTGCGGCTTGTTGCTCATGCTGTAACTCCGTGGCACGCGTCGCCAATTCCTTCTTGGTCATACCCAAATTCTGGGCCAGAGTCTCAGAATCGGCTTCGGCGGATTGCATGCGCTTGGTCAGATCGCCAATCTGCTTTTGGCTGGCGGTCTGGTCTTGCGTGAGCTTGTCGAGCTTGCTGTGTTGGTCGTAGATGAAAAACGCCGAGGCGCCGACGTAGGCAATGGCCACAATGAGAAGAATCCATTTGCCGACATTGCTCTGCGGCTCGGGGTGGTATACGTGCGGTTGTTCACCTTCAGACATAAGTGGCTCTCCAGTTGAATGTGGACTGTCGTGCCTATTGTTTGTGAGATATCGGTTGCTGTCAATTGCGTTTCGGGTTCTTGCCACCCACGACTCGAAAGCGCGAGACGTGGGGCAGCCGCCGGAAGCTATTGCGTGATGCACACAACCCCAGCTATTCACCCCACTGGGCGCACACGCTCGACTTCTGATTTATCACCGGCGACTCTATGTCGGAACAATCGAGTATGCTGTGGAAGAGGAATTCCTGCCTTAAACTCAGCGCCTGTTTCTCCCGCATATGGAGCACCTTGCCAGGGTACAGGCGATTGAACGTATCGGAAGTCCAAACCAACATCGGCACGTGGCGCAGCTCAGCATCGCCGGTTTCCTGCCCGTGCAAAAACCTGCCATGCTCTCCCAGATACTCGCCATGATCGGATAGATAGAAGAGTATGGCGTTCTTGTCTCTTAACGTGTCAATGACACCGGCAATGAAGAAATCCGTATAGAGTATGGAATTGTCGTAGGAGTTGATAAGCGCTTCGCGTGGACATTGCTGCGGCAGAACGTCGGCGCATGTCGGCGCATATTTCCTGAAAGGAAGGGTATATCGCCAATGGTAAGGAAAATGACTTCCGGCCATATGGAACACCGCCAGCATCTTCCGGCTTGAAGACCGCGTCTGTGATTGAAAATAGGCTTCCAACTCATTCACGTAAAGAGACGAATCGTGAGAATTCAGATTTCGTCTGCTGGCGGCGAGTGAAAAATTCTTATCGTTGAATACCTCCACTTCGGATTCGCCCGATATGCTTGATATCTGCGTGCGCTGCGCTCCCAATCCATACTTGCCCTGCTCAGAAACCCACAACGTGTAGAATCCTTTTTCCCTGAACAAGGATATGAAGCTCGTTTCCGATGTGGCCGGCGCCATATTCTCTCTTGTCGCGCGCGTCATGAGGCAGGGCACAGAGATGTGAGAAGTGGTGCCGCAGGACGAAACGTTATAGAAGGAAATAAGATGGTTTTCTTTTTGCAGCAGTGGCGTGGTCTCCCTGACATAGCCATTAATGGAGAAATGGTCCGCCCGCGCGGCTTCCCCGATGATGAGAATCACCTGCAACGGCTGCGCGGAAACCGGGTTCTCATAGGTTGAGGGAAGGGACGCAATATCGAATTTTCTGGCATGCGCGAATCTAACCTGCATCCTGCTGTTCCAATAGTCTCCCGCTTCGGCAAAAATGTCATACGGATGGCGGAATTGGACTATTAATCCCAGAGGCAGCAAGAAGACGAGGAAGAAGACGAGACTTAAATAGCCTGTAACGGTCAACAATCGTGTCTTGAGGGGTAGGAAAACCTCAAAGCGGGTGCGATGATACAGGCATAAGGCGGTCAGGCATAATCCCGCGGCTACCCACGGCAAAGCTCGCCATGCAATGATGCCCTGTCCCATGGCCGCCATATCCATTTCAAACAGGGACGCGATGATAGGCTCGGAAAGACGGACGCTGAGAACGCGTTCCGAATATTCCGCCAGGGCGCCCACGAGAAAAGCGAGAGGAACCAGGGCAACAAAACACACAGCGCTGTAGCAGGCAATCAGGAATGACAGGCACGTCAGCATCCATGACATGAGCGCATTCCCCAGGTCGCTTGGCGAATGGATATCCAGCATGGGAGCGTTGAGAACGCAGACGTAAACCGTCCCCCAAATCAACGCGAACGTCAATCTGTTGTTTATCCGGGATTTCTTTTTTGGTCTCGACAAACGGCTGCCGTTGTTCAATTGATCCCTCTGCGTGTCAATGTGAAGCAATTTTCACTCGGATCGCTCCGCTGCGGTACCCAGTTCCTTGTCTAGCGCGAGCAACTTTGCCGACCGACCACCTCGCATTCGCGTCCCCAACTGTTTGGCGCTTTCGGCATCCATCGCAAGAAAGGGGAATGCCTGCGCGAGCGGTACACGACCAGCTCCGCTATGCGAGATGCTCACCGCGGGGCGACGGATGAGGTCGAAATGACCGTCCACTAAACAACCTGAGAGATATACAATGGAGCCCTTCACTGGGGGTGTCAATATGGCTCATTTTCTCCTCAAGCTCTGGTCGCAGGAGGAAGGCCAAGACATTGCTGAGTACGCAGTGATGTTGGCCGTGATTCTGATAGTGGTCATCGGCGCCATTCGTTTGATCGGAGGCAACGCCAACAACGTATTTTCCGCCGCTGCAAGCGATTTGAGTCAGTAGCAATTCACGGGAATATCGAGAGCGACTTCGGTTGTTTGTCGTAATATCGCTATTTCACCAATTACACTCCACGCTGCGAAGGTGTTCTCGGGCTTTCAGCCGCCCTTCCGGTATATACTGAAATGTTTTCGGCGATCATCTTTAATTTGCGCGCGCCCTG
>CAWITH010000026.1:0-15473 GCA_963838935.1 uncultured Acidobacteriaceae bacterium
ATCTTTCTTTGCGGCTCGACCCTGCTTACGAAAAAATTTCACGGCGCTTCTACGAGCATCCGGATCAGTTCGCAGACGCGTTTGCGCGGGCGTGGTTCAAGCTGACGCACCGCGACATGGGGCCGATCTCGCGCTACCTTGGCCCGCTCGTTCCGAAGGAGCCCCAGCTGTGGCAAGACCCTGTTCCCGCCGTGGATCATAAGCTGATCGGGGAGAAGGATATTGCCGCTCTGAAGGGGAAGATCCTCAAATCCGGACTGTCGATCTCCCAGTTGGTGACGACTGCCTGGGCATCGGCGGCGTCCTTCCGCGGCTCCGACAAGCGCGGTGGGGCAAACGGAGCGCGCATTCGCCTCGCGCCACAAAAGGATTGGGAACTGAACCAGCCGGCCGAACTGGCGAAGGTTCTCAAGAAGCTGGAGGCTATCCAAAAGGAGTTCAACAGCTCGAAGTCAAATGGCAAAGGGAAGAAGGTCTCGCTCGCAGACTTGATCGTTCTGGGCGGTTGCGCAGCGGTCGAGGAAGCTGCGAAAAAAGCGGGGCACAAAGTGACGATTCCCTTCTCGCCGGGGCGCACGGATGCTTCGCAGAAACAGACCGACGTGCACTCATTCGCCGTACTGGAGCCGGCCGCGGACGGGTTCCGCAACTACCTCCGGAACGGACACCAAATGTCGGCGGAGGAGTTGCTGGTGGATCGGGCGCAGTTGCTGACGTTGACTGCCCCCGAGATGACAGTACTAGTTGGCGGCATGCGCGCATTGAATGCGAACTTCGGGCATTCCAAACACGGCGTCTTCACCAACCGGCCCGAGACGCTGACCAATGATTTCTTCGTCAACCTGCTCGACATGAATACGAAGTGGGAGCCCTCCTCGACATCCGAAGGCGTGTTTGAAGGGCGCGATCGGGCGACGGGCAAAATAAAGTGGACCGGCACGCGGGTCGATCTGGTGTTCGGTTCGAACTCGCAGCTGCGGGCAATTGCGGAAGTCTACGGATGTGACGACTCGAAGAAGGCGTTTGTGAAGGACTTCGTGGCGGCGTGGAGCAAGGTGATGAACCTTGATCGCTACGACCTTGCCTGAGCTCGACGGAAAAGGGAGCTGTCATGTCATCGGAATCAACGCGGACATCACCATGTTGATGGCAGAAAAACAGCGCACCAATTTTGTCTGGAACACGATCATGATGAACCCGGAAGCGCAGGATGCGTTCGCTGCCGTGGGGCTGAAATGAGGCAACGAGGGTTTAGGAATTGGTGGCTTTGAATTGTTGCAGAAGCCGGATGACGAGGAACGGCAGAAAGACGGCAGAAATCAATCCCAAGTAAGTGTGGGCCAGAATCTCTTCGCCGACACGAAGCTGCAGGTTCGACATGTCCAGCGCCAGCGTGTGACTCACCGCACTTTGGAGAAGAAGGCTGAGTCCGCCCACTACCAGAAGGGGCAGCGAACCGAGGCACGCGGCCGCCACCAGCCCGGGCTTGGCCGAGCGCATAATCGCGATGCGCACATACAGACATGTGTCGAGCAGTAACGCCAACCCCATCATGACCGGCATCAGCTGGCCTCGCTCCCAACTGTTCACGATCATTTTGGGGAACGACACCGGTAATAGTACGAGGAGCAAGCCAAACACCAGAGAGAGAAATGCTATGGCTTCGGCGGCATCAGCCAGGCGCACCACTACAATGCGCTCATGCACCGTTGCCCGAGCTACAGCAGGAGCGCTCATCGGCTGGCCACCTTAGCAAAACGGTCCAATAAGATTTCCATCACCGCCGCCATGCTGAATACCAGAAGGGCCAAGTTCCTGGAATCTCGCCATGCCCGTTTGGGATGCCAGGATTTCATGCCGGACTCCCGGCAATAGGTCTCGACCCACACGCTTGCCGCCATGATTCCACCTAAGGCCATTAAGACAGAGCCCAGCGCTATGGTGTGGGGCATGAATTGAGACTGCAGAAGATTCCAGATCACAGAACTCGCCAGGACCAGACCCAGAAGCCCTAATTCGCCACGCTGGAATAGCAGTTTGGGACGGGGACGAAGATCGCTGCCGTGCTGATGAGCCCACGCCCGCGAGATCGCCCACGGTAAGAACACCACGGGGATCACGTATAAGCTAATCCACCCCAGCCATTTGAGCGAAGTCCAGTCTGGCATGATTTTGTCCTGGTCCGGCGCGTGGAAACACGCCCAAAGGGCAATCTATCGTCCCATCGCACCAAGGGTCAAGTTACTCCAGACGCAGCACTCTGGCTCATGCAACCAGCCCATTCAACTCCACGGCCTGCGATTATCTCCTTGATTTAGCGGTACTTGGGACGCTGGCCTTTTGCCTGGATTTGAAGGCGGCGCCCCCGAAACACCAGTATCCGGCGAGGGAACCGCTGGCGAAGAGCGACCACAAAATGGGATTGATCCAGGAGTAGTACTTCTCCAAGCCGAGATTGGCCAGATCCCAGAAAGTGAGGGGCCAGATGATGATGACATAAAAGCCGACGACGATCGTGACTAGAACGAAGCCAGCGAAGATGGCCATGACTCCGGCCGAGAGGCTTTCGAACAGGAGCATGCTCCAGTGCTGGTGATTCGGGTCGGGGCGCCGGGAAGCGGCGGCTGGCTGAGGTTGGACTCGCCGAGACAATGGTCCTCCAGAGAAGTGCTCGCGGGGGCGGAACTGCAAGTGTGAGGATAAAGCGAGAGCGGCGGTAGTCCAAATTACGAAAGGCACTGCCATGCAGCGTGGCCCCGTCCGGAGTTGCCGACATGACTTTCGACGTAGTACCCAGCTCATTCCTTCTTGTGACGAGTCCCGCGCAAAACGGAATGGCCCGGTTCCGAGGAAGCGGAACCGGGCCGGTGGATCAAGCTCGTCGGTCTTACTGCGGAGTGAAATTCTGGTGGTAGCTCAGGTTGACGACGTCCTGGAACATGGGCGTGCCCGGAGGCAGATTCGCCGGATTCAGGAAGAGCGTGTCAAACGAGTAGTGTCGGGTGGGCGGACTGTACACCGCAGTGCAACACTTAAAGACGCCGGTGTTGTACTCGGAGTAGTACATGCTCACCAGCGATCCGTTGTAATAGAGATGCTGGCCGCCCCAGTTCTCGAGATAGCGCAAGAAGTTGTGCATTCCTCCGTCGGTGCCAAAGTCATTGCCCACGCCTGCCCAGCCGGGTTGCGGGAAAGGAACATTCTTGCCTGCAGCAACGGCCATGCGGTAGTAGGTCGTAACGGCAGGGCGGAAGGCCATGTTGTCGGGATGAAGCATGCTGACGCCGTCAGTCCAATTGTTGGAGAGCAAGGTGACGGTGTCGCCGAGAATGGCAGCCGCGGCGTGCAGAGTGTTGTTACTGCCGCCGGTCCAGAGGGGGTCCCCCGGACCGCTGTTGTAATTGCCGGCGACGTAGACCGGATTTTCCGAGGCCACGGTGAATCCGCCCTGATTGTTGTCGGGGCGAACCGGCAGGTAGCTGGTGCCCGCGTTCATGCCGCCCGCCACCAGCCTCAGAACATGGCGTGCACCGGAGACGGCGTTGGCCGCGCCGATGGTAGAACATGCGGTGACGAGGTAGGGATTGGGCGGGGCGGTATTGGTGTTAACGCCGAAGCCGTAGCCAATGTTGGCACCGCCCCAATTGTCCAGCACTCCGTTTTGATCCACGTCTTCGGGTGAGTAGTTGTAATAAGTGACGGGCTCCAGGACGCCGTCGGGAGTAGTCGAAGTCAGGGGCTGGGTCCCGTTGACCACGTCCTCCAGTCCTGATTCGCCGCTGATCACGTTCGCCAGAGTTTGTCCACCGTTAGAGGGATTGGGGTCGGGAAGCATGCCGCGATGATCGGAGAAGTACAGGATGTAGCCGTTCTGGCTGGTGAAGTTGACCAGGTTGCCAGCGTCATTTGCGTTGGTGTAGGGGGCTTTAGACGCCAGCCACAAGGCCAGGTTGCCCACGTTAATTTCGACGGCATTCATGATGCCGTTGACCGCGCACCCGTTGGCGCGATCGCGCATCTCGCCTTCGCGCGTGTCGTAAAAGTTGATGGGGTAGAAAGCGTTTGGATTACCGATTGTAGAGGCAGCGCCGGGGTTCAGCTGCTGCAGGATGATGATCGCATTCGGGTCGTTAGGATCCGCACCGGGAGCGGCCGGCACTACATTGTACTGGCGGCTGAAGCCCCAACTCAGCCAATCGCGTGTAATGCCATGCCAGTTTCCCGCATTGTCGACGTATTCAATGCGCATCCAGGCGCCCTGGCCATTGAACGGAATGGGGGGTGTAGTGAGCTCTCCCAGTAGAGGATAGGAAGTCCAGGCCGGATGACCGATGGGCGCAATCCAATTGTTCGCAGCCACTGCGGCCATGCCATAGAACTCGGCGCCGTTCACGGTCGGGTAACTCGCATTCGGAACGAATTGCACATCGTCGGCGTCGGCGAGACCTGGCCGTTCGGGGTGGAGATCAAGCTCGGTGTCGGCCAGCAAAACACGGATCTGCGCTTTGTTATACAAGCGCGCACTTCCGAGCGCACTGGCGGGCGACTCTCCTGGCTGTGGCTTGCGAACAATGGAAATCGGATCGGTGCAAGGCGGAGGGTTGCTGGTGCAGCTGTTCTGCACAAACGGCAACTGCATGTTGGTCGCGCCGGTCAGCGAATTCACCAGGAAGCCGTTAAATGTTCCGGAAGAAAGGCTGGGGAAGTTAGGATTGGCCCAACCTGCGATGGTGGGATAGCCACCACTCCAACTGGCATCGCCAGGCACGGTGCCGGCAGGGGGAAGAGCCAAGCAGTTCGGTCCGGTTGGCGGAAATACCAGGGCGCAGCCGCCGCTGGCTTTGGGAACCCAAATGGTCCCACCGTAGGTGCCGGTGGTAGTTGTAAAGCCGTTTTCCAGCTCATCGGTGATGATCTGCTGGAAGGCGGCGATCTTGTCGTTAAAAACCAGATTGCCGCCAGCGGCCAGAAACAGATTGCCGTTGGTGTGGACGCGGCCGCCAAAGCCGAAGTCCGGTCCGGGGAAGTAGCTGCAGTCGAAGCCACAGAACACGCCAAACTGAAAGACCGGAATCAGGGCAACTTCTACCTTGCGGGTCATGTTCACGGACGCACTGGAGGGACGGGTGGCAAGGACCTGCAGGTTCATCGGAATAATCTCAGCGACGAGACCCTGGTTTGCGCCCGAACTGACGGTGTTCCAGTTGGTGGCGGGATTCCCATTGCCGTCCAAGGGGTAGGAGATAGTCTCGGTGTAGTTCATGCCCCCGACCATGGCCGCAGTGGGAGGAAAGTTAATCAGGTTTTGAATCTGGGCGTTCGTGGGGTTCATGGACTGGGTGTACAGCGAGGAGAGATCAGCCGTGAGTTTCTCCATGCCTGACTCCGCGCCATAGTAGGCCTTATTGGCCTCCAGGTCATTGCCGCCCATGTGGGATTCGTTGGTGACGAGGAGGAGAAGGCCAGCCGCCACGCCCGACAGCAGCACCAGGATGAGGAGCGCCGCGATCAGCGTGAAACCCTGCGAACTATATTTGCCTTGTCTCATGGTTGGACTCCTGCTCAAAAAGCGTTACTGATAGCGATTGCGAAAAGCCATATTACGGGCGCTCACGGAAGTGGCCAGATACATGTTCTGGGACTTGTTCCCGTGGTTGATGATGCTTTGCCCCATGACTACGAGGTTGATCTTTTGAATCAGGTTGGGGGATTCCCCGGCGTTGAGAGGGTTGGGCTGATTCGGGTCGAGGACGGAATTGGTGGAATTATAAATGTCATACGCGAATTGCAAGTTGATGATGTCATCTGCGACTGGCACCGGGGAGAGGCCATTGACCTGGCGCATCAGGCGGGGAGTCTGCCCGGCAGGTGGCACGGTCAGGTAATAGGTCACCGCGAACAGGCGGTAGGCAATGGTGTTGGCTCCGGTGGAGATGGCGGCGATGTTGTTGAGGGCCGCGCCGCTCTGATTTATGTTGAGCGGATCCTGATCCGCAAAGGCGATGCCTGTCGGCCCCAGGCCCGTGACTTCGCCCACTGCCGTACCCAGGCCGTTGCTGAGCATAATGAGGTCGCCAACCTGAATTCCGCCGGACGCGGTAATGAGTGGCGGAGCGGGATTATAGGCCGCATCGGGGGCCAGAGCGATGTTTGTGCCGTCGCCGGGAACGGGGAAGGTTACGTCGTACTCCCACAAGGGAAAGTTGTAGTCGGCATAAATGACCGTGATACTGTCGTTGACGATAGGCGGGGGCGCGGCAGCGATGACCGCATTGGCTTCAACGCCGTTGCTGAAACCGGGGATGACGCCATACATATAGTTGTTGTTGGGATAGGTGAAAGCTGGGACGTGGCAGGTTCCACCCTGGTCGCAGCCGAACTCGGATAAGGTCGCCCCGCCGCCGTTCGGCAACTGGATTCCTCCCGAAGGAAGGCCGGCGCCAGCCATGCTGATATCTTTCACCATCAGATCGATGGCGGCCCGCATGTTTTGCTGGGTTTCGGCGCGTTGCGTGACCAGCATGGTGGACACCAGGGCGCTCTGGAACAAGCTGGACAAGGCCGCGAAGACGATCAGGCCCACAGCGATGGAAACGAGCAGTTCGACGAGCGAGAAGCCGTCTCCCGGGTTTCGTTTTTGCATCTTCATAGTTCCTGTCCCAATAGTTCCTGTCCCAAGCGCTAGCGGAAGGACGAAATCAAAGCGTTGACGCTATAACTGCGCGGAGCCGGGGATCCGCCGGTGGTGTAAGCGACGGTCACCGTGATCTGCTTCAGATTGGGATCAACGGTGACCCCGTCGGCTTCCAGCACCGGATTGATCTGAATCTGGCGAGTGAAATTGGCCAGGCTCATGGGCACGTCGTCGGCCGTTCCCAAGATTCCGTCCGGACCGGGAAGAGGGATACATTCTGGTCCGGCGGGGCAGACTCCATTCGCAGGGAAGGGAATGTCATCCGCGGTGTTCACCAGTCCGTCGGGTCCGGCAGCAAAGAGTTGAACTGCTCCGTCGGTAAAGATTCCGCCGCTGGAGATATTGGCGATTTGCGAGAAGTTGATTTGCTGCGTGTTGCGGGCGGTGAAGATACTTTCCAGGGTCTCTTCGGCTTTCTGTCGCGCGATAAGATTTTCTTGCGCATTCTGGGTGGAGGCGATGGCGGTGGCGAAGACAGCGACGATGGTGAGGACGCCGACCATCAGGATCACGATTGCGATCGTGGTTTCAACCAGCGTGAAGCCGCGCTGTGCCGAGGAGCGAGACCGGGGTTGCGTCACTGTTGCACCCATGTGTTGACTCCAGACTGGTTGTAGAGCCGCCAACCTCGGACTCTTCCGGTGGTGCCGAATACCGTAATCGCGCGCGAGCTATACAAATCGCCGGGGCGGGTGAGGTAGAGGACGCCGCTGTTGAAATTTCCCAGCGTATCCTGCGAGGAACCATCGGGCATGAACATGATGTAGTTCTGGTTGCCCAAGACGCCCTGGTCGAAATCAATCGCGACCGTGCCGGCCCCGAAGCTATCGGGAGCAGCCGCAGGAAATCCCGGTTGAACCGCAAACTGAATATCGTTGGGCAGGGCGAAAGTAGCCACCGTTACTGGAGGCGGCGACACGGGCACGCCCGTTCCCCAGTACTGCACGGTGATGGTACCGGGAGCAGTGAAAGTGAGAATGTAGCGCTTGCTCTGAGTGATGGACTGGTTTCTGTAGCTGCGGATAGCCGACAGCGTGGTGTCGTAGGCGGCGTCCACATGGCTCTGTTTGAGCAAAGGCATGAGAGCGATGAAAGTGACGGCCGCCATGGTGAGGCCGATCGCGATGACGATCATCATTTCCAGCAGCGAGAACCCGCGATTCTTTCTCGACGTCATATAAGTCGCGCTCAGGGACGAAGGCGACGATGTCGAACACGTCACCGTTATCGAACCTGTTTCTGTGAGGACCATCCCGCACCCCTGCTGGCGAAACAACTACCCCTGCTCATCCTAGGGATATGGCGGGGTAGCGTCAAAGCACCACGGTACCAGTCAGAGCGTGTCCTTCTGTCCATTCGGGAGCGGTGCCTGAGCGGTTACTAAGGTCACCGATCAACAATATTTGGTTAGGGATGTAGCGTGCATGGGATCATGACTGCGGTAACTCGGCGTATCGGGGAAGGAATCGCTGTTAGAGATTTCAGTGGTCCATCATGCCGCGGCCGTGTGGCCTGCCAGTCTGCCAGTCTGCCCGGCCAGGGTGACTATTGGGCCGGGAAGATAGTTACCTAAGTCATTGAATATGCAGCAATTATATTGAGCCTGGAAACCACGCTCGCCCATAATTGATCGGGTACGAATGGGACTATCTATGCGAGTATGGTTTCCGATCGAATCTCTTTGGTGGTTGGGGTTGTATGCAGCCTTCGGCGTGCTCGTGCCGTGGATGCTACGCTGGACGCGAAAGGGCCGGAGTGGGCTCGACACTAGCCCTCGGAAGCTGTACCGTCGAGGCGAACTCGGACTGTTCGGACTCTTGCTGGCTATCTCGGCCGTGCTCGATCTGCGCAAGTCCGGCTTGCCGAATCAACTTATCCTGACTAACTCCGTGATCCTTATTTCCTGCGGCCTGATGGCGGCCTCAGCGTGGCTCGAGGACTATTCCAGGGCTTCGCAGGGACTGGCGAACCCAGACCGTCGGACTTGGGTGGACTCGGGCAAGCTCCTGTTCCTCGTGCTTAGCGTCGCCTTCACGACCGAAGTTCTGCTGGAGCATACCGCGGAGGTGTGGCAGCGATGAATGGCACAATGAAGTCACCCCGTTTGAATGCCGTGAAGGTCAGATTGAGCGATTCAGCGGTGCTGGCCGGAGCGGTCTCACTGCTGTATGCGCTCGCCCTCATGGTTTGTCCGCGCGCTTTCCCAGCGCTGCTGGAGCGTATTTTCGCATGGGAGCATTTCTTTACTGCGTTCGCCGTGCTGCTGGTGGTCATCAATGAAGTTCTTCTGGTGCTGATCTCGAGGCGACGGGGTCAAAGACTGGGCCTGATCACGCCCGTCTACATCGCTTTCCTGACCATTGCGGTGGTATTGGATTTCCGGCTGCTCGTATCCGCCGCCGACGCGCAAGCGCCACTTTCTCACCTCTTTCTCCGGGCCGCCAGCCGGGTTCGGGATGGAATCAGTTCCGAGGAACTGCTCGTCTACACCCACCTAGCCACGGTGTCGGGAATTTTTCTGCCGTACCTGCTGGTGCGGGTGACGCAGAATTACGTGTCCGACGCGAGCTCGGCAGGCCAGGATGCGAAAGTGCGGAGCGCAGTTACTGGACAGTAGATTTCCGGGATCGGCGCGACGTATTGCCCCCGATAAATTGCCGCACTCCGATGCCACGCCAGCCAACGTTGATTCCATGACGTCAAATCTGCTGCCTGCTGCTCGGTATGGCCAAAGGGCCAGTGGGGCGGGCTCATTGCACGCGCAGAAGAAGCCCACTGCCGCTCCGTATATCAAAATTGTTTCTTTCCGAGGCCAGCGTGATTTGCCCCATCGGACGGTTCCGGCCCGCGTGCACAATCGTCAAATCGGAGAAGCCGTAGATTCCACATGCGTCGGCAGAGAAGAGCCACAATGCTTGAGGCCGGTTATTGCCGCTGATCGCGCCACGGCATTTTGTCCCCGGCTTGGGGGTAACGCGAACCAACACTCCGTTGCCGGTTGGCTCTCCCACCACATTCAATCCGTTGGCCACCGGTCCACCACCCCGGTAGTCAACATCACCTCCGATTTGCACCGTAGTCCACCAACTCGCTGGAGTTCCGCGGTCGGGACCGGTCTTCGGAATCTGTGCGTCCTCTACCTCCATCATGGATGCTAACGCCCGCAGGTTCGTGGTCATGGGTATCGTTTTCGCTTCGATACTTCGAGTGTGTCGAACAGCAGAGAAAGTTTCGCTCCGCTGCCGTGACTTGCCTCGACTACGTCGAGTACGCGGCCGACTGGCTCTGGAGCCAGCGCGTATCTTCGTGCCTGACGGTAGTGGGACATCCTGCATGACGCGGGCGGTTACCACCTGTCCGGGCCTGGTCTTCTTCGAGTTCAGCGAAGAGTTCAATTGCAGGGGCAATATGGTCCCAGCAGGGATCGCATTCTGTGCAAACGATTCCGCAGCCAGCGCCAGCAAACCGGCTATTAAACCAACCAGGAATGCTTTGTTGGGTCGAACCCTCCATTGATACGGCTGAACCTCTGATTTCTTCATGGTCTTCATGACTCCTCCAGCTTCGCGACCTAAGCGTCCAGATCCTCGAAAACCTGGTGTGGCCGTTCCGGGTGGCGAAGATACGAATCAAAAAAACGAAGCAGAAACGGTGTCTGTGCCCCTACGCCGGTGAATAACAGCACGGGGACGTCCGGCTTGATCCGTTTCATCTCCGCCCGCACCGCAACACCAGTCGCGTCTGGCAGGTCGTATTCCAGGAGTACGCCGTCTACCGGCAGAGTCGTCAACAAGAGCAAGGCTTGGCCGCCAGTGGTCGCGGGCATGACCTGATAGCCCGCCATTTCCAGCATACCTTTGAGCGCGCCCAAGTATTGAGGATGATTTTCAACACACAGAACTCTGATGTCGCTCATGGCTATCCGCTCCTTCGTTTTTGAAAATACCCGAGTTCGTTCCGCTGCTCTTCAGGCAGCGGAATTTCGCGGGGCAGTATTTCTCGAAGAGCCCAGTCAATGCGGTCAACTCCTGCGGAGATCGCACGAATCAGTTGCTGATTTTCAATCGCGTCCACCGAAAGGGAAATAGGGGCTAAAGCGTTCCGGATGTGATGATTCATCTCAGCAATCACCTGCATCCTGGCGACGGTTAGCCGATGGCGCTGGCGGGTAACGCTGGCCAATTTTGCGACCAGGGCGCTCACCACCAAAGCCGACAAGCCCTCCGCCAGGAGTCTTTCCTGATGGCGTCCAAGATCGGGTACCAGCCAATAGTGCAGAAGCTCGGTGGCGAGAAAGGACACGAAACCGACGGCGAGCGCGACTCCCAGGACAAATCGCTTCGAGTTCGGTTCCATCCGCGACCATCCACGACCTGGCAATGCCCATGGACTGGTGGAAGGGGGCGTGAGTGTTTGTGCGCTAGATTGAGTCCTCAACATCGGATCTCCTCGCGAGACTTGTTAGGTCTAGTAGACTCCTTGAAATCACGACGGACTTTCTCTTCACATTTCAAAACCTTCTTGAGCTCCTGAACGATCGCGAGCAATTCATCGGGATCTCTTGCTTTGAGGGCGGCGTTGCACAACGCTCTCCAGTTGTTGCTGTCTCCTCCGGTCATGGCGTATTTCCTCCGAAATTTTGATTTCTACAGGGAATGTCGCGGCTTGCTGTCTGTCGTGGCTGCGATGACGCTCACTGCAGCGGGCGGACGTGCAAACCGTATGTGGTGCTTAAGAGAGAAGCAGCAGGCTTAGCTGATCGGAGGGGGACGGTTGAAATGCCAACCATCTCTTACGATGCCGAGAGCCGGCGAAGCAGTTGCGATCAGGTGAGGAGAAACAACCGGTGGCGGAGTGGGCAGCGTAGCGCTGGGAGAAGTCCCCCACTGGGAAGCCTCGTGATCAAAACATTGTCTATAGTCGTGTTCGGCGAGAGAGTGGACGCTGGAGCCGGGGTAAAAGTGGGGGAGACTTGGCGGCACGCTGCGCGCCAACAAGACGCTCAGAGCGGCCACACACATGACTGCGGCACGGTAGGAAACCAATCCGCAGATGCTTCTCCGGAAAGGCCGGACAAGCGACATGTGCGCACCCCACTACAGCTAGAGATGATTCTACTGGCCTTTTGGTTAGCCGGTAAAAGGAATTTTTCTGCGGTCCACAAGTCATTACCGGTTCAACTCAAGAAGCTTCCCGTGAACGACCAAACACTTCAACCTGGTTCCGGCATTTCGAATCTAAATGGAAGCTCACTATTATAGGTTGCGGCATAATCATGATCTGGGTAGTTCCCCGAAAGGGGCGTGTTCAAGGAGGGTATCGTTATGCTCTTCCCAGCTTGCCGTTCGAAAGATCGATTGCGCATTTCGCTATTTGCTCTTATTGCGTCGCTTTGCTGCGTATGGTTTGCGGTGCCGGCCAACGGCCAACAAATCGCTCCGCCAACCGTGGCTGTTGCCAGTGGTGAGACGGCGAAACCCAACCTGGATAAAGCACAGGCGACGGGAACCCGGCCGGTAGAACCGCCAGCGGTGCTGCAGCAACTTAATTCTGCGATCGAACAACTCACAGCCAGGATTTCCCCTGCCGTGGTTCAGATTCTGGTCACCGGTTATGGGGCTCTGGAAGAGAACAATCGTGGTCAAACGGCGCTCATAACCCGCGAGCAGGCGATCGGTTCCGGAGTGATCGTGGACGCGGACGGCTACATCATGACCAACGCCCATGTGGTGGAAGGGGCGCAGCGCATCCACGTTGCTCTCCCCATGCCTTCGGTGGAGTTTCCCGACAGATTGGCGCCGGCGGGCAAACAGCGAGTGGTTGAGGCACGGCTCGTCGGTCTGCACAAGGAGACTGATCTTGCTTTGCTCAAGATTGATCAGACAGGCCTACCCACACTCTCGCTGGGCAGCCACCGGCGAGTCCATCAAGGAGAGTTAGTGTTTGCCCTCGGCAGTCCTGAAGGACTGGAAAACTCGGTGACGATGGGTGTCGTGAGTTCGGTTGCGAGACAGGCAGATCCGAGCCGTCCCATGGTTTATATCCAAACCGACGCTCCCATCAACCCCGGCAACAGCGGCGGCCCATTGGTCGATTCCGAGGGTTACGTTATAGGAATCAACACCTTCATTCTCTCCGAAGCGGGTGGGAGCGAGGGGCTGGGCTTTGCCATCCCGGCGCGCATCGTGCAATTCGTCTACGAGAGCCTGCGCAAGTATGGGCACGTGCATCGCATCGAGGTCAAGGCGGGTGCTCAAACCATCACCGACAGTCTGGCTAAAGGTTTGGGGCTGGCGCAGAATTGGGGCGTTGTGATCGACGACGTGATCCCGGGAGGTCCGGCTGAGGCTGGTGGCCTGAAGATCGGCGATATTGTGGTAAAAGCTGATGACCGCCTCATCGGCACGTTGCCCGCGTTCACCGCCGCTCTCTACCTTCATCCACTAGATGAATCGCTCAAGCTGGAGGTTCTCCGTGGGACAGAACGAAAAACACTTTACATCGCCGCGCTGGAGATGAAACACCCGCTGGATGCGCTGCCGGATCTAGCCAATACGCGTGAGAACGTGGTCGCCCGGCTGGGGATACTAGCGCTCGATTTGAACGATGAGTTGCGTTCCGTGTTGGGCACTTTGCGCAACCCGTCCGGCGTGGTCGTTGTGGGACGAGTAGCGAATTTCATGAGTTCGACAACCGGGCTGGAGACGGGAGACGTGATCCACAGCGTAAACCAGACCGAGATCGACTCCTTGAGTTCGCTCCGTGCGGCTCTGAAGCAGATTAAGCCGCACGATCCTGTCGTACTCCAGGTGGAGCGCGGAGGGGGCTTTCTGTGGCTGGCGTTTGAGATGGAGTAGTTGTTTCAGCTAGTGGCGAATGCCACTACGGCAGCGACCAGCCTAACTTTGCCTGAACGTAATAGACCAGAAGAAACACAACAGTAAAAAAGGTGCCGAGTACAAGGAGGAGCAGCACTCCGTGGCGCGTCGTAAATGAGGATGGCTGCTTCTTCCGCGTCTTCACGAATTGCATCTCTTAGAACCCAGTCGTCTGATATTGCAGGACTGCCAGGGCAAGCCGGTAGTCGTAGCCAGCTTGCGCGTTGGTGATTTGAGCCTGCGTCTGCTGCAGCTGCGCCTGACTTAATTCGACAATCGAACCCAGCCCTAGCTTGTATCGTGCCTGCGCCAGATCGAGCGCTAGATTGGCTTGTTCCAATAGTTGCTGCGTGACCGCCAATCGATCGTAGGCAGTGGTGGCGTTGAGCCAGCTGGTACGCACGTCGCGCGAGATCCGGTCGCGAAGATCCCGCAGCCGTTCCTGTTCGGCTTGTGCCCGGAACGCCGCCTCGTGCGATCTTGCCGAGTATAGAAAGCCGTTGAATACCGGGATTTCGACGTTCACACCCACCGCCCCATACCAGCTCGAAATGACAGGGTTGCGCACGGGCGTGTCTCCCACAGCGCCGAGGGCGCGAATATCCGGGAAGAACAAGTCCCGTTCCGCGGTCTGGAACTTTTTCGCCGACTCAGTCTGGAATTGAAGCGCCAGGATTTCCGGCCGCATCGAAAAAGCAGTCGCAATCAGATCATCCACATTGCCTTGCGGAGGGGTGATGGCGGTTGTATCCTCCGCCAGCTGGAAATTCTGCAGGGTCGAAAATCCCAGCACCGCCGAAAGCGATGCCAGGGCAGCATTCTGGTTGTTCTGTGCGTCGAGAAGAAGCAGTTTTGCCTGGGCCAGGTTGACGTTCGCGAAGCTGAAGTCGAGTTCCGACTTCAACTTGTTCTTGTAGAGAGCTCCAACCTGGTCCGCAACCGTCTGGCGATCGGCCACGGTGTGTTGAGCCACGGTCAGCACGGCTTGCGTCTGCAAGGCATTGTAGAAAGCTTGATCCACAGCCAACAGGATTTGCTCCTTGGTGGCCACTGCATTTTGGTTTTCCGCTTTCGCCGCCAGATTGGCACTGGAGATCAAGTTGGTCGTCCGCCCAAAGTCAGTGATGAGCTGACTCACCATGGCACCGGCAGCGGCGCGCTGATAAACGGTCGGATTGTTCAGCGCACCAGCGGTGATTCGGCTACCCGGGTCGGAATCCACGGCGGTGAGATCGACGGTCGCGGTCGGCCACAGATTCGACCGGACCTCCCGGGTCACCTGCAGCGAGGCCAACGCGGTCAGGCGCGCTACCGAGATTTGGGGATTATTCTTCAGGGCCAGTGCTTGAGCGTCCTTCAGAGACAGCAGTGTGGGCGTCCCTGGACTGCTTGGCGGAGCGCTGCTTTGTGGAGTATTCGCCGTGGCAGGCGGGACTGCTGCCTGCGGCATGGGAGCTGAAGGCAAGCTCGATGATGCTTCCGAACGGATCTCGCTCTGCGCGACGCTGCACATCGGCATCACGAGAGCGAGGCAGATTGGCAATGCTTTCTTCGTTTGCCGCAAAACAGTTCTGCCGATCATTCCCTCGTCTCCAAAGTTGGGTTCGTGGCGGGCTGCGTGCCACTCTTGCCGTAGACCAGCAAATAAGCTGCCGGGACTATAAAAATGGTCAATAGAACCGATGAAGTCAGGCCGCCGATGATGGCCCTGGCCATGGGAGCGTACTGCTCAGCGCCCGTGCCCAACTTCATCGCCATGGGAATCATTCCGATGATGGTTGCCAGCGAGGTCATCAAGATCGGGCGCAACCGCACGCGGCAGGCAGTGATGACGGCGTCGGTCGGAGTCAGCCCTTGCGTCTCCAGTTTGTGAGCGAAATCGACGATCAGAATGCTGTTGG
>CAWITH010000027.1:0-55145 GCA_963838935.1 uncultured Acidobacteriaceae bacterium
TCGCTCGCCTGGGAGAAGTACCTGCAATCAAAATTGGGCGGTGTTGGTTTTTTCGGGCCAGTGCCCTCAACGATTGGATTGGGCTACAATCACAATCGCATCGCCCGTGCCTCACGGAGAGGATTCAGTGATGGCACGAAAATACCAACGGGGGAACTTAACCCTAAAGAAGCGGGCGAATGGGCCGGATGCGTGGGAGTTTCGTTGGCGAGATGCCAGCGGGGCACAGCGTAGCAGGCTACTCGGGACGGTGGAGCAGTTTCCTACCGAACGGGAGGCGCAGTGTACGGCCGATGCCCTTCGTCTGGAAATCAACTCGGAATTGCCGAAAGCAGTTCCAATTACCGTTGCGACTTTGGTTGACCGATACCTCACATCCGATGTGGAGATGGGGCGGTTGGCTTACGCAACGCGGGCAAGCTATAAGACGTACCTGAACGGTTGGGTCAAGTTGAAGTGGGGGCGGCACACATTGGAACAGGTTCGCACAATGGCAGTTGAGCAATGGCTGGGAGTGGTAGAACTCGCACCCAAAAGCAAACTGCATTTGCGGAACGTGCTTCATGTTCTTTTCGAGTGCGCAGCCCGCTGGGAACTGGTCAAGGAAAATCCCATCACCCGCGTTCGTCAAGGTGGAGCGCGACGAGCAGAACCGGATGTGCTCACCCCGGAGGAGTTCCGAGCATTACTGGCAGAATTGACCACAGAGCCTTACCGCATGATGGTCATTCTGGCGGGATGTTTGGGCTGAGTCGGAGCGAGTTTTTACCGGGCTTCAGTGGGCAGACATTGATTGGGAGACAGCAACCCTCAGCGTGCAACGCGGTGTGGTGCATTGCCACGTTGGAGGACCCAAGACGCTGGCCCGTAGGAAATCCATCCCGCTCGCTCACAATCTGCTCACAATTGTGAGCGCGTTTCGTGAGCGGTCGGCGTACCGGGCAGACTCCGATTGGGTTTTTGCCTCACCGTACAAACACGGGGCGGAACCCTATTGGCCGGATTCGGCTCTGACGGATTTTGTTAAGCCTGCCGTCAAGCGATCGGGCATCACGAAAACGGTGGGCTGGCACACGTTCCGGCACAGCTACAGCACGCTGCTACGGGCGAATGGTACGGATGTGAAGGTGCAAAGCGAATTGCTACGGCACTCGAACATCGGCACCACTCTGAACCTGTACACGCAAGCTGTGAGTGAGCAGAAACGGGCCGCTCACGGGCAGGTTGTTGAGCAGTTGTTGGCAATGTGAGCGCAAAGTGAGCGGATGGGCTTGTACCGAAGGGCTGCAACTGATTGAAAGGATTTGGTTGCGGGGGGTGGATTTGAACCACCGACCTTTGGGTTATGAGCCCAACGAGCTACCAGACTGCTCCACCCCGCAGAAAAATCATAACACAGCGCGGGGTGAAGCGCGTTTGGAGCGGACGGGCGCTGCGCTCACTCCATTCAGCGGCTCAGTTTCTTGCGCTCGCAGGCATCTACAATTTTCTTGGGATCGATAGCATCCCGGTCAATCTGCTCTTCAAGAATTTTTCCGTCTTTACCGACTAGGAAGTTGACACGGCGCGGAGCTTTGTATTTGTCCACGTATATGCCGTACTCGCGCGTCACGTCTCCTCCCCAGTCGCTCAGCAGCGGGAAGGTAACGCCGATCTGGTCGGCGAAAGCTTTATTGGCGTAGGGGCTGTCCATGCTCACACCCAGAACCTGGGTGTCGGCTGCTTCCAGCTTTTGCAGATTCTGCTGGAAGGCCTTCATTTGCGCGGTTCAACCGCCGGTAAAGGCGAAGATGTAAAACGCCAGAACCACGTTGCTTTTGCCACGATACTGGCTTAGCGTAACCTCTTTGTCGTCGCTGCCATCGAAGTACTGCAGTTTGAAGTCGGGCGCAACGTCGCCGACTTTTAGTTTCATGGGTACTGGCGCGGGCTTGCCCTGAGCCTGGATTTGCGGACAAACCATCGCAGCTGTGAGCAGCCAGACCCCCAAGACTGCCAAAACGCCCCTTCGTTTCATGGACACTCCTCCGGAAGGAATTTGTAGAAGCGTACACTGCGGCTGGGAGTGCGGTCAAAGCGCCAAAATGTTTCCCGGAACAACCTTGCCGAGGCGCATCTGCATTCTCGATGCCCTGACTGCGTACAATGGTTGCGGAAACCCGAGTTGGACCGGATGAGCCTTCAGACTCTAAACGACATTTTGTTGGCGATCTGCAAGAACCGCCGCGACC
Source organism: uncultured Acidobacteriaceae bacterium (assembly GCA_963838935.1). Classification (GTDB taxonomy): domain Bacteria; phylum Acidobacteriota; class Terriglobia; order Terriglobales; family Acidobacteriaceae; genus Acidiflorens. The sequence goes on from CAWITH010000027.1 coordinate 2,232, forward strand.
GCGTCATGTTGCAAAGGCAGGTCCTGGGCTGGGTGCCCATTTCTTCCGCGGAGATTTACCGCGGGGTCGTGGGCGTGGCTCGTGCCCTTGAATCTTGGGGCATCCGCAAAGGCGATCGCGTTGCCATCCTCAGCGAAAATCGCCCGGAGTGGACGATCACTGATTTCGCGGCGCTGGCCCTGGGCGCAGTCACCGTTCCAATCTATTCCACGCAGACAGCGGAGCAGACTTCGTTCCTCCTCAACGATTCCGGGGCACGCGTAATTGCGGTGTCGACAAAGCACCAGTTGGAAAAAGTGCTGACCATCCAGCGGCACACGCCGGTGGAGCGGATCATCGTGATGGACGCGGTCGAAACCGCGCACGCGACGCGAGATGCAGGGACTCATGCTGCACGGGCCCGCCGGCGTCGATCCGGGATTCGATGCCCGCGCACAGTCGATCGCACCCGACGACCTGGCAACCATTATCTACACCTCAGGCACGACGGGAACGTCGAAGGGAGCGATGCTGACTCACGGGAACATGGCATCAAATATCGTGTCTGCAATGGCGGGATTCGGCTGCGGGACAAAGGAAGAGGTGAGCGTATCGTTTCTGCCCCTTTCCCATGTGACGGCGCGGCATGTGGACTTCGCGTTGCTCCAGCGCGGCGTGGTGCTGGCGTACTGTTCTGACCTCGCGCAACTGGCGCAGGTTTTGGAGGAAGTGAAGCCCGACATCTTTATTGGTGTGCCGCGGGTGTTCGAAAAGATTCGCCAACAGGTCATCCTCAAGGCTACCGGTTTCCCGCGCAGCGCGGTCTATCGTTGGGCGCTCGAGGTAGGACGCGCTCACCGGGCAGAGACTCTGGCCGGAATCCGGCCGGCGACATTTTCGTGGAAAATCGCTGACCGCCTGGTCTTCTCCAAAGTGCGCGCCGGACTCGGTGGCAAGGCGGAGGAGTTCATTTCCGGAGGCGCGCCTCTCGGCCGCGAATTGGCCGAGTGGTATGCCGATATTGGCATTCAGATCCACGAAGGGTACGGGCTGACCGAAACTTCACCGGTGATCGCTGTGAACACGCCCGGAGCGCACAAATTGGGAACCGTCGGCAAGCCGCTGGCGAACGTCGAAGTCCGGATTGCCGATGATGGCGAGGTGCTGGTGCGCGGGCCCTCCATCTTCAAGGGCTACTGGAATCGGCCGGAGGACACACACAATGCGTTTGTGGATGGATGGTTCAAAACCGGCGACATCGGGCACCTGGACGACGAGGGATACCTTTCGATCACTGATCGCAAGAAGGATCTAATCAAGACTTCCGGCGGAAAGTTCATCGCCCCGCAACCGCTCGAAAATTCGCTGAAGCTGAATCCGCTCATTGGCACCGCGGCGGTTCTCGGAGACCGCCGGAAATTTCCTGCCGTGCTGATCGCGCCGCACTTCCCCGTTCTGGAAGATTGGGCGCGGGCTAACCATGTTGACTTCACGTCGCGTTCAACCCTCGTCGCCCACCCCAAGGTACAAGCGCTGTATGAAGGCATCGTCGAAGACCTGAACCAGAATCTGGCGCGCTTTGAAAAACTGAAACGTGTCCTGGTCGTGCCCGATGAATTCTCGATTGCGAATGGCACCATGACGCATACCTACAAAGTTCGGCGCAAGGGGATTGAGGAGCGCTACCGGACGCTGATTAACGAAATGTACGCGAAAGCAGAGGCCGACGGAGGCTAAGGAGAATCCAGCCCCGGAGGGGCGACCCAGTTTTGGCGCAAATTCTGCAGCGACTGCGCCAGTCAAAATTTAGGGTGAGATCGAGTTTTTCCGCAGCTCTTGCAGCCATACAATAGGGTCATGACCGATTCGTTTCTTATCGCTGGCAAGCAATTCCGTTCCCGCTTGATCGTGGGGACCGGCAAGTACAAGTCTTTTCAGGAAACCGCCCGCGCCCTCGAGGCGAGCGGCGCTGACATGGTGACCGTGGCCGTGCGCCGGGTGAATCTCGACCGCAGCAAGGAATCTCTGCTCGATTACATCGATCCCAAGAAATACTTCCTTCTCCCGAACACCGCCGGCTGCTACACCGCCGACGACACCATTCTCACCGCCCGTCTGGCACGCGAGGTTGGACTCTCGGATTGGATCAAACTGGAAGTGATTGGCGACCAGGCAACGCTCTATCCCGACGTGCAAGCGACGCTCGAAGCCACGCAGGTGCTGGCGAAAGAGGGATTCACGGTGCTCGCCTACACCTCGGACGACATCGTCTTCGCCAAACGTCTGGTGGACGCCGGCGCATCTGCGGTCATGCCTTTGGGCGCGCCGATCGGCAGCGGGCTGGGCATTCAGAATATTGCCAACCTGCGAATTCTGCGCGAAATGATTACCGGAGTCCCGCTGATTGTGGACGCGGGCGTAGGCACGGCTTCAGACGCAGCCATTGCCATGGAACTCGGCTACGATGCGGTGCTGATGAACACCGGCATCGCCGGCGCCCAAGAACCTGTGCTGATGGCGGAAGCTATGAAGCACGCCGTGCTGGCAGGACGACAGGCATACCTGGCAGGGAGAATGCCGCGGAAACTTTACGCGACAGCAAGCTCGCCACTGGAAGGCGTAGTGAAATAAAAACACGCTGGTGAGAGCCGGGCGTCTTCGCCCGGCGGGTAAGACGCCAATCGCTCCACCAAAAAACATTGGGCGGCCACAAAGGCCGCCCTTTTTCAATCTGTTGGACTCGTGAGCCCTCAGAGCATCTTGACACTATCCACGTGAATCTTGTCGCCGTCGATATGCCCGGTCACGGCAACATGATGTCCATAATGCTCTTTGAGGGCATCGGGATTGTCGACCTTCAGGACCTTCTGGTCCGTGTCCGTCACGACGACTGGGCTGGCACCGGCTGCAATGCATTTCTTCGTGCATGCCTCCGCGCCAGCGTTGGCTCCCTTAACGCCACACTTGGAATCGCTGATCCAGCCGTTCACGGTTTGGGCGTCGCCGGCAAATGACACCGAGGCCATCGATACAATGAAAGCTCCGGCAAGTAACAACAAGAGAAGTTTCCGCATGTCACCCTCCTTGGATTTTTCCCACACGTGATGCGATCTGTGAACTTTATCACAGAAAGACCGGAGGCGTGGGCTGCGAAAAACTCTTTAGGGCCAGCATCTACATGCTGTCACTTATTCTCATTCTTGGCGCGGCCAGTGGGTGGCTTCTGCGGAGAATCTGGGGCGACGTAGACAACTTCTCCAGGCCGGGTGTAGTGCAGCTGTTCGCGAGCTTCCTTCTCGATCGCGGCCGGATCTGATTTCAGCGATTTAATCTGATCGACAAATTGATCATTTTCCTTCCGCAGGCGTTCGACCTCGCTTTGCAGCAACTGCATCTCGGCGCGCTTCTGGCGATACACGACCATGCCGTTGGCGCCGAACATGGCATGCAGCAGCAGACCTAGGATAAGAAGAGTAGCGGCCGCAGTCCCCAGTCGACGCCACTCTAGGTCAAGCCAGGACCAAGCCGGGCGCGTGCCTTCGACCCAGCGCGCCGCCACGGCCTCTGCCCTCGGAGCCTGGTCTTTGACCCGGCCAACCACCGCACGCAGCCCTTCCTCCCCACTTGGAAGGATGCGCATTCTCGACGCTGGTCCTAGTCGAAGATCCATGCTTTCGCTGCCGCGCTCAACTTTGCCAGGCCTTCCTTGCTGCGCGCTTCGCTATACACGCGCACCACCGGTTCCGTGCCCGAGAGCCGGTAGCATACCCACGATCCGTCCGCGAGAACGAGTTTCAGCCCGTCGGTCCTCACCGCCCGGGCAACTTTCGTGCCATGGAACTCGGCCGGATCACCACGTAACTTTTCAGTAAACTTCTGTTTCACCTCCGGCGTCAAGCGGAAGTTCTCCCTTAAAGGATAGTAGGAACCAACTTTGGCAAATACTTGTTCCAATTGGGTTCCCAGCGACGCTCCCCGGCGAGCCACCATCTCGCAGCACAGCAAGCCGGCGAGCACGCCGTCTTTCTCCGGAACGTGTTTGCGGATGGAGAGGCCGGCGCTTTCTTCGCCACCGATCAGAATCTTGTCCTGCTTGATCAGTTCGCCAATGTATTTAAAGCCGACTGGGGTTTCGTGGAGCTCGATGCCGTGTTTTTCGGCCAGCGCGTTAATCAGGTTGGTGGTAGCAACGGATTTGCCGACTCCGTTTTTCCAGCCGCGGGTTTCAACCAGGTAATCAAAGAGCAGCGCGATGATGTAGTTGGGCTGCAGGAACGTGCCATCCTCGTCGACAATCCCAAAGCGATCGGCGTCGCCATCGGTCGCGATGCCAATCGCCGCGCCGGTTTCGCGCATCTTGTGACGCAAGTCCTCGAGCAGGTGATCGTCGGGTTCCGGCGCGTGCCCTCCGAAGAGCACATCGCGGACGTCATGGACCGTACCCACGACTACGCCCGCCTCGCGCAGAAGCGCGTCCGAATAACCGCGGGCAGAACCCCACATGGGATCGAAGGCAATCTTGACGCCAGACTTCTTGATCACGTCAAGGTCAACAATTTCCCGCAGCCGCGAGAGATACATGCGTCGCGGGTCGATGGATTGCTGCTCGGCTATTGCCGCGTGCGGCCCTTGCGGATTCGCGTCAAAGGCTGTAATCGCGGCCTCGATGGCTTGGGTAACTTCGGGAAGCGCGGGCGCGCCATCGGGCGTCGAGAACTTGATGCCGTTATATTCCGGGGGATTGTGCGAAGCCGTAAAGTTGATGGCGCCGTCGGCCTTGGACTGGATCACAGCGTAGGAAATGGTGGGCGTAGGCGCAGGCTCCGCGATGACCAGAGGCGTAATGCCGTAGCTGCACAAAATGCCGGCAGCTGTGGCGCAGAAGGTCTCGCCGAGAAACCGCGGATCGCGGCCAACAATGACTTTCGCCCGGTCCGGTTTCTGCGACGACACGTAGCGCGCGATGCCGTGCATGGCGCGGTGCACATTCGCAAACGTGAACTCTTCGGCCATCACGGCCCGCCATCCCGACGTCCCAAACTTGATTTGCGTTGCCATCAGCTGCCCTCGTATGCTTCCAGTGAAACCTTCGACCTACGATTTTATATGACCGACAAAAGGCTGGTTCTTACCACTTGCGGTTCGCTCGAAGAAGCCCGAAGCATCGCCCAGACGCTGGTGGAGCGGCAACTGGCAGCCTGCGTCAATATTGTTCCCCAGATTGAATCGGTATTTCGCTGGCACGGCGAGGTTGAGACGTCAGCCGAGTGGCTGCTCATAATCAAGACCACCGCCGACGCCTTCGATCGTCTGCGCGAGGCTTTGAATGAGCTGCATTCCTACGAACTGCCGGAGTGCATCGCGATTGCCATCGAAGATGGCAGCGGGGCGTATCTGGAGTGGATTGGAGAATCCGTGCGGTGAAACAGTTGTCAGTTATCAGTTATCAGTTTTCAGTTAAACAGTCTCGTACTGACAACTGATAGCTGATGGCTGACAGCTAGATTGCGGCCAGCGCCTGCTCCAGATCAGCGAGAATGTCGTCCACATCCTCGATGCCCACCGAGATGCGAACCAAGCCGTCGGTGATGCCGATTTTGCGCCGTCCTTCTTCGCCGACAGCGGCGTGTGTCATGGTGGCGGGATGTGAAATCAGGGTCTCGACTCCGCCCAGAGACTCGGCCAGCGAACAGACCCTCACCTTGCGCAGCATCTTGTTGGCATTCGCGAGCGATCCGGTTTCAAAGGCGATCATCGATCCGAAGCCGGACATCTGGCGCTTGGCCAGTTCATGCTGTGGATGATCGGGCAGACCGGGATAAAACACCTTCTGCACTTTTTTGTGTTTCGAGAGATAGACTGCGACTTTGCGGCCGTTGCAGTCGTGCTGCAACATGCGCACCGCCAAAGTCTTGACCCCGCGCAGGATCAGCCAACACTCGAAGGGTGACAGGATCGCTCCCGCGGCTTTCTGAAGAAACGCAAGTTTCTCGGCCTGTTCGCGTTTGGTGCAGACAACGACACCTCCAAGCCCGTCGCTGTGTCCGTTAAGAAATTTCGTGGTGGAGTGGACAACCAGATCGGCGCCGAACTCAATCGGACGCTGGAAATACGGCGACATGAACGTGTTGTCCACAACCACTTCCGCGCCGTGCTGGTGGCTGAGTTCGCTGATCGCGCGCAGGTCGCAAAGTTCCATCAGCGGGTTCGTCGGCGTCTCCAGGAAAACCAGGCGCGTGTTCTTCTGGAAGGCGCGCTCGACCGCTTTGAGATCGGAAGTGTTGACATAGGTGAACGTCAATCCGAAGTTCGCGAGCACCTGGTTGAACAGACGCGGCGTCCCTCCGTAAAGATTGTGTCCGGCAACGATGTGGTCTCCAGCCTTGAGCATGGTCGCAACGGCGTTGATGGCGGCCATTCCGCTGGCAAAGACCTTCGCGGCGACTCCGGCTTCGAGCGCGGAGAGATTGGTTTCGAGGCGATCGCGGGTGGGATTGGAGACGCGCGAATATTCGTAGCCTTTGTGTTTCCCGATCTCTTCCTGAACGTAAGTGGAGGAAGCGTAGATGGGGACGTTGACCGCGCCTGTGGCTGGTTCGGGTTCTTGTCCGGCGTGAATGGCGCGAGTGGCGAAACCTTGTCTTGCGGGAGCTGGTTTTGCGGAAGGTTGTTTGGCGGTCGTTTGTTTGGCGTTCAACGAAATGAGTCCTCGGAAATGAATCGTCTGGAGAAGAGATTTTTTCCAAACGGGAGAGATATTACTACTTAGTTATCCTACCCCCCCCTCCCCCGATCTAATAAACTCAAAGATTTAGCGGTGTTCCGGCGCTGAGTCTTTGAGGAATAAGGACTTACCCGTAAAGTATTTCGGAATCAACGACTTAGAGCATTCTTGTTCCACTTTGGTACTTTCCGGTTGCAGCCTGCTGGGGACCGGTACGACAAAGCAAATCTTCAGCCGCTCGAACTTCTATTCTAGCAGGCGATGTCAAGAAGGCTGTTCGGGTTTCTGGACCATCGGAAGAGGACTGGCAGTCCGAAGATCTTTTCACCTGTTTTGGGGGTTTTGAGTGTTAACGAAAAGCCGCCCAGACATCGGGCGGCCTGCTGTTAGTTGCGACGTGATGCGTGGGAGCAGCCAGGCTACTTCATGCTGCTCAGCTTCGACAGCTCGGCGATGGTCGCCTTGTCGTCATAGACCCCGGCGGAAACCACGTAGGGGGTTCCTTTGGCACCCAAGCTATAAGTGAGCTTGCGGGAGCCCTCCTTCTCGCCAGGCTTCGGCCACCAATACTCAGACCAGACGCCGGAGGGCTTCTTTGCTGCATCGCAAAAGTCTTTCTGGAACAATCCCTTCCCCCTAGTGTCCTTCATCGTCATGAAGTCTTGGCCTACCCGCTCCGGACTGATTGGCTGAGCCGCTATGACCTTCTTGTCGCAGTTCTGGATAAAGATATATGTGTCTGCCCATACCCACGGGCTCTGCTTCTGCTGAAACTGTGCCACGTCTCCCGCCTTCGATAGAGTGCTGGCCGCTTCCCTTACTTTGGCGACGACCTCCTGAGCGGTTGCATGGTCCTGCCCAACGGCTACAGTGCACAGGACAACGCTGGCGAGAGCCACCGCCGCACCGGTGAAAATCTTGCTACGTTTCATTGGATACCTCCTTCGTAATTGAAAAAACGGCACCCAGTCTACACCCTTCTCTTCCGTTCGCAACATTGCGGAATGATTTTCGTTGGAGTCAGGGGCGCATCTTCGACAGGCCGGAATCACTGTGCGAGGCGATTGCTGTTGAAATATCGCGATTATACTCACTGACCCAGCGACGGGGGTTTTAGGTGCTATCGCCTGTTACCAGCGACTATGGCGACCTGGGAGAAAAAGTGAGTGTTCCCAAGCCAATCAGGTCCTCTGCCTCTCTCATCGTGTGAACGATTTGAAAGTCCGAGCGCTTCCCGTCAATCAGAATACTGTACATTCGATTCATCCCATAAATCGCCGGCCGCGGTGCGATGGCGACGCGAAGCTTCATTGAGGGAACGGCAGGTTTTTTTTGCGCAACGGCACGTACGTACCCCGAAGATACTGTGAACTGAGTTACCGCAGAATAGTCAAAAATTCCAAACTGGGCACCTTCATGAGCAAGAAACCTTCGTACTGTCGCGTCGGCATTAGACATTATCTCGTCGGTAATGATCCCAAATGGGGAGACCCGCAGCACACGATGGCGCGAGTCAAAATCAATCGAAAAGCCGGATCCTACCGGTGTATCGCTCAATTCGAACCCCTGTTTTGCAGACGAGAATACCACGCCTCGACTGGCGAGAAATCGCGATTACGCTCATTTATCTGGATCAGGTCGGGATTTTGAGCTTTGGTTGGGCGCGAAGGGCACCAAAAAGTCACAGGCTCTCAGGGTGACACTCCGGCTTGGCTAGAGCAGTCCGAGTATAGTTTGCGGCTCTCAGTCGTCCCTACGGGACTCGCTCTGAATGCCGCAAATGTTCCCGGCGCTAAAGCGCCGGGCTATTTCAGTTGTCCCTTCGGGACAAATTCTCCCTTTTACACCATTTCGGGAACTGCTTAAATTCCACCTTCAAAAATCTTCTTCGACAAATACCGTTCGGCCGAGTCAGGAATCAGCGTGACGACGCGCTTCCCTGCCCCGATGCGCTTGGCAATTTGCACCGCCGCATACACGTTGGCGCCCGCGCTCGAGCCTCCGAGCACGCCTTCGCGCGCGGCCAGTTCTTTGACCATGCCGAACGCTTGCTCGTCGGTCACCATCATGATTTCGCTGCAAACCGAGCTATCGAAATTCTTGGGGATGAAGCTTGATCCGATCCCTTCCACTTTGTGCGGACCAGGTTTTCCTCCGCCGAGCACCGACCCTTCCGTTTCCACCACAACCGTATACACATTCGGCAGGCGCTCTCTGAGAAATCGAGCAATTCCAGTGAAAGTTCCCGCCGTGCCGCTGCCCACGGTGATGGCGTCAATCCGTCCTTCCATTTGTTCAAAGATTTCGCGGGCGGTCGTTTCGTAGTGGTAGTCGGGGTTGGCGGGGTTCTCAAACTGCGCGGCCATGAAGGCCGAAGGGTCGGCCGGCCAGCAGGTCGTTGGCGCGATTGATGGCGCCTTGCATGCCCTCGGCCTCCGGGGTGCGGGTCACCTCGGCGCCGAGGGCCCGCATGATAATGACCTTTTCTTCCGAAAATTTCTCAGGAACGAACAGCCGGACTTTGTAGCCGCGGCTCACGCCGATCAGGGCCAGGCCGATGCCGGTGTTTCCGGCGGTGGCTTCGATGACGGTGCCGCCCGGCTTCAGCTTGCCTTCGCGTTCGGCGCGCGCGATCAGACCAATCGCGGCGCGGTCTTTCACGCTGCCGCCGGGGTTCAGGTATTCGAGTTTGGCGAAAGATGTCGGCTGATCCCGGAGGGGCTAGCCTTTTCAATGTGCAACATCGGCGTTTCGCCGACCAGCTTGGAGATGTCGTCGCTGACGCGCAGGCGGGAGTTTACGGTCGTGATCGGCACACTACAGAGTAAGGAACGGGCGGGGGAAGCGTCAATGCGGCGATTTTGTAATTTTGCAATTTGGTAATATCGCAATCTGGCTTTGAAGTTACAAAATTACCCGATTACCAAATTACAAAATCCGGCCTACTGTCCTCCCGAAGCGGGCTCGCTTCCGGCGTAATAGCCGCTTTTCGTGCGGACCGTGAGTTTGCCGTAGTTGTGCGAACGGGCGTCCACTTTCACTTGACGATAGCCACCCTGGTTTTTCGGCGTCGTCGGTTTGTATCCAATGGTGTACTGGGTGCGGATATCGTGCGCCACGGTACGGCTGATGGCGTCAACTTCGTCCAGCGTCTTGGGAAAGAACGCGAGACCGCCGGTTCGCTCCGACATGATTTGCAGCGCCCGTTTAGCGTGCTTCGGATGCTCTTCGCCCTCGAGAATGCCGATCGAGTAAATGGTTGGTCCACCGTCGGCTTGCAGGCGCCGCACCGCCTGCTCGAGAGTTTCGGCGCTCTCGTTGTCCTCTCCGTCGGTCACTACAAAAACGACTTTCTTTTCGAGTTTGCCTTCTTTTTTCAAGTGGTCGGCTGAGGCCACGACCGCATCGTAGAGCGCCGTGCCGCCACGAGCCTCGATTTTCTCCAGCCCCTCTTTCAGCTTGTTGATGTTGGAGGTGAAATCCTGGTCGAGGTAGTACTCGTCGTTGAAGTTCACGATGAACACTTCATCATTTGGGTTGGATGACCGCACCAGGTTCAGCGCTGCGGCGTTCACCTTTTGCCGCTTCTCGCGCATGGAGCCGGAGTTGTCGACCACGATGCCCATGGCTACCGGGATGTCTTCGTGGCGAAACGAGGTGATGGTCTGGGGATGTCCATCCTCAAACACGTTGAAATCGCCCTTATCGAGGGTGGTAACGATGTGTTGCTTATCGTCGACGACGGTGGCATGCAGCACCACTTCTTCGACTTGCTTGCGGAAAACAAAGACGCCGCTCTGAGTGACATCCGGATTCTGATCGGCGCTGGCCGCTGGCGCTTGGGAACTCGCAGCCGGAGCGGACTGGTCTGCGCTTCCCGCCTTGGTTTGAGAGTTTGCCAGGAACAGCGCCGTCAGCAGGAAGAAAATCAGCAGGGGAATATTATTCCGTCGGCGCATAGTAACCCGTCTTGGCGTAGACCTTGAGCGGCGGCAATCCTTTTGGCGGTAACAGCTTCACTTTTATTTTACGCCATTTGCCATCGCGCACTGGATTCTTTGGACGGTATCCGATGACATATTGGTTGCGCAACTCGATACCAATTTTTGTGGATACGTCCGCCAGGTCGTTCGGGTTATCAATGGTAAAAGCCCGGCCACCAGTCAGTTCCGTGACATCGCTGAGCAGGGTGGGGCCGAGCCGCTCTTCCTCGGTCGGGAAATAATGATCGTAGATGCCGATGGCGTAGATCAGAACGTCGGCCTCTTTGACCATGGAGCGGATTTCGCCTTCGGTATAACGACTATGGTTGTCGCCGCCGTCGGAGATGATGAGCAACGCCTTCTTCGGGTACTTGGCTTGGCGCATTTTGGTCACGCCGAGGTAAATGGCATCCAGCAGCGCCGTTCGGCCCCGGGGAACGGTGTAGATGAGCCGCCCCTGAATGTCATCCACCGAACTGGTGAAATCGGCGATCTCCTCCGGCTTGTCGGCGAAGGTGATCATGAAGAACTCGTCCTGCGGGTTGGCGGTCTTGAAGAACTCAACCACCGCCTCGCGGGCGCGCTCGATCTTGCTGCTCATGCTGCCGCTCATGTCAAAGATCACACCGATCGAAACCGGAGCGTCTTCGCTGGAGAAGGTCTTGATCTCCTGCTGATCCTTGCCTTCGAAAAGGTTGAAGTTTTCGCGGTCGAGACCCGTTACCAGCCGGTTGAGAGGATCGGTGATAGTGACCGGCACCAGCACCAACTCCACGTCTTTCTTATAAGGCTTGGTGTGGGTGTTGAAGGCTGGATCAATCTCGGGCTCTTTCGGAGCCGGGGGCTGGATGCGCGGTTGGATGTGCACGTCCTCGGTCGAATTCTGGGCGAAAAGCGGGAGCGAGCAGCAGGCAGCAAACACCAGAAGAACAGCGAAGGAGAAGCGAGCCGAGAACTGTTTGCCGTACCGCATAGGCCCCACTAAGCCCGCGTCTGGGAAGGAGGAACCCGCATCCCGAAAAGGCGGGCCACAACAAGCTCTATGAGCCGGATAGTAGCATAATCTTGAAAAAGTGTTGTCACCTTTTCGTATATCATCTTCAGATTTCGGGAACCGTCGGAGGTTGCCTCTTAACGGTGTGCATCTTTTTTCTCTTTCCCATTTTTCTCTTCCATTTTGCATAGGGCGAAGGACAGTTGGGTAGCATCGTCCCTGCTACAATTCTGCGTTCCCCCTATGGCATTTATTTCCCCATTTCGAGCCTGGCGCTACGACCCTAAGCGCGTGCCCGTGCAACAGGTTGTGACCCAACCCTACGACAAAATTACCCCTTCCATGCAGGAACGCTACTACCAGGCCAGCCCCTACAACCTAGTGCGGATTATTCTCGGCAAACACCTGCCCGGCGACGGGGAGACCGAGAACGTCTATACCCGGGCGGCAGAGGCTTTCCAGGAATGGCGTCAGACAGGCATTTTGCGGCGTGATCCGGAGGCTTCGCTCTACCGCTATTCTCAGACGTTCCGAGTTCCGGGAAGCGCTCCCGGAAGCGCGGCGCAAGCCGAGCGGCGGGGCTTCATCGCCCTCGGCCGGATCGAGGACTATTCCGCAGGGGTCGTCTTCCGGCACGAGCAGACGCTGACCAAGCCCAAAGCCGACCGGTTGGACCTGCTGCGCGCGAATCGGGCCCACTTCGGCCAGATCTTCATGCTCTACAGCGGAGCCGGCCGCGTGGATTCCCTGCTCGATTCGGCGGCCGCCACAAACCTATCTCCAGACATCGAGGTTACCGACGAGTATGAGGTGGTGCACCGCGTCTGGAAGATTTCTGACGCCTCGGTTATTACCGCCGTGCAGCAACAGATGCGGGACCGGAAGCTGATCATCGCAGACGGCCATCATCGCTATGAGACTGCCCTCACTTACCGCAACGAGCGTCGATCCGCAGCCGACACGGGGACGGGCCAGCCCGCGCCGCACGACTCTGTGATGATGACCTTCGTCGACATGGATCAACCTGCCAAGGATCGAGCGGGCCTGCTGATTCTGCCGACCCACCGGCTCGTGTTCGGCTTGCCGTCTTTTTCCGCCGCACATTTTCCGGCGGAAACGCGGAGATTCTTCAACCTCGAGGAGGTCGACGCCGGAATCGATGCCGCGCGCGCCTCCGCCATTCTCCGGCAGGCAGGGCACGCGGGAACAGCACTGCTGGCGGTCACCGCCGAGCGTGCCTTCCTGCTGCACACACCCAAGCTCGTTGGCACCGCCTGTTCGGAAGTCTTTCTCTGCGCCAGCAAGCGCTCGACGTCGTGCAACTTCACAAATGCCTGCTGGAAGGCGTTCTGAAGATCTCGGAGGAATCCATTCGCAATCAGGAGAATGTTTCCTATTGCCGCGAGGCCGCCGAGGCGCTGTCGCAGGTGCAAAGTGGAAAGGCGCAGATGGCCTTCCTGATGAATCCGGTGCGCATCGAGCAGGTTCGCAATATCGCGTTTGCCGGCGAGGTGCTGCCCCAGAAGTCCACCGATTTCTACCCCAAGTTGCTAAGCGGTCTAACGATCTATGCGCTGGAGTAACAAACTGCAGTTCCCAGTTCCCAGTTCTCAGTTCCCAGTGCCTCGCTTTCGTCTGAGAACTGAGAACTGGGAACTGGGAACTAGGGCTCTGGCCATCCTGCTGGCCGCGATCACGCTTCTCTCCGCCTCACCCGCGGCCGAGGAAGAACATATCTCCGTCTTCTCTCCGGTCGCGATCTACACCCTTCCGGTCCTGGAGCATGCGGACCACGAGTATGTCGGCTTGCTCGAACTTCTGGAACCGCTCGGCCGGGTAAGCACCCAGACCGACAGACGTCGCTGGAGTCTCCGATATAACACGCTCGATGCCGAATTCGTTGCGGGAAAGACGCGGGCCAGGATTGGTGGCCACAATTTCGATCTTGCGGCTCCGTTCCTGATGGAGAACTCGCGCGGACTGGTTCCCCTGAGCTCGCTGAGCGGGTTGCTGCCGCGCTTTCTGGGAATGCCCGTCAATTTTCACGAAAGCGGGCGCCGGTTGCTCATCGGTGAGGTCGGCATCCAAATCAGTTTCCAACTGGACGCGAGCAACCCGCCTCGGCTGGCGCTGAATTTCAGCGCGCCCGTGAACCCGACTATCTCCACTGAACCCGGCAGGCTGCGCCTGGTCTTTAAGCGGGATCCGGTCGTGTCTCCGGGAAGCCAATCAATTTCTTTTGACAACAAGGTCATCATCCAAGCCAGTTATTCCGAGTCCAATGGTGACGCCGAATTCGACGTTGCGGCCACCCAGCCGGTGATGGCCAGCTTCACCAACAATCGTAAGACGATTGTCGTCACGATCGTCCCGACGGCGACGGTTGCGGCCGGAACGTCAGCGGCGCCGAATGCGGCGCAGACCCAACCATCGACTGCCAACGTCGCCTCGCGGCGCATTCTGGCCATGGTCGATCCTGCGCACGGCGGCGACGAACGCGGCGCGGCCTTGTCCGACACGCTGGCCGAGAAAGACGTCACCCTGGGATTTGCGCGGCTGCTGCGGCATGAACTGGAGATTCGGGGTTTTGCGGTCGTGTTGCTGCGCGATGCCGACAGCAGTTCGACGTTGGACCAGCGTGCCGCGGCCTCAAACGTTGCCCACGCTGACTATCTACATCAGCCTGCATGCGACTTCGGAGGGCAGCGGCGCACGCGTCTACACAGCGCTGCTGCCGGTGGAAGGATCGAGCAAAGGAGCATTCCATGCGTGGAATGCTGCGCAGGCTCCAGTCTTGCCCGTCAGCCGGATGGTGTCGGCGGCGATCGTTGCCGAGCTGCAGAAAGGCCAGTTCCCGTCTCGGGCATCTTCCGCCTCGCTGCGGCCTCTCAATAACGTGTTCATGCCCGCAGTCGCGGTGGAACTCGCTCCCGGGGCCGATGGGATCGCCGATTTGACCAATGCCAACTATCAGCAAAAGGCCGCCTCTGCGATCGCAGACGCGGTCATTTCTATTCGCGACCGATTGGGAGTGCAGCCATGATTCCCCGCCATCTGCTGATCGGCGTCGCTGCGCTCCTGGTGCTGGTGGTATCGATGGGCATCTACGCTCGCCAGATGCGGCGACGGGCAGGAGAATTTCAATATGCGGCCGACTCCCCAGTCGCTCCGCCACCCTCCGGTCCGACGGAGACGGTGACTCTGTATGTGGCTGATGACGCTGCCGGTATGCTTCGCGCACGACCGGCGCAGATCCCTCTTCCCGGAGGACGCCAGCAGCGGGCCGAGGAATTGTTGCGCGCGCTGCTTCGCATCTACCAGCAACCGGGCGCAACGCATCCGCTGGCGCCGGCGGCGGACATACGCAGCATCTTTCTGGTCGATCCGGGAGCAGCCGTCATCGATCTGAATGCTGCATTCGCCGACCAGCACCGCTCCGGGATTCTCAGCGAGCAACTCACCGTGAATTCGCTGGTGGAGACGCTAGCTGTAAACGTTCCGGGCATCCAGCGGGTCAACATCCTGATCGAAGGCAAGACGCGCGAAACGCTTGCGGGCCACGCGGACCTGACCGAAACGTTCGATGTGACGACAGTCGAGCAAGCGGGCAATCAATAGAATGTGCTTCGCAAATGGTGTTTTGAGAGGAGAATCTGACCATGCGCCACTTCATATGTGCAGTTGTCTTCCTGATGTGTAACCTGGCAGTCTTGGCGCAGGACGCGCCGAAAGCCGAGATTTTTGCCGGTTTTTCGTACGCGAACTATGAGCTGATCCCAGGTACCTCAAGCTTCTCGAATCCGGAGGAGACTATTTCTGGCAGTCCCAGTGCGCGACTGGGCCTGTTCGGATGGGATGGATCGGTGGCAGCGAACATGTACCGCTGGTTCAGCTTCGCGACTGATTTCAGCGGCTACTATAGCGGCTCATCGACCTCGACGACCACGAAGGAAACTATCTGCCTCCCGAGTTGCACAACTACAACAATCGTGAACACAGCTGCGAGTCCGAAGATCTACAACTTTCTTTTCGGGCCGCAGTTTTCCTATCCTGCCGGTAAGATCAGGCCATTCGCTCACTTCCTTCTGGGAGGAGAGAATTCGCATGTAACCCGGTCGGAGAGCATAACCTGTTCGATCAGTTGCTTCATCAGCGGAGTCCCTGTCAACGTTGGGTCGGGCATGGTGTTCGCCATGGCCATGGGTGGTGGAGTGGACTACTCCATCAAGCACAATTTGGCCTGGCGCATCGAGTCGGACTACCTGACGAACCAAGGCACGGGTCAAAACCATGTCCGCGTCTCCACCGGGTTGGTCTGGCGGCTTGGGAATTAACGGCACGGGTGCCCCGATCCCGCCCTCGCTGGCCTGAATCTGTTACACAACGCCGGGCACCAAAAATAGCGCCAACAAACAAGCAGCGGCGAGATGGCCGAATCCCCTTCCTCGGCGCGAGGAATCAGCTTCTGAACCGCCCCTCCGCGTTTCTTCCATTTATTGCCTTCACGGAAGGCTCTCCAGCTGTTGAAGAAGACGATGATGAGTACGGTTACGAGCACGGATACAAGCATGGAGTGGTTCAGCTCCGCGACCGTGTGCGGATCCCCATGTTGCCTGCGTTGGGCTATGAAGAGGGCCGTGTCGGAGTTGGTGGTCACAGCCAATATCACGATACCCGAAACCAGAAACGATATTGCAACTGTCCTGGCGAATGATACCCAGAACGAATGGACGACAGCATCGCCGCGAAGGCGGTGGCCCGCCGGGCAGAGGTTGTCCCTGATGCCGGTCTTTGGCGTCTCGACCTCTTGATTGCACTTCTTGCAGATGTGCATCTGATTGAGTGTCCGACGCCTAATGTAGCATTCGCGCAGCCCTCGGAACAAAAACTGACCCATTACCGAAACCGCGAGACGAGAGGTACCCGACGGCGCTTCGATATAATTGCGCGGGTGACTCTATGAAAAGAAGACGCCACGTGCGGTGCTGGCTGTTCATGCTCGCCGGTCTAATGGGTTTCCTGTGCGCAACTCAAGCGCAATCGAACCAGCAAACAGCCGTCTGGCAGGCAAGTTCCGCAGAGGTACATCAAATACCCGTGATGGATGGCGGTGCGGGACCCTGCTCGCTGGAACTTACGGCGACCACGCCCGACGGCAAACCGGCCTATGACGCTACGATCAAGGTTCACATCGCGTATGGCTTCGGCGGGTTTCACAGGCTCGACTTACAAGCGGGCACGAATATCGACGGTAAGGTCAAGTTTATCGGGCTTCCTTCCCGGGTGCGTCGACCACCGCTCGAGTTTCTGGCTTCGAAAGACCAGTTGGTGGGAACCGTAACCTACGATCCCGACCTGGAGTGTCAAGCCAAACACGACCTCGTGCTGGACAAGCCGAAGCCGGCGCCAAGCCAGTAGCCGCGAGCAGCCAGCGCACACCGTTCTCTCCCGACCGTCAAGGGCATAACATCGCGGCTTCGTGGCGGATTCAAATGCATAGGTCCTTCGCTTCGCTCAGGATGACAAACTGGGGGCTGAGGGCTGACGGCTGAGAGCTGAGGGCTGTTAGAATTCCCCTCTAATGATCTTCCGCAGCGACAACCGCACTCCCGAGCAGATTCGTCCCGTCAACATCATTCCCGACTTCATTTCCACGGCGGAGGGATCGGCGCTGATTGAGATGGGCAACACTCGCGTCATCTGCACCGCATCGGTGGAGGAGACGGTGCCTCCGTTCTTGCGCAACTCGGGCAAGGGATGGATATCCGGCGAGTACGGCATGCTGCCGCGCTCGACGCTGACGCGCATCGCCGCGCGAATCGGCCAAGGGACGGCAAGGCGGACGCACGCATGAAATTCAGCGGCTCATCGGACGCTCGCTGCGCGCGGTGGCTGACTTGAAGCGCCTGGGGGAGCGGACTATCTGGATCGATTGCGACGTGATCCAGGCGGACGGAGGCACGCGAACGGCTTCGATTACCGGAGCATTCGTCGCGCTCGGCCTGGCTCTGCAGCGGCTGATCGATGCGGGAACATTGAGTTCGGCTCCAATCAAGGATTTCGTGGCGGCGATCAGCGTGGGCATCGTGGACGGCGAAATTCTTCTCGATCTGAACTATGAAGAAGACTCGCGCGCCGACGTGGACATGAACTTCGTCATGACGGCAGGCAACAAGATTGTTGAACTGCAGGCCACCGCCGAGCACCAGGTGTTCGACGACGCGCAATTGGCGAAAATGATGGCGATGGCGCGGCAGGGCATCCAATCGCTGATTGCCAAGCAGCAGACGTTGCTGGGAACGTTGGCTCTGCGGCAGTGAATTCGAGTTCTATCTTGAATTGGCAGGATGACGCGGTTTGGTGAATGTTCACGCTCTTGTCAGGGTCTGTAGTTTAGAATTATCTGTTGCTAACGCACTCATAGGAGGCTTTATGAAACTTACTCCCGGCAAACTCGCCGGAATGAAAGCTGTATCCAATCAACATGGCGTCATCGCCGCCGCCGCCATGGACCAGCGCGGCTCACTGCAGAAGTCTCTCGCCAAGGAAAAAGGTTCGGCGGTTTCGGACGCGATGATGGAAGAATTCAAGATTCTGGTGAGCGAGGTGCTAACGCCACATGCCAGCGCCATCCTACTCGATCCGGAGTGGGGACTGCCGGCTTCGAAGCGGCGCGCCAAGAACGCCGGCCTGTTGCTGGCTTATGAAAAAACCGGCTACGACAAGACTGGACCGGGACGCCTGGGCGATCTGCTCGATCACTGGTCGGCACGCCGTCTGAAGGAAGCGGGCGCGGACTGCGTCAAGATTCTGCTTTACTACACGCCGTTTGATCCGAAGGACATTAACGACAAAAAACATGCCTGGGTCGAGCGGCTGGGCGATGAGTGCCGCGCCAATGACATTCCGTTTTTCCTCGAGTTCGTCACTTACGAAGAAGGCGTGGACGAAAAAGGTTTCGACTTCGCCAAGAAAAAACCGAAGGCGGTCATCGAAAGTATGCGCGAATTCACCAAAGACCGCTATGGCGTTGACGTGATGAAGGTCGAAGTCCCCATCAACATGAAGTTTGTGGAAGGGGCCAAGTCCTACAAAGGCGAAAAGGCCTATACGAAGCACGAAGCGATGAAGTTTTTCCATGAGGCTGCCGCGGTTGCCACCAAGCCGTTCATCTATCTGTCGGCGGGCGTGAGCAATTCCGAGTTCACCGAGTCGCTGGAGCTGGCGGCCGAGTCGGGTGTGAAATTCAACGGCGTGCTCTGCGGACGCGCCACCTGGAAAGAAGGCATCCCCGTCTATGCAAAACATGGCGCTGCGGCTTTCCGGAAGTGGCTGGAAGATGAAGGTGTAAAGAACATCAATAATGTGAACGATCGCCTGAAGGCCGCAACCTCGTGGCACTCCATCTACGGGGTGGAACCGGCGCTGGCGCACGTGTAGACGAAACCGCTTCTTGAGCGCAGAGGCGGGTCTTCGGACCCGCCTTTGTTTCTGAGAAGATGCCTCGCGCCGGAAGAGGCGGCAAGCCGCGTCTCTACAGAAAAGTCTAAATGATGGCTGCTGACCGCAAAACCGCACTGATCACCGGCGCTTCGTTCGGCATCGGGATGGAGCTCGCCCGCATCTTCGCGCGTGAGGGCTACAACCTGGTTCTCGTCGCCCGCAGCGCCGACAAACTCCGGCAACTCGCATCCGAACTGGAGAAAGCGCACGGCACGCGTTCACTGATTCTGGCGACCGACCTGACCGAGCCTGGAGCATCTGCCTATGTGCTGGATCAGACCTCGCGTGCCGACATTCAAGTGGACGTTCTGGTCAACAATGCCGGATTCGGACAGTACGGTTTGTTTGCCGAAAACGATCTGGAAGAATGTCTGCGGCAGATCCAGCTCAACGTGACTACTCTGACCCACCTTACGCGCCTGTATCTGCCGGCAATGATTGAGAGAAAGAGCGGGCGCATTCTGAATGTGGCCTCCACCGCCGCGTTTCAGCCGGGGCCGCTGATGGCCGTGTATTTCGCGACCAAAGCGTACGTCCTGCATTTTTCGGAAGCACTGGCAAATGAACTCAACGGGACGGGCGTTACCGTAACCAGCCTGTGCCCGGGTGCGACGGCTACCGAGTTCCACAAGCGCGCGCATGCAACCGGCCAGCGCTTTCTGAAATTCGGGTCAATGGATGCGCACACCGTCGCCGAAGACGGCTATCGCGCGCTGATGGCTGGAAAACCGGTGGTGATTTCGGGATTCAAGAATTGGCTGCTGGCACAGTCAGTGCGTTTTTCCCCACGCCGGCTGGTGACGGCGATTGCCCGGAAAATGCAGGAACAGTAGTCATATCGCCGTGAAACGGGGCAAGCCGCGTCTCAGCGGAACGCGTGATCTATGGTGTCTTGCGCCCGGCTAATGCCGCCTGCACGCGGCTGTGATAACGTCCGTACCCGAAGTAAATCGCCATTCCGATCGCGAGCCAGATAATCAGCCGCAGCCACGTGTCGCGCGGCAGACTCGCCATCATGAGTCCAGCCACCAGAATCCCCATAATGGGCACGAACGGCACCCACGGCGTTTTAAATGGACGAGCCAGTTCCGGCCGGCGAACGCGCAGAATCCACACGCCCGCGCACACGATCACAAACGCCAGCAGCGTGCCGATACTGACCAGTTCGCCCAGAATGCCGATCGGGATCAGGGACGCGAAAATTGCCACGAAGATTCCCACGGTGATGCTCGAGATCCAGGGAGTGCGGAAGCGGGGATGCACCGCCCCGGCCCACTGGGGCAGAAGGCCATCGCGCGACATGGAGTAGAACACGCGAGACTGCCCCAGCAGCATCACCAACATCACGCTGCCCAGACCGGCAATCGCTCCCAACTTCACGAGCACGCTGCCCCAGCGCACGCCGGTGTGATCAATGCCAACTGCAACCGGATCAGGGACGTTCAACGTGGTGTACGAAACAACTCCCGTAAGCAGTCCAGAGACGAGAATATAGAGGATCGTGCAAATCACGAGTGAACCGAGAATGCCGATCGGCATATCCCGCTGCGGATTCTTCGCTTCCTGAGCTGCGGTGGAGACGGCATCAAAGCCAATGTAGGCAAAGAAAATAACACCGGCGCCGCGCGCGATTCCGGACCAACCGTAATGTCCGAATTCTCCGTTATTCGGTGGTATGAACGGATGCCAGTTCCGGGCGGCGATGTCCGGGTGCTTCAGAAGAAAAACACCCGCAATCGCGATAAACGTAAGCACGATTGCAACTTTAATGATGACGATGGCCGAGTTGAAGTTCGCCGATTCTTGAATGCCGATGACCAGAATCGTGGTCACGAGAGCAATGCCAATGAAGGCGATCAGGTTGAACGAACCATGAGCGTGCGTAAGCGCGGCGGGATCGACTCCGTGGGCTTGCAGAGTTGGCAGGATCGTCGTCAGCCGCTCCCAGCGGTTGTTGTACATCACCATGTCGGTGCCGGGAGTTGCCGTCAGCGACGGCGGTAAATGAATGCCATAGTCCTGGAGAAAGCTGTTTACGTAGCCGCTCCAACCGGAGGCTACTGTGGCGGCGCCAAAGGCGTATTCCAGGATCAGGTCCCATCCGATGATCCAGGCGAAAATCTCGCCCAGGGTCGCGTAGCCGTAGGTGTAGGCGGAACCGGCAATCGGAATCAGCGCGGCGAATTCCGAATAGCAGAGACCCGCGAACGCACACGCGATGCCCGCAAGAACAAAGGAAAGCACGATGGCGGGTCCGGCATACTGCGCGGCCGCCGCTCCGGTCAGGACAAAAATGCCCGCCCCGATGATAGCGCCGATGCCCAGTGTAATCAGGTTCGTCGCGCCCAATGCCCGCTTCAGGGAATGCTGCCCACCTTCGGAGGACTCTTCCAGGATCATGTCGAGTGGCTTGGTAGCCAACAGATTGAACATTTCGGGGATCTCTCCTTAAAACCTAAGCGTTCGCGTTTCGCGGGCGCCAGATGTAGTACACGGGAATGCCGAGCAGAACGATGATCAGTCCCGGCCAGGTGTATTGCGGCTTGTAGCGTAACAGCACTACATCGATAAACAAAGCCATTACGATATAGACGGCAGGCAAAATGGGGTATCCGACCGCTTTGTACGGACGCTCGGCCTCGGCATGAGTGCGGCGCAAGACGAACAATCCGAAGATGGTCAGAATGTAGAACACCAGCACCGCAAAAATAATGTAATCCAGAAGCTGGCCGTAACTGCCGGAGATGCAGAGAACGCAGGTCCAAATCATCTGCACCATCAGCGAAACCGCGGGCGTCTTGTAGCCGGGATGCAGGCGGGCAACGCTGCGAAAGAACAGACCATCTTTCGCCATGGCGTAGTAGACGCGGGCGCCGGAGAGAATCAGGCCATTGCAGCAGCCGAAGCCGGAAATCATGATGGCAACAGCCATGAGCGATCCGCCGATGGAACCGAACATCTGCGTAATGACCGCAGTGGCGACGCGGTCTTCACTGGCATACTGGATTCCGCGCTCGACCAGCGTTGAGCCCGTGGGGCTGCCCCACAGTGGCAGCGCTCCCAGGTAAATAAAATTGCATGCGATATAGAGCGCGATCACCACGCCGGTGCCGAGCGCCAGTGACAAAGGAAGATTCCGGTTGGGATTTTTCACCTCGCCGGCGGTGAACGTAACGTTGTTCCAGGCATCGGCGGAAAACAGCGACCCTACCTGCGCAATCGCCAGCACCGTGAGTGTCGAAACGAGAACTCCCCCGCCGACGTTATGCAACGTGTCGAGGGAAGAATTCTTCCAGAAGTTTGCGCCAAAGTTCGCAGCCACTGCCTGCGCATTCCGTCCAAGAAAAATTCCGAAAAGGACCAGTCCGAGCAGCGCTGAAACTTTCGCACTCGTGAATATGTTCTGGATGAAAGCACCTGTCTTCACGCCGAAAATATTTATGACCGAGAGCACAACCACGACCAGGATGGCGACGAAGTTTTGAGTGTTCAGTCCAACATCCATGCCGCCTAGCATCATGGGGCCGACCGCAAACTTCGGCACTTTCCACAGGTGGACAATCCAATGGCTGGAGGAGATTGCCGGCCAGAAGATACCGAGGAATTTACCGAAAGCAACCCCTACGGCGGCAATGGTGCCTGTCTGAATCACAAGAAACAGAGTCCAGCCATAGAGAAATCCCCAGAGCGGGCCGAGCGACTCGCGCAGATAGACGTATTGCCCGCCTGCACGCGGCATCATGGCCGCCAACTCGCCGTAGGAGAGCGCGCCGACAATGGTGAGGAAGCCGGTTACGAGCCACGCTCCAATCAGCAACGCTGGCGATTGCACTTCGCGGGAAATTTCGGCGGAGACAATGAAGATGCCGGAACCGATCATCGAGCCCATCACCAGCATGGTGGCGCTGGTCAGGCCGAGAGCTTTGACGAGCTCTTTGTCCTGATGGCTGTGGCGCGCCCAATCTTCGGCGCTGGAAACAGGGGGCTGAACCTTGGTGCTCACGAACCTCCTAAAAGGCTGCTGGAAAGCGTCCGCTGGAGAGACGGGGCTTGCCCCGTCTCCGCTGGCAGCGTCTCGGGCGCTGCCGGAGACGCGACAAGCCGCGTCTCTACTGAAGGTTGAATTCGCTGCAAGGGCCTCAACTCCAGCTTTTCAACTTTACCCCAGAAGACGTAGAAATTCCTCTGCTGATTTGCGCGGCTCCCGTAACAAGTCGGATATCACCGCCACAGAATCGGCTCCGGCGTCGATGACGGAACGGGCGTTGGCGCGCGTGATGCCGCCGATTGCAACCAGCGGCTTGCGCGTCAGTTCCCTGGCCCGGCGAACGCCTTCTAGTCCCACGACAGGATCAGGATTGGCCTTACTAGCGGTCGCAAAGACGGGGCCGATGGCGAGGTAGTCGGCGGACGTTTTAACGGCTTCTGCAAGCTGCTCCGGATTGTGCGTGGATACCCCCAGCCAGCGATCGAGCCCAATGATTCGCCGCGCCGCCTCGGGGGACAGATCATCCTGTCCCACATGCAGGCCGTCATATTGCGCGGCCAGGCAAAGGTCGGCCCGGTCGTTCATGATGAGTTTGACGCGGGCTCCGAGGCGAGCTTTGAGTTCGCGCGCCTGGTCGAGGATTTGCAGGGCGTTGCCAGATTTGTTGCGATACTGCAGCAGCGTGCAGCCGGCGGCGGCGAGTTCCTCGGCGGCGGTGAACATTCCGGCTGCGTCGGAGAAACACGCGGCGTCAAGAATCGCGTAGAGTCGCGGTAGTTGCAACATAGGATCAGCTGTAGAGACGCGGCTTGCCCCGTCTCAGACTGCGGACAAGCTTTGTGGGATCGCAGTCGCCCTCAGCGGCTAAAGCCGGCTGCGTGATAGGGCAAGTATCGCAGCGCTGAAGCGCTGCGCCACCCAAAATCCAGTGCAGCGTCGAGGTTCGGCCAGCTGCCTGAGACGCGGCTTGCCCCGTCTCTACGGTTGTGTTTCTTTTTTCGCCAAAAATCTCTCAATAAATCCCGTATCGAAATTCCCCGCGCGGAAGTCCGGGTCGGCCAAGATGCGCCGGTGCAGCGGGATTGTGGTGTAGATTCCTTCCACGATAAACATCTCCAGCGCCCGCCCCATGCGCGAGATGGCTTCGCTGCGATCCTTGCCGCGCACCACCAGCTTCGCAATGAGCGAGTCGTAGTACGGAGGAATCGTGCCTTCGGCGTAGGCGGCGGTGTCGATGCGCACGCCTGTTCCTCCCGGAGGGTTGAACGTGGTGATTTTGCCGGCCGAAGGCGTGAATTTTTCCGGATGCTCGGCATTGATGCGGCACTCGATGGCGTGTCCGCGATGAACTACAGGGCCGTGTAATACATCGGCCATCTTTTCGCCCGCCGCGATCATGATCTGGCTCTTGACCAGATCCACGTCGGTGACCATTTCCGTAACCGGATGTTCGACCTGGATGCGCGTGTTCATCTCGATGAAATAAAGCCGCCGGTCTTTGTCCATAAGAAACTCTATCGTGCCGGCGTTGTGGTAGCCGACGTGGCTGAGGGTCTTGCTGATGATGTCTCCGATTTCCTGGCGCAGCTCGGGCGTCATGCGCACCGACGGCGATTCTTCCAGCAGTTTCTGGTGGCGGCGCTGAATCGAGCACTCGCGTTCTCCCAGACTGACGACGGTGCCATGCTCGTCGCCCAGCACCTGGAATTCGATGTGGCGCGGGTTCTCGACGTAGCGTTCGAGGTAAAGATCGCCGTTGCCGAAGGCGGCCGAGGCCTCGGACTGCGCCTGGCGGTAGAGCGCGGGCAATTCGTCGTCGTTGCGCACAATGCGCATGCCGCGCCCGCCGCCGCCCGCCGTGGCTTTGAGGATGACCGGAAACCCGATCTTATTCGCCCATTCGCGCGCTTCTCCATCGGAGGCGACCACGCCATCCGAGCCCGGAAGGATCGGCACCCCATGCTGCTTCATCGCAGTTCGAGCCTTCTCTTTTTCGCCCATCAGCCGGATGACATCGGGAGTCGGCCCGATGAACTTGATGTGACAAGCCTCGCAGACTTCAGCGAAATTGGCGTTTTCCGAGAGCAGGCCATAGCCCGGATGGATGGCGTCCACGTTCGCGATTTCGGCCGCGCTGATCACGGCGGGAATGTTGAGATAACTCTGCGCCAGTTGCGGCGGGCCGATGCAAATCGCCTCATCGGCAAAGCGCACGTGCAGCGAATTCCGGTCTGCCTCGCTGTAGATTGCGACCGAACGGATGTCGAGTTCCTTGCATGCGCAAATGACGCGCAGCGCAATCTCGCCTCGATTCGCTACCAGAATCTTTTTGAACATGATGGTGAAAGCTCTCAGCTGTCAGCTCTCAGCTCTCAGGAAAATCACGTGACTGCGCCGCGCCGGCTTTCCCTGAGAACTGCGAGCTGAGAACTGAGAGCTTATTTCGTTGGCCGGACCGCGAACATTTCCTGGCCGTACTCGATGGGCTGGCCGTTGGCGACGAGTTTCTTGACCAACTCTCCCGCCACGTCACATTCGATTTCGTTCATCAGCTTCATGGCTTCGACAATGCACAATACCTGGCCCACCTCCAACCTGTCGCCGACCTTGACAAAGGGCGGCGAGCCGGGCGAAGGCGATTCGTAAAATGTGCCCACGATGGGCGATCGCACAATGTGCAGGTCTTCTACCGGCTCAGGAACAGCCGCAGCCGCGGCAGCGAGGCCAACCATGGCCGGCGCGGAAGGAGGAGTGTGAGCGCCCGCCGCACCCGGCGCCGGATGAACCGTGATATACCGCGAATCGGGCAACGCCGCAGGCGGCGGTTCGGCGGCGCGCTTGATCTTCAGCTTGACATCGCCGCGCTCCAACTCGAATTCGGCAATGTCCTTTTCGATTAAGAACTCGATTAGATCTTTCAGCTCTTTTTGATTCATGGATTAGGGGAGGTTCCGTGTTGCTAGTGTGGCGGCGGGGCTTTGCCCCGGCCACGCGATGCTCACACGCTGCTAAATAATGACCAGTTCCTTGTCCGTTGGCGTCAGCACTTCGCAGCCCGAAGAGGTAACCACCACCACATCTTCGATCCGCACACCCCACTTCCCAGCAACGTACGCCCCGGGCTCAATCGTAACGACCATGCCCGGCTCCAGTCTCTGGGTTTGCCCCGCCGCCAGCCTGGGCAACTCGTGGATTTCTAATCCTAAACCATGCCCGGTCGAATGGGTGAAGTAACGCGCTAATTTCCGCTTGCGGAGCACCGTACGCGCGGCGCCATCGACTTGGGCGGCAGTCACGCCCGGACGAACCGCCAAGATCGCGGCCTGCTGCGCCTCCAGCACAGATTCGTACAGCCCTCGAGCTTCTCCAGAAGGCCGTCCGACGTGCACAGTTCGCGTGCGGTCCGAGCAATAACCGGTGAGTATAACACCAAAATCACAGACCACGAACCCCCGGCGGGGTATGCGCTTGTCGGAAGCCCGGCCGTGCACGATCGCCGAGCGGGTTCCCGAAGCCAGGATGGTCGGAAACGACATGCCCTCGGCCCCAGCACACCGGGCCTGGTATTCCATGGCGGCGGCAATTTCGACCTCAGTCACGCCGGGCCGAATCTTCTGGCGTGCTATAGCGAAAAGACTGGCTCCGAGTTCCACCGCTCGCCGGATGCGCAGGAGTTCCTCAGCGTCCTTGACCATGCGAGCGCGCTCGACTAGCGGTGGCGCGGAGCGCAATCGCGCCTTCCCTCTCAGCGCTGACGCCAAGCGGTCGCGCAGAGCGGCGGAAATCGACTCCGCCTCGATGCCCACCGATCTTCGCCCCGAAGACGCTGCCGCTGAGCTTCTCGGCCGCCCAGCCAGGCAATCCGCTGCCGCCAGCAGCGGAGACTTCCGCGCGATAACAATCTTCACCTGTTGGACGTGCGCATCCTTTACTTCCGCTTCTGCCTGGGTGCGGTACCTTCCGTCAGTAAAAAGGAAGGAACCTCCATCACCGACCAGCAAGGCTGCCGCGCTGCCCGTAAAGCCGCACAGATAGCAGATATTCGGAAGGTGGGTTACCAACAGCAAGTCCAGATCGCTCTGTTCGATCCCAGCCTGGAGACGACACAGGCGGCCAGTGTGATCCATGGGAAGAGTGTAGCAAGAAGCAGTTGCCAGTTGCCGGCTACTGGCAGCTGCACTCCAAAAACAAAGCCGCCGGTTCCCGGCAGGTTCTCCGGAAAACCGGCGGCTGTGGCTCGTCTAAACTTCGCGCCTAGGTCTGAATGATGCGCGGAGTAATGAAGAAAATCAGCTCCTGGTTGGAAGTGGTCACTGTTACGTGCTTGAACAGGTTGCCCAGGTACGGGATATTCCCGAGCAAAGGCACCTGCGATACGCTCAGCGAGTTCTGGGTTTGGATCACGCCGCCAATCACCACCGTGCCGCCGTCGGTGACCAGGACTTGCGTGGTCGCCTGCTGGGTGATCAGGGTCGGATTGCCCTGGATCGCGTGGCCAAAGTCAGGCAAGGTATTTTCCACGTCCACGTTGAGGAAGATGGTTCCTTCCGACGTGATCTGCGGGGTCACCGTCAGTCGCAGGAAAGCGTCCACGTAGCTGACGGTCGGCGGACCTCCCAACTGCGCCAGGGTCACGACGGGTACGCGCACACCCTGTTTCACCACCGCCTGAATGTTGTTCTGCGTAACCACGCGTGGACGGGAAAGAACCTTCAGCAACCCGCGCGATTCGGCCGCGGTGAGGATAAGGTCGACCTGCGCGTTTTTGCTGGCGTTCATAAGTTGTATACCGCTGGTCGGTCCCGTTGCACCCAGGTTCGAGAACAACGGAATGACATTCGTGCCGGCGCCGCCGGTGCCAACGCTTGACAATCCGCCAACCGAACTGGGGCCGTTGGCCCAGCCAAAGCCGAACTGTGTGCCGATGTCACGAGCGAAGCTGCGGGTGGCCGCCACCACGCGGGCTTCAATTTCGACTTCCTGCGTCTTGCGGTCCATCTGCTGGATCAGGCGGTCGATCTGCGGTAGAACACCCGGAATGTCGGAGACGATGATCGCGTTGGTGCGTTCGTCGGCAACGATATCGCCACGCTGACTGATGAACTTCTTGAGCGGGATCAATACGTCCTTGGCATGGGCGTAGCTGAGGAAGCGGGTGATGGTGACTTTCTCGACCGACGCCGCTTCGGCTTCGATTTGGGCGCGGCGGCTGTCGGCCTCGTGCTTCAAGGTTTCCACGGTTGCCACGCGCAGTACGTTGCCGTCCAGTTGGCGCGACAGATCGTTGTTCTTGAGCACGATGTCGAGCGCCTGATCCCAGGGCACGTCATCCAGAACGATGGTCAGAGTGCCGTGAACTTGCGGATCGAGCACGACGTTGAGGCCGCTGATCTCGTGAATCAGGCGGAAGAAATCTTTCAGATCCACGTCCTTCAGATTGACGGAGATGGGCTCGCCCGTGTACTTGGGACCTTTTTCCGCCGGCTTCTGTTCCAGCTGCGTTTTTTGCTCCGCCGCCAGATTCACGGCGGGCTGGATGGTGGGCGCGCCGCTCGCGGCTTGGCCCATGGCAGCATTGGCATGGCTCGAGACCAGTTCCGCCGCCGTCTTGTCGGCAAAACGGCTCGCCGCTTCCTCGGCCTTGGCAGCTGGCTCGGCGGCCTTGTCGTCCTTCACCGAATACTTGGGCTCGACAAAGGCAAAGTCCGCCGGTTTCTCTGTCGCGACCGGAACGGGCGCGACCGGAGCAGGCATAACCGCCGCTATCGGCGAGGCAGTCACCGGAGCCGACGCCAGCACGAGTTTCGGCGCGGCAGTCGGGGCCAGCGATTTCTCAGCCGGGGGTTGACGTTGGGCCAGCACGGCGTCGTGGATGGTGAGAATGAAGCTGCCGTCGGGACCCGGCGCCAGGTCATGCTGGCGGCCGCTGGCGAGATCATTGCTGGCCAGATCGACGACCACGCGCGTAGTGGCCGGGGTGTGCCCGTCCATTCCGATACGGACGTCTTTCACGCCATCGCTGCCAACGCTGATGCGGCTCTGCGCCGTGGCCATCACGGTGTTGGGAAAGTCGACGACGATGCGCGCCGGTGAATCGAGTGTCGTCACTTTGGGCGCCAGCGCACCCTTCGCTTTGAACTCGACCCGCAAACCGTCCTGGCTGTGAATGACCTCGAGCCTCTGCAATGCAGCGGTCGTCTCTTTGGCCACCCCCTTGCCCGTCGTGTCAGCCGCGGCGGCGAACGTTGTCACTCCGAACGCCAGCAGCGGAACCAAGATGCCCAGCAGTTGCTTTCGCATTTCCCTATCTCCCCATGCGAGGCCGTTCGCCCCCATGTGCTTCTTCAAAGTCTTTATCTCTCCAGACCTACACGGCCGGAGTCGTAATCTTCTTCACTACTTCCCGGGTAAACGTCTTGCCTAACCGGTCCTGCACGGTTTCCTGGAAAACAATGGAGTCGCCCGTAATCTTCACCACGTAGCCGTTGAACACAGGATCGTTTTCCCGCAAGAAGTACGCTTTATTCATATTGTTGCTGACCACCGCGATGAAACCGCTCTCCGCATGTACCACCCCGCGGAGGTTGATCGCCCCGATTTCCAGGCACTTCTTGCCGGTGCTGCAACCCGAACCTCCGGTGTGGCTCACCACCGGACTGATAAAAGGATCCCTTCTCCCGTTGGCGCTGTTCTTGCTGGTCAGCGCGGCCTGCTCTTCGCTCTGGGAGGCATCGCCTCCCGGGCCTGCGGCCAGATTAGCGGTCGCTGGCGTTTGTTCCTCAGGAGCCGGAGCGGCCGCGGGCGCCGGGGTTTGTCCAACTAAAATTGCTCCACCTCGTCTCCCGTGGTCCCTTTTCTTCGCGTCCGCCGAATGCGGATGCGCGGGCGCTGAGGGGGCAGGAGTTTTTGGCGGCGCGGCGTTTGCGGTTCCGTTCGGCTTGGCTGGCGCATGCTGGGTGCTCGCTGCCGCTGGAGTTGGTTTGCGGATGCCCACCGCATGGTTGCTCTTGATGCTGGGACTCTGGGCCCAGGCCAAGCCCGCGGCCAGTACGCAACCGAGTATCGTGGTCGTTGTCGTTAACGCTGGCTTCATCGTGTCCCTCCTATTTCTTCCCCGGTCCGGACTTGGTGTCCGCCGGCGCCGGTTCCAGGTCATGGCTGAAATACGTTGTGGTCAGGCAAGTGGCCACGACACTCTCACCGGCTGCGTACTGATAAACCTTCTTCGCCTTCGCCGCGGCTGGAGTGTGCGTTGTTGCCACCAGCAGGTTCGAGACGTTGACGATGCGCTCCACTTTGCCGAGCCGGTCGAAGAACGCCAGCATCGAGTAGTAGGGGCCGTCGAACTCCAGTTCAAACGGCACCTCGGTGTAGAAGTCTTTGGCCGCGTACGGGCGGGCAGTATAGCGCCGGATCTCCACTCCCGCTTTACGCGCTTCTCCGCTGACCAGGCGCATGAAATTGTCCACTTCCTTTTCATCGGGCACGATGCGGCGCTCGATTTCCATCTGCTGCTTCAAGCTGGCCAACTGGCGCTCGATGTCAGCCAGTTTCGGCCGGTAAGCTTCCAGTTCGGCGTTCTCGCGAAGCTTGGCCTGCAGCTTGGCCCGCGCCGCGTCATTCTGATCGCTCTGCGACTTGTAGACCGTGTAGTAGAGGCCACCCGTCACCAGCATCGCCACCAGCAGCAGAACTCCCAACAGCTTCACACCCGTTAATTCGCCAAGATTCATAGTCGGTTCCGCCTTTACGACTTCGCCTTTTCGCAGGTCAACGTGAACTGGAACGCCTGCATATCTTTTATGGTTTCGTCCTGCGATGTCTCTTTGATCTCGATGTTGCGGAAATAGCCCGTCTTCTGCAGGTTGGAAATCAGATTGGCCACGGCATCGCTCGAGAGCGCCGTCCCGTCAATGGAAACGCTCGCGCCCTGGTCCAGCATGCTGTTCAACCAGACCGCCTCGGTGTTGTTGACCGTGCTGCCAATCATGTCCAGCAAGCTGACCGGACCGGTCTGGTTGGCGCGCAGCTGGTCAATCACATCCACGCGGCGCTTGTAAGCGTCGGCTTGTTTCTGACGCTCCACATACCGCGCCTTGATGTCAGCCAGCTCGCGATTCTTCTGGTCCGCCACCCGCTGTTTCACCTCGATCGCCTTCTTTTCCTTGTCGATCTGGTACCAGTACCCGAAATTGAGGACGCCGGCGATCAGAAACACCGCCGTACCCTGCACCAGGGGGCCACCCAGGTTGCCGAGTTCGAAGCTCGGCATGCTGAAAGCGGGACCCGCGCTTTTCTTGCCTTTCGGTTTCGCACCACCCAGCAGATTGATTCGGATCATAGCTTTTCAAAGCTCCTCAGGGCCAAACCCACGGCCACTGCTAACTGGCCGGCGTTCTGTTCGACCAGCTCCGCCCCGGCGCCTTCCGCCGGAGCCAGTACCTTCTGAAACGGATTAAACAACTCAACCGGCATCGAGAACTCCTGCCGCAGCGCTTCCACCAGGCCCGGAACCTTGGCCGAACCTCCGGCCAGATAAATCTTCTCGATGTGCTCGCCGGCCGCGCTGGCACGGAAGAAGTCGAACGTCTTCTGAATTTCCAGCACGATAATTTCTGTCACCTGCTGCAGGATCGGCGTCTTCGCGTCGTCATGCACGGTGCCCACCTTGTGCCCCAGCTTGAGCGATTCGGCATCGTCGAAGCTGAGATCGAGTTCCTTCTGCAAGGAATCGGTGTACTGGTGTCCGCCCACCGAAACGTCGCGCGGGAACAGCGGCGTCGTGCCTTTGACGATGTTGATGTTCATCACGCTCGCGCCCAGGTTGAGCAGTGCCACCACTTGCGTCGGCGCCGGCTCGTAATTGAACTCGTAACAGTTCTGCAGCGCCAAGGCATCGATGTCCACAATAGCCGGAGTCTTGCCCGCCATCGAGAGTACGTTGGTGTAGTTCAGAATCTTGTCTTTCTTGACGGCAACGAGCAGCACGTCCATAGATGGGCTGGTCGCGTCGTCGGAAAGAATCTGGTAGTCGAGGTTCACATCGGCCAGATCGAACGGGATGTGCTGCGCCGCTTCCTTCTGGATGGTCTCGGCCAGTTCCTGATCGCTCATCGAAGGCAGCGAGATTTTCTTCACGATCACCGAGTGTCCGCTGACCGCCGTGGCCACCGCTTTCGACTTGATCTGAGTATCGGTGAACAATTTGGCGATGGCGCTCGAAACCGTGCCCGAGTCCACGATCATGGAATCGACCACGATGTCGGGCGCGATCGGCTCCAACCCCATGTGTGCCACTTCGATTCCAGCGCGCGTCTTCCTGAGCTCGACGGCCTTGATGCTCG
Organism: uncultured Acidobacteriaceae bacterium; assembly: GCA_963838935.1. GTDB lineage: Bacteria > Acidobacteriota > Terriglobia > Terriglobales > Acidobacteriaceae > Acidiflorens. Next base: position 34,747 of record CAWITH010000027.1, read on the forward strand.
AAGAGCCCACGTCCAGACCCACTATCGTTTTCGATCCCATTCCAAACATGTGCCCGCCTTTGCTGACAAACGTCGTCTACGGAGTTCCGGCAGCTTTTACCGCTGCCTTGATTTTCTTCTTGCCCTGCGCTTCGGTCGCCATCGACTTCTCTTCCATCCACTGATCCAGCTTCGATTTCTTGAAGCGCCAGCGATTGCCCAACTTGAACGCCGGAATCTGCTGTTCGTTCACGTATTTGTAGAGCGTGTCCGGACTCACTCCCAGATACTGCGAAGCTTGGCGAATGTTCATCACTTCTCGCGAGTCGGCCATAACCTTTTCCCTCTCCCGCAATTCCCAGCCCAGCCTTTTTTCTTCCCGGCACGCTGCGGAAATCAGGAGAACCAAGTCCTCGATCCAAACGCGTTCGAGTGTATTTTGGTGTGCTGAGCATATCTCAAACGGTAGCGCGGGCCTCTCCACGCCAATCTCCCGGTTTTGTTGGGTTTTATGGGGTTTTTCTGGATTCCGCAAAAAGTGGACTTGCAGTCAATCTCTACGGGTTGTATGTATCTACTGATCTACTACAATAGGTAGCAGCTATCGTACGGAATGAGCGTCGGTCACCCGAATGGCGGTAACTAAGGTACTAGAGACGGTACGGAGGTACCTGAACGGGCGCGCAAATCGCTGAAAACACGGTGAGTCGCTCCCTCGATCCTGGCAGAAAATCGGCACGCCTTTCACCCTTACTTTGGCGCAAACAGCCTCCTGATTGCAGGGACCGGAAGACTGGATTTTTCAACCAGTGCCATCAGTTCAATACCAAGCTGGCGCATTTCATCGGGCGCTTGGGAACAGTGCCAGCCGGCGCCGACTTCTGCGAATTTAGTGGAAAGCAAGCGACGCAGAGCGGCGACCAAAACGAAGCGCGGGATGATCCTGACCATGTTTGTGCTCGGCGGGGTTATTTTGAACCCATTGGCGCGAAGTACATCGAGTGTTTCGCGCAGGGCATCGATAAGCAGCTTGAGATCGGCGGTCGATCGGGCCAGGGAATAGGTATCGCAGCCATGTTGAATCAGAAGATGCGCAACGGGAGCGACGAGCGCTGCATGGGTTGCAAGATAGTCTGAAATATCGGTCGAGGTTTTAGACTTCAAACCTGCCTGGCACAAAATGCCCATCAGCCGCGTTAATCGCGGCGTGATTTTGCCATCGATCTCCCCAAAGGGCGTGGTCATCCAGGCAATCCCGCTGATGGCGCGGATCACGCTTCCATCCCGCTTTCCCGCTCCGAATACAAAGCCCAGCATGACCCGCTCCTTACCCAGTACACCGGTAAATTCATCAGGGCCGGATGGATTGTTGACCATGAAAACGACATTTGGAGACCGGTTAAGGGCCAAGACCGGCAAGAGGTCCGGTACCTGATTTTTTCGGATGACAACGAGGATGTAATCGTAGGAATCTTCCGGATCGAGACGGTTGATGATCGGAACGTTCGTGTGGCTGCGTGTATTTCTAAAGGGATCCTCGATGACGATTCCTCCATCTCGTATTTCTTCATAACGCTTGCCGCGGGCGAGGACTGTCACATCGAAACCTGTGGTATATAGGCCTACGGCACAAATCGATCCGTTCACACCGGCCCCGATCACAAGTATTCTTGCGCCATCCGTAGCCATCTCGATCTCCTCGAAGAATAATGAGCCGTCTACCCAGTTTCTCGCCGTGCTCCGGATCACACCGTACGATGTGAGCAACGTCACTTTTCGATTGCACAAATTCCTGTAGCCTGATCTGTCTTCTGATCGCAACACTTTCTAAGGAGCACTCATGAAACTACTGGTAATCGGTTCCGGCATGATGGGTTCTGCCGCTGCCTACGATATGGCCCGCCAGGGCCATGTCGATTCCGTCACTCTCGCCGACAGCGATCTCAAGCTCGCTAAAGATGTCGCGGCCCGCGTCAACCGCATCACCCACGATAAGAAAGTTCGGGCCGTGGGGCTCGACGCCGCGAAAGAGAAAGAAGCGGCAGGCCTGATGAAAGGTCACGACGGCGTACTCTCGGCAGTTCCCTACCGTCTCAACCTCAGCCTGGCACAAGCCGCCATCAGTGCGGGATGCCATTTCGCCGATCTGGGTGGAAACAACACCGTTGTTCGCCAGGAACTCGCGCTCGCCAAGCAGGCTGAGAAAAAAGGGGTCGGCTTAGCTCCCGATTGCGGCCTCTCTCCCGGCATGGCCTCGATTCTCGGCGGAGAACTGGTTCGCCGTCTCGACGGAAGCGCCGAGGCCCTGAAGCTTTATGTCGGCGGCCTGCCCCAAAGTCCGATGCCCCCGTTTCACTACCAACTCGTCTTTTCCGTCGAAGGACTGATCAACGAATTCGTGGAACCGGCGCGCATTCTGCGCAAAGGTAAGCTGATCACCGTCGAGCCGCTCACCGAGCCCGAAGAATTTCACATGCACGGATTCGCCCCGCTCGTGGCCTTTCAGACCTCCGGCGGAACGTCCACTTTGCCTGAAACTTTCGAGGGAAAAGTAGGCGAGTGTTTTGAGAAAACCCTGCGTTACCCCGGTCACTATGATCTGCTCTGCGAATTGAAGGAACTGGGCCTGTTTTCGAGCGAGAAAATGCGTGTCGGCGGCGTGGAAGTTGCCCCGCGCGCGCTCATGTCAAAAGTGTTCGAGGAAAAATTCGCCGGGAAGGGTCCGGACGTCTGCATCATGCGTCTCGAGGCCCACGAATCCATCAAATCTCCTGGAGTCCGCGGCCTGCTCGGCGGAAAACTCAAAGGCCGGGTGGCCTCCTTCACCATGGTTGACCACTACGATCCCAAAAGCGACATGAGCGCTATGATGCGCACCACCGCTTTCCCCGCGTCCATCGTCCTGCAGATGATGTGCTCGGGCGCGGTCAGCAAGCACGGCGCCGTCTTGCAGGAGCGGGACGTCCCCGCTGAGGCTTTCCTCGAAGAAGTCGGGCGCCGGGGTATCAAAATCGAGTATCGGATGGAGTGAAGGGTCCGGGGGTGGCGAATAGCCGCCTCCGATTTTCTTCTGAAGCCTCGGTAGCGGTTTTGCGAAGCGGTATTCCTATTCTTGTGATCGTCGTCACTTCGGCGAGTGACCAAGCGCACTTTCAAGTGTTAACCGCAATCGCTAGTCTATGTGGACTACGCCACATTGCGCGCATCTGGAGTTACATGCATGAACCAACCGATCCGCTGGGACCCGAGCTGCAGCGTCAATGTCGCTGAGCTCGACCAGCAACATCAAGAACTCTTTCGCACGGTTGCCGAACTCGAACATGCGCTCCGCACGGGCCGCGCAGACGCCGTCATCAATAAACTGCTGGAGGAGGTGATCGAGCACACCATCAACCACTTCGCCACCGAAGAACGCCTAATGGAGAAGTGTGGATACCCCGGCCTGGACGCCCACCGCCGCGACCACCAGGAACTTTCTCAAAAACTCACCATGTTCAACCTGTCGAACCTGGCGGGCGGCCCCGACGTCCCAGCTGCCCTCTTGGTTTTCCTGCAAGCCTGGCTGCAGGACCACATCCTCAAAACCGACAAGGAATACAGCGGCTTCCTCAACAACCGGGGAGTGCACTAGAACCTGGACTCTACTGTTTTTTCTCCGCCCGCTCCAAGCACCCTGCCCGGAACGATCGCCCGTCCAGCCGATGCAAGCGCTTGGCCTGGGCGCGCGTGATCAGCGCAGTATGAGAAATCGTCAGCAGATATTCCGCCACGAACCACACCGGCTGCTCTGTGGTCATCCAGTGCAGAGGATCGAAGCGCTTCATTTGAACAGGGCGGGAAAAGGTTCGCAGGGTCCGCTCCCCGCGCAGGTTGAAATAAACGTCAAAGTAACTCAAAGCCAGTTCGCGCAGCGACCGGTACACAGGCTCGCGATAACGGCATCCGGTGTAGTTCGATTTGGCCACGGCACCCCAGTGCCCGTCGTTGGAATTGCGATACACGGCAATCACGTGGTCGGTATCATGCTCGGCTTCGAGATCAAGAATCAGAGGAGGATATCCGAGCACCCGCAAAGCCGCCGCCGCAAACAGCGCCCCCTCATAACAATGCGAAGTATTCTCCCGCAGCACCAGTCGCGGGGACCAGGCACTGTCCGCCAGGTGATAAGGCATGTCGTCCAGCAAGCGCTGAATGCCATGCGGAGTCTTCAGTGAGCGCAGTTTGCGAAGTTCGGCAGGGGTCAGCCCCCAGGAATTGTTGTCAGTCATCCCAAATTTCCTGTAGAGACGCGGCTCGCCGCGTCTCCCGCGGACAGCAGAGTCACTTGAAGGTAGCAGGATCGGGCAAGGATTGGGTATAGAGGAGCGGGTTCACGCAGGAGCAAACGTCAAACCGGGAGACGCCTATATCGTCGACACTAACTCAGTGCCCGGTCTGCACCGGGCGACGTGCCTTTACTTGGTCGGTTCGCCAGCCATCTCCTCTTGCTACTCTTCAGCCTTTTGCCAGGTGGAGCCGGGGTTGTATTCCTTCATGCCTTTGGCGAGAACCTCGGTCTTCTTCCCGAGATCCTTCTCGTACACCACTCCATCCTGGTTTACGATGAAGGTCATCACGCCCGACGACCTGTATTCCGCTGGATAGGCGACGAAGGCGAAGCCGTCGCTCATTTTGCCATTTACGAGGTAGCTTTTCGCGCCGCCCGGGCCACTCTTTCCCTGCCCCTCGAGGATGTGAAAATAGTAGCCGCGGTAGGGTGTCGGACCGCCCTCTTGGCTCTTGGCATAGCGTCCACTCACGGCGGTTGCCACCAGCGGCCCGATGGGGCTTTGAGGTTCACCATCGGCAGCTTTCCAATAAAGGCCATTGTGCTGCCCTTCATCGCTGAAAATCTTCTGCGCATACTCGCCGTGCTGCGCGGAGTATTCCTTCTGCGCCGCCACCAGTTCCTGGCAAACGCGGATGGCCGATAGTTCATTCCGGCCAATGCGACGGTACAGAATTTCTTTCTTGCCCGCCTCGGTGTCGAAATACCACGAGTTGCCTTTATTCATCAGCGGTATGGGCGTCGGCCAGTTATGCGCGCCGATATATAAAATCGTGGTTCCATCCGGCTCTTTCACCAAACGGTGCATTTCCCGATATCTCTGTACGAAATTAGCGCGGCTCTCGGCATCCTCGGCATCGTCTCCGGAGGAGACGAGTTGCTTTCCGCTCGGGTCCGAGGATTTCGAGCATCGCTTTTTCGTCATTACTCTGCGCTGCCGTGACCAGAGCTTTGCTCGCCGCAGCCGCCGATGGAAACGTTTTCTGGCCCGGTTGCTGCGCCAGGGAACGGGTGGGAAAACACACCGTCAAAAGGAGTGCAACCACGGCTAATTTCGGAAGGTTGGCGCAATGAAATTTGTCGAAGTTCAGCTTCGTTGGCCGCATATGGCTTCTCTCCATTTCCAAATTTTCAAACTACCCGGAACATAACCATGCTTGGATTAATGACGCCCGCCCCCGTGAGATCCTCCGCCGCCACGCGCTGCTCCGCCTCGGGCCGCTCCGCCACCGACGCTGGCGCTTCCCCTTGACGAATAGCTCTTGGCCTGCCCGCCATGGCCGTAGCCACTGAAGGCGCCGGAACGTACGCCGCTTTGACCACGGGGTTCAGCGTAGCCTCGAGCCGCCTGCCGGTTTCCGTTGAAAGGCCTGGCAGGTGCGCCGACTCCACCGCGTGCGCCGATGTTCCCGGGCCTATTGCCCGCGTTGACGCCGGGGTGAACTCCGCCCGGACCGCGGTTAACTCCGCCGCGCCCGCCTGCGCCTCGGTAGAAATTGCCCCGGTTATAAAACGTTCTGCTCCCAGAGTAGTACCTGGCATGGTTGAACATTGGGTATCGGTTATGCCAATCGAATCCCCAATGGCCCCAGCCCCATCCAAAACCGCCGTACCAACCGATTCCGAAGCCAACTCCGAAATTGAGATACGGGCCGCCAAACCAGATTCCGGGATACGGGTACCATCCCGGCCAGGCCATGATGGGATATCCATAGACCCCCCACGGGTTATAGGCCGGGACGTAAACCACATTGGGATCAGCGGGCTCAATGTCGACATCCGGACCATCGTCCCTCACGACTTCCTGCGGCGTAGTCTTGAGGCTGCCGGCTCCTTGCGCTTTATGGCGCATCACCTGCACCGCGTCCATCACATCTTGCTGCTGGTTGTAATAAGCGTCGCCGAGAGTTGACGTCCAGGAGAGGTTCTTGTCCATGTTGCCCAGGACGGATGGAAATGCCGCGAGCGCCTTGACGCTCGGGTCCCAGGGTTGTTGGTCCACCGCTTGTCCCAAAGCGTCGCCCTTCAAATCGGGATGCGCCTGCACCCATCGGTCGGCCTCGACGACTTCCTCGGGAAACGTGGATGCCGCCAGGATCTGCGCCACCAGCGAATCCGGATACAGCGCAATCGGCGCTACCAAGCGCTGCAACTGCTCGGGAGTCTGTTGCGCATAGGACGGCGCCTGCGCGTCCTGCCCCTGGGCTTGATTGTCCGGCGGCGGCGGGGCTTGCGCATCTTGGGCCGACAAGCTCAGCGGCCAGGCCGCGAACAACAGAGCCAACGACAACAGGGAAACCCAACTCGGCTTGCCCAATCGACGCCTTGAGAACCCTGCGGCACGTCCGAAAATGTTCATGTTCTTGAACCTCCTCTGCAAAACCCTACCGCACCCGCAAGACACTGCAACCTACCGCGACCTGATGACCCATCCGAGTTGAAACCGTGCTCCGCTACGACGCTGCCATCGTCACAAAATTTAAGCAGCCAACGAAAGACTGTCTGTTCAAAATTGAACACTTTTCGTAAGCAGCCGCAATGCCCCGCAACAGCTAGCTCAGCAACTCTCCCAATTCACGCGGACTCTCGACCAGCACATCCGGAAGCACCTCTTCCAGTGTGTGCGGCGCGAATCCATAGGTCACGCCGCAAGTCCACAATCCAGCATTGCGTCCGGTCAAAACGTCAACTGACGAGTCGCCAATAATCAGCGCCTCACCCGCCGCGACGCCGGTTTCCTGCAAGATAGTCTGTACTCCCAGCGGATCGGGCTTCTTCGTCGTAAAACTGTTGCCGCCATACACACTCACAAAGAAGTCTCTTAACCCCAGCGCCCGCAAAATGTCGCGCGAAGCATTGACCGGTTTGTTCGTGAGTACGGCCATCTGGCGCGACGGGCTCGCCAAGCCCGCCAGCATCTCCGGAATCCCTTCATAAACCCTGGTGTGGTCGAGTTTGTGCAGTCGGTAGTAGCCCAGAAAATACTCCAGGGCGTTGCGGAAGAACGCTTCGTCGTCTGGATCCCCCAGCGCGCGCCGCACCAGCACGGGAGCGCCATCTCCTACATAGCTGGCAATGACATCACCGGGCAGTTCCGGACGCTCAAGATGCCGCAACATCGCGTTCACGGAGTGAATCAAGTCCAGCCGGGAGTCAATCAGCGTGCCATCAAGGTCAAACACCAGCAGGCGGACGCGATGCGGATCGAATGGGGTGGAAGCGAATCATGGAGAGTTCAGGATAAACCAGGTCTCAGGTGTTAGGTCTAAGGTCTCAGGAAAGGCGCTCGGCGAATCAAGCTGAAAAGATTTTCCTGAGACCTGAGACCTAACACCTGAGACCTCGTTTACAATGTTCCGGGGCTGAAACTCCGTGGGGTAAACGCCTACAATGGCCACGACCAAAGTCGAACCCAAGCTGAACGAAGCCAATATCGCGAAACAGGCCAAGACTTATCAGGGCCTGACGAGTCAGCAACTCATCGACGCTTATCGCATCATGTTCACTTCGCGGCGTCTGGACGACCGCGAAATCCTGCTTAAGCGCCAGCAGAAGGTTTTTTTTCAGATCTCGGGCGCCGGCCACGAAGCCCTGGGAGCGGCGGCGGCTCTAGCGTTGAAGCCTGGCTACGACTGGTTCTATCCTTATTATCGCGACCGCGCGCTGTGTCTTGCGCTGGGCGCGACTCCGCTCGAAATGCTGATGGGCGCGGTGGGCGCGGCCGACGACCCTTGCTCCGGCGGCCGCCAGATGCCATCGCACTGGGCCTACAAGCGGCTCAACGTGGTTACCCAATCCTCTGCTACAGGCACGCAGATTCTGCAGGCGGTAGGATGCGCCGAAGCTGGCCGCTATTTAGCCAGGCATCCGAAAGCCTCGCAAAAGGCCGAGGGCGATTATCGCCAGTTCAAGGACGTTCAATTCCAGGGCGATGAAATCACTTACGTCTCGCTCGGCGACGGCACTACCAGCGAAGGCGAATTCTGGGAGGCGCTGAACACCGCCTCCAACCGCCGTCTGCCGGTACTTTTTTGCGTGGAAGACAACCAATACGCGATTTCCGTCCCCGTCGAAGTGCAGACTTCCGGTGGCAACATTTCGCGCCTGGTCTCCGGCTTCCCCAATTTCCATTTCGAAGAGATTGACGGCACCGATCCCGTGGTCGCTTACGCCGCCTTCAAGCGCGCCGCCGACTACTGCCGCGCCGGTCATGGTCCGGCGTTTGTTCATGCCCATGTGATCCGTCCTTATTCCCACTCGCTCTCTGACGACGAGCGCCTGTACCGGCCCGACTCGGAGCGTCAGGCCGATGCCGCCCGCGACCCCGTTCCGCGCTTGCAGATGTTCCTTCTGCGCGAAGGCATTCTCGACGAAAAAGGGATCAACCAAATCGAGCACGAAGTCGAAGAGCAGATTCAGGCCGATGCCGACCGCGCCCTCGATGCTCCGGTGCCGCAGCCCGAAACCATTTACCACTACGTGTATTCGCCCGATCTCGATCCGACTTCGGCGGCGTTCGCTACTCAGCCCGCATTGACCGCGCCCGAGGCAGCCACCGAGGGCAAGCCCGCGGCCGCCTCGCCGAACAAGACGTCGCAGACCAAGGCGTCTGTAAACAAAACCATGGCAGACCTGATCAACGCGACGCTGCGCGACGAGATGCGCCGCGATGAGCGCATTCTCATATTCGGCGAAGATGTAGCCGACGCCAGCCGCGAGGAATACTTGAAGCAGAAGCTGATCAAGGGAAAAGGCGGAGTCTTCAAGCTCACCTCCGGATTGCAGACGGAATTCGGCGCTGACCGCGTCTTCAATTCTCCACTGGCCGAAGCCGCCATCGTGGGCCGCGCTACCGGCATGGCCACGCGTGGTCTGAAGCCCGTGGTGGAAATCCAGTTTTTCGATTACATCTGGCCGGCGATGATGCAATTGCGCGACGAACTTCCCATCATCCGCTGGCGTTCGAACAACGCCTTTTCGGCGCCGGTGGTGATCCGAGTCGCGATTGGCGGCTATCTGACCGGCGGAGCGATTTATCACTCACAGTGTGGGGAGAGCATCTTCACGCATACTCCGGGATTGCGCGTGGTCTTCCCGTCTAACGCGCTCGATGCCGCGGGCCTGTTGCGCACTGCGATCCGCTGCGACGATCCGGTCTTGTTCCTCGAACACAAGCGCCTCTACCGCGAAACCTACGGACGCGCGCCCTATCCCGGCCCCGACTACATGGTTCCGTTCGGAAAGGCGAAAATCGTGCAACCCGGAACCGACGTCAGCGTCATCACCTACGGCGCGGTGGTTCCGCGGGCGCTGCAAGCCGCGCAAAAACTGGAGCGCGAGCATCGGGTCAGTGTCGAGTTGCTCGACCTGCGGTCATTAAACCCATTTGATTGGGATGCGATTGCTGCGTCGGTGAAGAAAACTAACCGCGCGTTGATTGCCTACGAAGACTCGCTCAGCTGGGGATACGGCGCCGAAATTGCCGCCCGCATCGCCGACCAGCTTTTCCATCACCTCGACGCCCCGGTGAAGCGCATCGCCGCCACCGATACCTTCGTCGCCTATCAACCGATCTTGGAGAATGCCATCCTGCCCCAGGCCAGCGACCTGTTCCGGGCCATGAAGGAACTGGCGGAATTCTGAAGTTCAGGCACTTAGCTCTTAGCTCTTAGCTCCTGGCTCTTCACTTTCCGCCCTTCCCGAAATTAAATCCCCAGGGCCCGCCGCCAAAACAGAGCAACGCAAACGCGATCGTTGCCAGCGCCAGCGGAAATTCGAATCCGCCAGGACCCGTCATCCCGTTCTTAAAGTGCACCTTCCAGATGACTACGCCCATCTCGATCAGGAATGCGAGCGAGCAGTAGCGCGTAAACAATCCCAGCACGATCCCGATTCCGCCGATAAATTCCGTCCCCGTGGAAAGATAAGCCAGCCAGCGAGGAAGCCCGAGCGAGCCCACGAATTCCATGTGGTGATGAAATCCGCCAAACACTTTGGGATAACCATGCACAATCATGATGGCTCCCAGAACGAGTCGCATGACGAGCAGCGCCACGGGTTGCAGCCGATTGAGAAAAGTCACGTAAACCTCCAGAACCAGGTGTCAGGTCTCAGGTGTCAGGAAAATCTCTAGTGATTTGGAATTTGCATCTCCTGACACCTGAGACCTGACACCTTGCCTTACCAAGTCGAATACGCTGTGCCGTCGGTACCCGTCTGGTTGGAGCCGCTGTGTACGCCGACGATCCCCGGCTGGGTTTGGTCAATCGCCTTGAGCGAGTCTTCCTCTTCCACCACCCAGGTGTCTTTGGCTCCGGTAATGTCGTTCGGGATCACCTTCAGATATCCCGCCGAGACCAGGTCATCCAGCGACTGCGGCGCTTTTTGTTTGTCCAGCGTGTACTGATCGATGACTTTGTTGAGCGTCGCCAGGTTTTGTCTGAGCGTGGTTTCGCGCGCGCGGATGATGCTCTGGTTGTACATGGGCAAGGCAATCGAGAGCAGGATCAGCATCAGGCTGAGCACCACCACCATTTCGATCAGCGTGAAACCCCGATGGCGGAAATGCACGTGGCGGAATCTCGGGATGCGGACTTTGGACTTGACCTTCATCTACCAATCCTTGTACTTGGTGCCGTCCAAAGCGGTTTGATCCGATTTCGTGTAGACATCGAACACGTTCTGCCCACCCCAGGAATCCGAGTCTTTGTCGTCCTGCATCGAGCGCATTCCCCACTCCGCCTTCTTGGTCATGGGATCAACCGGGATGCGGCGGAGAAACTTCAGCTTCTTGCCGGCAACATCCACGCCCGTAACTAGCGTGTCCAGATCCGGAGGATAGCCTTCGCTGCCCACCTTGATCTGAAATGCGCCCCGGTCGGCCGCGTCTTTGTAGCGATCGATTCCGTCGCGGATCATCCACAGGTCTTCACGCAGTTCGTGCTCGCGCTCTCGATAAATGGTGATCTTTACCAGCGGAAACGCCGCCCCCACCAGAATGGACAGGATGGCGGTAGCCACAATCAACTCAAGCAGGGTAAATCCGTGCTGTCGATGCCTCACCATGTTTGTCGGCTGGGTCATGAGTCCTACTGAATCGTAATCGCGGCTTGCGCTCCGCTCATCGCAATCGGCTGCATTGCCGGATCCCGTGCTCCGCCCCGCGTGATGGTCAATGCCGACTGGCCCGGCCCCTTGGCCATAAAGGTGAGCGTTACCACCGCACCTTGTCCAGAAACGCCGCCAGCCCCCGGCGGCCGTGTGGCCGTGATTTGCAGCGTGCCGGTCAGTGGATCGTCGCGATGCACCAGCGCTACTGCTTGTCCATCCTGGGAGAGGAAGCCGCCGTTCGAAACGTTGACAACCTGCAACTGATTCGGATCGTAGCTGAGTTGTACCGGCACCGAGTACACGTTCTGCCCACCCGTCAGCAGAACATTCACCGTGAAGGTCGATCCTTTCGCCTGGCTCAAGGTAGCCGGATCAAACAAGAACGTTCCTGCTCCGTTGGGCGACTGGTTTTGCGCAACCGGATTCGGCGCAACCTGACTCTGCGGAGTCACGCTCGGAGCAGCCTGGCCCTGAGCGGTCGGCATCTGCGCCGCAGGAGCCGCTGCCGGGGCTCCCTGCGAAGCGGCGGACGGTACAGGCGCCACCATCGCCGGCTTGCTGCTGCTCCGTCTCAACTCCAGTGCGTTGGCCGTACCCACGTCGATCATGTCGAGATCGCCATGAGGAACGTCCGGCCCGCGGATAATATGCGGTACCAGCACGAAGACGATTTCGTTTTCCGCATGGTCGGTGTCGGTCTCCCCAAAAAGATATTTCAGAATCGGAATCTGCGCCAGACCCGGGATCCCGGTCAGAGATTTCGTCCGCGTGTCCTCCATCATGCCGCCCAGCAGGCTGACTTCGCCGTCTTTCAGGCGGAGTTCATTCTCGATCTTGCGCTGGCCGATCACCGGTTGGCTGATGCCGCCAATGTTTTGGTACGACGTCACGGCTGAGACGTCCATCGACAACTTCAACGAAATTTCCCGTCCCGCATGCACCCGCGGCGTGATGTCGATGTTCACGCCCACATCGAGGTACTGAAATTGCGTATTCACCAGCGGGTTGATGCCGACTCCGCCAATGCCCGGCTGGAACGATCCCGTCGCCACCGGCACGCGATCGCCGATCTTCAAGGTAGCCTTCTGCCCGTCCAGGGCGCGGATCTGCGGATTCTGGATGATCTTGGTATCCGTGTCGCTCAATAGCGCCGTCGCCGATGCCTGCGGAATTGTGACCTGGAAGTCGGTGGCATTCAGGCTGGCCAGCGAATTCAGGCTGATGCCGTTGGTCGTTGACGAAGTAGCCGAACTCGAGGAACTCGAACTGCTCGAACTGGAACTGTTGATGTTGGGCTGCAGCGTGACCGAGGCGCTGGTCGGAGGGTTGATACCAAGCTTGTGCGCCTTGTCGCGGCTCACCTGCATCACCGCGACTTCGATCAGCACTTCGGGCCTCGCCTTGTCGAGATCGTCCACCAGTTTCTGCGCCAGCGCCATCTGGTCAGGCGTGCCCCGTACCACAATCGCTCCCTGCGAGGGCAACTGCTGAATCCGGCTGACTTCCAGGATGGTGCGCATCGCGTTGACGACGTCCTGCAATTCGGTAGGCTGGGAAAGATTGGAAAGATAAAAAGTTTTGATGACGTTTTGTTCCAGCTCTTTCCGCTTCGCGGGGTTGTCGTCGGCGACAAAAATCGTGTTGGGCGTTATCGGACGCCAAAAGGTCTTGGTTTCAAATGAAATAATTCCCAGCGCATCTTCCAGGGTCACGTTGTTCAGTTCGATGTGGACCAGTTTCGGCGTGTAAGCGGGATCGAAAAGCACGTTCATGCCCGCCAGCTTGCCTACAGTCTCGTAAACCACGTTGGCCTTGTCCGTCGCCTTCAGAGTAATGGGAACGTTGGAGATCGGAGCCAGTTCCACCGGGCCCTGCGCTGATTCCAGCCGCCGCCGCAGCGCGCTTGCACCCGCCGACGAAGCCTGCGGTTGCGGATTCTGCGCCTCCTTGATCATCTGCTCGGTGCGCTTCAGCTCCTGTTGCGCGATGAACGAGGAAGGGTCGGTTTCCATTGCCTTCTGGAATTGCGCCAGCGCCTCGTCCAGTTTGCCGGCATCGCGCAAGATCTGCCCGCGATGCACCTCGGACGAGGCCGCATAGAAGCGGTTGCGCTCGAAGGCGGTTCGATATCTCAGCTCTTTCGGTTTTAGATTGTAGGCTTGCTTGAAATAGTCGAAAGCCTGCTCGTAGTTCTGCCGCGCCTCGGCATCCTGGCCTTTGTCGTAGAGCGCTTTGGCAGAGTCAATCTTCTTGGCGAATGCAGGAAGGCTCAAGCAAACCAGCAGCAGAATAAACAGAGCCGGACGGATCAGGGGTCTCATCAAGCAGTCCTCATGAAAATCTCTCTGGCCGGCGGCGACCACCGCAATCGCCGAGCCAGTCGGGCGTCGCGGGGCCGTCACGCGCAAAAAGTACCGGAAAATCGGATTATAACATCGTCTCAACTTGCACCCGAAGTGATTGGTACGCCGGTGTTTACACTCATTAGTACACGCCCCTCCAGGTTTCAGGTGTCAGGTGTCAGGTCTCAGGAAAACCCAGACCTCAAAACCCAATTGAGCTTCGCCTTTCCTGAGACCTGAGACCTGACACCTGAGACCTGCCGTGTTACTTTCTTTTCAGCACTATGGCAAAGCAGACCAGCCACCAGATCCAGCCCAACCGGGAGAAGAATCCTCGCCGCCAGCCCACTGCCTCCGGCGAAAAGGACCTCGCCGTCAATAGGAACGCCAGCCATAACTACTTCTTGCTAGAAAAATTTGAGGCAGGAGTCGCGCTTACCGGGACCGAGGTGAAGTCGATTCGCACCGGCAAGACCAATCTCAAGGACGCCTACGGCCTCATCAAGGATGGCGAACTCTGGCTCTTCAACTGCCATATCGGGCCCTATGACCACGGCAACTACGCCAACCACGCCGCCCTGCGCACTCGCAAACTCCTGGTTCACAAAGAAGAAATTCGCAAGCTCATTGGCAAAACCCAGCAAAAAGGACTCACCCTGATCCCCACCCGAGTCTATTTCAAGAACGGCAGAATTAAAGTTGAACTCGCCCTCGCCAAAGGCAAGCAGCAATGGGATAAGCGCGAGACCGAGCGCCGCCGCACCGCCGACAAGGAAGCCCGCGAAGCTATCTCCAGGGGAAGAAAACACGCGTAGGGTAGTGGAGAGAGGGGCGTCCTCGCACGCCCGCAAAGGGACGACGAGTTTCGTCGCCCACTCCGGAACCAACCGGTCAATGCGTGCAATGGGATGGGCTACACCAACCGAGAGCCACAATTTATCTCGCTGATGACTTTTGTTTTTTCCAGCTTTCCAGCGGCACCCATCCACTCCCTGTGCTGCAATCGCCCTTCGCGCAGACCTCAAACTTGTAGATCGGGTGAATCTCCCACAGGGAAACCCGGGAGGGATCACTTGCCCCCTTGCTTGTCACGGGATTCCCGCCCACGCACGGGGTGTGACTCGAATCGAACATCAGCTGTCCGGTAACCCTAACCGGCAGCTTCGCGCCTCCGACCTGATTGACGAGATCGGAATTCCAGGAAGATGGGCGATGGTGCGGAATCATTTCGACAACCACTCCCGCGCATTCAGCGTCACCAGGGTTTGCCACGATGGAGATGTGGATGTCGTGATACGCGGGCTGGTTCGGCACACTACTGCCGCAATTCACGGTTTCCGCTTCTTCTGGGCGCGCGGTTTTGACATATCCGGTCAATACGACTTCTTTCCCTTCTCCCAAAGCCTGTAAAGGCCCGCGATCCTGGGCAGGCCCGGGCTTGTTTGTGAGCGGGTGCAGATCGGGGTTGCCGAAGGGAATGTTTTGGTTCTTCTGCACATCCGCCTGAAGACCGGCCATTTGAGCAATCGTCATGGGCTGCGATCCAGCGGCACAAAAGTTATTCTTCGCCTCGTTCTGCGTGGCTTCCTCTGCACCGCTGCCTTGGACACCACACCTGGAATCTATCGCTGTGGCCTTGGCACTCGGATAACTCGGGGTGGAGCATGACGGTTTGAACGTCTGAGTGACTGCTGGCAGGACGATCAGAAAGAGGCTTGCAAGCAAACCTAATTTACTCATCGCAATTACCTCCATTCGGTTGGGCAAGCAGTTTACACCCGTTTGTCCAAGCGGGCATCGTTGGGCGTGGAAGATTACGGATAAACGGAAATCCTGGCTTTGGAAAAGAGATCTTGGAACTCACGGGGTATTACAGGATTGTCGATGTAACCAGCGTCATCACCAATTGATCCACCTTCAGGCGCTTCCATCCCGGAAGCTAAGTTCACCAGCAGGCTGCTTCAAAAACGCCCGTCGTTGAGTTGCACGTTCCCCCTCCCACCGTGGATACTGAGCATAATCCATTATGAATACAAATCTTTCTTCCTCCGCTCCGTCTCAACTGGAAACCGAATGTCTGGTCGTGGTAACGCTTGATCGCAGCGAAAAAGACCAGAGCGAAAAAGATAAGCCCGTCGTAGCCGTCGAATGCTCCGATGCGGCCGTGCGCGATGCCGCCAAGGACGTGATCGCCAGCGGCGAAGTCACTGCCAAGTCGTTCGAAACCACGCTGCTGCATCGACCCACAGGATTGAAGGCTAAACGCCTGCTCCTGGTCGGCGGCGGCAAAGCCAGGAATTTTTCTGCCGCGGAATTGCGCAAGCTCGCCGGCGCAGCCGTGCGCACGCTGAAAGGCAAGGGTGTCCGCAGCTTCGCATTCGCACTTCCCGGGACCAGCATCGCCGCGGCGGAAGGAGTGCGCGCCATCGTCGAAGGGGCTTTCGTCGGCAATTTCGAGCCCGGCTACTACAAGAGCGACCGCAAGGACAACGACCAGAAAATCGACGACGTCACCATCGTTGTGCCTGGCGATACGAAACCCCTGGAAAACGCACTGCAAGGCGCGCGCATCGTCGCCGAGTCGCAGAATTTCACCCGCGACCTCACCAACGAACCCTCTAAT
This sequence comes from uncultured Acidobacteriaceae bacterium, assembly GCA_963838935.1. Classification (GTDB taxonomy): domain Bacteria; phylum Acidobacteriota; class Terriglobia; order Terriglobales; family Acidobacteriaceae; genus Acidiflorens. Next base: position 51,128 of record CAWITH010000027.1, read on the forward strand.
CGCATGACCCCAACCATCCTGGCCGAGCGCGCCAAGAAGATGGCCGCCGAAGTCGGGCTGAAGTGCGAAGTCCACGGCGCCGACAAGATCAGACAACTAAAGATGGGCGCGTTCTGGGGAGTGGCCCAGGGATCCGACGAACCTCCCGCGCTGATCGTGCTGCGCTATGAACCTGCAGATGCGGCAAAAGATGTTCACCTTGGTCTGGTGGGCAAAGGAGTGACCTTCGACACCGGCGGCATCTCCATCAAGCCCGCCGACGGCATGGAAAAAATGAAGTACGACATGGCCGGAGCCGCCACCATGATCGGCGTCATGCGCGCGCTGGCCCTGCTCAAGCCTAAAGTCAAGGTCACCGCCATCGTCTGCGCCACCGAAAACATGCCTTCCGGCAAAGCGCAAAAGCCCGGAGACGTGCAGATTGCCATGTCCGGCAAGTCTATCGAAATTATTAATACCGACGCCGAAGGACGGCTGATCCTAGCCGACGGCCTCTGCTACGCCCGCCAACTCGGCTGCACCCATTTGGTCGATGCCGCGACACTGACCGGAGCTGTAGTCGTTGCCTTGGGCTACGTGAATGCCGGAATCTTCTCGAGTGACGACCAGATGTATGAGCGCTTCGCCAGCGCCAGCCAGCAAGCCGGCGAAAAACTGTGGCGTCTTCCGCTCGACGACGAATACAAAGAGATCATCAAATCGAACATAGCCGACATGGTGAATTCCGGCGGACGCTGGGGCGGAGCCATCTCCGCCGCCATGTTCCTCAAGGAATTTGCCGAAGACACGCCCTGGATTCACCTCGACATTGCCGGCACTGCCTGGATGGAAGAGGCGAAACCCTGGATCGCCAAAGGTCCATCAGGGATCGCGCTGCGCAGTCTGGTGGAGTTCGTCAAAGGATGGAGCGCTTAGAACTAAAGGTCTTAGGTCTTAGGTCTTAGGGAAGACTAAGCCACAACGCGAGCCTTTCCTAAGACCTAAGACCTGAGACCTGATCCATGGATCTCCCCGCTAAAATCCGCTCCCTACCCACATCGCCCGGCGTGTACCTCTATAAAAACGGCGAAGGCGAAGTCATCTACGTAGGCAAGGCCAAGAACCTGCGCGCTCGCGTCTCCTCCTATTTTCACGAAGGCCGGTGGGAAGACGCGAAAACCGGCACGCTGGTCCGCGAGGCCGTCGACGTCGACTACATTGTAGTGGCCAATAATAAAGAGGCGCTGGCGCTCGAGAATCACCTCATCAAGCAGAAGAAGCCGCGCTTCAACATCCTGCTGCGCGACGACAAGACTTACCCTTACGTGAAGTTGACCTTGGCTGAGCGCTTCCCGCGCGTGTACGTGACTCGCCGCTTGCGCAAGGACGGCAGCGCCTACTACGGCCCATACTTCCCTGCCAATCTCGCCTATCGCATCGTGGACCTGATTCATCGCCACTTCATGGTCCCGTCGTGCAAAGTGGATTTGACCCGCTACCATCCACGCCCGTGCCTGCAGTATTACATTAAGCGTTGCCTCGGTCCCTGCGTGAAAGACCTGACCACGCCCGAGATCTACGGTGAAGCCGTGCGCGACGTGAAGCTTTTTCTCGAAGGCCGGCAAACTGATCTCGTCAAATCTTTGCGTGAGCGCATGTCTGAGGCTGCCGAAGCGCAGGAGTTCGAGCGCGCCGCCCGCTATCGCGACCTTGTCTCCACGGTTGAGCAACTGCAAGAGAAGCAGCGCATCGCCGCCGCCGAAGGTGACGACGCCGACGTCTTCGGCTATCACTACGAAAACCAGATGCTGGCCGTCAACCTCTTCCACATGCGCGGAGGAAAAGTCCTTGACCGTCGGGAATTTTTCTGGGAAGACCTGCCCGAGTTTGGCATAGACCACGTAGGAACGGACGCATTCGTCCGCCCCGGCGAGCAAGGCGAGCCAGCGACCTCCTTTCATCCCAACGAATTCTTCTCTGCCCTGGTCAAGCAGCTCTATCTCGTCCAGCCCTACGTTCCGCGCAACATCTACGTCCCCGTCGACTTCGAAGACCGCGAGGAACTGGAAGAAGCGCTGAGTGACCAGCTCGCCGGGGAAGGCGGGCGAGCCACCAGAGTCCACATCACCGTCCCCCAGCGCGGAGACAAGCGCGAACTCATCGATCTTGCCGGCACCAACGCCAAGCAATCCTACGACCAGCGTTTCCGGGTCCTGAAGCCCAATGCCAGAGCCATCCAGGAAGCTTTGCAAGACGCGCTAGCGCTGCCCAAACCGCCCAAGCGCATCGAGTGCTTCGACATCAGTCATATTCAGGGAGCGGAAACCGTCGCCTCGATGGTGGTGTGGGAAGATGGCAAGATGACAAATTCCGACTACCGCAAGTTCATCGTCAAGACGGTCGAAGGCGTGGACGATTTCGCCTCCATGCGCGAAGTAGTGACGCGCCGCTACCGGCGCTTGCAGGAAGAAAAAAAGCCCATGCCCAGCCTGGTGCTGATCGACGGCGGCCTGGGACAACTCCACGCTGCCGCCCAGGCTCTCGAAGCCCTGGAAATTATCAACCAGCCGTTAGCCGCCATCGCCAAACGCGAAGAAATCATTTATGTGTACGGACAGGAAGACGACCCCGTGGTTCTCGACCACCACTCTCCCGTGTTGCATCTGGTGCAGATGATCCGCGACGAAGCGCATCGTTTCGCCGTAACTTTCCATCGCAAGCGCCGCCAGATTCGCGACCGCGCCACCGAACTGAGAGAAATCCCCGGCGTAGGAGAATCCACCACCCGCCGTCTACTGGAACATTTCGGCAGCCTGCAAGCCGTGACGCAAGCCGACGTAGCCGCGCTGTCAGCGGTTGTGACCAAATCTCAAGCGGAAGCCATCCTCGAACATTTTAAAAGGCTCGTGTAGGGACGGGCGTCCTCGCCCGTCCAGGCCGAGCGAAGCTCGGCAGCTGCCGGCGATCACCCCAGCATCCGTTTTCTGAAGGACAGGACTTCCCTCCCGCACAAGCGCTCGCCGTCGGCGTACAATTCCAATCGTAGCTCGTGATCGCGATCGAGCAGGAGGTCCCCATGCCCGTGTACGACTACGTCTGCAACGATTGTCACAAAACCTTCGAAGTAATCCTCACCCTCAAGGAACACGATGTAGAGGTGAAATGCCCCAAGTGCGGCAGCAAGAACGTGGAGCAAGAGGTAACCGCGTTTTATGCCGTGACCGGGAAGAAGAGTTAAGCGGAACAACCGGGCATTGCTGGGTGCCCCATCCTTGCGCGTTCTTTGCGCAAGGGTGGGATTTGAGTACCCTCAACCCCTGAGATTTTTCACCGACTCCAGGACTCAGCGCCCATCCATGAGCTTTGTCGCCCGAAACGATTTGACCACAATCTGATTGGGTTGCATGCCAACCGGGATGATGGTCAGCAAGGAATATTCCGAGGGCTCGAATTTCTTCTTCGGAGTGCGTTTCTGAATTACCACTAAGTCTCCAGAACCGGAGTCGAGCACCAGCAAATAGTTCTGATTCTGCGAGAGCGCAAGCGCATCGGGATGAGTGCCTACGGGCAGATAGGCGATGATCCGGCCGAGGTCGATGTCATAAACGGCGATGTTATTCGATCCGAAGTTAGAGATGTATAAGCGCGAGTTATCGCCCGATACCACGCCGCGCGTAGGCTGGGTGCCGATAAGATAACTGCCCGACACCTCGTTCGCCGTGGTCTCGATAATGGAAATCGTGCCGGCCTCGAAGTTGAAAGCCGCCAGTTCTCCACCGTCCGGTTTCAGCGCCAGACTGACCGGAGATTTCCCGACATCGAGAAGGGCCAGCAGCTTTTCGTTCTGCGTTTCGCTCTTAAGAGCGATGCTGGCAACCTGCCCCGACCCCGAACAGGAAACGAACGCCTTGCTGGAATCGGGCAGGATGGCGATGTCTTCAGGACTGATGCAGATGTTGATGGCGGAGCGCACGGCGAGGCGCGCGGTGTCAATGATGGAGACCGAGTTGTCGCCGCGGTTGCTGACCACCACGGTTGC
>CAWITH010000028.1:0-117120 GCA_963838935.1 uncultured Acidobacteriaceae bacterium
ACGGTTTAGTGCAGGGCTTCAGAGGCTGCGGAAAAAGTGTTGCTCGCGGTGCGGCGCGATCTCGGCGGCTAAACAGCTTGCTGAAAAAGTGTTTTCTCCGGTCAAAATTCCCCCAGCGGCTGGAAGCCGCTGTTGATTGGGCACGATTTACGGCACGAGTAGAACTCGTGCCCTTCCCGTTCGTGCCGGATTTCAGAGTTTTTCAGGAAACTGTAAAGCCGCCACTGAAATCAAGCCACTTATCGCAGCGGTAAACCGCTGCGCCACCCAAAGGCAAGTGCGATATCGACTTTTTCCGCAAGCTGTTCAGCCGTGCCGTAGGGTAACGCCATGGCCGCCCGCTATTTATATCCGCGCAACCCCAGCCCAACCGTTAGAATCTGATTAAGTAGGAGCCCGCCCTCCTGGCAATTGGGCTCCTCGCTCGAAGTGGCGCTTTCACGTCGTGCGGGAGGTAAAGATTATGGGCCGATCCACTCTGTTCAAGTCCCTGATAACGTTCGCAACGTTTATTGGTCTCGCTCTCGCCCCAAACACAGTCTACGCTCAGCACGGTGGCGGCGGTGGTCACGGCGGAGGCGGTGGCGGTTCCCATGGCGGCAGCGGAGGCGGTTTCCATGGCGGCGGAACTGGAGGCTCCCACGGCGGTGGTGGGTACAGTCACGGCGGTGGCGGATTTGGCCGCGGTGGGGAATCTCGTGGTGGCGGCTTTGGAGGCGGCGAGCGGTCTGTTGGCCGAGGTAGTTACTCCCATGGCGGCGGGTCGGGAGTTGGCCGCAATTCCGGCTCGTCGGGAAATCGTTCATCGAATCTTCCTGCCGCCGTCAACGATGGGCAGTGGCATTCGTTCGGCAACGCCAGCAGTTCCGCGCGTTCCAGTGCTGGCAGTTCCCTGCATTCCAGCGAAGGACGCAATTCCGGAGTCGGGGCGAGCTCGAGCCTCTCCGCTCGTAACGCCGGAATTTCCGATGGCGCTTGGCACTCCTTTGGCCGGGCAAGCAGCTCTCCGTCAAGAGGCGAGGCCGGTTTAGCCGGCGGATCGTCCCGTGCGGCGCCGGGCTTCGCTCGGGGTGGTTATGGTTGGCGAGGCGGTTGGGGCCGCGGCTACGGTTGGGGCGGTGGTTGGGGTTGGGGTGGTTGGGGTTGGGGATGGGGCGTCGGATGGCCATACTGGGGATTTGGATGGGGCTGGAATCCCTGGTTCTACAATCCCTATTGGTATGCACCCGCGCCAGCCTACTACTACTATCCGGATTATGGCTCGGATGATGACTGGTCCGACAATCCGCCCTATAGGCCTGATTCGTCGCACGACTCCGACGTTCAGGGGAGCTACCAGGACACGCCAAGTTCGGCCTACGCCAATGTCAGCGGTGGCGTGAGCTGATGAATTGATCAAGGTGGTGTTCCGCCGATTGCGGCGCGCAATTAGTGCTACGACTTCTGGTGGGGATGGCCTGCCCGATAGCTGCTAAACTTTGCTCAGAGCGAGCCCCCTATGCCGCGCTTCTTTTATTTCGTAGCCCTGCTGGGCATCGTGGCCATGTTGTCTGCTCCAGTTTGCGGACAGGGCGTTGTGCTAAACGGCGCTCGCGTCCAGCACGTCGTAGTGCGCGGCAGCGGCGACGCGATGGAAGTGGAGATTCAGACTTCGGGAGCACCGGTTGCGCCCGATACCCAGGCCCTCACTAGACCCGACCGCATCGTGGTGGATTTTCCCGGCGCGCTTCCCGCCGCCGACTTGCGCGCGCTGAAAGTGAATCGCGGCGCCCTGAAGGGAATTCGCGCAGGATTGTTTTTCGACAATCCTCCGATTACGCGCGTCGTGCTCGACCTAGCGGAGCCGCAGTCGTATCAGATTTCGAGTACCCAGAATGCGGTCGTTATAAAGCTCGGCTCGGTCGGCGCTGGAGTGAACGCCCCTGCTGCATCGGTTACGCCTGTTCCAAAGCTGCAAGACGCCTCGCTGGCTGTGGGCACAAAGGTCGCGTCCGCTAGAGTTTCTCCAGCAGTTTCCAAGACGCCGCTTCCCGCCGCGGTCATTGCCGCGGTCATTGACGCACCACCGCAGCCAACGGTATCGGTGACTTTTGAAAACGGAAGGTTGCGCATTCGCGCCGAGAAAGCCACGCTGGCGCAAGTATTGTTCGAAGTGCAGCGCCAGACGCAGGCCGAGATTGCGATTCCGGCAGGCGCCGAACAGGAACAAGTTGTCGCCGATCTGGGCCCGGCTCCGGCGCGCGAAGTGCTGGCAGCGCTGCTGAACGGCTCAGCTTACAACTTCATTTTTGTCGGCACCGAACTCACCCTGGAGCGCGTCATCCTGACGCGCCGCGACTCCGGCAACTTCTAGCAAAACCGGGTAGTGTCTCGGTTTCACGGAGCCACCACCACCAAGGACACGAAGTCACACGAAGGAAAACGGTGGGCTCCAGAGCTTTGTGTACCCGTGTCTGGTTCCTTGGTTTCCGGCGGTCAATCGTGAAGCTGAGACGCTACCCAAAACCGCGATAGCATCATCGCAGCCTACGGCGGCGAGATCAGCCGCACCGTCACGGGAGATGCGCCGTTGCCGAGAATCGGCTGTCCGGTGACTCCCGTTCCGCAACCGACCATGTTGATAATCGTCACGGGTATCTGAGCGAGGGGTGGGGCGGGTGGAGGTACTGGCATCGACGCTGCTAGGGGATTGAGAAATACTTGCAGGAAGCCAATGACCGTGACAGAAGCGCCAACGCCAGGGGCGGTGCCGGTGGTGGAGTCATAGACTGGAATCGTCACAAGGGAATCGCTCACCAGAACATCTTTCTCGCTCGTGACCGGATTCTCGTTGCCCGCCAGGAATTCAAAGGGCGGGCTCGGTGAGACGGTGGTGTCGATGCTGTCAGTGTCTCCCGCGACGCCGTTATAGTGGATCAGGCACTCCACGGCTTCGACTGCGTCGCCATCGCGGCTACCTGTCTTGGACGCGTAGCCGCCCGGAGCGAGGTCGACGCTGGCACCACACGCGATGGGCTGCGGAACGCAGCCCGCTACGGCAAGCATATAGGGATACGTTGAGAAGCCAGCGCTGCAAGCGGGCAAAGACTGCGTGGGTTCTGGGAAGTCGGCGGCATCGATGGCTCCGGCATAGTATCGTCCCGGCGTCGGTACCGCCGCGGCGCCGATGTGGTGCAGGCCACTGGTGTTGCCCCCGGCTGTTGGCCAACCTTGGCCAACCAGGGCGGCGTTCACAATGCTACCGTCAGGATTGAAAATCGGTGCTCCTGGCGTTGCCACGGTGGGGTCGAGGTTCGGCAGCAGCCAGGGTTTCACGCAAAATGGCGCCACCGGAATCTTCGCCCCGGTTACACCCGAAGGGTTGTAAGCTTCCGCCGTGGCCGTGGCACTCACTGTGAACGCCGTGCGTCCCCAGATGCGTGCGAAGAATGTTGGCAGATCGTTTTTCTGCACGGTTACGGTGATAGTCGGGTTGGTATTGGTTCCACCAGCAGCACTGGGAATAGTGATAGAAGTCAGGTTCCCTCCTCGCACCTGGTTCTGCTGAGCGACCCGGGTAGCGACAGCTGAAGCGAGGTTCCATGCCGCCGTGATCATCGCCGTGGAGGGGTTCGAAGTCACTCCCGAGTTGGCGAGCACGCGTGCGCCCGCTAGAGCTGCGGCATCGGCCGCCAGTTGTGCCTCGCTGCGTGCCGTATAGATCGTTACTACATCGATTGAAAGCGCGGCCATCGCTCCGACCACAAACAGCATGAAAACCGCGACTAGCGTGATCACGACCCCACGTTCGTGGTTGCGTCGCGAGCGTGTTCGAAATCTAGTTCGCAATTTGTTTCGATGGCGTCCCAAGCATCCTCAAATCTGGTTGTGCACCGTGGCGCTCTCGCTCAACTGCGTTGTAGCCGCATAGCTCGCGCCCGGGACTAACAATTGAATTACGCTATTGAATCGCCAATGATACGGATACTGTATGGTCACGAGGGTGCCGACGGTTGCGGGCGAACCGGAGCCAGGCGAACCTGAGCCAGACACCAATCCGCGGTTGATGGCGATCACCAGGTTGTCGCTAGGATAAGCACTATTACAACCGGAAATTGTGTATGTCCACGAGAGCGGAATCGATTCGGCTACCACATATGGTCCGCAGGTTAGGCCGGGCAGCACTCCACTGCCAGCGAGCGAGTTGAGAACTGCGGTCACGACCGGCTGCAGAGAGTCTGGGTTGAGGTTGGCCGACTGAATGTCGCTCGTGGGCTGAGCGCCGGCAATGATGGCGCCTTCCTGCGCGGCCTGCTCGATCTTCTGCTTCTGGTTGAAAGCACCGCTGAAATCGTAGATGCCCACGACAAACACCACCAGAAGCGGCAACGCGATGGCAAACTCCATCAGCGCCGAGCCGCGCTCGTTCCTCAATCGTGCTGCGGCCAGCCTGCCCACTCTTCGACGATGCAACATGGGGACGCGCGTCATCTAGTTCTCCATCCTGCTCTGCGCCTGCGCCGACAAAGTAATCTGCTGCAGGTTAAGCGACGTGAAAGGAAGGTAGAACTGAAAGGGATATTGAAAACTGACCACGGAACCACATTGTGCAGGTTGGGTCGAGGCCGTGGAATTCAGCCACACGTTGCTGCAGACCCAGATTTGATTGGTCGTCGCCGTACACGCGCCCCCGGGAGGAGCCGGCGAAGGACATGCGGCCAGGCCAGGGGAGGCTGAGGCTGGGATCTGGGTGGGATCGAGATTGGACGCCTGCAGCACCGCGTCAATCGTATTGATCACCGTGGTGGAAGGGGAATTTCCGCAGGTGGCACACGAGGCGCGCGCCGCGGTGATCGCTCCCTGCTGTGCCGCCTGCTGGATGGTGGAGTAGATGTTGAAGGCCCGTCCAAACCAGACGGCGCCGAGCAAAAGCATGAACACCAGGGGCAACACCAGCGCGGCCTCGGCAATCTCGGCTCCGTCGGTGCATCGCAGGGTTTGTTTAATTCTTCGCATAAGCCTCAGAGTTTCCCCGTGAGCCGCAAAATGCAAGACAACAGCACCGCAGCCGACATCGCGACCCCACGAGGAATTTTAATGGACTCCGGGTTGTCGAGCGATACCTCAAAACCCGGCATGCGCAAGCTAAACAAGGCAGCCAGGATATGGACGATATTCCGCAGCGTCTGTCGCAGACGCCGTTTGTAGATCAGTACAGCCAAGGCCATCGCTCCTTCCACAAAGATCGTGACCAACAAAACCAACAATAGTTGCCGCCAACCGAGACAAGCTCCCAATGCGCCGGCCAGTTTCCAGTCTCCGGCACCGAGGCTGCGGACCCACACGAACGGTAGCAGCAGCACCAGGCCTACTACCGTCCCCAGCAGCGCGGCTTCCAGCCCCGGCCAGTGAAAGAGAATCGTGTTGACCGCGACACCGGCCGCGAAGCCCGAGACCGTGAGCCAGTTGGGAATTCGGCGCTCGCGCCAGTCGATGATTCCCGCACCTAGCGCTAGCAGCGCCGCGAAAATCCATGGTGCGAAAATCCGCGGCGCAAAAATCCAGAGCCCAGATTGAAGCGTGATTGCCGCTGGCAGACGGGCGCCTCCGTGCATTTCGCTTCCTGTACTTTAGGGCTTTCCGGGGCCACACTCAAGCGCGAAGTTCAGCTCTCAGCTCTCAGCTATCAGCAAAAGGAAAAGGCCCGGTTGCCCGGGCCTGAAATCGGAATCGAATTGGAGCGAACCTAGCGCGTTACCGGAGCAGCCGAATTTCTTTCCGCAATCACTTTCTTGGCATTGTCGGCAAGAGCGCGGGCTTGCGGCATTAACTCCAGGGCCTTGATCACGTCCGGATCGGTTTCCGCCCGCACCTTTAAGCCTTCTTCCTGGCCGAAGGCATCCACGAAGAGTTCGCTCTTGATGTTGGAGCGCAGCCACTCGTCGTTCTCGATCATCTCGACTTCGGTATGGGGTATTTTTTCTTCGTCGAGGAATTTGCGGAAGTCGAGCAGCACGACATCGTCCACTTCAAAATTCTGTCCGATTTTGTGCGTGATGGCGTAACGCTTGGCAAAGTTAAACAACGCGTAGTGCTGCAGCAACGAGTCCTGGAACTTGCTGGACTTGTAGGGTGGCAGTTTCACGTCGGGAGTTATGCCGCCCCCGCCATACACGGTGCGTCCACCGTCGGTGAGCTTGACTTCGTGGTTGGCGTTATTCTCCTCGCCCTCGCGATTGTAGTAGTAATCGTAGAGAGAAAGATTCGAGTAATCGCGTTGGATGAGGCGTCCGCTGGGGGTGTAGTACTTGGCGGTGGTCAGGGCGAGGCCGGTATTTTCGGCGAGCGGAAACACGGTTTGCACCAGGCCCTTGCCGAAGGTGACCTCACCGACGATTAAGCCGCGATCGTGATCTTGAATGGCTCCGGCGACAATCTCAGCTGCTGAAGCGGTGCCGCGATTTACCAGCACCACGAGCGGATATTCCTTGCCCCCGTTGCCGTGGGCTGCCACGTATCGTTTTTCCGGAGAGGAGCGCCCATGGTGGGAAACGATGAGCTGCCCCTTCTTCAGGAACTTGTCGGCCACGCCTACGCCTTCACTCAGCAGTCCACCGGGATTCTGCCGCAGGTCGAGGACCAAGCCTTTCAGATCTCCCATCTGATCCAGGGCTTCGGCGACTTCATGTTCGGTGGTTTCCTGGAAACCGGAAACGTGCATGTAGCCGATGCCGGGCTTGATCATGAAGTGCAAGTCCACGCTGTAGCGCGGAATCTCGTCGCGGACGACGGCAAATTCGAGGGGATGGTCGGAACCTTCGCGCAACATCGTGATGCGGACCGTAGTGCCTTTCGGTCCCTTGAGCAGGTCGGCAACATCAGAGGTGCTCATGTTGTCGGTGGGCTTGCCGTCAATGGCGGCAATAATGTCGCCCGGGCGGATGCCGGCGCGATAGGCCGGGGTGCCGACAAAGGGGGCAATGACGATGACTTTATTATTGCGCGGGCCAACCGTCATGCCCACGCCGTAATACTTGCCGCGCTGCTCTTCGCGAAGCGCGGAGTAAGATTTCGGATCGAAAAAGTTGGAATGGGGATCGAGCTGGTGCAACATGCTCGGGATCGCGCCGTTATAAATTGCCTTGTCGGCATTCACCGGATCGGCGTAGTTCTGCTCGATCGTGTCATACACGGCGGTGAACTGCTTGAAGCTGTCACGGACGTCGGAGTCGCTGCTGGGCGTGGCTGCCGGGCTGATTCTCTGCGCGAACAGCATTCCCAGCAAGCCAAACAGACCGAGCACGAACACAATCAGGAAGAGAGAACGACGAGAACTACTGGCCATGTATCGAAATCCTCGGGCAGGGACGTGCAGAGTCCCAGTCACCCCATCTGAGCGCAGTATAGCATGCAAAAGCGCCTGTTTACTTGGATGCAAAATGACGCCTGAGGTTACCGTGGGATGACGGCTTTGGGTGGTGATGGGGGCCATTTCCAACCCAGCGGACGAGGAAGAGCGCCTTTCTTGCCCTTCCCTCCCCCTTCCCTCGACCCGTTAAGTGGGCCAAACACCGTGATACGGGTCACAGCATGGGATATTGCCCTGGTGGGAGACTAAGACTGGCGACCCGGGGCGATGCCGTGCGGTTCAACATTTCCGCTTCAGGCGCCCGCAACGCCCCAGATCTGGGAGGGAATTTATGGCCATCACGAAGCAGCAAGCACTGGACTACCACAGCAGCGGACGTCCGGGAAAAATTGAAGTCACCCCCACCAAGCCTTGCCGGACGCAGCGCGACCTGAGCCTGGCTTACACCCCTGGAGTGGCGGATCCATGCCTGGATATCGAAAAGAACCCACACGATGCTTTTAAGTACACCGCAAAGGGCAACCTGGTTGCAGTGGTGAGCAACGGAACCGCCGTCCTGGGCTTGGGAGACATCGGCGCCCTCGCCGGCAAACCAGTGATGGAAGGTAAGGGTGTCTTGTTTAAACGTTTCGCCGATGTGGACGTGTTCGACCTTGAGGTCAACACCCACGATCCCGACGAAATTATCAAGCTCTGCCAACTGCTGGAACCGACCTTCGGTGGCATCAATCTGGAGGACATCAAAGCGCCAGAGTGCTTCTACATTGAGGAAACGCTGAAGAAAACGATGAAGATCCCGGTCTTCCATGATGACCAGCACGGTACCGCGATCATCTCAGGAGCAGCGCTGTTGAATGCCCTGGAACTTGTGGGCAAGCCTATTGACAAGGTTCGTCTAGTGGTCAATGGCGCCGGGGCGGCGGGTATCGCCTGCGCTGAGCACTATGTACGCCTGGGCGTCAAGCGCGAAAACATCATCCTCTGCGATACCAAGGGGGTGGTCTACAAAGGCCGCACCGCTGGAATGAATCCTTATAAGGAACGTTTCGCCAAGGATACTAAGCTGCGCACGCTGGCCGAGGTCATGGAGGGTGCGGATGTGTTCCTCGGTCTGTCCGTAAAGGGTGCGGTGACGGCGGATATGGTGCGCTCGATGGCTGCCAATCCCGTCGTATTCGCGATGGCCAACCCCGATCCGGAGATCACCTACCCGGAGGCCAAGGCTTGTCGTGACGATGTCATTATGGCGACTGGCCGTTCCGATTATCCCAACCAGGTTAACAACGTGCTGGGATTCCCTTTCATCTTCCGCGGCGCACTGGACGTGCACGCGACCGCCATTAATGAAGAAATGAAACTGGCGGCCACTCACGCCCTGGCAGCTCTGGCCAAGGAAGACGTTCCGGACTCCGTCTGCCGTGCTTACGGGGTCGAGCGGCTGAAGTTCGGTCGCGAGTACCTGATCCCCAAGCCGTTTGATTCTCGCGTACTGATATGGGAGGCATCGGCAGTCGCCGAAGCAGCCATGCGCACCGGCGTAGCTCAGGAACCAATCAATCTCGAACTCTACCGGGAGCAACTGGAACGGCGGCTGGGCAAAGCCCACGAGATTTCGCGCATGATGATCCAAAAAGCGCAGCTCAATCCCAAACTAGTGGTCTTTCCCGAGGGCGAAAACGAAAAAATCCTGCGGGCCTGCCATTGGCTACTGGAGGAGAAGATTGCGTCACCCATCCTATTAGGGAACCCGGCGGTGATCAGAGCCAAAACCAGTGAGCTTGGTCTGGATCTCGCGGGTGCGCGAATCGTAGATCCGGCACAGTCGCAACTGCGCGAGAGTTACATACACGAACTGTTCACGCTCCGGCAGCGTCGCGGAATGACTGTATCAGAAGCAAGCCATCTGATCAGCAACCCCAACGTTTTCGGCTCGATGATGGTACGAATGGGAGACGCAGATGCACTGGTCTCAGGCGAAGACCATCATTATCCGCAGGTGATACGCCCGGCGCTTCAGATCGTCCGCATGCGCGAAGGACTGCACAGGGTCTCGAGCTGCTATGCCATGATCACCCGCACTGGAGGCATGTACTTTTTGGCCGACACCACCGTCAACATCTCTCCCACAGCGGAAGATTTGGTCGAAATTGCGCTCTGCACGGCTGAGGCTGCGCGGCGCTTTGGGGTGGTGCCGCGGGTTGCCATGCTTTCCTTTTCCAGCTTCGGCAGCACGCAGCATCCGCAGTGCGAGAAGGTGCGCAGAGCGGTGGAACTGCTGCACAAGGCGGATCCCGCCCTCATTGTAGATGGAGAAATCATGGCCGACGCCGCAGTCTCACCAGAGATGCTGGCGGAGATCTATCCGTTCAGTCCCCTGAAGGGCGGCGCAAACGTCCTGATCTGCCCCGATCTCAGCTCCGCCAACATCGCTTACAAGCTACTGCAGACGCTGGGCGGGGTAGAGACGATAGGCCCCATCCTTATGGGTATGGCCCGCCCGGTGCATTTGCTGCCACTGGGCTCGGAGGTGGAGTTGATCGTGAAGGTCGCTGCCATCGCCGTGGTGGACGCGCAGGAAACCGAACATGACGCGGGGAAACTGGAGGGTACCAAGGCATTAGTGCCTGCTATCTGATCAATCACTTGCAGTGAAAGCTTGCGTGGAAGGTTCCGCCGAGTCCAGCACTTCGCGCACTTTGGCTTCGAGCACGACGGGCGAGAATGGTTTCTGCACGAAGGCAAAGATGTTTTCGGAGACCTGGTGGCGAGCCAGGGCGTCATCCGTGTAACCGGACATATAGAGCACCTTGATTTGCGGGCGCAAGGCGGCGGCGCGGCGCGCCAGTTCGCGTCCGTTCATGCCGGGCATGACCAGATCGGTCAGCAGGAGGTGAATCGGCCCGGTGTGCTGCGCGCAGATCTGCTCGGCTTCCGCAGGATGTTGCGGGGCGAGCACAGCGTAGCCCTTGTCGCGAAGGATGGAATTGGCGAAACCACGCACTGCGGGGTCATCTTCGACCAGCAGAATGGTCTCAGTGCCGCGCGCCGTAGGGGGGCGCGTGGCGGAGACTGAGGCGGCTGGCCGCTCCGCTGCGCGCTCCTCGGCAGGCAGATAGATCCTGAAAGTTGTGCCGTGACCCACCTCGCTGTGCACCGAGATGTAGCCTTTACTTGACTTGACGATGCCATAGACAACGGCAAGTCCCAGCCCGGTACCGCGACCCGCCTCCTTGGTGGTGAAGAAGGGATCGAAGATCTGCTCCCTGATTTCGGGGTTTATACCGGTACCGTTGTCGCTGACCACCAGCAGCACATGAGGGCCGGCACGTGAGCCCACGTTGCTCTTGACAAAGTCTTCGTCCAGAAGAACGTTGCTGGTCTGAATCGTGAGCTTGCCGCCATCGGGCATGGCATCGCGGGCGTTGACGGCCAGGTTCATGATGACCTGCTCCAACTGTCCCGCATCGGCCTTCACCGAGCGCAGGTCGGCGGCCAGAACCGTCTGCACGTCAATGTCTTCGCCAATCAACCGTTGCAGCATTTGCACCATGTTGGTGATGACCAGGTTCAGGCTCACGGTGCTCCCCTGGAGAATTTGCTGGCGGCTGAAGACGCTCAACTGGCTGGTGAGCGCGACAGCGCGTTGGCCAGCCTTGTGAATCTGCTCGGCGGCAGGATGCAGGCGCGGGTTTTCCTTCAGGCCATCCATGAGCAGGGTGCTGTAGCCACTGATGACGGTGAGCAGGTTGTTGAAGTCGTGGGCGATTCCGCCGGCCAGCGTTCCGAGAGACTCCATGCGCTGCGCCTTTTGCAGTTGCAGCTGCAGCTTGCGGTGCTCGGTGATGTCCTGCACCGTGCCTTCGTAGGCGATGATTCTCGCCGAGCCATCCCGGATGGCCTTCAGGTTCTCCGCGACCCTAATTTTCTTGCCGTCCTTGCGGATGATTTCGCACTCGAAGTTATGCAACTCATCGCCCCGCCGCAGCAAATCCTGAAACCGCGCCTTCAGGGTGGGGTCCGCATAGTTCTCCTCGGCGTTGTAGGTGCGGTTTCGCAGAAACTCCTCAGAGGAATCGTAGCCCAGCATTTTCACCAGGGCCGGGTTGACGGCGGTGTACCTGCCCTCCGGCGTGACCTGGAAGATGCCATTCACGGCATTCTCGAAAATGTTGCGGTATTTCTCTTCGGCGGCGCGCAGCGACTCGGAGGTCTGCTCCTGGCGAAGCCTGAGTTGCTGCTGAGCGCGCTGCCCCAGCACGAGCCGGACACTCGAACAGGCGAACGAGGCGGCCACCGCAACCACGGCGACCGCCAATTGCTGGCGCTGGGCATGGGCCGCCGTGAGCAAAACCAGAAGGGGCAACGCGATGTGCGCGAACTGCGCCAGCAGCAACGGTTCCGCCGACATTTTGTCGGGTTCAGGCTCAGCCTCCGACGGCAGAGTCCAAAATGCGGCCAGCCCAATCAGCAGGGTACGAGGGAGCAGTCCACAGCAGTTCGTACCAGGACGCATCAGGCATGTTGCCCCAGTTTTGAACATACACATAAACCAGGTCGCCCACGCTGAACGCCAGCAGAAAGAGGGCGACGCGGCCGAACAGCGAGCGCACCAGGCGGGAGCGGGTCAGGAGTGCGCGCAATCCAAAGGCCGAGGTGATAACCACATCGCGAACAATCTCCACCCGCCAGATCAGCAATGTCGTGGCTTGCAGCGACCCGCCCGACTGCCAGGGCTCATAGAAGAAGAACAGATAAGCCGACAACGTCACGATGCCGACTTGCAGGAAATCGAGCTTGCGCTGACTGGAGAAGGCGCTCGCCTCAGCGCTGTCGTCGCCCAGAAACAGCGTCATCACCATGGGCGCAACGTAAAACAGCAGCAGCGCGTCGCTCGGCCACCAGATCAGAGGAGATGCGTGCAGAATGCTGTCGTAATAGGTGTAAAAGACCTGGCCCAGGGTGTAGATGGTGAAGGAAACGGCGATCAGACGCCAGAAGCGGCGGGCGAAGCCACGGGCGCGTCGCGAGGTCTGATAGGCGGCCGCTGCCGTAACCGCAGCCAGTGCCAACTCCACCAGGTTGCTAAGCAGGGCGTGATGCAGGGCGAGCACCAGAACGTGGCACGCCAGCAGAGCTACCGCGAGAACAACGACCTTCCGGGAGGCACCCAAATTCACGGTTCGACCCTGTCCTGCCCACTCATCGTACGCCATTTCCGGGGAAAGTTACGTGATGGTAGCACGATCGGTAAACTGGTGTTGATCGAGTAGCCGCACTTACACTATCGGCGTTGAGAAGATCATGGATGGCCATCGGGCCTTGCAAAACCGCACACAAGCGGTACAATTCGGGCGAATCAGAATTCAAGAAAAAATTCGGTCTAATGGGATCGGATCATGACCGATTTGATCTGCCTTGTTGTACGACACGGTGATAACAAAAATCATTCGAGATCAGTAGAAGGATATTGGGGTTCAAAACATTCTTGGAGGAACGGAAAATGAAATTATATCGTCTCGCATTTGCCCTTAGCGTTATCGGCGTGGCAATCCTGACAGTGGGGTGCAGCTCAAACGAGACTAAGACGGCGCCCGAACCGCAGGCGGCCGCAACCAAACCGCAGAAAGCGGAACCTACGCTTTACACGGGTCAGGATGCATTCAATCGAATGCTCGGTCTCGCATTAAAGTGGGCTCCCGATGCTCAGCCGGCCCGGGTGGAATCTGTTCTGACGCCGGAAACCACCGGCCAGGACGGAAAATCAAGCATCTGGCGAGGATACTTTGCTTCGCCGAGTCACCGGGCGACCAAGACCATCGTTTGTTCTGGAAGCCGCCAGCCGGATTCGCCGCCGTTCGGAGTTTCGCCCGAGGGGGCCGAAGGCGCTTACAACGCCCAATCCGCGAGTCTTGTCTTTTCACAGTATCTACTGAAGAGCGATACCGATAAGGCATTCGCGATCGCCCAGCAACACGGGGGCGATGCCATCGTGAAGAAGGACGCACAACAACCCATCACGTACGTGTTGCTCAAGGACCGGAAGCTGAACGTGCCCGTCTGGTATGTCATTTACGGCGCGAGCGAGAAGGACAGGAAGGGCATCGGTGTGATTAATGCCACCACCGGCGATTTCATAAGCGCGGGCAAGTAAGAGCGGAACTTTCCTGCTTACGCCACAATCTCGCCGATAAGCTAAGAACGCGGGCGGCTCCCAGGTCCTGAAGAGCGCGGGACTTGGGGACACCCGCCTTTTCTTTTTCTGGCTAACTCTTCCGGGACAATGTGCGGCCCGCTAGGCCCCGAGGGAGCGCGCAGTCCTTCTGCAGCGCCAGAGGATGAATGCCAAGCCGGACGCGGCCAGCACCATGGTCGAGGGCTCGGGAACTACCGGTCTATGATGGCGTTTGCGACGGCAGTGCCCGGAAACAATTTGGTCGTCCGAAGGGCAAGTCCCAGAAGGAATCGGCACTGCGACCGGCACGTACGGGAAGTTGAATATATTGGCGAAAACCTTGGGCGGTGTCGGCTGACCGCCGGGGAGGTCAGGAGGGGCGAGCAGAGGCCGGACGGGGAACGACGGTCCTGGCTCAATCTGTGCTACCGGCCGATCCAGGACATCTTCTTCCGGCTCCTCGTTGGAGACTTCGGGCTTAGCCGTGTCGGAAATCTGGTTACCGCAATGCGCCCGCGCCGTGATCTTGCCGTCGGTCAGCAGCAACTCTCCGGGGTGAAGACGAATTTTTTTGCGGGTCCAGAAGACGGTGTCACGAATGCGATACGAAACATACACTTCGCGGGTTTCGGTGGCACGCACCAAACGGGCGTGGCTGTAGTCGAAGTGGGAGTAATGCCGGCGAACGACGTAGTCGGCCGCCGCCGCGGAGTGGAGTTCGTCGGGATCCTTTACGCCCCCAGGCACGACCGAGTAAGGATAGACGCCCGGAATTGAGGTAAGAGACTTGGCGGGCCTGGCGGAGCGTGCCGCCATCAAAGCGAGATCTTTGCGGACATTCCCGCGCGTCCAAACAGAGTCAGGCAAATTCTGAGAAGCACGCCAGGATGGCGACGAGAAATAGCGTGCCGCGCTATGCCAGCAGACGCCGGCGATGAGCGCGCTGGCGGCTACAGCGACCAGAGTACGCTGGACGCGCAGACGCCGCAGATACCAACTCCGCCTGCGTCGCACGGTCTTTCCAATGGCATCGTCGTTCAAAACAGCACTCCTACCCGGCGTGGGGTCAGCGGGCGGCTGAGGAGAGAACCATCTATAAAGAGAGCATTCCGGCATCCAAACCGACGCGCGCAACCTGCCCGGATGCAGGAACTTAGCAGGTTACACCGCTCATCTTAGCAGAGTTGTGCAAGGAATTTCCCTGAAAGTGCTAGTTTGGTCGTCTCGACTTCCCGCCTCGAAAATTCCCTGGGACACGATGAGAAGGCCAGCCCACTTCCCGCTCCTGGCGCTGGTTTTGGTCGCTAATGCCGCCGGCGCTGGTTTACGGAGTCACGGGACAAAAAGGAGATACGGCTGGAAAATATGGTGGAGCTAGTCGGGCTCGAACCGACGACCTCATCGTTGCGAACGATACAGTCCACCAAAAAACCTCAATTTGGCGTGCACTTGGCAGCCGATTACGGTCCAAAACGGTCCAATTCAGACGGGTTCGCCGGGAGTTGCCTCACAACTTTCCCTGCCTTGGCCGGTTCCCACGCGGCCAGAAACAGTGCCCTAGATTCGGTCGAGAATATTCTTCACAGCGGTGATTTTATCTTCGACATTGAGCGCCCTTCTTCGTGCTGCTTCGTGAAGTTCGCCTAATTTAATTCCAAGTGCAGAGTCGATGTCTTGCTCAACCTGGAAGATTTCATTGTTCTCTTTGTCAGTCATGGACAAGCGCACAAACGTGCCTTCTCGTCCGAATGGCTGATACTTTTCAATGCTAAACGTAAATTCACCATCCACCGTGCAAGTGAACTTGCTAAGAGAATAAACCTGCGCCCAGCCGACCTTTCCCTCTTCGGTCTTCTGGGTAAGGCGTTCAATTATCTCGTCGTAGTTGATAGGTTCAGGCACTCAATTCCTCCTTGCTCTCTATTTCAGCAAGCATCCGTGCAGATTCGGCGTTTAGTGACTGGTTGACCGAGTGACAGAATTTCAAGAGTCTCTTCTTGTCCTGCAGCGCGTCAGGAATGCCCTTTGTAGCAAGCTGCAGGGAAATGTCTTGAACTTGAACAACAGCTTGCGCCAAAGCGGTCTTCGATTCGGCTGACAAGAATCTGTCCCACCGAAGACGGACACGCACTAGCTCTGAGGTCAAGTCTCTCCCCCGCAGACTTGCACCCACAGGATCACTGCCTTCCACAAGCGCCAGCAGTTCCGTCGCCCTTGCGCCGAGATTGTTCAGTCTCTCCGCTGCATCCAATCGTCTGATTGCCCGCTTGGCGTCGGCCGCCGCACGTTTGGCCTGTCCTGCCGCTTTCCAAGCGGCAATGCTGGCGAAGAGGCCTAAAACGCTGGCGATATTGGCAATAAGCCCAAAGACTCCGATGCGACACCTCCGGACAGGCTGGCGCGAGAATTATACCGACAATTCGTTTTACGAGGCCGAGGGTGCACCGAGCGACACCACGAAGAATGCGCTATAATGAAACCAGGTTGAGCGGTGCAAGCACCGCGCGGTTTGATCCGCGATCAATCTCACCGCGACATGGCGGTGATTTCAACAGGGAGTTTACCTCCAATGACGATTAAGCTTAAGACCCCTCCTGCCAAGGAGAGGATTGCTACTTCCTTTAAACAGTTGGCCACTGTTTCCCAAGACCTCAACACAGCATTTGCCGATTTCAGCGAAACGATCTCCGCAGTCGAGGAAGCTCTGAGAAAGCTCAAGCTCGGAGTCTCTGCTTGGCACCAAATTGCTGGCCACGAAGAGCCAGATGGCGGCTTCTGGACCAGGGACATCGGCTTTGCTCAAGTCAGGAATAAATGGGGCATCGCTCTTCGCAGGACCTGGGGCAACTACAACATTGACGAGTACGCCGAGGAAGTTTGGCTGTTCACCGATGCACCACGGTGGATTTGCATTGAAAGTATAGGCAAACTCCCAGACCTGTTCGATGACCTGATCAAGAGAACAGAAGAAACGACCACGAAGATCAAGGCGAAAACCAGCGAGGCGAAAGAATTCGCAGCCGCAATCGCCGGTGCTGTCTCCGAAGACGAACCAAAGCTCAAATAGCCGAGCCGCTAATCGAAGAGGAGAATCAATGCGAACACAAACTCTTTTCTTTTGGCTGGCCCTCGCACGCATCATCGCGACGTTCCTCGCGAAGACGTTCCAGACTGCGATTGTCGGCTATGCGCTTTACCGTGACAGGGAAGTTAAGGCAGTGTTCAAGACAAACCTCACCGCTCTTTCGCTAGAAACGATGGAACGCGTTGGCCGCGATGACAAAGCTCTGAAATAGCCGGGTGTCCCATCCTTGACGTTCTTGGTCGAGGGTGGGATTTCCACGGTTGCGCGCAAAACGCTGCCAGCGGGGGCTGCTAGAATGTCGTCAGTGCGATGCCCCATACCTGTCAGTTCAAGAAGGGCGATGGCAGCTTTTGCAAGAGAAGTGTCGGTGCGAACGAGGTCTTCTGCTGGCAGCACGCTAGCGACCTGAGGCACAAGTGGCGATCTCTTACTCGCAACCAGAGCATCATCTTTGCGGTGGGCGTTCTCGCGCTCGTGGTTGGGCTGCCAAGTGCCTACTGGTCCTACCTGGGGAGCCGAAAAAGTGAACCCGTAGCGCAATGGTTTCAAGCACGAGATGCGGATGAAGAAACATTCACGCTTCCCCAGCAGCCCCTTTCTGGTTCGGTTGAAGTCCTGATCAATGGGTTAGAGGAACCACCGGATATTTTTTCTGTCCACGAGAAGAACGTGACTGTTTCAACGAAGCTCACCAAAACCGACGTAGTTACGATCAAGTACCGGCGAAGCGCCTAAGTACCGAAATGCCTTGCCAGCTAGTGCAAATCGCAAAAGCGGGGCGTTCTAATCGCAATAGTGCGGGTACTTGGCCAACACTTTCTTTATGAGCGTGGCATTATCCAAGTCTTTGTAAGCGCTGGGATTTGCCTTACGAATCCTGGCAGCACAGGCTTTCTCAAGCTGGTCAAACACGTCGCCCTTTGCCTGGTAATCCGTCCATGGGCCAGTTTCGCTCGACTTATCGTTGTTGGATTTCTCGACTATCTTATGCTCACGTCTGTATTGGGCGATTTGCTCATGCAAAGATTTCTTATTGGGATTGATTTCTCCCCTGCATTCCTGTTCGGCGGTTGCGAGTGCTTCTTCCTCTTGTTGTGGTGAGGCGTTGTCAGATATGGCGTAGAGCGGGCAAATGAATGCGCCCTCAGGGAAAGCACTGTTCTTTGGAACTTCTTCGCACTTCGGGTCTGCAACTTTTGCAACGGCGCACTCGTGGAGTTTCTGCGCTCGGTGTTCTGCAATCTTTTCCATCCCATAAGCGTAAAGCAGGTAGCCAGCGACACCCACTGCGGCCAGAATCAAGGCGGACACCATGGTGCGGAATGCCCACCTTCTGCCTCCCCCGAGCCATGCGACAAATCCCAGCAGCGCTAAGACGGCAAGGGCAGCCTCAGGCATTTTGTCCATGCTTGGGGATTATAGAACGGAATGTAGCGAAGGGCCTGGCGCGCAAACGCCTGCCAGCGGGGCTGCAATCGCAAAAGCGGGGCGTCCTGGAACGCTGACGGGAACGCGGCGCAGTTCCTAAAAAGGAATTTCGTCCTCTTCAGCGTTGGCAAGATCAACCAGCAGGATGATTTGCGATGCCGCCACGGCGAGCACATACTCCGCTATGCTGGTTGTCACCGCGCCCCCGGTCGAGCCTCCGCGCCCCACTCCATCGCCGCCACTGCGAAACCCGTAGAGCCCGGTGAACGTCTGACTGATTGCTTTCGGGAGTTTGCCTGGATCGGTTCCCGTCAGCTCCTTGATAGCGTCTCCCAGTGTGGCTGCCTTGGCTTTCGGGAATAGGCCCTTCGCGGCCGCCTCGACCGCGCACACAGCTTCCTTGACGGCATTCTCGGGGTCCGGTTTTACTCGATCTGGAAATAGCGGAGCGCTTTCGCGAAGTGCTTGCGCGCCGTCGCTAACTGCGCATCGACAAGAACTGCCTCTGCCCTGGATACCTGCTCAACTGTGTGCCGTCTGCCACGCCGCTGGACAAAACCATCCCTGAACTCGAACGCGAGATTCTCCTCCTGGAATAGACGTTGGAGTTCATCTGAGAAGAAGAGCTGTACGTCACTTTTCGATGTTGTCACCACATACTCGCGATCGTCGTCGTAGTATCCCGTCCCCTTTGCGAGGTAATTGTGTAGACGCTCACAAAAGTCGTACATCCGCTCCCAAGGAAGAGTTTTCAGATTTTCTTCAACGCTTTCTAGTGTCTGTGCTGCTGTCCGGCCTTGAATACATCTGCGGAGGAACTCGGGCGATCCGCTGTATCTCCAGAGCTACCGCCGCCCAGCCTTCGAGATATCCCCTCCGTATGCCCTCGCTAAGCAGGTGGAGCACGAGGATGCGAGCGGTGTCGGGAAAGTTGCCATCTATCTGGGCAGTGTCACGGCGATTGCGCGCTGAGAATGGGGAGCGCACCGCTCGGCGTTGCCATTGCTATACCCTCTGAGGAAATTCTACTCCCAGGGCTGGTGGGGGCTCGCACGAGACTGCGCGCTTCGGACTCAGTGCACGGTAGCGACTACGCTCAGATGACGATCAGACCGGATGCTGTAGATTGAGCGACCTGCTGTGACCTTCGAGGCTCTACAGCATCCCCTGTGGGCAGGAGAAAGCACGCCTGCGATATCTGGCGTGGCGAGTGGCGGGAAACGTCGTGGTAGCTGACCTGCACGGCTCTAATGCAGCGCTGCATTTTTTACCCGAACTTTTCCTGTTGCAAAAACATTTGATTTAGAAACCGAAACGGACGCTCGCAAGTCCTTTAATGGCAGTCGGAATTCTCACGAAAAATCGAAGAGATTATGAAAACATGACTTTCTGGTCGTGGTGCAGTTTGAAATCCACAGGGCTGGCATCAGAGTCCGGCCTGTGGGAAACTGTGGCCATGGCCAAGAAGCGCACAAAAGCGGATAAAGCACTGCGTCAAGCCAATCAAGTGGAAAAGAGAACCGAAGCCCGACCAGAGCAAACTCCTAAGAAACGCAAGCCCGAGGTTTTCAGCCAAGCCGCTGCCCGGATTGTGAAAGAAGCTAGCTAGGACTAGAGATAACGGTCCTCTCAATGTCTTGCATATGAACTGGGCGCGAGACGAAGAACACCCCATTCCATTCATGCGAATTTCATTGCTTTTTTGCCGCGCGGGAGCACAGGCGGTCCCCCCTCGACTTCCG
Source organism: uncultured Acidobacteriaceae bacterium (assembly GCA_963838935.1). Classification (GTDB taxonomy): domain Bacteria; phylum Acidobacteriota; class Terriglobia; order Terriglobales; family Acidobacteriaceae; genus Acidiflorens. The sequence goes on from CAWITH010000028.1 coordinate 19,776, forward strand.
CTCCCCAGCGTGCACAGATTCCGGCGTCATTCATTCACGTCGTCGAGAAATGACCTGAGCTTGCGGGAGCGCGACGGGTACCGCAGCTTGCGCAGCGCCTTGGCTTCGATCTGGCGAATACGCTCGCGGGTGACAGCGAACTCTAGGCCAACCTCCTCCAGCGTGTGCTCCGAGCCGTCCTCCAGACCAAAGCGCATCTTCATGATCTTCTCCTCGCGCGGAGTCAGGGTGTGCAGTACGAGCGCGGTCTGCTCCTTCAGGCTCACGTTGATGACCGCCTCGGCCGGCGAGACCAAGGCGCGGTTTTCGATGAAGTCGCCGAGGTGGGAATCCCCCTCCTCGCCGATCGGCGTCTCCAGCGAGATCGGTGCCTGCATGATCTTGAGCACTTTGCGCACTTTGGCCGCCGGAATGTCCATCTGCTTGCCAATCTCTGCCGCCGTGGGTTCGCGGCCCAACGCTCGGACCAGTTGCCGCGAGGTGCGAATCAGCTTGTTGACGATCTCGACCATGTGCACCGGGAGGCGGATGGTGCGCGCCTGGTCGGCAATAGCGCGGCTGATTGCCTGGCGAATCCACCACGTGGCGTAGGTCGAAAACTTGTAGCCGCGGCGGTAGTCGAACTTGTCCACTCCCTTCATCAGGCCGACGTTGCCCTCCTGGATCAGGTCGAGGAACTGCAGCCCGCGATTGGCATACTTTTTGGCGATGGAAACCACGAGGCGCAGGTTGGCCTCGATGAGCTCATGCTTGGCCTGCTCCCTGTCCATCTCACCTTGGATCATTTCGCGCTGGGTGCGGTGCAGCTCCTTAAAGGCCACTCCGGCATCGCACTCCAACCTTTCCAGGTCTGCGCGATGCCGCCGCTGGATCTTGCGGTAATCTTTCTTGAGTTCCTCGCTGCGCGTGCTCTCAATCTTCCTTTCCAGGTCGTTGACCTGCCGGTCGAGCGAGCGCATGATGTCCACGGTCTTATTCACCCGATCAATCAGGCGTTCGCGCTCGAAGTTGGTTAGACCTAGCTTGCGGATGATGAGCGAAATCCGAACGATCTCGCGGCCCAGGCCACATCGGCAGCGGCGGTATTCGCGTGCTTTCTTTTTTGCCGGGATGGTCGGTAGTCGTACGGCTAGCTGGCTGGCTCTTTTGTAATGCTTCTGTAGCTTGTCGATGCGGCACGTAGTGTCCTTGACTCCGTTCAGTAGGACCTTTTCAGTGATCTCTTCCTCATCGAAGACGACAATTTCCTTGATCGAGCGTGCGCCGCGCTTCAAATCCTCGCCATGGCCAGAACCTGGCGGATCACAATAGGCGAGCGTGAAAGTGCCTTCAGCACGTCGCCGCTGTCCGCGCTCGATACGCTTCGCAATGTCCACCTCGCCTTCGCGGGTGAGCAGAGGGACTACGCCCATCTCGCGCAGGTAGATGCGGATCGGATCGTCGGTCTGTTCAACAGCGCCGGGGACCAAGTCGAGTCCGAGGCCCCCGCTGGGCTCCACTTCCTCCTCAAATGTTCTTTTCAGGACCGAGGAAGGTAGCTTGGGCTGGCGTTCAAGCACGTCAATGCCCAGCGTGCCAATGGTGGCAAGCACGTCGTCCAGGTCCTCCGGGGAACGGACATCATTGGGAATCAGGTCATTCACTTAATCCCGCTCTTTGCGAATCTTTTTTCGGGCACGCTTTTGCGCCAAAAGCTCGCTTCACCCGGCGTCCCTCGCCCGGCTTCAGGTAGTAGGAGTGACGCTTCACTTCCTTAATGACGTCTTCCGTCATAACCTTGCGCTTGAACCGACGAAGGGCGTTCTCCAACGACTCGCCCTCTTGCAGTCGAATTTCTGCCACACTCATCACCCCCAGAACCAGCACCATATCGGACATATTGGAGCTTACTCCCTTTGTGCCACGCTCCGCCTATCTAATTGCCCAATAGCGCGTTACCTAAACGTCCTTCAGTTGGTTCTCATCCATCCCGAAATAGTGGCCCAGTTCATGGATGACTGTAAGGCGGATTTGTTCGCGGACTTCGGTCTCGCTGGAGCAGACTTCAATACGCAAACCAAAATGGGATCGAGAGTGGCCGCAAGCGGTCACCTCCAAATTGAACACTCACACCTGCTCACCGTGTGGGCTATCCCCTTTTCCGAAAGAATCGAACCGCCACGTAGAGCACGATCACTACTATTACGATCTCAACCAAAAGCCGAACCGTCATTTCACAACCTCCTTGACGCCGCTCAATTGTCCCACCGATCCCTCCAGTGGCCAACAGGCACGCTGTGAGGAGAAGACTGAGAGTTGTTGGTGTAAAGGCGATGTTTCGCCAAAGGTACGCTAGGCTTCCGACAGGCGAGCACCCAGACGGTCCAGCCGATCTTGAGTCCAGGGGGCACCCTCGTGGCCGCCATTGTGGTCGGGCCGAGCGTCCATAACTGCAGCGCGGAGTTGCGCCTTCCTGATTTTGCGAGGATGATGCTAGTCGCAAGACTAGCGAGATAAAACCACTATGATGGACTCCAAATCCAAATTGGTCCTCGGGATACTCACGGCTTTGGCTATGTTGGGGCTTACGTTTTTGGTTCCAAGAGGAAATGCCCTGCGCGACGCACAACTGGTTCAGTTCCCGGTAACCGTGGGGGTGTGGGCGATCTTCGTCCTGCTCTTCGTGAAACTGAAATAGCGGTGGCTCTAAACACACAGCATACAAAGTCCAGTGAACGGGTTGCACCCGAGATCGCTCCAGCGTCTCCAGATCACAGGTGGCACTGTTCCGTCAGCCCGTGACTACGGCATTATCTTGGTTATGAGTGTAATCGCGATGTTACGCCAACAACGTGTCAATGCACCGCCGAAACATTCTGGACGACCCACTGGCGCTGCTCGGGCGTATCTGGAATCGAGCAGCCGCGTGCTGACTCAACGGCGTCGAATGCTTCACGCGTTTCCCACCCAAGCCGCGCCAGGACAGCCACCGCGAGCACGGAGGAGCGTCCTATGCTGGCACGGCAGTGGACGGCAACAAACTTGCCTTCCCTCACAAGTTGAGCCAATAGGTCAACGGCTTCCAAAAACTTCTCCCTGTCTGGCGGCACGGAGCGGTCAGGAATAGGAATGTTTATAAACGTGATTGCTGCGGCCTTGCACTTCTCCGATTCGCTTTCTAGGCCAAGCTCTCTAGACTCCTCTTCCATCAACATCGAGACGAGAACCTCAACCCCTTCGCTCGACAGCGCGGTGAGTTCGTCGCAAAGCCAATCGCCACCGCGAGGACGAGCAACGATTGCGATGCGGTCAGGAGCCCCCGTCTTGATGGAATATATGGTCGCTTTCATCCGAATCAATGATAGTTTACGAAACCACGCGATTTCACTCAGAACCCCCGTCGTGAGTGAAATTGATTCCATAACAATGTCGGCTCCCACGCTCGAGTAAAGTTGGTGGTGCTAAGGCCAACCAACAGGCTCGGGAGAAAGGAGCCGAACAATGATCATTATAGGAGTAGATTTCCACCCCGAGTTTCAGCAAATGGCTTCGGTGGATACCGACACTGGAGAGTTTCAGGAAAAGCGGCTAACGCATCGGGAAGAGGCGGAGAAGTTCTACCGTGCTCTGATCGGCAAGAAGGTACGGGTCGGAATGGAAGCCAGCGGGCACGCACGCTGGTTTGAAAGACTGCTGTCAGAACTGCGGTTCGAACTCAACATCGGCGATGCCGCCGAGATCCGCACCAAGCGAGTCCGCAAGCAGAAGACGGATCGCCAGGATGCACGGCTGATTCTGCAACTACTGATCGAAGATCGTTTTCCGCGGATCTGGGTGCCGAGTTGGGAGAATCGCGATCTGCGGCAACTGCTGTGGCACCGGCACCGGATGGTGCAGGCGCGCACGCGGATCATGAACCAGCTGCAGGCGGTGGCGCTCAACGAAGGACTGCGCTGCAAGAAGCGGCTCTGGCGAGATGCTGGACGGGAGCAACTGGAGTCGTTTGCGTTAGCGCCATGGGCGAGCCGGCGACGGCGCGATCTGCTGGAGTTGCTGGACCGACTGACTCCGACGATTGCCGAGTTGACGCAGGCCATCGAGGGGGAAGTGGAGAAGTGTCCTGAGGCGCGGCGATTGCAGACGCACCCCGGAGTGGGCGCGCTGACTGCGTTGGCCTTCGTGCTTATCATCGGGAGAGCGGAGCGGTTCCAGTGTGGTAAGCAGATCGCGAGCTATCTGGGGCTGGTGCCATTAGAAGAATCGAGTGGGAATCGGCGACGGTTGGGACACATCACGAAACAAGGTAACTCTCTGTTGCGCTTTTTGCTGGTGGAAGCGGCGCAAGTCACAGTGCGCAGCGATCAGGAATGGCGCAACAAGTACTTCCACCTGGCGTTGCGGCGAGGGCGGAAGATCGCCAAGGTCGCGATGGCCCGGAGACTGGCGGTTCGGATGTACTGGATGTGGCGCAAGGGATGGAATTACGGGCAGTTGAAAGAGTTCGGTTCGCACGCGGGAGAGCCCGGAAATCGCGATGGTGTGCGGTAGAACATCGAGAAATTGATTGGGTATCCCGCTCCCCTTCACTGGGGAGTTCGAAGTAGTAATCATGATCGAAGGTGTGACCGAAGAGACGCATGGGTCGGACTGAGTTCCTGACCTGAAACCGATTACGAGCGAGCCTTGGTTGGCATGGCAGAACCTTCAACTAGAGCGAAATGGCGCACTTTTCGAAGTGCACGGACTACTACGCTTCAAAGTGCTTGACACTGCCGACATTGTTAGAGACGCGATTTATCGTCAACCACGGGTTGACACGGGTGCTCACAAACGGAACAGCTGTTGTGCATTAGTGCGACCGATCTTCAGGCGGTCTGCATCACTGATAGCGACGCGATCGAACCAATCTGCTGCCAGTCCCATGTCCTCGAAAGGATAGTCAACAGAGTACAGAATGCGGTCGGGGCCAACCTCAAGCATCACCTCAGTAAGCGTCTGAGTCCGGAAGTTGCCGCTCGTCGTTATGTAGAAGTTCTCGCGGAGATAGTGGCCGATTGGGTGTTTCGCTTTCGGATGGTCCTGTAGTGTCCTGGAAATGCGGTTGTCAATCCGCCAGATGCTGCACGGAATCCCTTCGCCGAGGTGGCCGAGAATGATTTTCAGCTTTGGATAATCATCGAAGAGGCCGCTCCCCATCAGACGCAACGCATGGATCGATGTCTCTGCGGTGAATCCCCAGATGGACCCGTTTAACCAAGGGTGCCCCTGGTAAGCGGGCTGGTGTGCGGGCAGAGCCGATCGAGGGTGAAGATAGAATGGGACATCAAGCTGTTGCACCGTTGCCCAAAAATCTCGGTATTGAGGCATGTCGTAGAACGCGATCGAGCCCGCATCGCCGGTCTGTGTGAATCCGTTCACTAGGGCACCGCAAAAACCCAATTCCTTGATACAGCGTGTCAGTTCCTTAGCTGCACCGTTCGGGTCCTGGAGAGCTAACGCAGCGAAACCCTTCAGACGCTTAGGATTTTTTGCGATGTTTTCAGCAAGGTGGTCATTCGCACGCCGCGCAACTTCGCTAGCTTGACCCGCATCGGGAATCGCTTGGATGCCAGGTCCGACGAGCGAAACAATGCAGACTTCGACGCCTCCGCGATCCATCTCTGCAGTGCGCCCACTGCCCAAATCTTTGATCTGGCGCTGAAATTCCTGCCCTCCAAAGGACGCGTAGCTGGAGTTTGCCGTCTCCGAAAAATCGAAGTGTTCTTCGAGTGCGATCTTTCCAAGAGAACTAATTGGATCGGAGTTGGCTGTTGTCGACACAGCAAAATCACTCTTACTGGTCGGATTCGCGACGCTTCCTGCTATGAGAACCCCTGAGCTGAGCATGAATCCCCGTCGAGTGATCCGAGATTCCCGCTTCATCCCCCACCTCCTCGGCACATTGGATGATGATGATAGCAGCCCGTGGCCAGGGTGCGTTCACGCTGGTTGTTGTTATCAGGCGTTTACACTCAGAACCCGTTCAGCGGGGCTACGATCTTTTGCCGAGGGCTGCCAAGGCCATGAACGTCAGAATTTGTGCGACACCGGCGGACACCAACCACGTCCAAGCGTGCCGCGATGTCTGCTCGTGGTTTTTTGACGCAATACCCACCGCCGCAATCAGCAGCACAAAGGCGATGAACATGAGAGGGGCTAGGATGAAGGCAAAGACATTCGGGTGAAGCAGCATGGATGCGCAGATTGCCATTTCCGCGAACGACGGTGCCGATAGCTTCCATGCGGTCGCGCTACGCATAACGTGAGTATAGCTGTTTCAAACAGGCGTTTACACTCAGAACCCCGGTTGTGAGTGTAATCGCGATGTTACGCCAACGAAGCTTGGTAGCCTCCATCCTCAGCGGGACCGTTGTGCTATGCCACAGGTAACGTGGACTGTCGCCTCCGAATAGGCATAGGATCAATCGTGGGTTGGCAAGTGAAAATAGGAACACTGCGCTGGGTCCATATCGTTCCGCTCATCCATCTGCTTGTCTGTTTTGTGGCCGCGAGTGGATACCTCGTGCCTTCTCTCGGATGGCTTGGCATTTTGTTCAGCGTTCTTTTTATCGCGGATTTTCCAATATCAATCGTGTACGTCGCGATGGCGTTCGGCAATCTTGGAGGCCTTGGTTTCATCTGGCTTGTTGTCGCAGGTACTCTCTGGTGGTACGTCCTGTGCAGGAGCGCAGAACGCGCCGCAGCCGCGCTCAGGGCGCGGAAATGGATTCGCTAAGCGCGCCGAAAAATACCTTCACTGACGAAATCAGGCGTTTACACTCAGAACCCCGGTTGTGAGTGTAATTGAGATTTTACGACAACAATCGAGGCTAAGAGTCTCTCACACAGCCTCCAACGTGCTCCAACCCGCGCGCGGAATAACATCACACTGAACGGTGATGCCTGTCCGTTGCAGAGATTAGCCAAAGGAGTAAACTTATTGGTGACTGATCGTTTCGCCTCTCCGAAGAGTAGTTCCCGCCAGTTGAGACGCAGCACCCCCTGAGGCGAATGACCCGAATTCTTGGGAAACGCATTTCCATCAGACAAATTGTTGGGGAGGGAGATGTCCTATGATTCGCAGTGCTGTGGCTGTTTGGAGGGGAAGCCCCTTGATTGGTGAGGGCCAGGTTTCCACCTCTAGCGGTGTTGTTTCCAATGCTCTTTATGCGGCAGGTTCCAGCACGGGGAATGAACCGTGCACCAGTCCGTCCGAAATGCTTGCAGCGGCAGTGGCTTCCTGCATGTCTCTTATGGTCGTCCAGGAGATGCGCCGGGAAGGCATGAAGCCTGAACTCGTGAAGACCGAATCGGTCCTGACCCTGGAAGAAAAGAAGGGACAGTGGGATGTTACCGAGATCGACTCGAACATTACGGTCAGCTTGCCGGGGGCAAGCGAGAAAAAGTCCAGCACGCCGCCACGATCGCTAAGGGCAAATGCCCGATCTCGCGCGCGCTGAAGGTTCCTATCAAGGTAAAGGCTAAAGTACAAACGGTCGCAGCAGAACCGGTTGCGGTCTGAGAAAGAAATCCGGTGGAGAAGCACCGGGTAATGGCCCATTAAGGATTCTGGCTGTTTGGTCGGTAGCGTCTCCGACGAAATAGTTCACAATCGCGAGCAACTAGGCGGGTCTGAGCCATCGGCCAAGGATGTTACCAAACGCTCGCACCATGGAATTCTTTTGCAAAACCTGTGGCAAGCAAAAGGGTGATGCCAAAGGCTGGCTTCTGGGCTTCGAGGGCTCAGGAAAGCCAGCGAGGGTCATGAAATACACCATTAACCTGCTCGGGAAGTGGGATGAGCAGCGTGCCAGTGAACGGAATGCCGTGCATTTCTGCTCTGCCGAGTGCGAGAACAAGTATGTGTGGTCAAGCTACGGAGACGATACCTGGGCGATGTAATCAATAGCACTCATTGACCCGGTTGTGAGTGTAATCCCGATTACACCAATTAGGGGAAGTGTTGTTTCAAAGTTTCTTATTTGGTGCCGCAACGGTTTTTTTTGCAAATGTCCTGGAATACAATTTTTTAATAATGATCGGGAAAAATGGACTGGTTCCTCTGACATGAATTTTAGTTATCATACACTAGCATGTGCCAGTACCCTGAACACGTGCATTAACTTTAAGTTTTGGTCTTTCGTGGGTCACAATGACAAAACTGGAAGTTTTGCTGATCTTCGCGCAAGTTAACGGATTTCTTAGACCGGATTCCGTTCGTAGACAGCTTCGACCCACCCCTGACCGCCGCTCCCTCTATAGCTACCTCGGACGCCTCCAGGGTCAGGGGTTGCTCGACCGACATCCGAACTCCAGACGCGGTTATTTGACCTACCGTCTCACGGAAAGAGGACGCGCCAGGCTGGAATACCTGAGGCGGAAGCTCCAGGGACAGTCATAACGTTACGTATGTACGTAACGCACTGTTCTTTGGCCCAGAATTTCTGGCGTTGAATTAGCGGTTCTCTTTCGACATCAAGTCCCAGGACAACTCCCCGGTGCCGCACTCTCTGCATGCTCCGTCCAGCGCTGGCCCTTTGTAGCCGCACGAGCACTCAATGTAGTACTCCTGCCGAACAATCACGTGCCGCACTCTGCTTCTTTCTTCCGCACAGATTTCTCGGGACCGGCGGGGTTTCACCAGACCCTGTCCGCCGAGAGAATCCGCCAAGAAATGAATCTGCGATGCGGATCGAACGGCCGGAAATTTCGGATCGCGCACGATTTTGAGAATGAGCTCCGAATGCGGGGCGAGGCTCGCGCTGACATCCTGGGCATCCTCGCGGATGGCCTTCGTTACTTCTTCCGAAGATCGTGCCGCTAACAATCGAGGACCCACTTTCGACCAGAGCTGCTCAAACCACAGGCGGTAGGTGTCAGCTGATCCAACCGCCACCGAAGGCTCGATGTTGGCGGGTCTGCCTCTCCCGCGCTTTTTCGAGGGTCGAGCGGAAATTATTTTTTGCGCCGTTGGCTCTTTCCCTTCGGTTGGCATTTTCCCGGAATTCTCCTTCCCGACGGCATAATTATACGGGAATATGCTGCCAAGAGTCGAGGATATTATGTAGGGAGTACTCCGCTGTCTATCGTATTGTTAAGTAAACACAAACGTACACACCTTTTCGCCATTGCGCGAACCGATGAAACCTGTACCATCTATTATACGGATTTAGTCATGCTTAATAAGGATACTACTAAATGGTTCCCCTGTCCGGTCTGCCTGATGCCGCTGGACGTGCGAACCACCAAGCGGGACAAGCCCTACGTCATTTGCTCGCCGTGCGGAGTGCAGATGTTCGTTCGCGAGCGCGCGGGCATCGAGGCCTTCGGCAAGCTCGTCGAGTTGGGACTAAAAGCGGACGTGTTGACGCGAGTCGGCCAACTAGAACAACGCTACAAGCTGAAGTGTCCGGTCTGCACAAAGGCGTTTTGGGCGAATCCCGAATTGGCGGAAACAAATCGGCTGAATGGGAAGGTGACGGGCTATCGCTGCCCGGAGAAGAATTGTCGAGGTGTTGTTCCAACGGGAGCACAGTCATGAGGTTCGACGGTCTTCGATGTCTTCACAATTGTCGAACACAACGAAAAAGTAAAAACAAGCCTGTTGCCGAAATCAGCCTGAGCTTTCCCCGGCTCCCGGAAATGACGGGTCGAAAGTGAATCTCTGAAGTCGCGAAGTTAGCATGACATACGTCACCAAAATTTCGATGCCGGGGGCGGAAGGGAAAAGTTGTATGCTTCCAGCTGAGGCAACTACCCGAGCGAGCCATGGAGAAATCATGGCGCGACGGAGATTTCAAAGTCCGAAACCATTCAAGGAGGGTCAATTCTGGTGGCTGCGCGTTTGGGATACGAGCGTAACAGGCAGCCGAAAACGTCAACGCTTGAAACTAGCACCGGCAGACATGCCGGTGCGGGAAGTGCAAAAAATCGCCGCGGAGAAACTCCAACCTATGAATCGAGGATTGGTGTTGATCGGCCTGGCGATGAACTTCGGTGACTTTGTGACCGACATTTACGAGAAAACCTATCTGCCATTGCTTTCGAGCAGCACGCAAGATTCATACAATGGCGTGATCTCGAAGTACCTTAAGCCGGAATTTTCGCGTTTGTCTCTGCGCGATCTTACGCATCTCACGGTACAGAAGTATTTCTCTGGCATGGCAGGCACCGCGCCGTATCCTACAATATCGAAGATCAGGGATGCGCTGTCCTCCATCCTCCGCTCTGCGGTCGATGCGGACTACCTGATTAAGAACCCGCTTGATCGGTTGCGCTTGCCACTGGATAAGCGCCCCCGCCAGCCGAAACCGACCATCACGCCCGAGCAGTTCCATGCGCTGCTCGAACTCGTTCCCGAGCCTTACGCATCCATGCTGTTTGTGAGCGTGTGGACTGGGTTGCGCGTCTCCGAGTTAATCGGGCTGAAGTGGCGGTGCATCCATACCGACAGCATCACGGTTGAAGAACGATTCTGCCGTGGTGACTGGTCAACCCCCAAAACCAGCGCCTCTGCTGCGACGATTGGCGTTGCTCCGCAGGTAATCGCACGCATCACCCGCTTGAAGTCCCTCACCGTGGCAGTTCGGGCAGGGCGTGCGACTCGAGAACACAAACTGGTCAAATCGGCAAGGCCGGATGATCTGGTTTTTCAGAGCGTTCAGCAAGGCAAGCCGATGAATGACCAAAACATTTTGCGACGGCATATCAAACCGGCGGCCAAAGCGCTTGGGCTGTCCTTCGTCAACTGGCGTTGCTTGCGAACGTCCCACGCGACTTGGTTGGTACAGGCCGGTGCGGATGCAAAGAGCGTTCAGGGTCAGATGCGCCACTCGCGCATTTCGACCACGATGGACATTTACGCGCAAATCGTTCCGCTGGCACAACTCCGAGCGCTAGAACAGCTTTCGCAGTTCGCCAAAGCTGCCGCAGTAGATTCACGGTCCAAAACGGTCCAATAAGAGCAGTTTCTTAGGGTCACAGAAATGGCTGAAATTGTCGCCAAGTCCTTGAGAAGATTGGTGGAGCTAGTCGGGCTCGAACCGACGACCTCATCGTTGCGAACGATGCGCTCTCCCAGCTGAGCTATAGCCCCGCGCGGTGGCGAGTTTGCTTTTGTTGATTTTACCAGCCACTCCTTGATTTCGCCTAGACGCGCGATCCTGTTAAGCAGATGCGCAATGAGTTCATGAAATCGAAGGCTATAATTTAATTGTGAGTTCTTCGAAAGTAAAACAGGTGGCGTCGGCGGACTTCCCTACGCGCTGGGGACACTTCCTGATTCACGGATTTGCCACCAGGGCGTCTGCCTCGGGCGACGGCGCCAAAACCGAAGAGGCGGTGGCGCTGGTCATGGGCGAGGTGCACTCCGGGGCGCCGCTGGTACGCATCCACTCCCAGTGTCTAACCGGCGATGTATTTGGCTCGCTGCGCTGCGATTGCCGCCAGCAACTTGAAATGTCACTCTCCATGATCGCGCAAGCGGGGGCGGGTGTTCTCATTTATGAGCAGCAGGAGGGCCGCGGCATTGGTTTGATGGCGAAACTGCAGGCCTACGCGCTCCAGGACAGCGGACTCGACACGGTGGAAGCCAACGAGCGTCTTGGCTTTAAAGCCGACCAGCGCGAGTTTCTCATGCCGGTCGAGATCCTGAAGGCGTTGGACATCAAACGGGTGCGCCTGCTTTCGAACAATCCTGACAAAGTGGCTGCGCTCGAAAACGCCGGCATTCAGGTGACCGAGCGCGTGCCCTGTGAAGTCGCGCCCACTGAACATACAGAAGAATATTTGAAGACGAAGCAGGAGAAGCTGGGGCATCTTTTCAGCGACCGCAAGGGTCAGCATTAGGCGGCAAAATCTTGGTGGGCAGCCCATCTAACCTCGGCGGCCAAAGCGCGTTTCGGCCGGAATCACGTCCACGGCGAGATATCTTTATATTGTTGTGATGGCGAAAACAGCAGGAACAAAGTCAGCAGTTATGAAATCAGCGTCAGCTCGCGTCCTTTCTTCACGAATCAGTTACCGGGGCCCAGTGTTCAGCGTCAGCACTGACGAAGTTGAGGAACCCGGGGGCGTGCGCGCGCGCCGCGATGTGGTTCGGCATTCCGGTTCCATCGTTGTTCTGGCGGTCGCTGATCCAGCCAACGGTCGCCCGGCTAAGGCAACCAGCAAGGCTGAACCTCGCATCCTGCTCGAGCGCCAGTATCGTCACGCGGCGCAATCGATGATGTGGGAGCTGCCCGCCGGACGCATTGACGATGGCGAAACGGCGCTCACCGCCGCCAAGCGCGAGTTGCTCGAAGAAACCGGCTACAGCGCCCGCCAGTGGAAGCGAATCCTGCATTTTTACGCCAGTCCCGGTTTTCTCGACGAAACCATGACCATCTATCTCGCCCAGGGCCTCCAGGCTGGCGAAGCCCAGCCCGAGGCGGACGAGAAGATCACGACCAGGTTTTTTCCTTTATCGGAGGCGAAGCAGATGGCGCTCCATGGCCGCATCCGCGATGCCAAGACGATCGCCGGCATCCTCTGGTTGGCTCAGACGGGGCGCGGGGCGCGGTAAGAAGAGGAAACCTTGCGCCTGTGCAGTCCGCGTCAGAAGCCGGTAGCCCCTCCGGGACGAAATCAGGAACTGCCCCTGTCGCAGGTGTGTGATCCCAAGCCTTGACAGTCCCCCCGGTGAGCAGCACAATGCGTACACGATTTCTTGCGAGTCCCTGGAATTGCGCCTTTCCGGGGGAAAGCGCAAGAAAGAGGGGGCGCACGTGGAACGTCTGAAAGGCACCGTAAAGTGGTTCAACAACGCCAAGGGATACGGATTTCTTGGCCGAGATGATGGTCCGGATGTGTTCATTCACTACAGCTCAATCACCACCGAGGGCTACAAGAGCCTGCAGGAGGGCGACAAGGTGGAGTTTGAGATTGTCCAAGGACAGAAAGGGCCGCAAGCTGCCAATGTAACCAAGTCCTCCTGATCGGAGGCCGTTTCTCTCTGTCCGATTTTCGGAAGCAAGCGCTATACCCCTCGACGCCCGTGCTGGCAGTGTCCTCCAGCAACTACTCACCCTGCTGCGGCGCTTCGCCGGCGTTACAATCATCCCCTCGAGTCAACTCTTTCCCCATGGACAACAAGGCCATTGCCGGACTTCTTTACGAGACTGCCGATCTGCTGGAGATCGACGGGCAGGACTCGTTTCGCGTGCGCTCCTATCGCAACGCCGCCGAGGCCATTGAAGCGCTGCCGCAACAGATTGCCGATCTGATTCCAGAGCCGAAAAAACTTCTCGAAATCCAGGGCATTGGCAAGGGCATGCAGGCCAATCTGTTGCAGCTTTTCAAAGATGGCACCATTGAAGCTCACTCCGAGCTCCTGAAGAAGTACCGTCCCTCGATGCTCGAACTGCTCAAGATTCAGGGCCTGGGGCCGAAGACGATTGCCTTGATCTGGAGCGCCTATCAGGTCAGCGACCTCGAGGGCGTGGAGAAGCTGGCGCGCGAAGGCAAGATCCGCACGCTGCCGCACATGGGCGAAAAGCATGAACTGAAGCTGCTCAAGGCGATCGAAGATTATCGGCGCATCGCGGGAAGATTTCTGCTCGATACGGCAGAAGAGCTAGCGGAAAAGTTGGTGGAGCATCTGTTGTCGACTCCGGGCGTCGAAAAAGTTACGCCCGCCGGCTCCTTGCGCCGCGGACGCGAAACCGTCGGCGACCTCGACATTCTGGTCACGGGCAAGGCTCGCACCCAGGCAGAGCCGCGACAGAAAATCATCGAGCATCTGCTGCGCTTCGCTGGCCTGATGGACGTGATCGCGCAAGGAGAAAACAAAGTCAGTTTCCGCCATCGCAATGGCATGCAGGTGGATGTGCGGTTGCTGCCTCCAGAGTCGTTCGGAGCGGCGATGCAGTATTTCACCGGCTCCAAGGCTCACAACGTCGCCTTGCGCCAGCGCGCCCTAAAGATGGGCTTCACGCTCAACGAATACGCCCTCGCCAAAGTTGAAGATGAGAAGCCGGTCGCGCGCAAAACGGAAGAAGAAATCTACGCCAGGCTTAAGCTCGACTTCATCCCTCCCGAACTGCGTGAGAATTTAGGGGAAATCGAAGCGGCGGCAAATCACGCGCTGCCCGTGCTGCTCGAGCTGTCCGACATCCGCGGCGACGTTCATATGCACACCGTCGAAACCGACGGTCGCAACACGATTGAAGAAATGGCCGAAGCCGCGCGGGAACGCGGCTATGAGTACATGGCGATCACCGACCACTCCAAAAATCTCGCCTTCGCTAACGGCCTTACCGACGAACGGGCGCTGGCGCACATCGAAAAGATTCGTGCGGCCGGAAAAAAGATGAAGGGCATCCGCATTTTTGCAGGCATCGAGGTGGACATTCTTGGCGACGGCTCGCTTGATCTGTCCGATTCTGTGCTCGAGCAAATGGACATCGTTATTGCCAGCGTGCACTCGCAGTTCAATCAGGATCGAGCCACCATGACCGAGCGGTTGCTGAAGGCCATCGCCAATCCCAACACTTCGCTGATCGGGCATCCCACCGGGCGCCTGCTGCTGCGCCGCGACGCCTACCAGTTCGATCTCGACGCCGTTCTCAAAGCGGCGGCCAAACACAAGGTGGCGATGGAGTTGAACGCATATCCCGATCGTCTCGACCTCAGCGACGTTCATCTGCGAATGGCGAAACAACATGGAGTAAGAATCGTCATCAACACCGATTCGCACCACACATCGCACCTGGAAAAGCTGCATTACGGCGTCACGCAGGCGCGGCGGGCCTGGCTTACGAAGGAAGACGTGCTGAATACCCTGCCTGTAGCGGAGTTTGCCCGGGCCATGAAGCATGTTTGGTAAGCGGCTGGGGCAAAAGAGGGAAACAAATTACCCATCGTTGACGTTGCCCCACCCGAGAGGCTTTCGCACCACTTCCGGCAGGCGGTAAACATCCATTAAAATCAAAACGTTAGGCGGAGCAAGATGAAGCGGGTTTGGACTCCGGTTTGCTTCATCTGATTATGGGAGAGGTGTGAATCTTGGGGGAACGGCAACAGCCTCTGGTCAGTGTCATTATCCCTGCGTATCGAGCGGCGAGTTATATCCGGGAAACGCTGGATTCCGTGTTCGCGCAGACCTATCCCAACCTTGAGGTCGTACTGGTGAATGATGGGTCGCCGGACACGGAGGCATTGGAAGATGCGATCCGGACCTACGGCGAGAGGTTGATCTACATCCGGCAGGAAAACCGAGGGCCATCGGGGGCTCGCAACACGGCGATCCGCGCGGCGCAAGGCAAATACATCGCATGTCTGGACAGCGACGACCTCTACCTCCCAGACCACTTGGCAAACATGGTGGCCTTCATCGAGGAAGAAGGGCTGGACCTACTCTACTGCGACTCGTACTTAGTCAAGAACGGTATACAAATTGGCCGGACTTTTGAACGCGAACGGCAAATTTCGCCGGTCACATTCGAGAGCCTGCTGCGGGTGGACTGCTGTGTCTCGACCTCGACTACAGTGGCTTCGCGGCAGGCCATGATCGATGCCGGACTCTTCGACGAACGCTACCGCCGCTGCGAAGACTTCGACCTCTGGCTGCGCATGTCGTTCCGCGGCGCAAAGATGGATTTTGTCCGCCGCGTGGGAGTCGAGCACCGGCTGCTCCCGACCGGACTTGCCGCGGATGGTCAGCTTTTGCGGGAGGCACGGATCGAAATCTATCGCAAGACGAGTGCGTCACTGCCTCTTTCCGCCGCACAACAGGCAATCATCGCTGCCATGATTGCGTGGAATGAGGGAACCTGCCAGACAAGTCTGGTAAAACGCTACGTGCGGGAGGGCCGTTACCCTGAAGCACGCGTGGCGGCGGACAAAGCGGCAGTACTGTTGCAGGACGGTAAGAGCCGAAGAATAGCGCTGGCGGTGCAGATTGCGCCTTGGGCAGTCCGTCGCTTTCTGCGCCTGCAGGAGGCGCGGTTGGCACGGAAAGGCAAGCAGAGAGGCGGTTCTAACAGAAGTGGACCAAGCGAAGGCGGGAGCATTAAGATAGAAGCGAGAGACTTGGAAACCAAGGAAACTTGAAGCAAGAGACGCCCCCAAGCGGCGCGGCCACCCCGGGTCCAAGCCGCGTCTCCCGCCGAAGTCCCGGGGGTAATCGATCAGGATAGCGAGAGGTTCGACTTATGATGCAGAGGCTGGTCCGCGGCATGCGTCGGGCGCTGGGGCTGCACCACCCAGGACGCAATCTGGAAGTGTGGCCGGATGACATATTTATTCTTTCTTTTCCGAAGTCGGGCAATACCTGGAGCCGGTTTCTGATCGCCAACCTGGTGTATCCGGAAACCCCGGCGGACTTTTCCAATATTAATCGGCTGACGCCGGACCCGGAGGCGCTCTCGAAGCGCGAATTGGCAAGAATGCCCCGGCCGCGGATCATTAAGAGTCACCAGTACTTCGATCCGCGTTACAAGCGCGTGATCTACATAGTTCGCGATCCCCGCGATGTGGCACTCTCGCAGTTCCACTTTCATCGCAAACGCGGTCTCATCGACGACGGCTATTCTCAGGAGAAGTTTGTGTCCCGTTTTGTGGCCGGCGAGACGAGCCCGTATGGGTCATGGGGAGAGAATCTGGCTGGATGGCTGGCGACGCGTCAGAACCGGCCGGGATTCCTGTTGCTGCGCTACGAAGACATGCTGGAAGATGCCGCGCGCGAGCTGAACAAAGTCGGGTCGTTCCTGGGAATTCCGCTGGGCGCGGAGCGGGTTGCAAACGCGGTGCGTCGCAGCACTGTTGATGAGATGCGCAAACTGGAGAAGTCGCAGGCGCACCTCTGGTCTTCGACCCAGAGCACACGACAGGATGTTCCTTTTGTGCGGGCAGCCAAGGCCGGAGGCTGGAAGACAGGTTTGCCCGAAGCGGCGGTGGCACAACTCGAAGGCGCGTGGGGACACCTGATGACCTATCTGGGATACGAACTCCTGTTCCCGGCAAAGACAACGGATTTCGATTCACAGTTTGTGGAAGCCCTTCTGCACGGGCCATCACGATGATCTACGGGATCAAGCGCGTATTGAACTACGCGTTGGGGCGGGACATTGCGGGACACACGCTGGCGGTTCGCCCTGACGATACGTTCATCGTTTCCTATCCGAGGTCCGGCAACACCTGGACGCGCTTCCTGGTGGCGAACTTGCTGCATCCGCAAGAGGCGGCAACGTTCGCGAATATCGAGCGACTGGTGCCAGACGCCGAGGCGCAGTCGAGCCGTTATATGCTGCGCATTCCAAGTCCGCGGACCATTAAGAGCCACTCCTATTTCGATCCGCGCTATCCCAGGGTGATTTACATCGTGCGCGATCCGCGGGACGTGGCTCTTTCCTACTACGATTTCTCGCGCAAGTACGGGCACATCGAAGACAGTTATCCGCTGGAGCGCTACATCGGGGATTTCGTAACCGGCCGTTTATCCTCGGCGGATTGGGGTACCTGGGGAGAAAATGTGGCTAGTTGGGCCTTTGCTCGCGGTGCGCGGCCAGGATTCCTGCTGCTCCGGTACGAGGACATGAAAGCGCTTCCGGACCGGGAACTGACGCGGATCGCGAAGTTCCTGGGAATCCCCGCGTCACCCAATCAGCTGCAAACAATTCTGGATCGCAGTTCCGCCGACCGCATGCGGGAGATGGAAAGAACACAAGGCAAAGACTGGGTTTCAACTAAAGACAAGCGCAGTGACATCCCCTTTATCCGCACGGCGTCGGTCGGCGGATGGAAGAACCAGCTGCGTCCCGAATCTGTGGCGGAGATCGAATCGGCCTGGGGGAACATCATGGTGCATCTTGGGTATGAGTTGGTCACGCACACAGCGGAAAGCAGGGTGACGCAATTGGCAGGCGAAACCGTTCTTGGGGAACAGCGCGGATGACGGAGCGGATCGGGCTGGCGATTCTGGGTTGCGGAGCCATCACCCGCAGCGAGCACATCCCGGCAGTCCAGGCACATCCCGGCGTGCAATTGGTGGCGCTGGTGGATACCGACCTGCCACGGGCCAATGCGCTGATCCAGAGCCGGGGCCTGGGCTGCAAGGCAGTCGCGGATTATCACGAAGTGCTGGGCCAGGTGGATGCGGTCATTAACGCGCTGCCCAATCATCTGCATGTGTCCAGCAATATGGATTGTCTGGGGGCCGGACGGCATGTGCTGTGTGAGAAGCCGCTCGCGATCCTGGCGGCGGGAGCGCGCTCCTGCACCGAGTTTGCGGAAGAGAAGAAGCTTGTGCTCGCCGTGGGCATGAACCGCCGTTTCGCCGCAAGCCATTCCCTGCTCAAGCTGGTCCTCGAGGAAAACCTGCTGGGTTCCATTCAAAGCTACGACTTTCAATATGGCGGCTCGTTCGATTGGCGCAGCGCGTCGGGCTTCTATTTTAATCGCGCCAAAGCGGGCGGGGGGGCGCTGGTGGATTTCGGCGTCCATATGCTCGACAGTGTGATCGACTGGTTCGGGCCGGTAAGCGCGTTCGACTACCAGGATGACGACTGGGGCAGCGGCGTCGAGGCGAATATGTTTCTGGACGTGAAGCACGCGGGCCGCTTCGGCGACATTCCCGGACACTTACGAATCAGCCGCACTTTCGCGCTGAAAAACCGGATCTTGGTGCGCGGCACTGCGGCCATCGCCGAGATCTCCGTGCAGGATCCGGAGGTGGTGGTGATCCATCGCACGATCGGCGGCACTCCGGCGAGCCAAACCTTGCAGCTGGAGAAATTTCCCGCGGGCAGTTCGTACTGGCGACAACTCGATAATTTCGTGCACTGCATCACGAACCGCGGCCGGCCGGAGGTGGATGGCTGGCAGGCAGTCCGGGTGCTGGAGTTGATCGAGAGTTGCTATGCCCATAAAGGCCGCATCCCGGAGCCTTGGGCGGAAAGCGCAGGCGAAATTGGCGCCAGCAACGGCAGGGTCGGGAAATGAACTGGCGCAACGAGACCATGTTCGTGACTGGCGCAACTGGATTCATTGGTGGTCGTGTCTCGGAACGGATGATGCAGGCCGGTGTGCCCAAAGTCCGCGCGCTGGTGCACGGAATGCACCGCGCGGCGCGAATCGCGCGCATGCCAGTCGAACTCTGTATAGGGGACCTGCAGGATCGCGAATCGTTGCGGCAAGCGCTGGGAGGGGCCAAGGTCGTGATCCACTGCGGGCTTGGTCTGCCGGGTACGATCGTGCGGGAGACCGAAAACATGCTGGCGGTGGCGTACGCCGCCGGGGTGAAGCGATTCATCCATGTCAGCACTGCGGCCGTCTACGGGATCACACCGCCTGCGGGATCGGAGACCGAGGAGGCTCCGCTGCGCCGGACGGGCGATCCCTACTGCGATCAGAAAGCAGCCGCGGAAAAGGTTGTACTCCACTACGGCAAACGCGGACTCCCGGTGGTGATCCTGCGTCCTTCGATCGTGTGGGGACCCTACTCGGCATGGTCCACGCGGCTGATGGACGATTTGCGCGCTGGGCAAGTCGCGTTTATCGATGGTGGACGCGGCGCTTGTAATACGAGCTACGTGGACAACTTGATTGACGCTATGGTGCTTGGATTGGAAAACGACCGTGGGCTAAACCAGACTTTTTTCATCACCGACGGCGAGCGGGTGAGTTGGGGAGACTTCATTCGCGCGCATATGGCGCTAATGGAACCGTCCCCGGAAGTAGGGGTGATCTCCCGGGCGGAGATCGAGGCAAGCCGCGGCAAGAGTTCGGGACTGCTTCTGGGCTCGATCAAGGCAACCGCACAAGTGGTGCGCAGCAAGGAATTCCGCCAGATGCTGATGCAGATTCCATTAACGGAAGCGGTGATGAAGAAGGCGTGGATTTGGGTCAGTTCTCTGCCCGCGGAGAAACGGGAACGGCTGCGGGCGCGTTTGGGCGTGCCGCGCAGGGCGGCGAAGTCCGCCAGTGCGCAGTTCATTCCGGACGCAGTGACGGAAGCGACTCAGAGCACAACCGTGTTCTTCAGCATCGAGAAAGCGCGAAAAGTGCTGGGCTACGAGCCGCGGGTACGGTTCGCCGAGGGAATGAAGCTGGTTGAACAATGGCTGCGGTATGCGGCCTATCTTTAAGAGCTGCATGCGAGAAACGGGACCGGATCGGAGCAGATGCGGAAGTTTGAAAAAACTCAGATCCTGAAAAACGTCGGGTCGAGTTGGTCGGCGCTGGCCATTAACGTTGTGGTCGGAATTTTGATCTCGCCGATCATCGTGCACCGGTTGGGAGATACCGCGTTTGGAATCTGGGTTCTGATTTTCTCGATCACCGGCTATTACGGCATGTTTGATCTGGGAATTCGTTCCTCGATCGTGCGCTACGTCTCCAAGTACACTGCGACCAACGAAACCGAGAAGCTGGCCAGGCACGTCAACACCAGCCTGTTCACCTACACTGTCATCGGGTCGCTGGCGATGATAGTGACCGTCGCGCTGGCGGCGTCAATCGATCGCATCTTCCGAGTTCCTCCCGCCATGCAGACCCAGGCCCGCTGGTTGATGCTGATGGCCGGAGGGTCGGTAGCCTTGGGCTTTCCGCTGGGCGTCTTCGGGGGAATACTCGACGGCTTGCAGCGTTTCTACCTCACCAACTGGACAGGCATTCTCTCCACCCTGCTGCGGGCCGCGCTCATCGTGTACGTTCTGCACCTTGGCTATGGGCTGCTGACGGTGGCAGGAATCACAGTGGGAATGCCGGTTCTGACTTCGATCCTGCGGGGTGTCGTTGTGTTCCGCCTACTGCGGCTGCCCATCGGCCTGAAGTACGTGGATCGCGAAACCTTCAAGCAGATGGCGCACTACAGCGCCACCACGACGATTGTGATCGTGGCTGCTCAACTACGCTTCCGCACCGACGAATTGGTAGTGGGTAGCATGATCTCCGCCACGGCCGTGACCTTCTTCGCCATCGGGGTGCGGCCTGTGGACTACGCCCAGCAATTGGTCGCAAGCTTGGCACAGATTTTTGTCCCCATGTCGAGCCAGTCGGAAGCCGTCGGCGCCATGGATCGGTTGCGGAAGACCTATGTGGCGGGAAATCGCGCCTGCGCCCTTACCATCTTCCCCCTGGCCGCTGCCTTGTTGATCCTGGGGAAGTCGGTCATCGAAGTATGGATGGGATCCAAGTATGTGGCGGCAAGTTATCCCGTCATGGCAGTTATGATCGTCCCGATCACGCTGTTTTTCATGCAGGGGGCCTCGGGACGCATTCTGATGGGAATGGGAAAGCACCGGGATTTCGCCATCGTGATTTTGATGGAGGGGGTCGCAAACCTCATTCTCAGCATCGTGCTTGTACGCCCCTACGGTATCGTCGGCGATGCCATGGGAACGGCGATCCCGATGCTGCTGACCACGCTTTGGTTTATGCCGCGGCATATGCGTAAACAACTCGGAGTGCCGGTGAGAACACTCATTCGCGAAGCCTATATTCTGCCGTTGCTGCTGGTGACCCCGCTTGTGGCAGCGCTGCTTATACTAAAGCGCTGGAGGCATGCTCACAATTTGCGGCAGTTCGCGGTCCAGTGTCTGGCCGGCGCTGCCGTGTACGGTGCCGGTCTGTTGTGGGCTTACAGGACCCACCGGGTCTTCCATGTGGGGGATCTGACTCCGATCGGCGAGATTTCCACGGAAGGCTTGGAGCTGCCGCCGGTTGCGGCTGGCTATCCGAAAGAAGAAGGATAGGCTGGGATTGGACCAGGTTCGAGCTTCCCCGGGTTGGAACAGTGCAAGATTCTGCACACCCGGCAAGTGGGGCAACCTGGCATTCGGGGTTCTTCGCTAGCATTTTTAGTTTCAGCAGGTTAGAGAGGATGAATGAGTGGCCTACGGAAGCGGAATTGCTCGCTTTATCCTGTAGTATTGATTTCGTATGGAAATGATGGAAGTGGTTTATGGCGCCGCATGACGAACGGCGGCCCGCACCCTCAGCGGGCTGATGGAGCGAAGAGCGGGATCGTCCTTCGCCATTTCTAGACAAGGCACAGATTTAAAGTACACATCCGGGAGGAATACTGCTTTGAATGCAATGACCAGTCATCTTATCGCCCCCCACGGCGGAGAACTTATTCAGCTGCAAGTGCCGGCCGCGCGCGCCGCGGAGTTAAAAGCGCACTCGAAGGATTGGCCCTCATGGGACCTGACCGCCCGTCAGCTTTGCGATCTGGAGCTGCTGATGAGCGGCGGCTTCTCGCCGCTGCGCGGGTTTATGAACCGCGCCGATTACGAGGGCGTCTGCCATAACATGCGGCTGGCCGACGGCACCCTATGGCCTATTCCAATCACGCTCGACGTCAGCGAGGAATTCGCCAAGAAACTGACGCCGGGCAGCAGCAAGATCGCGCTGCGCGATCCCGAAGGCGTAATGCTCGCCGTGCTTAGCGTTGAAGATGTGTGGCAGCCTGACCGCAAAGCCGAAGCGCAATCCGTTTTCCATTCCACCAGCGCCGCGCACCCCGGCGCCGACTATGCCATCAACAAATCGAATCCCTGGTACGTGGGCGGAAGCATCGAAGAGTTCCAGCCTCCGTCCCACTATGATTTCCGCTCGCTGCGCTTCACCCCTGCCGAACTGCGCGCCGAATTCAGCCGGCTCGGCTGGACCACCGTCGTGGCCTTCCAGACGCGCAATCCCATGCATCGCGCTCACGTCGAGCTGACCATGCGCGCCGCCAAGCAAGTGGAGGCGAATCTGCTGATCCATCCCTCGGTCGGTATGACCAAGCCGGGCGATGTGGATTATTTTGTGCGCACACGCTGCTACCAGTTGCTGCTCTCCAAATATCCTCAGGGCACGGTTAAGCTGTCGATGCTGCCTCTGGCCATGCGTTTGGGCGGCCCCCGGGAAGCGATCTGGCACGGCCTGATTCGCAAGAACCACGGCTGCACTCACTTCATCGTCGGACGAGATCACGCCGGTCCTGGCAAGGACACCGATGGCAAGCCCTTCTATGGGCCTTACGACGCCCAGGAACTGTTCAGGAAGCACGAGGCCGAAATGGGCGTCAAAATGGTTCCGTTCCAGATGATGGTGTATCTGCAGAACGAAGACCGTTACGTCCCGGCCGATGAAGTGCCGCAGGGGGCAAAGGTACTCGACATTTCCGGCACGGAATTGCGCCAGCGCCTTAACGAAGGCCGCGACATTCCGGCGTGGTTCACGTATCCGGAAGTCGTGCAGGAATTGCGCCGCAGCTATCCGCCACGGCATAAACAAGGCGTCACCATTTTCTTCACTGGGCTTTCGGGATCGGGCAAATCCACCATCGCGAATGCGCTGATCACCAAGTTCCTGGAGATGGGCGGGCGTCCGGTTACGCTGCTGGATGGCGATCTGGTGCGTAAGAACCTCTCGAGCGAACTCGGATTCTCCAAGGAGCATCGCGATATCAATATCCGCCGCATTGGTTATGTCGCGAGCGAGATTACCAAGAATGGCGGCATCGCCATTTGCGCTCCGATTGCGCCTTATGAAGCGACGCGCAAAGCCGTGCGGCAGATGATTGAACCGTTCGGCGGGTTTATCCTGGTGCACTGCGCCACCTCCATCGAAGTGTGTGAACAGCGCGACCGCAAAGGCCTGTATGCCAAAGCTCGCGCCGGCATCGTCAAGGAATTCACCGGCATTTCGGATCCATACGAGGCGCCCACCGATGCCGAAGTCGTGATTGACACTGCCACACTGAGCCCCGAAGAAGCGGCGCAGACCATTCTTCTGCACCTCGAGCGCGAGGGCTTTGTCGGCGCCAACGGTAATAGCTAGGAATGTCAATAAAGCCGATTAGTGCAATGGACTTTATGGCATAATAAGCCGGGGTTGCGGTCTTCGTTCTCACTTCCTTAACTTGCTTTTGCTTTACTGAGAATTGAGAACTGGGACCTGAGAACTAAAAAGCCGTATGGAATTCTTGCTCCTCAAAGTGCTGATCGGCTTCATCGTGGGGACGCTGATCGGATTGACGGGTCTGGGCGGTGGCGTCTTGCTGCTGCCCATGCTCATCTTCGGCCTGCGTGTGCCCCCCATCATTGCCGTTGGCAGCGACGCCATGTTTAATTTCTTCACCAAGATTCCGGCCAGCATCATGCACTTGAACAAACGCACCGTTCGGAGAAAAGTCGTCCTGGCGATGGCGGTCGGCAGCATTCCCGGCTCCTACCTCGGCGTGACTTTTCTGGTGCACCTGCGCCATGTCTATGGCAACGGCGTCAACGACTTCATCAAGTCAGCGGTGGGACTGCTGCTGGTATTGATTCCCACGCTGCTTTTGTTCCAAGGAAGGATTGAAGACCATCTCGCCAAACGACAGCCCACCATGAAATCCTTTGCCGGCATGAGCGTCATCGGATTAGTCGGCGGATTCCTGGTCGGCATCACTTCGGTCGGTTCGGGCAGCATCATCATGATGATGCTTCTTTTGTTTTATTCATTCGCGCCCAAAGTCATGGTCGGCACCGACATTACCCACGCCGTGATTCTGACCGGCGTCACCAGCCTCTTACACTGGCGGGCAGGCAACGTCGATCCCCACCTGGTCGTTTCCCTGCTGATCGGTTCTATTCCCGGCGGAATGCTGGGCTCGCATCTGAGTACACGCGTTCCCGTACTCTGGCTGCGACGAATCCTATGCACGGTCTTACTGATGACGGGAGCAAGAATGCTGTGGGCGTGAAAAGAGCAGGTGTCAGGTGTCAGGTCTTAGGCACGAGACTGCGAACTAGACCCTAAGACCTGAAACCTTCATTACGGAGTAATAATGATCGCAAACTCATCCGCAGAAACTCTCGAACGCATTCATTCCGCGCTCGAAGCCGCGCGGGCAGTGCTCAACCGATTTACTCCCGGCGCCATCGAAGCCGAATACAAAGTCGGACACGACCCCGTCACCGCGGCTGATCGTGCGGTGGACGACATCCTGCGCAAGACGCTGCTCCGTGCCGGCGAAGGCTGGCTTTCGGAAGAGACCGTGGACGACTTCACCCGACTCGACAGACAGCGCGTCTGGGTGGTTGATCCGCTCGACGGCACACGCGAGTTTGTGCAGGGCATTCCCGAGTTCTGTGTTTCGATCGCCATGGTGGAGAATGGACTTCCTATTGCTGGCGGAATCTGCAATCCGGCTACCGACGAACTCATCCTCGGATCGCGCGACATCGGCGTGACCTACAACGGCAAGCCAGCCCAGCCGAGCCAGCGCAAAGATCTGCACGGCGCGCTCGTGCTCGCCAGCCGCAGTGAGGTGAAGCGCGGCGAATGGAAGCAGTTCGAGTCCGCTGAATTCAACATTCGACCCATGGGATCGGTCGCCTACAAACTCGGACTGGTTGCCGCCGGCCGTGCCGATCTAACCTTTACGCTGGTACCCAAAAACGAGTGGGACGTTGCTGCCGGGGCAGCTCTGGTTGAAAGCGCCGGAGGCTGGGTACTGAAGCTCGACAACTCTCCGCTGCGCTGCAACCAGAAAAATCCGCTGATCTCGGGCTTGCTGGCGGGAGGGCCTTTTCTACGCGATCCGCTGCTCGCTATGCTCGACCGGCACTCGCAGACGATCGGTGGCGATAGGCACCTCAGGTTATAAATGAATTGTCATCCTGAGCGAATCGAAAGATGACAATATCTTTCAAAAACCATCATGGCTGCCTCGCGCATAGTGTTCCTGATGTATCACGAACTGGAACTGGCTGGCCGCAAGCTCTGCCAGTCCGAGCCCGGCTACGTGCGTTACATTCTGCCGCTCGAAACTTTCCGCCGCCAGATGGCGTGGATGAAACAGTCCGGCTGGAACGGCCTAAGCGTCGGCGAAGCGCTTCGCTATCCGGCCGCGCCGAGCGTGTGCATTACCTTTGACGATGGCTGCGAGACCGACCTGATCGCCGCCGCGCCCGTGCTCCGCGAAGTCGGCTTCAACGCCACCTTCTACCTCACGGCTGGATTCCTGGGTACTGCCGGTTACCTCAACGCCAGCCAGGTGCGCGATCTGGACGCTCAGGGTTTCCAGATCGGCTGCCATTCGATGACTCACCCGTATCTCTCCGATCTTCCGGCGCCGGAACTGAAACGCGAAATTGTGGATGCCAAGGTTCGCATCGAAACCATCGTCGGACATCCCATCGAACACTTTTCCTGCCCCGGAGGACGCTACGACCAGCGAACCTTGCAGGTGGCGCGTCATGCCGGCTTTACAACTGTTGCCAATAGCCAGTTTCACGCCAACTCGGCGGCCACCAGCCCCTATGAACTCGGTCGCGTAGCCATGCTGCGTAACCTCACCCTGGAACAGTTCAGCGCCACCTGCCACGGCCGCGGGTTATGGAAGAAGCGCCTTCAGTATCAGGCGCGCCGTGGCCTGCAGCGCGTGCTCGGAAACGACGCCTATGATTACCTGCGCGCGACCTTGCTGGGAGAGCCCCGTCAGTAACCTTGTTTCCGTCCACATCGCGCGTCCAGTGCCTGTTTTCAGCGACTTCGCGCAAAAAACACCGATGGACACTTGGCCCCTGCGAATCTGTACATACCGCCCGCGCATGTACTAACGCGTCCCCGATGTACTACTGGCATCTGGGAACCGTTGTTCCATCCCGATAGATTCAGCCTGAGGACAATCGACTAGTCCCCCAATATTCCGAAGGTCGAGGGCTCCATGTCTGAAACCGAAGTTGTTCTTTTAAACTGTCATTCTAGATTTTCTCGCGCGCTGGCACAGCGCTTGGGCGTTTTGTCGATCCTGCTGGCGGTCGCGCTGCTGACCACTTCGTGCGGTTTGTTGACACAACCCGCGAGCGGGAACAACCTCCAACTGCCGGCAAGCGTCCCAGCAGGCACGGTCGCTCAGCCCTACAATACGGTGCTCGCAGTTGGCGGCGGAACCTCACCTTACCAGTTCTCCGTGAAAACCGGCAGCCTCCCCCCTGGCATCACTTTGAACTCAA
The DNA here is from genome assembly GCA_963838935.1 of uncultured Acidobacteriaceae bacterium. Lineage (GTDB taxonomy): Bacteria > Acidobacteriota > Terriglobia > Terriglobales > Acidobacteriaceae > Acidiflorens. The sequence goes on from CAWITH010000028.1 coordinate 46,766, forward strand.
CCACGGGAACGCTCTCGGGAAGTCCTTCAACGGCAGGCACATTCTCGTTCGAGGTGTTGGTGACCGATTCCCCGCACCCCGATCAGGGAAGCCAGACGTTCAGTGTCCCCATCAGTACCAGCGGCACTATCAAGGTCAGTGTCTCGCCAGCGACCGCAACGCTGGTCTCGAGCCAGAAGCAGCAGTTCACTGCCACCGTCAGCGGAACATCCAATACTGCGGTGACTTGGTCGGCCGCGGCGGGCTCGGTCGATGCCAACGGCCTTTACACTGCTCCGGTCGTCAGCACTGCGACCAATGTGACCGTCACCGCCACCAGCAAAGCAGACTCCTCGAAGTCAGCCAGCGGCTCCGTCACTGTTGACCCCGCGAGTAACCAGGCACTTACCATCACAACCACGAATCTTCCCCAAGGCCAGCAGGGAGCTGCTTATAGCGAAGTCTTCGCCGCGACCGGTGGCACCACGCCATACACCTGGAAGGTTTCCGCAGGCACTCCTCCGGCAGGCATAGCGATGAATGCCAACGGTGATTTCGCTGGTATGCCGACCGCAGCGGGTACTTTCAGCTTCGCGGTCACGGTCACCGACGTCGCCAGCAAAACGGCAACCGGCAACTTCAGCGCGACCATAATTGCCGGCGGCAATTTCGATGGTCCGGCCGAACTACCGCGCGTGAGCGTTTCCAGTGCCATGAGCGACACGCCGGCGCCGGGAGCGGTGATCACCGTCAACGCTGGCGGCAATCTGCAAACCGCCTTGAACAACGCTCAGTGCGGCGATGTAATTGAACTTCAGGCGGGCGCAACCTTTACCGGCCTCTTCAAGGTGCCGGCCAAGAACTGCGATGACAATCATTGGATCATCGTTCGAACCAGCGCTCCGGATAGCGCTTTGCCCGCGGAAGGGCAGCGCGCCACACCTTGCTACGCCGGGGTTGCTTCTCTTCCGGGCCGCCCGCAGTATAACTGCTCCAATCCGGCCAACGCGATGGCGAAAGTGCAGATGTCAACGGCTGGCGACGGTCCGTTTCAGATCGCAGCCGGTGCCAATTTTTACCGCTTCATAGGTCTGGAAGTGACTCGCCTCACCGGAATCCCCAATTCCGCCCGGCTGATCATGGGCCAAGGCACCGCGGATCACCTGGTGTTCGATCGTTCCTGGCTGCATGGACAGTTGCAGGATGAAACTCAAGACGGCATCGATCTGGATGGCATGACTAACGTTGCAGTCGTCGATTCCTATTTCAGCGATTTCCATTGCATCTCCAGCGGAACTTGTACCGACGCTCATGCGATTTCCGGAGGCAACAGCAAAACCCAGGATGGTCCCTACAAGATCCAGGACAATTTCCTGGAAGCCTCGGGCGAGGCCATCCTATTTGGAGGCGGACCGGCCACTATGAACCCCGCCGACATCACCGTTACCAACAACCACTTCTGGAAACCGTGGCAGTGGATGCCGGGCAACCCAAATTTCATCGGCGGAGCGAGCGGCCATGCCTTCATCGTCAAGAATCACTTTGAACTGAAGAACGCTGTTCGCGTGCTCTTCGAGGCGAACCTCCTGGAAAACAACTGGGGTGGTTTCAGTCAAGACGGCTCGGCGATTTTGCTCACCCCTAGGAACCAGCCCACCAAGGGCGGTCTCGGCCCCTTCATCTGTCCGCTGTGTCAGGTGACCGACGTCACGATCCGGTATGCGCACATCGCGCACGCCGCGGGTGGAATCCAGATGGCAACCGTACAGAAAACCCCGAACGCATCTGGACAAATGGCGCTGGCGGGCACTCGCTGGAGCATTCATGACGTGGTGATCGACGACCTCAGCAAAAACTACATAGGCCCCGGTGAAGGGTTCGAGATCATGAATGGGTGGCTCATCAACCCACTCAACACTGTCACCATCAATCACGTCACGGTTTTCCCGGATCCTAACGGCCACTTGATGACCATGGGGAACCGGACCACCAATGCGTCCATGTATGGATTGGTCTTCACTAACAACCTGGTGATCACCGCCCTACACCCAGTCTGGGACTCGATAGGCGGAACCGGCAGTTGCGCCCAAACCGACGTGCCCGTCACCAGCATTACCAACTGCTTTACCACATATACATTTAGTAATAACGTCCTGGTTGCGACTCCGACGGCATTTCCGCCGTCGACGTGGCCAGCGAACAATATGTTCCCGCAGACCATCGATGATGTCATGCTCGTCAACTTTAACAACGGCAATGGCGGAAACTATGAGCTTCAGTCGAGCAGTCCTTACAAGAACAAGGGGACGGACGGCAAGGATATTGGAGCCGACATTGTTGGGCTGAACGCAGCACTGGCAAACGTCGAATAGTTTTTCGGCTTCGCCGGATTTCAGCTTCCATGCAATCGAGGTCCGCGGCTCGCCGCGGACCTTATCTCTTGTCCATAATCCCGGCTCAGGGGAAACTCGATCGACCCCCGGACCGTGCTATCATCCGCTCGTCCCAGTACGGCGAGAGGATGGGAGCAACCGGATGCATGGCGCCACCAGTTCGTTGGAATCGCTACGCTACGCCCTGCGGGCACTGCGGAGCGAGATTCTGCGCTTCCGCTTCGACTACCCGCTCGAGATCGATCCCGACGCTGGCCCGAAAGAATCGCTTCATTACTATCTCTATAGCGAGAGACTCTCTTGGGACATCATGAGCATGGACCCCGCCGGAGTTCCGAGAGTCCGCATTCGGCTGGCCGGGGTAGTCTACAAGCCCGCCTACATCGCGTGGTGGGGGCTCGTCCAACTCGGACACTTTCTGCGCCACCAGGACGAAGCCAGCCGCGAATCGTTCCTCAAGCAGGTGGACTGGCTGGAATCGCACGCCGTGGTCCGCGCCGATGGTTCGGTTGTGTGGACCAGCAATTTCGATATCCTCCAGGGCAAGACCCTTCTCAGGTCTCCGTGGATCTCGGCTTACGACCAGGGCCTGGTGATCAGCGCGCTGGTGCGGGGCTACCGCCTCACCCGTCGGCCGCGGCTACTTGAACTGCTGCAAGGTGCGGCACAGGTCTTCGCACTCGATGTTCACGAAGGCGGGGTGCGCGAGCCTTTGTCCTCGGGCGCCCTTTATAGCGAGTTGCCCGGGCAAGGGGTCCCAGGGATACAAGACGGTTTCATGAGTTCGCTGCTCGGGTTATATGACTTATATGTGGAGACTGGAGACCCGGCAACCGACAAGTTATTCACCGACGGAATCAAGGGTCTGCGAGCGATGCTCCCCGCCTGGGATTACCGCAAGCGCTGGAGTTGGTACGGCTCCCGCGCCTACCTATGCCCGCCTGCCTATCACTGGCTGAATCGCGTACTGCTTGAGGTCCTGGGACGTCTGACCTCGGACCCGGTCTTAGCCGAGTACGCAGACGCATGGAAGCCGGAACGCCTCTCCACTCTACAACGAGCGGAAATCTTCTTCGGATTTCTCGTCACCAAGAATGCGTGCCGAGTACGCAACCGAACCTGGCGCTTCAACCGGGCCAAGGTACAAGCCCTCGCCGCTGGCGAAGCAAGGCCCCATCCAAAGCGAAGTGGGTATTCCGGGATAGGATTAAGAAACTAAGGAGAAACTGCCACATGCCTCCGCTTTCTTTTCGATCGTCTCGCTCGGTTCCCGTAGCGGAAAGCTCGCCGCAGAGAAATGTTCGTTTTCTCTCTCTGGTCTTCGTGTTGACCGTCGGCTCCAGGCTGCCGGCACTAGCGGCTGTACCCCCCACGGGTGAAAATGCCTATTGCGGCAAGGGCAATGTCGCTCAGTTTGGCTACAAGGACGGCGTCGCCGAACTTCCCAGAACCTGTTACTACACCGCCCTGGACGGAACGCCGTCGCCTGGAAAACAGATTCGTGTTTCCCCAAAGTCCGACCTGGCCGCCGCCATTGAAGACGCTAAGTGCGGAGACACGCTGCTTCTGCCCGCCGGTGCCTCATTCGATGTAAGAGTGCTGCCCTCGAAAAAATGCGACGACCTGCACTACATCACGGTGCGAACCGACACACCTGATTCCAAGCTTCCGCCTGAAGGCACGCGCATTTCTCCCGCATGGGGCGGAGTCTCCAGCCTTCCCGGGCGTCCGCCGTTTGCCCAACCTTCCGGCGGACAGGCGAAGTTGCTCGCGACTCTGGTTACGCGCCGCCCCGAGGGCGTTGCCCTCGGAGATCACCTGCGCTTCATTGGAATTGAGTGGACTACGCCGCCCGACGCAGACATCGGACGCATCGTGGTCGCCGACAACACCGACCACGTCATTCTCGATCGCAACTGGATCCACCCTCCGGATGGCGTGCAAGTCGGCCACGGTTTTGGAGCCATCAAGGGCTCGCACATGATTGCCGTCGTCAACTCCTACATCAGCGGCCTGAATTGCATCGCGCGCACCGGAAAATGCACCGATGCGACCGCCATCGGCGGCGGCTACGGCGACGACCCCATTTCCACTATCAAGTATTACAACAACTTCGTCGAGTCCTCGGGAGAGAACATTTTGTTCGGCGGCGCTGCCTCTAAGGAAAATCCAACCGACATCGAGATCCGCCGCAATCACCTGTTCCGCCCGATGCTCTGGAAGGAGGGCGAACCCGGCTACACGCCAACTCCTTCCGGCAACCCCTACATCGTGAAGAACAATTTTGAGCTCAAGAGCGCGATCCGCGTTTTGTTCGAGGCTAATCTGCTCGAGAACAGTTGGGGGGGATTCAGCCAGACCGGATATTCCATCCTGCTCACCCCCGCCAACCAGTCCGGCCGGTGCCCGGTGTGCCGCGTCACCGACGTTACGATTCGTTTCAACCGGATTCGGAATGTGGCCGGAGTTTTGCAGATTGCCACCCAACTCGCCAAGACCGGGGGTGGGGCCGCCGCCGACGGCGGACGTTACAGCATTCACGACCTTCTGGCCGACGATCTGCACGACCGGGATTACAAGGGCACCGGCGTCTTCCTCCTTCTGGTCTCCAATCGTCCGCCCGTGCATGACATCGACATTGATCACGTGACCGCGTTTGTCAGCGGACCCTTGTTCGCGCTCCTGAACTTAGGAGAGAAGCTGCCAAACTTCAGCCTGACCAACAGCGTGTTTTCCGCGGGCGATAGGCGTCCGCCGGTGGCCTCGGCCGGCGGAGGTCCCAACAGTTGCGCATCCAGGACTCAGGCGCTAGGGAGCGAAGCTGTGCTGCAAGCCTGCTTTGACTCCTACAAGTTCGATAAGAACCTGATCATCACCGGACGTGGATCCTTTCCAAAGGGGAACATGACCGTCGGATCCTCAGGGGCGGCCGGGATCCACGACCTCAAAGGTACGGTCAGCAAAGACTCCAGGCTTTGCCACACCAGGGAGCCGGGGTGTGCCAAGGCATCCCCGGGAGCTTCCGCTGCATCGGACGGCCGTGACTTGGGCGCCGATGTGGACGCGGTTGAAGCCGCCATTGCTGGTGTTGAATAGAACGTCGAATAAAATCCGCTTGGACTCTTACGCCCTAGGTTCGCTTGACCAGACGACAGCGCACAATTGCTGTCGTAAATTCTCGCGTCAAGCGGTTGTGAAAATACCGCACTTTCCGGATGGGGACAAGTTCGAGGTTGGCGAACCTGAGCGGACTGTCGGCGACCAAGGTTTCGAACTTCGCCACCGTCATCTGATTCAGCCCCCCGGCCACCTCGCTGAATCGGGTTGCCCCATCGGTCTTGAACGTCGACCGCCAACGAATTAAGGCCTTCTCGCTGAACACCAGATGAGCCCATGGGAAAACGGAGAATAGATGACCGCCTAATGGGTGATACCAGGTTGGCCCGAAGCTTACAAGAATTTCGCCGGTTGGCTGCAGGAGAGTGTTCATGATGCGCAGGATTCCCGACGGGTCGGCGAAATGCTCAAAGGCATCCATGGAAATGACCACGTCCGCAAGCTCGTTCGTCGAAGTTGCGAAGACACAGTGATCCTGAACCCCCGCACTGAGCGCCTTCTGCCTTGCTGTTTTGAGAACCTCCTCACGGATGTCGATCCCGATTACGCGCTTGGCACCTTTTCCGGCCAACTCCACGGCATCTGATCCTTCGCCACAGCCGAAATCGACGACCACTTTTCCTGCGATCCGGGTAAAGATGTCATCGCCCATTTGGGCCGCGAGCTTGGACTTGTTCTGGTAAACGGACCCACCGCAGCAACCTGGGGCTCCGGGAGAGATCCTCTTCAGGATTCGATATTGAATGTCGGTGAGCACTTCGCTTTCGACCTCCTCCCGCCATGGTTGTAACCTTTATGGCCCCACGCCAGTTCACTGGCGGTGCGGCCATTGAAACCTGTGGCGAACTTCGGAACCTCTGCTTTAAGTCGGTGTGAATTTCCTACACGCCAAATTGACGCAGGTGATGGTCCAGGTGTTTGTACATCCCTGTGCTCCACTCTTGTGGTGTGAGTGCGCCAAAAAAGGGATGCGGGTGTTTTGTGCATTGTGCTTCCCCACTCTGATGAAATTGCCGGATGCGAACTTTGAGTTGTTCTTGCTCTCGATCGAAATCTCGCCGATCGGAGATCACCAGCTTCTTGTCGGTCGGGCCATTCCTGGAAAACGGTTTGTCGTTGCTATAGATGGGCCGAGCGAGAGGTCCGATAAGTCGGCCTATGAAGATCCGCGGCCGTATGAGTCGGCCGGAAGCCAGATCGAGTGCTGCGGAGCAATGGGCCATCATCTGCGCCACGTCCATTTTGCCCCACTGCCGTTGAGCGGCCGGCTGAAGCTTGTCAATACGCGAGATCACCTCGTCTACCGCATCTGGCTGGAATAGATTTTTCATCGGATCACTCCGGGGCCGCTGCCGAACCGCCGAGAATGATAGCATTTGAGCTGGGCGCCGGTGCCGCGGATTCTCTCGTGACTTCCGTAACCCCTTTTTTAACAATGGCTTCAAACGAATCACCCTGCCTTGCGTGATAAGATTTTTACAGTGCCCACCAACCGCCCCAGTGATCGCAATCATGCTCCTGTCTTCGTCATGGGATGTCACCGCTCTGGGACGAACCTGCTGTACGACATGTTGTTGTCCTCCGGCGGGTTTGCCATCTACCGCGGCATTCTCCCGATCTACAAGACTCTGATTCCCCGCTTCGGCTCCATGAAGAGCTGTGCACACCGCGAAAAGATCGTCGAGACTTTTCTCCGAAGCAAGGGTTTCCGGCGCACGGGGCTCACGGCCGAGGAGTTATCGTCGCGCATCGTGAACGAATGTCGCAATGGCGGAGACTTCGTCCGTGTGATCATGGATGCGGTGGCCCGCCGCCAGCACATGGAGCGCTGGTCAATGTACGATGCTGACACTGTGCTGCACGCCGAGCGATTCAAACGCGATATCCCCAACGCTCTTTTTGTGCACATCATCCGCGACGGGCGCGACATCGCGCTCTCGCTCAAGAAGATGGGCGGCTTCACTCCTCTGCCTTGGGACCGTAGCCCGGCTGAAAGTCTGGTGGCGACGTCGCTTTATTGGGAGTGGATGGTGCGCCAAGGTCGTGCCCATGGCCGCAAGTTCCCCGCCGACTACATCGAGATCCGCTATGAAGACCTGATCACGAACCCGCGCGAAACCCTGGGCAAACTCGGCGGCTTTATCGATCACGATCTGGACTATGATCGGATTCAACGCGCCGGCCTGGGCCGCCTGTCGGAAACGAATTCTTCGTTTCGAGAAGAAGGCGCGAAAGAGACGACCAATCCGCTCGGCCGCTGGAAAGAACGCCTGACCCATGCCGATGTCGCCGCGATCGAAGCGACGGTGGGCGAGTGCCTCGAGGAAAATGGCTACGAACTGTCGCTGCCCGCCGCTGAGCGCTCCCCCAGCCTGCGGCATTCGTGGATGCGCGGAATGTATCCCGCATTTCTTGGCAGTAAGCTGTGGCTGAAGTTGCATACGCCCGTCGGCCGGTTCGCTAACCTGTCGGCTCTCGAACTGGAAGACGAACCGCCACAACTGGCGGAGTCGATCCGGTCCTGAAAAAAGTCAGAGCTCGGAGTTTGACTCCGAACTCCTGACAATGAAGGCGATTTCCCTTGCCTGGCAGCCCGACGGCGCGTTTCACCAGGGCTTTGTCGCGGCTTCGACTCCGAATTCCGTGCAGGACTTCGCCAGCATCTTGCACGCGGATTAGGACGAGCAGGTTTTCACGATCCCAACCAGTGCGTTCCCGGAACTCCGGCTCAACCAGCGGAAAATAATTCCCCTTACTTATCGATAAGAATCTCTGAGTAATCCACCATCCAGCGCGAGAGAGGCGTATTCACCTTCGCCCATTGCTTGAAGTCGTAAAACGTCCCGTATTCCAGGCGCAACATCCGGACTGCCCATGGCCGCTCAGAAACACTTCCCGGGTGCGAGAGCGGATATCCCAGCTCCGTCAAATAGTTTCCTACCAGCCTTTCGAACCAGACCAGTTGATCTTCAGGAAACTTATTTTTCCAGCGGCCCACCGGGGTAAAACGTCCTTCCTTCAATTCCTCTTTAAACGCGGTCAGCGGCTTTCTGACCGAGCCGACACTGGTCTGCCGAATGCGGGAATAGTCCAAATCGTGTCCGAGAAACTCGCCAATCCTGTTGAGCGGCGGTTGCGGTTGCTCGACCAGATCTTCGTAGCGCACTTCCAGGTACTTTGGCCCGAGAATCGCCCCGAATCTACGGCCTTTGCGGACAATTCCTTCCCAGTAGAGCCCGGCCGCCAGCAGGCTCCGTTTCCTGTCCCATGGTAGCGGCCTACTCCACTGGCGTTGGTCGAGAGATAGCGCCACATCGCGGGCATCCCGGATGATGTGAATAAATTGCGCCTCGGGAAAATCCCGGCTGATGCGCAGCATATGCGGAATGTTGGTGGGCGTCGAATCGATCCAGCGGTCCACTCCCTGCTTGCGCGCCACTCCATCCATGACCATGCGGAGGAAATCGCTGCCATTGTTACACGCGGCCATCACCCTGGTTTCGAGATCGGTGGCATCGAGCCCGGAAACCCGGAACGCCTTGCTACCCAGCCACTCCCGAAGCATCTTCTTCTTGTTCTTGGGGACACTCAGATCGCCGAAGATGGGCTCCAGTACATCAAACACGTTCATCTGCGTGTGGAACTCGGCAAATCCTCCCGCCGAAAGCAGAAGGTGATAAAGAAAGCTGGTTCCTGAACGGGGACAGCCAACGATGAACACCGGAGGTCTCATAGGCCTAGCAACTACACAAACGGCTCGTATACCGCTTGAGTTAGCAAAGAATCAGTGTATCGTCCATGCTTGCAAAAGAAAGATCGCACGAGGTGCGCCAGTTCGCGCTGCTGATCTGCTGGCATAGTTCACTGCGGAGTTCTGGCCAGTATTGTCTCCTTATTCTTCGACTGGACTCCGTTCCGCCGTGGAACGGTTGCCCTGCAGCCATCCGAGAAACTTTTGCTTGCGCGCAAACATGTTGCGCGCTTCGTTGCGCAACTTGCCTACGATCTGGTATCGGGACTTGGTGAACCAGGGCACGCGATGCGGTGTGCACCCGTACTTTTCCTTGTACGTGCCTTCGCCGCCCCAATCGAAGATGGCGGCGCCGCGCTTTTTCCAGTAGCGCATGGCGTACCAGTGGCAGGCTTCGTTGGGGCGCAGGCTCTGATGAGAGCGGAAGCTGGCGTTGCCCCAGAACTCCGCGATCTGGTTGAAGCCGGGATAGATTCCGGTGGCGATGCACTTCCCTTCCGGATCGCGCGCCCGCAGCAGCAAGACATTGCCGGTCGGTTCTACATTGCGAACCAGCGAGCGGACACGCTCCACGGAATAAGTCGGCACGAGCGACTGTTTTGCGAACACGTCCTTGAGTTGCTCGTAGTATTCGTCGGCGAAGGCGAGGTCGTGGGCCTCTTCAATCTTGAGGCCGCTTTTGTCCGCCTTGCGAATGCAGCGGCGGCAGGCGCTTTCCATGCCATTGAACAACTCTTCTTCCGAGCGGGTCAGGTCGGTGCGATAGGAACCGTAATACTCGGTTTTGAATGCGGCGGCCTCACCGTCTACGAAGGTAAAGTTCGGATCGGAGACTTCCAGATGCAGACACTTGAGATCGTTCCAGGCAAACTTCTCCAGGGCTTCGAGCGCGGCTCGACGCGGCACGCCGGGATTGAGATTGAAGCCGATATAAGGAGTCGTCCAGCCGGGAAAAGAACTACCCAGAACTTTCATGCCAAACTTCGAGAAGGTGAGGCCGGTGAAGTATCCGAGTACGTCGCTCGATTCGCGCAACTCGGCAAGCACGGGCTGCGCCTTCTGGGACTCGGCGACAAATTGTAGCCACTCGCGCGTTTGGAAAACGGTTCGGTCGGCGAAGCGGTCAAGGCGCTTCCAGTCGGCGGATTCAATCTCGATGCGATGAAGCTTCATTCTTTATCCAGTGAACTCCTACCAGCAAATCCCTTCATACTTTCGGGCGCCTTCCGGACGCCGCGTCTTATCGAGATGAACGAGGTCAATCACGATCTGCTCGGGTCGCAGATACTTGGCAAGTTGATCTTTACTCGCCGATTTGTTGCCCAGGATTACGACTTCGGCCGCGCGCACGGTACGTTCGAGGTCCGCCGAGAGGACCGATCCGATGTGCGGGATAACTTCTTCGATGTACTGGCGATTGGAACCGGCGAGGCGGCCTAGAGAGACATCCTCATCCCATACTTTAACTTCCAGCCCTTCGCCCATGAGTCGCTTGATCAACTGTACCTGCGGGCTTTCGCGGAGATCGTCGGTGCCGGCTTTAAAGCTCAGGCCAAGCTGCGCAATTTTCTTTTTGCCCGTGCTCATTACCATCTCGACGGCACGATCGACGTGCTCGGCATTGCTCGGCATTAGGGATTCTAGCAACGGCAGTTTGAGATCGAGTTCTTTGGCCTTGTAGGTGATGGCGCGCAGATCTTTGGGCAGACAGGAACCGCCGAAGGCGAAGCCCGGGGAAAGATAGGCGGAAGAAATGTTCAGCTTGGTGTCAGACGTGAAAATCTTGGTGACTGCTTGTGCGTCAACGCCAAGATGCTTGCACATGGTTCCCATTTCGTTGGCGAAGCCGACTTTCAGCGCGTGATAGCAGTTGGAAAAATACTTCACCATCTCGGCGACGGGAATGGTCGTCTCGTAAAGAGTGCCGGGAGTCTGGTTGTAGAGCTCGCGCAGCGGCGCGAGGTGCTGGGTGTCGCTCGCTCCAAGAATGGTGTAGGGCGGGTTGAGGAAGTCGGCAACGGCGCTACCTTCGCGCATGAATTCCGGGTTATAGCAAACCGTGAAATCATGCGCCACACTTCTTGCCGCTTTCTCTTTCCAGGATGGGGAGCACGACGTTTTCGGTGGTTCCGGCCAGCACCGTGCTGCGCAGAACAAAAACGTGCGGCGATTTTTTCTGGCGGATGGCGGCGCCGATTTCCCGGGCAACATGCTCGATGTGGCTGAGGTCGAGCTTCCCATTTTTCAGGCTCGGCGTTCCAACGCAGACGAACGAGACTTCGGAGTTCAGCACGGCCGCGGTGGCATCGGTGGTCGCGTGCAATAGTCGCGCTTGGTGCGCTTCGGCCACCATTTCGCTCATGCGCGCTTCGATGATCGGGGTGCGGCCCGAGTCCATCATCTCAACTTTGGCGCGGCTCACATCAACGCCAATTACCTTGTGGCCCATGGAGGCGAAACAGGCCGCCGAAACGGATCCGACGTATCCCAACCCAAAAATGCTAACCGACAAGCCCAAGCGCATTCTCCTGGCAATCGAGTTTCTAAGGATTACCTGTTGGCACTATGAACTATACCAACCCCCACGTAAGCGGTAGCAAACCGCTCTCCATGGGGGCTGTATGCGGCCTTAGGCTCTACCAGCAACATGCTTGTTTTCAATGTATTACATAGTATCCCTGAGATTGTCTGGGAGCCCGGTCCGGCGGCAGGGGAAAAAGTGGACAACTATTTCCACCGGGTGGAACTTTGCTGGGGCAAATTGCCCCAACCGACCAGTGTCGAAACGGTAACCAGTGGGTCGAGAGCGATCTTTTCAGCATGTAAGATAAGGGAACCGGATGGCTTCTGGATGGCAAAACAAGCTGGCGCGCGTCTCCCGGATGGATTGGGAGGAGGTGCGCGTGCGCGCCGGGCAGGAGTTCCACAAACAGTTCGACCTGCTCATGCACCGGATGGGCAAGCGATCCGGCTCGATTCGGCTGGCGGCACAGTCGACGGCCCGGCCGGGGCAGTTTTTCTTTTCTGCCAGTGAAATTTCAGAGCGCGCAGAACTGTTGCGCCAACATTTGCCCGGAGACGCGACCGGAATTCTGCGCGAAGCCGATGAAATCTGCGGCCATCGTTTTCGCCTGCTGGGCTATGAGAATCTTTGCTTCAATTTTGACGGCGGCAGTGAAAAAGACATCGACTGGCATCTCGATCCCGTGCACGGCAAGCGTGCGCCGCTCGATCCCTGGTTCAAGATTGCTTTTCTCGATTTCGCCCTGGTGGGTGACCACAAGATTACGTGGGAATTGAACCGCCACCAGCATCTGGTAACGCTGGCGAAAGCGCGATTGCTGACCGGACGTGAGAAGTACGCGCGCGAACTCGAGGCGCAGTGGCGAAGTTGGATCCAGGCAAATCCATATCCGCTGGGGATCAACTGGGGAAGCACGCTGGAAGTTGCTTTCCGCAGTTTGTCGTGGATTTGGGTGGACCAGTTGTTGTCCCAAACGCCGGAGTGCGCTGAGTTTCGTGCGGAACTGGCCCCGGCCCTGGCGTTTCACGGGCGTTATATCGAGCGCTATCTATCTACTTATTTTTCTCCCAACACCCATCTTCTGGGAGAAGTGGTGGCGCTGTTTTTTCTGGGCACTCTATATCCGCAGATGCCGGGGGCCGCGCGCTGGAAAGAATCCGCGTGGAAGATCGTGCTGCACGAGGCAGGACGGCAGGTGCGTCCGGATGGCGTTTACTTCGAGCAGTCGCTGTACTACCACGTTTATGCGCTCGACTTCTTTCTCTATGCGCGGTTGCTCGCGGCACGGAATGGAATGGAAATTCCACCCGCGTATGACGCGGTGCTGGGACGGATGCTGGACGTAGTGGCGGCGCTGGCGCAGGCAGGACCGCGCGGAAGGCTTCGGCGACGATGATGGTGGACGATTATGCAATCCGCGGCGCAACCGGACGGAGCACATGACCGATCCGCTGGCGCTCGGCGCGCTGCTCTACTCCCGGGGATTTTCCGTGTCGCAACTGACAGAGGAATCGATCTGGTTGTTTGGCAATCAGGCTGTCGAGCAACTCTCGAAAGCACCAACCAGCCCGACGCCCCAGTCGGTCGCTTTTCCCGACGGCGGACTCTACGTGCTGGCGGATTCGCAGCCCAACGCGCAAGCGATGGTGGTGGATGCCGGTCCGCAAGGTGTAGGCCGCTCGGGGCACGGACATGCCGACGCACTCAGCCTCCGACTCGCCATAGATGGCCGACGCTGGTTGGTGGACGCGGGGAGCGGCGTCTACATTTCGAAAGATCCGGTGGATCGCGACACATTTCGCGGGACGGGGGCGCACAACACGGTGCGCGTGGACGGAGTCGACCAGGCGGTCGCGGATGAACCTTTTTCGTGGACTCACATTCCAACCGTGCAAGCCGAAAAGTGGATCGTGGGGAAAAGTTTCACTTACTTTGCCGGCAGCCACAATGGATATGCGCGGCTGGCGGATCCGGTTTTGCATCGGCGACACGTGCTAAATCTAAAGGGAGCAGGCGGTCTTTGGCTGGTACGCGATGTTGCGCTCGGCAAGAAGGAACATGAACTGGAGATTCGGTGGCATTTCGCATCCGATCTCGAAGTTCGGAGCGCCGGCGCGGGACGGGTGGAAGTATCGAAGGCTGGCGCACCGGCGAGCGAATCATGGCTGACCCTCATCGTGCCCGAAGATACAGTCTGGCATAGGGGGACGAAAGTCACGACGACCCTGCTCTCGCCTGCTTACGGTGCATACCAGCCCGCGCCGTTGGTGCAATGCCATGCGCGCGTCGCGCTGCCGGCGGAAACGGCGACTGCGCTTGTGCCACGATGTGACGCAATCCGGCAGGAGGATGAACCGCACCTGGTCACTATGACGCAAGCCGCAGTGCAAGTGTACGAACTCGATTATCATGACCAGAGCCAGGGATTCTTTTTTGCGCTCGGCGACGAGGCTTGGAGTTTTGGTCCGTGGTCCTCGGACGCGCGCGTGCTGTATTGCCGCATTGAAAACGAAAAACTTACACGTCTGGTGGTGATCGGCGGTACACGCGTCGCGTGGCAGGGACAGCCTCTGCTGAAAGCGGAGGGGCCATCCGGCTTTTTCGAATGGAGCGGGCGGGATGCCGTGATGAACGCAGCGCCGGGCGAGTTTTCGGTTACGTCACTGTTCGAAGCGTTGACCGGCGGCGCCTCCACCTACGCGGGGAAACATTAAATGTGCGGGATCGCAGGGATTCTTGAATTCGGACATGACGCGCGGGCGAGCGCTGCAGCTCTGCGCGAAATGTGCCGCGTGATCACCCATCGCGGGCCCGACGACGAAGGCTTTTATACGGACGGTCCTCTGGGCATCGGCATGCGCCGCTTAAGCATTGTCGACGTTGCCGGCGGACATCAGCCGATTTCGAATGAAGATGGCACTCTCTGGATCGTCTTCAACGGCGAGATTTACAACCATCTCGCCTTGCGCGAACAACTCATCACGCGCGGCCACCGCTACAGCACGCACAGCGATACCGAAACCGTCATTCACCTCTTCGAAGAGTACGGCGCGGATTGTGTGCAGCACCTGCGCGGCATGTTCGCCTTTGCCATCTGGAATCGCAACACGAAAACGCTCTTCATCGCGCGCGACCGCCTGGGCATCAAGCCGCTGTACTACAAACTGACGCCGGAGCGGTTGCTGTTCGGATCGGAGATCAAAGCGGTGCTGGCGCATGGCGGGATTTATCCAGAGTTCAATCGCGCGGCGCTGCCGGAGTATTTGGCGTTTGGATATTTGTCGGGTGAGCAATCCTTCTATAACGGACATTCTCAAGCTGCTGCCTGGACACACGATGACCGTTGGCCTCGAGGGCAAACCGGAAATCCGGCAGTACTGGGACTTGGATTCGTCGAAGCCGCACGAATCGCGAGACGAACATTACTACGTCCAGAGTTACCGCGAGTTGCTCGAAGGCGCTGTCAACAGCCATCTGATGAGCGACGTGCCGCTCGGCGTGTTCCTCAGCGGCGGTGTGGATTCGAGCGCAGTGGCTGCGCTGATGACGAAAATACGGCAAGAGCCGATCGAGACGTTTTCCGTCGGCTACACCGAGCAAAAATACAGCGAACTGCCTTTTGCGCGCGCCGTGTCGGATCACATCCATTCGCGGCATCATGAAGTGCTTGGTCAGCGAGCACGATTTTTTTGCAGCTCTTCCGCATTTAATCTGGCATGAAGACGAGCCGATCGTCTGGCCGTCGAGCGTTTCGCTTTATTTTGTCGCCAGGCTCGCCCGCGAGAGAGTTACGGTGGTGCTCACTGGCGAGGGCGCGGATGAGACTCTGGCTGGCTACACGCGCTATGCTTTCACACTGAAAAATGCGGCCATTGATCGAGCGTACCGTAGCGTAGTCCCGAGCTTTTTGCGGCGCGGATTGCGGAACTCGGTTGCCAACTCTTCCCTGCTGGGCGCGACCCTGCGGCGGAAGCTGGAACACACGTTTCTCGCCAAGGATGGAAACTCCTGGGCTTCTTTCTACTTCGATAATTTCTTTTCCGCTTTCAGCGAAGCAGAGCAGAGCAGACTGCTGACCAGCGAGTTCGCGCAGGAAGCCGTGCCCAGCACGGCATATAAGAATGTCGTCGATTACTGGGAGCACTCGTCGGGTGAAATGCTGCAGCGGCTGCTCTACACCGACATCAAGACTTACCTGGTGGAACTGCTCATGAAGCAGGACAACATGAGCATGGCCGCATCCATCGAAAGCCGCGTGCCGTTTCTCGATCATGTGCTGCTTGAATTCGCCACCCGCATTCCCCGCGAAGTGCAGATCCAAGGCTTAGCCGGAAAGCGGATTCTGAAAAAGGCAGTGGAAGACCTGTTGCCGCACTCGATTCTCTACCGCCCGAAGTTGGGGTTTCCGACGCCGTGGAGCGGGTGGCTGGCCGGACCGCGTCTGGAAACAATTCGCGACCTGCTGCTGGAACCGCGCAGCCTGAATCGCGGATACTTCCGTCGCGTAGCCATCGAGCAATTGTTCAATGAACATCGCGCGAAACATCGAGATAACTACGATCGCATCTGGCGGTTGCTCAACCTTGAGTTGTGGCATCGCGTTTGTCTGGAAGGCGAACCGCACGAGATTGGCGAACCGGCGATGAAGGTGGCATCGACGCAGTAGCGGATTGGTTTCCGCTGCCAGTCCGAATTTCGCGACATCTCTGGTGCTATCCTCGTTACACTATGCGCATATTTCTTCTGGCCGGCGTTATTGTCGCGTTCACTGCCCTCTGTGCTTTTGCCCAGCAACCTTTCCTTGAAGCGCGCCAGTGGACAACGCTGCGAGACGAAGCAAGCGGTGCTGCTCCCTACGAAAACCTTCGCTACCTTACGGGCTTGCATCGTGTCCCGACCACTGCAGCTTATGAACAGGCAGCGCAATTCGTGCTGCAGCGCGCGCGCGAGTACGGCCTTGCCGATGCCCACAGCGAGCAGTTCCCCATCGACGGCACGAAGCGCTACGGCCTGATGCGCTCGTACTTGGCATGGACGGTGGACGAGGCTCGGCTGTGGGAAGTCCGCCCGCAACACATCCTTCTCGGAGATTGGACAACGGATCCCATCCATCTTGCGGACTACAGTCACAGCGCCGACGTGGAAGCGGAGCTGGTCGACGTCGGTAACGGCACGAGCGAAGCGGATTATTCGGCCAAGGATAAAGACAAAGACGTACGCGGCAAGATCGTCTTAGCCGACGGAGTTCTCGCGCGCGTGCAGGAACTGGCGATCACTCAGCATGGCGCGGCGGGCATCGTCAGCGACATGCCCAACCAGACCACTGCCTGGTCGGGTCTGGACGCCACTGTGGTTCGCTGGGGTCATCTGGATGCGCGTCAACCGTCCGGGTTCGGGTTCATGGTCTCTCGCCAGACCGCTGAGGCGCTGCGGGCTCGTTTGCGAAGCGGTGAACCCATCATTCTGAATGCTCACGTCAAGGCAACCGTCGCCCCTGGCCACTGGACCGTTGTGACCGCCACGATTCCTGGCGCGGATTCTGGCGCGGGAGAAATTGTCTATAGCTGCCATCTCGATCACGAACGTCCCGGAGCAAACGATAACGGAAGCGGATGCGTCACCATTCTCGAATCCGCGCGCCTGCTCGCACACTTGATCGATTCGGGCAAACTGCCGCGGCCGCAGCGCACTCTGCGCTTTATCTGGGGACCGGAGGTCGAGGGCACCATGGCGTTTCTCGCCAGCCACCCGGAAATCAGGCAACGGTTGCGTGCCAACATCCACATGGATATGGTGGGCGGCGACTTTTTCAAGAACAAGTCAGTCTTCCACGTCACCGGCACGCCCTGGTCACTGCCAAGTTTTGTTACTGACGTGGGTACCGTGTTTCTCGATGCGATCCGCAACGCCGCCAGCGGATATGCTGCGGGCGAAACGTCCGCGGAAACGGGCATTGTAGAAACCCGCGCTGGCGGCCAAGGCACGCGCAATGAACTCATCGCGGATGTAACCCCCTACTCCAGCGGAAGCGATCACGATGACTACGACTCCTCCACCATCGCCGTCCCGTCACTTTATCTTCGCGACTGGCCAGACATATACATTCACACCGACCATGACAGCCTCGAGCAGATCGATGCAACCAAGTTGCGCCGCGTGGCGCTGCTGGGAGCAGCCTCAGGGTACGTTTACGCAAGCATCACTGCAAAACAACTTCCGGCGTTATTGCCATTTCTCACCTCCCAGGCCGAAGCTCGCCTTGCCCAAGTCTTCGGACCGGCACAGCAATTGGTGGATGACCCTCAACTCGACGCGGGAAGCGCCTGGTACGAAGCGCGCAATTTGGTGAATCAGGCACTGCAGCGTGAGCAGGTAACCCTGCGCTCGGTAATCGAGTTCACCGGCGGGCCCGCCGGGGCGGATGCAGGCGGAGCGAAAGCTCTCACCGACCAAGCAACCAATTTCCAAAATTGGCTCGATAAACAGGCGAAGCTGCGCGGAGCAAAAGGAACGTCGCCCAGCGCCCCCTGGGCCGGCGACTCAGATGCGAAGCGTGTGCCCATCCGCATCGGAGAATTTGGTCCGCTGACTTATCAGAACGATAACGTTTTGCTGGCGCGCCTGGGCAAAGAGCGCTACGCGAAGATCAAGCTCATCAACAGTGAAGCGACTCCAATGCTGAACGTGCGTGATCAGGGCGAACTTTATGCCTACGAGATCGCCAACTTCGTAAATGGAACGCGCACCGTTGGTGAGATACGCGATGCAGTATCGGCCGAATATGCTCCTTTGCCGCTGAATCTCGTAGCTGACTATCTCGACGCTTGCGCTGAAGCCGGGGTGATCCAGTGGAAGTAAAGCAACCTGCGGCATTTCCCCAAGGTCAGTGTGCATTGGGTTTCACGTGCAACGTTTTGCACTTACATCACTGAACTACCATCAGCAACAAGATCAGTTGCAAAGCGGGCGCTGGGGCACTAGAGTACGTCCAATGCGAAATGGTTGCTACCGGGTAACTAGCGCGAGGCAGCAGCCGAGATTTTCAGAAAGCAGATGGAAAGGATACAAGATTGAAGATTTCGCAAAAAGGTCTTTACGCGCTGCAAGCGGTCATGACCTTGGGCCGTCGATACGGAACGGAAACCGTAAAGATACGCGACATAGCTCTTGACAGCGACCTGCCGGAGAAGTTTCTGGAATTGATTCTGCTGGAACTCAAGAACGCCCGCATCGTGGAAAGCGTCCGGGGCGCCAAGGGCGGATATCGGCTACGGCGCGCGCCGGCAGAGATCAAACTCAGCGAGATCATTCGTCTGGTGGACGGTCCACTTGCGCCCTTTGGGGATGCGGACCAACTCCGAAGCCTCATCGTCACCGATCCTGACCATCGCGCGCTCTATGGCGTGTTCTTGGAGGTGCGCGACGCCGCAGCCAAGATATTGGAGAGCACCAGCGTCGCTGACATTGTTGGTGGAGCTTCAAAATCCCGCAAACGATCCGGCGCAAAGAAGAAGGCGCGGAAAAGCCCCGCTCTGTCGATCATTCACGAGAGCGCGAAGGGCGAGTAGGTTGGAAAAATAAATTGTCATCCTGAGCGGAGCGACGAACCTGCTTTTTCTCGGCGTCCTTTTGTTTGGCCGCCTCTATCCCTATGCGAGAACGGCCTCGTAGTCGCCATAGGCGCCCTTGAAATCGGTGATTTCATGGCTGCCTTCGAAGTGCCATATTCTGGTCGCGACTTCGTCAATCAGGTCTTCGTCGTGCGTGACCAGCAGTACCGTTCCCTGGTAGCGCTGCAGCGAAATATTGAGGGCGTTGATCGATTCAAGGTCCAGATGGTTAGTCGGCTCATCGAGCACGAGCACGTTCGGCTTCTGCAACATCAGTTTGCAGAAGAGCAGGCGCGCCGCCTCTCCGCCGGAGAGTACGTCAGTACGCTTCTCGGCATCGTCGCGAGGAAACAGCATCTGGCCGAGGATGCCGCGAATCTCTTCGGTCGAGGCTGACGGATCCCATTGATGCAGCCACTCTAGCACCTTGATGCCGGGCTCGATCAGCGCCCTGTGATCCTGGGCGAAATATCCCACTGCCGCTTCGTGACCCCAGATTACTTTTCCACGGTCAACAAAGGGACCATCATAGCCGCTGCTTTTTCGTAGCTCCGATTCCGAGACCGTCGGCGAGTTCGCGAGCAACGCGTTCACTAAAGTGGTCTTGCCGGAACCGTTCCGGCCCATCAGCGCGATTTTTTCTCCGCGGACCACGCTCGCCGTGAAGCCGGAAATCACCCTGGCCTCTCCGTACGATTTCGTGACACCTTCGATTTCCAGAATGTGCTTGCCGGAGGGCCGCTTTTGCTCGAACTTCAGGTAGGGACGCTGGATGTTGGACTTCGCCAGTTCGGTAACCTGCAGGCGCTCGACCTCCTTGCGCCTTGACTGCACTTGACTGGAGCGGGTTCCAGCGGCGAAGCGGGCGATGAATTCGTTCAGTTGTGAGATCTTCTTTTCGCGTTGCGCGTTCTGCGATTCGATCTGCGAGCGAATCTGCGTTTTCGCGACCACCATGTCGTCGTAAGTGCCGGTGTAAGTAATGATGGTCTCGTAATCGATGTCGGCAATGTGGGTGCAAATGCCGTTGAGGAAGTGGCGGTCGTGCGAGATCACAATCAGCACGCCTTCATATTGATTCAGAAAATTCTTCAGCCAGTGGATCGAGTCCAGATCCAAGTGGTTGGTGGGCTCGTCAAGCAACAGCGCCTGCGGATGTCCGAACAGAGCCTGCGCCAGCAGTACGCGCATTTTTTGTCCGCCCGGCAGCTCCGACATTTTCCGCTCGTGCATCTCGTCGGAAATGTCGAGGCCCTGCAGCAGAATCGCGGCGTCGGTTTCGGCGGTGTAGCCGTCTTCCTCGCCGACGATGCCCTCGAGTTCGCCGAGTTTCATCCCGTCCGCGTCGGTCATCTCGTGCTTCGCGTAGATGAGTTCGCGTTCTTCGAGAGCGGCCCACAAACGGCGGTTTCCCATAATGACCGCGTCAATCACGCGATACTCGTCGAAGGCGAATTGATCCTGGCTGAGAACGCCGAGTTTCCGCGGCCGGACGACCGTTCCCTTCTGCGGTTCGAGCTCGCCGGTCAGAAGCTTCATGAACGTAGACTTCCCCGCCCCGTTGGGGCCGGTAAGACCGTAACGCTTCCCCGGAACAAACCCGGTGGAAACTTCGTCGAACAGAACTTTGGCGCCGTAGCGCATAGACACATTACTGACTGAAATCATGATGTTTTAGGGAACTGCGGGAATCGATCCAATCAAAGAAATACGCAGCTGTTGTTACTAGAATATCACGAGCCAAAGCCAAAGACCTCTCCAGGAAACGCCCTTCGACTTCGCTGAAGGCCGGCTCGGGTACACAGGGAAAACCTGTGATTCATGTTAGCCTTTTCAAACCAATGTTCTTCGAAAGCAGAATGTAATGAACGACTCTCGGCCTTCTTCTCTCAATCTTCAGGCAATGGCGCGGCAGATCATGCTGGCGGAGGGTTTCGAGCCGGATTTTCCGCCCGCGACGCGGCAACAACTGGCGGATATCAGTGCGCATCCGCCACAACTGACGGCTTCGGACAAGGTGCGCGATCTGCGTGGGCTGCTTTGGTCGTCTATCGATAACGATACGTCGAAAGATCTCGACCAGATCGAAGTTGCCGAGCGCTTGCCCAATGGCGACGTCAAGGTGATGGTGGGAATCGCCGATGTGGATGCGTTTGTCGCCAAGGATTCTCCCGACAAGGCATCTCCCATCGACCAGCACGCTGCCCAAGAGACGACCACCGTTTATGCCGGCATCATTAATTTCTCGATGTTGCCGGAAGAGCTTTCGACGGGCGCGTCGTCTCTGCTCGAAAACGTGGACAGACCCGGGGTGGTGGTTGAATTTACGATCGCTGCAGATGGCTCGATGAGTTCGAGCAACGTGTATCGAGCCATCGTTCGGAATAAGGCGCAACTTACTTACAACGCGGTTGGAGCGTGGCTTGAAGGCACAGCGGCGCCTCCGCCTAAAGTGGCTGCCTCTTCCGAATTACAGGCGCAGCTCAAGCTGCAGGACGAGGTTGCCCAGGCGCTCAAGAAACTTCGCTACGAGCATGGCGCGCTGAACATTGACACCAGCGAAGTGCATCCCGTGGTGCTTAACCAGCAAGTGGTCGACGTCGTGAAGCAGGAGAAGAATCGGGCCACGGAGTTGATTGAAGACTTCATGATCGCTGCGAACGGCGTGGTGGCGCGGCTGCTGGAAAAAGTCTCGTCGCTGCGACGCATCGTAAGAACTCCGGCACATTGGGACGGCATCGTACGAATCGCAGCGGCGCAGGGCGAAAGGCTGCCCGTACAGGCCGATTCAAAGGCGCTCAACGATTTTCTCCTGAAACGCAAAGCCGCTGATCCGGATCACTTCGCCGACCTGTCGCTCGCGGTCATCAAGCTGATTGGGCCGGGCGAATATGTGCTGGAACGTCCGGGCGATCCCGAGCAGGGACACTTCGGTTTGGCCGTGCAGGATTACACGCACTCGACCGCACCCAATCGGCGCTTTGCCGATATCGTCGCGCAGAGGCTGATCAAGAATTTGCTTGACGGAAAATCCAACCCTTATTCCGACGACGAACTCGCCGGCATAGCGACGAACTGCACCCAGAAAGAAGATGCCGCGCGAAAAGTAGAGCGGGATATGTCAAAGCGTCTGGCGGCCGTCGCCATGAGCCATCGGGTGGGTGAAACCTTCGACGCCATCGTCACCGGAGTCACTCCGAAGGGAACGTTTGTTCGTGTTCTGCGGCCGCACATCGAAGGATTATTAGCTCAGGGCGCGCAGGGGTTGCACGTCGGCGACAAGGTGCGGGCGAAGTTGACTCGGACTGACGTGCAGCGCGGATTTATTGATTTTGTTCGGGCTTAAGACATTCGCAGCCGAGTACGAACAGACTAAAGGCGGGGCCACGAGTTGGATGAAAATCAGCTGAACGACAGTTCCTCGCGGCTCCATCGTATACCGAACCCAACCCCGCTTCGGACGGGTTCCCTCCGGTCCTTTATTCAATGGCTTGTTATCGGCGTGGTGCTTCTTTGGTCGCTGGCCGCGCTGATCCTGGTGGCTGCCCGGTGGATCGACCCACCGACAACCGCGGTGCATATGCAGCGCCGCTTGCAGGCCTGGATTCACAACAGGCCGTATCGCGAACGCTACAAATTCATTCCGCTCAGCCAAATTTCACCCGATCTTCAGCACGCTGTAATCGCTGCGGAGGACGCTCGCTTCTACCAGCACCATGGATTCGATTGGCACGAGGTCCAAATCGCGGCTGAAGAGGATTTGGAAGGCGATCGCACTCGCGGAGCTTCCACCATTACGCAGCAACTCGTAAAAAATCTTTTCTTCGGAACAGGCCGCTCTGTCCTGCGCAAAGGGGCCGAGGTCACGCTGGTACCGGTGGCCGAATTCGTCCTCGGCAAACGGCGCATTCTGGAGATCTATCTCAACGTGGTGGAATGGGGCCCTGGTATTTATGGTGCAGAGCCGGCGTGTCGTTATTACGAGGAAATCGCAGCCCGGAATATCGGCCGCGAACCGGCGGCACGGCTCGCTGCAATTCTGCCGGCTCCCCTGAAGCGACGGCCCGAGCGCATGAACAAGTACAGCGCGATCATCCTTGAGCGGATGAGCCAAATGGGTTGGTAATGGTGGCTGACATTTTTATTGTTCAGCGGCCGGTCATTTGTTCCAGTCTTTCCGGATACCGCGCCCCTTCCAGCTTGATCTTGGATGAAGCGCTATTGATGTCACGAAGATCGTCCGGTGTGAGTGCGACAGAAAGCGCCGCAAGGTTCTCTTCCAGGCGATGAAGCTTGGTCGTCCCTGGGATCGGAACGCTCCACGGCTTCTGGGCAAGCAGCCAAGCTAGGGCTATCTGTGCCGGGGTTACCCTCTTTCGTTCTGCGACCTGGCTCAGCAAATCAACCAACGCCTGATTCGCTTTTCGAGCCTGTGGGGTAAAACGAGGAACGATGTTGCGGAAATCGGTACTATCGAACTTCGTATTTTCGTCGATCTTACCGGTGAGGAAGCCCTTGCCCAGAGGGCTAAAGGGCACGAATCCGATCCCGAGTTCTTCGAGGGCCGGCAACAGCTCCTCTTCCGGGCGTCTCCACCATAGGGAATATTCGCTCTGAACCGCAGTGACCGGGTGGACTCGGTGCGCGCGACGGATGGTCTGCACTCCTGCTTCAGAAAGGCCGAAGTGCTTCACCTTACCTTGCCTGATCAGGTCTTTCACGGCTCCTGCGACGTCTTCAATCGGCACGTTCGGGTCAACCCGGTGCTGATAGAACAAATCGATGACGCCGGTCCTGAGTCGCTTGAGGGAGGCCTCGGCCACTTCCTTGATGTGTTCCGGCCGGCTATTCAGAACAGTCCACCCTGGTCCGCCATTGGGATCAGGCGCAAAGCCGAACTTTGTCGCTATCACCACCTGGTCGCGGAATGGAGCAAGCGCTTCGCCCACAAGCTCTTCATTTGTGAAGGGACCGTATACCTCAGCGGTGTCGAAGAAGGTGACACCGCGTTCGACTGCGGTCCGAATCAGCGGGATCATTTCCTTTTTGTCTTTGGCCGGGCCGAAGCCAAAGCTCATTCCCATGCAGCCGAGTCCGAGGGCTGAGACTTCCAGATTGCTTTTTCCAAGTTTGCGCTTCTCCATTGTTCCTCCTCGGTAAGGAAATAGTTTCCCACATTCTCCCGCGGAAAGAGAAATGCGTTGCAGTGAATCGCGTACCATCGCCATTTCACTAACCATTGGGTCGTCAGCGTAAACGCCTGCTTTGCTTGACAGTTCTGAGGAGCCACTTGAGAATGAAGCCGTGCCGCAGTCACTGAGTGAGAAACTCGCGGGAATAGTCCTGCCCGACTCTGAAGGACAGCCTGTGAAACTCGGCTCGCTTTGGGCTAACGAGCCGGCAGTGATCGTTTTCCTTCGCCACTACGGATGAATCTTCTGCCGCGAGCACGTCGCGCAGTTGCGCGACCACGAGCCAGCATTCCGCGATAAGGGCGCCCGATTGGCGGCCATCAGCTTGGGCGACACTCACTACGCCCAAGTCTTTCGCGAGGAGACTGGAATCACTTTCCCGCTTCTAGTTGACGCCGAGCGGGAGGCATATCGCTCTGTGGGCCTGCTGAGCGGCTCGCTCTTTCATATTTTCCGCCGGGATAATTCGTTGGCACGGAAAAGAGCCCGTACAGCCGGACATCAGCAGCACAAACTAGGCAAGAATCCGTTTCAGCTGGGGGGAAGCTTCATTTTCGGTCCGGGCAATGTCGACTTGTACATGCACGTCAGCCAGACTTTCGGGGACAATGCCCCGGCCGCGGATTTGCTGGCTGCAATTCCGTGAATCGGCTTTGAGTTCCCGGCGCGACGATCAACGAATCTAAGGCGTTATGCCTTTCTTCTTCAGATCTTCGGCGGCTTGGGCCACGCCTTCTGGCCGGCCCAGATCGCGCCAATAATATTCATCAGCGCGGAATGCGACAATCTTTTCTCCCTGGCCAGCGAGCCGCAAATAGGTAGTGATGATGGAGAACGCGCCTTCTTCGCTCATCATCCTCAGCAGACGGGGAGAGATTATGTGGATGCCGGAAAAGGCCAGCGCCTGCGACCGCTCAGCGGCTCGGACAAGTTCATGTTCCTTATCATTCCCCGCTCGCCGTCCGCAGAGCAGAAGTTGGCCGTCGAACAGCAGGTAGCGGGAGGTCTTGCGGTCCTGCACGGCCAGGGTCGCGAGCGCTTGATGGTCACTATGAAATTGCACCATACGCCGGAGATCAATCGTGCTCAGAACATCGACATTGTGCACAATGAACGGTTCCTCGGAACTGGTGGAGTCTCCTACAAAGAAATACGCAGCCTTCTTAAGACCGCCACCGGTGTCGAGCAACACCTCCTCGCGCGACACTTCAACCCGCATGCCGAAGTTATTGTTCGTTTTCAGGTAGTCGCGAATCATGTCCGCGAAGTGATACACGTTGATGATCACCTCGCTAACGCCGAAGCTGCGCAGGCGGTCGAGGGTAATCTCCAACAGAGTGCGGCCATTGATTTCTACCAGCGCTTTGGGACGATCGTCGGTGAGCGGACGCAAGCGCGTGCCCAGGCCGGCGGCGAGAATCATGGCTTTCATGGACGCATCGCTTTCATGGATTCAGTTGCTCCTGCTCGCGATGCCGTACTACCACCTCCACGCCGTGGTCAGCGCGCAAATGCTTCGCCAATTGCTCCGCCAGGTAAACCGAGCGATGCTGGCCGCCAGTGCAACCGAACGACACCATTAAGTGCTTGAAGCCGCGCTGCTGGTAGGCGCTCACGCTGGCGTCCACCAGTGCCTTGGCGCTGGCGAGAAACTGGTGCACGCTCTCCTGCTGATCGAGATACTCGATTACGGCAGCGTCTTTGCCGGTGAGGGTCTGGAAGCGCTCTTCACGGCCGGGATTGGGCAGGCTGCGGCCGTCGAAGACGAATCCGCCGCCGTTCCCCGCGTCGTCTTGGGGCACGCCACGGTGAAACGAAAAACTGAAAATCCGCACCGTCAACTTTTCGGGATGCGAAGCCGACGTCAGACCTTGCAGCCCCTCCGACGCCACCATGGTCTTGAAAGCTTCCATCAGGGTGGGCAAGGCGATGGGCAACTCCGCGTTATGCAGCAGCCAGCGCAGGTTCCTCAGCGCGTAGGGCACGCTTTGCAAGAAATGCACCTTGCGTTCGTAGAAGCCGCGAAATCCGTAGGCGCCCAAGGCCTGCATGATGCGAACGTAAACGTAGGCGTAGTAATACTGCATGAACTCGGAGCGATCGAGGTCGAGGAGACCGGCGAGGCTGTCGAGATAATGGTCGAGTAACTGCTGGCGCAGGTCCGGGGGAAGATCAGCTTTGGCGTCGAACAAGAGAGAAGCGATATCGTACTGCAGCGCGCCTTTCCGTCCGCCTTGATAGTCGAGGAAAAATGGCTGGTCTTCGTTCAGAACTTTGCACAGCATGACGTTGCGCGATTGGAAATCGCGATAAAGAAAATAATCGCGGCGGGCACTCAACAGGAATTTCGTCAGGCGACTGAAATCGTGTTCCAGCGCCTGCTCGCTGAAGGGAATGCCGGCTAGCCTTAGAAAGTAGTACTTGAAATAATTCAAATCCCAGGCGATGGACTGGCGATCGAAGCTGGCACGCGGATAGCACACTTTGTAGTTCAAATCGCGGCCTGCTTCGACCTGAAACCGCGGCAACACGGCGACGACTTTGCGATAGGCCGCAACCGCCTCGGGAGCGATGGCCGCGCCGTCGCGATGCTTCGAGAGAAACTCAAACAGAGTGGTGTTCCCGAGGTCTTCTTCCAAATAAGCGCCCTGGTTCAGGTCTTCGGCGTAAACCTCCGGTACTGGTAAACCGTGCAGGCGAAAATGCCGGGAAAATTCAAGGAAGGCGACATTCTCTTCGCGCACGTCATAGAGAATGCCAATGGCGCTGAGTTTCTCGCTGGAGAGGCGGATGATCCTGCGTCCCGAACCGCCGAGTTGATCCTGCAGCGGCTGCACCCGCTCGACTGCCGTCTGGAAATGTCGCTCAAAAAGTCTTTTGAGAATTTCCATGAATTACGCCGCTGCCGTCCTAAAGATAACAT
This sequence comes from uncultured Acidobacteriaceae bacterium, assembly GCA_963838935.1. GTDB lineage: Bacteria > Acidobacteriota > Terriglobia > Terriglobales > Acidobacteriaceae > Acidiflorens. The sequence goes on from CAWITH010000028.1 coordinate 74,255, forward strand.
TGGACACTCCGCGAGAGGAGTATGGCAGCGGGTGCGCCACTGCCTCGACGCGCTGGGACTGGCGCGGAATACCGGGTAATGTCGGAGAGTCCCGCAGTCCTGCGTTGTCACACAAAATTCACACAAGCCTGTAAAGGCAAAGGATAGAATAGCCAATTTGCACGGCTCGCTCACGCCAGAACTTGCCTTACGGAGAGAGAAGTTTGTCTCGTCTATTCAAAGTTCCACTCTTTGCGCTAGCGACGGTCGTCCTCTGCGTTTTTGCCACCAGTTGCGGCTCAAAACCAAGCACTGCCCAATATCGAGTGGTGCAGACCATCCCCGACGCTCCGGACAATCTCGACATTTCGCTTAACGGAAAATCAGTGGCTACAAATGTCGGCTTCGGGGCAACGGTACCGGCGTCCGGATATAAGTCGGGTTCGGTGGGCAGTGATCCAATCGCAGTATTCTTGACCGGCACAACCACGCCCGTCATCAGCAGCACCCCCCTGAACATTAACAGCGGGTCGCAGTCTACGGTGCTCCTGACGGGACTTTACGCGGCCCCAACCGTGATTCTTTTGCCTGACAACAACACGGCGCCATTATCCGGCCAGGCGGAGATCCGCATTATAGACGCCTCTCCCAGCGCACCCCCGAGCGCGGATATTTACCTGGTTGCACCCGGCACCGACATTAGCCAAGTCGAGCCGATTATTCCTTCCCTCTTATTCGGGCAGGCGAGCGTTTACGTCAGCCTTCCAATACCGTCCAGTGGCATTGCGCAAATCATGATGATCGTGACTGCCTCGGGAAGCAAAACCCAACTCATCAATCAGACCTATTTGCTCAGTCAGGGACAGATTCGTACGCTCGTGCTGGTTGACGTTTCCCCCGGAGGCGGCGCGCTTTCATTTTTTCCGCTGGAGTTGAATGATCTCAACTAAGGGCCCCACGCCCGCAGTCTCGAGGGCAAAATTGCGCAATCGCCTGAAGCAGCGCGGCTACATGATGATCACGCTGATGCTTGCCTTAGCGCTCATGATGATTGCGCTGGTGGCAGCGCTGCCCGAGCTCAAGCAGCAGATCCGGCGCGACCGCGAAGCGGAGTTAAGACACCGCGGTACAGCCTACATGCGCGCGATTCAACGCTTCTACAAGAAGCTTGGACGGTATCCCTCGAGCCTCGAAGAACTAGAAAATACAAACAACCTCCGGTTCCTACGTAAGCGCTACACGGATCCTATGAGTAGAGATCCAGTCACAGGCAAGGAGAAGGACTTCAAACTGCTCCATCAGGCGGACGTCGCCTTGAACAATGGGCCGGTACTGCCCGGGCAGAATGGGGTCGGGGGGCAAGGTGGTTTGCCGGCGCAAGGCGGAGTGGGAACACAAACGGGCGGCGCGAATGGCCAGACTTCCGAGAATGGCGATTCGGGTAACGCTCCTTCCTCCGGCAACTCGGATGCATCGGGAAATTCGAATTCGCCCGGATCGTCGCCTTCGAATTCCGACGCAGGTTCCGATTCCGGCCTCAAGGGGCCGACGTTCGGTGGAGGACCGATTCTGGGTGTTGCCAGCACAAGCAAGGCGAAGACCATTCGCGTGTTCTTCGGCAAGGACCATTACAACGACTGGCTCTTTATATACGTCCAGGGAATGGACCGCGGCGGCCAGCTGATGGGGCCGGTGAATCCCAGTCTCCCCTCGGCAAACCCCGATAGCCTAACTCAAGGAACTGGTGGACAATCAATGCCGAACACCGGCCCACCCCAAGTCGTTTCGCAACCGCAGCAAAACCCAGGGCAGTCGCCCCCGCAACAGTAGATTTCAGAAACGCGGTAAGAGAAAAGCTCACATCGGAAGCGGCGTGGTGGCTTATCGCGCCGTCCTCGATCCCTGTTTCATCAGCGCAGCCTGGACCATCCCATTCCCCTTGCTGCAAGAATCTCCACCTACTTCCGTAACGCACTGCCACGCGCGTCATCTGGCTGAGTTGTCGGACAGGTAGGCTGACCGGTCACCGAGTTTTGACAGGCATAGTATCCGAAGGACACCTGTGGCGTCGGTTGGCGCAGCAAGTCCGATTCAACGAAGAAGCCATGATCCGCGTCAATGATGTAAAAATCGGCCGCGAATTCGTAGGTTTCTCCGGCCGGGGGTGTTCCAACGAAGGCGGAATCTCGCCCTACATTCGAAAAAGTGCCAGCGAAGCAACCGCTCGAGGAAGGACTCACGGGGCAACTTGGCTGGGGTGTGAAAGTGCCGGTAAACGATTGGCCCACACCAGTATTGTTATCAACGGTGCCAGACAAAGATGGCGGGGTGGCAGAGGGGTTCACGGTCATCTGCGCGGTGCCGTCGTATTCGGACCCATTCTGCTGAGTGAAGCTAAATCCGTACATGTTGTTGGGGGTGGGGTCGGGAAATGTTGGAGAAGTGGATTGCAGGTAAGCTATTCCGGTTCCGACAAATGGATAGTTGCCGTTACCGTCCTCGATAGCCAGCGCTGCGCTTCCATTGTCGATGAGATAGAGAAGGAAATGAGAGGTAAAACCTTTGCACACCGGCTGGGGGGAAAAGGTCTCTAAAGATACGCCGATGCGACCGAGTCCTGCCGCGTCGACCGAATATGTTGCACCATCGAACGCTGCGCTGATCTGAGCACCATTCGGAGCGGCGCCATTCACAGTGCAAGTACCGTTCAGGCCCGCGAAGGTGTTTGACTGGAGAAGCGTGTCGGTGAATCCATTCAGGTCTCCGACACCATCTGCGGTGAACAAGCCGGCCGAAGCCAAGGTGGTCGAGGCCGGCGGGCTATTGCTGTTGTCGAGGTCTACCCCGGTGACACCAAACGCGTACGTTCCGGAGAACGACGCGTCGCTAAAAGTGCCGGTGTCAGAACCTTGGGCGACGGCAAGCCCGACGGTGCTGGAGGTCCCATCATTCTCGATCAGTTTTATGTGGTTGTCGTCGACAATATAGCCGGTAAACGTTGGGGTCGGGTTGCTATTGCTGAAGGCGGGAGCGTTCAGAGCCAACGTGATGACCCCACCGAATGTGGAAGTGTAGGACACTAACCCGGTAGGTTTCGTGTTGTTGTGGACCGGCGCTAGCCCGACTCCGTTGCTGGCAACGTATTGATCCATCACGCTGCCGCTTTCTACCACGTTATTAGACGAATCAATGTCAAGAATCCCGCCGAAAGTCTGAGGCAACCCGGCCGTAGTTCCGTTCACTACGAAGGCATAACCGCTCGGGGGTAAGGTCGACGGGGGAGTGGTCTGGTATTTAGGGTCTTGCAGATCCATGGTACCGGTGCCCGAGATAGCGAGGAGAGATGTCGGTAGTGCGGCAATCAGCGCTTGGGAACTGGAGAGGAACATTAAAGTAAAACTCTCCGGGCCAATGTCTGGGTTTTGCGGGTTGATAGTAATTGTTCCTCGCCCGTCGGGGCCAAGGAAATAGCTGCCACCGGTGATGGTGTTTGTGTCTGACACCTGGGCGCCGCCGAGAGTTGTATCGAAGAAGTTGACCGTCTGCTGGCCCGCCGTGATATTTCCGTTGCCGTCAAGGACGACCAGCCCCGCGAACTGGTAGGGGTTGAAAGTAGAATCTGATCCCTGGGCCTCGAGAATGTAGGTGCCGCTGAGGGCGGAGCCAAAGGCGCTGACATCGATCTGGGCCAGAGCATTATGGCTTTGATCCGCAGTCGCATAAGCCACAACGACAACGTTCAGGTTGTTATTCGGCAGGCTAGTGGGTGGCGTATAGATCACGGGCGTACCGCTGGCGGTATGCGGGGCGCTAAGCGTGCCGCAAGTGCCGGGGTTGCGCCTGGCACTTGTCGGCAATAAAGCCCAGTCCACTCCCGCACTGCTTGAGTCATTAGTAACCGTCGCGGTGAGGGTCACAGTGCCGTTGATTGGAACGGGAACCGGCTGTCCGGATGCGGGCGCTGCGGGCACGGTGGTAACGGAGATGGAGAGCGTCGACGGTGGCGGAGGAGGAGGATTCTGTGGACTAAAAGTGTTATTGCTGCCGCATCCGGCGAGCACTGCAATCACCGCCGCCGGCAGAAGAGAGAGAATCCATCGTCTAGTTGCCACTGCCAACCTCCTTGAGTTGCTTCATCACGATTTGCGCCTTCATGACTTGCCGTGGGATCCGATCCTGAACTTGATTGTCCGATTCCACATAAGCAACCTCTGAACATTTAAGCGGGCCGAGGCGAGCGCGAGTCATTGCCCCGTCCCCAGAAGATAAACCGGTTGAGTTTGGAGGGAGCTCGATCCGGCCGTGTAATTAATGGCGAGGGTCCCGGCATTGTGACCTACGCTCTTGGGTTTGAAAGTTACAGTCAGAGTGCAACTGCCACCCGGAGCCAGGCTGGGCGGACAATCGTCGGTCTCAGAGTAGTTGCCGCTCACCACGACCTTGCCGACGAAGTTCACGGTTGACGCGTTCGGAACGGGGTCATTCAGAAGCGTAATCGTCTGCGGGACACTTGACTTACCCACGGACACATTGCCAAAATTCAACCCGGCGGCGGGGGACATTCTCAGCGGGCTGCCTAGATTCGCTGTTAGTTCGACTGGAAACCGTCCGCCGTCGAGTTCGCAAGGGTTGGACTGAGACGGAGGGTCATTCACCGGGTCAGTGCATTGCACCGTGTTCAGTTCCAGGGAATAATCCAGACCGCCGGAGGCGGTGTTCGCTGACTGTGGTACATACCCAATCTCGAGGCTGCACGCGGTCTGGGGCTCGAGCAACGTTCCGCTGCAAGTGTCCGAGGATATCTGGAAGTTGGGCATCAAGGTGCTGGGATCAGTGTCGCAACTGTACCGGATTGTGGTGGATTGGTCTAGGGTTGTCCGGGCATGCGTTGCTCACCACTTGCAGACCTGCAACCGGACTGCTTTCCACTAACGGGTGCGGGAGCGTGTAACATGTTGGTCGAATGTGGTAACGCATGTTCCTTTCGGCAATATCTGCACTGGGGTTGCGCCGTAGTTGGTGAGGTTCAGCAATTGAGGAAGGCTGGCTTCGCCGAACGCCTCCGCTCCGAAATCGAGTCGGGGAGTCGAGGGTTGAACAAAGCTGAGTCCGCTGCCCGTGATGGGCACGAGAAACTCCGTATCGCCAGGGTGCAGGTGCAAGGTGGTGCAGTCACCAGTTGACGCTAGGAACATTATTGACGGTTAGCGTTGCGCTCAAAGTGAGCGGACATTGGGCTGGGGAGGTTCCGCCCTGATTCGCCGGCAGCCATGTGCAGCTTGCCTGAGGCGCAAAGGAAACCGTAACCGTACAGGACTGTCCTGGAAGCAGGTTGAAAGGTGACCCGATAAGAGTGTTTCCACCCCCACTTGTGTTCAAGATTTCCCCAGGCACACAAGTGTCTGCCCCCGTGAAATTGGGTACGCCGGTGAAATCGGTGGGGCCGGTATCCGTAACGCCGGATTGCGCCATCCACGTCAACGTCAGACCGGTCAGCGGAGCGCTGCCCGAAGGCTGGATGTTTGTGAGCGTGATCGTCTGCGTTGACGGGTTCGTCGAACCCAGCATTTGAGGCGGGAAGGACAGGACGGCTGGAGAGAGCGTGATCGGTTGCTGGCAAGCGGTCGTACTGTTCAATGCGAGACAAATGTATCCAGCGTCGTCGCTGCTGGGAGCGGGACAAGCTTTCGTGTTCACGACATATCCAGTTCCAGTGGAGTGGAGAACGTATCCATTCGTCGTGGGGTCGAAGGTGACGGGGGTAGTTCCAGCTAGGCTGGCCGAATTCCCAATCTGCCCGGCATTCGATCCGTCCGTCCCGATGAGCTGTAGAACGACGGTGTTGCCGCTGATTTGGCCATTGACGTAAACAGTGCCAGAAGAGATGCAGGGGTAATCGCTTAGAAGGGTCGTCGGGTCGATAAAGCTCAAGGTGCCCGTGACAGTCGCGTTGCTGGCTCCGATATTCGCTCCCTGGGTGAGCGTGCCGGTCAGCGGAAAATCCTGGTTGTTCAAGCCCGAGTTAGAACCGCTGGCAGCGTGGAAGCCGCCGGTAATCGATCCCGTGAGCGGTGGCACGGGTATTGCGCTCCATGCTCAGCGGCGTTTGACCGGTCCCGCTTCCGCAAGGGGTACCCGTTCGGCCGGCGGTACCAGGGGTTGACGTGTAAGTACCCGTACATCGAGCCATCAGAATTCAGCTTTCCTGTAAGCGCAAAAGTCTGCGTACCGGCTACCACGGTGAGGCTTACGGCGTTCTGGCCGCTGATGGTTCCGGTGATCGGAGCGGTTCCACTGCTGCACGGTCCCTGTCGAACTACCGAGCAGCGTATTCGAGTAGATCAGAGCTCGCCCGTCACCGATCCATTGTTCTGCAGCAGAAACCCGCCCTGCAGGCCACTCGAAGCAGTTCAGGTCGGGAGTGTTCACGATAGAGAACTGCCAGTTACCCGCGAGGGTCGCACTCGGCTGCGAGCCGCCGCTGGAAGCGCCGCCGCCCCCACACGCCGAAAGCAGCATCGTCCCCGCCAGCAATAAAATCCAAAGACTCTGCGCATACCCGCCACTAGGGCGGGGCGACAGCGGTTCGCGATTCGTCGGGCATAGCCTGGCAGCGTTAGTCATCGGGTTTCTAGTAGATTCCTGCATGATGTTCGAAGTCCTGGAAAGGGCGGGTGTCCGAGCTTCGCAGGATCTCTGCCGGATGCCCGCGTTGGTCGGTCGACCCCAGTTCCGTGCGGAACTCGAGTTCAGAAGTCGAGGCTGCATTGATGCTCACTCCGCCCGTAATGGGCACAGTAAGAATCGCATCGTTGTTGGGGCTGGTAACCGCCAGCGTTGCTGTTAAACACTGGGCCGCGACAGTGCCGGCCGCGCAGTTTTGCAGCGGAGCAAAAGCAACCGTAATGACACAAGACTGCTCCGAATTCAGATTGAAAGGCCCCCCCTGCGAAGGCACGCCCCCGAGGCCGCAAGTGTCCGTCTCCGTGAAATTGCTCGCGCCATCATTGGTTAACGTCAACATGACACCGGCGAGCGTAGTGCCCGAAGTGTTTGTCACGGTGACGGTCTGCGTCGTCGGTGGCGACCCCACGGTTTGAGACAAGAAACTCAGCGCGGAGGGAGCCAGTGTGATCGGCAGTGGGCAAGCCGTTGTAGTGTTCACTCCAAGGCAGATGACGCCGAAGTCGGCGGGGGTAGCGAGGGTTCCGCCACCACAGGCTGCGGCATAGACAGCGTATCCCGCTCCAGCCACTGCATGCAGTATGTATCCGCCTTGCGCGGGGGCGAAGGTGACGGGCTGAAGACCCGATCCCACCGACGCACCGATCTGACCAATGTTGGGTCCGTTGGTCCCCGCCCCGATGATCTGCAGGACTACGACATTTCCGCTGATGTAGCCGTCAACCGATGCTTCAGCGATGCAAGGGTAGTCGCTCAGATCGGTTGTCGAGTTCACAAAGTTCAAAGTGCCGGTGACTGTCGCGCTACTGGCTCCGGTATTCGCTGCTTGGGTGAGTGCCCCCGACACCAGAAAATCTTGCTCGTTCAGGCCGGCAGCGCCGCCCGCGCTGTGAAAGCTCCCTTGGGTCGCTCCCGTGAGCGGCGGTACGAGGAAAGCGCTCCATTCCTGGGTTGATACGATCCCGCAACCCGCGCCGCTGGTCGAAGTATACGAACCTGTCATCGCAGAGCCATCGAGACTTAGCGTTCCAGTAAGCGTAAGTAAAGTCTGATTATTGGCTACCGCGGTGAGGCTTACGGTCTGGCCGTTGATCGTACCGGTGATCGCAGCGGATCCGCTGTTGCACAGTGTCGGGTTTGGATCGAGCGCCGACGGCGCGGGCGAGAAGAAGAAGGTTGCCGTTCCCGCCACCGCTCCCTTATTCTGGAGCAGAAACCCTCCTTGAAGACCACCCACGAATGAAAGTCCGTTGGGATCCGGGTTGAGTTGCTCCGCCATGTTGAACTGCCAGTTGCCTGAAAGCGTTGGGAGGATCTGTGTGCTGCTCGAGGAGGTACCACCCCCACACGCCGAAAACGTCATAGTGCCGGCTAGCAGCAAAAGCAACAGACCCTTCACATACCCTCCGCGAAACCGGGGCCAGAGCGTTTGTTTAGTCGTCTGACATCGCACCGGATTTTTAGTCAAAGTCGGCATGTGTCCTAGAACCCTAGCTTCAGGCCAAACTGTATGGTGCGGGGCCGATGCGCATCGACCGGGTGCAAAAAGGAAGCCCCGGTGACGCAATTGGCCCCACCACCCTGAAATCCGGCGGAATACACTGGACCGGCATAGCAACTGATGATGTTGTTTCCACTGCTGCCCGGGTTGTCGGGATCGTAGATCCGGAACTGAGTGTGATTAAGTACGTTGTAAGCCTCAGCCCGGAACTCAAGATCGCCGGCTTCCCGGATCTTGAAATGTTTCAGCACCGACAGGTCGAAGTTCGTGCGCCGCGGATTATTCAGGAAGTTCCGGCCGGCGTCCCCAAAGGTGAGCCCCCGAGGAGCCACAAACTGCGCAGGATTGCCGATGAGCGGGCCAAAACTTTGAGAATTGCTGCCTGGCGACTGTTGTCCCTTCATTACGTCGGGGTACGAGGCCGCGACGCCGAGTCCGCTGGAGACGCCGGCATTGTCGGTTACGGAAATGCCGGTGTTACCGGCGCTGTTAATAACCGTAAACGGCGTGCCCGACGCAACCAGCGTTACTCCCGAAAGCTCCCAGCCATCGAGAAGCATATTCGACAGCATCGAACAACAGTTTGCTTGGGGTGCAGTCGGGTCCTTGGGTCGCTCATTGGCCCAGTCGCTGAAACGACGAGAAAGCCCTTTGAGTGGTAGCCGATACTCATAGCTGATATTGAGCAGATGACGCTCGTCAAAACTCGAGCTGGCCCGGTTCTCACGCAGGTCGTAAGAATTGACCAGAATCGGATCGCTTCGATCCGATGAATCGTCCAGCGAGTGGCTGTAGGAATAGGAGATTCCAGCCGTCAACGGCCCGCTGGTGTGTCGCAGCGTGCCCTGCAGAGCGTGATAACTCGAACTGGCTACATTCTGCAACGCGAGAACTCTTCCCAAACCTGGGTAGGGTCGGCCCGGGAGGGAATTGACGTTCGGGATGTTTGGATTTGTGCACGCTGCCTGCAAATACATGTAGGCGGGGTTTTGCGGCGTCACCAGAGTTCCATTTTGCAGCAGGAACGGAGTGAAGCCGTCTCCAGGGGAATTTCCTGGGCCCTGCGCACCAGAGGGTGGAGTGTTACACTCCGCGATGGTCAGGGGCTCGTTCGGGCCGAAGGGATTCTCGTTTGCCGGCAGCGGCTTTAACTGGTTGAGCTGACGCTCGACCGTTAAGTGCGTTCCCTTGCTCCCCACGTACGACAGGTTGACCACAACCGCTCGGGACAGTTCTCGCTGAACGCCGAAACTCCACTGCTGAGCATAGGGCCAAACCACCTTGGTCGGAATCGAGGTGACATCGATTGGAAAAACGGACCCGGCTGGCGGTGGAGAAACGCCAAGATAAAAGCCCGAGGGGCTCGTGCATTCCGGGTTGCTGGCATTCCCATATCCGACATTTCCGATGCATGGGTAGTTAGTAGGAAGCGGCTGCGTCATGCTGAGCACGACCGGCGCGCTAGCCTCCAGGGACCCGGTGTTGGCTTCATTGCCGGTGCCATGCTCAAAGAAGACGCCATAGCCTCCACGGATCGAGGTCTTGCCGTCGCCCCATGGGTCCCAGGCAAAACCAACCCGGGGCGCCGGATTAAACAGGTGCCCTGTCATGCAGCCGATGGGCGTGCCGTTAAGACCACACCGAACCAACCCCAGGTCGCCGACCACGCCCGGGTCTAGCTGGAACGTCGAGGGGTTGAACGAAACCGGGACCGATCCGGCCGTTTTATCTAGAAGCTCGCCATACACTGGATCAACCGCAAACCTCGATGCGTTAAATCGCGAGGCTTCCCAGTTCCACGCGTTGTGGTTCCTCTCGTGGTAGGTGCCAAACAGACTGATTCGCAGGCCGAGGTTCACGGTGAGCTTCTTAGTCACCTTCCAGTCGTCCTGGAAATAAGGTTCAGCGATCTGGTACTTCTGGTAGTAGCGGCCCTGCGCCGAATCCTGGGTGAAACTCTGAATGAATCCCGAAATAAGGCCGTCCCCATTCGGACTTGGATTTTGAATCAGAAAATCGGCGAAGGCGTTTCCCGTACTGTGCGCGAGATTGCTGAAGGTCAGCAGGCCCTGTAAGTCGCCCGAAGCTGCGCCGATGGCATTGTTGGTCTGATTACGCTGCGAGTACACGTATTGCGCTCCGAACTGCAGCGTGTGTTTGCCAAACGCCTTGCCCACATCGTCTCGGGCAGAATAAGTAGGATTGGTGTGGCCCCACGGCATGTAGGCGGGATCGACCGCAAACCCTCTGCTGCCATAAGCGGCGTTGGTACCCAGGATTGCGACGCCCGGCATCTTACCGCCGAAGCCGTTGTTGAAAATGTGGCCGATGGCGCATTCTGGGACAAGACTCGCGGGGTCAATGCTGAGCGTCGGATTGCAAATTCCGGGAGCTGACGGATCGGTAACCAGTGGTTGGTCGAGCGTCGTGTTGCGCTGGAACTGAGCGCCCCCCGGCCCATTCCGGTCGGCCAACGTAATACTCGAGTTGACGTAGCTGAGGACCAGATCGTTCAGCAGCGTGGTTGATACCGTGTCCGTCAGTCGCGCCACCAGGCTGGTGCCCGGCCCAAGGAAGCGGTTCTGGACGGTCGGGAACGTACCCGCCGAGGGGTTGGTGATGCTCAGGTAGCTCCACTGCGGCGCCAGTACCGTCGTGTCCCAGGCATCATGGGCGTATCGAAACGATGCCCTGGTTTTATTGGTCAACGTCTGATCTATGTGAAACAACTCCTCACGCCAGTAAGTGGAAGGAGAGACAGAGGTGTTGTAACAATGGTTGGGATCCGTAGGGTCGAGGTTAGTAAGGCTGGCATTGAGATTCGGCAGGCTGAAGTTACAGCCATAGGGAGCATTGGGCAGCGGTATCAGCCCCGAATTCAAGATCGCCAGCGCGTTCTTATCGACGCCCCGGTAGGCATTGCCCCCAGTGCTTGCTATTAGCAAGTGCGCCGCAGCAGCCAGTCCACCCGGCGCCGGTCCCACGGACGGGCAGTCGGGGTATTGCACCCGCACAAAAGTTGCGTCACCCGGCGCGCACACGTCACTGAAATCGAAGTCCTGGTAAACCGCCCCAGTGTTAGGGCTGACTTGCAGGTTTTTCACGATCCCCTGCGCCGTCGAAACCTGGCCACACGGCGACAAGCAAAGTCCCCGCTCTTTCAACCCGGGAACCGCCTGGTTGTACTCCGTGGGCGTTTTTTCCAGACGGAATTCCTCGGAGAAAAAGAAGAAAGTCTTGTCTTTCTTGGTATTGAAAACCCCAGGAATGTAGAGCGGACCGCCGATCGTGCCCCCGAAATCCTGCCGGCGATACAGCGGAGCTTTGCTCCCAAACGTCTTCTCGCAGCAGGTTTCCCCCACCGGTGGCGGAGTCGCATATTCGGTATCGAAAAAATTGCGCGAGTTGACCGCTTCGTTGCGGATGAAATCGTAAATGTTTCCATGCCACTTCGGGGTTCCCGACTTGGTGGTGACTTGTATTGTCCCGGACGCGCTTCGCCCATACTGAGCGCCGTAGTTGGAGGTCAGCACTTTTACTTCCTGAATCGCGTCCAGACTGGGGTAGACCATAAGCGTGCTCGAGGAGCCGTTCAGCCCAGTGTTGAGCACGTCGCTGCCATCGACCTCGTAAGTGTTGTACTCGACGCGGCCTCCGTTCACGCTGTAGTTCACGCTGCCCGTCACTCCCACCTTGGCTTCGTCCTGCCCAGTCTGATTACTGACGCCGGGTGCGAGTGCGATGAGTTGCGTGAAATTACGGCCGTTGAGTCCGATCGCCTCTACTTCTTTTTGCGTAATCGTACCCGAAACAGTCGCGCTTTCGGTTTCCACTTGTCCCACACCGCTGGATTCCACGTTCACTTCTTCCTTGGTTCGCGCTGGTTCCAGGGAAGCATCCAGGGTTAGTTCGAGTCCCGCAGTAAGTGTAATGTTATCGAAAGCTTCTGGCAGCGAAGTTAGGCGCCGTTATTACTAGCGTGTAAATGCCCGGCGCAAGTCCGGTAAAAGAATACGCGCCTTTATCATTGACCTGGGTTTCAAGTTTGTCCCCCACCGCATTCGTAAGCTCTGCTTTTGCATTTGCCACGACGGCCTGGGTTTGGTCAGTCGCTGTCCCTTTAATGACGCCCGTGCCAGTCGCTGCAATTTTCCGATTACCGGGAGCGGCACTTTGCTCCACCTGCTCCGCCCTCTCCGCCTCCACTGCGGGCTTGGGGCTCGCCGGCTCCAGAGTCGCGTCCAATGTCAAAGTCTTACCCGGCGTCAGCGTAAAATTAGCGAAGACCCTATCTGCAAAGCTGTCTGCCGATATGGTTAACGTGTAGGTTCCGGGGAGCACACTGGTGACGGAATATACGCCTTTGTCATTGACCGGAACTGCAAGTCTCGCGCCCGTAGCACCTGCAAGAACGGCTTTCCCATCGCGCACGGCGGCGCCCGTCCGATCAGTGACCTTTCCGTGAACGGCGGCTGTCGCCGCCGGTGCTGGCTCCTGAGCCACGCCAAATGACCACCCCAGAAGCAACAGCGTGAGAGCACTACTGATAACGCGGGAACAGGGAAAAAGCACAAACGATCTCACGCTCGTGGCTCCGGGGCAACATGCTTTTTTATTACGAGGATGTAAAGACAAGCGCGAATTGTATATGACGGGTCTGGGCCCAATAGTTAAAAGAACGTTAATTTTGTCGAGCGTTCTTCTCGCCAAAGCAATGATTGTCGCCATTCCTTAACAAACTATTCTCCGAACTTTCACGCTCGCCGTGACGACCAACCCGTATACTCAGGCCGCTCTACTCTCAGATTTCAAGGCTGCTCCCAAGAACGGGAACGGGAGTTAGTTTTTCACAACTGAAGTCGTCGGCTGGAAGAAATCACGAAGGCTGGAAGGGATTCCGCTTTCTATGATGGTCTCCTTGCCATCGCAACCCCGGAGAGCCTGGAGTGCAAGAGTTTGCAGTTGCTTCCATTAATACAATTTTCATCAACTTATCGCAGACTGTTAACACTTCAACGCCGGGTGAACCATTACACTCCACGTGAAATTCAAACGACCTTTGCCGCGCGGCTGTGTGTCGAGGATAAGGTCATACGGTTAGATGTTCACCAGGCTCGCGAAAAAGATTTGTCGGCACGGCAAGATTTCCCCCGGTTGTCTTTGTGTGTGGCGATGCAGTACGTCAACCACAATGATCTTCGAAACCGATATCCAAACTACGAAAGGAATAAACTTATGTCGCGTATGAAGACAATTTTCGCGGTGCTGATGCTGGCCGCGATTGTGGGCATCGTGCCTCTGGCACAAGCTCAGACTCTAAAGGTAGTGATGGGTGGCTCGACCGCCCTGTGGCAGACGGCGGCTCTGGGTGCTTTCGGCGCTCCCAGCACGACTAACGCAGGACAAGGCACATGTAGCTCTCTGCTCACCGGCTGCGTCAGTCCTACGTTCCACTGGACAAGTGCAAAGGGTGGTTCCGGTGAACCGTATTTGAATGATACCCGACCGTCCACTCCCAATCAAGACGCTGCTGCCACCTGGGTGGTTTGGGATACCAATGCCACGTGTTCCGGAGGATGCAACGTGTGGATGTACATCAAGGTAGACTCGGTCATCGGAGACCGTTGCTACTTTGCCCAGCCCCATTGCAACCTAGTTCTTCCTAATGGCGCCTCTACGACCGGGTCGAACCTAATCACCGTATGGAACAACAGCCTGTGCAGTCCAAGCTGCGATACTGCTCTCCCGGCGAACATCCAAGCGATCCTCAACAATGGAACGCCGGAGAACTCGGCAGCATCGGACATCCGTCCTGAAGATGCTGCCTTTGCCATGGCCCGAATCAACTCGGCGCTCGGCGCCAGTACCTACTCCAACGGCGGCAGCGACGGCCTTGACGGCGACGGATACAACGTCAACAACGCTTCGGGTGTTCCGGCGGCTTACCCGGCCGGTACCACTCATGGCGTGGGAAACCCGGTCCTCAGCGGCATGCCTGGCAGCACGCAGCAAGCCAATGTTCTGGCCTTCAACATCTCCGGCACCGATCCCTTCACCAATACGAAAATTCCCGCGTACACCGTAACGAGCGTAGGCGGAGAGCCGTTGGTATTTATCGCGGGGCGCCAGGACTCGCTGGCCAACCTCACTAGCGCTACTGAATATCAGCTTCAACAGGCGTTTGGCGGCAACAATTGCGATGCCAGCGCGTTCGGGCTGCCTGCTGGCGGAATTAACATCTTCCTTCGCGAGCCCACTTCTGGCACATACAACTCAATCGAGAATGCTTTATTCCGGCGCCCCACCGTTTACACCGGGTCCCCCATGGCTGCCGGCACGGGAGTTCTTGGCGTCAGCCAGGAAGCCAATATCGGTCCGATTGTCGTTGGCGCCGTGGGCACGGCGACGACGGCAAATGACCCGCTAACCGCATTGTCCCAGAACCCGAATACGTCCTCCAGTGTGTGCGTCAGCAATGCAACGGGCAAGGGCGGACGTTATCGCGGTATCGGTACCGGCGAAGTGGTGGAAGGCGTGCTGTCCTCTCATAACACCCTTTGCTCCAAGTGCTTTCCGGGTAGCTACCAGACTGCACAGGACGGCATCACCTACACCTTCTTCAGCTATGGCAATGTGAGCTCGCTCGCCAACAATGCCAACTTCGGCTACATCGAAGTGGACGGTGTCGATCCGATCTTCGCGTCCTACTCGGGCAACATCGATCCCGGTCAGCTCGGTAATGCTCCGGGCACGATACCGGGCAACACGCCGTGCGGGCTCTCACCCAATGCGTTCCCCTGCGCGGAAAACAAGATCTGGGCGAACGGGTTCTCTTTCCCGAACGTCCGCAACGGCACCTATCGGACGTGGAATATTCTGCGTACGATTGCCACGGGCACGGCTGAGACAAATGTAGGAGCCCTGGTTAAGGCCTCGCAGGGGTATGTTGTAGGCGGTGTTCCCGACTACATCCCCTACGCAGCAGTGACTTGCAGCGCAAGCAGTACTCCGGCTTGCAGCCCCACAGTCTCTGACCTCGGGCTCAAACTGCTGCGTTCACACTACGAACAGCGTTACGGCAACGGCACTAAGGTCGAAACCTGTGCGACGGTTAAAAACACATCCACAGAGTGCGGCGACGACACGGGCGGGCTCATTATCCCCGACACGATCGGCGTCACCACTGAAGGACAGACACAGGTCGTTCAGAATGAAACCTCGGCTGGTGACAAGAGCCCGGTTGCAAGACCGCAGTGAACTGAAAACGAACGTCAATCGATAAGCAGTGCGTCTGGTACGGAGGGCGGTCCGCAGGTTGGTCCGCCCTTCTTTTACGTACGACTGATTTGCGTCAGGGCGCGTTGCATTCTGCGGGAAACGGATAGTAAAATCGCGGGAGTTCAGAAAACCTAGCTCCCATCGCTGCGTTCATCACTTACTCCGCGGAGAAGATTCGAGTCCAGGGAAGATTATGTCTACAGGGCTGTCAATGATGTCTGTGAAAAAGGCTGCTTTCGGAATCGCACTGTTAATTTTGTCCTCAATCTTGGCCTCGGTATCTATTGCTCAAGAGCTGGAGCCGGCATCGCCGCCGATCGCCAATCCGAACGACCACCGTTTTAAGGACGTGACCGAGGACTGGACCACGCCATCGTTGAGCAGCAGCCACCTGATGCCGGTTCCGCCGGTCGGGTTGCTCGATGACACCCATCCCGGGTACACCGTGGAGTTGCTGCAGTTACAGTGGAGGTGGGGCGATCCGCTCGACCTGTACGTGATCAAGCCCAAGGGGGTCAAGAAGCCTCCGGTGATCTTGAATCTGTATGGCTTTCCCACGGACACGGATCCCTACAGGAATGAAATCTTCGATACGGCCCTGACCAAGGACGGCTTTGCCGCCGTGGGCTTTGTTTCCGCGCTCACCGGGCATCGCTATCACGACCGGCCGATGCGGGAGTGGTTCGTCAGCGAACTGCAGGAAAGCCTGGGTACGACGGCGCACGACGTGCAAATGGTGCTGTATTACTTGGAGGCTCGCGGCGACTTCGACATGAACCGGGTGGGCATGTTCGGCCAAGGGACGGGAGCCACCATCGCGATCCTGGCTTCAGCCGTCGATCCGCGGATTAAGGTGCTCGATGTGCTGGATCCATGGGGCGATTGGCCGACTTGGATCGCGACCTCTCCCCTTGTGCCGGAGGACGAACGGGCGGATTACGTGAAGCCGGAATTCTTGGAGAAAGCGGCGACGCTTGAGACCCTCGACTGGCTGCCAAAGATTCAGGCGAAGAAATTCCGCATGCAGCAAAATATGTTCGAGACCGACACACCCACCGCGTGCAAAGCGAAGTTGCGTGCGGCGGCTCCACCGGGCACCGCTTTCGCTTTTTATAAAACGATACCCGAGTTCAAGGCAGCTTTTCCATACAGCACGAACCTGGAATGGATGGAACACGAACTGAGAGTGCTACAGGAATCCACAGCGCCGCCACCCCTCAGCAGCATCAGCAAATAAGTTGACGCTTGATTAGAACGCCGGGAACCTGAAATTCAGATTCCCGGCGTTCTTTCTCATTCCGACGTTTTGGTCTCGTTCGGGCTTACCTCGCTGGGCTGAACTTATGCGCAGCCTTAGCGCGTGTGTGCCCCGCAAGGATGGCGTCTTGTACGTGGACCGGCGGCGGGTCGTTGCAGACGGCGGCCATTGTGGTTGGCACGGTGAAGTACGTGTTCGGACTCGTGGTGTTGCCGGTTGTGCCGGTGTCGGCGAGAATGCCGGCACATGCACTTTCCACGATGGTGTTTCCGGTTGCGATGTTGTTGTTGCCTGTCGCTCCGCCGAAGTAAGCGCCGCATGAGGCATCCAAATGCACGCCGGACTCAGCGCTATTGAGGATGGTGTTGCTCCTGACCGTATTACCATTGGTGCAGACATCGATGGCATCGTACGTCGATGTGCCAAAGACTTTGTTGCTGGTAACGGTGACGCCATCACCTAAGTTCGCGCCATCATCACCCAAGGTATACAGGGCGATGGGAAGCTGGCTGTTGCCGACTGTGTTGGAGGAGACCGTGATTCCGCTGTTTTCCGCGGTGTCGTAGAGCAAAATATCGGCTGAGGCCGCAATCGTCGGATCCCCATAGATATTGTCGATCACGGTGTTGGCGGTAATTGTTCCAGTGGCGCCGAAACCAAGTTGGATGCCATTCTGTGCCGCTCCCCCACTCGGAACCACGCCGGCTCCCTGAACGTAATTCCCGGTGACGGTCAGCGTCGTGCCCGTATCATTTCCCGTGATTCCGTTCTTGTTGTAATTATGAACTGAACTATGTTCGACGGTCACTGCGGACGTCTGGCCGGTGGCCGTCTGCACGTAGATTGATTCCCCAATCTGGCAACCTCCGTAGCCGGGTTGGGGTGTTTGGTTACGTACGGCGACGTGGTTCACCGTACCCGAGGCGTTCTGGAACAGGATTCCTTGCAGGTCAAGACCGCAGGTAGCGACCAAATTGCCTGTACCATCGACCGTAAGACCGCTGATCGAAACCGGACCAGCAGTGTTCTGCACCAAAAGCTGCGCCGCAATGGGATTGCCCGTATCCACATCAGTTGTGTTCTGGACCAAGCCAGTTGTGGGAGGAACAATCAAAACCGCATCATCAAGCACGTACTGATACCCCTCCAAAGTAAGCGTTCTTGTTGATCACCACCTGTTCACGGTAGGTGCCAGGGCAAACCCTGATCGTACTTCCGGCGGGAGCGGCATTTACGGCCTCTTGAATGGTTGCATAATTGAGGAGGTTTTGGCAGCCGCCGACGGCGATTGTGGACGAAAAGGCTTGCCCAGTGAATACGCCTAGCAGAAGCAAGAGCAGAAAGGAAGCGGAACTACGTGTGACATGCATTGACGTTCCTCCTTTGGATCGGGGTTGGTCGTGGTTAATGACGGACAGGGGGAGACCGTAGCACTATAGACCTTCTGTGTTACGGAAAAACGACCGGGGTATTAAAAAAAGGCTACAGGATGGCGACGGTTAGGCGGCGTGCAAACAGTAACCTGCTCCCCGTATGGTTCTCAGATAGGTCGGCCGCAATGGATCCGGTTCAATCTTCCGCCGAAGACGTTGCACGCAGGCGTCGACACTGCGCAGTTCCACATGCTGGGCTTCCCAGACTGCGTCCAGCAGTTGGTCTCGGGTGAACACACGCGCGTGATTGTGCGCAAGATAGTACAGCAAGCGAAACTCCAGATTGGTGGTCACGACGTCGCTACCTCGGACCGAAATCTTCATTGCACCAGGATCGATCTCAATGTCTCCCGTCCGCACCGTTGGACTCGATATTCCTGCCAAAGAATGGATAAAGGGAGGCACAATGTGGGGCATCCCGGACTGAAGCTCCTCCCGCGCCACGCGACGCATCACAGCTCGCACTCGTGCTACGATTTCGCGCGCGCTCGACGATTTCGCAATGTAGTCGTCCGCACCAGACTCCAGCCCGAGAACGCGGTCTTCGTCGGAATCGTCCACCGCAAGAAAGATCACCGGAGTCCGGGTAAGAGATTGCACGCCGCGAATTCCACGGCACAACTCCAGCGCGCTCCCCCTCGGCACCGTCATTTCAATGATGACCAAAGACGGGCGGAGCTGCTCCAACCGTGGAATCACGTCAGCCTTTACCGAAAGCGTATGGGCGGCAAAGCCCTCGAGCCCCAAATAATCCATTGCAAGTCTTGCGAAAGTCGATCCGCGCTCTGCAATGCAGGCCACAGGGATGCGTGTCTTGGTTGGCAAAACATTTTTTCGATAATCGAACCTTTTCCTATTTTCACTAACGTACATGAGCCCACCCCACACCTGCGATCTTCCGGTCCCGGAAATTTGTATCTGGCTCCACTCAACTTTGCGTTGGTTCGGCAGCTCTGTGCGGCGCAACGACAGCCGCACAAACTCCTTCACGGTACGTTTTGCTTATACCGAGCAGAGCCACGCCACTGCGCAAGAACAATTGAGATCCACCCAGATGAAACTAACGATCCGAGTCGAGTCGCCTTTACCGTCCGGTCAACGACTGTAAACTATGTAATGTTAGATTATGGCTACAGAATTATGAATGGAATGTTAATTTTTTTTGAGACCGTCGGCATGAAATGCCTTGCTGCGAGCGCCCTTTGTCTTTTCCCCCATCCCCAAAATTCATCAATCATTCATAAGGCATTAACAGCCCTGTGTGATTGGGTACTAACCCCATGTTTTCGCAGCTTCAGCCGCCTCCGATCTTCATTTGAATTTAACCGAGGAGTCACACTGTAGTAACAATTCTCCGGTACTTCTTACTCTTCATGATTCTGAGGCCCGTTTCTCATGAAGAGCCTGAAGTGTCGATTCATTTTTCCAGTCTTTGCGCCGCTTGGACATTTCATCGCTGAGCAGGCACTTAGCGATCGTTGTGGAGAGAGACAGCAGTAGGGTTCGCGATCGGATGGGCACATCGTCCGCTCCGATCTAAACATGGAATATTTTCCGGCGACAGACAATCCGCGTGGCCCTGACCTGATCTACGTCGTGGAAGACGATCCCGATGTGTCGCGCCTGATCGAACATAACCTGCGAACCGCGGGATACGAGGTTTCCACATTTTTTTCCGGTGCGCCGGTGGTTCCCATGGCAGCCATGGCGCACCCTGCGCTATTTCTTCTCGACATTATGCTGCCGGGGATCAGCGGCTTCGATCTCTGCCGCCAGATCCGCCAGCATGAACGACTGGGCAAGACACCTGTCATTTTTCTTTCCGCGAAAACTCAGGAGCCGGACCGCCTTCAGGCTTTCGACGCGGGTGGCGACGGATACATCACCAAACCGTTCAGTCCTCGTGAGTTGATTGCGCGGGTCCGCAACGTGCTCCGGGTTCCTCCGGAGGCTCCCAATCACGAGGTCATTCAGCTGGGAGATTTGGAAATTGATCTCGCTTCGATGACGGTTCGCGTGCAGGGCAGGACCGTGCTCACAACGGTCCGCGAGTTCCGGTTGCTCGAATACCTGGCCCGGCACCGGGGACGGGTTTTTACCCGCGACCAATTGCTTGACGCGGTTTGGAAAGAAGGGTCGTTCGTAACCCCACGGTCGATTGACGTTTTTGTGCGCCGTCTGCGGGAGAAGATCGAGCAGGACCCGCGGCATCCCCGCTATTTGAAGACGCTGCGCGGAATCGGCTACCGGTTCGAGGCCGGCCGCTGACGAATCTTTACGTCTTCGCCCGGTTCAATTCAGCTTTCCGATAGCCTTTTCGGCAGCCTCCAGTATCTTGCCGTCCTTAGCCACCTTGGTGAGGGTGTTGATATCGTCGAAGAGCGGCCGGTCATCGTCGAGTCTCTTCACATGGCTGCGGATAACCTGATACGCCGCCTCCGAGGCCGGCGAGGGTTTGACCGGTGCGCGCAGATCGAAGGCCTGAGCAGCCGCCATCAGTTCGATCGCGGCGACGTGCCATGCGTTCTCCAGAATCTGCCGGGTCTTGATGGCCGTGGTCATGCTCATGGAGACAAAGTCCTCCTGGTCGGCTGCGGCTGGAATCGAGCCGGTGGCTGCCGGATGACTGAGCACACGGTTCTCACAAACCAAGGCGCCAGCGGTGTACTGCGTGAGCATGAGGCCGGAGAACATTCCGGCGCCCTTGGTAAGGAAAGCCGGCAACCCCATCGACAAATGAGGATTCATGAGTCGGTTCAGCCTGCGCTCGGAGAGGACTGTCACCGTGGTCACTGACATGCCGACCATTTCGAGAGCGAACGCCAACGGAGTCCCTTGGAAATTTGCGCCCGTGAGCACTGTGTCTTCGTCCGGGAAGAAAACCGGGTTGTCGGCGGCATGATTCAGCTCGATCTCCAGCATGTAACGGCTCCAGACAAATGCGTCTTTGGCTGCGCCGATCACTTGCGGGCTGGAACGGAGCGAGTAGGCATCCTGCACCTTCTTGCCGGGCAGCTTAAGGAGTTCGGAGCCCGCGGTCAGCCGCCGAATGTTCTCCGCGCAGGCCTGCGCTCCCGGATAACCGCGCACGGTATGAATTCGCGGATCGTATGCGGCCATGTTGGCGTTGAGGGCTTCCAGAGTCATGGCCAGGCAGACTTCCTGGGTCTTGAGCCACCTTTCCGCATCGAAGAGTTCCAGGCAGCCCATGCCGGTGGTGAGATCGGAGCCATTGATGGTGGCCAAGACCATCCCGTTCGCGGAACGCAATCGGACGGATGCCAGCGGCTGCCAGACCCTCTTTCGCCGGCCACCGGCGCCCCTGGTAAAACACCTCGCCCTCGCCCATGAGCGTAATGGCCATTTGCGCCATCGGGGAAAGATCCCCGCAAGCGCCCACTGACCCCTTCTGGCAGACCACCGGGGTAACGCCCCGGTTGAGCATCTCGATTTGGATTTCCACGATCTCGCGGCGAATCCCGGAATGGCCCCAGCAGTGCGTGTTCAGGCGCGAAAGCATACCCGCGCGAACATCTTCTTCGGCACAAGGTTCTCCGCAACCTGCGGCGTGGGAGTAGAGCAGGTATCTCTGGAACTTTTCGACTTGTTCTGGAGTCAACACGACTTCGGCAAGTTCGCCAATTCCCGTGTTGACGCCGTACATGATTTCGCCGGCACGGATCTTGCGCTCGAGAAGGTCCCGGCATTTGTTGATCCGTACCACCGCAGCCGGATGTAACTGGATGGCCTGACGGTGGCGGGCGGCAGCCGCGACATCCTCGATCTTCAACGAATGCCCGTCCAAAACCAGGCTGGTTCCTGTTTGGTTTGACTGCACTTGGTCCAGCACAACGGTCATGCGCTACCTCCAAGGTACGTGGCAATTCCGTGCACCGTCGACGGTTGCCCATAGCGTGCGGCCCGGTAGACCACTCTGCAATCTAGCGCACCGGGCTTTTTCGTGCTGTGACAAAAATCACCCGGATCTGGACACCGGGCCTCTGCTATCACTTCTCAATCAGGCAGTAGGAGCCAATCGCCTCGTCTTCTTCTTTGACTTGGTCCGGTCGATACATTTCCACGTTCTTGCAATCGTACAGCCCGTGGTTTTCAGGGAGTTGCAGCATCAGGTAGTCGCCGCCTTGCAGAACCTTGCAGCCAGTTGCTCCCTCGTTGCATTGCAGCTCCAGAGGTTTCCCGGCCTTAAGGACGTGAACAATGACAACTCCGGTTACCACCACCGAGTCTTTCACCTTGACCGGCGTTTTCTCCTGCGCGAACCCTTGTTCAGTGGCCAGGATGACGAAAGCCACGGCCAATAGTGCAAACAAAGAAACAGTCTTTTTCATATGTGTCTCCGATAGTGAGAAACCTTTCCCGCCCATCCATATTCTGCGACTTGGGCGAACTTCTGTCTATGATCTCCGATCACCTGTCCTTTCCGAGTTCATCACCATGAGTCGTGACCCCAATCACTGCAAAACCAAATAAGCGGCGAGGAAAATGAGGTACGTGTCAGTTTTCTCTGCTAGATCGGTCCCCTGCAAAAAGAAAGGGTGTCGCAAGTGATCACGGTGGCTCAGGACCAGCACACGATCCTGCAAGCAAACCAACTGGAAAAGCTGATTGAAGTAGTATCGCGCCAAGGCTATGAAATCCTTGGACCTACCGCACGCGATGGGGCAATTGTCTACGACCGCATAGAGTCGGCCCAGGAGTTGCCCGCCGGTTGGACCGATGAGCAGGAACCCGGCCGTTATCGGCTCAAGCGGCGCGATGATCAAGCAGTGTTCGGCTATGTTGTCGGGCCGCAGAGCTGGAAGAAGTATTTACACCCAGCCACGATACGGTTGTGGTCGGCCGAACGCCAGGGCGGGACCTTCCGAATTCTAAACAACGAGACCCAACCCCATCGCCCGTACGCATTTCTGGGAGTGCGCGCCTGTGAGCTGGCCGCCATCGCGATACAGGACCGCGTGCTGCTTCAAGATAAGTATCGCCATCCCATCTACGAAGAAAGGCGTTCGAACGCGTTGGTCATCGCAGTGCAATGCACCCAGGCAGCGGCAACATGTTTTTGTGCGTCTATGGGAACGGGTCCGAGAGTGCAAACCGGCTTTGACCTGGCTTTGACGGAACTGGTCTCGCCGGGAGGCCACCGGTTCGTCGTACAAACGGGAAGCAAGCGCGGAGCCGAAGTTTTGGCCGAGTTGCAGACCGCTCCGGCCGCCGATGCGGATTTGCGCGAGGCAGGAGCCGCAGTGGATCGCGCGGCAGCGGAGCAGACACGGAGCATCGACACTACAAACATCAAAGACCTGCTCTACCAGAATTTCGAGCACCCACGGTGGGAAAGCGTCGCCGCGCGGTGCCTGAGCTGCGCCAACTGCACCATGGTCTGCCCGACGTGCTTCTGCAGTACAGTCGAGGACGCGACCGACGTTACTGAAAATCACGCCGAGCGTTGGCGGCGTTGGGATTCGTGCTTCACGCAGAGTTTTTCCTACATCCACGGAGGCAGCGTCCGTGCATCCAGCAAGGCTTGCTACCGTCAGTGGATGACCCACAAGTTGGCTTCGTGGATTGACCAGTTCGGCACTTCGGGATGTGTGGGCTGTGGGCGCTGCATTACCTGGTGCCCGGTGGGAATCGACATCACGGAGGAAGTCCGGGCTATTCGGGAGGGAAACAATCATGGAAACCCTTGAGCGCATTATCGCGGAACATCCTTTCTTCGCCGATCTCGATCCTGAATTTGTCGCCCTGATGGTGGGCTGCGCCTCCAACGTAGTCTTCAAGGCCGGCACATATATTTTGAAAGAAGGCGACCCGGCCAACACCTTCTACCTGATTCGAGCGGGCAAGGTGGCAGTGGAAGTCGTTGCCCCCCAGCACAAGCCGATCATCGTATCGACGCTCGAAGTGGGAGAGCTCCTGGGGTGGTCGTGGCTGATGCCGCCCTTTCAGTGGAAGTTCCACGCCCGCGCGGTCGCCGATGTGCGCGCCATTGCTCTCGACGGCAAGTGTTTGCGCACCAAGTGTGAAGAGAACCACGATCTCGGCTACGAAGTCTTGAAACGCTTCGCCCAAATCATCGAGGAGCGGCTGGAGGCGACTCGGCTGCAGCTACTCGATGTTTACGCGGTCCACAGATGACCACAAAGACATCATCCAACCCGATGGTTTCGCACCCCTACCTTGTGCGCGAGGTCGTCAAGGAGACCTACGACACCTTCACCCTGACGATGGAGCCAGAAACCGGGGCGAACGGAACCTTGTTCCAGCCGGGGCAATTCAGCATGTTGTGGGTTTTCGGAATAGGCGAGTTGCCGATCTCGATCAGTGGGCCCCCGTCGCAGCACGACAAGTTGGTGTACACGGTGCGTTCAGTGGGCCAGGCAACCCACGCGCTCGTGAGCCAGGACGCAGGCTGCGGTGTCGGCGTGCGGGGCCCGTTCGGCGTAGGCTGGCCCGCAGAAAAAGCACAGGGGCGGGACGTCATTATAGTGGCGGGCGGAATTGGACTGGCGCCGCTCCGCCCCTTGATTTATGAGATTCTGAGCAACCGCGAAGCCTACGGGCGTTTAGTGATCCTCTACGGTGCGCGCAGTCCGCGGGATCTGCTTTATCGCAAGGAATTGGCTGCCTGGGCCCGCCACCGCGACACCCAGGTGCTGGTCACAGTCGATTACGGCGGCCTGTCCTGGCGCGGGCACGTCGGCGTGGTGACCACGCTTTTCAAGTACGCCCGACTCCAGCCGTCACGTTCCACGGCCATGGTGTGCGGGCCTGAGATCATGATGCGCTTTGTCGCCCGTGAACTGGAAGGACATGGACTTGCCCGCAAAGATATCTATCTTTCCATGGAGCGAAATATGAAGTGTGCCGTCGGCTTCTGCGGACATTGCCAGTACGGGCCACACTTCATTTGCAAGGATGGGCCGATTTTCTCCTACGAGCAGCTCCGGCCGCTGCTGGAGAAACATGAGCTCTAAGACCAAACACAACCGCAAACCAAAGATCGCGGTTTTCAAATTCGCCTCCTGCGACGGCTGCCAGTTGAGCTTGATCGACGCCGAGGACGAATTGCTGGCAGTGGTCGGGGCGGTCGATATTGCCTATTTCCCCGAAGTGTCGCGCACCATGCTCAAAGGGCCCTACGACATCGGCCTGGTGGAAGGATCGGTCACCACACACGGGGATGCCCAGCGCATTCAGGAAGTACGACGGCAATGCAAGACGCTGGTCGCGATCGGCGCCTGCGCCACCGCCGGCGGCATCCAGGCGCTGCGGAATTGGAAAGATGTCGATGAATTTATCCGCGTCGTGTACGCCACGCCGCAATACATCAGCACCCTTAAACTCTCGACACCCATCGCCGAGCATGTGCCGGTGGACTTCGAACTGCGCGGCTGCCCCATCAACAAATATCAATTGATCGAGTTGATCACCGCCACGCTCATCGGACGAAAGCCCAACATTCCCGCTTATAGTGTGTGCCTCGAATGCAAGCGCAAGGCCAACGTGTGCATCGCGGTGGCGCGCGGCACCGCCTGCCTGGGCCCCGTGACCCAGGCCGGATGCGGAGCGCTCTGCCCCAGTTACGACCGCGGCTGCTACGGCTGTTACGGACCAATGGAAACGCCCAATACGGCTTCCTTGACTGACCAGTTCAGGATTCTCGGGCAGACCGACGAGCAGATTTCTCAAGCTTTCCGCGGATTCAACGCCTGGGCTTGGCAGTTTCGCAAGGCTAGCGAGGAGTGCGAGAGAAAATGACTGGACGCGCCTCACGAACGATTCGCGTGGAAACGCTGGCCCGGGTGGAAGGCGAAGGCTCTCTCTACATCAAGCTGATGGGCGAGAGGGTGGCCGACGTGAAGTTGAAAATCTACGAGCCTCCCCGCTTTTTCGAAGCCTTGCTGCGAGGCCGACACTTCTCGGAAGCGCCTGACATCACCGCCCGCATCTGTGGCATCTGTCCGATTGCTTACCAGATGAGCGCAATCCACGCCATCGAGCGTGCACTGAAGCGTTCGCGTCGACCCCAGCGTCCGGTTACTGCGCCGCCTGTTCTACTGCGGAGAATGGATCGAGAGTCATACCCTGCACGTCTACATGCTGCACGCGCCTGATTTTCTGGGCTGCCAGGATGTGATCGCAATGGCCGTCGATCATCGGGAGGTGGTGGAGCGGGCACTGCGGCTGAAGAAGATCGGGAACCGGATTGTCCAGTTGCTGGGCGGCCGGGAAATTCACCCCATCTCGGCAGCCGTGGGTGGCTTCTATAAGGTGCCCACGAAACATCAGCTGCGCGAAATGGTGGAGGACCTGGAGTGGGCGTTAGAAGCATCGCTCGAGACCGTGCGCTGGACCGGCACTCTGGAGTTTCCGGATTTCGAGCAGGACTACGAATTCGTGGCCTTGCGTCATCCGGACGAGTATCCGTTCAACGAAGGACGGCTGGTATCGAACCGCGGTTTGGACATTGACGCCGCCGAATACGAAGACCACTTTGTCGAGTTGCACGTTAAACACTCGAACGCCCTGCACTCGGTCGTGCGCGGGTAGGGGCTCATATCTGGTCGGCCCGTTGGCGCGCTTCAACCTCAACTTTGATAAATTGCCAGAAGTCGCACAAAAGGCAGCCTCCGACGCCAAACTCCGGCCGCCGGTCAAGAATCCCTTCCGCAGTATTTCGGTGCGCGCGGTCGAACTGGTCTTTGCCTGCGCCGAGGCACTGCGCATTATCCGGGAGTATGAGCCACCGGCGCTTCCACGAGTCGAGGTGGCAAATCGCGCTGCCGTGGGCCAGGCCATTACCGAGGCGCCACGAGGCATCCTCTATCACCGCTACGCTATCGACGACAAGGGCCTGATCATCGCCTCCAAGATCGTTCCGCCCACTTCGCAAAATCAGAAGCGCATCGAGGACGATCTGCGTGAATATGCCGCGCGCCTGGTGGCTTGGCCTCAGGAAGAAGCAACGTGGAAGTGCGAGCAGGCGATTCGCAACTACGACCCGTGCATTTCCTGCGCCACACACTTTCTAAAACTCACGGTGGAGCAAGCCAAGACCGAGCGAGCCGAGGCGGACGGCATCTGATTCATGCGGATCATCTGTTGCGGGAATCCGGAGCGAGGCGACGACGGCGCCGGAGCGCTGGTGGCTGGGCGCCTGCGAGACCTTGGAGTCGAAGCCGAGACGCGCACTGGGGAAGCCTCGGAATTGCTGGAAGCGTGGCGAGGGGCCGATCACGTAGTCGTAGTGGACGCGGTCGAGACCGGTGCGCCTGCCGGTACGGTGTGGCGATGGGAGGGCTGGCAAACAAATTTTCCAACTCGCCGATCTACGTCCACCCACGGATTGGGTTTATCGGAGGCTATCACTCTGGCTCGCGTCCTCGACCGACTGCCACACCGACTGCGAATTTACGGAATTGAAGGACGGCGGTTCGAACCTGGAGCCGGAGTTTCGCCAGAGGTGAAACTGGCGGTGGAAGATGTGGTTCTGCAAATCGCGAAGGAACAGCCCCAACGCCTCGATGGCTGAGGGTATCCCCTCCAAAATCCCCTCTCGATGTGATCTCCCTCCTTGCTGTGACTCCGCACCCTGTGTTTGACTTGCTGGTTGACAATCGCGGCCCTTCTCTCAAGGCACCGCGATGGGGCGACGCCAACCAACGAGGGGTTGCTCTGGTCAGGAGGCTCGTTCACCCATGGCCGATGTCGAAATTAAGTCTCTTCCCGAAAACGCGTACCAGCCGCTGAAGGCCGGCGAAATCTACATGCCGCTGGTACCCGCCAGCATGGCGCCAGCGGAGGTGACCTGGCGCGCGGTGCTGTGGGGTACGTTGCTGTGCATCATCTTCAGCGTAGCGTCGGCCTATTCCACACTCAAAGTCGGCCAGGGAATGGAGGCGGCGATCCCGATCTCCATCCTCGCCATCGGCTTGGCGCGCGTCTACAAGCGGCGCTCCACCCTGCTCGAAAACATGATCATCACAGGCATGGGCGGCGCCTCCGCCGCCGTGGTGTCCGGCGCCGTCTTTACCCTGCCGGCGCTCTACATTCTCCACCTCGACCCGCATCCGGTACAGACCATCTTCATCTGCCTGGCCGGCGGCTGCCTGGGCGTGCTCTTCCTCATTCCGCTGCGGCGCTACTTTGTGCGTGAAATGCACGGCAAGTTCCCATTTCCCGAGGCCACGGCGATCACCGAAGTCCTTGTTACCGGAGAGAAAGGCGGATCGCAAGCCAAACTACTGCTGCAGGCCACCGTCATCGCCGCGATTTATGACTTCTTTGTCACCACCTTCCACGTCTGGAAGGAGTACCTGAACTTCCAGTTCTTGCCCGTGGTGCGTTCACTCGTGGATCGTGGCCGCATGGTTTTCAATTTCGACGCAGTTGCCTTCATCCTGGGCATCGGCTACGTGATCGGCCTGCGCATCGCCCTGATTTTTTGCGCCGGCGGCATTCTGGTGAACTTCGTGGTCGTCCCGCTGATTTGGTTCATCGGCAGCCACATGGGCGGCACCACGGTCTATCCCGCCACCATCCCCATTTCGCACATGGCGGCCTCGGACATCTACCGCAATTACGTGCGCCTTATCGCCGTGGGAGCCATCGCGACCGCCGGTCTCGCCGGCCTCCTCAAGTCGCTGCGTGTGATTACCGGATCGTTCGGCATCGCGCTCCATGCCTTCCGCCACGGCGAAGCGCCGCAAATGGAACGCACTGACCGTGACATTCCCATCGTCACCATTCTCCTCGGCGTGGTCGCCGGCACGATCGCAGTAGCCGCCTTCTTCGGACTCCTTCATGTTTCGTGGACCGTGGTCGCGGTGGGTCTGGCGCTCACCCTGCTCTTCGCATTCTTCTTCACCACGGTAGCGGCCAATGCGATTGCGACCACGGCCAACAATCCCGCCAGCGGCATGACCTTGTTGACCGTCATCGTCTCCGCAGTGGTCTTGCTGAAGTTCGGACTCTCCGGCACCACGGGTATGTTCTTCGTGATGGCCCTGGCCGGCATGGTCTGTGTCGCCCTGTGCGCCTCCGGCCAGTTCATTACCGATCTGAAAGCCGGCTACTGGATCGGTTCCACTCCTTCCGCGCAGGAGAAGGTGAAGTTTATCGGCGTCGTCGCGTCGGCGATCACCGCGGGGTTAACCATCGTCCTGCTCGCCAAGGCCTACCAGTTTGGAGAAGCAGCTCCCGGCGACCTGCGTCAGGTCCTGGTCGCGCCCCAAGCCTCCGCTCTGAAAGCCGTGGTCTCGGGATTCATGAGCGGCCAACCGGTCGCCTACATGCTGTTCGGCATCGGCGCCATGATCACTGTGGTGCTGGAGATGCTCGGCCTCTCTTCCATGGTCTTCGCGCTCGGAATCTATCTGCCGCTCCAGCTGACCACGCCGATCTTGACCGGCGGATTCCTCTCGCACCTGGTCAACAAGCGCGGTGAAAAAATTGGTGGCGATCACGGCAAGAGCATCCGCGAGCGCGGCATCATCATCGCCTCAGGCCTGATGGCCGGGGGCGCGCTCGGCGGCGTGATCGGCGCGGCCTTGCACCTGTCCCACTGGTATCGCGAAGATCTGATCCAAACGCCTTTCTATTCCAACGATCTAGTCTCGCAATCCGTTTCTGCTCTGTTCTTCATTGGCCTCTGCATTTATGTCTGGTTCGGTTCCCTCAAAAAAGAAAAGGAGCTCTAATGCCTCGAAAATCAAGGAAGAAAGAGAAGAAGATCGATTCCCGAAAAAAAGTTTCGCGCAAAACTGCCGCAAAGAAACCGGCCGTCGCGAGAGCAAGCTCAGGAAAAAGACGAGCGCCGTAATCCAGAATGATCAAGTCGGCCGCTACGTCGCCGATGCAGTTCTTGGTATTGACACACTCTGGGGTGGCGACGTCATGTGCCCCTCGGGCACGGGACGATTCATCGCCGATTGCTGGTTTTCCGACGAACCTCTGCCCGTTGCCTACACGCATCCGGCCGCAAGACGGCTGCGCGCCTGCGGAGGCGTCTCGGGCAAGAACGTAGATCGCGAGGCGGTAGAGCAGTATCTCCGCGAAGTGAATCTCCCCAAAGCTATCGCGGGCGTCCGCGAGGAAGCAGGCAAGCTCGCAGGAACCGCCGGCGCCCTGCGCAAGCCTTATCTCATCAGCCTGGCGGACAGCCTCGACGTCATGTGGGACCTCGCTATGGAAGTCCTGGGCAAAGGCAAGCCGGTCCCCTACCCTCGCTGTGTTGAAGCCTCGACGGGCAAGCCGCCCGAGCCTTCCAAGCCGGAGAAAAAGCGCGCTCGCGTTGCCGAATTGCTCGGCCGGGCTGGCTACGCTTCGTCGGATTCGAGCGAGCTGTTAAAGGCGGTCGACGGCTGGCGCCGGGAGCGCGTGGCCCCGTTGGCGTCGGTGCGCGCTCTGAGCGCGGCGGTGATCGCGCAGCTTGACCAGCTCTGCGCCAAGAATCTGCTGCCCTACCTCCCGAAAGAACTGGCGCCGGTGCCGCGCGCCAACATCGACTTTCTGCCCATCAAAGATGCCTGGTTCTCCGGCTCGATGAATTACATTGGGCGCGCCCGGAATGCAGACGGCTCCCCCAAATACGAAGCCACCTACGAGATCAATGCCTCGCTGCAGATTTCGTTTCCCGAGTTTGAACATCTTGTCAGTCACGAGGTCGTGCCCGGCCACGTGACCACCTTCGCCTATCTGCAGGATTTGTACGTACGCGGCAAAGCCGGCTTTGAGACGACCGTGCTCACCATGAATACCCGCGCGGCCACGCTCTTCGAGGGCCTCGCCAATAACGCGATTCTGATCGCGCACGGCGTCACCGAAGTCGAACAATTACCCGACGAAGACTTGCAGATCGGAGTGCTGCTCGCCTTGTTGCAGGACGACGCCAAGAACCAGTCGTCCTATCTGACCTGGGGCGAGGGAAAGCCGCAGGCGGAGGTCGCGGCCACGCTGCGTCGCGATTTTCTCGTCACCGAGGAGCGCGCCGACAAACTCTCTGGCGCGTGGGGACGCCATCCCTTGCTCGGCCGCATGTATCTTCCGGCCTATCGGGCAGGAACGGAGCGAGTCGCGCAATTGCGCCGTATCCACAAAGCGGATCGCATTCTACCGGTAATCTACGGCTGTTCAGGGTTAGTGGATATCGTGACTATCGACCAGCTGTTGAAATGAGATGAACTGACGTTTTTATTGTCCCGCGGTTGCAGCCTTGGCCGCCGGCACCGAAATCGCGACCGAGTCCGGTTCGGTCCAGACGGCTTTGCCGCTCGTCAGGTCCAGACGGTGCATGGTGATCTTGAGATTGCCGCGATCCACATCCACCATGATGTAGTGGTAGTTCACTTCCTTACTCTGGAAGGGGTCGTCCTTAGCGCGTTCAATCGGATATGCGTGCGCGCCCGCGCCACCGCTCACGAAATAGGTGACGCCGCCGTGCTCATGGCGTTCGTAGTTATGCACATGTCCCGAAAAGACGACGATCCGGGCGCGCTGGTTCTGCTGCCGCGCTTCCAGCATCTTGGCCAGCTTTTGCTCCTGAGAGCGGGCCGAGTGTCCTCCGCCGAATAGCTTCATATCCGACGAACTGGTGTAAGGAGGATGGTGGAAAACCAGGAACACAAAGTCCACATCGCCGGGAATGTGGTCCAACTTCTGGTTCAGCCATTGCCCTTGCGCGCTAGAGGTCTCGTCGAGCGAGCTGTCCAGCACCAACATTAAGATGTTGGCGGCGCGGACCGAATAGTAGACGCTGTTCTTCAGCTCAGGGAAACGCTGGAAATAGTTTGCCAGCGCAACTTTCTCATCGCCGTGAAGATCGTGGTTACCGAGCGCGGGATAGACTGTCAACTTCTTCTCACGCCACACTGCGGTTTCACTGTCCCAGACCTTCCAGTCGTCCTTGTCGTAGCCGTTGTAAACGATGTCGCCAGTGAGAGCGACGAACGCAGGATTGGTTTGGGCAATCGCTTGCACCAGTTCGCGACGCACGGGCGGATTCGCCGCTTCGGTGTCCTTGGGATCATGGAAGCGGGAATCTCCATAGGCGACAAAGTGGAAGGGCGTGCTTACTTGCAGCTGCAATTCCACCGGCCCGGTTTGCAGTGCCGCCTGCGAATGCGAGCGGGAGCAGGCGACGCAGCCGAGAAAGAGAATGACGATCGGAACTTTTTCGAAAAGTTTCATTAGTTACCCACCACCAGCACTTCGAACTGTCCCGCTTCTGCAGTGGACAGGAACAGGCGATGCGTTTTGGGATCGAGCGCCATGGTTTTCGCCTTGGGCAAGGTTTTAACATTCTCAACAACCGAGTATTTGTCCGGGCTGTCCTGGTGAATGACCGTGATGGTACCTTCCCCATTGGAATTGAAAACGAGCCGCGAGTCAGGGTCGAAGGCGGTAGCATCCACGTGGTCGCCAATCGGGAGCGTAGTGATCACTTTTCCTGTATCGGCGTTCATGACCGCCATTACTTTGCTGCGGCAGCCGATGAACAAACGCCGGTTGGGCCGGTCCATGGCCATGCTGGAAGGCGATGCACAAGGCGCAGTCGGCCAACGTTCTTCCACCTTCAGGGTCTTAGCGTTGATTTTCAGCACCAGGCTCTCATCTTCAAGGTTGTCATAAACGTATCCTACGCCGTCGGCTGCGGCAAACTCAGGACCGCCGCCCAGATCGACTGTTCCGGCCACTTTTCCATCCACCGCTTGGATGGCGGTAGCGCTGTTGCTGTCGCCATTGAATGCGAAGACTTGCGACGTGGCGGGATCGTAAATGATGGCGTCGGGCTTCTTGCCGGCCGGTGTCTCTCCAATCGTCTTTAACGTCTTCAGATCGAAGATGGTGACCGTACCGGACTGTCCGTTGCTGACGAATCCCCGCCCGAGTTCGGGAGCGATGGCGATACCGTGCACACCAGGGGTCTTTTCGATCTTTCCCACGATTGCTCCTGAGTCGACGTCAATCACCTCGACTTGTGTTCCGTGAGAAACATACAGGCGGCGAGCAGCCTCATCGACAGCGAGATAGTCCCAGCTGCCTTGGCCGGCAATGGGGATTTTCTTGACGATGCGATAGGTGTCGGCTGCCTGAGCGGCTGCGGCAAAAAGACTGAGCGATAAGACAAGAATGGAAAAGGTCTTCATGGGCTCCTCGGGAGAGATGTTACATCGAAATGTAGATCTTATCTGTATTGTCTCAACCAAAACAGGGATGGATCAGGCGGGCTCCCACGAGCCCGCCCGCAGCACACTAGAACGTGAACCGAACCATGAACTGCAGCTGGCGCGGCGTGCCGGTTCCCGTGTTTCCGGGGGCGGCATTGTCGTTGTTGCTATTAAAGTTTACCGACGAGTTGATGAGGCCGAAATCGCTTTTGGTTGTCAGGTTCTGGAGATTCGATTGGGTGGGGGCGTAGGACACGGTAAGATCCAAAGGATCGGCTAGCTGCACGTGATTGAAAATATTGAACGCTTGCACAGCGAACTCCATCGCTACTCGCTCCGTCAGTTTTGTTTCCTTCGTCAGCGCGAGGTCAATCTGCCAAACGTGCGGGGCGCGGATGGCGCCGTTCGGCTCGTTCCCGTACCGCGTGAAGTTCCCAGTATTCGGATCCACGGGCGGTGCCTCGAACGCGGCTGCGTTGACCAGCGGCGAATTAAGACCTGCGTGAGACAAGGTCAACGGGACACCCGGAACGATGTCGGGCCGCTGGGTGGTTTGGTCGTTGCCGTCGGGAAGCAAGTAAACATAAGTAAGATTGTTTATGCCGAATTGATTGTTCGCCCAGATGGGATTAGTCGTATCGATCGTGCCGCTCAGGTCCATATTGACGGTCAACGGGTGGCCCGTGTGCCACAGACCAATGCTGCTCAGGCTCCAACCGCCGATGATTTTTCCCAGTGCGCCGCCACCGCTCATGTATTGCTTGCCAGGACCGAAGGGGAGTTCATAGACGGTGTTTACCGTGACATTGTGGCGAATATCATAAATACTGGGACCTTTGTCGCATTCCAGGCAATTGACATTCTCGGGGCCATTGGATTCTCCGCCTCCGACCGAACCGTCGTTGATGGAGTGCGACCAGGTGTAGCGGGACTGAAAAGAGAAGCCCTTGGTCATACGTCGCTCCAGGGAGAGGCCCAGTGCGTGGTAGGTGCTGGAGCCGATATCGCGTTTGATGTCGACCGAGCCGAATGGATTTCCAGCCGGATAGTAGGCGTCGAGGGGGCGTATGCAATCGTTGTCCAGGGGGTTATATGTGACGGGCTCCGTGCACAAGTCAACGCCACCGCGTGAGAACAATCTCACTCCGCGACTGCCGAGATACTGGGCGGAAGCCGTGAAATTGGCGGGCAACTGATGCTCAACCGTGAGGCCCCAGTTTTCCGCGTACAAGTCGCGGCGTCCCTGGCGCTGCAGCGCGCGAGGATGCTCCCCAACCTTCGAGGTACCGGGTATCCCGGAAAAGTCCGGATCCTGTTGCGCTAATGCAGACGTTATGGTTGTCGCCGCACCGACCTGGTAGCGTACCTCGTCACTCTCCAACCCGGCGTTCAGGTCGTCGTTCTGGGCGGCGCCATGATAGATGCCGAAGCCGGCACGGACCACAGTCTTTCCGTGGAGTGCCGCAGGCGCCCAGGCGAAGGAAAGTCTCGGGTCGAAATTTTTGTAGTTTGGGTTGTAGAGGTCTGGATCTCTCGGACAGGGCGCAGTATTGATTGGGCCCGGACTGGGCGCGACATTGTAGGAGCCGGAACCGAGGCACACGCCGTGGAATTGATTCAGGTCAAACACCGTGGTCCGGTTGGTGGCCTCATTGGCAATGCCGTAGTAGTCCCAGCGAATCCCCGCGGTGAATGTAAAGGTTGGCGTGACCTTAAATTCATCCTGAAAATACGGCATGTAGAAGGTGCGCCGCAGCCGATGGCAGCACCATGGGGCGTCGTAGCCGATGGCGGGGCTGCCGTTCAGGTTACCCTGCGAGATGGAGTAGTCGTCGCTGA
Source organism: uncultured Acidobacteriaceae bacterium (assembly GCA_963838935.1). Classification (GTDB taxonomy): domain Bacteria; phylum Acidobacteriota; class Terriglobia; order Terriglobales; family Acidobacteriaceae; genus Acidiflorens. The sequence goes on from CAWITH010000028.1 coordinate 109,415, forward strand.
AGCTGAGCGCGTTGTTCGAGGTTTGCCCCTGATTGAGGCGGACACGGCGAATTTCCATGCCGGCCTTGAACGCGTGGCGCCCGTGGACCCAGGTCAGGTTGTCAACAACGCCGTAGGTTGTGCCCACCTCGATATCGGCGCTCGTGTTGTCGAGTGTGGCAAAACTGTTGCTTGAAACGCTATACGGCAGCGCGCTTCCGCCTGGGTTGTGAAATGGTGAGCGATTGATATAGAGCTTCGCCTCGTTCAATAAGGTGGGACTGAAGGTGTGCTGCAGCGCCAACATGTAATTTGCAGGATGATTGATGGTTGCCTGGTTGTCGCCGGGAACGGCCGACCCGTTAGCCGGAGCGTACCAAATGCTGATGTCGCGCTGTGCGCGACCATAAAGGAGGGTGTTCTCGCTGATCTTGTGGTCAATCCGTACCAGCCAGGTATCTTCGTGGATGATCGTTTGCCTGCCGACCGTGAGAAGGTCCACGTTGGGATTCGGATTTGTGGCGGCAGTGCCTTGCCACTGGAAAGCTCCATCGGGAATAGCGAAGTGCGGCGCGCAACCATCGATCGTCCCAACCGAGGTGCGCCAAGGGAACGCCTGCATGATCTGGCACATCGTTGGCCCGATGCCAAGGCTCTGCGCCTGATCCAACACATACTGCTGATAGGGCTCGGTGATACCTTGCGGTTCACCGGTCGGAAAATTGGCGCAGCAAATTCCGGCGGGCACAGTCATCTGCTGCCCATTGAACTGCAACTGCCGGATTCCTTCGTAGTTGATGAAGAAGAATGTCTTGTCCTTTACGATCGGCCCGCCGAGCGACATCCCATATTGGCCCATCCGGAATGGGGCGATTGCGGCGTTGCCGTTTACGTCGAAATCAAGGAAACTGCGCGCGTCGAAATATGAATTTCTGAGATAACCAAAGACCGTGCCGTGGAGATTGTTGGTGCCGGATTTGGTTTCGGCGTCGATCTGGCCGCCCGCTTGCGTTCCATATTCCACGTCATATAGCGCGCTGCTGACGCGGTACTCTTCGACCGCGTCCTCAGAGATTTGCAGGCGCGTCGTCGACTTTTGCGCCTGCTCCTGGATGCCGCCCGCGTCAACTCCGTCGATCGAAAAATTGTTGTCGTCACGCGCGCGCCCGGCGAAACGGATCGTTCTCTGATCGCCTCCGCCATCATCCTGGGCAAAGGGCGCCAGCAACGACAAGGTGGTCCAATCGCGCCCGTTGTTCGCGAGATCCGCAATTTGATCCGGACGAATCACGGTCCCAACTTCGGCCGAAGTGCGGTTGGAAGGTTCGTCGGGGGCGTTGACCTCAACCTTTTCTGTTGTCGCCCCAACCGGAAGCTTGATGTCGAGAGTGCGAGTCTGTCCCACTTCCAAAATGACATTCTGAATCACGGTAGTCTTGAAGCCGCTGCTCGAAGCCGTCACCGAGTAGCGGCCGACCGCCAGGCCCGGGAAGCGGTAGTAGCCGACAGTGTTGGATGGCTGCTCGGCGGTGAGACCCGTGTCCACCGCCAGGATTTTCACGCTGGCCCCGGAGATGGAAGCGCCCGATGGATCCTTCACCGTGCCTTCGAGTTCGGCGCGATCAATCTGCGCCGATGCTCCGGCGCAGGCGATCGTCAGGAAAAACAAGGCCAGAAGAGAGGTTTGGACGAGAGCAAAGAGTGAGCTTAAGGGAGAGGAATGGCGGGGTCGCATAGGCCTCCTGATCTGGGGGAAGATAGCTTTCCCTTGCAAATACTTTGTTTGGTTGCGTGGTAAGCAGCGATTCTAGGAATGGGTTGTGAAAGCGTTGTGAATGCCAGGTTAAAGACAGGTTAATGTTCGCGTCCAATTGACTACGTAGGGTTCGCGCCTTCTGCAAGCAAATCATGCCGAGCAGGATCCCTCAGCGCTTAACCCGCTGGCGGGGTCTGGAGGTACGCGCCAGGCTAACGGGGTTAGGTCATCCCTGTGACCAAGATCACCTGTGGACGCGGTGAGAATCACTGCAAGGCCCCCATTCCCCTGCGTATCTTTGACTTAGGGGAATCCCGGTGTTAAGGGCCCAAATGCCTCGCAAACTTGGCCCAAAGCTGATTCTTTCGCTTACCGTACTGATCGTTGCCATCAGTTGTGTCAGTGGATACTTCAACTACCGCTCTCAGAAGCAACGTTTAGTCGAGACCATGATCCTGGGCGCGGATCAGCTTTCGCGCAGCATTACCGGCGCAGCCTGGCATGCCATGCTCGACGACGACCGCAAGGCCGCCTACGAGATCATGCGCATGATTGCCGACAAACAAGGCGTCGACCGCATCCGCATGTTCAACCGCGAGGGCCGGCTGATGTTCTCGACCGACGTGCGAGAGCATCCGAGCCTTAGCCCCAGCAGTTCATCCAACGAAGTCTGCATTAGTTGTCACAGTAAACAGCCAGCTCGGGACAAACCCACCGAAGACGCGCGCGTTCGTTATGCCACTTCGCCGGACGGCATCAAGACCATCAATATGGTGACGCCCATCTACAACGAGCCTTCGTGCAGCAACGCCAGTTGCCATGCGCACAGCGCATCTACCAAGGTGCTCGGCATTGTGGATATCGCTCTGCGATTGGATCCTGTCCAGAGACAAACGCGGGCCATGATGCTGCAGGCCGTCATTTCGACCTCGCTTGAAGTATTAATCGGAGCGGCCTTCGTCATCCTCTTCACGCGGCGTTTTGTCGCCAACCCGATTCAACGGCTGATCGAAGGCACAAAAGCCGTGAGCGCCATGGAACTGGACCGGCCTATCCGAGCCACCCGCCGAAGCCAGGAAATCGATGACCTGGTGGACTCGTTCAACCTGATGCGCGAGCGCTTGAAATTAGCCGTCGCCGAGTTGAACGAGATGCAGCAGACGCTGGAGAGCAAGGTGGAAGAGCGCACCCAGCAACTGCAAACTGCCCAACGCAAGCTCATCCAAGCCGATCGCCTGGCAACCCTTGGTCAGCTCGTCGGCCAGCGTGGCTCACGAGATCAATAATCCGGTTTCTGGCGTGCTCAACCTCTCCATGCTGCTGGAGCGCCTGATGGCCAACGGCGCGTACCCGCCGGGACGCGAAGCTGAATTCCGCAAGTATCTCAGCTTAATCTCGTCAGAAACTGCCCGCGTCGGACGCATTGTGTCGGACTTGCTGGCATTTTCGCGCCGCTCCAAGCCGCAGCGGGCACCCGCGGATCTGAATAAGCTGGTTCGGACCACACTCGGTCTGGCAGGACACAAACTCAAGCTGATCAACGCCGAAGTTGTTCTGGAATTGCAGGACGATCTCCCGCCGGTCGAGTGCGACGCATCGCAAATGCAGCAGGTGATTCTGAATCTCGTCTTGAACGGCGCTCAGGCCATGCAGTCGCAGGGTGGTGGCAAACTGACCATCCGCACCCGCCTGGTCGATGGTGGAAGCAACGTGGAGCTCTGCGTTCAGGATACCGGCGAAGGCATCGCTCCGGAAAACCTGCACAAGATCTTCGATCCTTTCTTCACCACCAAGGCCGATGGCAAGGGAGTCGGCCTGGGGCTGGCCGTGCTGTACGGGATCGTGAAGGCTCACGAAGGTGAAGTCGAGGTAACCAGCAAGCGGAATGAAGGCACAACCTTCACCGTCACCCTTCCGCTGAAGCTGCGAAGCGGCAGTGCCGAGCAAAGAGAAGTGCAGGTACATGGCGTGTGAATGCTCTATGTCTCGTGGCCATCGGGAGCGTGCCCGAAAGACGCGTTGGAATGGATCGAAAGCGCAGCCGCCGAGTGGTTTCCGCTTCCCCTTCGGCGCTTGCCTCCTTTATCGCTTCCGGAAGCCGCCTATGACAGAAAGCGAGGGCAATACCAGTCGGTGGAGATCATGAAGATGCTGGCTCAATATGCTCCGCCCGATGCCACCCGGATTCTCGGCGTCACCGACGTGGACCTGTCGATTCCGATGCTCACTTTTCTGTTTGGGCAGGCGAACCTTGATGGTCCCATCGCCGTGGTCTCGCTCTGCCGCCTGCACCAGGAGTTCTACGGCCTTCCCGCGGATGAAAGCCTGCTCCGCGAGCGCACCGTCAAGGAGGTACTGCACGAGTTGGGACACACCTTCGGACTTGCCCATTGTTCGGAGCCGAAGTGTGCCATGAGCCTTGCCACCCACATCGAGTTGGTCGATGGCAAAGAAGAACAATACTGCGCGCGTTGCGGCACGCGGTTGGTCGAGCGCTTTACTTCGCTAGGAGGAGTATGAAGAAGAGTTGGGTAATCCTGGTGGTGGACGATGAAGACGTGATGTGTGAATCGATGGCTGCCTGGTTGCGCGAAGATGGCTACCAGGTCGACACCGCGTCCAATGGACAGAAGGCGCTGGAACTCGCCAAATCGACGGATTACGTCATCTGCTTCGTCGATCTGAAAATGCCCGGCGGCATGGATGGCATCGAGACCATGATGGAGATCCACCGCATTCGGCCGGAAGCGTCCGTCATTATTATCACCGCCTACGCCACCGTCGATACCGCCATTCAGGCCATGAAAGAAGGCGCGCAGGAATACATCGTCAAACCCTGCAATCCGCAGGAAATCTCGATGCTGGTCTCGCGCATCCTGAAGCTCAAGAAGTTACAGAGCGAGAATGCGATTCTGCGCAAGAAGATCAGCCGCCAATACCGCCACCACGACATCATCACCAAGAATCCGCGCATGGAAGAGATTCTGGCCTTGACGCACGACATCGCCAGCCTGCGCAGCACGGTGCTGATCCGCGGCGAAAGCGGTACGGGCAAGGAACTGGTGGCGCGAGCCATCCACTTCTCCGGCGACCGCGCCGCCAAGCCATTCATTACCGTGAGCTGCGCCGCGCTGACCGAAACCTTGCTGGAGAGTGAGTTGTTCGGCTATGAAAAAGGCGCCTTCACCGGCGCCAACGCGCAAGCGAAAGGCAAGTTTGAACTGGCCGACGGAGGCACCATCCTCCTCGATGAAATCGGCGACATCTCACCCAAACTGCAGGCCGACCTCCTGAGGGTTTTGCAGGAGCGCCGCTTCTACCGGGTCGGAGGCAATGAAGAAGTAGAGGTCGATGTGCGGATCATTGCCGCCACCAACAAGAACCTCGCCGACGAGGTCAAGCAGGGGAGGTTCCGCGAGGATTTGTACTATCGCCTCAACGTGATCGAGATTCGCATTCCACCGCTGCGCGAACGGCGCGAGGATATTCCCCTGTTGGCGGAACACTTCGTGCAGCGCATCTCTTGCGAACTGGGCAAAGATATCAGCGGCGTTTCCGCGGCAGCCTTGAAGCTGCTGATTGCCTACGATTGGCCGGGCAATGTGCGTGAGTTGGAAAACGTAATCGAGCGCGCCATTGTGACCTGTCGCAACGGCATGCTCGACGAGCAGGATTTCTCCTGGCTCCAGAGGAGTCCCGGGGCGTCGCAGAATTGGGAAGTCCCCGATGTTTCTCTCGACGAACTCGAACGCAAGGCCATCATTGCCGCACTGGAGCGGAAACACGGCAACGTCAAAGAGGCGTCCGCTGCCCTGGGCATTGATCGCTCGACGCTCTACGACAAGCTCAAGCACTACGAGATCACGCACTGACCCACCACACCGTAAACCCGGCTACTTACGGCCTGAACACGGGCATCACCAATCCACTCTTATTTGGCCTTCCTAATATCACCGTTGCGGGCCTCACGGCCTTAGGCGGCGGCAGCAATTGGCCGAACGAACATGGGCCGACCAACGATTACGATCTTGTGGATCAGGTTTCCTACCTTCACGGCAAGCACGCCTTCAAGTTTGGCGCTGAGATATTCACCTTCAGCGCGGACAATGCCACATATTCCAAAGGCAGGGGTACCTTCGCCTTCAACGCGGGCGCCCTTCCCATCTCTGCTACCCTTCCGACTGGTGGAACCGGTCTCGAGGCGTTTTTGGCTGGGGTCCCCACCAATGGAAAGCTTTTGGTGGGCTCCCAAGCTCGAGACATGAAACAGTGGCTGTACTCAGGATTTGCCGAGGATGTTTGGCGCCTCACTTCGCACGTGACCGTGAACCTGGGCCTGCGTTACGAATATGACGCCCCGGTTACCGATGCCAATAATCTGATTGGCAATTGGACGCCCTCGACCGGGTTTCAGCAGGCGGGCGTCAACGCGGTCAACGGCAACGCCGTCTATAACGGCGACCATAAGAATGTCAGCCCGCGTCTCGGTGTGGCCTGGGACGTCGGCGGGAAGGGCAAGACCGTCGTTCGGGCGGGCTACGGGATTTACTACGAGAATATAGTCCTGAGTGCGTTGATCGGCCAAGTAGGCGTGACCAATGCGAGTACCACAGGCTTCAACGCTGTGCCCACAGGCTTTTCCGTCGTATCGCCAACCGGAGTGGTGAGCCCAGCGTTGCAAGGGGGTAGTATCGCCTCGGCTGCGGTTACGTTTAGCCCCGCGGCCCTCGACTGGGTTCCTGCTCCGGGCGGGCCTATATTCCTGCCGTGTCCACAAGCGGAAAGTCATTTGAATGCGGCAATGGTATTGGAACGAATCCTAGCCCTTGCAGCATACTCGTGCCGAATACAAACTTCCGAAACCCTATCATTAGCACGTGGAATTTGGGCGTCCAGCATTCCTTCATGTCCAATCTCTCCGCGGAAGTGTCCTACGTCGGCAATCACAGCAAAGACTTGCCGGGTCTTATAGACATCAATCAGGCGCAGCCGGGAGCGGACTCAACCGTTGGCTGTTCGTTGACGGGCGCCGCGCTCAAAGCGGCGAATTGCCTGCAAGTGGCTCGTCCGTATTATTCAGCCTGTCCCTACCTGGGTTTCATCAACTATTTGACGAACATAGATACCTCCAATTACAACGCCCTGCAGGCCACGCTGACGGAGCGGAACTACCACAGTCTTTCTGTGCTCCTCGGTTACACATATAGCCATGCTCTGGACGACATGTCCCACTACTTCTCCGGGAAGCTTCCGCAAAACAGCTTTGCGCCTTACGCGGACTACGGCAACTCGGATTTCGATATTCGTCACCACTTCACCATATCGCTGACCTATGACATTCCCGGGAGAAAAGGCTATGGACAAATTCTGGAGGGCTGGTCGCTCAATTCGCTGGTGACTCTCCAGAGCGGGTTACCCTGGGAGGTCACGGATGCAACCGATAACTTCAGCCAGACGGGCGAGTTCTCGGACCGCTGGGAACTCTTCGGCAACCCGAGCGACTTTACCGCGAACGTCAACGCAATTCCCTTCTACGCGTTTGGCAGTGCCAACATGCCCGCCGTTTGTACACAGGCGGCTGCTGCCATGCCGACGGCTACTCTGAAGGCAGGTTGCTACTCGGAGGGTAATTCAGCCATGCTTGCACCCGCCCCTGGCACCTTCGGGACCATGGGCCGCAATATCTTCCGGGACTCTGGCTTCCGCGATTGGGACTTGTCGGTGTTTAAGAACTTCAAGTTCAAGGAACGTTTGACGGCCCAGTTCCGGGCGGAATTCTTCAACGTTTTGAACCGCCCGAACTTTGCAAATCCCAGCCTGAATGCCACCAACGATCCTTCGGGAGGGGCATTCGGCGCTGAAAACTCCACGCCAGATGTGGCGGCTGTGAATCCAATTCTGGGAACGGGTGGCCCACGCGAGATACAATTGGGACTGAAGCTGATTTTCTAACTGTTCTAGCCTCACTCTT